>DBYZ01000001.1:1291-56953 GCA_002311655.1 Bacteroidales bacterium UBA1173
GAAGCTTGTGACCTTCGGCGATGTAGTTGGTCTTCGAGATGGCTTCTGCAGGGCAGTTCTTGGCGCATTTGCCGCAGCCGATACATTTTTCCTTGTCGATGACGTAGTTCATGAGTTTCTTGCAGACACCAGCGCGGCACTTCTTGTCGACGACGTGCTCAACGTATTCATCCCAGAAGTTGTCGAGTGTTGACAATACCGGGTTAGGTGATGTCTGGCCAAGACCGCACAATGCTGTGTCTTTGATAACAGCTGCGAGGTTGCGGAGCTCCTGGAGGTCGTCCATTGTTCCGTTACCTTCTGTGATCTTGTTGAGGATTTCGAGCATTCTCTTGTTACCGATACGGCATGGTGAGCATTTACCGCAGCTCTCTTCGCATGTGAACTCGAGGTAGAACTTAGCGATAGCAACCATACATGATGTGTCGTCCATGACGACCATACCGCCTGAACCCATCATTGAGCCAGCAGCCATCAATGAATCGTAGTCGATAGCTGTGTCGAGGTGTTTCTCTGTCAAGCAGCCGCCTGAAGGACCACCGGTCTGGACAGCTTTGAACTTACGGCCACCCTTGATACCACCACCGATTTCGTAGATGATGTCGCGGAGTGTTGTTCCCATAGGAACCTCGATAAGACCGACGTTGTTGATCTGACCTGCCAATGCGAACACCTTGGTACCTTTTGATTTCTCTGAACCGATTGATGCGAACCAGTCGGCACCCTTTGTGATGATGATCGGGATATTTGCGAATGTCTCAACGTTGTTAACGTTAGATGGTTTTGCCATGTAACCTGAAACAGCCGGGAATGGTGGTTTCAAAGTAGGTTCACCACGTTTACCTTCCATTGAGTGGATAAGAGCTGTNNNNCAGACGAATGCGCCGGCGCCGTAGCGAAGCTCGATATCGAAGTTGAAACCGCTGCCGAGGATGTCGTCGCCGAGGAGACCGTATTCACGAGCCTGAGCGATAGCAACCTGCAAACGGTGGATTGCCAATGGGTATTCAGCACGGATGTAGACCAAACCTTTTGTTGCGCCGATAGCGTATCCGCAGATAGCCATAGCCTCGATGATTGAGTTCGGGTCACCTTCCATGATTGAACGGTCCATGAACGCGCCCGGGTCGCCTTCGTCAGCGTTGCAGATGACGTATTTCTGGTCGGCCTGGTTCTTTGCGCAGAGACCCCATTTCACACCTGTCGGGAAGCCCGCGCCACCACGGCCACGGAGACCTGACTTGGTGATCTCGTCGATGACCTGCTGAGGTGTCATCTCGCCGAGAACCTTTGCGATAGCCTCATAACCACCGCGTGAGATGTATTCGTCGATGTCTTCTGGGTTGATGAAACCGCAGTTACGCAAAGCTATACGGAGCTGTTTCTTGTAGAAACCCATGTGCTTTGAGTCGGCGACATGCTGTTTGTTTTCCGGATCGAGGTAGAGAAGGTCTGTGACCTTACGACCTTTGATGATGTGCTCGTTGATGATTTTCTCGACATCTTCAGGTTTTACCTGAGTGTAGAATGTGTTGTCAGGAAGCATCTTTACGATAGGGCCCTTCTCGCAGAAGCCGAAGCAGCCTGTTCTGATGACCTGAACTTCATCTTGCAAACCTTTTTCCTTTAATAATTTTTCAAAGGTTGCAATGATCTCATCACTTGCAGATGCCTTACATCCGGTACCACCGCAGCAAAGCACGTGCGTTTTGATTTTTGTCATATAAAGTCCTCCAATTTAGAATGAATGATTAGATTTTCTCATAGTTCACAGGGATGATGCCTTCAACGAGTTCGTTGTTCATGACATACTTCTCGAGGATCTCGTCAGCGCGTTTGTTGTCGACGTGACCGAAGACGATCGGGTCTTTGCCAGGAACTTTAACCTCGATGGTAGGTTCTGCGTGGCAGTAGCCCATGCAGCCTGTCTGAGTGAAGACGACGCTGAGTTTCAGCTGGTCGGCTTTCTCCATCATGTGTTCCATCACCTGTTTTGCACCGGCGGCGATACCGCAAGTTGCCATAGCGACTTTCACCTGAACCATTGAGTCAGGGTTGTTGCTCTTTTCACGAAGGTCGAGATTTGACTGTAATTTCTCTCTCATTGCCTTCAATTCTGCCAATGATTTTACTTTTGCCATATTTCGTAAAATTATGTTAATGAATGATTTATGAATATTTCTTCAATATTTTCAACCTATTTTAACGTTTGGCAAATATACGAATCTTTTTTATATAAAAAAATATTAATGGAAAAATTATTTTGCTTCGCGCATAGAGAACTCGCAGCCGCAATATCTCTGGTTGTAAAAGTTATACTCCTTGATAATCTGGATTCTTCGCTCACTCAGCCCTCCTTTTCTCCAGTTCTGTGCCCAAAACGTCACATCAGGATAAAATGAGGCGGCAAAATTTCCGGCTTCCTCGATTTGTTCAAGGCTTTTCCAACGGCTTGAGGCAAGGGTCGTGGTTATCACCTTAAAACCGTGTTCATGAGCGTATTTCGCAGTACGTAACAGTCTGTATTTGAAGCATTTAAGGCAGCGTCCTCCCCTCTCAGGCTCGTCTTCCAAACCAACCATCTCCGAATGCCATTTTTCGTGGTCGTAGTCGTCATCCACAATCTCCAAACCGAGCGAGGTGGCATAGCGAGTGCATTCGTTCTTTCGAATCTCATATTCATCCCAAGGGAAAATGTTCGGATTGCTATAATATATAGTAGGTGTAATGCCATGCTGCATCATGCACTCAATTATCGCCGACGAGCATGGCGCACAGCAAGTTTGAAGGAGCACCTTGGTCTCCCCTCCCGGAACAATTATCTCGAATTTCTTTTTCACGTTGCAAAATTAGCGATATTTTTATTCGAAAAATAATTTTTTCAATTTTCTTTGTAATCTCATTATTATTTCCTAAATTTGCAGTCTTAATTAAATTTTCAATTAAAATCAAAAATGAAAGTACAAGAATTAGTTGATAAACTGGGACTTAAGGTCCTCGCAGGCAAAAACGGCCTCGACCGCGAAATCGACGGCTGCTATATTTCCGACCTCCTCAGCGACGTGATGGGTAACGCACAGGAAGGCAACATCTGGATCACCCTTCAGACTCATAAAAACGTGATGGCTGTGGCATCGCTCAAAGAGATGTCGTGCATCATCCTCGTCAAAGACCTCGGCGCAAACGAAGACACAATCAACCAGGCTAACGAGGAAGAACTGCCGATCCTCCAGACATCATTACCGACATTCGAAATCGCTGGTTTAGTTTATAACCTTCTAAAATAATAGTTTGAAGTTTGGAGTGTGAAGTGTGAAGTTAACTTCAAACTCCAAACTTCAAACTTCAAACTGAAGAAAGTGGAACTGAAATCGTATCGAGCCGATCTTCATATTCACACGGTGCTCTCGCCGTGCGGTGACATCTACATGTCGCCCGCTGCCATCGTGGAACAGGCGAAGAAGCTGCATCTCGATATGATTGCCATCTGCGACCATAACAGCACCCGCCAGGTTAAGGTGACGCAGCAGATTGGCCGTGAGATGGGCGTATTCGTCATCGGAGGCGTGGAGATTACGACTCAGGAGGAGGCTCATGCCCTCGCCTACTTCGAGACTGATGAGCAGCTCGACAAGTTTCAGGAGTTCCTCGACGAGCATCTGCCACACATCCCTCTCGACGAAGAGAAATTCGGCTACCAGCTCATCGTCGACAAAGACGAGGAAATAGTTGGCGACGAGCCTTGGCTGCTGTGGTCTGCCCTCGACTGCGACCTCGACACGCTCTATGATAAGGTGCATGAGATCGGAGGACTATTTGTGCCGGCACATGTCAACAAACCGGCGTCCTCACTGATGTCGCAACTGGGTTTCATCCCGCCTGACCTCAAAGCTGACGCGCTCGAGATCTCAAAACACGTCACCAAGCCCGATTTTCTAAAGAAATTCGCATATTTGAAGAAGTTCATGTTCACCAAGAGCAGCGACGCACATTTCCTGCATATCATCGGAGAAGTGCATTGCGTGTTCTACATGTACGACCTCACCTTCGACGAGTTCCGCAAGACGCTCCACGGCGAAGACGGCCGCTACATCGACACTGAACCTAAAGAAAAACTACAACTTTTATTCGGATGAAAGAACTAGCATTACATGTATATGACCTGATGGAGAACTCCACAGCAGCCAACTCCACCCTTGTCGAGCTGACCATCAAAGACAGCCTGAAGGACAACATTTACGCCTTCACCATCAAGGACAACGGCAAAGGCATGTCACCAGAGTTTCTTGCAAAGGTCACCGACCCTTGGACGACATCGCGCACCACACGAAAAGTAGGCCTCGGGTTACCTCTCATTAAAATGAACACTGAGAACTGCGGCGGCGGCATGAAGATCGAGAGCGAGGTGGGCAAAGGCACCGTGCTCAACTTCTGGTTCCAGCACGACAACATCGACCGTCCGCCAATGGGCGACCTCTCTGGCACCCTCGTGATGCTGTTCGCCGCACACGAAGACATTCATTTCATCTACAAACACATCACCGACGATGGCGAATTCGTGTTCGACACCGATGAGATAAAAGAAGCCCTCGACGGGATGTCAATGAACGACATCAACATCATGAAATACCTGAAAGAAATGATTCAAGAAAATTTGGAAGAAATTCATTATAATGAGTAACCCCCGTCATTTCGACCGCAGCGAAGCGGAGTGGAGAAATCTTTTTAGTGTAGAGTTTAGAGTGTAGAGTTTAGAGTGTAGAGTTTAGAGTAGTTTAAAAAGTTTAAAGTTAAGAGTTAAAAGTTTTTTGGAAGAATTTTTTTAAGATTTTTAAATAGATTTTTTGTAAGATTTTGAGCCGTAAGGCGACCAAAAAAAAAAAAAAAAATAAACATAAAATGAAATTATCTGAAATAGCTAAAGTATTGAACGCCAAGGTGGTTTGCGGTCAGGACCGTCTCGACGAGGAACAGGACAAAGCTTTCGCCAGCGACCTGATGTCCGACATCCTGACCTTAGGCGACAACTTCCCGATGATAGTCACCGGACTCTGCACCATGCAGACTATCCGCACCGCAGAGATGGGCAACCTCGACATCATCGTGTTCGTCAGAAAGAAGAAACCGACAGAAGAAATGATCGAGCTCGCCGAAGACGAGGGCATGGTCCTCATGGAATGCGACTACTCGATGTTCAAAGCCTGCGGTCTCCTCTGGGAAGCCGGACTAAAACCGATTTATTAACATTAACGAAAACTGATTAACATGCATCTTGAATATACAGTAATTGAAGGAGATTTCGTCAACGCCGGCTCAGCTTCAAGTTCAATAAAAAAGACTCTGAAGCAGCTCAACGTGAACCCGTCGATAGTGAAACGCGTCGTTGTCGCCCTCTACGAGGCTGAAGTCAACGCTATCGCGCATGCCTACGGCGGCGTGGTCACCGCCGACATCGACGCTGGCAAGATTCTCCTTCGTGTCATCGATAAAGGCCCCGGCATCCCCGACATCGACTGGGCTATGCAGGAAGGCAACAGCACCGCCTCGCCTGAAGTCCGCAACATGGGATTCGGCGCCGGCATGGGACTCCCTAACATCAAGAAAAACGTCGACCGCCTCAACGTGCAGTCGACAGTAGGTGTAGGGACAACCGTCGAAATGGAGGTCAACTTATCATAAAATTAAAAAATTAGGATTATGGCATTTTTTCACGCACTACAGATAAACGAAAACGTTTGCGAAGGCTGCTCGCACTGCATGAGGGTATGCCCCACAGAGGCCATCCGCGTGCGCGACGGCAAGGCACATATCAACGAGAACCGCTGCATCGACTGCGGCGAATGCTTCATCGCCTGTCCGCATAAAGCCGTGTTCGTCAAACAGGACGACTTCGAGGAAATATTCAAATACCCATGTAGAGTCGCACTTGTCCCAGCGGTCTTCCTAGGCCAGTTCAAAGACGACATCAGCGTGTCGCGAATCTATGCCATCCTTAACGAATTAGGCTTCCAACACGTCATCGAGACGGAGATAACAACACCGCTCTACACCGAGAAGAAAAACCAGATGGAGCGCGAGGGCAACACAAAGCCGCTCATATCGTCATTCTGTCCCGCCATCGTCCGACTGATTCAGGTGAAATTCCCAGGATTAGTTGAAAATATCATGCCTATCAAGGCACCTCTCGACATCACTGCAATGTATATCAAACGCAAACTTGAGAAAGACGGCTGGAGCAACGACGACATCGGAGTGTTTTACGTCACGCCTTGCGCAGCTAAGATCGCCGCTGTGAAAAGCCCTGTAGGCGAAGAACGTTCTTGGGTCGACGGCGTCATCAACATGGACTCGCTATACAACCGCGTCTACAAAAAGATAAAAGAACAAGGCCACGATTATAAAGAGGTGAAACTACCTTTCGCACAGCTCACATCTGACAGTATCCTGACTTCTTTGACAAATGGTGAAAGAAGACTCTCCATTGCCGAGCATTCTTTGTCAATAGACGGCATCAACAACGTGATTGAGTTTTTGGAAAAGGTTGAAAATGAAGAGGTTGAAGATGTCGACTTCCTCGAGCTTCGTGCTTGCGACCAGAGCTGTCCTGGCGGAATCCTGACATACAACAACCGCTTCTTGACCTGCGAGAGAATGTTTAACCGCGCCCGCTACGTCGCTGGCAAAGAACGCCGCGGCGAGCTGACACGTGCCCAAGAAGTGGCAGACGAACACGCCTACCTGATGGAAAACATCAGCGTCGACGAAGTGGAGCCACGTTCCATCAGCCTCGACCCCGACATCTCAAAGGCATTGGAAAAGATGAACAAAATCAAGGAGTTGGAACGCATGCTACCACAAATAGACTGCGGAGTATGCGGAGCCCCTACATGTGACGCTCTCGCCGAAGACATCGTCTGCAACGGCTGCAAGATCTCAGATTGTATCTTCGTCCAACGCAATATGGAAGCGAACAAAGACATGAAGATAGAAGATTCGCTCAAAATATGGGAAGATATCTGGGGCTATGAAAAGATAAAAAAATTCCGTTAAAACATAAATAATTTAAAATATAATAATATGAGTATCAACGAATTACAACCAAAAGAAGTATTTGAAAACTTCTACAGCCTGACACGCATCCCGCGTCCTTCAAAAAAGGAAGCTCAGGTTATCGCTTTCATGAAGAAATTCGGTGAAGACCTCGGTCTAGAAACCATCGTCGATGAAGCCGGCAACGTCATCATCCGCAAGCCTGCAACTCCAGGTTATGAGAACCGTAAGGGTATCATCCTTCAGGCCCACCTCGACATGGTGCCGCAGAAAAACGCCGACACCGTTCATGACTTCGAGAAAGACCCTATCGAGACTTACGTCGACAATGGCTGGGTGCGCGCAAAAGGCACCACTCTCGGCGCTGACGACGGTCTTGGCGCAGCAGCAGCAATGGGTGTCCTCGCAGCAAAGAACCTCGAACACGGTCCTATCGAAGGACTTTTCACCATCGACGAAGAGACAGGCATGACAGGTGCCAACCAACTCAAGCCGGGCGTTCTGAAAGGCGACATCCTCCTCAACATGGACTCAGAAACTGAAGGCGAGCTCTACGTTGGCTGCGCTGGCGGTATCGACACCAACGGCTGCTGGACTCCAAAAATGGAGAAAGTGGCTGACGGAATGACAGCTTTCCAATTGATTGTCAAAGGTTTGAAAGGTGGTCACTCAGGAATGGACATCAACCTCGGAAGAGGCAACGCCAACAAGATCATGAACACCTTATTAATCATGACATCACAAAAATTCGGCGTGCGTCTCGCGACTATCAACGGTGGCAGCTTGCGCAACGCAATCCCAAGAGAATCGTTCGCAACAGTTGTTGTCCCAGCCGACAAAGCAGAAAAGATGCAGAAATTTGTCGCTGACTACAACACTGCTGTCAAAGAACAGTTCTCTGAAACAGAGCCAGACCTAGCAATCTCAATGGAAACAACAGAGATGCCAGCAGAAGTCATCGACAACAAGACTTTCAAGAACATGCTTGAAGCCATCGCAAAATATCCTAACGGCGTCATCGGAATGTCGAAAGACTTTGAAGGCACTGTCGAGACATCATCGAACCTCGCTCTCGTGAAACTTGAAGACGGCAAAATCATCACATGCTCACTGCAGCGCGGCTTAGTCGACGAACTCAAAGACAAACTTGCTGACGACATCCGCAAAGTTTTGACTGATCACGGTGCAAAAGCTGAGTCAAGCGGCTCATACCATGGCTGGAAACCGAACATCGACAGCCCTATCCTCGCCACAATGAAGAAAGTTTATCAGGATAAATTCGGCAAGGAGCCTAAAGTCATGGTCATCCACGCTGGTCTCGAATGCGGTATCCTCGGCGCAAAATATCCTAACTGGGATATGATTTCGTTCGGTCCGACACTCGTTCACCCGCACTCACCAGACGAGGCTTTGCTAATCGAATCAGTGGCTCCATTCTGGGAATTCCTGGTTGAAACATTGAAAAATGTACCTGAAAAATAATTTTTCAAAAAAAATGTTGTACGTATAAAATTTTTATGTAATTTTGCAGTCCGAATTTTAAGGTCAGAAAAATAAAAAATTAGATAAAGCAATGAAACGTACATTTCAACCATCGAACAGAAGACGCAAGAACAAACACGGTTTCAGAGAAAGAATGGCAACTGCCAACGGTCGCAAGGTTTTGAAAGCCCGTCGCGCAAAAGGCAGAAAGAAGCTCACAGTATCTGACGAGTATTGATTCGGCGAAGCCGTACCTGATAATTATTTAAGGTTACAAAAAAGAGACAGCATAAAAGTTGTCTCTTTTTTTATTATCTTTGCCCTGTCATTCATAGCGCAGCGAGGAGTCTCATACAAACCATGCAGAAACTGGCAAAAATAGCATCACTCTTGTTACTGGTTTTAACAATCAGTAACTCTGTTTTTGCCCAGATTCCGGACTTTTTCAATATGCCGCGAGCCGATGAAATCGGCGAGCGGCGTGATGGCTGCGACTATCTTATCATCACCCCCAACGACCCCTCGATAAAAGAATGGGCCGACACGCTCCGCAACTTCCGCGAGGTCCAAGGAATAATCACCAAAGTGATGACGATGGATGAAGTCGGCTCCAACCACCCCGACTCCTTGAAGGCGTTTCTTCTTTATACTTATGAGGAGTGGAATCCCGCTCCAGCCGCTGTGCTTCTGCTCGGCGACTATGCTGCCGACCCCACACAGGGCATCACCTCTTATGCCCTCAACGACCATCCCGAGGGACATGCCTTCGGACCGTATCTTGCCGACAACAAACTTGTAGATTTCGACAACGACGGGCTTCCGGATATGGTGATAGCTCGCATGCCCGCCGCCTGCGGCGGCGAGGCACAACTCATAGTGCAGAAAACACTCGAATACGAGCGCCACCCCTACTCTGACGAGTATTATTACGCTCATCCGACAACAGCCATGGGCTACCAACGCTCACGATGGTTCCAGCTTTGCACCGAAGTGATCGCCGGATACCTCGAAAACCACGGCAAACAAGTGATACACATCAACGCCATACACGCTGGCACTCCCGACTCCGTGTGGTCGACAGGACAAAAAACACAAGACGTGCTAGATTACTTCGGCACCGACGGACTGGGTTACATTCCAGCCACCATGTCGCATCTCACCGACTGGAGCGGCGACGCAGATGATATAACACAGGCACTTGAAAACGGCTCTTATCTGCTCATCCACCGCGACCACGGCACATTCCAGACATGGGGCGAGCCTTATTACAGCAACAGCATCGTCAACAACCTCGCTAACGACAAGTTGTCGTTCATCATGTCGGCCAACTGCCAAACCGGCGACTTTAGCTATGGATACGGCAACAGCGACTGTCTGGCAGAACGTTTCCTGCGCATACCAAATGGTGCCGTGGGCATCATAGCAGCATCACAGCTATCCTATTCCTATGTCAACGACACCTATGTGTGGGGCTTCTTCGACTACCTCTACCCCGACTTCATGCCAGATTACGGCTCACCAAGCTTCGACTATCAATATCCTGCTTTCGCCAATGCCTACGGAAAATACTTCCTACAGCACTCATCACTGCCTCATAATGCAAGTCTAAAACCTCTCACAAACAACCTATTCCATTATTTCGGCGACGCATTATTACAGCTATATTCCGAAGTACCGCAACAGTTAATTGTCAGTCATCCGAAAAGTGTCAGCCCCAGAACAATGTATGTCTCCATCACCGCAGATGAAGGGGCTCACATAGCTCTTTCAGTCAACAATAATCTGATCGCGCGCGGCAAATCTTATGGAGACGCCATAACACTCCATTTCACCAACCTTCTCAACGATGGAGACACCATAAAAGTCGTCGCCACAAAACAAAACCATTATCGCTACGAAAGCTACATTCGTGTAACCAATAGCATCAGCGTTAACGAACTCTCTGACAACGAATATAAAGTTTACCCCAACCCATCTCAAGGCATCGTTCACATCCAAGGACCCGACATCAGCAATATCAAGCTACTCAATGCCTTAGGACAAGAAATAAACATCTGTGCAAATATTTCTTACGATGACATAATCGAACTCGACTGCAGCAGTCTGAACACAGGAGTCTATTACATAATAATATCAGGCAAAGACACCCGTGTCAAGAAATTCTTACTCACACACTAGTCGCACCAAACAACCATAACAACGCGCATCAGTCCTAATTTTAGGCTGATCCTCTGTTGCAAAAAACATCGTATAAATATTATCGCTATTGCTGATAGTAGAAGACCAATACACCGAAAACAGCTTTGAACCAAATATATTAGTATTGCTACGACGTCCAGCGGCAGGTAAAAACACCGCTCCCGCCGCCTCCATCTGTCGCCACTGACTAGAATTATATTCATTGGTGGTAAAACCATTTCCATTCCCCGAGATAAAACAGTCTTCATATGGATCCGTCCAATTGTCAGGCAAAAGCACTACACCACAATAAGTATTATACACGACGGTAGCGTAACCCATTTTGCTAGCCGCATTGGGTCTTTCACTTATCAAATATTGCCATTCATTTTTTGTCAGCGTGCGCCATTGTCTGTTAGCATTCATACCGTTGGTGATGGCGTTTTGACCCCAATCAGCAATTCCCGATTCATCATTCAAATTACGCCAAGCATCACCATACACATAATACTTATTACTAGCATATGTTGTGTTAATTGGCTCATATAGCTCTGCCCCATGATTATATCCACTTGTACCAAATCCAAAGTGAGTAACTACTTTTGCACTACTATATTCACTACCAATAGAAATGTTAGTAGTAGTTACAACCCCATATTGGTTATCAAAAAACATCCACTCTTTACTATTGATTACATATCTCAAATTACTCTTCGAAAAACAGACCTTGTCTCCATTACTATTAATTGTGAACTCACCAGTCAAAGCACCTTCCGGTGATGTCAGCTCATCAACAGTTACACTAATGCCGCCATCAAGATAATCATCTGAATGTATTGCGGGAACCGCTCCTCTACTGCCAACATATCGTCCAGAAAAAGCCGATCCCGACATCCCTTCCGACAATTCATCTTGTGGAAGCAGAATAACCCATTTCTCTCCATTGCCCGGAGCCATGGTAATATTCCCATCACCAGATTTTTCATAAGAAAACGCATCATCAGCATCTTTTTTTGAAAAATCAACAACCACAGTGTTATTCATACCCTTAACACATACGCCAGCATATCTCGAAGATGTTGAGACCTCAAATTTCACTAATGCGCACTTATTATTAAGTATCGCAGTATAAGTCCCTTCTCCATCGAATGGTTCTGTTGAATGTGCGTATGAGATGACTGGAAGACTAACAACCTGATCGGAGACTGACACAGAACAACCCGTGCTTGAGCCTTCAGTCAATGTACCAGTAGCCCTGTTCCCCAAATGATAAAAATGCAAATAATCACTAGTACTGGCACCTGTCACAGTCCCTCGAAACACACCATCGTCATAGACCAGTTTGCCAACATACACTCCATCATTGGCGACAATTATCTCGTCGCCGTCTACAAAGGTCACCTTGCCAGTCAACGGATTGACGTCAGTTTTTGAGCCATCGCCAACATCAAGTATGATATTAGCCGCCTTATTATTGTAAGGTATAACTTCTTCAAAGCCTTTTCTGCATTGCACCAAACCCAATGTCAATGCTACTACAAATATTGTCACACTAATCTTTTTCATATCTCTTGGTTTTAATTGCGTAAAACAATCCTGCGGCCACCATTATCAACAGCCCGCTACCGATAGGAGCGCTACTGCCAAACGAGTCGTTGGTAACGTTACCTGTCAAAGCATACGAATTCGCGTCACGGTCATCATAACCGCCATTGTTGTTGGTAAAAAACCCATCTGATTTGCCACTTTGGGCCTCCATCGTCTGCGACATTATCAGAAATGCCGCCAAAATCAAATAAAACACCAAGGTTTTCATTTTAAATTTTGATTTTTTCATGTTTAATTTTTTAATGTTGTTAATAAATAAATCCAAGCCGCCGGCAAAATACCGTCGGTAATTCTTCACATATAAACAACAGGAATTCTATTATGTTTTTGGTTCTGCAAAAATAGTATATTTTTTAATACACCAAACTCTTTTTCAAAAAAAAATCGGGATGCGGCGTCGCCGCATCCCGATTTCTCAATCTTTACTCCTTATCTCATCAATCAACTTTCTCCAACTTGGTGTTCTTTTCCCATTTGTTGATGTTGAATGCGAGGTTGAAACGTAATGTTCCCTCCAACGGATTCGTTCCTGAATTGGCTTTGTTGTTGACAGGAACAAGATATGAAACGTCTATTGCCAACACGTTGTAACGCAAACCTGCTCCGAAGGTGAGATATTTACGGTTACCCTTCATCTGTGACTCATGGAAATAACCGGCACGCACGGCAAACACCTTATTGTACCAATACTCAGCACCTATACTCCAAGTAAACTCTTTCAACTCCTCGCTGAATCCACCCGGAGCATCATAAAATGACTGGAACATACCCTGAATCATAGAGACATTAGGATCCATACCTTTTTCAATCACATACTTGTCACCGTCCATAACAATGTGTCCTGTTGAATCGACCTTGTAAATAGGTGGTGTAGGAACAAGCAATTTGTTGATATCCACTGACAAAGCTATCGAGTTATACTCGTCGATATTCAGTTTCAATGACGGACCCAAACGTAAATTGGTTGGCACGAAGTCTGTTCTTGAATTGGCATTGGTGTAACTCATCTTGCTACCCATGTTGGTAATGGCAACACCCCAAGAGAAATCACCGTCGATGCTGCTGAAATAAACCGGTCTCTGATAGTAGACAGAAACATCTGCCGCCACTGACCATGCTGCTCTTGAATAGTTTGTAACACCCTGTGTAAGATGCGAATAGATAAATCTACCAGCCACTGCCGCTGACAGATAATCACCAAGTTTTCTCGAGTAGCACAGGTCTACAGCAAACTCATTTGGCGAATATGTACCCAAATCCTCATTGTCGTTGCCACGGAAATTAATCTCTCCGAGTGAGAAATACTTCAACGAACCGGCAATAGTAGACTTGTCGCTCATACGTTTTGATATTGCGAGATACGCTATGTTCATATCCGGAACAAGCTTTCTCAACCATGGGCTGTATGCAAGACCAACACTCAAATCATCCTCAATAAACGCATACTTTGCAGGATTCCAATGCATCGAGTAAACATCTGGAGATGTCGCAACACCGATATCACCCATACCAGCCGAACGAGCGTCTGGAGCTATCATCATAAACGGAACAGCTGTCGGAATGACATTGTACTCAAGACCTTGTCCCGTAACCACACCCTGTTGTCCTTTTGCAATGACTCCTGCCATTAAAAGACCCAATAAAATTACAAATGATTTTTTTATCATATACCTAAAAATTATTCTGCAAAATTACACATTTATTTCTTTTAACGCACATGTTTTTTATTTATTGTATATATTATCGCAAAATTATCATTCTTTGCGTCGTATTATACTCATTGCCCTCCGAATCAGTCAGATATACCTTATATAAATATATGCCGGCTTGCAACGGACGTCCGCCATTATCACACCCATCCCACTCCATCTTCAGATATGGCGTAGTCAAATTATTGTAATTCAATGTATTAACTTTACTTCCAGCAACATTATAAATATCAATCACCACATCAGCAGTAACAGATAATTTGTCATACTCAACGGTAAAACAAGTTCTGTCACTGAACGGATTTGGATAATTGCATACATTTTTCAGTGTTTTGTCATTAATTCTCGCTATATCAACGGTTATTGAGGCCGAATTGCTGTTATCATGTGTATCCCAGGCCTTTAACGTCAAAATATTACGTCCTTCCGGAAGATCCAGCTCCATAGAAAGCGTTCCTCTGGTATAATCGTCAACCGTCTGCTCAAAAAACTTATTGACAATCATAGTGTTACATGAATTTTCCGATTCTATTGTCAACACCATATTTCTTCCAAGAGTTGTGTTATAATGATATATCCCTTGCGGATCGTGAATAGTTGCCGTCAACTTCCCATCCCAATGCATCTTAATCTCAGGACCTTCATTGTCCATCGGAATAGCTGACGTCCCTCCCACTTTTATATTATCCGCATAACCATTTGCATCAGCAACATTAAGAGTATCAACAGCATACAAACTCAACCGAGCCATGCCATCCTGATTGTTCACTGATCTTGGCACCAGATAAGTAAATGAGAATCGTCCATTTACAACCGATGCCTTACCTTCATAAACAACATCGTTGAAAAGCGTGAACTCATAATAATTTCCGCTGGTGTTAGAATTGTTCAACGTGTGATATGTGGATTCATTATCAAACATTTTTGGATAGACAACACCATTAAAATCCTCAGCCACACCGCCATCTTCAGCGATGATATGCCCAACAACTGTTACCGAATCCATTGGTGCCACAATCGCTGTGTTTCCAATGTAATTGCCCGCGATAATGTTGTCAATCACAATGTCCTTTTGCGGATATGTGAAGCGCAATGCCGGATCTCCATAAAACACATAAGAAAGATAATTGGATGTATTCGCCTCATTGGCAGCTTTGGTCATCCTGACAATATCACCAAATCGCAACGTACGTAAATTGTCATCTGTAAAAATATTCCTGTACAGATTCTTGATAATCCTAGTATTTATTAAGGATGTGGTAGGTCGTGTTGTCGTATACATACCTATTGCGCCACCATTTTCCATCTTAAACATTATCTCACCTGCCGAAATAAACGACGCATCGTCGAAAGCACTGAATTCACAGGTACCTGTAGAAACAAACGGCAAACGATAACGATTATTCATCTTGTCGATATCGGTGATTCTCAATAAATTAGAATTACTCAAGCCCTTCACGCCACCATGACCATAATAATTCATCAACATGATACCTTCATCAAATTTATCAAGAATTGAAGATGTAACTTCCGGATAATAATAAGCGCCTGAAGACATTTTCTGACGAATATATGCGTCGGAATACACCTTGTCGACATTAAATACCGGTTTCAACGAATTAACTATATCACCAAGAGCGTCACATCCCTTGGAATACTCTTTGTTATCATCGGCAAACAGCAAAACATTGTTACGCCATCCGCCCATATTTTTCACAGAATTGACATAACCTTTAATCTTTTTTACGACAATCTCAGCCTCATCAGCATCCACAACAGGTATTCTGCCCACGCCCAGATCCATCTGACCCGAACAATCTTCTCCTTCACCATCGTCCATCAATCCGTAGTAATCGTCTGTAACATAAGCGTTTATCTCGTTCACAACAGTAATAGACTCGTATGGAGGCACAAAATTGTTATCGTAACCTTCGACATTTTTGTAATCGTTACTCCCTCGACCCAACAAAAGCACGTATTTTAAATCAGGAGACCTTTTGTAAACCATTCTGATAAAGTTCCTGATTGCTGTTATATCCTGCGCTCCTGATGAGAACTCGTTATATATCTCGTCCACAAAAACGATCTCGCTCACCAAGCCGTCTTCTTCCTCATGAAATGCCTTCAGCTCTTCCGCCTGCTCCGCAAAAACCTTATGCGTGATAATAAGCATGTCAGCATAAAAAACGGAATGCACATTCTGGTTTCCGATCTGCTTAATCGATTGAACACTCTTCAAATCCGATTCTTTATAAAGCACATAAGAACCAGATAATTCACCGCTAACCGCATATTGAATATTTCCGTCAACAATATCAAAATCCTGAATCTTTGGTGATAACGGCTCTGTAACGTCAACAACCGTCATATCTTGCGAGATGTTATCAATAGTCACAAGCTTGAGATCCGAGTCATCGGTTACCAACACTGGGAACTGCAGCTGTTCATCAACATAAGTCAATGAACGCCAAATATTCAAACTGACATAATCCAGACCGGCAAAAGTTGTGGAGTTAACGGCAATCAGCTGCATCGTCACGTCAAGTTCTTCATCTCTCACCCTAAAACTTGACACCAAATCCTTTTCAACTCCGAAACTGTAATCGCCCACTTTCTTGATATCCACGACACTTCCCACCTGATTATCGTTAATCTTGAACATCACCTTGAAATTCTCCGTCTTTGATGCGCCGATAAATCTCGTCTGAAAATATCCCGGTTTTGTCAAATCCGCATTTTTAAAGACAAAAGGTATCGTTACCGATGTATTCTCGCCATCAGCCGTCTCGCCATACCACTTTCTGCCTCTGTGATAATAATTATGGAGATCTGTCTCGTGATATTGCTTGTCAAGAAATGTCGTAACCACCTCAGAAACCGTACCACTTGACTGTTCTTTCACAGTCATTCTCTTTCCATCCTGCCGATTGTCAATTTTCAAGAAATAAAACGACGTATCGGAATAATAATTGGTGTTATATGTATAAGAATTACCATTAAAAACCCAAGTCACAGGACTCTGTCCGTAAAACACCACCCCATCTTCATCGACGATGATGCCAATCTCCGAAAGGTCATCGTAACTAGAAGAACTGTTATCCTCACCCAGCATGCCCGGAACATTGCTAAACAGACTGATTTTATTAGGATTTAGAGCATTGACATCTATACCTGCCGCAGCCATGTCTGCAAAAGAAATCCGATACATTCCATCCTCGACCACACCTACTTTATATATAGTGCCTTCGCTAAGCACCGAATTATCGGTATAATCCTGCGCCAAAGCGATATCCACACATGATGCGAATGCTAGCAGAAAAAATATTTTAAGTAAACGATTTGTCATCTTGCAATTACCAATTTCGAGTAGCCCGTCTGCGTCTCGTTATTATCGTTTGTCATTATCACATTATAAACATAAACACCCGAAGGCAGCGCCGCGCCACTGTCCGATCTGCCATCCCAGTAAATAGGCTCAATTCTTGTCGAACTGCCATAACGGCTGTCGTGGATTGTCTTCACCAGTTGACCATTGATATTGTAAATATTTATTGTGATGTCGACATATCCACTTTGATTATGCTCGAACATGAATTTCGTGTACGATGTCATCGGGTTTGGAGCGTTATAGACATTCTTCACGGTCATATTTCCGCTCTTCACCACAGTGAAATCAAGTGCGACAGATGTCGAATTGTTATAAATATCCCAAACTCTAAACACCAGATGATGGTCACCTTCATTAAGTCCATACAAATGGTATGCTATTGAGCCATAATCATTTGCATTGACAGGAGCCTCATAGAATGAGTTCAAAGTGTATGATTTGTTTGTGGCTCCAGTAATAGTCACAGTAATATCATGTCCGATGCCGATTCCAGTGGTATTTATTCCGTTTTTATCTCTCACAAACGCATAAAACAGAGGGTTTTCATTAGTCATGCCGCCGCTTACGAATAAGGTGTCATCAATAAAAGCTCTTGCCTCAGGACCATCCACATCTGGGATAGCGGTATTGTCATAACCTCCGACAATGACATTTCCATACGAACCGTTCGCATCCGTCTCATAATCAGTGGCATAGAAGCTTATCAGACCTTTTCCATAACTGTAATTGATATCTTTTGGAACAGTGAATCTAACACTAAAAGTTCCTGATTCCACTTTAGCCTTGCCATCAAACAACATGCTGTTGCGCAACTGGAAAGTCACTTTCGGGAAGTCCTTGTCTCCTTTTGTGCGGTACGTGTTCTCCTTGTCATATACCGACACCTGCACAATTCCGTTAAAATCGCTCATCAGCTCTCCGAAATTATCCCTGACTTCTCCACACAACTCTATAGTACTCAATGCTTTAATGGTATCATTATGAGATAATGTATCAGTCGGAGCTGCAACTGGCTTACCGTTAATCTTTGTCAAAACAACATTGTTTTTAGGATATGCCAGACGCAGAGCCGGATCACCGAATAGCACAAACACCTTTGTATCATTACCTTTATCCTGCTTTGAGCTATATAAAATTTCACCCATGGTAGGATATTCACCATTGTTCATCCGGAACATTCTACGATATGTTCTGGTGAGAATAGGACCGCTTGAATGAGTAGTTCGCGCCGTTGTAATCATTGCAATCGCGCCACCTCTTTTGTTAGTAAACACTATCTCTCCAGCCGATGTCCTTGTATGGTCGTCAAAGCGGCTGAATTCACACGTAGCAGTCACAAAAAGCGGAAACATCGGCATGTTATCCCAAGAGTTGATGTCATCCATCGTCAGTATCCTTTCATCACCCCATCCGATCTCTCCTCCGTGACCATTATAATTGACAACCAGAGTGCCTTTTTCGATTCTGTTTGTGATTGCCTCATTGATTTCCGGACAACGTTGTCCGCTCGATGTTGCCACCTGGTTAAATGCATCAAGATAAATCTTGTCGACAATAACATCGCCACCCCAATATGCGACGGAATCTGCAATTTTTTCAGAGTTGCGGATAAAATCCGACGACTCATCATCGCAAATCAGAGTTATGACTTTACGCCAATTTCTCATTGTCTTCGCATCTTTGGCAATATATTCCTCTATCTTGTCCAAGACATCGTTAGCCTGATCTGTGGTGGATACCGGCATTCGGCCAATAGCCAAATCAATAATCGAATTGCCATCCTCCATCTTACCGTCTTCGTCATCAAGGCATACAAAGAAATCATCAGTCACAACCGAACTTGTAATCACGCAACTGTTAAACGACTCCCAAGTTGGAATCAGACACACTTCAGGGTCTTTATAGTTATACGACGCATCGCCAAACAAAAGCACATATTTTAATCTATGCTCATCGCTGCTGTTATTATAAAGCATTTTGATAAAATTGCGGATACCTGCCAAATCCTGAGCTCCGCACGAGAATTCATTATAGATATATTGCGGCTGCACAATGTCGATCACCAAATCATCCAATTGCGAATGGATATCTCTCAAACGCTCCGCCTGTGTCTGAAATTTCGGATGCGTAATTATCAGATAATCAATGTCTTTTTTAGCATGAAGGTTCTGATTTGCCACAACTCCCACAAATGTCGGCTTACTGAAGCTGTTGCCGTTAAATGCCACAAACTGATTGTTAACATCTCCGTTAACCTTAAAAGACAGTATCGACGAAGACATCGTGGTGCTCATCATCGTCGGGTTTATCGGGTCGGTGACGTTCCAAACCTTAACAGAGTTAGATGCATTCTGCAGTCTGTATTCATAAACATCTTTCGCGACATCACATTCCGGATTTCTGAAATACAGCACGTCACCGCTCATAACCAGATTACACCAGGCATTGACAGATATAAAATCCATCCATGCCACCGACGAAGTAGCCGTCCTGTTGTATGTGGCATTAATCTTTATCGGACTGCCTGTAGGGGTGAATTTCGCCAAACACAACGTATCCCAACTTGCATAAACATATGTTGAGGAATTCGGAAAGTTCTTCGTATATAATACTTTATTATTGTATTTCAACGACATAGATGCCGAGGAGCTGTTTTTTGAAGCCATCGATACTCTCATCCTCACCTCTCTTGACTTGTTTAAATTATCAAAACCGAACTCATAATCCCTCTGCAAAGTGATGTCGAACTTGTCAAAAAACCAAGTACAGCCCATATTGTTGATGTTTGTCTCATCAACGTCTTTCACCTTGTAATCGATAAAATCGCTAACTCGTGTTGTCGAGGCACCTTCCGGAATATCCTCATATTGGATTCTCCTGCCCTCCACATCACCGATCGTCATGAAAACATAGGTATAATCGGTATAAGGATTTTTCACATGGTTATAAAACCTTCTCGATTTATCGTACTTCCAAACGACTGATCCTCTGGCATAAAAAAGAATGTAGTCATTCTGATTGAACACACCGTCTTCCTCACCCGATACATAAACAGGAATCTCATAAAGGTCATCCGGATAATAATCTTTATTAATTTTTGGCAACACTCCGCCGCCATTGTGGAACAACCTGATATTCTTCGGATTTATGTTAGCGACATCAACTCCCATCGACGACAAGTCGGAATATGTGAGTTTATACATTCCCGTCGAGGATATCGACATCTTGTACCAAGCGCCCTCACTCAGCAATGAATTACCAGCCAAAGCATTGATATTCAATGCAAAGAAGCAAAAACAAAGCGTTAAAAAAGCTTTTCTATAGCGTATAATATCAAACATACAAATATATAATTTGCAAAGATACAATTAATTTCAATTATATCAACGTGTTTCGTAAAATATTATTGTTGAAAACAATTTCAAAAAAAATAAAAAAAAATACATTTCTTTCGGAAAAAAGTCGTATAATTGCAGTTTGAAAATTGTGTCTTGACGGAAAATCTATTTTTTGTCGAGAATACACAATAATTTCTATGGTTTTGAGTTAAACAGATAAGAAATAAAATTTGTATAAAATGCATAAAAAGTTCAGATTCAGCGCAGTTTTGGCTATTATTTGTTGCGGTTTGTTATTACAGTCTTGCTTCAATAAAGCAGAAAGATCAAGAACTACCGGTTGGAAATACAACGACCCAAACGAGAGTTTCTTCTTCTTCCCAGAGCAGCAAGAACAAGAGGTCGGTCCTGGTCTCGTTCCAATTGAAGGTGGAACATTTACCATGGGAGCCACTGAAGACAACGTGTATTATGAATGGAACAACACTCCACGTCAGGTAACTGTGTCTTCTTTCTATATGGATCAGACTGAGGTTAGCAACCTTGATTATCTCGAGTACGTTTATTGGATGAATCACGTTTATGCAAAAGACGAACCTCAAGTTGTCAAGGACGCTCTTCCTGATACTTTAGTATGGCGCAGATCATTGTCATACAATGAGCCAATGATTGATGTGTATTTCCGTCACCCTGCCTACCGCGACTATCCTGTTGTCGGTGTGTCTTGGAAACAGGCTGCAAACTATGCATTATGGCGTACAGACCGTGTCAATGAGATTTTGCTCATTGAAGCTGGTGTCATATTCTACGATCCGGATCAAAACATGCAGAACAACTTCAGCACAGATGCATATCTAGCAGGAGAATATACAGGTCAAGTTGAAAACGGTTTCATGGAGTTGGACCCATCATTGGGCGAATCTACACGCCACGTTATTCAAGAAGACGGTATCATCCTTCCAAAATATCGTCTCCCAACGGAAGCTGAATGGGAATACGCCGCTCTGGGTCTCATCGGAACCACAGTCGACGGTCGTACAATCGAGCGCAGAACATATCCTTGGAACTCTGCAGGCTTGAGAATTCCTGAAGGCGAAGGTCAAGGCAATTTCATCGCCAACTTCAAAAGAGGCAAAGGTGATTATATGGGTAACGCTGGTGGCTTGAACGACGGATACACATTCCCTTCACCAGTAAATTCATATTATCCTAACGACTTCGGTCTTTACAACATGGCAGGTAACGTGTCAGAATGGGTGTTCGATATCTATCGTCCGTTATCATTCCACGATTTCTTCGACATCAACCCTGTTCGTGGTAATATGTGGGATCCTAAATTAGACACTCTGTATTCGAAATCTGGTCGCATCCATCCGGATAGTTTCAGCGCAAACTATAACGACGGCGATTTTATGTCAAACAATATCATCGGAGGTAGTAAAGATGATAAACCTCAAAGTGACTACACAGAACAAATGTATAAATACGGCGAGACAACTTTGATCAACGATAATGCACGCGTTTACAAAGGCGGCTCATGGGCAGACGGTCCATATTACTTAAGCCCTTCAGTACGTCGTTATATGCAGGAAGACCAGACATCTGCAACAGTAGGTTTCAGATGTGCAATGAACATGATTGGACGACCAGCATTCAATTATTAATTTGACATTAAAGAATAAAGAGCCGTCACTTACGACGGCTTTTTTTATATCATAAAACCAATTCATTATGATTGAGACAATATACGAGCTTTACAAAAAAGCCTACACCATCACCACCGACAGTCGTAACATCAGTAAAGACTGCATCTTCGTGGCTTTAAAAGGCGAACATTTCGACGGCAACGACTTCGCTTTGAAAGTCGCGGAAGAAGGTATCGCGGCAGGTGTAATCGCCGATAGGAAAGATCTTCCAAAACACGAAAGACTGTTTGTTGTTGAAGACAGCTTAAAATGTCTTCAGGAGCTGGCGAAATATCATAGAGAACAACTCGGACTACCAATCATAGGCATTACCGGCACAAACGGAAAGACCACAACAAAAGAACTCGTGTCGGCTGTTTTATGCAAAAAATACAACATCATTTTCACACAAGGCAACTTCAACAACCAACTTGGAGTACCTCTCACCTTGCTGAGAATCAAACCAGGCACGGAATTGGCAGTCGTTGAAATGGGCGCAAGTCACCCAGGCGACATTAACGAGTTGACTGGTATCGGTGAACCTAACTACGGCATAATCACTAATATTGGACGCGCTCATCTGAGAGACTTTGGTGGCTACGAAGGTGTCATCAAGACTAAAAACGAGATGTATCAATACATCGAAGCACATAATGGATTGCTGTTTGTCAACAAGGACAACGACCTTCTGATGGATCTCGCACATAATATTAATAAGGTGACATACGGCACAACCACTGAAGCTGATGTCAAAGGCAAAATGCATTCAGCAAATCCTTATCTCTCTGTTGAATGGAATGGTCATATCATTGACACTCAACTAGTTGGCGACTATAACTTCGAAAATGTGATGGCTGCCATCTGCATAGGAACGTATTTCAAAGTGGCAGAAAACGACATAATCGATGCATTGTCAAGCTACTGCCCTACCAACAACCGTTCACAGGTCATCGAAACTGGCAAGAACAGAGTTGTGATGGATGCATACAACGCCAACCCTACCAGCATGAGCCACGCCATCAGTAACTTCAGAAACATCTGCTGCGATAAAAACGTATTGATTTTAGGCGACATGCTTGAACTGGGAGAAGAATCAGAAAAAGAACATAAAGCCATAATCGACCTTTTGAAAGAGCTCAATTTCCAACTTGTGTTTCTCGTGGGTCCGGAATTTGCAAAAGTCGCTACAAATTCAACATACTTCAGAGTAAACGATGTTGATAACCTGATAAGGTATATTACACTTAATCCTATTAAAGGCTACGACATCCTAGTGAAAGGCTCCAACGGGATCCATCTCAACAAAATCATCGATTCGTTGTAAATGATTGAAAAACACAACATTATCGGACTCATGTCGGGCAGCTCGCTCGACGGCATCGACCTCGTTGATGTAGATTTTTGGCACGACGGCTGTTGGCATTTTGAAATCGTGGCAAAAGATAATTTCGACTACGATGATGAATGGAAACACAAGTTGTCCGATGCTTTTTATTATGACCAGAATCAATTGAAAAACATTGATTATCAATATGGTGCATTTTTAGGCAAGGTCACTAAATCTTTTATTGACAAACTCCATTTAAAACCAGAAATTGTAGCATCACACGGTCACACGATTTTTCACAAGCCGCAAGAGCATTACACATTACAAATCGGTGACGGTCAGGCACTTGCCGACAAATGTGGAATAACCGTCATCAACGATTTCCGAACTGAAGATGTGCTAAAAGGCGGTCAGGGTGCGCCTTTGGTGCCTATTGGCGACAAATTATTGTTCTGCGACTACCCTATCTGCCTCAACATAGGCGGCATCGCAAACGTTTCATACGACGTTGACTGTCAACGCATTGCATACGATATCTGTATCGCAAACCAGGCACTGAATTTCTTATCAAACAAATTGAATATGCCATTTGACAAAGATGGCATCATAGCACGCTCAGGCACAATTGACAACCAATTGTTAACGATCCTCAATTCACATCCTTTCTATTCAGAAAAGTATCCAAAATCATTGGGTCGTGAATTCTTTGAGGAAAATATAAAACCGTTATTGGGAAACCGCCATGATATCGCAAACATGATGGCGACATTTGTTGAACATATCGCAATTCAGATAGCAGATTCTATTGAAAATCAATCATCTGAAAAATTATTGATTACCGGTGGCGGTGCGAAAAACAACTTCCTAGTGGAGCGCATTCAGGCTCATACAAGCCACCATGTCGTTGTGCCTTCAACCGACATCATCGACTATAAAGAAGCTTTGGTTTTCGCTTTCCTCGGATTGCTCCGAAGCCGCAATGAAATCAACGTGCTGAAATCAGTCACAGGTGCTGACAGCGATTCTTCATCTGGTAAAATTTGGCATCCAATTCCATAAAAAAAGTAGAGACGATAAAAACATCGTCTCTACAAACAAAATCTATATTAACTACTAACTATTAACTTCAAACTGTTAACTTTTAGCACTGCATACCGCCGCAGCAGTTAATCACCTGACCGGTGACATAGCTGGAGAGGTCTGATGCGAGGAACAACGCCACGTTTGCGACGTCTTCCGGTGTACCACCTCTTCTCAACGGAATCTTGGTTGCCCATTCTTTTCTCACTTCTTCTGGAAGAGCTTTTGTCATGTCGCTCTCGATGTAACCTGGAGCGATGCAGTTAGCACGGATGCCACGGCTACCCATCTCCTTGGCGATTGACTTGGCGAGACCGATCAAACCAGCCTTCGATGCAGAGTAGTTTGCCTGACCTGCGTTACCGCTCACACCGACGACGCTAGCCATATTGATGATGCTTCCACCCTTCTGACGTGCCATGATTGGCAACACAGCATGGATGTAGTTGAATGCTGACTTCAGGTTCACTGTAAGAACCGCATCCCATTGTGCCTCTGTCATACGAAGCATCAAGCCGTCCTTGGTGATACCGGCGTTGTTGACGAGGATGTCAATGCGACCGAAATCGGCCATAATCTGATTGACAGTTTTCTCAACATCAGCGAAATCTGCTGCGTTTGACACGTAACCCTTCACTGTTGTGCCGAGCTCACTGAGTTCTGCGACTGTTGCTTTAATGTTTTCTTCGTTAATATCGGTAATCGCAATATTGCAGCCTTCCATAGCGAAACGCTTTGCGATAGCCTTGCCGATACCTCTTGCGGCACCGGTGATGATAGCTGTTCTATTCTTTAACATATTCGTAAGTTTTTGCAATTTCTCCTTGACCTAATTTTATAATATTTTCGCATGATTTTCTGAAATCTGCGCAACGGGTGGTGTCCTGAAGCATCAAGTAACCCATGATGATATAACCTACCGCTTCTACTAAACGTCTGTGGTGGGTCTCTTTATTGCCCGAAAGGTCAAAAATTTCTTTATATTTTTCTGTCATGGCACGAAGCTTGTCGCTTAATGGCAGTAATTCCTCAGAATATTCGAAGTTATCGAGGTCAGCTATGTACTTCAAATAAGCGCCATTGCCTAAGAAACGTGCCGCTGCCACGACCTGAAGTTGTGATGTTCCTTCATAGATTGTCAAAATACGTGCGTCACGATAGAGACGTTCGCATTTGTATTCCTTCATGAAGCCTGAACCGCCGTGAATCTGGATGTCGTCATAAGCGATCTGGTTTGCCCACTCGCTGGCGAACATCTTCAACACTGGTGTCAACATATCGGCAATCTTCTTGTTTGTCTCAACGTAACGTGCTGTCTCATAAAGCAATGAGCGAGCTGCGTCAGTCTTGGCACGCATCAAATCGAGGATGTCCTGAACAGCGACAAACTCTCTGATCTTCTTGCCAAACTGTTCACGCTGGTCGGCGTATTCCTCTGCGTCACGCACTGCTGCCTCCGCAAGTCCCACTGACTGAGCGCCAACGCCTAAACGTGCGCCGTTCATCAATGACATGACGTATTTGATAAGTCCCATCTTACGGTCGCCGATAAGCTTCGCAGGAGCGTTGTTAAACACCAACTCCGCTGTCGGTGAGCCGTGGATACCCATCTTATTTTCAATTCTTCTCACCGTCACAGCCTTCTCTTTTCTGTCGTAGACGAAAAGTGAAAGACCACGACCGTCGGTGCTGCCTTCTTCAGAACGTGCGAGCACTAACTTGATGTCTGCGTCACCATTGGTGATAAAACGTTTCACACCGTTGAGTCTCCAGCAGTTAGCCTTCTCATCAAATGTGGCTTTCAGCTGCACTGACTGAAGGTCGGAACCTGCATCAGGCTCTGTGAGGTCCATAGAGCATGTGTCGCCTTTGTAGATACGTGGCAGAAATTCGTCTTTGATAGTGTCGTCAGCGAATTTCAATATTGTCTCGGCGCAGTCCTGCAAGCCCCAGATATTAGCGAAACCTGCGTCAGCACGAGAAACCATCTCAGCTGCCATCACGTAAGGCACGTATGAGAAGTTAAGTCCGTTATATTTGCGCGGCAATGCCATTCCATAAAGACCGGCGTCACGCATGGCCTCGTGGTTCCGCTGTGTGCCTTTTGCATAAACGATAGCGTTGTCAACGATTTTCGGACCTTCAATATCAACAGCCTCAGCATTCGGGTCGAGAACGTCACCACAAAGCTCACCAACGATATCCAACACCTTATCGTAGTTGTCGATAGCGTCTTCCACGTTCTTTGGTGCCAGCTCATCGTTCTCCGCATCCACGAAGTCGTTTTCCTTCATGCGGACAATCTCTTCCATCTTAGGATGGTTCAGATAGAAAGCGAGGCTTTTATTATCTTGATAAAAGTTCATTATTTCTTACTATTTGATTTACAATATTTTATCATCTTCGACACAACATCTGCGGCATCACCAGTGATGACGTAGTCTGCGATAGAGTTGATCGGAGCGTGCGGGTCGGTGTTGATTGAGATAATCAACGCTGACTGCTCCATACCTGAACGGTGCTGCACCGCGCCTGAGATACCGCAAGCGATGTACACTTTCGGACGCACCGTGACACCTGTCTGGCCCACTTGACGTTCCGGCTCTGCAAAACCTGCGTCAACAGCGGCACGTGTGGCACCTACTTCACCACCGAGAAGACCTGCGAGTTCGTGCAACAACTTGAAGTTCTCCTTAGAACCCATGCCGTAACCGCCTGAAACGATGATTGGAGCGCCTTTGATGTCGATTTTCTTCTCTTCAAGCTTACGCTCGATGATTTTAACCACGAAATCGGCGTCATTCAAGAATTCAGCTGCGTTGAGTTTCACGACTGATGTATTTGCCTGTTTCTCAAACACTTCCTGCTTCATGACACCTTCACGCACTGTAGCCATCTGTGGACGGACATCCGGGCAGATGATTGTAGCGATGATGTTACCGCCGAAAGCCGGACGAATCTGCATCAGATTGCCGTTTTCGTCGATGTCGAGAGCCGTGCAGTCAGCTGTGAGACCGCAACGGAGATATGACGCCACTCTCGGACCGAGGTCACGGCCGACAGGAGTTGCTCCAAAGAGCACTGAATACGGTTTCTCACGCTCGATGAGCTTGGTCATAACACTGAAATGTGGCAACGTCTGATAGAATGACAGACGAGCATCCTCGAGGCAGAAAACGGTGTTCACGCCGTGCGTAAACAATTCGTTCTCAAGACCTTTGAGATTGTTGCCAATGAGGGCAGCCTCAACATTCACGTTGAGTCGGTCGGCCAAGTGACGAGCCTTGGAACAGAGCTCCAAACTCACATCAGCGATCTTGCCGTCGTCTTTTACTTCGCAATAAACAATAATGTTATTCATTATTTTGCCTTGATTTCTTCAACAACTTTGATTGCATCACCCACAGTGACGATCTTCTCTGTCATGTTATCCGGTATGGTGATTTCGAACTCGCGCTCAATGTCCATGATAAGCTCAACGATATCCAATGAGTCAGCGCCTAATGTTGTGACGAAACCTGCGTCTTCTGTAACTTGTGCTGGGTCGCAATTCAGTTTGTTAACGATAATTTCAGTGATTTTTGCTTTTGTATCCATGATTTTAAGATTTTTAATGTTAATGATTTGTTAATTAGTTTGTTAAGTATTAGAAAATATGAGCTGCGGTGAGGTCCTCAACTAATCCTTTGATTCCCTCGTCATCGCTGCTGATTGCTATGCTTTCTTTCTTTGCGAGAACAACGTTCTCAATGTTTTTCACCTTTGTCGGCGATCCTTTCAGACCCAATCTCTCAAAGTCAGGATTTAGATCGTCAGCTGTCAACATTGGGATTTCAGTGTTTTTCTTCTTGATTACAAGATGTGCGTGGCGTGAGCGGCAGTCTTTAGCATTGCCGTGAACTGTCACGAGCGATGGAAGCTTGGTTTCTACGACCTCGATGCCATGCTGAAGCACTCTCTTAAGACGGATTGCGTCTGTCGATGCCGCAATGATCTCATCAGCGTATGTGATTTGTGGCACGCCGAGTTTCTCAGCTGTCTGTGGTCCCACCTGTGCGGTGTCGCCATCGATAGCCTGACGTCCTGTAAAGACGATGTCATAATGGCCTAACTTCTTGATTGCCATCGACAAAGCGTATGATGTAGCCAAGGTGTCTGAACCTGCGAAACGTTTGTCACTGACCACAAAACCATCGTCTGCACCACGATATAAAGCCTCGCGGATGATCTCATTGGCGCGTGGAGGTCCCATAGTGATGACAGTCACTTTGACGTCAACGTTTTCTTTCTTGATAATATCACGGCACATCAGAGCCATCTCGAGTGCTTTCATGTCATCTGGATTGAAGATGGCAGGAAGAGCCGCGCGGTTGATGGTGCCGTCGGCATTCATGGCGTCCTTACCAACATTCTTGGTATCAGGCACCTGTTTTGCCAACACAACTATTTGAAATTCTTTCTTCATTATATAAAAATTATTTTTCTGTTCTTGGAACGAGAGCAAATGACAGGCTTCCGCTGACGCACTGTTTTCCTCCGACACTCAATTTGGCGTCGCAGAAATAGATATTGGCGCGGTGTGCAGTCAAAACAGCGTCCACTTCCACGGTATCACCCGGGAGAACCTGGTTTTTGAAACGCACGTTGTTGATGCCTGTGTAGAATGTCAACTTACCAGGAAGGTCTTCCTTCATGAGAAGAGCGCAACTCTGGGCCATAATCTCGCAGAGGATGACGCCTGGCACCACTGGGTTGCCCGGGAAGTGTCCCTGGAGGAAAAACTCATCGCCTTTGACGTGATATTTCGAATGAGCGACATGCTGGTCGTCAATGTCAATCTCGTCGATGAGCAACATAGGCTCGCGGTGAGGTAAATAGTTTTTTAATTCTTCTCTTGTCATAGCTATATGATTTTCAATAATTTACTTAATTGGTCTTAATGCCACGGCACCATTATGACCACCGAAACCGAGTGACTGTGAAACTGCGATAGTCAGATCAGCCTTAACAGCCTTGTTTGGTGTGTAGTTGAGGTCACAAACAGGGTCCGCCTCGTTGAGGTTAATTGTCGGAGGCACCATGCCTTTCTGAAGTGCCAATGCTGATGCTATGATTTCGATAGCACCTGCTGCACCGAGAAGGTGCCCTGTCATTGATTTTGTCGAGCTAATCAAAGCTCTGCGTGCCTCGTCCACGCCCATCGCCTTCTTGATAGCCATGGTTTCTGATGAGTCGTTCAACGCTGTGCCTGTACCGTGTGCGTTGATGTAAAGAAGGTCTTTCTTTTCCTGATAACCTGCCTCATCCAATGCCATCTTGATAGCTTTTGCCGCATAAGTTCCTTCTGGATGCGGTGCTGTCACATGGTGACCGTCGCAGGTATTGCCATAACCGCAAACCTCAGCATATATTGTAGCTCCGCGTTGTTTTGCGTGCTCAAGTTCCTCCAAGAGAACGATGCCTGCTCCTTCAGCGATGACGAATCCTGCACGACGAGCGTCAAATGGCAATGATGCTGCATTAGGATCTTCTGACTTAGTCAGAGCCTTACAGTTTGCAAAACCGGCGATTGACAATCTATTAATAGGTGCTTCTGTACCTCCAGCGATTATACCGTCAGCGTAGCCGTCTTTGATGGCACGGTATGCCTCTCCGATGGCGTGAGTGCTTGTAGCACATGCTGTCACGACAGGGAGACACACTCCGTGAGCGTTAAAACGGATAGCCACATTACCGGCTGCCATGTTGGCAATCATCGTTGGGATCATCAGAGGAGAGACCCAACGTGGACCTTCTGCCTCGAGTTTGTGCATCTCGCGCATCATAGTGTCGAAACCGCCGATACCTGAGCCGATGTACACGCCGAGACGGTCAGAGTCCCAACCTTCCTCGTTGCCTTTCATAGCCTGGCAAGCTGCTGCCATTGCGTATACAGCAAACAAGTCGTTACGGCGCACAAAAGCGGTCTCGAGACCATCTTTGCTAGGGTCGAAGTTTTTCACTTCAGCCGCCACCTTCACTGGAAGGTCATCTGTGTTAAACTTTGTGATAAAATCGATGCCGCACTTGCCGTTCATAATGCTGTCAAGGAAAGTTTCGACATCGTTTCCTACAGGTGAGACAACGCCCATACCTGTTATAACTACTCTTCTTTTATTCATTTCTGCTAGTTTTCAATATTACCATTTCATAATCATTGCACCAGATACGAGGCCTGCGCCAAATGCGCTGAAAGCCAAGATGTCGCCTTCTTTGAGTTTGCCTGCGTGTTTCACTTCGTCAAGAAGGATTGGGAGGCTGGCCGACGATGTGTTACCGTATTTCTCGATATTGGTCGGGAACTTCTCGGTAGGCTGTTTAAGCATCTGTTCAATGTATTTTATAATTCTCAAGTTTGCCTGATGGATGAAATAGGTGTCGATGTCATCAGCGCTCACTTTTGCCTCTTCAAGCACAACCTTCAGGTCGTTGACGCATGTCGATGTGGCGAACTTGAACACATCCTGTCCGTGCATCACAAGTGGAAGGTTTGTCTTGCCTTTCATGTCATAAGGGCACCACTGAAGGTCATGCATCTCATAGAGACGGTCCCAGCCTTCAGAGGCGTTAAGACGTGTGGAGATGATATTGTCGCCAGGTGTAAGCACCACAGCACCAGCACCAGCACCAAACAACACTGCGCAAGTGCGGTCATGCCAATCAAGCATGTGAGCCGGTGCCTCGGCGCAAACCACGAGGACGTTTTTCACTTTACCTATTTTATAATATGCTTCGGCGATGTCGCAGGCATAAATAAAACCTACGCATGCACCATTGAGGTCAACACATGGACAATGAGCTCCGATCTTATCTTTCACGATGCAGCTCAATGCTGGAGTCACATACTCATTCACGACGTTGGCGCAAATGATGAAATCAAGATCTTTCACATCCATCTTAGCATCTTCGAGAGCCTTCAACGATGCGTCAACAGCGAGATCCAACACATATTCAGATGAAAGCACGCGACGCTCCTTAATACCAGTACGCGCGGTAATCCATTCATCTGATGTGTCTAATATCTCACTCAGCATCTGGTTGGTAACCACTTTTGATGGAAGAGAACTTCCTGTTCCTGAAATTTTCATTTATTATAGTTTTAATTGTTAATATTCGTTTTCAATCGACGCAAAAATACCCCCATTAAACCACATGATGAATTTTTGTGACGAAATCCAGACCATATGTGACGAATTAAGGCTCTTTGTGATGAATTTTGCCATTTTGTGACGAAATTTTTTGAAATTGTGACGAAATAATTTAAAATGTGACGAATTTTGAAAAAATTGTGACGAAATTCTTTCGTATTGAAAAAATTTGTATCTTTGCAGCGTAAAAATTACGCCAATGCAAAGCAAAAAGCTACCACATTATCTTATCGAGAAGAACAATCTTATTGTCCAGGTGACGATATCTGTGCTCTTCGCTATAGCTTTTTTGGCTGTATATGTACCATTATCAGACACGACAACAGCCTGGTTCTCGCTTGAAGAACAAGACAGGTTCATCTATACGGCTTTCTTCATCATATTCTCTACCATCTTTTTGATTTTCAGCAGAATAATGATGTTCTACATGTCGAAACGACTGATCCGCTTCACATTACCTAAATTTATATTATGGAATTTGGGTGAGATAGTGCTCATCGGATTGTTCCATGCATATATTTCATTGGGAATCATGCATGTGGCAGAACACACAGAGGGTCTTATTGTTGGAAAAAGTATCTTGGTCACCTTCATAGCGCTTGGTTTTCCTTTCATTGTTACAGACCTCAGTTTCGCTCTTCTTGACGCTCAAAGAGTGTTGAAAATAGCAAGACATGTCATTCAAACCAACGAAGCCACAACTACTACGAGCATAAAAACACCGGCAAGCGAGCCTTCGAGAACAGATAATCCTGACATCATCAATTTCAACGATTATACTGGCGCATTAAAATTTACCGTAAAACTCGAAAACGTTTATTATATCAAGGCGGAAGGCAACTACGTGAATGTGTTCTATAATAATAAAGGTGGAATAAGCTCGTTTGTGCTCAGAAACAAGATTCAAGCCATTGAAGACACATTTGCCGGCACGCCACTCATCCGCTGCCATCGCACATATATCGTTAACTCGAACAATATCAAGCTCATACGCAACGAAGCCGACGGTTATTACATCGATTTCAACCAAACAGGACTCGAATCGGTGCCGGTTTCCAACACTTACCGCGAAAAAATTGTTAAAAGATTCACAGAAATCTGATTTTTTTCAAAATTTTTGTAATATATTTGCCAATTAATAGTTATTTTTGTAATTGTCAAATATTATTATATGAATTTAACAAGTTTTTTATTGCAAGTACCTGTGAGTGAACCACTTACAGAAGCCACAGAAATTAGAATGTCATTATGGGACATGGCCGTTCAAGGCGGTTGGATTATGTTGATTTTAGCTGTTTTCTCAGTGATAGCGTTTTACATCTTCATAGAAAGATTCATCACCATCAACAAAGCGGCTAAAAAAGACGACATGTTCATGGAGACCATACGCAATTACATGAAAGACGGCAAGTTGAACGACGCCAAGGTCTTATGCCAGAAGGCATCCACCCCACTCTCACGCATGATTGAAAAAGGCATATCACGTATCGGCAAGCCATTGAACGACATTCAGACAGCTATCGAAAACGTTGGTAATCTTGAAGTTAGCAACCTCGAAAAAGGTGTTGCGCTCCTCGCCATGATTTCCGGTGCAGGTCCAATGTTGGGATTCCTCGGTACAGTCATCGGTATGATTAGAGCATTCTACGACATGTCAATGGCAGGAAACAATATCGACATAGAGCTTCTCTCGACAGGTATTTATCAAGCTATGGTTACAACTGTAGGCGGTCTTATCGTTGGTATCATCGCCTTTATTTTCTACAACATACTTGTCTCACAGATTGACAAGGTGGTGAACCTCCTCGAGTCGAAGAGTATTGAGTTTATGGATGTTTTGAACGAACCAGCACATTAAGCTATGGCACTGAAACGCAGAAATCAGAGAAGAGTGGAGTTTAACTCGTCGTCGATGTCCGACCTCGTGTTCCTCCTGCTTATCTTCTTCATGCTAACGTCGACCTTGGTCGCGCCTAACGCCATAAAGCTTCTGCTTCCACAGAGCAACAGCCGCACTATGGCAAAACAGACCGTCACTGTTTACATCAACGAGAAGATGGATTATTTTGTTGGAGAACGCAAAGTCGCTGAGAATCAATTACAACCAGAGATTTTATTATCACTTGGCAATGCCACCGAAGGCACAGTGGTGGTGCGTTCCGACAAAAACGTGCCGGTTCAATACGTGGTAAACGTGATTGACGCCGTGAACAACATCAACAACGAGACTCATCAGAACCATAAGGTTTTACTTGCAACTTCGGCGAAAAAATGACAAAAGACAATAAAAATAAGATAATTTCTATCGCTGTGACTGTCGTAGTGCATGTCGTTGTAGTGGTGTTACTCTTAGTGATGGCACTTACGACACCTTTGCCGTTGCCTGGAGAAGCCGGCGTGGAGGTTAATCTCGGCATGTACAACGAAGGCATGGGCGTGCAGCAGCAGCCAAAGCCTAAAAAAGTTGTAGAGACACCAAAACCGCAGCCGGAACCTGTCAAGGAGCAAACCGTAACACAAGATACCGAAGAGGCACCGGCTCTTGAAGCACCGAAGCCTAAGAAAAAAGAGGAGCCAAAGGTCAATGAGAGAGCTTTGTTCAAACCTGTCAAGACAGAGGAACAGCCATCGTCGGAAGGAAACACTCAAACTCCGGGTGACCAAGGAAATCCTAATGGAAGCACCGATGTCAACAACTACGAAGGACAAGGCGGTGCTGACGGAGACATATCTTACAGTCTAGGCGGAAGAGGACATAAGAATCTGACTCCAATTAAAGAAGAAGATGTTGAAGAAATCGGTGTTATAGTTGTAGACATTTGGGTTGACCGTAATGGAATAGTACAAAGAACTCAAATAGTCAAAGGAACTACCATTTCCAATCCAAGAATGCGTACTATAGCCGAAAACGCTGCAAAAAATTCAGTTTTTAATCCTGATAAAAACGCAGCTGAGTTACAGAAAGGTACTATAACATACACATTTACATTTAAAAAGGAACAATAACATATATCTGTAAATTAACTAAAGATGAACTACGCTGATACTACAAATTGGATGTTCAACAAATTTCCAATGTATCAAAAAATTGGGGCTGCGGCTTATAAACCGGACCTCGGAAATATCAGGGAATTGCTTGATTTTCTTGGCAATCCTCAAAATAGTTTTAAGACGATACACGTCGCTGGCACCAACGGCAAAGGCACAGTGTCGCATACTCTGGCATCGATATTCCAGGAATGTGGATACAAGACAGGTTTATACACCTCCCCTCACCTTCGCGATTTCCGTGAGCGAATCCGCATCAACGGATTGATGATTCCAGAGCAGAACGTCATCGACTTCATCGGAAACAACAAGGAGAAGTTTGAGGAGATGCAGCTATCGTTTTTCGAGATGGCAACAGGAATGGCATTCGACTATTTCGCAAAAGAAAAGGTGGATATTGCCATCATCGAGGTGGGACTTGGAGGACGTCTTGACTCAACCAATGTGATCAATCCTGAACTCAGCGTAATCACCAATATTTCTTTGGATCACGTCAACATGCTCGGCAACACTTTAGCGGAGATTGCAGTGGAGAAAGCAGGCATAATAAAGCCAAACACACCTGTCGTTATCGGCGAGACACAATCGGAGACAAAAGATGTGTTCATCAAGAAAGCGCAGGAGTGCAACGCACCGATATATTTTGCCGACCAGATAATAGACTGCGAAAAGATTCACATCGAAACTCTTGATTATCAGAAGTTTGACATCTGGAAAGATAATGAATTATACATTGAGGCAGTGGAATTTCCGCTATTAGGTTTCTACCAGAAGAAGAATCTGGCAACCGTGATATGCGCTATCGATATACTTAAAGACAAGTTCAAAATCGACACGAAAGATGTGATAACAGGTCTGGAATTTGTCGTGAAAAACACCAACTTGATGGGAAGATGGCAGATTTTATGCCGTCAGCCGCTTGTGATTGCCGATACAGGCCACAACGTTGGTGGAATAAAAGAGATTGTGATGCAGCTTAGTGACATGAGTTTCAGGAAGTTACATTTCGTTTTAGGTTGTGTCAACGACAAAGATATCGATGGCATTCTGCAGCTGCTGCCACATTATGCAGATTATTATTTCTGCAAGGCCGACATTCCACGCGGTTTGGACGCCAACGTACTGGCTGCCAAGGCTTTTGAGGTCGGACTTCACGGAAACGTGTACGAATCGGTACAGCAAGCATATAATTCAGCTATCAACAACGCACACTTCGAAGATGTTGTGTTCATCGGCGGAAGTAATTTTACAGTCGCGGAGGTTATATAAAGTCAACAGTTGATGAGATTTATCAAGAATATATGGTTATTGCTCGTGGTTTTAGCGCTTTCGGGCTGCGGCGTAAAGAAATACGTCCCTGACGACAAGACCATATTGATTGAGAACTATGTCACCAACGACTCTACACACTTCAACATTTCAAAATCAAGTGTGGCGGATTATATTGTTCAGAAACCAAACAAAAGCCTATTCGGATGGTTGCCAAGAGTTTGGATTTATTACAAAACACAGAACAAAACGGACAGACGTTTCTACAAATGGGTTAACAAAAACCTTGGAGTTGAACCGATTTATTACAATTCCGCCAATACAGCCGATTCAAAAAAACAGATAGAAGAATATCTGAACAACACCGGCTTCTTCAAGTCGAAAGTTGTAGCGACTAAGTACGAAAGAAACAAGAGAGCATACGTCGAATATCGAATCAAGCCGAAAACTCCTTATACCATAAGAGAGTTAAACCAGAAGATATACGACAGTGCTATTTCCAAGGAAATCAACGAGATAGAGAGCGATTTACCAGTCAAGGTTGGTGATAACTACAACATTTTCACCATGGACAAAGAGCGCGACTATATTACGGATTATCTGAGAAACAACGGTTATTTCTTCTTCACCAAAGACAGAATAATGTATGAAGTCGACACGAATCTGATGATGAAGAAGGCCGACGTCACACTGCGCATCAACGGACAAAAACACGACAAATACTATATAAATAAGGTGTTTATCTATCCAGACTACAACATAAAGACAGCCAATATCATTGAAAACGATACCGTTCCGTTCACTTTCAGGTTATGGAGAAAAGCTCCGAAACAAAGGTTTGACTTCATATATGGCAACAACCCCAAAGTTCATTTGAAGACCTTCAATCAGGTTATTCAGATACATCCCGGCGAGGAATTCAGTCAGAAAAAGGTTAGTCAGACATACAGAGCACTGGGAAGTCTTAAGTTATACAGTCTCAGCAACATAAGCTTCGACACTGTAGCGAGCGGCAATGATTCGGTGAAATTGTTGAATTGCATTGTAACGCTACAGAAAAACAAAATACACCATTACAACATCCAGCTTGAAGGCACAAATTCCGGAGGAGACCTCGGTGCGTTGGGAAGTATTTCTTATCTTAACAACAACATCTTTAGAGGTTCAGAGGTTTTTAGGATTACACTCAGGGGCGGTTTTCAGATGCAACGTGTTGAGAACTACGTCATTGACGAAGGATTGTTCAACACACGAGAGCTAGGCGTCGAGGCCAGAATCATGTTCCCTCGATTCCTTAGTCCTATCAAACTGCATCGTTTTGTTAGCGAATATCAACCTAAAACCACGTTATCGTCAGGTTATAACATGCAGATTCGACCGTTGTACAAGAGACACATTATGACAGCATCATTTGGTTATAACTGGCGGAGTTCCAACACGGTAGAGCACTTCCTTACTCCTATCAACCTGAACACTGTCAAGGTTTTTCCATCAGAGTTGTTTGAGCTCCTGCTTGATTTAGAGACAAACCAGCGCATCAAGGACCAGTACACAGACCACTTGATTTTCGGTTTGAACTATACTTTCGTTTTTGCGAATCAGGATGTCAAGAAAACCAACGACTTCTTCTTTTTAAAGTTTGATATTGAGACATCAGGAAACCTTTTGTCGCTGTTTAACAACACTCCACTTATCACAGAATCAGATAATTACCACGAGATTATTGGAATCCGTTACGCTCAGTTCTTCAAATATCAGATTGACTTAAGGTTTTACCATTATTTCAGAAACAGAGACATGCTGGCGTTGCGTTTGATGTACGGTCAGGGCATTGCATACGGTAACTCCAACGACATGCCTTTTGAGCGCAGTTTCTACGCAGGAGGAGCGAACGGAATGCGCGGATGGCAGTTCCGCACACTTGGACCTGGAGAATTCGACAACCAAAGCGGTTACGACATCGAACATATCGGTGATTTGCAGATCGAATCGAATATTGAATACAGATTTCCACTATATGGCAGAATAAAAGGAGCACTTTTCTCTGATATCGGAAACATCTGGACATTGAGCAACAACCAGTCATTCCCAGGAGGACAGTTCAAGTTCGACAAATTCTACAAACAATTAGCTATGGATGCCGGATTCGGTCTACGTTTTGATTTTTCATTCTTCCTGATTCGATTTGACATGGCAGCGCCACTTTGCGACCCTAAATATGCAGAAGGTAACAGATGGAGAATCAGTAAGTTACAGTGGAAAGACGTGGTTTGGAATTTCGGTATCGGTTATCCATTTTAAGTATGACAAGACAAGAACTATACCAATTATTGATGAAATCTTTTGGGTTCATTCCCACAGAAGGCCAGAAAACAGTTTTATATCATATCTCAGCGTTTCTTCTTTCTGAAAAACCCAATCCAGCCTACCTTTTACAAGGATATGCAGGCACGGGCAAGACCACTTTGGTGACAACATTGGTGAAGACGCTGCCGAAGATTGGTATGCGCTATCAGTTGTTGGCGCCCACTGGACGAGCCGCGAAGGTACTGAGCGGCTATTCGGGGAAGACAGCATCTACAATACATAGAAAAATATATCGTTTCCAACAGTTTGCCGACGGCTCGTTAAGGATGACGAGAACGGAAAACAAAGCAAAAAACACCGTTTTCATAGTCGACGAATGCTCAATGATTCCTGACGATTTCACCAACGGCCGTTCTCTTCTTGACGATTTGATAGGATATGTCTTCAGCGGCGAGAATTGTCGTTTGCTTTTGATTGGCGATAACGCTCAGCTGCCACCTGTGGGATTGGACAACAGTCCGGCTAACGACATCAACGTGTTGAAAAACAGCTTCAACCTGACGGTGGCATCGTATGAACTTACTGAGGTAATGCGACAGGAAGAGGAATCCGGGATTTTGTGGAATGCGACGCAATTGCGCCAAACTTTAAGACCATTAAAGCCATTATTTAACATTAACAACTTTTCCGACATCCATCGCATTGAGCCGCAGGAGTTTGAGGAGTTATTATGGCAGGGTTTCAATGGGAAAAACAACAATGAGGCTGTCATTATTTGTCGCAGCAACAACCGCGCCAACATGTACAATCAGGCGATAAGAGCAAGGATTTTACAAGAAGAAGGTGAGATATCGACCGGCGACAAGCTAATGGTTGTGAAAAACAACTATTTCTGGACCGACGATGACCAGAAAATCAGTTTCATCGCAAATGGAGACATGATTGAGCTGATGCGCATCAACAACACCGAGGAGATGTACGGATTCCATTTTGCAGATGTTGATATACAACTTATTGATTATCAAGATATACCAAACTTATCGGTAAAGATATTACTTGAGACTTTGTCCAGCGACTCCCCTGCCCTCACGCAGGAAGAATCGGACAGATTGTATAAAGCTGTGGAAGAGGATTACATGGACATACCGAACAAACAAGACAGATACAAAGCCATGCGGCAAAATCCATATTTCAACGCATTGCAAGTGAAGTTCGGATACGCCCTCACCTGCCATAAGACACAAGGCGGACAGTGGCCAACAGTGTTTATCGATGCGCCTTACATTAAAGAAAACGAATCACTGCAGCTCAGCGACATACGCTGGTTTTACACTGCAGTGACTCGTGCTCAAAAACAATTATACTTCGTTAATTTCGAAGACGATTATTTCGTAAATTTATGATTCTTTCCTGGGAAGTAAGCCATATCGCCGAGTTCTTCCTCAATTCTCATCAACTGGTTGTATTTGCAGATACGATCTGTACGTGATGCCGAACCAGTCTTGATTTCGCCAGTGTTCAATGCCACTGCGAGGTCAGCGATTGTGGTGTCTTCTGTTTCGCCTGAGCGGTGGCTCATGACAGCTGTGTACTGGTTGCGATAAGCCAGGTTAACAGCGGCAATAGTCTCGGTTAATGAACCAATCTGATTGACTTTCACCAAGATAGAGTTAGCGACGTTCTTGTCGATACCCATCTTGAGGCGCTCAACGTTGGTCACGAAGAGGTCGTCACCTACGAGCTGAATCTTGTTGCCCATAGTGTCGGTCATGAGTTTCCAACCATCCCAATCGTCTTCGGCCATACCGTCTTCGATAGAGATGATAGGATACTTCTTCACCCAATTGTTCCAGAACTCAACCATTTCTTTGGCATTGAGCTTCTCACCTGTTGATTTGTGCAGATGATAAACTTTCTCTTCTGGCAGATAATACTCTGAAGAAGCAGCGTCGAGAGCGATGAACACATCTTCACCAGGACGATAGCCAGCTTTTTCGATAGCTTTGAGAATCACCTCGATACCTTCATCATTTGACTTGAGGTTTGGTGCGAAACCGCCTTCGTCGCCGACGTTTGTCGAATAACCGGCAGCTTTCAACACGTTTTTGAGGTTATGGAAGATTTCCGAACCCATCTGGATAGCCTGATGGAATGACTTTGCGCCAACTGGCATAATCATAAACTCCTGGAAATCAACGCTATTATCAGCATGTGAACCACCATTGAGGATGTTCATCATAGGGATTGGCAATGTGTTTGCGCTGACACCGCCGATGTAACGGTACAATGGCTGGTCGGTGTAGATAGCACCTGCTTTTGCGCAAGCGAGCGACACGCCGAGGATGGCGTTAGCACCGAAATTGCCTTTATTCTTTGAGCCGTCGAGTTCAATCATCTTGGCATCGATGGCGTTCTGATCTGTTACTTCGTAACCTTCAATTGCCTTTGCAATCTCATTGTTAACATGGTCAACAGCCTTATACACACTCTTGCCCATGAATTTTGTCTTGTCGCCGTCGCGAAGCTCCACAGCCTCGTGAACACCTGTCGAAGCGCCTGACGGCACTGCTGCTCTACCGAGGATACCATCTTCTGTGATAACATCAACTTCTACTGTAGGATTGCCGCGTGAATCCAAAATCTGGCGGGCATGAATTTTTTCTATTCTACTCATTTTTCTTACTTTTTTAATTGATTGTTCAAACTGCAAAGATAATACTTTTTTCTATTCACGAACAAGTCTTACCGCAAAACCTTTACATTTATCATCTTTATCTTGAACATATGGACGATAGTCGGTGAAAAACATGTCGCATGCATGCGCTGGATCATCCAGATCACACTGTGTCCAATAATGACCATCGCCATGATCCATATAAGTGAACTTCCAGCCACCTTTATACTCACGTTGACCTGTAATGGGCAAAAACACAGCCCCTGCCTTTGCCATTTTAGTCCAGTCAGCAACGGTGTAATTATTATCAGCATATGAACCATTACCATTGTTATTGGTGTAGTTTATGCTATTATGTGTTGGCAAAGTCACATCTGATGGATGATCGTATACATCCGGGAAAAGAATGATACCTTTCACGCCGTTGACCAATGCTCTTGCATAGCGGGCGTTGTAAACACCGTTGAGTTCTGTGGTAAGACGTTCAAACATCAAATATCTCCATTCAACACATTTCGGAGCGAACCATGGATTTTTGCCATCTACAGGAAAATTCATGCCCCAGTCGACAAACTCACTGGTCGATTGCGGATAATCATCATTGCTATGTGACATAAAATCAGGTTTATTGCCTGTGCCCCAACCGAAACGGTCACGATTATATTGGGATTCAAGAATCTGCTGATCCACATTATTAAGCACATCATACGGATGGTCGGCAAATTTCCAAATCCATGCCTTTGCATTGCCATCATATACGTGTTGAACGTTACCTGATGCAAAAATCACACGTTTTGTCGGACTCAATGAGAACCTATTATCATCGTATGTAGGATTATTCGTTGTAGGTGTATTTATAGTGACAGCATATCCTGTTTTGATAAAATCATTAAAATTGATTGCACAAAGAGCTGCACGAGTACCAACATAACGGTAATCATCCGAATATGCTTTGCATGATGTGTTTTCCGCTGCATTAGGCAAAAGAATAGCCCAACGTTCGCCTGAACCTGCAGGAAGCTTTATCAAGGCATCACCCACAGTGTCAGGAGTAAAAGTATTTGTTTTGAAATCGATAATCATCTCATTTTTCAAACCAGTAAGGCATGTCGGCACTGTTGCTTCCGCACTTGTTGTCACGTTGAATTTCACAAGAGCGCATTTATTGAGAAGCGTTACCGTGTATGATGCTATTTCCCCACTATAAGCACCAGTTATTCCACATGAGATAACAGGAAATTTACTTGTCTGATCTGAGATATCCACTTTGCACGACGTAGATTCACCAGTTTTCAATGATTTAAGCAATCCGGAATCATTACCTAAATAATAGATATACAATGGCTTACCTTCAGTTGGTCTTTTTATGCTTCCAGTAAAAGGACCGTCTGCTTGATCTTTTGATACGTTACCAATATAAACGCCATCGCTAACAATGAAAAGGTGATCATATCTTTTAAATGTTACAGCGCCAGTTGTGGTGTTTACATCAATTTTCGAGTTTTCAGCAACATTTATTGTTATATATATCATGTCGTCGTCAACTGCATTAAGCACTGCATTGTTTTTTTTGCATTGAGCAAGGCCCAGCATTAGAGCCAATGCTAAAATGACGTATTCTAACTTTTTCATAATCAGTCCTCTTTTTTCTTAAGCAACACATAACCTGCACCTGCTGCCAGCATGATAATCAATCCGCTGCCAAGTGGAGCCTCGCCGAATGTCTGATTGGTGGCACTTAAAAACCCACCTGACACCGCGATATCATCTCGGTTTGTGTAGCCATCATTACTGTAGTTTGAGAAGAATCCATCCATTTTGGTTTGGGCATTGAGGTTTATCGGCAACAGTGTTGTTAATACTATTGCCGCTGTGATGATAAATGCCTTTGTCTTTTCTGAAAACTTTTCCATTTCAATCAAATTTAATTCAGTAAATCGTTTGACGATTAAACAAAAAACAAAAAAACAAACAAGATGAAAAATTAAAAAAGAATAACTAAAAATGGTGATATATGGGGATAAATGGTATAATTACCGTTTAAAACGGCGGCAAAAGTAGTATAATTTTTAATGCGCGAATTATTTATTTTTAAAAATACATGGAGACTAAAACGATTTACATGTAAACTAAAATTCCGTACACGGAAAATAAATTTTTGTACACGGAAAATAAAAAAAAGAGACGCCTTAATGGCGTCTCTTTCAATTTAAAAGTCTAACGACTAATGCTTATTCTGCCTTTGGAGCTTCTTCTGCTGCCGGAGCTTCAGCTACTGGAGCCTCAGCTTTTTTCTTACCACCACGACGTGTTGTCTTGGTTGCCTTTGCAGCTTTCTTGCCGTTAGTATAGATATCGTTGTAATCAACGAGTTCCATCATGCACATATCTGCGTTGTCGCCTGCACGTAAACCAAGTTTGATAATACGTGTGTAGCCGCCTGGACGGTTAGCAACTTTCTGGCTCACTTCGCGGAACAACTCTGTGACAGCGTATTTGTTCTGCAACTGTGCGAAAACAACACGACGTGAGTTTGTAGAGTCGTCTTTGGAACGAGTGATCATCGGTTCGACGTAGATACGCAAAGCCTTTGCCTTAGCTGTTGTGGTAATGATGCGTTTCTCAAGGATCAATGATGATGCCATGTTGGCGAGCATCGAATTACGGTGAGCAGCTTTTCTACCTAAATGATTGATTTTCTTATTGTGTCTCATCTCTATTATTCCTTATCTAATTTATATTTACTGATATTCATTCCAAATTCGAGTCCCTTGCTTCTGACCAATTCTTCAAGTTCTGTGAGTGACTTCTTACCGAAGTTACGGAACTTGAGCAGGTCGGCTTTGTTAAGGGCGACGAGTTCACCGATAGTTTCGACTTCGGCTGCTTTGAGGCAGTTCAGAGCGCGAACTGAAAGATCCATGTCGACGAGTTTGGTCTTCAGAAGCTGACGGATATGCAGTGAGCCTTCGTCAAAGTCTTCTGAAACTGTCTTCTGTTCATCCATCAATGTGATGCGTTCGTCTGAGAACAGCATGAGGTGATAGATGAGGATCTTAGCAGCTTCCGTCATAGCGTCTTTCGGATTGATTGAGCCATCTGTTTCGATGTCAAGGATGAGCTTCTCGTAGTCGGTCTTCTGCTCGACACGGTAGTTATCAACCTTAAAGCTGACGTTTCTGATAGGTGTATGAATTGAATCGATAGCGATGGTGTTGACCGGTGCGTTGAGAACCTTGTTCTCGTCAGCGTTGACATAACCTCTACCCTTGTTGATGGTCATGTCGATGGTCAGCTTCACCGATGGGTCCATGTGGCAAATCACGAGTTCCGGATTGAGCACTTGGAACACTGAGAGGAACTTGTTGATGTCGCCAGCAACGAATTCTTCTTGTCCACCGATGACAACGGTCACTTTCTCGAATGTTTCACCCGGAATTTGTTGTTTGAAACGAACTTGCTTGAACTTGAGCACGATGTCGGTGAGGTCTTCAATGACGCCAGGAATTGGAGCCATTTCATGTTCCACGCCTTCAATGCGGATTGAAGTGATGGCGAAACCTTCGAGCGATGAGAGGAGAACTCTTCTCAAGGCATTACCGATTGTCATGCCGTAGCCAGGTTCGAGTGGGCGAAATTCGAAGACACCGTGTTTGTCTGTCGATTCTACCATGACGACCTTATCAGGTCTTTGAAATGCTAATATTGCCATAATATCAGTTTATATTCGATTATTTAGAATACAACTCAACGATAAGCTGTTCATTGATGGTTTCAGGAATATCCTCGCGGTTAGGATAGCTCATGAACTTTCCTGTGAGGGTATTTGAATCCCATTCTAACCATGGGAAGCTGTTTGAATGGCCTGCCACTGAATTTGTAATAACTTCCAAGCTCTTTGATTTCTCGCGCACTGCTACGATATCGCCTGGTTTCAGCATTGCTGAAGGGATGTTCATCACCTTGCCGTTCACTGTGATGTGGCGGTGGCTGACGAGCTGGCGGGCAGCGTCACGTGTAGGAGCGATACCAAGACGGTAAACTGTGTTGTCAACACGTGATTCGATGAGTTGGAGGAGGATTTCACCGGTGATACCCTTCTTCTTCGAAGCCTTCTCGAATGTGTTACGGAACTGACGCTCGAGGATACCATAGGTGTATTTTGCCTTCTGTTTTTCCTGCAACTGGACACCATATTCAGAAACTTTCTTACGTTTCTTAGCGGCGCCATGTTGTCCTGGAGGGAAATTTCTCTTTTCGTAGTACTTGTCTGAGCCGTAGATTGGTTCACCAAACTTACGGGCGATCTTTGTCTTAGGACCTGTATATCTTGCCATAACTATTACTTTTTAAATGTTAAACAATTACACTCTTCTGCGTTTTGGCGGACGGCAACCGTTGTGCGGTATTGGAGTGACGTCGATAATTTCTGTCACCTCTACGCCTGATGAGTGGATAGCGCGGATAGCTGATTCACGGCCTGCGCCTGGTCCTTTAACGAAAACTTTAACTTTACGTAATCCCAAGTCATATGCTGTTTTTGAGCATTCTTCTGCTGCCATCTGAGCTGCGTAAGGAGTATTCTTCTTTGAACCCTTGAAGCCCATCTTTCCGGCTGATGCCCAAGAAATGACTTGTCCTTCATTGTTTGCTAATGAAATGATGATGTTATTGAAAGAAGCTTTGATAAATGCCTTACCGGTAGCTTCGATCTTCACAACACGTTTCTTAACAGATTTTGTGTTTTTTGCCATTTTTTGACTTTTACTTTTTAATGGTATTAATTATGATCCAACCACATCTTAGTCTTTAGTTTTTAGTCTTTAGTCTTTAGTCTTTAGTGACTAGCGACTAATAACTAGCGACTAGTGACTACTTAGTGGCTTTCTTCTTGTTAGCGACGGTCTTCTTACGACCTTTACGTGTACGAGCGTTGTTCTTTGTGCTCTGACCACGAAGTGGTAATCCGAGACGGTGACGGATTCCTCTGTAGCAACCGATATCCATCAAACGTTTGATGTTGATCTGAATCTCGCTGCGGAGTTCACCTTCTGTCTTGTAGTTGTCGGCGATGATGTTACGGATTGTGTTCTGTTCGTCATCGGTCCAGTCCTGGACTTTCTTATCAGCTGGGACGTTAGCCTGTGCAAGGATAGCTTTAGCAGCTGAACGGCCGATACCGTAAATGTAGGTTAAAGATATTTGACCTTGTTTGTTGTTCGGGATATCTACACCAGCAATTCTAGCCATAGTTTATCTGTTTTTTATTTTAATTAACCCTGACGTTGTTTTTCTTTCGGGTTCTTTTTGTTAATTACATACAATTTACCTTTGCGACGCACTATTTTGCAATCGTCTGATCTCTTCTTGATAGATGCTCTTACTTTCATTTTATATACTTTTTTTTATTTTTTTCGAAGCATTTATTTTTAGCGCGCAAAATTACAATTTTTTGCGTTACCTTTTACAAATTGGTGCAAATTTTTATTTGTACCTGAAAGTTATACGACCTTTTGTCAAATCGTAAGGCGACATCTCGAGTCTTACCTTGTCTCCAGGGAGAATTTTTATGTAATGCATACGCATTTTTCCAGAGATGTGTGCGATGATTTGCAAACCGTTCTCCAATTCGACGCGGAACATTGCGTTTCCTAATGATTCGGTGACCGTTCCGTCTTGTTCAATTGACATTTGTTTTGCCATATAATTTCTTTTTATTGGTTATTTTCTACTGCTTCTGCCCATTCAAAACTTGACAATATTTCGGCTTTGCCGTGGCGCACTGCGATGTCGTGTTCGAAGTGAGCGGCTGGTTTTCTGTCACGGGTTGTGATAGTCCAACCGTCACGTTCCTGCACGATTTCTTTCTTTCCGAGAGTGATCATCGGCTCGATGGCGAGAACCATGCCTTCAGACAGCTTGGTGCCAGTGCCTCGTTTGCCGTAGTTTGGCACCTGCGGGTCTTCATGCATCTTACGTCCCACGCCATGTCCGACGAGCTCGCGGACGACGCCGTAACCGAATTGCTCGACATGGCTCTGCACTGCGTATCCGATATCGCCGATACGGTTGCCTGCCACTGCAGCCTCAATGCCTTTGTAAAGTGATTCCTTCGTACGTTTGAGAAGGAGCTTCACCTCTTCCGACACCTCTCCGCAGCAGAATGTGTAGGCTGAGTCACCGACGTAACCGTTCAGAACTGTGCCACAGTCGATTGAGACTATATCACCGTCGCGGAGTTCGTAGTTTCCAGGGATACCGTGAACAACTTGCTCGTTGACAGAGATGCATAGACTTCCGGGAAATCCTTCGTAGCCCTTGAATGCAGGAGTTGCGCCATGGTCTCTGATAAACTCTTCTGCGAGTTTGTCGAGGTCGATGGTACGGACTCCCGGATGTATATGCTTTCCTACCTCGCCGAGGGTTTTACCCACGAGCAAAGCAGCTTGTCTCAGCAATTCAATTTCGTTATCTGTTCTGAAATGAATCATATTCTATAGAAATTACATCCTACCTACGCGGCCTTTGATACGACCTGACTTGGTGAGACCGTCATAATGACGCATAAGAAGATGACTTTCAATCTGTTGTAAAGTGTCCAGCACCACACCGACGAGAATCAGCAATGATGTTCCGCCATAGAACTGGCTGAACTGATGGTTGACGCCCATGATTGAGACGAGAGATGGCATGATAGCCACAACGCCGAGGAACAACGAACCTGGAAGTGTTATTCTTGACATGATGGTATCAAAATAGTCTTTCGTCTGTTTACCAGGCTTCACGCCAGGGATGAATCCACCGTTCTTCTTGATATCTTCTGCCATCTGTGCCGGGTTGATGGTCACAGCAGTGTAGAAGTATGTGAAGAGGACGATGAGGACAAAGAACACGAAGTTATACCAGAAGCCGTTCATGTTGGTCATAGCTCTCATGAATCCGCTGAGGCTTTCTGTGTGTGAGTAACCAATGATAGTGATTGGCACGAACATGATTGCCTGAGCGAAGATGATAGGCATAACACCAGCAGCGTTAACCTTCAAAGGAATGTACTGACGCACTCCGCCGTACTGTTTGTTACCAACAACGCGTTTCGCATACTGTACCGGAATCTTGCGAGTTCCCTGTACGAGAAGGATTGTCATGATGATAACCAACACGAGGAATACGATTTCCAGCAAGAAGAAGATCGGACCACCGACGCCTTCGGTGAAGCGTGATGCGACTTCAGCGAACAGAGCGAATGGGAGACGTGCGATGATACCAATCATAATGATGAGTGAAATACCATTGCCGATACCCTTATCGGTGATACGTTCGCCGAGCCACATGATCAACAATGTTCCTGCGATAAGGATTATCACTGAAGAAATCCAGAAGAACAATGTTGGGGCTGCACCATTGAACGGGTAGATAGCGGTGGCTGGTAACTGAACTCTAAGGTTAGCGATGTAACCTGGAGCCTGCACTGCCACGATAAGAACCGTGAGGTAACGTGTGATCTGGTTAATCTTGCGATGACCGCTTTCGCCTTCCTTCTGCAAACGCTGGAAGTAAGGGATAGCCATTCCAAGCAACTGGATGATAATACTTGCGGTGATGTATGGCATGATACCGAGAGCAAACACAGAAGCGTTTGCGAAAGCACCGCCAGAAAACATATTCAACAAACCAAGGAGACCGGAACTGCTTTGGTTTTTCAACGCTGCCAGCTCATTAGGGTCGACACCTGGAAGAACCACGTATGATCCGAAGCGGTAGATCAGGATGATCAACAGCGTGTAGAGGATTCTCTTGCGAAGTTCCTCGATTTTAAAGATATTCTGGATGTTCTCTCTGAGTCGTCTGTTACTCCAAAGAATAGCAGCGATAACGAGGCACACCAAAAACACTATTAATAACTCCTTCATATCTCTTCAGTTTAGTTGATTAAATTTTCTCTATTGTACCGCCAGCCTTTGTGATAGCTTCTTCAGCGCCTTTTGACCATGCGTTGGCTTTCACGTTGACTGCTTTTGTCAATTCACCGTTTCCGAGAATTTTTACGAGTTCATTTCTTCCGACGAAACCGTTGTCTTTCAACAGTTCAGGGGTGATTTCTGTAATGCCGCTGTTAGCGAAGTCTTCGAGAACCTCAATATTGACGGCGCGGTATTCCACGCGGTTGATGTTCTTGAATCCGTACTTAGGCACGAGACGTGCGAGAGGCATCTGGCCGCCTTCGAAACCGATCTTGTGTGTGTTACCAGAGCGTGAGCCAGCTCCTTTGTGACCACGTGTAGATGTTCCACCGTAGCCTGAGCCTTGTCCGCGACCGATTCTCTTGCGATCCTTTACAGAACCTTCTGCCGGTTTAAGATTACTAAGATCCATAACTATTTTTAAAATTTCTTAGTTTAACAATTAGATTTCTTCAATTTTAAGAAGGTGTTTCACTTTCTCGACCATGCCAGCCACTGAAGGGTTTTCCATGTCCACTTCAACTGACTGATGCATTTTTCTGAGGTTCAAGCTTTTCAGAGTGTCCTTCTGATCCTGTGGTCTGCCGATGCCACTTCTAATCTGAGTTATTCTTACTTTTTTCATTTTGTTCAAATTTTAGATTATCCGTTAAACACCACATCCAAATCCACGCCTCTCATCTGGGCTACTGTGCGAGCGTCGCGCATCTGTGACAATGCTGCGAATGTAGCTTTCACCACTGAGTGAGGGTTTGATGAACCTTTTGATTTTGCGAGAACGTTCTTCACGCCGACGCTTTCAAGAACAGCACGCATTGCACCGCCTGCGATAACACCGGTACCAGGGGTAGCTGGCTGGATGTATACGTATGCACCGCAATATTTTCCGTATTGTTCGTGTGGAAGAGTACCGTTGATGACTGGAACCTTGATGAGGTTCTTCTTTGCATCTTCTGTGCCTTTCTGAACAGCGGCTTGAACTTCCTTAGCTTTACCGAGGCCGTATCCAACGACGCCGTTCTCATTACCGACGACGACGAGGGCTGCGAAGGTAAATGCACGTCCACCCTTGGTAACCTTAGTCACGCGGCTGACGTGGACCAGACGTTCTTTCAACTCGATTTCCGAAGTTTTTACTTTTTTTACGTTGACTTCTGCCATAGTTTTAGAATTTTAATCCTCCATTACGAGCGCCGTCTGCTAAAGACTTAACTCTTCCGTGATACAAATAACCGTTACGATCGAACACGACTGTCTCAATGCCAGCTGCCTTTGCTTTTTCAGCCACGAGGTTACCGACTTTAGCTGCCTTCTCGATCTTTGTAATCTTTTCCTGTTCGATGCCGTTCTCTGTTGAGCTGGCTGAAACTAATGTTCTGCCGGCCTCATCGTCGATAAGCTGAACGTAAATCTGCTTGTTGCTTCTAAAGACAGACATTCTTGGGCGTGCTGCTGTGCCGAAAACGACCTTGCGAACGCGTCTCTTGATGTTTAATCTTCTTTCGATCTTCTTATTCATCTTTCTTGCATTTTAAAAATTAAACATTATTTACCTGCTGCCTTACCTGCCTTACGTCTCAGGACTTCACCTTCAAACTTGATACCCTTGCCCTTATATGGTTCAGGTTTACGGTATGAACGGATCTTTGCTGCGACCTGGCCGAGCAACTGCTTGTCGTATGAACGCATCTTGAGGATAGGGTTCTTACCTCTTTCGTTAATGGTCTCGCATGTGATTTCTGATGGCATGACGAAAATCATGTTGTGTGAGAAACCGAGTGAGAGCTCGAGTTGTTTGCCGTTAGCTTTTGCTTCAGCTTTGTAGCCGACACCGACAAATTCCTGAACTGTCTCGAAACCTTCTGATACGCCTTTCACCATGTTGAAGAACAATGCACGGTAGAGACCGTGTTTGGCTGAAGCGTTAGGGATGTTAGCCGGTGCTACGTGGATGTGACCGTCTTCTACTTTAACGTCGACGTCGCCGTGGAAATCCTGGCTCAATGTGCCAAGTTTACCTTTGACTGTAAGAACGTTATCTTTAATTGTAACCTCAGTACCTGCTGGGATTGCAATAGGTAATTTACCGATTCTTGATAATGCCATTTCTGTTTCCTCCTATATTATGATACATAGCACAACACTTCGCCTCCGATATGGAGATTGCGGGCTTCCTTATCTGTCATAATGCCTCTTGAGGTCGAGATGATGGCGATGCCAAGACCGTTCATGACTCTCGGGAGGTTTTCTGAGTCAGCATACTGACGGAGACCTGGGCGTGAAACGCGGTCAATGTTCATGATAGCTGGCTGTTTGGTAACAGGGTGGTATTTAAGAGCGATCTTAATAGTACCTTGTGGGCCTTCTTCTTCGAACTTATAGTTAAGGATATAGCCTTTTTCGAAGAGGATCTTGGTGATAGCCTTCTTCACATTTGAAGCAGGGACTTCCACGATTCTATGTTTAGCGTTGACGGCATTGCGTAAACGTGTCAAAAAATCTGCTATAGGGTCTGTAATCATAGTTTTAATCCTTTTAATTAATTACCAACTTGCTTTTTTAACACCTGGGATCAAGCCTTTGAGGGCCATTTCACGGAAGTTGATACGTGAGATGCCGAACTGACGCATATAACCTTTTGGACGTCCTGTAAGCTGACAACGATTGTGTACGCGGATTGGTGAAGCGTTTCTTGGAAGCTTCTGGAGACCTACGTAGTCGCCTGCCTCTTTAAGAGCAGCACGTTTCTCTGCGTATTTCTCTACCATCGCCATTCTCTTGCGCTCGCGCGCTTTCATTGATTCTTTTGCCATATCTTACTATTTTTTCTGGTTTTTAAATGGAAGACCAAACTGTTTCAACAAGGCCATTGCTTCCTTGTCGGTGTTCGCTGATGTGACGAAAGTGATATCCATACCGTTGATCTTATTGACTTTGTCCATATCGATCTCTGGGAAGATGATCTGCTCGCTCACGCCGAAGCTGTAGTTGCCGCGGCCGTCGAAGCCTTTGTCGTTAATACCTCTGAAGTCACGAACACGTGGAAGGGCGACAGCGACTAAGCGTTCGAGAAATTCGTACATCTTGTCACCGCGCAACGTCACGCGCACGCCGATCGGGTTACCACGACGAAGCTTGAAGTTAGAAACGTCGTGTCTAGAAATTGTCGGAACGGCTTTTTGTCCGGTGATAGCTGTCATTTCCTCTACACCATAGTCAATCAGTTTCTTATCGGCAAGAGCTGCACCGATACCCTGATTGAGCGAAATTTTCAAAAGCCGTGGAACCTGCATCACGGATTTGTAGTTGAATTCCTTCATCAACGCAGGCACGATTTCGCTCTTATACTGTTCTCTGAGTTTGGGTTGATAGTTCATTATTTAATAACCTCCCCTGATTTTTTTGAATAACGGATTGATTTTCCTTGTTCATCTTTTTTACGACCGATGCGGCCGGCTTTACCGTCCTTGTCGCACACCATGATGTTGCTGACATGGATGGAAGCTTCTTTCTTTACGATACCACCTTTAGGGTTCTCGGTATTCGGCTTGGTGTGTTTTGACACCAGGTTGACACCGTCAACGATAGCGCGCTGTTTTTCAACGTCGACGCTAAGCACTGTACCTTTCTTGCCCTTCTGGGTTCCGGCGATAACCACTACGCTGTCGCCTTTCTTTACGAACATTTTACTCATAGCTTTTTTCCTTTCTTAATTAGAGTACCTCAGGTGCAAGAGATACGATTTTCATATACTGTTTCTCACGCAACTCTCTGGCTACTGGTCCAAAGATACGAGTTCCTAACATTTCGCCTTGTCCATTGAGAAGGACGCATGCGTTATCGTCGAAGCGGATGTATGATCCGTCAGGACGGCGTGTTTCCTTCTTTGTGCGGACTACGACTGCCTTTACTACTGAACCCTTCTTCACGTTACCGCTTGGAAGAGCGTCTTTTACTGAAACCACGATGACGTCGCCGATACGGGCATAACGTTTTTTGGTTCCGCCTAATACTCTGATGCAGAGCACTTCCTTTGCACCGCTATTGTCGGCTACTGCAAGTCTTGATTCTTGTTGTAACATTACTTGGCCCTTTCTATTATTTCAACGAGTCTCCAACGTTTGTTCTTGCTCAAAGGACGGGTCTCCATGATGCGCACTGTGTCACCAATGTTGCATTCATTGTTCTCGTCATGTGCGAAGAAACGTGTTGATTTCTTAACGAATTTACCGTAAATCGGGTGTTTTGTACGACGTTCAATCACAACGACGATCGTCTTGTCCATCTTATTGCTGGCTACTACACCGATTCTCTCTTTTCTAAGATTTCTTTCCATTTTAATTCCTTTCGTCGTTTATTATTTAACGTTCTGTTCTGCATTCTGACGCTTTGTGAGCTCTGTCAGCATGCGTGCGATCTGTTTGCGGGTTGCGCTGATTTTGTTCGGATTATCCAATGGAGAAACTGCGTGTTGCATTTTCATCTTGACATACTGTTCGCGAGCTGCGTCAATACGTTCCATCAGATCAGCAGTGCTTAATTCATTGATAGCTTCTTTCTTCATGATGCTTACTGTTTTTTATTCGACATAATCTCTTCTAACCACAAACTTAGTTGCTACAGGAAGCTTTTGAGCGGCTAAGCGGAGTGCCTCTCTTGCGACTTCTAACGGCACGCCCGCAGCTTCGAAAAGCATATGACCTGGAGTTACGCGAGCTACGAAGTACTCGACGTCTCCCTTACCTTTACCCATACGAACCTCGAGAGGCTTCTTGGTGATAGGTTTGTCAGGGAATATTCTGATCCAAATCTGTCCTTCACGTTTCATGTGACGTGTGACAGCTTGACGTGCAGCCTCAATCTGGCGTGCTGTGATCAGGTGTTCCTCAAGTGTTTTAATACCAAAAGTACCGAAGGCGAGTTCATGGCCGCGGTGTGCGTTGCCTTTCATCTTGCCCTTCTGAGGTCTTCTGTATCTTGTTCTTTTAGGTTGTAACATCTCTTATCTTTTTTTAATCTATTACTTTGTAGTACGTTTATTACGACGTGGGGCGCCACCTTGTGGTTTGCCAGCGTTGCCACCTTTCTTAGGTGCAGCTGCTGCTGTGGTGGTAGGCACCAGTTCCGGACGACCGTAGACCTCACCTTTGCAGATCCACACCTTAATACCGATGCGGCCGTATGATGTGTGAGCCTCTACGAGAGAGTAGTCGATGTCAGCGCGCAGTGTATGCAGCGGAATACGACCTTCCTTGTATGTTTCCTGACGAGCCATTTCAGCACCACCGACACGGCCTGATGCGATGACCTTGATACCTTCGGCACCAATTCTCATTGTATCTGACACGGCCTTCTTGATAGCGCGGCGGAATGACACGCGGCCTTCAATTTGCTTTGCGATTGAACTTGCGACGATGAATGCGTCGAGTTCTGGTCTCTTGATCTCGCTGATGTTGATCTGAATCTCCTTGCCGATGAGCTTCTTCATCTCTTCCTTCAACTTGTCGACCTCTGTACCACCTTTACCGATGATGACACCCGGACGAGCTGTGAAGATAGTGACTGTGACGAGCTTTATCGAACGCTCGATACCGATTTTTGAGATACTAGCCTTGCCGAGACGAGCGGTAAGATACTTACGGATCTTATCGTCTTCACCGATGTTCTTGGCTGTTTCTTTTCCACAGTACCAGTTTGAGTCCCAACCTTTGATGACTCCGAGTCTTAAACCTATTGGATGAGTTTTCTGTCCCATTGTAATCTTAATTAATTCTTTTCTTCAACATTAGCTTCTGCTGCATTCATTTCTGCAAGTCTGCTATCGACGATGATAGTGACGTGGTTAGAACGTTTGCGGATGCGGTGTGCACGACCCTGTGGGGCTGGCTGAATACGCTTCAGTGTGCGGCCTTCATCAACAAATATCTCTTTTACGTACAGGTTGGCGTCTTCAATACGCTTACCCTCGTTCTTAGCTTCCCAGTTGGCGATTGCAGAGCGGAGTAATTTGTACACCGGCTTTGCAGCTGCTTTAGGTGAGTATAATAAGGCATGCAGTGCAAGTTCCACTTTCATTCCTCTGATCATATCAGCGACCAAACGCATCTTGCGTGGTGAAGTAGGGATATCATTGTATTTTGCAATGGCGACCTGCTTCTTAGCTGCTTTTCTAGCTTCTGCTGTATTATGTTTTCTTGCTCCCATAGTACTTATTATTTATCTTTTCTGTTACCGGCGTGGCCTCTGAAGGTACGTGTTGGTGCGAACTCGCCGAGTTTGTGTCCAACCATGTTCTCAGTCACGTAAACCGGGATGAATTTATTACCGTTGTGAACAGCGATGGTTTGTCCAACGAAATCAGGTGAAATCAT
>DBYZ01000004.1:0-265171 GCA_002311655.1 Bacteroidales bacterium UBA1173
GCGGCCGCCCTCCTTGCCACCGGTATGTATATGGGCGAAGGCAATGCAGCTGCGCAAAACGACGGATATGCCCTGTCCAGCATCATCAACAGCCGCGTCAATGCCGCCATGGCCAATTCCAAAATGGGTAGGGTGATTGACATTGACATCAGCAGCGGGGAGAAAATGCATGCGAGCGGGAAGACCAACGACACGGATATCGCCATCAGCAAAATGCTGTTCAACAACAGACTGCGCATCACGGCAGGCTCCACCATCTCCGACAACCCGGAGGTCAACAAAACCAACGGCCTGCTCAGCCATTTGTCAGCCGATTACCAGCTGACCAAATCCGGGAACACCTTTCTGCGCATGTTCTCCCAGCGCGATTATGACAATATCTTTGAAGGAGAACTCTACAAGTCAGGCATCGGCGTAAGGACTGTCAAGCGTTGGAACACGCCCCTGCACAAATACGTTTTTACGGCCGATGCCGATATCGCTTACCGGTCCAACAACAGTATCGGCCCGAACCTCACCCTCGGCCAGAAGATAAAGAACCTTCTGGGATACGAAGAGACCTTCTCCGTCAAGGGATACGGGGCGTACTATTGGGCGCTTCGCGACCGCTACCCGGGAGACCCTAAAAAAACCGATTCCTTCAAGTACGGCCTTGACGCCGCCCTCACATTCCCCTGTCTGCACTGGTTTGGAAACAACAACCCCGACGGTGACACGCGTTACCGGATTGGATATAAATACGAGAACATAGCAGGCGGAACCAAAGTTCACAAATTATCCGGCGGATTCTCGTACATTATACGCCACTCGCGCTTTGTTACACATGTTGTCACACCTTTCTCGCTTTCCATAGTCAGTACACAGATCAGGATAGAGGACATAGAAAATACCACCAATTTTGTAGAACTCGTCAGAATGTTTGCCGAAAACGAATTTGTCCCCGCAGTCGGCTATGAATTCACCTACAATAATTACCGTACCAAGCGACCAGTCAATACGATGATTGACATTGAAGTCAAAGAATCGGGCAACCTTATCAACAGCATCTTCAAACTATCATTCAACCAATTTGTCAAGTTTGCTGCCGAACTTCGCAACAAATTCAACCTGACGGAGACGGTTTGCATTGCTACCCGTCTTTATGGAGGCATCAACATACCGCTGGGAAACTCTGACAACGCTCCGCTTTCTGAAGCGTTCTATGTCGGAGGTCCCAACAGCCTGCGAGCAGCCGGGCCTTACGCATACGGCCCTGGTAATTTCCACAGCCTCACCTATAACCAGAGTATCTTCCATGGCGGAGACGTCAAACTGGAAGCGAATTTGGAACTGCGTTTCCCCATCGCATGGAATATCTTTGGTGCCGCCTTCGTGGATGCCGGTAACGTATGGGGATTGTATAATACTTCCCAGCTTCTTAGCCCAGAATATTATGATTTCTTAATCGAAACAATTGGGATGACGGAGGATATGAAGGATGGATTCATCAACAATCCCGATCTCGCCAATCAGATTGCCTTGGGTACAGGCGTAGGCCTACGTCTGGACCTTGACGGACTTGTCATCCGCCTGGACCTTGGCGTTGGAATCCACGCCCCTTACCAGACCTACAAATACACCAAAGAGCGCACACCTGACCTCACGAAACCAATTACCACTTATTATAATCTTCCTTCCGTCCTTGACGGCCTGCGCCTCAACTTCGGCATAGGCTATCCTTTCTGACAGACAGATATTTCGCAGCTAATTTTGGTCTAGCAAACAATAATATGTTTATCTTTACATCGATAAACTTAAAGTTTTCGAAATTTTATATATGAAAAAAATAACATACATATTAATATTTGTTTTTACTATTGCGTTGACTGCCCGAGCTGGTGGCAACGACACCTATGTCCAATGGGAATCTTTAGATGACAACGGCTTTTCCCCCACATTGCAACGTCTCACCGCTGACGGCACGCCACAATGGGTCAAGGCGTAGTAGGCATAGAGGAAATCTTCAGCGATGAAGAAGAAATCGTCGTCGCGAAATAAATATTGGATGCCTTTAAAAATTTGCTATTTTTGCATAAAATTTTATCACAAAAATGGCAGATCAGGAAAACATCACCAACCTCTCGGAACTCGGCGAGTTCGCGCTCATCGACAAGCTTGTAAAAAACGTCAAGATATACAACGACTCGACACTCAAAGCCGTCGGCGATGACGCAGCCGTCATCGACCATAAAGACGAGCAAACGCTTGTCTCCGTTGACATTCTTTGCGAAGGCGTGCACTTCGACATGACGTATTGTCCGCTGAAACATCTCGGATACAAGGCAGCCGTCGTCAATTTTTCCGACATATACGCAATGAACGGCACCCCGACACAGATTGTTGTCGGACTCGGCATCAGCAGCAAATATTCCGTTGAAGCGATCGAAGAGATTTATCGCGGCATCCGTCTCGCCTGCGACCGCTACCATGTTGACCTCGTCGGAGGCGACACAACAGCCTCAAAATCAGGACTTTTCATCTCGGTGACGGTGATTGGAAAAGCTAAAAAGGAAGATATCGTATATCGTAACGGCGCAAAACCTAACGATTTGCTTTGCGTGAGCGGAAACCTCGGCGCAGCATACACTGGTTTGCTCATCCTCGAAAGAGAAAAAGCGGCATTTATGGCCGACCCGAACATGCAGCCTGAATTTGCCGGATATGATTATATTTTGGAACGTCAGCTGAAACCGGAGGCTCGCCGCGACATAGTCGAAAAGCTCAAGGAGATAAAGGTAAAACCGACTTCAATGATTGACATCTCCGACGGTTTGGCTTCTGAGGTTCTTCATCTCTGCAAAGAGTCGAAGGTGGGATGCATGGTCTATGAAGACCGTATTCCAATGAATCAGAAGACGATACAGACAGCGAAGGACTTCAACATCGTGCCGAGTATTGCAGCGCTAAACGGTGGCGAAGACTATGAGCTGTTGTTCACCATCGCACAAAGCGACTACGAAAAAGTCAAGGATTTGGACGACGTCCGCATCATCGGTTACATGACCGCCGACGAAGGACAAGCCAACCTCATAACACCTGATAATCATCAGGTTCCGATTGAAGCACAAGGATTTAAACACTTTTAAGTCTCTCGCAGATTCCGCAGATAACACGGAATTTTTTCCACAATCAAATCTGCGAATATCTGCAGCTCGCTTTAGCGAGCCATCTGCAAAAGAATAAAGGGGAGTAAATAATAATCTGCTAAATCCGCGTAATCTGCGAGAAAAAATGAAGGAAAAAATAGCCTCGATATTAAAAACCATCCCGACTTCACCGGGAGTTTACCAGTACTTCGACGAGTCTGGCGAGATTATTTATGTCGGCAAGGCAAAGAACCTAAAACGCAGAGTATCAAGCTATTTCAACAAGGAACAATCAGGTAAGACGCGTCTTCTTGTTAGCAAAATCGCCGACATCCGCTTCACAGTGGTAGGCAGCGAAGCCGAAGCGTTTCTGCTCGAAAACAACTTCATCAAGCAGTATAAGCCACGCTACAACATCATGCTCAAGGATGACAAAACCTATCCTTGGATTTGTATTAAAAACGAGCGTTTTCCACGCATTTTCTTAACAAGAAAAAAGGTCAACGACGGCTCGCTTTACTATGGTCCCTACCCTTCCGTGATGACTGCACGAACGTTGCTCGACATCTTGAAACAGGTCTATCCTTTGCGAACCTGCAAACATCTGATGAACCGTCCGTGCCTCGAATATCATATCGGCAACTGCAAGGCACCATGTGCAAACCTCATCTCTGAAGAAGATTATAACTCCATGATTGTCAATACAAAAGAGGTAATCAAAGGCAACATTTCAGGAGTTTTGAAGGATTTGAAAACACAGATGATGGACCACGCCTCCCGACTCGAGTTCGAACAGGCGCAAGTGCTGAAAAAGAAATACGACCTTCTCGAGAATTATCACGCAAGAAGCATCGTAAGCAGCAACACGCTCCACGACATGGAGGTCTTCTCCTTCGACGATGCCGATAACTCGTTCTATGTCAACTACATGCGTATCATCCAAGGTGCGATTATACAGTCGTTTTCAATTGAGATGAAACGTCGGCTCGAAGAGACTCAAGAAGAGCTTTTATCATTGGCAATCATCGAGTTACGCCAACGTTTTGAGAGTTCTGTACACGAAATAATCGTGCCTCTGAAGCTCGACATGGAACTAGAAAACGTCAAGTTCACCATCCCCAAAAAAGGTGAGAAATTCGAGATTTTGGCACTTTCAACACGCAACGCCAAACAATATCGTTTCGAGACAGAGAAACTGCGCTTACTCGTCGACCCGGAACGTCACTCAAAACGTGTCTTGGCAGAGCTTCAAAAAGACTTACATCTTCCTGAACTGCCAGCAGTCATTGAGTGTTTCGACAACTCCAACTTTCAAGGCGACTACGCCGTGGCAGGCATGGTGCAGTTCGTCAACGGTAAGCCAAACAAGGCTGGTTACCGTCATTTCAACATCAAAACGGTGGAAGGTCCCGACGATTACGCCTCGATGCGCGAGGTGGTCCGTCGCCGTTATTCCCGCCTCGTGGAAGAAGGCAAAGAGCTGCCAAACCTCATCATCACCGATGGTGGCAAAGGTCAGATGGAAGTGGTTCGCCAAGTCATTGAGGATGAACTGCATATCGAAATCCCTATAGCCGGTCTCGCCAAAGACAGCAGCCACCGCACCAACGAGCTTTTATTCGGATTTCCGCCCAAGACAGTGCAGCTGAAGCCTAACTCCGAGGCTTTTCATCTGCTTGCTCAGATCCAAGAAGAAGTGCACCGCTTCGCGATAACATTCCACCGCAAAAAGTTCCAGAAAGGCTTCGTGCATTCCGAACTCAACGATATCAAGGGAATAGGAAAAACCACTGCCGAGAAAATGCTTCTCGAACTAAAATCTGTAAAAAATATCAAAGAAGCTGATTTACAACGTCTTAGCGAGATTATCGGACCAGCCAAAGCGAGAATCGTCTTCGACCATTTCCACTAGTTTCTCATCTTCTGCAGACGCGCCTCCACAGAATCCACAATCCGTATAAGTGTCTGAGGCTCAGCCTCATTGTAATACGTCATGTTAACTTTAAAGATTGAATCGGTTATGCCGTGATGGGCAAAAAGCGTATCGTAACCGGTAGTCCTCAGATATTCCGTCTTCTGGTTGGCGTTTTTCTTGTAGCTTATGATGCCTTCCATGATTTGAACGTCCGTCATCACATCAACCATCTGAGTCTCAGTGAGAAGCACCGAAGGAGCAGACTTCTTTTTTTCACTGCTGCAGGAAATCAGAAAGAATAATGATATTATAAATATTACGATTCTATTCATAAGATTGAGATTTCTCCATTCCGCTACGCTTCAGTCGAAATGACAATAAGAATTAGTTTCCAACTTCAGATAAAAACTGAATCCTCATCAACCTCACCTCTTCCTCTTCATATTCGTTCTCGCCCAGAGTCCTCATCGCCGTCTCCAAATCGTCAGATTCAGCCTCCCTGAAATACTGGATGATATCTTCCTGATGATATTCATCGATGTTATCGCGGGTGTAATAACTGATGTCGAGGTGCGTTCCGCTTGCCACAATGCTCTCGATTTCAGTCAAAAGCTCATCAAATTCGAGGTTCTTCGAATATGCGATGTCTTCAAGTGGAATCTCCTTGTCGATATTCTGTATGATACTGATTTTCAACGCCGATTTATTCACCACCGACTTCACCACCATGTCATTCGGACGTGTTATCTCGTTCTCCTCGACATATTCTTTGATGAGGTCGATAAACGGCTGACCGAACTTCTGTGCCTTTCCTGCGCCAACGCCAGCAATCTGCGTAAGCTCTTCCATAGTGATAGGATATTGGATTGCCATATCCTCCAACGAAGGGTCTTGGAAAATCACAAACGGAGGCAGGTTTTTCTTCTTAGCGATGGTCTTACGAAGGTCTTTCAGCATCGAGAACAACGTCTTATCGGTACCTGAATCCTTCGAAAGAGCCACTCTTTCCTCGTCAAACTCATCGTCGTCAGTCTTGTCGTAATCGTGATCCATTGCCACCATCACAGGATACGGTTTCTTGATGAAATCCTTGCCTTCCTTCGGCACTTTCAAGATTCCGTAGTTATCTATATCCTTCGTAAGTAATTTATTTACAAGGGCTTGACGAATTATAGAAGTCCAATATTTCTCATCGTGATCATCACCGGCACCAAAGTATTCATTGGTGTCGTGCTTCGCCGTCTTGATGTCGCCAGTCTCTTTTCCAGCCAAGAGCTCAGAGATATGTTTTGTCTTAAACAGCTGTTTCGTAGCCAGCACCGCCTCGATGACGAGTTTTATATCTTCCTGACCGTCGAAACGCACCTTCGGGTTGAGGCAGTTGTCGCAAGCGCCGCAGTTTTCCTTTTCATATTCCTCGCCGAAATAATGCAGCAGCAGTTTGTGGCGGCACACCGGTGATTCGGCATATGTCACGGTCTCGTTCAAAAGCTCACGCGCGATCTCCTGTTCCGCGACGTTCTTGCCTTTGTTGAATTTCTCAAGTTTATGGATGTCTTCGTAGTCGTAGAAAGCGATGCAGTTACCTTCGCCACCGTCACGACCGGCGCGTCCAGTCTCCTGATAGTAGCCTTCCAGACTCTTCGGGATGTCGTGGTGAATCACGAAACGGATGTCCGGCTTGTCGATACCCATACCGAAAGCGATGGTTGCCACGATGACGTCGACCTCTTCCATCAGGAACTTATCCTGGTTTTCCTTACGTGTCTGGCTGTCCAAACCTGCGTGATATGGCAGGGCCTTTATACCGTTAACTTGCAGAGTCTCAGCGAGTTCCTCCACTTTCTTACGGCTCAGAGTATAAACGATTCCCGATTTTCCCGGGTTCGATTTTATATATTTTATGATGTCTTTGACCACATCTTTCGTCTTCGGCCTTACCTCGTAATAAAGATTCGGTCTGTCGAACGACGATTTGAAAATCTTGGCATCTTGAATCTCAAGGTTTTTCATGATGTCCTGCTGCACCTTCACAGTAGCCGTGGCTGTCAGAGCGATAATAGGCAGCTTCGGGTTGATGGCGTTGATAATCGGGCGCAGACGGCGGTATTCCGGACGGAAGTCATGACCCCATTCGGAGATACAGTGTGCCTCATCGATAGCAAAGAATGCGATGTCGAGGCCGCGCAGGAATTCGAGTGTCTCCTCTTTCGTCAACGACTCCGGAGCCACATAAAGAAGCTTCGTCTTTTTGTTGACAAGGTCTTCGCGCACCTGCAACAGCTCGGCTTTCGACAGCGACGAGTTCATCACATGGGCAATTCCGGTGTCAGCGCCGAAGTTACGAATCATGTCGACCTGATTTTTCATCAAGGCAATAAGTGGTGAAACGACAATCGTCGTGCCTTCGCTCATCAAGGCCGGCAGCTGATAGCACAATGACTTACCGCCACCTGTCGGCATCAGCACAAATGTGTTGTTACCCGAAAGAATGCTTTTGATGATAGCCTTCTGATTGCCTTTAAACTGGTCGAATCCGAAGACATTCTTCAGTAAATCATGCAAACTTTTTTCATCAATTTTTGCCATAATTAACGCATTTAAAAATAATCCTTATCTTTGCATCGTTATTTTTACAAAGTTATAACTTTTAGTTTTAATTAAGCAAGAAAATTTTAAAAAAATTTTTGACGATGGAAAACTTACGTGAAATTGCACTGCAAGTCATTGATAATGAAGCTAATTCAATATTAGGATTGAAGCAACTTCTCACCGATGATTTCGAAAAAGTGGTCGAATTAATCTATAATTCGAAGGGTAATGTCATCGTTTCCGGCATCGGGAAAAGTGCAAACATAGCGCAAAAAATCGTCGCCACGCTTAATTCAACCGGCACCACCGCCGTGTTCATGCACGCTGCTGACGCCATCCACGGCGACCTTGGCATCATCCGCGACGACGATGTGGTGATAATAGTCTCAAAAAGCGGCGAGACACCGGAGATCAAAGTGCTGATACCTTTAATTAAAATAAGAAAGAACAAACTCGTCGCCATAGTCGGAAACCGCGTGTCATATCTGGCAAATCAGGCAGATTTCGTACTCGACACGACCGTGCCCCGCGAGGCTTGTCCTAACAACCTGGCGCCGACGAGTTCCACCACAGCGCAACTCGTTATGGGCGACGCCATGGCAGTGGCGTTGCTGAAAATGCGCGGATTCACTGCAGAAGACTTCGCCAAGTTCCACCCAGGTGGCGCTCTCGGCAAACGTCTCTACCTCACCGTGGGCGATGTCTGCATCAAAAACGGCGTTCCGCAAGTGAAACCTAACGACATAATGACGCAGGCAATCATAGAGATTTCTGAGAAGATGCTCGGTGCGGCTGCTGTCATCGACAACGACAGACTCGTGGGCATAGTCACCGATGGCGACCTGCGTCGCATGCTGATGAAACACCCTAACATCGAAGCGGTGACAGTCAACGAAATCATGACGAAAAGCCCTACCACAATCGAGAAATCGGCACATGTCGCCGACGCGCTCAACATCATGCAGAGTAAAGAAATATCGGTGCTTCCGGTGATGGAAAACGGCAAATACGTCGGCATGATTCATATTCACGATATTATCAAGGAAGGAATTATATAATGTTACTCAGAACCGATACTTTAGTCAAGAAATACAAGCAGCGCACCGTGGTAAAGGGCGTCAGCATCGAGGTCAACCAAGGTGAGATTGTCGGACTTTTGGGTCCTAACGGCGCTGGCAAGACCACCACTTTCTACATGATTGTGGGTCTCATCAAGCCTTTCTCGGGTCACGTTTACCTTGATAATGAAGAAATTACGAAATTCCCGATGTACAAACGCGCCCAGATTGGCATCGGATACCTCGCACAAGAGGCATCAGTGTTCCGCCAGATGTCGGTTGAGGACAACATCTACTCGGTGATGCAGTTCAAAAAAGACATGAGCAAGGAGCAGCGTCTTGCGAAACTCGAGTCACTGCTTGATGAGTTCGGACTCCAGCACATCCGCAAGAGTAAGGGAATACAGCTGTCAGGCGGTGAACGTCGTCGTTGCGAGATAGCCCGCGCATTAGCCATCGACCCTAAATTCATCCTCCTCGACGAGCCTTTCGCCGGTGTCGACCCTATCGCGGTGGAAGACATCCAGCGCGTCGTAGCGAAACTGAAAACAAAAAATATCGGCGTGTTAATCACCGACCACAACGCAAACGAGACACTGTCAATCACCGACCGCGCTTACCTGGTGTTTGAAGGTCAGTTGTTAAAGTCAGGAACACCTGAAGAACTCGCCAGCGACCCAGTGGTGCGCAGCCATTATCTCGGCTCGAACTTCGAATTGAGAAAGAAAGAGTTTTAGTCTTCCTGCCCCTTGAAAATCAAAAGGTTAATCTTATTTTTATCGTAGATATCATTGGCGATTTCAAGCAAGTCGCTTGACGTTATTTTTTCCAGTTTTGCAATAGTCTCAGGCAAGGTCTCGATATGCTCCTCGAAGAATCCTGCACGCACCATGCTCAACAAATCGTTCATTCCCGACTCGTTGCTCAACGCCACCTGCCCGATGAGCTGTTTCTTGGCGTTCGAAAGCTGCAAAGTGCCCAGTTTCTGTGTCATAAGCTTGTTCAACTCCTTGTAAACCAGCTCAATGGAACGATCCTGCGAGTGCGGGTCCACACCCATGTAAATGGTGTAGTTGCCTGTATCCGAATACGCATTGTATTGTGACTCAATGGTATACGCAAAACCATATTTTTCACGTATATTCAAGTTCAGGCGCGTGTTCATGCCCGGACCGCCCAAGATATTGTTCAAAAGTATCAGCTTCAGCTTACGCTCGTCGTTATACGGATATGCCAAGCCTCCCATGATGACGTGAGTGAGGTGGTTCTTACGCTCCTCAGTACGTGTTGCAGGCACATTTCCAGCAAAAGGCACTCTTTCAAATGGCAGCGCATCACCATGATAATCAGCGAAATACTTATTGGCAAGCTTCAAAAATGCTTCAAAGGAGATGTTGCCGATGCATGCCAGCACCATCCTGTCAGGCGCATAATGCTGATTGCGGAACTTCACTATGTCGTTACGTGTGTATCCGCTCACCAAGTCGATGGTTCCCAATATGTTACGTCCCAACTGATGGCCTCGGTAAATCAAGTTTTCAAACTCATCGAAAATCTCGTCGGCTGGCGTGTCGCGATACGAGTTTATCTCATCCAAAATCACCTCTTTCTCCTTCTCCATCTCGTTTTCCGGGAAGGTGCTATTGAAAATGACATCAGCAAAGAGGTCCATTGCCTTGTCGATATGTTCCTTCAAAAACGAGGCATGAATGCACGTCTCCTCCTTGGTAGTGAACGCGTTAAGCTCACCGCCCACGTTCTCAAGACAACTCAAAATATGATATGCCTTGCGTCGCTTTGTTCCTTTAAAAACAAGGTGTTCGATGAAATGCGCCAGACCGTTCTCGTCTTCCTTCTCGTCGCGCATTCCAGCATTTACCATCAACGCTAAATGAGATAATTCACCAGCGCGGTGCCGGTGAATTACCTTTATTCCATTTGATAAAACTGCTTGTGAAATCAGCTGCTCGTTCGACATTTTTTATTTGATTCTAAAAATACTGAACGGGTCTTTAACAGTAATCTCATTGTTGAAAGGCACTCTCTTTCCTGACATCCAGTCAGTGTCCTGAGCCAATCCGTCAAAGTCGCCAAGCACACGTATTGTACCTGCTGGTGCGACAGCATCATCACCACTGTTTTCCAACATAATGACAGCCACTTGGAAATCCTTCAATCCGCCGTAGCTCTCATTCCATCTTCCACTGAAAATGGTAGACATCTTAAGATACACACCATGTGGATAACCATCAGTGAAATAATAACATGTAAAATTATCGTCCTCACCGACAATATTAAGTTTTCTTATTGCCTCAGAATAATTTGCATTATATTCATCATCCCATTGTTGTCCATAAAAATCAACATACTCGTGATTCTTAAAGAACGCCACACATCTGTCGTTGAAAAACTCTACAGTATCATCCTCTAGTGTCGAATACAGCAAAGCATGCGGACTTGAAACGAACTGACCTCCTGCAACTGCAAAGTGTTCGTCTTCAATTAACACTGGATTCTCTCCGCTATAAATCGTAAAATATTGGCTTACAACACCTACCAAAGAATCCGGAAGCACCTCGCTTGGCAGGATTCCGCCCGGTTCAGGATCAGGTGAAACCACATTTATTACCGGTTCAGGATCTGGGTCTGGTGTTGGGTCTTTCTGCTTACATGACACGACTGACAACACTAATACACTGAATATCAATGATAAAGTTACAAAATTCTTCTTCATAATGCCTATTTTTTTAAAATTATTCAACTGCAAAATTACTACTAATTTTTAATAAATAAAACATTTTTTCAAAATAATAAACATCAAAACAAAACGTTTAGTATATTTGCAGATAAATAAATTTCTCCCCAATGAGGTGTAAAAGACTGATAATCATATTATTAACAATTTTGCCTATTGTCGCCTCGGCGCAATACGACATCAAAAACGAGAAAATCTCGACATGGATGTTTCAGGTCACTTACGCTTATCAGTTTCCGGGAATGGACACCAAGACATTGTTCGGCAACAACCATTCGATAGGCGGAAGTGTTTTTTATAAAACCGACAAAAACTGGGTTTTCAGCGTCAACGGCAACTTTATTACAGGAAACAACGTCAACATAACTCGGCAGCAGCTGTTTGGCGACATCCTCGACAACAACGGCGAGATCATCACTGGTGACGGCATTTATGGTAGCTACGCTTTGTTTGAAAGAGGCGCTCATTTCCAAGCGAGAGTCGGTAAGATTTTCCCTGTTTTGTCGCCTAATCCAAACTGCGGATTCTTTGTGCAAGGCGGCTTGGGTTATCTCTTTAACAGAATCAGGACTGAATTTGGCTCGTATGCGTCACCACCACCAGCGCTCGCTGGCGACTATCTCTATGGTTACGACAGAATGCGTGGCGGATTTGCCTGGTCAGCGGAAATCGGATACCTGTTTTTGAGCAACACAAGAGTGTTTAACTTCTCGCTTTCATTAGAGTTCACTCAGGCTTACACACGTCCTCTTCGCAAGTGGGATTTCAACCTCATGCAAAAGGACACCAACACATACATAGACCAATATATCGGTATTCGTGCCGCTATATATATCCCTACTTACAAACGCAAACCTGCAGAATATTACTATTATTAATATGCGTAGCTTTTACACTTTTATCATCCATTTTTATACTTGTCTAATCTATCTCGCCAAATTCGTTGGAAACAAGAAAGCGAAAGCATGGTGCGATGGCCGTAAGCACCAATGGGATACATTAAAATCAGACAACCCAAATGACAAATGGCTGTGGATGCATGTGGCATCACTCGGCGAGTTCGAACAGGGTCTGCCAATACTCGAGGCACTAAAAAAGGATTATCCTCAGTACAAGCTGCTCCTCACCTTCTTCTCACCTTCCGGATATGAGATCAAAAAGGATTGCCCTTTGGCAGACAAAGTGGCTTATCTACCTATAGACACCGTCGGAAACGCCCAAAAACTTATCAGAAACTTCAAATTCAAAGCCGTTTTCTTCGTGAAATACGAGTTTTGGTTCAATTATATCAAGGTGTTGAAAGACCACAGGATTCCGCTGTTCTACATCTCGACATTACTGCGCCCTAACCAGTATTTCTTCAAACCTTGGGGAAAATGGTTCAGAAATCACTTCAAGAAAGTGAAGTTTTTCTTCACACAGAACAAGGAGACCGCTAATCTGCTCTTCAAAATGGGCATCGAGAACATCACTATAGCTGGCGACACCCGCTTCGACCGCGTCTACGAGATAGCGCAGCAAGCTCAGCGTTTCCCAGATATCGAGGAGTTTATCGGCGACAGAAAATGTATCATCGCAGGCAGCAGCTGGCCGTCAGACGAGAAAATACTCTATCATTTCATCGAGAACATGCCATCCAACTACTGCTTTATCTTGGTGCCGCATCATATCTCCGACTCACATATCAATCAGATTGAATCACATCTCACTGATTACCAATTATATACAAACTTTGACCCTTCAAATAGATGCAGAACATTGGTAATCAACAAGATAGGAATTCTATCAAAGATTTACAGATACGCACAGTTTGCATATATCGGCGCCGGCTTCTACGATGGAATTCATAACATTCAAGAAGCCATTGTGTTTGACGTACCAGTTGTTTTCGGTCCGAAATATCATGACTTTGAAGAAGCTGTAGATCTCGTCAAACTCAAAGGAGCATTCGTTATCCACAACCAAAACGAGCTTGAGAAAACGTTCTACAAATTCATCAACGACGATAATTACCATGAAAAAGCGGCGAACATCTGTCATAAATATGTGGCAGAAAAGATTGGCGCGACAACTAAGACAATGAAGGTTTTGGAGAGTTATTTATCATGACAACATTAAAATTCAGAAATGACGACAAAGTGAATGCGAAAGTCTTCATTTTGGAGTCTGCAGAACAGATTGAGAAAATCGGTCTCCGCAAAGAAGAAGCCGATTACGCTAAGAAAAGCTACGATGACGACAAGACAAAAACTGTCGTAATCAACAGATACACAGAGTGTTACCACATCTTCTTCGTCGACACGACACAAGAAGAAAGCACATTCATGGAAAAGTGCCGCAAAAAAGGCGCTTCCGTCTGCAAATGGTTGAATGCCAACAAATATGAGGACGTTCTGATTCAGAACATCGGCGAGAAACGCTGCGTGAAAATGGGGACAGCCGAAGGCATGATGCTCGCAAACTACGAGTTCAAGAAATATAAGACAGATGCCAAGGCTAACACCTTGAAAACCATCTTTTTCCTTGAAGGCACAGCATGCGACGACTGCGTGGAGAAACTCAACATCACCGTTGAAGCCACCTTGATGGCACGCGACCTCGTGAACGAGCCTGTCAACCACCTCAACGCCTCAGAGCTGGCTGAATTCATCAGCGAAAAAGTACGCTCCGTGGGCGGCAATGCTGAGATTTTCAATAAAAAGAAGATCGAGGCGCTGAAGATGGGCGGACTCCTCGCCGTCAACGCTGGAAGCATCGACGAGCCTACATTCACCATCCTCGAATGGAAGCCGGAGAAGCCTGTCAACGAGAGACCTATAGTGCTTGTTGGAAAAGGCATCGTGTTCGATACCGGAGGATACAACCTCAAGACCTCGACATTCATGAACGACATGAAAGACGATATGTCAGGAGCAGCTACCGTGGCATGCACCGTGTATGCAGTGGCTAAAGCCAAGCTGCCGATTCATGTCATCGCCCTCGTGCCTGCCACCGATAACCGCATTGACGGCAACGCGCGCGTTTGCGGCGACATCATCACCATGTACGATGGCACCACCGTGGAGGTTCTAAACACCGATGCCGAAGGTCGTCTCATCCTTGCCGACGCACTCGCCTACGCCAAGAAATACGACCCGATGATGGTGTTCGACTTCGCAACACTCACAGGAGCAGCGTCAAGAGCCATCGGACCAGTGGCGACAGTGGCCATGGAACACAATGCAGAAGAAATATACAAACAGCTTGAAGCAGTTGGTGAACGCGTCTACGAACGCCTCGTGAAGTTCCCATTGTATGAAGAATACGGCGAGATGATAAAGTCAGACCTCGCTGACATCCAGAATATCGGCGGAGCATACGGCGGAGCCAGCACCGCAGGCAAGTTCCTCGAGCATTTCACCGACTATCCATGGGTGCATTTTGACATCGCAGGAACAGCATTCCTAGAGAAAGCAGAGGCATACAAACCAGCTGGCGGCGTGGGCATCCACGTTCGTCTGTTGATGAGATTTTTCAGAGATATGGTGAAATAATTACCGTTTCTTCTTAAAGAAATCGGTCAAGACTTGCAGGCATTCTTCTTTGAGGATGCCTGTTTTTATTTCGGTTTTCGGATGAAGCAGATTTCCAAAACGCTGGAATCCGTTTTTCGGGTCGTCGCAAGCCCACACCACCTTCTTGATGTGACAATGCTCCAGCGCGCCGGCGCACATCACACAAGGCTCAAGAGTGACATAAAGGGTACAATCGTCCAAATATTTGGTTCCCAAAGCATTACAGGCAGCGGTAATAGCCAAAATCTCGGCATGGGCGGTGACATCACTCAGCAACTCCACCTGATTGTGAGCTCGGGTTATGATTTTGTCGTTGACAACAACGACGGCACCCACAGGCACCTCGTCAGCGTCGGCAGCGGCTTGAGCCTCCACCAAAGCCTGACGCATGTAGTTTTCGTCAGAAAATACTGATAACATCATTTATAATCCTTAACGTCAACCAAATGTCCTTCTTCATCATAATATTTCCAGATTCCAGCCGGTTTGCCGTCACGATACTCATTTTCAATATTAACCTTGCCGTTCTCGAAATAAATCTTGCCCTTGCCCTGTCTCAAACCTTTTTTGAACTTTCCAACGCTCATCAGCTCACCTGATGGGAAATAGCCTTTAAATTCTCCTTCTCTTTGATTATCAACGATTTTACCCTCGAGCTGAAGCACTCCATTCTCATGAAACCACCTCTCCTCAACCCATGTCGAGTCCTTCCCGACCACGTCGTAATAATAAATCACCCATGGCAAATCAGTCTCCGCATAATAATGTTTCACTTTCTGCACATGTCTGACGTTTTTATCCTGACAAGAGACAAAAACAAGCACTAACGCTATGATTCCCAATAATTTTCTCATAATTTAACGTTCAAATTCCAAAGGTTGTCCAATGATGTTTTCTTCAACGATTCCGTCGTGATAAACGAGTCTTCCGTTCACAAAAGTATGCGTCACCTGCGATTTTACTTTCATTCCGTCGTATGGTGTCCATCCGCATTTGTAAAGCATATCGTCGTTTTTAATCGTTTTCTCGTGATTCAGATCAACAAGTACAAGGTCGGCGAAATAGCCTTCACGGATGAAACCTCTACCCTTGATTTGGTACAGCTCCGCCGGATTATGACACATCAGTTTCACGATTTGCGGCAGTGATATCAAGCCTTGATGATAGAGATTCAGCATCATGTCGAGGCTGTTTTGTATTGACGGAAATCCCGACTTTGCCGTGAAATAATCGTCGGTAAACTTCTCATGCCACAGATGCGGCGCATGGTCGGTTCCGATGGTGTCGATATGTCCGTCGATTATGGCTTTGCGCAGTATCTCACGGTCAGATGCCATTTTTATTGCCGGGTTGCATTTGATGGCGAAGCTCTTTTCCTCATAATCCTTGTCACAGAAAGTGAGATAATGCGGGCACGTCTCAGCTGTTATCTTCTTGTCCTTCAACGGGATGTCGTTTCTAAACAGTGTCAGCTCCGACTTCGTAGAGATATGCATCACATGCAGTCGTGTTCCGAACTTCGCTGCCATGTCGACTGCCTTTGCAGTAGATTTGTAACAAGCCTCCGTGGTACGCACGAAAGGATGTATGCCTGCGTCGGCAATCACCTCGCCTTTAGAAGCCAGATCCTTGCAACAGACGGTGTTTTCGTGGATTATCTGCTCGTCCTCGCAATGTGCCGCAATGAGGCACGGTGACTCGTTAAAGAGGCGTATCAGGGCATCGTTTTCGTTCACAAGCATGTTTCCTGTGCTTGAGCCCATAAACAACTTGATTCCGCACACCTTTTTCGGGTCGACTTTCTTTATCTCGTCGATATTCTCGTTTGTTGCGCCGAGATAAAACGAATAATTCGCCGCCGATTTCTGTGCCGCAATGTCAAATTTCTGCTGCAGAAGCTCATTGGTGGTCGTCTGTGGATTGGTGTTCGGCATATCCATGAACGACGTCACGCCACCTGCCACTGCTGCACGGCTCTCGGTGTAAATGTCGGCTTTCTGTGTCAATCCCGGCTCACGAAAATGCACATGTTCATCGATGATGCCTGGGATTAGATATAAGCCTTCGGCATCAATGACATTTGCATCGGCAAAATCATTTTTTCCAAAAATGATTTTGCCGATGCGGTCGCCATTTATGACAACACTTGCCAACGTGGTCGTCCCTTCGTTGACAAGTGTCGCGTTTTTAATGATATATCCCATTATTTCTTTCTTGGTTTAATTTTGCCACACATTCCTCTCCATCTCAGGTTGATGACTCCGAAGATAGCTTCTCTGAATATGCCTCCCGACATCTTCGAGGTGCCTTCGCGCCTGTCGGTAAAGATGATTGACACCTCATCGATCTTGAAGCCAAGTTTCCAAGCGGTGTATTTCATCTCGATCTGGAATGCGTATCCAATAAACTTGATTCTGTCGAAGTCGATGGTCTCAAGCACCTTGCGGGTGTAGCACACGAAACCAGCGGTGGTGTCGCGCACCTTCATCCTCGTCACGAAACGGACGTATGCTGAGGCGTAGTATGACATCAAGACACGACCCATCGGCCAGTTAACAACGTTGACGCCACATTTGTAACGTGAGCCGACTGCGACATCGGCACCGTTGGCACAAGCGTCGTGCAAGCGGATAAGGTCGTCGGGATTATGCGAAAAGTCAGCATCCATCTCGAAAATATACTGATAATCACGTGCCAAAGCCCACTTGAATCCGTGGATGTAAGCCGTGCCGAGACCCAACTTGCCCTTTCTCTCCTCGATAAACAACTTCTCCGGAAACTCCTGCATGAGGCGCTTCACGATGTCGGCCGTGCCATCCGGACTGTTGTCCTCGATGACAAGGATGTGAAACTCCATCGGGAGGTTGAAGACGTATCGGATTATCTTCTCGATATTCTCTTTCTCATTATACGTCGGGATGATTACTAAATTCTCTGCCATTTTATACCTTAAAATTTAATCTGTTGAACTAATGCCTTTCTCCGTCCATAATAGCCTCGGAGTTATCTCTAACGACCAACTGCCATGTATTATTGTACAAAGTTACAATTGCGACGAGAGAACCATTTCCTGTTGGAAGCGGTTTATTCGCAAAAGCGGCATAATTACTTGTTCTAACCATGATAGTTTTGCCTGTCGGAGACCATTGTCCTGGAGATGTTTCGACAAACTCCTCCAGATAACGCTCGCCGTAGCCATTCTCATCAGCCCAATTCTTACCCATTTCATCAGCAACAAATTGTACATTTTCCAATTTGACTAGCTGACAAAGCATATTTTGGTTTTGAAGCTGAGAAATTGTCACGACTTCTGGTTCGATATACTTTTGGTTATCAAGCACAACGACTTTCACTGATTCAATATTCTGAATCTGTGGAGTGCCTTTGTATGCTCCCAAGACAGAACCTTTCAGGCAGACTCTAACAGAATCACCGATACGCAATCCTGTCACACTTTTCATGTAAAGCTCGATGGCCTTGCCTGTGGCTCTTTCCTGAACAAACGACGCTTTGTATATGTTTCCAGAGGTCTCATCATCAGTGATAATTCCGTAAATCGAGCAATCGTTTTTGAAAATTGTGTCATTGACATAATTAGGATCGCCAGATATAGAAATCATATGCACAAGGTCACTGATGGTATAGACCATACCGACTGGCGGCAGTGCGATGTTCGGAGCCGGATAATTGTTCTTCCTAGCGTTTTTATCCATGCAGGAACTCATCATCACCAGCACAGACAACGCCAGAAAGCCATATTTCATTATCTTGTTCATTTTTCTTTAATTTATTGAATTTCAATATATTATTCTTCAACTTTGAAGTTTTTGACCTCCCATGTGGCAGCTGCACTGGCGCTGCTGGTATACTTGAATGCTATCGTCACATTCTGACCAACATAGCTGTCCAAGTTAGCATTTGAAGTCATGAATGACCAGTTGCTACCTGCCGGCCACTGGTCGAGGCTCAACTCTGCCCAGTCAGCGGCATTGACATCACCGTTATAGTTTGTTGAAATCATCACAAACAACACGCCTTGTGGTGATGCGTAGTTGACAGCCTGGCTGAAGCTCAATTTAGCTGAGTCAACACCTGACAAATCGATTGCCGGAGAGACGAGCCAGCTCTCTGATTGGTATGCCTGACCAACGTATGCGCTGGCTTTCATGCAGCTGTATTGTGAAGCATAAGCCCAAACATATTCAAGTTCTGCTGGCATAAGCACATCAACAATTTCGAAGTCGCCTTGACCGTTTGCGAAGCTCTCTGAGTAAATCTCCTCACCCGCTGGTGGAGGTGTGACGCCGCCTTCCAAAACGAAATCGCTTTCTGTACCGCCGCTGTCACGCAGACCAGCCTGGCCAAAGTATGTGCGAAGCTTACCGTTAACTGCCAAAAGCTTGCCTAAGTTATCAGGATTGTCAAGCAAGTTCACCTGTGCACGGAGAGGTTTGCCTGAAGGCAGGTTGACAATGATGCATTGGCTGATTTCGGTGCAAGTTGCATCATCAGCAATCACAACGTTTGTTGCAGAATCAAATGAACCACTCCAGATAATGTCGTCGTTGCTTGAGACAGAGCTTGTTCCGTTTCTCACTGCGCCAACGATATAACCCTGTACCCATGCCACCACGTCTTGACCTTGGAGGCTGATACCTGAAGCAACATTATATGGGTCGTCAGTTGTACCGCTACCTGCACCCGGACCTGGTGTTGGAGGAGGTGTGACACCACCTGCTTCGCCTTCTTCCACACTGATTGACTGAATCTCAATTGTACCAGCTTTTGTGGTATCTGACAAATATTTCACAGCAATTGTGACGGTCTTGCCAATAAACTCATCAAGACTCATCTCAGCTGTCTTCCATGAAGTCCAGTTGCTGCTTTCTGACAATGTAGCAGGAATCTGTGTCCATGTTGCTGTTGAAGGATCTGCGTCAAACTGATAATCTTCTGATGCCCATAATGTGATATCGCTATTCAGATTATTGAAATAACGGCAGATATAAACCATAGTCATTTTTGCATGCTCCACACCTGTGATTTCTACAGGTGATGAGATGAGCCAGTCTTCATTGGCGTTGTTGGCACCATGGTCATATCCTGTCATCTTAGCTGATGAATAATCGATAACCCATGACTCATCGCCAAGGAGATCTTTTGTAATGTATGTGCCAAAGCTTGTTGCAAAAGCCTGGATGTAAGGCAAGTTCTGAACCTCACCTGGGGTACCGCCGCCACCACCGCCACCACTGGCTTGACCTTCCTGGATGGTGATGCTCTTGATTTCAATTGTACGTGATTTTGTTGTCGTTGAAGTGAACTTCACAGCGACGCTCACTGTTTGACCGATAAATGCATCAAGACTCATCTCCTTGTCTGTGAAAGCCCAGTTTTCAGTATTGGTGAAAACATCGCTAAGCTGTGTCCATGTTGCTGTTGAAGGATCATTGCCAAAAGTATAATTTGACGACACCTGCACGGTGATATCTGTATCACTTGCTCCTTGATACATTGCCGCATAGTTGAACACAACTTTAGCATGGCTGACATCTTTAATCTTCACTGGTGAAGAAATCAACCAGTCCTCATTCTCATAATATGTATGGTTGCCGCCTTCATTAACATGACCTGTCATCACTGCCGATGAATAGTCAATTGTCCAAACCTGGTCACCGATTACATTCTTTGTGGTGTATGTTCCGAAGTTATTTTCAAACGATACTGAATACGGCATCGACATGACATCACCAGATGACGGTACTGGAGGAACAACCGGGTCTTTTTTCTTGCAAGAAGTTATAACCATCAAGGCTATACCTATTATTAATAATAAATAGTTCTTTTTCATGACTTTTAAATTTTATTAGTTAATACTTTTGTTAATTATCTTTTAGAATCTTAATGTTACGCTTGCGAAGAAGTTAGTTCCGAACATATATGAATACTTCGGAGGGAATCTGTCAAGGTCGCTGTAGTCGCTACGGAGCTGCTCATAAGCGTAGAGTACAATATTCTGGTTGTTGAGGATATTGTTGACGCTCAAGTTGACCAACAAAGAGTAGCCCTTGAAGCTCCACGACTTGCCGCAATAGAGGTCGAGTGTGAAAGCGTTGTCAAGCTTCTTCTGTGAGAGAAGTTGGTCTCTCTTAAGCGGGTCTGTTGATTCAACAGCATCGATAGTGTGGTTTGTCGGGTTGACAGCCATGTAATAATCAGCGAAGAAGTTTCCGTTGACGCTGATCCACCAGTATTTCGGTGAGTTGTATTTCAAACCTACCGAACCTACGGTCTGTGGCATCTCGCCAACATAGTAGTTCTCGAGATAAACTGTCTCGCCTTCGTAGATAGCCTGTGCGTTGTTGTCCTCATAGACATACACCTTAGGGTTGTTCGAGTAAATGTGCTGGTTCCATGCTCCTGCCAGCTGTGCGCTGATGGTAGGTGTAATGTTGATGTCAGCACCAAGCTCGATACCTTGTGAGTACTGGTTGATGTCGTTCATGATGTAATTGACATACTTGCCTGTTGCCTCATAATAGAACGAGCGGTTCCATGTAAGGTCGTAGAACTGAGTGCGATATGCGCTCAAACGTGCCTTCATGAATGGTGAACGGTATTCGTAGCCGAGGTCGAATGCGAAGATTTTCTCGTTATCGACATCATTCACAATGGTGTTACGTACACGCGGTGCCACGAAAACACTTCTAAACTCAGGAGCCCGGCTCTTCAGCATGACGTTTGCCACGATGTAGTGACGTCCTGTGATTGCGTAGCTGCCACCAATCTTGAAGCTTCCGTTCACCAGATTTATCTTCTTTGAGTCGCCGTATGACAAATCGCCGAGGAAACGTCCGTTTTCGAAGTTACCGGTACGGTAGAGCTGTGTGTAGAATGCCTCCAAGCCTGTGTATGTCGACCAGCGGTTCTTAACCCATGTGAGCTCGCCCCAAGCCATGATATTATTGACATTAGCGATATAGTCATATCCGATGATATCGCCAACCTTGGCAACGTGATTCTTGTTGCGGATGTTCACCTGCTGCTCGTCGCTGATCTCAAATGCCTCGCCGTCGGCGTATTTGTCGATGTCGAGATAATAATCACCGCCGAGGAGGTCAGCAACCAATTTATAATTATGTGTCTTTGAAATACCAGCTTTCAATCCGCCATAGAGGTGGAGGTATGGGTTGAATTCATATTTGAATGTGCTTGTCAAACCATATTGGAGTTTATCCTGACGGCGCTGCTCGATAATATATTTCGAGAATATACCTTGGATTGTGTTGCCATCAGTGTTGTTAGCATTGTTGACAGTTTTGAGGTTGACCTTATTCCATGCATAGAGGTTGTCCCAGTTAATCTGGTGCATGTTGTCGTCTTGAATCCAGTTGCGCATATATTCGATATATCCCTCTTGTGTGTAGCCGTCTTTGCCCTGGTCGAGCATATATTTGTAATAGCTCGGGAGGTTACGGTAGTAATCAGGACGCGGGTCTGGTGCCTCGCCCCATTCGAGCGATGTCGAGCCGCCCTTGCCGAACCAGCAATACACGGTGGTGTTGATTTCCCATTTTTCGTTCGGGGTCCAATAATGCATCAGCTGGAACATTGGCTGGTGATACGAGTTGATGCGGGCGTTACGTGCGAAACGATTGCCATTGGCATCAGTCTGATATCCCCAGTTCGGGTTGTAGTAGCTGTCGCCGAGAAGGTCGAATGTCTCCTGCACTGCCGGTGATGTGCCTGCGCGTTCAGATGGTGAACCGAACACAAGGAAACCTAAAGCGTGTTTTTTATTGAACTTCTTCTCAGCTGAGAGGAAATAGCTTGTGCCGTTGTACCATGTACCTTCAGTCCAGCTCAAAGCGCTGTTCATCGGGGTGTAACGTCCCGACACTGAGAGTGACAATGCCCAGCCGTTCTTCATCATGCCAGTGCCGTATGACACCATCAGACGGTGAGCATAGGAACGGTTCGACAACGAATAGCTGATCGATGTCTGCTTGCGGTAGTTGCTCGCTCTTGTCGAGATTGCCGTCACGCCGGCAGGACCGCCGAAGCTCTCGAAGGTGATGCCCGAGTTGACCATGATTGTTGAGTTACGCATCACGTCGTTCAAGCCGCCCCAATTGGAGAAGTACGGACGACCTGCATCAGGGTCATTCATCATGACACCGTTAATCATAACGTCAGTGTACTTCGAGTCATAGGCACGGATACGGAATCTCCTCGAACTCAGGTTGTAAGCCGCGATGCTGCTGAATGCGTCGCGCGACGACTGAAGGAAGCTAGAGATGTCAGTAGAGCTGTTCGTCTCATCGTAATCCGTATCAATCATGATGATAGTCGGCAACGTGTTGTTGACACTGATAGTGTCAGTCGCGACTTCCTGCGCCATCAGATTAAAACTGAAAGCGACAGTCAAAATAAAGAGTAGATACTTTTTCATTTAACAAAATTTAATCGCACAAATTTACAAATATTTTTCCACATATTATAAAAAGGTTAAAAAATTAATTATTAATCTTTTTTCTTTCAGTTTGAAAAATTTTACATAACTTTGTACCCAAATTTTTGTTCTTATGTCAAAAAAGTTAAACATTTTAGCTATCGTGATGCTGTTTGTCATCACTTCATTGAACGCCCAGCAGCAGTTCAAAATGAGTCTCGTTGGTTTCTACAACCTTGAAAATCTTTATGATACAATCAACGACCCGAACAAAAACGATGAAGAGTTTCTGCCTCAGGGCAAAAATGCGTGGAACACCGAAAAATACATGACAAAACTTCATAATATGGCTTATGCCATCTCGACTATTGGAACCGATAAGAAAGACAAGTACCACAACAATGAAGGTCTGTGGGTACTTGGTGTCTCAGAAATCGAGAACCGCGTTGTGCTTGAAGACCTTGTAAAACAGCCGGAACTCGCAGATCGCAACTATCAAATCGTGCATTACGACTCCCCTGACCGCCGTGGTGTCGATGTGGCATTGCTATACAACCCGAAATATTTCAAAGTCACCAATCATAAATCATATCGTCTGGTTGTCCCGAACCAGCCTAACTTCATCTCTCGCGACCAGCTTGTCGTGACAGGCATCCTCGACGACGAGGAGATGAGTTTCATCGTGATGCACTGGCCATCACGTTACGGCGGTGAGAAACGCTCGCTCCCAGGACGTATGGCAGCTGCTAACCTCTGCCGTCACATCGCCGACTCCATCTTGGCTGAGAAACCGAATGCGAAAATAGTGATGATGGGCGACTACAACGACTACCCGACCAACAAAAGTATCATCGAGGGCCTGCGCGCAAAAGGCCGTGTCGAGGACATGACAGGCGATGATTTCTTCAACCCGATGTGGAAGATGCACAAAAACGGCGAAGGCACCAACTACTACCGTGACGTGAAAGGCGTTCTCGACCAATGCATCATTACACCGGCATTGTTGAAAAACGAAAACGACCCGTTTGCCACATATCAGATGTACAAGCCGATGGTGCACTCCAAAGAATTCTTGAAACAGCATGACGGTCGCTACAACGGCTATCCGTGGCGTTCGTTCGCTGGCGGAGTGTGGCTGGCAGGATATTCCGACCACTTCCCGGTTTACCTGATTTTGCTTAAGAAATTATAGTCATTAGTCGCTAGTCTTTAGTCTTTAGTTGTCCAATCTAACGACTAAAGACTAAAAACTAAAGACTATTCCTTAACGTAAATTCGTTTCACTCTTTGTGAGATTCGCGTCATGATTTCGTACGGAATCGTGTCGCATGCTTCCGCTATTATTTCAATCGGATGATTGTCGTCAAAGAGCACTGCAGTGTCGTCTTCCTGACAATCGATGCCCGTGACATCTATCATGGTGAGATCCATGCAGATGTTGCCGATGATTGGGGCAGGCTTACCATTGACCCAGAAACAAGCGTTGCCGTTGCCAAGCTGTCGGCGCAGTCCGTCGGCGTAACCTATAGGAATCACTGCAATTCTTGAAGGTTTCGTTATCTTTCCGTGGCGACCGTAGCCGATGGTCTCGCCAGGTCCATATTCCTTAATCTGCTTGATGGTTGTCTTGAGCGACATCACATTGTGAAGCTTGCCACGGTCTTCGTCAACGACCGCCACGCCATAAACGCCAATGCCCAAACGCACCATATCATATTGATAATCAGTGAATCGCGAGATGCCAGCGGTATTCAAAAGATGACGCATGATTTTGTACGGGAACGCCATAACGATTTTGCCGCTCATCGTCTCGAACTGTTCAATCTGATGCATCACAAAACCATCCTCCTCAGGCATGTCGCTCGTTGCGAAATGCGAGAAAACGCTCTTGATTCGGATCTTTGGATTGGTTTTTATGCGTTCAATAAGCTCGTCGATATCTTCAGGAAGGAAACCAAGTCGATGCATGCCGGTATCCACTTTGATATGTATTCCAACAGGCACGTTCAACTGCGTATCCAATTGATTTATAGCGTCTTCCAGTTGTGACAGGCAACGGAAGCTATAGATGTCAGGCTCCAGACCATGTTTGATGATGATGTCGAAAGTGTTTGTCTCCGGTGTCATCACCATGATTGGCAGTTTGATGCCTTTATTGCGCAGTTCGACGCCCTCATCGGCGTACGCAACAGTAAGATAATCAACATGATGGAACGCCAGAGTGCTAGAAACCTCATAGTTACCGCTTCCGTAAGCGAAAGCTTTCACCATCACCATCATCTTCGTATCTTTCTTAAGCTTTCCGCGATAATAGTTAAGGTTTTTAACCATGTTATCGAGGTTGATTTCGAGAACAGTTTCATGCGATTTCTGTTGCAGCACCTTCATGATACGCTCAAACTCGAAGCTACGTGCACCTTTCAACAGAACTATCTGATTCTCAAACATTTTCATTGGATGGTTGTTGAGGAAATCAGAAGTTGAAGTGTAGAAATACCGGATAAGGCTTGCCTTATCCTTACTGGCTGATACATCTTTACCCGTTGGGACAAGGCATGCCTTGTCCATATATTTAGAAATCGCTTCACCGATGCCGATGAATGTATCAACGCCTTTATTTTCAATGAGTTGGGCAACGTTTTTATAAAGATCTTCCTCGTTCAGTTCACTTTGCAGGATATCTGAGAGAATAAGAACCTTATTGTCGTGATGCTGCGCGTTCATGAAGTCGAGGGCGATAGCGAGAGCGTTTCTGTCATTGTTATATGAGTCATTGATTATCTGACAGTTACGCACACCAGCCTTCAGTTCCATTCGCATCTCGACAGACTCGAGATGTGCCATGCGCTCAGCTATGGTTTCATTTGGAATTCCCAACAACAGCGCCACGCACCAGCAGTTGATGGCGTTTTCTATCGAGGCGTCGTCGATGAATGGAATGGTGATTTTGATTAACTTACCTTTATAAACACCAGAAATCATGGAGAACTTTGAGTGTTCAGAGATCTCAATTGCTGAAACAAACAAATCGGCATTTTTATCGGTTTTGCTCCATGAAAAGGCTGGAATATTTGCATTGGAAATTGCTGTGACGATATCTGGATTGTCAGAGCAATTAACCAACTTGTTAGATTCTTCAAACAGTTTCAGTTTCTCCTCGATCTTCTGCTGAACACTCTCAAAATTTTTGCCATGTGCTGAGCCGATATTGGTGAAGACGCCAATAGTTGGTTTTATGATCTCACGGAGTTTCTCCATTTCGCCCGGACGAGATATTCCCGCTTCAAAAAGAGCGATTTCATGTGAAGGGTTCATCTGCCAGACAGACAGCGGCACGCCGATTTGCGAGTTGTAGCTTTTAGGGCTGCGACACACCGACATTGATGGTGACAGTATCTGGTAGAGCCATTCTTTCACGATGGTTTTGCCGTTGCTGCCAGTGATGCCGACGACCGGAATGTCGAACTTGGCACGATGATAAGCCGCCAAAGTCTGCAAGGCGGAAAAAGTGTCGTCAACGACCACAAAAACTGCGTCAGAATATTGTTGCAACGCATCAATTTGTGCCTTAGCGTCGTATTTTTCAATGTTTTTTCGAGAAATCACGAAGGCTTTTACGCCTTTTTCGTATAATTCGTTGATATATTTATGTCCGTCGTTTCTTCCGCTGTAAAGCGCAAAAAACAATGTATTCTCAGCGTCAATCAACAGGCGGCTGTCGAACAAAATATCTTTAACGACAATCGTATCAGATTGATTACCAATTATTTGACCTCCAACAACAGAGGCTATTTGTTTTATCGTGTATCCTTCGTTTTGCATATCGCAAATTTACTAAATTTTCACATAAATAATTGATTTTTAAAAATTTATTGAAAAAAATTTGGAATTTTGAAAAACAATTTATAATTTTGACGCTTTAAAAACGAGCTCCCCATATGACCCCTCAAATTAAGACATCAAATCTTCCAAGAATAGGTATCACCCAAGGTGACATCAACGGAATCGGTTACGAAGTGATTCTCAAGGTTTTATCCGACACGCGCATCCTTGATTCGTTCATCCCGATAGTTTACGGGCAGTCGAAAGTGTTTTCATATTACAAGAAAAATTTCGGCATGGAAGAGATGTCTTACACGGTGATTCGTGACGCGTCGCAGGCACAGCCGAAGCGCATCAACATCATCAACCACACCGACGAGGAGCTGAAGGTGGAGCCGGGGTTTTCCACTCCGATATCGGGGAAAGCGTCGTTTGCGGCACTCAAACTTGCCACCAACGACCTGCGTAACGGTCTAATCGACGCGATGGTGACAGCTCCTATCAACAAGAGCAACATTCAGTCAGATCAATATAAATTCAACGGCCAGACCGATTATATCAAGTCGTTTTTCCCTGAAAGCGAATACATTACATTGTTGGTTTCGGATACGTTGCGCATCGGTTTCGTTACGAACCACATCCCATTGAAAGAGGTGCCTAAAGTCATCACTAAAGAACTGATTATCAAGAAGTTAAATCTCATCAACAAGTCTTTAATCAACGACTTCAACATCGTGGCTCCTAAGATTGCAGTGTTAGGTTTGAATCCGCATGCAGGCGACAACAACATAATGGGAAGTGAGGAGAAGGAAATCATACAGCCAGCCATGGAAGTCGCGAAGAGTCAAGGAGTTATGGCATTCGGTCCATTCCCTGCCGATGGATTCTTCGGCTCTGACGCATGGCGTAAATACGATGGCATCTTGAGCATGTACCACGACCAGGGACTTACTCCGTTCCGTGTCCTTGCCGTAGACGGCGGTGTCAGTTTCACCGCAGGCTTGCCAGTGGTACGCACCTCCACCACCCACGGCACAGGCTACGATATCGCAAATAAAAATGTCGCAGACCCTGAGGCCATGCGACATGCTATTTATCTTGCGATTGATGTGTTAAACAACAGAAAATAATTACTGTCTCTCGTACGTCTGCACTTCGTCGTACACGTATTCCAGTTTGATTCCAGCCTGGCGGAACATCTCTTCTGACTCGGCACCGTCGTGATATTTACGCTGGCACACCACGCGTACGATTCCGCAGTTGATAATCAGCATTGCGCATGTACGGCAAGGTGTCATCCTGCAATATAAAGTACTGCCTTCCAATGCGATGCCTCGTCTGGCTGCCTGTGCTATGGCATTCTGCTCAGCATGCACTGTTCTCACGCAATGCTCAGTTATACGTCCGTCGGCATGAATCATCTTACGGAAAAGATGACCCACCTCATCGCAATGCGGGAGTCCACGAGGCGAGCCCACGTAACCTGTCACCAGAATCTGGCGGTCTTTAACGATGACGCATCCGCTGCGGCCACGGTCACAGGTGGCGCGTTCAGCCACAGTGTCGGCAAGATTCATGAAATACTCATCCCATGATGGACGCTTATATTTCTGATTCTCAATATCTTGAAGCACTTCTTCCACTCTCTTGTGAAGGTCTTCGATGCTGCCGTTATTTTGGAAAACATAATCAGCCTGATGGATGCACTCGCCGAGGTTCTGTTTGTTTGGATCGGCATTGCTCATCTCACGCTCTTCGTTAGCGACAAATGTCTCGTAACTCACTGAGTCTGTTTCCGATTTACGCTCAGTGATACGTTCATAGCGCACTTTACGGTCGGCGTCTACTGCAAACAGATGGAAGTTGCCTTTGGCGCGCAGAGCCTGAATCTCGCCAGGGGTACGGATACTCTCGATGACAGCGTCTTTTCCATTATTGTAAGCACGGTCGTATAGCTGTTCGGCGATGTAACTCGGCGAGTTGTTCGCACGCAAGTCGTTAGCCACCGATGTCAACGTGTCACGGTTGACCTCCAAGCCACGGCGTTTCACCTCTTCCGATAAAAACGCGCGCACCGAATAGTGGACGTAGCCTTTTTTCTCCACCAGATAATCAACTATCGTGCCTTTACCAGCACCAAGAGTTCCTGTGATTCCAATTATATTCATTTGTTTTCCAATTTAATATCGTGAATCCATTTTTCCATTTTAACAGGATTGTAATCCCGCATCTTTGTAAACAATTCCTTCGGGTCATCAGTGACGATAACATTTTTATAATGATCACCACGGATGAAGCCGTCGCGCACGCCCCTATCAATCCAGCGCACCAAATCATCATAATAACCGAGGGTGTTATACAATGCGATAGGCTTTTCAATAAGTCTAAGTTGGTCAGCGACAACGACTTCCGAGAATTCGTCAAGAGTGCCGAAACCGCCAGGCATAGAAATGAACGCGTCTGATTCGCGAATCAGTATTTCTTTACGTTCAGCCATTGTCTTGGTCGGAATCATCTTTGTGATAGTCGGGTGACCAATTTCGTGATCAAGCAGAAAATCAGGCATCACGCCGATAACTTCGCAGCCGCGTTCAAGCATCCTGTTGGCTATGACATTCATCAAACCGACGCTGCCGCCACCGTAAATCAGGGTGCATTTGTTGTCGGCGAGAACATCGCCAAGTCGTGCCGCCGCCTCAGCGTAACGCTTATCGGTTCCCACACTGCTTCCACAAAAAACACAAATGTTTTTCATCAGTTAATTTTTTGCAAAAGTACAAATTTTTTCAAAAATATCAATACCTGTTTGCAGAATTTCATCTTCGAAAATGTATTCCGGGTTATGCAGTGGCAGATGATCCTCGCCACAGCCTAAGCCAAACAGGCAAATCGGGCAGACATCGGCGAAACGACCAAAATCCTCCGACCAGCGAAAAGGCTCTTCAAGATATTGATAATCAAGGTTTAAGGATTTAGCTGCGTTTTCCACTGAAAGCAGAGCTTCATCGTTGTTCATGGTGGCAGAAAACGCTTCATGAATGCTGCTTCCGAACTGGAAATCCTGTTTCTCGGCGACCATGGCACACAGTTGAACCACGTCAGCAGTGAGATGCTGCAGTTTCTCATTATCGTAAGAACGCAGAGTAAGCCAAATCTCGGCATGAGCTGGAGCCACGCCGAATGTCTCCTCGCCCAACACAGCATGCGTCATCGTCATCATAGTGAGAGGTTTTTCTTCTTGCAACATTGCAGCTTTCTTGCCGAAAATGTCAATCAGCGCTGACAAAATATGCTGCGGGCTGTGGCCAGTCTCAGGCTGCGAGGCATGTGCGGTGACACCGTCAAAAATCAGTTTCAAGCCGAGAGAACCGGCGGCGAAACAGCCTTTTCTCAACAAAATCTTGTTTTTCGCATAGCCAGGGATGTTATGCAGAGCAAAAGCCATATCGGGTTTTATCTGCTCAAACTGCGGGTCTGCGATGACGGCTTTCGCACCTTGTCCCGTCTCCTCAGCAGGTTGGAAAAGCAGCACAATCTCTCCGTTTTCAGGACGTTTTTCGCTCAACCTCTGTGCCAATCCAGCGATGATAGAAGCATGTCCGTCGTGACCGCAGCGGTGCGAGCAGTGACGGTCGCCTTCAGGGATATTCAATGCGTCGATGTCGCCACGAACCAAGACTCGTTTGCCTTTGTTCTTTCCCTTAAAAACCACAGCAATTCCGTTGCCTCCGATGTTACGGATATGAAGGTCCGGATGAAGTTTTTCGATAAACTCATTCAAAATGGCATTAGTCTTCACCTCTTTGCCCGAAAGTTCTGCGTTTTCATGCAATAAATGACGAAGTTCTAAGATGTTTTGCATATTTCAAAATTTATTCCGCAAAATTAAGTTTTTTTTTATATCTTTGCACGTTTGATTAATATAAAAATGAACGTATTATATCCACTGAAATTTCAGCCCATTTATTTGGAGAAGATTTGGGGCGGACAGAATGTCAAGTCATTGCTGCACAAGGACTTCGGCAAATTGATGAACTGTGGCGAGATGTGGCTGCTGTCGGGCGTCGAGGGACAGAACAGCGTGGTGGCGAACGGCAATTTTGAAGGCGATGAACTCAACGATTTGGTGGAAACCTTCATGGGCGACCTTGTAGGCGACAATGTTTTCGACAAATATGGTGAGACTTTCCCGTTGTTAATCAAGATAATAGACCCGCTGACATGGCTCTCGGTGCAGGTGCATCCCGACGATGAAATTGCCAAGATGATTGGTCTCGAGAACGGCAAGACAGAGATGTGGTATGTGATGCACGCCGAAAAAGACGCTGAACTAGTGTCAGGCTTCAACCGCGAGGTCACAAAAGCTGAAGTCGAGAAGCTGATTTATGAGAAAAAGATTTCGGAAGTCCTTAACTATGAAAAAGTTAACGACGGCGATGTGTTTTTCATCCCGGCAAGAAGAATTCATGCCTTGGGTCCAGGCTGCATGGTGGCGGAGATTCAACAGACCAGCGACACCACGTACCGCGTTTACGACTGGGACCGCCTCGACCAGCACGGCATGTACCGCGAGTTGCACATACCTCAGTCTTTGTTCACGTTGAACTACAAACATGAGGAAAACTACCGCACAGAGTACGAGCGCAACAAGAAAGACGCGACAGTGAAAATGGTGGAATGTCCATATTTCACTACCAATTTCATCAACCTTGAAAAAGGAATGGCGTTGGCAAAAGATTATTCAGAACTCGATTCGTTTGTCATACTGATGAGCGTCGGCGGAGCCTTCACTTTGAAATACGACGGTGGCGAGGAAATCGTCAACATAGGCGAATGCATTCTGATTCCAAACATCATTAACAAAGTGGAAATCAAAGCGTTAGAAGATTGTAAAATATTAGAGACTTATATTGTTTAACCTTTAAAATTGATATCATGAAAAAATTATTGGCAACTTTACTTTTCGGCTTCATGTTTTTCGGGCTCGCAGCTCAGAACTCAGATTTGCCGAATATCACATTGAAAAACCTTGACGGCGAGTCAGTTAACATCGCTGAGTTGAACAACGACGGCAAGCCGTTCGTGATGACCTTCTGGGCCACATGGTGCGGTCCGTGCGTGAAGGAACACAACGCCCTCACCGAGGTTTACGACGACTGGGTAGAAGAGACAGGCATCAAGATTTTCTCTGTGTCTATCGATGACGCACGCTCAACGGCAAAGATTAAGCCTTTCGTCGACGGCAAGGGCTGGCCTTTTGAGATTTTGCTCGACGTGAACAGTGAGTTGAAACGCACCATGAACGTCAGCAATCCGCCTCACACCTTCCTGTTTGACGGCAACGGCAAGATTGTCTGGCAGCACACCGGATATCTTGACGGAGGCGAAGAGGATCTTTACCAGGAAATCCTTAAGATTTCTAAATAAAGTTTGAAATTTGGAGTTTGAAGTTTGAAGTTATTATGAAAAGGATATTAATATTTGTAGCGTTAATTCTTGGAGTGACCTCGTTGCAAGCTCAGGATTTCCTGAAGAAATCGAAAGTCAGCGGCAGCTTCCAGATTGACGGAAACTACTACTGGGAAGATGAAGGCATCGGCATTACCGAGGATGTAATTGATGGAAACAAGTTCGGCGGCTACGGATTCGGCAAGATCCAATACCAGCTTGGCAATTTCACTGCCGGCATCCGTTTTGAGGCATACCAGATTTTTCGTATGACCGGTCTTCCAACAGATCTCAACAACGGCAATGGCATGGGCTTGGCCAACTATTATGCGACATACGACAACGGCACTATCGGAGTGACTGTCGGCGACATCTATGACCAGTTCGGTAACGGCTTGATTTTCAGGACTTACGAAGAATGGACATTGGGATTCGACAACTCGTTACGAGGCATCCGTGCAGTATTTCGTCCGACAGAAGGCGTCACCATCAAGGGACTTTACGGAAAACAGCGTCTTTATTGGGAATCGTACGAAGACCATGGCTTGGTGCGCGGCATTGATGGCGAATGGGATATCAACCAAAGCATCAAGGCTTGGAACAACACCAAACTCAAAGCCACACTAGGTGCAAGCTTTGTAAGCAAATACGAAGCAGATAAAGTCTATTCATACGGTGACAACACCTACAATCTGCCACAGAATGTAGGTGCTTACGCCGGCAGAATGAATCTCGGCTACGGCAGATTCGGTTTCTCGGCAGAATATGCAAGAAAAATCAACGACCCGTCAGCATTCAACAACTGGATTTACCGTGACGGTCAGGAATTGCTGGCATCTCTGTCGTATTCACAGAAAGGCCTCGGCATAGTGTTGCAGGCAAAACGCGTCGATAACATGAGTTTCAAGTCGAAACGCGCGGAAGAAGAGAACAAGCTTGACATCGGATTCATTCCACCTCTCAACTACACGCACTCACACAGCCTGCCTTCTATGTTTTCGTATGCATCACAGCCTCTCGGTGAGATGGGTATACAGTTCCAGATCAACTACACAATCCCGAAGAAGACTGTTCTCGGCGGAAAATACGGCACCAAGCTGGCATTCAACTACAGCCAGGTTAACGACATCAAACGCGACTCGATTATGTACAATGGCGTAAAAACCATGAACATGATGGGCACAAAAGGTTACGACTCGCCTTTCTTCGCAATCGGCGACAAGATGTTCTACCGCGACTTCAACTTCGAAATCGAGAAGAAGATCAGCAAAGACTGGCATCTCACTTTGATGTACATCAACCTGTATTACGACATGGAGACTATTGAGGGACATCCTGGTGCGGAGCCTGTGAAGGCACATTTTGCATTCGGCGAGGTGATTTATAAAATCAACAAGAAACACAGTCTTCGCTTGGAGTTACAGCACATGTGGGACAACGTTGGCATGAATCAGGAAATCGACCCTGTGTATGAGGAGAACTACAACAAACGCGGCAACTGGTTCGCATTCCTTCTGGAATACACCATCGCTCCGAAGTGGTTTGTCTCTGTTGCTGACAAATACAACTACGGCAATCCTTTTGAAGAAAAACGTGACCATTATTTCACTGGCTCGTTTGGTTACATCAAAGACCAGACACGTATCGCCATCAGCGGAGGCCGTCAGAGCGAAGGTCTCATCTGCGTGGGAGGTGTCTGCCGTCCAGTGCCAGCATCAAGTGGAGTTTCATTAACAGTAACAACATCATTCTAACATGAAAAAATTATCATTCTTAGCAATAGCGACAATCATTTTAGGAATGATGTCGTGCGATAAATTGAAAGAGCCATATTTCACAGAACCTATTGTTCAGGAAAGTGACACTATAGCTTTGGAGGCTGCCGACACATTGAATTTCGACGGCAAGGTTGTGGTTCTTCTCGAAGACTACACTGGAGTGAAATGCACCAATTGCCCAGCCGCAGCTGAGATTGCAAGCAACCTTCAGGCACAATATGGAGAGCATCTCATTGTGTTGGGAGTTCACCCAAAATCGGCATTACAGAACCCTGCCGGCGGTTTCCCTGATTTCAGAACCGACGACGGCAATGAATGGAACAACTATTTCAACATTGCAGCATATCCTACAGGAACAGTGAACCGTCAAAGTGCAATCGGATCGGCATCATGGGCTGAAGAAGTAGGTAATGTCATAGACGGCGACGCTCCTGTAAGACTCATCGTCAAGTCGGAATACGACGAGACAGAAAGAGAGTTGAAACTCAGCATCCACTCGAAGTTCCTGCAGACTGTCGAAAGCGACGACGTTCGTCTCACGGTCTGCATGATGGAGAACAATATCATTGGAAAACAGGTAACACCAGACGGTGTCGTCGACGATTACGTGCATCGTCATGTGTTCAGAGGCACTGCTGACGGCCTGACATGGGGCAGAGTTTTGAGTTCGGTCGGAAGTATTTCAGAGGGAAGCAACTTCATCACAAACATGAAGTTCACCGTCGATGAGAACTACAATGCAGAAGAGTTCTATATCGTGGCTTTGATTACCGACCACAACACCCGACAGGTTTTGATGGCGGCTGAGAGGAAGATAAAATAAAAAGGAGGCCTATTGACCTCCTTTAGTAGCGGGGGGCGGATTTGAACCACCGACCTTTGGGTTATGAGCCCAACGAGCTACCGGACTGCTCCACCCCGCATCGTGATTTGAGGGTGCAAAATTACAACATTTTCGGTCTCATGTCAAGTGTTTTTTGAAAAAAATTTGAAATATTTATAAAATATGGATCATAGAGCAGGTTACGTCAACATAATTGGCAAGCCAAACGTCGGAAAATCAACGCTTATGAACGATTTGGTGGGCGAGAGAATCAGCATCATAACGTCGAAAGCGCAGACGACAAGACACCGCATTTTGGGCATTGTGAATGGCGATGACTTCCAAATAGTGTTCTCCGACACGCCGGGAATCATCAAAAATCCAGCCTACAAGATGCACGAAATCATGAATCAGTACATCAACGTGGCGTTTATCGACGCCGACTTGATACTGTACGTGGTCGACATCACCGACAAAAAAATCGATGAAGAGACGGTGGAACGCATCAAGAAAATGGAGGTCCCGGTATTCGTTTTATTGAATAAAATTGACCTTTCGAACCAGGAAGACGTGGAAAAAGCAGTAGCATTCTGGCACGAAGCATTACCTTCAGCGACGGTATTCCCCATCTCAGCCATGCATCACGCCAATGTGCAGTATGTGTTTGAAAGCATAGTGGAGAAACTACCTGTTTGTCCGCCTTACTTCCCGAAAGACGAGCTCACCGACCGTTCGATGCGTTTCTTCGTGACGGAGATTATCCGTGAAAAAATCTTGCTCAATTATCAGCAGGAAATTCCGTATTCTGTTGAGGTTGTCGTCGATGCATACGAAGAGAGTGCGAAGCTCATTAACATCAAAGCGACGATTTTCGCATCACGTGAGTCGCAGAAGGCTATATTAATAGGTAAGGGCGGCACTGCCATCAAGAAAGTCGGTATACAGTCACGAGCCGACATCGAGGAGTTCACCGGAAAGAAGATTTTCCTGGATTTGAGAGTGAAAGTCGATAAAGATTGGCGTGACAATGAAGAAGAATTAAAACATTTTGGATACGAAGCATGAGTAATATTGTAGCAATAGTAGGAAGACCGAACGTCGGAAAGTCGACGTTGTTTAACCGTTTGGTGCAGAAGCGCCAGGCCATTGTGGAAGAAAGCAGTGGCGTGACCCGTGACCGTCATTATGGTCACAGCGATTGGAACGGCAAGTCGTTCACCGTCATCGACACAGGCGGTTATGTGGTCGGATCAGATGATATCTTTGAAGAAGAAATAAGAAAACAGGTTGATTTGGCTATCGATGAGGCCGATGTCATCATCTTTGTGGTCGACGGACAGGCTGGAGTGCATGTCTTGGACGAAGACGTGGCGTTGATCCTGCGTAAATGCAAGAAAAAAGTGCTTCTTGGCGTGAACAAGACCGACATCCCGAGCAAGTTCGGCGAGGCTGCAGAGTTCTATGCCCTCGGTCTGGGCGAGATTTATCCGTTCTCAGCCATGACAGGAACAGGCACCGGCGAGCTTTTGGATGAGGTGGTGAAATATCTGCCAAACGATACCACGGAAGACTATTCCGAGTTGCCAAGATTCGCCGTCGTAGGCCGTCCGAACGTTGGAAAATCATCGATGATCAACGCATTTTTGGGTCAGGAGAGAAACATCGTGACCGACATCGCGGGCACCACGAGAGACAGTAACAACACGCACTTCAACGCTTTCGGGATGGACTTCATGCTCGTTGACACAGCTGGTCTGCGCAAGAAAAGCAAGGTGTACGAAAACATCGAGTTTTATTCGGTCATGCGTTCCATCAGAGCCATCGAGGAATGCGACGTGGCGATTCTCATTATAGACGCCACACAAGGCTTTGACGCTCAGGACATGAACATCTTGAGGCTCATCGAGAGAAATAAAAAAGGCTTGGTTTTGGTCGTGAACAAATGGGATCTGGTGGAGAAAGACAGCAACACACACCTCGCATTCGAGAATATGATTCGCGAGAAAACCGCTCCTTTTGTCGATTATCCGATAATCTTCACCTCGGCGATAAACAGACAGAGAACATTTAAAGTTCTTGAGACTGCACATCAGGTTTATGAAAACCGTGAGAGAAAGGTCTCGGTGCGCGAGCTTAACGACACCATGCTCGAGATCATCAACAGCCAGCCGCCGCAAATCGCATCACGTGGCAGATATCTGAAAATCAAATACATAACACAGCTCAAGAGCCCTACCCCTCAGTTCATATTCTTCTGCAACCTGCCAAAGGACGTGAAGGACAACTACGTGAGATTCTTGGAGAACAAAATCAGGAGCATCTGGGACTTCCACGGCGTTCCTATACAATTATTTTTCCGTGAAAAATAATTTGGATGCCCTATCGGGCAGAAATCTTACAAAATCTTTAAAAAAATCGAACAAAATATTCCAAGAAGATTCAAATTAAAGAATTACAAGGGAAGGAAATTTTGAAAGATTTTTAAATAGATTTTGTGAGATTTTGAGCCGAAGGCGACTTAATAATATGGATAACGAAGAATTAAGAATCGATAAATGGCTTTGGTGCGCGAGGCTTTTCAAGACCCGCACGTTGGCTGCTGATGCCTGCAAAGGCGGCAAGGTGAAGGTCAACGAGGTCTCGATGAAGCCGTCGCATGACGTGAAAGTCGGTGAGGTGATAGCCGTCCAGCTCGGACAGCTTCATAAAGTCGTGGAGGTGCTGAGCATCCCGAAGAGCCGTGTGTCGCCGAAAGACGTGCCGAACATCTACACTGACCGCACGCCGACCGAGGAATACGAGCGCATCGAGTTCATGCACGCCTACAAAGCAGAATACCGTGACAGAGGCGCCGGTCGTCCGACGAAGAAAGACCGCCGAATTCTTGACAAATTAAAAGGAGAAGATTAACATTGATTTCTAACGTTCAAAATATAAATATTGCTGAGTATGATTATCCGCTGCCTGATGAGAGGATTGCCAAGTATCCGCTGGCAGAACGTGATGCATCCAAGCTTTTGGTGTTGAAAGACAATAAGATAAGCGAAGACCATTTCAGAAACATCGGCGATTACTTTCCGGAGAAATCTGTTTTGGTTTTCAATGAGACCAAGGTCGTTCGCGCGCGACTGCAGTTCGTGAAAGAATCGGGAGCAGCCATTGAGGTGTTTTGTTTGGAACCGATAACTGGCAATGGCGACTACCAGCTGGCATTCTCGGCAGGTTCGCCAGTGGAGTGGCACTGTCTTGTCGGCAACTCGCGACGCTGGAAAGACGGATTCTTATCCATGCCTTTGAATATCAAAGGAAAAGACGTGATTTTAAAAGCTGAACGTGTAGAGAAAACCGATGCCTATTCGGTGATACGATTCTCATGGGAGCCTGCAGAAATCAGTTTCGCAGAGGTTCTCGAACATGCAGGCGAGATTCCGCTTCCGCCATATCTGCATCGCGAGGCGGAGCCGAGCGATAGAGACAGATACCAGACTGTGTTCGCAAAATATGAAGGCTCGGTAGCGGCACCGACAGCATCGTTACATCTCACCAAGCCATTGATAGCCAAGCTCAAAGAACAGGGACATACCATCGAAGAGGTGACGCTACATGTGGGAGCAGGCACTTTTAGACCAGTCGCCACAGACACCATCGGCGAACATGAGATGCACTCGGAGTCGATAATCGTGAAACGCCAAACAATCGAGCATCTTCACGATAACATTGATAGGACGATAATCCCTGTCGGCACCACCAGTATGCGCACCATAGAGTCGGTGTACTGGATTGGGGTGATGCTTCTCGAGCAAGGTTTTGAAGAACGCAATATTCATGTAAATCAATGGTTTCCGTACCAAGAAAGAGTATCGTTGCCTTCCGCAAAGGAAAGTCTTGAAGCTATCTTAAAATATCTGGAAACACATCATCTTGATGCTTTACATGCCACCACAGCGCTGATGATCGCGCCCTCCTGCCCTATCATAATAACAAAGGCGCTCATCACCAACTTCCATCAGCCGAAAAGCACACTGTTGTTGCTTGTTTCAGCACTCATTGGTGAACGATGGAAAGAGGCGTACCAATTCGCACTGGAGCATGAATTCCGTTTCTTAAGCTACGGAGATTCTTGTTTTTTCTGCCCTATTTGATGCGGTTATACAGATAATCGGCGTAGTTTCTCAGCACTGACTTCTTCTCTTCAGGAACACTGATTTTATCGAGGTGTTTTAAAGAATTATTGTAATAATCTGTCATCACGCCGTTGACGATTTCGCGGACATTATACTTTGCAAAAATGTCCAGAACATCCTGCATTTTCTTGTCGTCGCGGCCTTTTGGCATTGAGAAGTAGCCTTCGAGACGTTTCTTGTCGTCCGCAGAAGCGAGTTCAAGAGCCTTCAGATAGAGATATGTCTTCTTGTTGTCGGCGATATCGCCACCAGGCATCTTGCCGAAGACCTTGACGTCGCCATAGCAATCGAAGAGATCGTCCTGCAGCTGGAACGCGATGCCGATATCGATACCGAAATCGTATACAGCCTGCATGTTTTTCTCGTCAGCACCTGCCACGATAGAACCGATTTTCAGTACAGAGCCAAGCAGAACGGCCGTTTTCAGACGAATCATCTCGATATACTCTTCGAGTGTCACATCGTCGCGAGTCTCGAAATTCAAATCATATTGTTGTCCTTCGCACACCTCAAGAGCGACTTTACAAAGCTCCGACAATATTTTTTGCGAGTAAGGTTTATTGGTGCTCAAGGCATATTGAAACGCTTTGATAAGCATTGTGTCACCCGAAAGCAAAGCGATATTCGAGTTCCATTTATGGTAAACGGTCTCCAGACCTCTGCGCAAAGGAGCCTCATCCATGATATCGTCGTGAATGAGGGTGAAATTATGGAAAATCTCAGCAGCGACAGCAGGAGCGAGACATTCGTCAATGTCACCACCAAACATCTCGCAAGCAAGCAAAGCCAGTGTCGGACGCATACGTTTGCCCTTCTGGCTCATCGTATAGTCGATTGGAGCGTAAAGCTCGCTCGGAGTTCCCATAAAATCCTGATTCTCAATAAATTGAGTTATCTTTTCCTGAATTTTCTCAACAGATGTCATATCTTTTTTCTATTAAAAGTCAAAACCAAGGCTGGAAGTACTAAAATATTGGTTATCAATGCAATAAGCAATGTAAACGGCACTAGGAATCCTACAATTTTCGTGCCGCCGAACGACGAGAACGCGAAGATGAGGAAACCGCAGATGAGGACGCTGGCAGAATAAATCATGCTCGGACCTGTCTCGAGTATCGCCGCCATCACAGATTTGCGGATATCGTTGTTGTTATTGCGCATCTGCAGACGGTAGCGTGCCAGATAATGAATAGTGTTGTCGACGCTGATGCCGAGTGCTATGCTGAAAACCAAGATTGTCGACATCTTCAGAGGGATGCCGCACACGCCCATCACGCCGGCTGTAAATACAAGCGGTATCAGATTGGGTATCAACGAGATAACCACCATTTTAAACTTATGGAATGTTATAACCATCAGCAAAGCGATGACCACGAAAGCAAGCACCAGCGAATATGAGAGGTTTCGGATGAGGTAGTTGGTACCTTGCAGCGTCACCATGGCGCTTCCCGTCATGACCACATCGTATTTCTCTTTCGGGAAAATATGGTCGATTGTCGGTCTCAACGACTTGCTTATCGCATCGATTTCAGGTGTTGTGACGTTAGCCATCTGCACCGATATCCTAGTGCTTTGCATCTGATTATCAATATATTGCGTCATGATTTTCGGAAGCTCGCCGCCTTTGGTTTCCGGCATGTATTTCATGATGAAACCAAACTCGTTGTTGCTCGGAATCTTGTATTGGTCACGGGCGCCGTTGTAGAACCCTTGACGTGCGAATTTCACGACCTCGGCGATACTCAGCGGCTCGCTGAACTCAGGATAAAGTGCCAGAGAATCCTGCAGCTGTTGCACTTTACGAACGAACGATGCATTCATCACGCCTTTAGGTCTGCGGGTGTCGATAGAGATCTCGAAAGGCATAACCCCGCCCACGTTCTCCTCAAAAAACATGATGTCTTTGTAGAGTTTGTCGTTCTTGGCGATATCGTCGACAACACGTCCGGATGTCGTCATCCTCATAGCACCGACCACACAGATGACAAGCAGTACGCCAAGGATAGCGTAAATGACACGTTTTTTGCCCAAAACGAAGTTCGAGACCTTCGTCATGATGTAATTGATGCGCGGGCTATTCAAATAGTTGACACTCTTTCCTTCCGGATTTTTCTGATAGCTGAAAAACGTAGGAATCAGAACCATCGTCAGGACATAAGTCAGCATGATACAGATACTTGCGAGGATTCCGAACGGCACCAGCAGCATGTTTCTCGTTATGATGAACGAGGCGAAACTGACAGCTGTTGTGGTGTTCGTCAGAAAATTAGCCGGTCCGATGCGCACAATCACATTTTTCAGTGCCTGCATCTTATCGTGGCAGGCATCATATTCGCGATGATATTTGTTCAGCATGAAAATTGAGTTTTCCACGCCGATGATAATCAATAACGGAGGAAGCACGCCTGTGAGAATCGTCACATCAAAATCAAGCAGCACCATGATTCCGAACATGTAAATCACTGATATCAAGACGATTGCGACGACAGACACCAGCGGACGCCATGAACGGAAGAACAGGAAAAGAATAAAACCTGCCACCACTATCGACAAAAACGTGAACCCGACTATTTCCTTCACCATCTTCAGCGTGGTGATTTCGCGGATGTAAGGCATGCCTGAGATACGCATCTCTATGTTATGCTCTTTCCCAAAATCATCCAACAGCGTTTTCAAAGGTGTGATAAGGTCAGTGCGTTTCTTGGTGTTAACATATTCATCCTCAAGGGAGATGAGCATCATGGTGGAATGCTTTTTCGTGTTAAAAAGCAGTCTGTCGTACATTGCCAAGCTCATGATTTCCTTTGCAATGGCATCGACTTCCTCTTGAGTCTCAGGACGTTGTTTCACCACCTGCGTCAGCTCGAATTTTTTGAGGCTATCGTTTTTCTTGATGTTGTAAACCCTTGTGACAGAGAGACATTCGGCAACGCCTGGGATCTCACGAATCTTCGCATTCAGATCGTAATAATCTTGAAAATGCTTGAGCGTAAACAAGTCGTCATCGTACATTCCAACAAAGATGCTACGTCCGTCTTCTCCATATTTTTCAAGGAATTGACGGTACACGATCATTGTGGTGTCGGTGTCGGGCAAGGTGTTTGCGAGGTTATGCCCCATCCTAACATTAAAAGCCTTTAACCCTAAGAATATCAATATTATTGATACGATTACAAGGTTTAAAACGCGATGTTTTAGTATGTAAGCGGCGATTTTATCCCACATAATTTGCAATTAAAACAAAATGCAAATATAGGAATTTTTTAATTACGACCACAATTGTTTTCCATAAGTTCTCTTATACACCAAATAAGAGATGCCGAGATACGCGAAAGTCTGGATCCACAAGGCGTTCAGCTCATACTGCACATCCTCTAAGGTAGCCCCCATTTCAGTGATTCTCACGAATCCGTTAACTCCGAAAGTAGACGGGAACAGCCAAGAGAAGCCTTTCCAGAAGATCGGGATGTTGCTGGATGGCCATGAAATGCCACTCGCGAAAAGCAACGGGATGGATAGGAACACGAACATAATGATGAACGATTCCCTGTCGTGTGCTATTGACGAGATTGAGATGCTGAAGAACACACATGCTGTGATGAAAGGCACCATAAACGCCAGCAAAGTCTGCCAACGCCAGATGTGTACAAGGTTGAACAATACAGGCACTATGCATGCCAGATACACAGCCACGATGACATAGATGGTGAATATCACCGCAGATTTTCCAAGAAGCACTTCAGAAGGATTTTTCCCTTCGATATGCGGCTCGGCTATGTGTTTGCGCACCTTCTCACGCTCCTCGCCTGCCATCATGCCAACACCCAGAACCATGGTCTGCTGAATAATCATCATCAAAACGGCAGGGATGATGAAGGTACAGAAACCGCTTTGCGTGTTGAACATCGGGACATATTTGTACTCGATAGGATATTGGAACGTGGATATCTGCTGCTCCGTCGCGCCTGGGATAAGCTGTGCTTTTATCTCTTTGTTCATGTCAAGCGACACCTCGGTGCAGCTACTCAAAACTGCTTTGTAATAAAGCAATCCGCTCATGTCGGAATACAGCTCAACAACGGTCTGGCGATGTTCCGCCACGTCTTTGGCAAAGTCTTCAGGGATGTAAATCAGGCAGTAGGCGTCACGACGATGAATCATCTCTTTTGCCTCTTCCATGTCTTGGCAATGCGAGATAATATTCACATCAGCGGAGGCATCGACACGACGTGTGAACTCGCGGCTCAGCGTCGAATGGCTGTTGTCGACCACCACTGTCGGCACCTCACGCACGCTCTCGTGGTTGTACAAATATGCATAAAGAAGAGGGTAAAGCAGAGGCACGATGATAAAGAAGACAATCACGCCTTCGTCGAGCAACGCACATTTCATCTCATACGCCCAAACCTCTATTGTATTTCTTAACCATTTCATAATCAACAAATTAGTGAGTATAATGGAATTCTAATAAGAATTTTCTCAAACGTCCGAGAAGCATTATCGGGAGACCCCAGAACGCCAGCATAATGGCGATATTGAGCCACGAATAATGCAGCGGTAGTCCGTTGAGTGCCTGATCGACATATATCAGGAAGTAATGACGTAGCGGGAACAGCCATGAGAGACCTTTCAACGTGTCAGGAAACGCCATCATCGGGAATGAGAAGCCTGATATCGGGAATGACAGCACGCCCCAGAGTGTCGCGAGACTCAACGCCCAACGCAACGAAGGCACCAGTCCGCAGAAGAACACGCCGAGCGCCAGCGAGGCGTTGATGAGAAGGAACATGTTCAAAACCATCGGCCATATTCCGCTGTTGAGAGGGAACCTCCACACGCCATAAAGCAGGAACAGACAGAACAATCCCATCAGCGACCATGTCACAATCTGAGGTAACAGCTTGCCTATCAATGCCTTGACGATATCGTTATCGGCCATGGCGAGCCATTCCTTTGCCGTCTCTTCCTTCATCTCGACGTAGATAGAATATATCGACACCTGCATGATGAGCAGCATGATGATACCCGGAAGGATGGTGTTACTGAGATAAACCGAATAGTTCAGGCTCGGGTTGTTGATAGCGTGCATCTCCATCTTTATTGGCTGCAGCACTGCCATCGCCTGGTCTTCGGTATAACCTTTTGCGTACAGCGTGGCCCTTCCGACGGCTCCGGAGGCATATTCAGACATCATCTTCATGTCGCGATATTCCAGAGAGCCAGGGATAAGATACGAAGCCGCTGTGTAGAACGACACTGTCGGCTGCTTGCCGGAGATGGCGAGTTGCGTAGTGCCTTTCGGGATATAATAGAAAGCGTAGATCTTTCCTTGTTGCATGGCTTTTCGCGCCGCGGCGACATCAGAGTAATGCTCGATGATGTTCGTCTGCTGAAACGAGTCGAGGTTACGTATCACCTCACGCGTGGTGACGGTATTGTCCTCGTCGACGACACCCGCAGGAAGCTCCGACGGCAGACCCTCACCCATCAGCGTGGTGAAGAAAAGGAACGCCACAATAGGCGCGAGAACCATACAGAACGTATAGATTCCACGCTGGAGCATCCTTTTCTGCTCACGTTTCGCGATAGCCACTATTTGATTGAATCCTTTCATTTTGTCTCCTCACCTACTCTGTAAATGACGGTCATGCCTGGTCTCAAGCCTTCCACTTTCGTTACAGGAACAGCACGGACTTCAAAAGTCTTGAGGTCGTATTGGCCAGTCTGCTTGGTAGCTTTCCAAGCGGCGTAGTCGCCACGGTCTTTCATGTAGTTGACTTCCATGATGACACTTGCGCCCAATGCCGGGAACTCAGCGGTGAAACGGCTTCCGATTGGCATTCTCTTGAGATGGTCCTCACGGACGTTGAATGTTGCCCACAAGTCGTCCATCATAGCGATGTTCATGATTGGTGCTCCTGTTCCGACAAGCTCGCCGATGTGCGGAAAGATATCTGTCACCTCACCGTCAGCGTAGGCTAACAAAATTGTCTCGTTGATGTATGAGTTGACTTCCGCCACAACGCCTTTAGCCTGCTCGACCTTGGCGGCTGCCATCTCCTTGTCTTGTTTCTGAGCGCCTTTCACTGCCATGTCATACTGTGATTTCGCAGCCTTCTCGGTGGCGACGGCGGCATCGTACTGTGCCTTGGTCTCGTCGTATTTCTGCTCGCTCACCACACCTTCTTTATAAAGGTTCGACACGCGTTTGAACGATTTCTCCCAGATGTCGCGGTTGACGATAGCTTTCTGCCAAAGCTCGTATGCACCTTGGATCTGCTCCTCACGAGCGCCAGCCTCAGCTTTGTCGTTCAATGCCACTGCTGCGGTCTGCACAGCCTCAGCCTGAGCTTTCTTAGCCTTAACTTCAGGAGCCTCGATGATTGCCAACGTGTCGCCAGCCTTCACCTTGTCGCCTTCCTTGACTCTGTATTCCATGATTCTGCCAGGGACCTTTGATGACACACGGTATTCCGTGACTTCCATCTGACCCTGCATAATCTCATTTGTCCTACCGTAAGTGATTGAGCCGATGACACAAACGGTTGCTATAACTAATCCCAACACCGCCAATGCGATGATTGTGTTTATTCTTTGAGTTCTTTCTGTTGCCATATCTTTTAAAATTAACTAATTCAACTTTCCAATAGATTTCTTCAAATAAGTGTTTGCCATGATGACGTCGATTTTCGCGTCGATGTACTCCGAATGAGCCTGCATCCATGCTGTCTGGGCTGCTTCGAGTGTCGATGAAGGAATCATGCCCTCGTTGAAGCCAACCGTCGCCATGCGAAGGTTTTCCTCGGCATCCGACATCTTCTCGGTAGTCATCGTGAGACGCTGTTCAGCCTCTTTAATCTGTTTCTCGTACTGGTTAACCTGAAGCATCACAAGTTCTTTGGTGTCGTCAAGTTTCAGCTTGTAGATGTTTGCCTCGGCCTTGGCTTTACGTATTTTGTTGTAGCCTTCGCCGAAATGGAAGATCGGCACCTTTGCGACCACGCCAACGTTGTACATTCCGTGGAACTCGTTCTCGAACCCGTTGAAACATGAAGGGTTGGTCACGAGGTAGTTACCGAAGACCGCCACTGTCGGAAGAAAATCGGCACGGGCGATGTTCACCTTCTTGTCGTAAATCTGTGTGGCGAGCTTCAGACTCTGCAACTCCGGACGGTTGTTCATGATGTCATCCTCGGTATATTCATTTGTATAGACAGGCACCGCCACATCTTCAAGATTCTCGTCTTCGAGAGTGATTTCTGTATCGAGAGGCAGTCCGCAGCTCTGGCAGAGAAGCATCTTCGACAATGCCACGCCGTTCTGCACTCTGATGAGTGAAAGCTCGGCATCGTTGAGTTTCACCTTGACGGAAAGTCTGTCGGAGTTGGTAGCCATGCCTTCTTGAACCAGTTTGTCAACGTTGTCAGACATGGTTCTGAGGAGCTCGACATAGTTTTCTGTCAGTTTCTGTTTGTTTGCCAATGATACAATCTGCCAGTATGCTTTGTCGGTTGCGACGATGATTTCCTGTTGCTCGGTGGTGAGCTGCATCTGGGCGAGATCCTGGGCGTAACGCGCCATTTTATTGTAAGCGCGCACCTTGCCGCCTGCATAAACAGGCTCCATCACCGTCACCATGCCAGCGTACACGTTTTTAGTGTCGAGGTAGAAGTTCTTGGTGACCTCTTGTCCGATAGCGTCAAGAGCCTCCAATGCACTGATATGATGCATATTTTGGATAATTGATTGAAGCTCAGGGCTGTGGATGATAAGCTGGTACATCAACGGGTTCTGCATCAGGTTTTGGATGATTGGGTCGATGTAACCGTTCACCTCACCTTGCAAAGCGCTGCCGACAGTGTTGATTGTATTGATTTTCTCATCGCTCAACAACTGTAGCGGCTTCTCGTTGTGCATGTACGTTCCCTGTGCCGAGATTGTCGGGAAGTAGTTGGCCCAAGCGATTTTTTTGTCGTAGTTCGCCATATTGACCTTCTCCTGCGAAATCTTGAGATTGTTGTTGTTCTCAAGTGCCATGTCACGACAGTCCTGCAACGTCACGACACGCTGAGCGCACATCGGAGAGGCCGACAGCAGAATCAATGTAAGAATCGCCAAAATCCTCGTAATTTTTACACTTTTCATTGTTTTTACACTTATATTAACCATTTCAATTTTCAAGATGCAAAATAACAAAACATTTTTCTAATCAAAGGTATCATTTTTTGACTAAAAAGTATCTAAAGGTCGAATTTTTAAAAAAATAGGTACAACATATCAACAAAATAGTATATATTTGTCGAAAATTATTTCCATATGGATAATAAGTTGTATAATAGATTCACTCTTTCCAAGGTGAAAGAGCTGTTTTTAAAAGACGATATTGTCAGCATTGGCGATGATTTTATTCTTGCAAGACAGACGAACGATGTTGACTATAAATTACTTAAGTATCCAAGTCGCATTGACGGTTTCGTGGCGGCTTATTGTCGTAAAGGGCATTTCAAATGCACCATTAACCTTAAGGAACATGTGATTCACGACGGCATGCTGGTTGTCAACATACCTAATAATATTATACAGTTGGAGCCTATTGGATCGGACAACGAACTTGTTGAAATGACTATATTGGCGGTGTCGCCGAAATACATGAACACTCTGAGGTCCGACCTTGACAAATTTTTCATCAACGCCCTCAGCATGCTCAAAAGTCCGATTATGGAGATGGGACCGGAGGAAGTTGATATTGCGGCGAAATATTTCCAACTCATTGATAATGTAATCAAAGCAGAATCAGAGTATCGTAACGACAGTGTCAGTTATCTTCTGACATCATTCTTTTACCTCATAGGCGGAATGCTCATGGAACGTCTGCGTATTGAGGAGGAAAGCGGTGAGCCTCAGATGTCATCGCGACAAAAATATATGTTTGAGTCGTTCATCGAACTGGTTGAGCAGTATCATGACAAAGAACGCTCGGTGAAATTTTACGCCGAAAAGATGTACATCTCGCCGAAATATCTGTCGCAAATCATAAAAGGTGTGAGCGGATACTCGGCTCCAGATGTCATTAATAAATATGTGATTCTCGAAGCAGAACACCTTCTGCGTCATACCGACTTGACTATCAAGGAGATATCCGACCAGCTCAACTTCCCGAATACGTCATTTTTCTACAGATATTTCAAGACACACACCGGCTGCACGCCAAATTCTTATCGCTTAAAATAAAAGTCAACTACTATATTAAAACCAAGAAAAAAATCAGGCCTTTGAATTTTCGGAGAAAATTTGCAGACTGATTTTTCTTGGTTTTAAATTTAATCATATCTTTGCAAGAAAAAAATAGTACCATGTCAATAAAAAAGCATATTCCAAACGCCATCACTTGTTGCAACCTCTTAAGCGGCTGTGCATCAATACTTTTCTTATGCCACGAACATGTCTTATGGGCTTCCGCTATGATTTTTGTCGCTGCAGTCTTCGACTTCCTCGACGGTTTCGCAGCCCGCATGCTTAACGCCAAATCGCCAATCGGAGCCGAGCTCGATTCGTTGTCGGACATCGTTTCGTTCGGCGTGGCACCGTCGTTTATCGTGTCATGGTATCTCAGCAAGACTGGCATAGGTTGGTGGATTCACAACTTCAACATCTTCACTTTGCTGGCATTCGTTTTAGCAGCATTCGCCGCAATACGACTGGCAAAATTCAACCTCGACACACGTCAAAGCTCTTCATTTATCGGGCTTCCGGTGCCGGCGGTCGGACTTTTCATTGCGTCGCTGCCGTTTATGCTTTTCTCATTAGGTCAGGACAGTGCGCTTTACAGATTTGTCACAAACCCATATTTTTTACTTGCCATGATAGCCATTTTCAGTTGGCTCATGGTCAGCGAAGTACCGTTTTTCTCATTCAAAATCAAAAGCTTACGTTTTAAGGAAAACATCCTTCGCTACTTCGTGGTAATATTTGCAATAACGGCAGTCGTCATCCTGCAATGGGTGGCGCTGCCGTTTGTGTTTTTATTCTATATTTTGTTATCGGTGTTTTGTTACCGTTAACGTTTGATAACCTTGGTAACTTCGCCGTTAACCTTTACGAAGTACATTCCGGCGTTGAGGTCTTCAACATTGATTTGCATGTCGCCTGACACGTTGTTGTAACGTCTCACGACCTGTCCGAGGCTATTGTAAACCTCCACATCTGTCTGATTATCACCAAGTTGGATATTCAACACATCATTCATCGGGTTAGGATAAACCGTTGCATTGTGTTCGACCACAGTTTCAACTTTTGTTATAATTGTCGATGCCGGGAACACCACGTTGTCAATCCATGCGCAGTCGCTGCCGCTTGACATTGAAACGTCTTTGGTGTATTCCCATCTAAGTTCATGAGTACCAGGAGTCAAGGTGTAGGAAGCCTGTGCCCATGACAACTCACCAGACCAGTTGTTTTTCTCTGCTCCGTCAATCTTGAAGAAAAGTTTGTCGTAGTTCGATTCTGACGACACCTTATAATAGAAGCTCACCACGCTTTCAGAACCTACTTCCACTGTGATGTACAATGCCGATGTCTCGTAATCGGAAATTGAAGATGACTTGGCGCAATACATTCCTTCGTAAGGGTTTTCCGTCACCACTGTCCAAGCGTAGATTGGGCTTGCACTCTGCCAGTTGAATGCGCTGAAATCGCCTGTCTCGAAGCCTTCCAATGACTGTCCGACAGAGATATAATAAGCGTCAGTGATGCTGTAATTGCCATACATAGCAGCATAAAACAGCTGATACATAGTTCCAATCTCAACATTATTACTCAAAGTAAATGACATTTCAGCGGTAAACTCCTCACCTGCAGCTATCTCGCCATAGTTCCATTCTGTGGTTGGTATTGTGATATCTTCGTGTGAGTTGTAGATTCTGAACACAGCTGACGGCACTGCTGCGCCACCAGTGTTTGCCAATGTGAAGAACACTGTGCCGCTGTCGCCAGGATTCAAAGCGCCACCAGTTGGTGTCTCGAGGACTGCGCTGACCAATTCAAACTCAGGAGCATAGATTCTGGCGTTGAAATGGCTTTCCCAAGTCTCAGTGCCATCGGTGCAAACGAGATTGAAACGCACCGGAGTGTTGTTCGGGACATCGTCGCTCACTGTGAATGCGAAGGCGTTTTCAACTGTAACACTCTGATTGCCAGCGACATTACCGACTGTTGCCTCTGTAGAATTGAATGTCACATATTCGCTATCGCATGAAATTGTTGCAGTGACGTTGTTAGCGTTGACGCTTCCGACATTCTTCAATGTCATATTGAATGAATAATTGCCATTATATTCAATCTGGCTGCCGCCATTCAATGCATAGGCATCATAAACGACGTATGGGGTGTTGCTCGGCACCGCCATCATCTCGAAATCAATAGGATATGAGTTCACACCCTGAATCTTCATCATCATGGTTCCAACGTTCTGCAGACCGCCTTCAAAAGCTATCTCAGCCACGCCGTTTTCATCTGTTGCGCCCATTGCGATGACTTCGCCGTCCATATAGACGAGGCAGCGGAAGTTATACAAACCATTGCCGTTAGCGTCGGTCACTGTTGCTGTAAACGAAGGAGTACCGACAACAAGCTGTGACGGAGCGTTTACCATTGCTGTCATAGGTTCGTCGAGCCACACGTTGACAACGCCGTCGCCGAGGATGTTCATGTCGTAGAAGTTCCAGCGCAAAGCGCCTTCCTCCCACTGACCAGGAGCTGTCACCCAAGGTGCTGTCATACATTTGCCATTGGCATGAGCCATGCTGAGCCATCCGAGACGGTCGGCCCACTGTGCATCGGTCATCTCTCTCTCGAGGTGAGCGCCAGGACCTTCAGTCTGACCCTCGTTGAACCAGCCGTAACGTGAGTTACCGATGACGGCGACAGCAAAATTCTCGATTGTCACCATCTTCTCGAGGATGCAGTTCTCATCGAAAGCGCCGCAGTCGCAGCCCTGTGAATGGAAGAATGTGTAGTTGTGGTCAACGCCGTTAGCACCTGAGAAATCGCTGTTAGAAACGCCATACCAACCAGCCACATAGCCAGAGTTGGCGTGTCCGTCGTGATGCACATAGCTTGTACCTGCATTGATAGCCTGTTTCAATGCCGAACCGCTCCAAGTACCTTCTTCTTCATAGAGTTTGGTGAAATCATAATCTTCAGGATAACCTAAAGTTGAATATCCGTTATCATCATGGTAACCGATGAGAAGTTCAAGATAATCAGAGCCGTTTGAAGTAGGGTTATCATAAAGATGCTCGCCAGCCAAAATCACTTTATGGAACTCGCCCATCACCGGGTTTTGCTGATACGACAAGGTCTTGTGAATCATATTCTGAAGCTCAGTGGCTGTCTTGAACGACATACGGCTGACACCGATCTCAGGCATGAGGTCATCCTCACCAGGCTCACCCCAACGACCGTCACCATTATCATTCCAAGTACCGTCAAGACCAGAATAATAAAGGTCTGCCGGAATATTGTTGCTCTCCTGGTTACCACCACCTGATGTCACATAGCAGTAGAATCCGCGGTAAGGCACGATGTTGACATCGCCACCCAAAACCACCATCAAGATACCGTTGTTCTGGTATTCCTGAATGATGTAGTTACGGATTTTATCCTGATCATCGACACCTGTCATAGTGCTGCAGATATCCGACACCAAAACGATTCTGTTACGAAGACCGATCGAGTTGTAATATTCGCAATACTCGCTGTAACCATCAACAAACTCTGAACTTGTGATGATCAACACATCGTAAGCTGTAACCTCACGACCTTTGGTCTGATAAGTCTCAACCATCTCTGGGTTCTGAGCGATACGTTTCACAGTGTTTTTTATTTCCTGTGTAGCCCAAAGATTTGCGCTATGATCTTCTTTTGAAGCCTTAGTGTTTACTTGCACTGTAGCGGTTTTTGCATACATCACCTTACCTTCTGAAGGGATATACTGCACTGGGGTGAACGAAGCTAACGCAAAGCCGTATCCGTTCTTGTACTGAGTTGTTACAACACCATGATTCTCAGTAGGATACACACTTTTTGAAGCATATATCGCATCATTTATGACCAAGTCTCTTTTTTCCGTATCATTCATCGTTCTTGACGGCTGATATGGGAAAAGACTGACATTGCCTTCAATCTCTTGAAAATCAGAGAGTTCAACAACTATTGACTCAGCTTCGGTGCCTTGTGGAAGCATCAAACTGACAGCCTTGTATGGCAACGAAGGATTACCTGCCAAAGCGGTCTGCATGCAGCCGTCAAAGCTTATTTGCTGATAGCCACGAAGCTCTGTAACTTTCGGATTATCAAAATGATAAGTCATCTCAACTGTCTGTGCGGCCATTACGAGACCCATCAGCGACAGAAGCAACATAAATGTAAATTTTTTCATTGTATTTATTTTTAATGATTAATCTTAAAAGTCTGCAAAGGTACATTTTTTTTTAATATGTGATAATTTTATTTGTAATTTTGTAGTATGAAAAACAGGATATTTGCGATAATAACGCTTTTTTACTTGGTGTCATGCTCGGCGCCGAAGAAAGACGACATCGACATCAAAGTCGATAAGTTATTGAGTCAGATGACTTTAACAGAAAAAATCGGGCAGTTATGTTGTCCAATAGGCTTCAACCTCGACGACGAGTCGTATCATGCTTTGATGGACACGCTGCCATGTGGTGGTTTCTGGGCCGTTCTGCGTGCCGACCCATGGTCACAAAAGACCGTGGAGACTGGTCCCGACGCACAAGAATCAGCATTGATTTTCAATAAGATGCAGCGTTATGCAGTCGAAGACACACGCTTAGGAATCCCTATTTATTTCGCTGAAGAATGTCCTCACGGACTGATGGCTGTGGGAGCGACGGTGTATCCGACGGGCTTGGGATTAGCAGCGACATGGGACGAAGAGTTGTTATATAAAATAGGTGACGCTGTCGGCGCCGAGGCCGCAGGCCGAGGCGCTCAGTTTGGATACGGTCCAGTGCTTGACATCGCAAGAGATCCGCGCTGGTCACGAGTTGAAGAGACATTCGGCGAGGACCCGTACCTTTCCGGCACCTTGGGCAGCGCCATCATCAAAGGAATGCAGCAGCATCTGGCGGCGACGGTGAAACATTTTGCGGCTTACGGCATCCCTGAAGGCGGACATAACGGCGCTGCCGCACAGACCGGACAGAATTATCTGACATCCGATTACCTGTCAAACTTCGAAATGGCAGTGAGAAACGGTGCCAAGAGCATCATGACATCATACAACGCCATCGACGGAATACCTTGTACATCAAACAGTTACCTTCTGAAAGACGTGCTTCGTGGGCAATGGGGCTTCAACGGCATCGTGTTCTCAGACCTCGGGAGCATCTGGGCATTGCACAGCACACACCGAACCGCTGAGAATCAATTAGTTGCAACGGCACAAGCCATCAACGCAGGTGTGGATATCGACCTTGGTGCATCGAATTATGGGGCATATCTGAAAACCGCCGTCGAAAACGGCATCGTGCCGATGGAAAACGTCGATGAGGCGGTGCGACATGTGCTGCGATTTAAATATGAAATCGGGCTGTTCGACAATCCATACATTCCAGTTCCGGAATCGTCGCATGATTCCGATTTGGCATTAGAAACAGCCAGAAAATCGGTGGTTTTGTTGAAAAACGACGGAGTATTACCGCTGTCGAAAGACATAAAAACAATCGCCGTAATAGGAACGAATGCTGACAATATGTACAACCAACTTGGCGATTACACTGCACCTCAATATCCAGACGACATCGTCACGGTGCTTGAAGGCATCAAAAATCGGGCAAATCCTGAAACGAAAATCGTTTACGCCAAAGGTTGCTCCATCCGCGACACGCAAGACTCCGATTTCAAAGAGGCTGTTAACGCAGCGAAATCAGCGGATGTCACGATTATGGTTGTTGGAGGCTCGTCGGCGCGCGACTTCAAGACATCATACGAATCCACTGGTGCCGCCGTAGTCAACGAGCATATCTCCGACATGGACTGCGGCGAGGGCTACGACCGCGTCTCCATCGAGCTTTCAGGCTTGCAGGAGAGCCTCATCAAAGAGATTGCAAAGCTGCATAAGCCATTGATTATCGTTTACATAGAAGGTCGTCCTCTGCTTAAGAACACTGCTAACGAAGTCGCCAACGCTCTGCTTACCGCCTTCTATCCTGGCGAGCAAGGCGGAAATGCCATAGCAGATGTAATCTTCGGAAACTATAACCCGGCCGGGCGTTTGCCGATATCGCAACCTCGTAACACAGGTCAGATTCCAGTTTATTATTCTCAGCCAAAACCTCACGATTATGTCGAATGCGAGAGCACGCCTCTGTTCTGCTTCGGTCATGGTCTGAGTTACACGGATTTTGAATACAGTAACTTGATTATCAATAATTTAGAAAACGAATTAAAGGTTTCTCTCGACGTGACAAACACAGGCGAATACGACGGTGAAGAAGTTGTTCAGCTGTATCTACGCGACGAATACGCCACCATCACACCTGCCGAGAAACTGCTGAAAGGTTTCAAACGAGTTTTCATACAAAAGAATGACACTCAACATGTTACGTTTACAATTCCTACACAAAATCTCGAGCCGGGAGAGTTCACAATCATGCTGGGAGCCTCGTCGGACGACATCCGATTGAGAGAAAAAATTGTGATTTAATTTGTTTTTTAAAGAAAAAGAAGTATTTTTGCGATATGGATATGCTTATTTTAGTACCGAAAACGACAAATCGTCTTCATTATATCTTTGATTTGATTATCAAAGACTTACTGGGTATTTCGTTTAAATTTACGACTGACAACGAGACGTTCACCTCGTACAACGGACCAAAGTTTCATTACGGTAAAAACCAGTTTTGGAACGAGCCTTTCCAGAAAGCGACGAATCTTCTTTTTGAGCACGACATCACGGAAAAAGAGCTGAAAATCATTGATTATAAGGATGTTAAGGCAATATTTCCAGTGTATAACGACAAGTCGGTGTTTCCATTCGACATTTTCGCCGCCTCATTCTATCTGGTTTCACGTTACGAAGAATACCTGCCACACATCAACGACAAGTACAACCGTTTTCAGGCAAAAGACTCTATATTATTCAAAATGAATATGTTAGAGAAGCCATTGGTCAATATTTGGGCGATGGAACTGGGCAATATCCTTACGGCGATTTATCCGAATCTGCAGCTGAAGAAGAAGTCGTTCACCTTCATCCCCACTTACGATGTTGATGCGGCTTGGTCGTATAAAAACAAAGGCATCTTCAGAACCCTGGCATCATCGGCGCGAGACATCTTAAACTTTGATTTCCAAGAGTTTAAGACAAGATGGAAAGTGATTTTCGGCAAAAAGGCCGACCCGTTCGACACTTTCGACTATCAGATTCAGCTGCAAAAACAGCTTAACCTGCATCCTTTATATTTCATACTTTGCGGAGAATATGACCTCAACGACAAGAACATCTCGTTGAGAAACACCAACTTCCAAAATCTGATAAAACGCCTCGGCGATTATGCGAAAGTTGGCATTCATCCTTCATTTTCATCATATCTAAACAAGGAAAAGGTCAAAACGGAGATTGAGAAACTCTCGAAGGTGCTGAACCGTGAAATCACCATTAGCCGCCAGCATTTTCTGCGACTCCGCTTGCCGCTCAGCTACCAAATCCTCATTGATTTGGACATAACCGACGACTACACAATGGGTTACGCCTCACAGCCAGGCTTCCGCGCAGGCATCGCCGACACATACCGTTTCTTCGACCTCGAGCACGACAACGTGACGAACCTCAACATACACCCGTTCGCCGTGATGGACGGAACGATGCGCGACTACCTCGACCTAAACATCGAGGAATCGTACGGAAAAGCCACGAAACTCATTCAAGAAGTGAAAGATGTGAACGGAACATTCATACTTTTGTGGCACAACGAAACGCTCAGCGGCGAGAAACGCTGGGAAGGCTGGATCACACTCTACAGAAGAATCCTCGACTACGCCCTCGACAAGTCATGATACGCTATTTAACTCATAATCAGATAGATACGCGACGTTGGGATGAATGTATCGCACAAAGTCCCGACGGAAACATCTATTGCTGGTCATGGTATCTTGACGTGGTTCATCCGGATTGGGAGGCATTGGTTGAAGACGATTATGCGACTGTAATGCCCCTCGCCGGAAACAAAAAATGCGGGATAAACTATCTTTTTCAGCCATTTTTCACACAAAAGTTTGGTGTTTTTTCAAAAAAAGAGGTCTCGGAAGCTAAAATCGAGGAATTTTTAAATGCGATTCCTGAAAAATTCAAGTTTGCAGATTTCCGCCTTAAAGGCGTTAATGCCATTAAGGGCCTTAAGGGCATTACCCACAGAAACATTGAGCTTTCACTGGATCGGGAATACAGTGTTTTATCAGAAAACTACCATTCAAACACCAAGCGAAATCTCGCGAAAGCAAAAAAAGAAGGTTTAAAGGTGATAGAAGATGTCGAACCATCAGCAATAATCAAGCTTTTCAGACAAAACAGAGGCAAGGATATCAAACATTGGGGCGACAAGGAGTATGAAAGATTATTGGAACTTGTCGAAACAGCCAAGAAACATGACGCATGTCTGGTTTTAGGCGCACAAAACACTGACAATCAGATTGTTGCGGGCGCATTTTTCATGATGAGCCACAACAAAACAGTGTTTCTCTTCTCTGGTTCCGACGAATCGAACAAAGAAAACCACGGACTTGCGTTTTTGCTCGACCACATCATCAAAAAATACAGCAACACTGGATATATTCTTGATTTCGAAGGTTCAGACAACGACGGTTTGGCAAGATTTTACAAGGGTTTTGGAGGAAAAGAGAATTTTTATACAGGATTGAAGTTCAACAAATTGAATATATTTTATAAATTTGCATTGAAAATTTTAAAACGAAATAAAATTTAACAAACTATGGTTAAGGTTATAGAACTCGGTGCCAATAACACCATCCTCAACAACTATCTCGCCGAATTGAGAAACGTTGAAGTTCAAGGCGATAGAATGCGTTTTCGCAAAAACCTCGAGCGCATTGGCGAGTTGATGGCATACGAAATCAGCAAAACGCTTGATTATGAGACAGTTAACATCACCACACCGCTTGGTGAGAAGGAGATGAACATTATGGTTGACCAACCTGTTTTGGCTACCATCTTGCGTGCTGGATTACCTATGCATCAAGGCTTTTTGAACGTTTTCGACAAGGCCGACAACGCTTTCATCGCAGCATACAGAAAATATGACAAAAACGAAGATTTTGAGATTAGAATCGAATATTATTCAGCAGCCAACATCGACGGTCGTGTGCTGATGCTCGTCGACCCGATGCTTGCCACGGGCTCATCACTGGTGCAGTGTCTCGACGGTCTGCTTCACGACGAGATGAAACCATCGAAACTGCATCTCGCGGCAGTCATCGCAAGTGCAGAAGGCGTTGATTATGTAAAGAAAAAACTGTCAAAATACGATGCCACATTGTGGATCGGCAACATCGACGACGAGTTGACAGCGAAAGCTTATATCGTACCGGGATTAGGCGATGCCGGTGACCTTGCATACGGAGAAAAAGAATAAAACTATGAGCAGCATCAAAGAAAGTTTCGGTTCAAAATTCGGAATCATAGCGGCGGCGGCAGGTTCCGCCATCGGGCTGGGTAATATTTACCGTTTCCCTTGTGAGGCGGGCGCCAACGGTGGCGGTGCGTTTTTCATTGTCTATCTCACCATCGTACTGCTGATGGGATTGCCGCTGATGTTGTCGGAGTTCATCATCGGACGACGCTCGGGCAAAAACCCTGTGGGTGCGTTCCAAGCGCTGGCTCCAGGATCCAAAGGCTGGGGCATAATAGGTTATTTGGGTGTGATTGGTTCATTCCTTATCATGGCATTTTACTGCACCGTGGCAGGCTGGACCATCGACGCTTTGGGCAAATCCATCATCAACTATTATCACGGATTGGATAAAAACGCCATCTTAGGTGATTTCAACAACTTGATGAACGAGAGTTGGCAGCCTATCCTCAGCGAAGGCATTTTCGTTTTCCTCACTGCTTTTATTATCATAAAAGGTGTGACAAAAGGCATTGAGAAATACTCGAAAATCCTGATGCCTATCCTGCTCGGAATCTTGATTATTCTCGGCATCAAATCACTGACGTTGGAAGGCGCAAGTGAAGGCATCTCATTTTTCCTGAAACCTGATTTCTCAAAGATAACAGGCAAGGTGCTCATCAGCGCTCTCGGCCAGGCTTTCTTCTCATTGAGTCTGGGCATGGGATGCTTGATAACCTACGGCTCGTACATCGCGAAGAACGACAACCTCACATCAACCGCTTTTGCTGTGTGCATCAGCGACACTCTCATAGCAGTTTTGGCAGGCATCGTCATCTTCCCGGCGGCATTCTCGTTCGGCATCAGACCTGAAGCCGGCAATGAGTTAGCATTCGTCACCCTGCCAATGCTTTTCGACCAGATGACGGGTGGTTATTTCTTTTGCCTTATATTCTTCCTGCTTCTGACAATCGCAGCCCTCACCTCCTCCATCTCATTGATGGAAGTGCCGGTATTATTCCTCACAGAACAGATGCATCTTAGCCGTAAAAAAGCCACTATTTACTCGGCAATCGGGGTGTTTGTGCTGTGTGTTCTCTCGAGTGAAAGCCTGCATGACGGCACACCTCTGAAACTTTTCGGATTAAATATTTTCTCACTTCTCGACACACTCACTTCAAAATTCCTTCTGACAATCTGTGGTCTTACGACTGTGATTTTCGTTGGCTGGAAACTTAAAAAAGAACATTTCTACGACGAATACACCAACAGCGGCACAGTCAACATGGGATTGAGAAAAATCATATATTTCATTATAAAATTCTTGGCACCAGTAGCAATTACAGTAATTTTAATAACACAATTCATTAAATAAAGATCATTTTTGTAGGGACGTGGCACGCCGCGTCCCTACAGGAAACAAACCAATTTTTATGGACAATTTCAAACGTTTTATGACCTTCTCGCGTGGCGAGCGCATCGCAATTATTACAATTGTCTCAACAATAATTATTTTATTGATTATCAAATACATAATCATCAACAACCCTCCAAAAAGAGAGTATTTCAAGCATGATTTGGATTCGATAATTGCTCGACGGGAACATATTTTGGATTCGATAAGAGTTTCTGATTCAATTAAAAAAACAACGACGCAAAATGGCAAGGCATGCCTTGCCACAATGGGATTTCACGACACCACCGTCGCACCAAAACCAACAATAAATCAAAAACAAACTTTGAGACAAAAAACAGAAAAAGCCAGTCCGGACAAGGCATGCCTTGTCACAATCGATATCAACACCGCCGACACCACTTTGTTGCAACAGCTTCCTGGCATTGGGTCGGCGTTTGCCAAACGCATTGCTGAGTATCGCGACAAACTCGGCGGATACTGCGCAACAGAGCAGCTTCTGGAGGTTTATCGAATGGACACCGCACGTTTTGAAGGGTTGAAAAATCAAGTTACAATTGATTCGGCATTTGTTCCTAACAAATTGAAAATCAATAGCGACGCATTCAAGGTTTTGCTCAGACATCCATATCTTGAATATGAAGACGTGAAAAAAATCGTGAACCACCGCGAACAAAAAGGATTGATTGTATCGTGGGAGCAACTGATGAAGGTTGTCGGTGATACAATCAATCCAAGATTACGGTATTATATTGATTATCAATAATCAACTGCCGTACGCATGCATTCCGCCAAGAAGATTGACGCCGAAATACGTCATCAGCACGAAGAGGAATGCCAAGATATTGAAAATGTGAAAATTCAAAGGTTTTTGCAAGCCTGGAGCCATGTTTTTGTGCAGCGCGATGGCATATACCATCAGGGTAATCAGCGACCAGGTCTCTTTCGGATCCCATGCCCAATAGTTACCCCAAGAGATGTTAGCCCACACAGAGCCAATCATGATACCGAAGACGAGACACATCACCGCAGGGAAAAGCATGTTGCGCGAAACATCCGCCATGCGCTCGATTTCAGGCAATGAGTTTTTGTTACAAAGTCTCACAACCACAGCTGCTAACCCGTTAATTAACATGAACGCAAGCAAAGCATATGCAACCATGATAACAGCGACATGCAAACCGAGCAGTGGCGACGAAAGCACCGGCATCAGAGGGGTGATTTTCGGGTTTGCAGAGCTCATCACCGACACGAGCATCATCAAGCCGCTGACAATCAATCCAGTAGCGATAGTGTTAACTCTGCCGTTTTTCTTCAAAGCCATTATGCCCGCGATGAGCAGTGACACCCACGCCATGAAATGCTGTGTCTCAGCACTTCTCGCCAAAGGAATGTGACCTGCCACTATCCATCGCAGAATAATCAGGAATGTCAGGAAGGCAAAGATAATCCAATTTATTGATAATGAGATATTTGCAATAGATTTGGGGACTTGTTTTCCGATAGCGGTAAACACACAGTAAAGCACAAAAAACACTATTCCGAAAAACAGCGAGAGATATGCTATGTAATTATACTTTGCCCAAACATTGTAAATCTTTTCCGTTTTGAAGCGGAAATCCGACTGTAATGATGTGGTGCCATCAGCTGCGACAGCGTTTTTCTTCTGGTATGTCTTGATTTTAACCAATGTCTCAGAAAACTTCGCATAATCCTGCTTTACCACCAGCTCATTGAGATAACTTATTGATTTCCTTATAAATATCCACTCATCTTCACTCAAGTTTTCCGGAAGGTTGTCATTAGGACTGACCCATTTCACGGTGCCGTCGGGCATCTGGCAAGGGAAAATCTTCGTCATCGCACCAGTTTGGAACGACTCGACCAAATGTTTTACCTCGTCGCGCTTACTCTGTTGACGTTCAGTGCCTTTCCAATATGTCGGATAAAACATCCAACCAGCGAGAACCTGCTCAGAAGTATAGCCTTTGTATGTCGGTTTACCATAAAGTTTGCAAGAGAAATCTTTGGCGAATGTCTGCATCGGAGCGATTCTGCCACCGTTATATATGTAGATGTCGCCCAATTCGGCAGCCACATCTTTAGGTAAAGTCTTGAGTTCCTGAGCATTAGCCATCGTGCCAATCATCAGCATCACAAACAGGATGATAAGGCTTCTGCCAGATTTAGTCATACGTTTTCTCGTGATGTTTTTAAAGAAAATGACAAGCATCGATATTGACAAAATAATGTAACCAATGTATGTGAAAAGTATCCCCCACGGGTCGTGTTGCACGGTGAGAGTACAACCCTTCAAGTCCTTGTCGAAATCTTCGTTAAAGAAACGGAAGCCTTTGTATTTCAATATGTTATTCATCGAAATTTTGCCCTCTTTGAGGATATTGCCATCGTTGTCGGCGAGCGTCACATACGACACATAATCAGCGTGCGACATGGTGCCAGGGTAATAGACAATATCAAATTTTTCAAGGTTTACAGAAAAAGGTAATTGGTCGTTAACAGGTTCATTTTCAATCAGATGTATGCTTTTACTCTCACTTGTGGTGAACGTCAGGAAACCGCCTAACAAAATGAGCAGAATCGACGTGTGGATGCCGAAGACTGGAATGTCTTTCCAAAGTTTGCGTTTAAAAATTCCCAAAAGCACAACGCCTGCAAACACAAAAAGCAGTGCCACAAACCACCATTTATCGTAAAAAGGTGTTTTAACTAATGTACTGATTATCAACACAATGATAGTGATAATCCATATTGAAAGGGTTAATCTGTTTTTCATTTTATATCATTTTAATGTTGGGATGCGCCGACGGCGCATCCCAACATCGTTTAACAAAATCAAATCGCTTCAATGAATTTCACGACGGCGTCTCTGTCGGCTTTCGACAGCTGGCGGAATTTCTCCACTGTACGGCGTGCATCGCTCTGTGGGTTTCCGTGCCACATGATTGCCTCGATAACCGTTTGTGCGCGGCAGTCGTGCAACCTGTCACTTGAGCCGGTGCATATCGCTGACAAGCCGCGGCCCCAGAGAGGAGTGGTGCGGCACCATCCAGTGCGGATGTCGTTCTCCATGTGGAGCTTATGCTGGATGTAGTCGCTGTAAGGCCAAATCTTCTGATGCGGATAACGCGGCAATCTCGAATCTGCTGTCGAGAAGAATCCTGCAGGGTCTTCAAACACGTCGTCGCCGGTCTCCCATGACGGACGATGGCAGTAGGCGCAACCGAGTTCTGTGAAGAGCTCTTTTCCACGCTGCACCTCAGGGTCATCGAGGTTACGGGCTGCCGGGACAGCCAAGCCACGGTGCCACACCATGAAGTTGACGTAGTCTTCGTCTTTCATCTCAGGAACCTTCATCTCAGCAGGAATCTGGTCGTTCATCATCAAATAGTTGTAGATGTCGTTTTCCACATTGCCGGTGAGGTTGTACTGCGGGAAATAGTTGTAAAACTCAGCTTGAACGTCAGGGTCTTGCGAGGCTTTCAAAGCGTATGCGCCTGTCATGTAATGTCCCATCTTTGTGCGATGAGTCACATTGGTGATGTTCCAGATGGCGTTGGCGCCTGGAGCATCTTGCAGTGGACCGCGTGTGAGGGCGTATGTGTAACGTTTCGGGTGATTGGTGTTGCCATACAATCCTGACGGAGCCCAGTCGTTGCCAGCCCACATGCCCGGGTTGATGCCGTTCTGCATGTAACCGTCGTTGAACTCTTTCTGATACTGAGCCTTCAACGAGTCATCAGGGATAGCGTCAATCAAGCCGGTGCCGTAGATGCCGATTGTCGACTCGAGACGGCACACGAAATCGCTGTAAGGGATAGGATTTCCGCCTACTTCGAGAGGAACGTAGAACGCATCTTCAGGAATGTAAACCTCTGGATAGGTCAGGCTGTACGCCTCTCCGTCAGCAAACTGGTTGCCCCATTCGTCGGTGTAGCTGAGCCAGTTGATCTGAATCTTGGTCTCGTCGAGAGGTGCCTTGAAAGGCGCGACGGCCTTGGTTTGTGGCATTCCTGTGTACGAGCTGAGATAGGTGTCGTTACGGTCGGTAAACACCAGCAGATAGCCGTTGCCCCAGTCGTCGGCACGATAGCGGTTCATACGCATTCCGTGACCGTAACCTGGATGGCAGGCGATGCACGAGCTGCGGATGTAAAGAGGTCCCAAGCCGTTGAAAGGCTCGTTGTTTTGAGTGTAAGTACGCTCGAAGAAATACTCGCCGTACTTAAACTGCGCTGTCATTCCAGCCTGCACGGTGGCAGGAGTAGGGTCTTCATATGCAGACTGCGTGTTGTTGAACGTGGTGCCCAACTCACCGCCGGCATAAGTGCCCTCCATGACAGTAGGAGCAGGTGGTGTCGGCGTAGGATTGGTCTTGTTTTCCTTCTTACAGGAACCCAATCCGAAAGCCAGCAAGCCTGCTGCGACAAATAAAGTTAAATGATTAGTTTTAAACATATTATAATTAGTTTAGAAAATTAGTTGTCCTTGATAGCATCTTTGGCTTCAGCAAGCACGTCTGACAATGCCTGGCATGCCTCCATAGCCTCGCCTGCGCTCGGATCAGCGTAGTGGTTCACGAAAGGAGCTGCCATGCCGTTGATCTTGGCGAGAGCATTGTCGATAGCCTCAACTATTCTGCTATCCAACTGAGAATCAATGCCTTTAACGTATGCATGAAGCGATTTGCTTTCATCACGTTCGCCTTCATTGCCACCCATGTATGAGTTTTTGATAGAGGTGATATTGTCGTAGAAATCGATGATTGATTTCTGGCTGTAAGGTGATTCGACGTATGTCGGGTCCTCGCCGGTGTGCGGTTTACCAATCTTTGATGTGCCGACCTCGTCAGAGATGTCGATGCTGCCGTCGAGGATAGCCTGAAGTGCCTGAGTGAGTGTCACATAAGTGCTTCCAGCCTTTCCAGCGTTCTGCATGTTTTCGCTATAGCTGAAGTCACCGCCGTTGACTGTTGTGTTGAACTCGAGTTCTCCCATCAGTTCATAGTGTAATATAGGAGCGTTTTCGCCGAGCCAGCTCACCTCGAGTTGGAAGCAGCGGTTGCGAAGGTCGCCTGCCACCGCCACAGCGTAAATCAAGTAGTCGTCGGTGATTTCGGCGACGTTTCTTGGCTGACCGTCACGGAAGAGCACGTATTCTATGCCATGGAATCCAAGGAGAGCGTTGCCAAGCTGCTCGCCAGCGATGATGTCACCGTCTTCAGCGTCGAGAGCGGCAATCATGCTTGGACTTGCCATGAGGTTGTTGAAGGCATCCTCATCGAGCGGCCATGAGTCGATGTGCGGGTCGATGCCGAAGTCGGAAGCGGCGCCAAACAAAAACGCCTCGCTCATCTCCCACCATTTGCGGGCTTCAAGAAACGTTGCGCAAGCCTCATCGACATTGGCCTGAGTCCTTTCGATTTGCAAGAATTCAAGGTCGTTGACGAGCGCATCGGTGAACAGGGCCAGCTTGGAATAAGTCGGAGCCACGGTGTGATCCAAAAACTGGTTGATGATTGCGATTTTGACCGCGTCGGTGTCGGTTGTCGGTTCAGAATTGTTAGAACTCTTTTTGCAGGCTGAAAAGCTCATTGCAAACAATGCTGAAAATGCTATCAGCAAAGTGGTTTTGAAGAATTTTTTCATGTTGTTATAATTTAATTGTTAATAATCTATCTCACAAAGAATCCGCTATAAGCGACACCAAGGCTGAACATCGGCTCTATGTTGTATTGCTCTTTGAGGAATCGTTGGGAATATTCCGCCTTGATAACCACTTGTTTTATCGGATAATAGTTCAAACCAAGTGTCATCACATGGCGTTCAGTCCAGTCGTACATGGTGATTGCCGAAGCGGATGGGATATAGCTGTCGTAATAGTCATATCTGCCGAAAACGAAAAGCTGGCTGTCAATTTTATTGAAGAACTTTAAGACATCGTAAGCGATCTCACCACCTACAGCCATTGCCTCCTCTCCCACCAGCGAGCGCGGATAAGGCGAGAAACTCTGATGGTTCTGGTTTTTATTATAGGTGGAAATGACATCGGCATCATTGAGATGACCGTAGTCGAAGTTACCTCTTATAATAAAGCCGTTGTTTTTGTAATCGAACTCGGCGGTACCGATGAGCACGGTGCCTTTCACATCTTTGTATTTTTCCGCCTCGTTGGTCACGATATCGTTATTAAAAGTGTTGCCGATGTAGCCGCTCAGGCCGATATGCAAGTTCTTAACCGAGTAATTATCAATGCGCAACGCGCCTGCAAGGTTGTTGGCAACACGGAATTCGTAAGCCGAAGCGGAGCCGTTTTTAACCCAGTTGGCGTTGTTAAACATATTGGAATTCAAAGCAGGAACAACCACAGCCTCGTAGCGCCATTTTCCGATTTTTCCCCAGATGCTGATACCTGTCTCGTGCCATGTGTTCGGCATGATGGTGAACTCACCTTCTGGACGATAGCATGTCAGAAACTGCGTCGGCAAATGCGCATTGTTGGTCTGTCCGACTGGCACGATGATATGTCCGGCTCTGATATTCAATGCCTTGGAAAACGATTTCTGAATCCAGAACTGCTCAAGAGCCACCTCTCCGCCACGTTCGATTTCGTGTTCGAACTCGCCTGTCTCCTCGGCCTCCATCTCCACCGCGACCTCGTTTCCGCCGTGCTCGAACTCAATCTCGCTGCCCATAGTCCATCCGTGACCGAAGTCATAGCCCAAATTGATGACCACATGCGGCAGGTCGATTCGGCCGTGACCGGGAGAATCTTTATAACGTTCCGGATGTGAGTAGCGGAATATGTTATCGCTGTAAAAATTACGGGTATAAACCGCCTCGCCGTAGCCTCCGATTGTCAATCTCGATTTTGTAACTTTTTGATTTTCAGCCGAAATAGTGTCGTTTTCAGCAGCCATCACATTTCCCGACAAGGAAAAAACGATAATGGCAAAAAAGGATAAAAATAGTCTTTTCATTATAAAAAATAGGTGTTTATTCATGATGCGAAAATACATCATACAAACACGCATCTCCCTCATCATTTTTGGGGATTTTAATCAGTAAGCATCACCATTTATGGTGAATGCCTAAACACTCCTTCTAAATCCTCTTGGATACCTCGGTTGCGTCAGTTCTTCTTTTGGAGGCTCGGGGACGTTCCAATATGGGTTTTCATCATCCAAATCATCGTCGTCATCGTCAGTGTCGTCGGGCTTTTCACGCTGAGGACCTTCGTTTCTGTAAAAGATTGCGAGCGCAATCCCCATAATCAATCCCGACAGATGTCCCTCCCATGAAATGTGATTGTCGATGGCATATTTCGGATAAATGCCCCAGATAAGACTTCCATAAAGGAAAATAACCAATAATGAAACGATAACTAGGTTCCGGTTGCGCCTTATGAAACCACTTAGCATCAGGAAAAACGCCAAGCCATAAATCAACGCGCTGGCTCCGATGTGAATGCCGCCTCTGGCACCGCACCACGTCAGCAAGCCGGTGGAAAACATCAGCAAAAGCCAGATTTTTGTGGCAATAGGCTTGTAGAAATAATAAAGACAAGCGCCTAACACAATGATTGGCAATGTGTTAGCCAACAAATGGCTCCAACTGCCGTGAAGAAAATGAAAACAAACGATTCCTGGCAAACCGTCAACCTGCAACGGTCTTATTCCGAGAAACGACAGGTCGAGATGGAAAAGCTCCTCAACGCATTTCACAATCCAGATGATGGCGACAAACGCCACCGGGACTATGAAACTGCGCAGAAGTTGTTGCCTTTCCTCTCTGACATCGTTGTTCATCAGTTGGTCTTGAATTTGTAATGAATCTCCTTCAGCTCCTCGTTGGCTTTAGCGATCTTTTTCTTCAAGTTTTCCTTATAGTTTACCACCTGTTTCGCTATCGAAGGGTCGCCGACAGCAAGAATCTGAGCCGCCAAGATAGCAGCATTCAAAGAGTTGTTGATTCCCACCGTAGCCACCGGGATTCCTGGAGGCATCTGCACTATCGAGAAGAGTGCATCCATGCCGTCGTTACCAGATTTTACTGGTATTCCAATAACAGGTATCGGGGTCATGGCAGCTATAACACCTGGCAGATGAGCAGCCATACCTGCAGCAGCGATAATCACTTTAATGCCACGTTTCTGGGCGTTTTTAGCGAATTCCTCCACCAATTCAGGCGTGCGGTGTGCACTCAAGGCATTCATCTCAAAAGGAATCTCCATCTCATCGAAAAACGCCAGCGCCTTCTCCAAAACCGGAAGGTCCGACGTGCTTCCCATAATTACACTTACTAACGGATTCATATTTCAAAAATATTTTTGCAAAGTTACTAAATTAATTTTTATATTTGCAAAAGTTAATAATTTTTAACATAAATATATAACACTTTGATTATGAGCATCATAAAAGTTTCTGACAAAGAGTTCGCCCCTTTCATTTCTCAAGAAAAAATTGAAAACGAAATCCATCGAATGGCCAGTGAAATCAAGCGTGACATGGAAGGCAAGGACCCTCTGTTCCTCGTCATGCTTAACGGTGCGTTCATGTTCGCCGCCGAGCTGTTCAAAAACCTCGACATGCCTTGCGAGATGGCGTTTGTTAAGTATAAAACCTACGTCGGGACGCATAGCACAGGCAAGCCAAACGAGCTGTTAGGCATTGAGGCTGAAAAGATTAACGGCCGTGACATCGTCATAGTGGAAGACATCGTCGACTCAGGATTCACCATGACCGAACTGCTCAAAAACCTTAATAAAAAAGGCGCAAAAGACATAAAAATCGCCACTATGATGTTCAAGCCGAAAGCTCTGAAATACGACCTCAAAATGGACTACGTAGGAATGGAAATCGGCAACGACTTCATCGTCGGATACGGACTCGACTACAACGAATACGGAAGAAATCTCAAAGAAATCTATAAAATTGTTGAATAATGAATATCATTCTTTTTGGACCTCCAGGTGCTGGCAAAGGCACTCAGTCACAACAACTTAAGGAAAAATACAACCTCACATACCTCTCAACAGGCGACATCCTTCGCGAAGAAATGGCTGCCGAGACAGAAATCGGCAAGAAGGTGAAGGACATCATCAGCAAAGGCGGCTTGGTGTCTGACGAAATCGTCGTTTCTATTATTAAAGGTAGAGTCGGCGCCAACCTGAAATCTGCCGGTTTCTTATTCGACGGCTTCCCGCGCACAGTGAAACAGGCGGAGATGCTTGACGAGATAATGAAAGGTTTCTCATTGAAAATCAATGCAGTATTAAGTCTTGAGGTGCCGGAAGAGATCCTCATCAACCGCATGTTGGAACGTGGCAAGACAAGCGGTCGCGCCGACGACAACATCGACAGCATCAAACACCGTTTCGTGGAATACAGAGAGAAGACGGCTCCTGTGCTCGACTACTACAAGAAACAAGGTAACCTCATCGGAATCAACGGTGTTGGAGAGATTTCAGAAATATTTAAGTCTTTGTGTAAAGAAATAGATAAACTTTAAACGTCATTTCGACTGGAGCGGAGCGGAATGGAGAAATCACTGGCATACAATTGATTCAGAATTATTCAGATGGCGGTGATTTCTCGACAAGCTCGAAATGACGGCTATGATATGAATGCTGCGTTACCATATCACGCTGGCGTAGCTGTTCCTGTCTTTTCGTTGAGAAGCGAAGACAGCTGCGGCATCGGTGAGTTTCTCGACCTGAAGAAACTTGCCGACTGGTGCGTCATGACAGGACTGAAACTTATTCAGATTCTGCCAATCAACGACACCACCACCGACGGCGGCTGGAGCAACTCATATCCTTATAAGTCGATAAGTACCAAGGCGTTACATCCGATTTATCTCAACGTCGAGAAGGTCGGATTGCTGAAAGACGAGAACGAACAAAAACGTTTTCAGGAAACAAAAAAAGAGCTCAACGCCAAAGAATTCGTCGATTATCCTGAGGTTTTCAAAACCAAGATGGAGTACCTGAAAAAGGTTTACGCCCAAAAACGCGGCAAGAAGTCTGGTTTTTACGAGTTTTTGCAGCAGCATTGCGACAAACAGCTCTCGGAAGCCGTTGATTATCTGCACGAAAGAGGTATCATGCTTAAGGGCGACCTGCCCATTGGCGTGAACCGCGAAAGCGACGACGTGAAGAAGCAGCCGCATCTTTTCAACCTCGACATGGAGACCGGTGCGCCACCTGACGCATTTTCGGCAAAAGGTCAAAACTGGGGCTTCCCGACATATAACTGGGCTGCGATGGAAGCCGAAAACTTCCAATGGTGGAAAGAGCGCGTGGCATGGTTCAAAAAATATTTCGACGCACTAAGAATCGACCATATCTTGGGATTTTTCCGCATCTGGGAGATTCCAAAAGGCAGTCCGGATGCGAGTTTCGGACATTATTCGCCAGAAGATCCGAGAACATGGGAAATTGAGGGTCGGAAACGGCTGCAAAGCATATTTGGTGACAATTCATTATTGATTTGTGGTGAGGACCTCGGAATGGTGGCGCCATGTGTGCCTGGTGTGATGCGTGAACTAGGCATCTTGAGCCTCGAGGTACAGCGTATGCCAAAAAACAGCTCTCGTCCGTTCAGCGACCCGCGCGAGAACCCTTATCTCAGCGTCGACACCACGGGAACGCACGACATGCCGACAATCCGCGGATGGTGGGAACAAGACTGTGAACTCTCGGCACGTTACTACCACGAGATGCTGCATCATACTGATAATCCGCCGTATTTCTGCGAACCGTGGGTGTGCCAAGAAATCGTGGAGCAACATTTCAACAGCAGCTCACAGTGGGTCATACTTCCGATTCAGGATTACATAGCTATGGACGGCGACTTCCGCTGGGACTGCACATGGGAAGAACAGATAAACGAGCCAAGCAACCCGAATCAGAAGTGGAAATACAGGATGCACCAGAGTTTGGAAAAACTCATTGAAAATGAAAGACTTATAAATATAATTAAAGATTTGAAAAAATGCAGTTTCCGTTAATAAAAAAGACGACATTTGGCAGTAGGCTGTTGATATTCTTGCTGTTACTAATCTTCGGACTGGTATTCAGCAGCTTGCTAGGCATATTAATAAGTATGATGCGAGGCGGCGGGTTGATGAGCATAACCAATATGCAGATAACCCAAGTTTGCAATCAGGTAATCGGGTTGTTATTGCCACCTTTGCTTTATGTGATGCTCGTTTACGAAAAGCCTTTTAACTATTTGGGGTGCAATGAGTTACCAAAATGGTCGCTTTTAGGAATCGTGGCAATGTTCACCGTTTTGCCGTTCAACGCATGGGTGGCGAAATGGAACGAAAACATAGTTTTCCCCGAATCGATGGCAGCTTGGGAATCCAAGTTAAAGGCTTTGCATGGAACTTATGAAACGACATCGGATTTATTGATGAATGGCAGCAATCTTGTTATCGGAATAGTTATTTTCGGGCTTTTGGCAGCGATAAGCGAGGAATTTCTGTTCCGCTCAGTGATACAAAAAGCGTTAGTGAAACTGTTCAAAAACGCACACATCGGAATCATCGTGACAGCCCTTGTTTTCTCGGCTTTCCACACCGATTTCTACGGATTCTTCCCACGTTTCATCCTCGGCTTGATGCTCGGTTACATGTTCTGGATGTCGGGCTCAATCTGGGCAAGCATCATCATGCATTTCACAAACAACGCCACGATAGTGATGCTGTATTTCTTGAATAAAAAAGAGGTAATCAACATCGATGTGGAGAGTGTCGGCAGCACAAACAACGCATTTTTTATAATTTTGAGTTTGGTTGTTACAGTTGCAATATTTATTGTTTGTAATCGTTTAAAAGAAGCACGTCATTTCGACCGAAGTGTAACGCAGTGAAACGAAGTGGAGAAATCACCGGTACTCAATAGATTCGGAAATATTCAGATGGCGGTGATTTCTCGACAAGCTCGAAATGACGAATTAATGAAAACGAAATATGGTTATTGACAAATTCTTCATATTAAAATTCCTCAAGTTCGGAGTCGTAGGATTCTCAGGCGTTTTCGTCGATTTCGGCATCACGTGGCTTTGCAAGGAAAAGGCAAAACTCAATAAATATTTGAGCAACGCCATCGGATTTGTCTGCGCCGCCACCTCGAACTATATCTTAAACCGAATCTGGACCTTCCAAAGCGAAAATGCGGAGGTTGCCACCGAATACGGAAAATTCATGCTTGTCTCCGCTATCGGATTGGGAATCAATTCGTTAACGCTTTATCTCCTGACCGACAAACTAAAATGGAACTTCTACCTCAGCAAGATATTCGCCATCGGCGTGGCGACGCTGTGGAATTTCTTCGCGAATTTGATGTTTACGTTTAAGTAATCCTAAAGATCTGTATATTTCTTCAGAAAATCTTCGGCGAAAATCAACGGCATCAGGTTGTCCATTTTTTCGCTGATGATAATCGGGCCTTCCTCGCCCTGCATGATGACGCGTAATGGCTGGTTGTGGCGGCTCTCCGCCTCGATCATCACCTGACGGCAGCTGCCACATGGCGGAACGGGCTGCGAAATCTTGCCATCCGAACCTATTGCCGTGACTGCCAACGCCACCACAGGCTGATCAGGATAATTTGCCTGTGCACTGAACAATGCCACACGCTCAGCACAAAGTCCAACAGGATAAACGGCGTTTTCCTGATTGCTGCCGATTATGATTGTTCCGTTTGCAAGGCGCACAGCCGCTCCGACTCTAAACTTCGAATATGGTGCGTATGCGTTTTTCGCTGCCTCCTTAGCCTTCAACAAAAGGCTGCGGTCGTCGTCGTTCAACTCTTCAATGGAGTTGAATTCAAGAAAAGAAAGTGTCAGTTTATGTTTCTTCATGTCTGTTATTTAGTGCCTTTTAAAATGTTGTTGTATTCCTCCTGATTCATGATGAGCTCACAAGCGCGTTTCAGCTCAGGGTCATCTCCTAAAGTGGCGATGATACGGCCTTTCTGGTAATAATAACGGCTCACGATCTCGTATTTCAGCAACTGCTCAATCTCCTCACGATTGTTGAGCAAATCTTTCGCCTTCTCCTCCTCTATCCTCGCAACTGCCTGATCCAGAATAGGTTGAATATCATCAAGATAACCTTCGAGTTTGGCTGTCTTTTCAAGTTCCTTGATATCCGTCTCGCTCTTCGAGGTGAATGTAAACCCTTCATCCTTAACGAATTGCATAAAATCGTCGTAGATCTTATCGGTGATTTGGAAATCCTTTGCCGATTTTATCGATTTATGCTCGCTGTAGAACTTGTTGGCATATTTGAAAAACAGGTTTTTGGCATAAAGATATGTTGTGATTGTCGCAACGACCTCAGGTTCCATCTTCACATCAGGCTGGATGCCGTGGCCTTCATATACCACGCGGCCGTTGGCAGTATGGAACGCCTTGCCGATAGTGTCGTTTTTGGCAAGAGTATCCGCAGTCTTCTTGTGCTTTTTCGAGTAGTCGATTTCCTGAATGCAACGGTTGCTCGGCAGATAATAATGTGCCACCGTCACCTTTATCTGAGTGTTGTAACTCATAGGTAAGATGTTCTGTACCAAGCCCTTACCGAATGTGCGCTGACCCACGATCACACCTCTGTCGAGATCCTGGATGGCGCCAGATACGATCTCCGATGCCGAAGCGCTGCCCTCGTTGACGAGAATCACCAGCGGAATGTCGAGGTCGAGAGGCTCGTGCTGTGTGTAGTGGTTATAGTTGTGTTCTTTAACCTTACCTTTCTGATACACAACGAGTTTGTTTTTCGGCACGAACATATTGACAATGTCAACTGCCTCGTTCAGCAAGCCACCGCCGTTGCCTCTGAGGTCGAGGATGAAGCCTTTGAGTTCGTGTTTTTTCTTCATGTCGACAATGACATTCTTCAGCTCATTGGCGCAATCTTTGGTAAACTGCGACAACACCGCGTATCCGATACCGTTGTCGAACACTGTGGAATATGGGATGTTGTCGATTTTTATCTTCTCGCGTTTCAGTTCCTTCACTATCGGTTCTTTCTCGCCGAGACGCTGCATTTTCAACTTGACAGTCGTGCCTGGAGTGCCTTTCAAAAGCTCGCTCACCTCGTTTGTCATCTTGCCTGATACGTCTATCCCGTTGACTTCCAAGAAGATATCACCAGGAATCAGACCAGCTTTAGCTGCTGGGAAGCCTTCGTAAGGCTCTGAAATCTGCGTCTTGCCCTCAAAATATTGGATAATAGCGCCTATTCCGCCATATTCGCCTGTAGTCATCAACTTCACGTCCTCGATTTGTGACTCCGGGATAAAAACAGTGTAAGGATCCAAGCCGTCGAGCATCGCGTTGATGGCGCTCTCGTTCAGCTCCGCTGGATTGATCTCATCGACGTAGTACATGTTGAGTTGCCTCAACACATTATTATATATATCGATACTCTTGGAGATTTCGAAGTTGTTTTTTTTCGTCTGGGCGTTGGCGTTCACCGCAGTGAAAACCATTAAAATCAGGAATAATCTTAAATATCTCATGTCGTTTTGTTTTTATGGAACGGGATCATAACCTGAGCCGCCCCAAGGGTTGCACGATGCCACTCGTTTTATTGTCAGCCATCCTCCTTTGATGGCGCCATATTTGCGTATCGCCTCGATGCCGTAGTTGGAGCATGTGGGGGTGTAGCGGCAGTTGCGCCCGATGAAAGGAGAAAGTGTGTACTGATAGATTTTTATCAGCAGAATAAGGAAGTTCGCCGGCAGTTTTATTATAAATCTCAGGAACTTTTTCATAATTTCTCTACCAAACGTTCAACAACCTGTTTCATTTTCTCCTCAATCTCACCATATGTGTGGATGACTGTGGCATTATATACAAACGCAACATCTAGCGTTTTGTTGTTTGCTTGGCATAATTTCATCAGTTCAGCCTTGTTTTTCCTCCAGCTTTCGCGGATAAGGCGTTTCACGCGGTTGCGTTTGAATGCATGATGAAATCTTTTTTTGGAAACGGAGACGAGTATCCTTGGAATCGCAACTTCCTGATTCTCAGCATCATAAAGATGAACAACTACACGAAACGGATATAAAGTGAATCCCCTGCCTTCCTCAAATAAAGTCTGGACAGCTTTTTTGTGATAGATTCGCTGCGATTTCGGTAGTCCTTCTTTTAATTCCAATTATCTCTTCTTTGCTTTTTTGATTTCAGCCTCGAGATATTCTTCTATAGCCATAGTGATTGACGGGGCTGTCTTGGTAGGTGCGCTGAGACTGAGTGTGAAACCTGCGTCGGTGACTGCCTTGGCTGTTGATGAGCCGAGAGCGCCGATTGCCACATCGCCCTGCACGAAGTCAGGGAAGTTGATTTTCAGCGAGTCGATACCGGCAGGACTGAAAAACACCAGCATGTCGTATTTCGAGATGTCGAGGTCTTTCAAATCTGACGGCACGGTGCGGAACAGCATCGACTTCTTGAAGTTGAGCTTCGCAGCGTTCATCATCTCGCCGTAGTCTTCGCTGGTGATGATATTCGATGTTGGCAGGAAATATGTCTCCTCGCGGTGTTTTTTCATTATCTCAACAAGGTCGGCAAACGTCTGGTTTCCGTAGAAAATTTTACGTTTACGGAACTGGATATAATGCTGAAGATATAAAGCCGTCGACTCGTTCACGCAGAAATATTTGAGGTCATCCGGCACTGTGTAGCGCATCTCTTTGGCGATACGGAAGAAATGATCAACCGCATTGCGGCTTGTCAGGATGATGGCGGTGTAATCTGTGAGTTTTACGTGATCCTGCCTCAACTCCGACGCTTCCACGCCTTCCAGCTTGATAAATTTCTCAAAATCTATCTTTACGTTATATTTTTTGATGATACTTTCAAAATGAGTTTTGGAAATATCTACTGGTTTTGGCTGTGAAACGAGTATATTTTTAATCTTCATCTTTACAAAAACACATTATATAAACCTATAAAACACAATCAGTTACAATCAATCTACATAGCATCATGACAGCTACTGACAGTGGTATTATTTCGAGCGTGCAAAAATACAAAAAAATATTAAACAAATTGCGTTTAGATAAAATTTGAAACTCAAAAAATGTCTTAATAATACGAAATGCAGTGATTATCAATATTATAGCGCTTGTTATTATTAAAATAATTTTTGTAGGATAAAATAGCACAACAAGTCCGAACACTATCATAATAATAGTGAGCATCGTCATTGTGGAGAGATGCATCACCTCCTGATGCGTTGTAGCGGCTTCGAGGTGAAACAGCCAGCCATAAAAAGTGACAAACAAATACTGGATTATCAGATATGCCATGATGAACGAGCAGATATCGAGATAAAAACCGAAACCGTCGTAAAACATCGGATTCTCTGAAAATACGAGTATTATCTTCTGCACTATAATAGCCATCACCGCCACGTAGGAAAGGAAAATCGTCAAGCCGTTGATGCTGGTGATAGGATTCCATTCGCGGGTCATTTTCTCGCTGTCCGATGTTTGCAGAAGTCCGAACAACATCACACGAAAACGCGCGGCATAGAGTTGTTTGTTAAGCACCATGAAAATCATGGCAATGAAAACTATCAGGATATTCCAACTGGGCGAAATATACTCCACCACCCGGACATTCGGCTCGAGTGTTGAGGCGATGTTTTCTGTAACAATCTGAAAATCAGCAATTTCGCTCATCGAATTTCATCATTATTTTATTCTGCAAAAATATAGAAAAAATTTGTATTTTTAATAGAAGATTTGTAATTTTGCAGAATAATTTTTGAATAGAATTTTAAATCATAAATAATTGAACGATGGGATTAATTGAAGAAATCATCCAGAACGCGCAAGCCAACAAGCAGCGCATTGTGCTCCCAGAGGGAGATGAACCAAGAACATTGAAAGCGGCCGACCGCATCATCGCTGACGGCATCGCTGACGTGATTTTAATCGGACCAGCTCAGAAAATCAACGACATGGTCGCCGAATTCGGTTTGAATAACATCGGAAAGGCACGTGTCATCGACCCACAGACCAACCCTGAGCGTCAGAAATACGCCGACCTGCTTTTCGAACTTCGTAAGGCAAAAGGCATGACTCCAGAGCAGGCTTACGACCTCGCAGGCAATTTCATGTACCTCGGCATTTTGATGGTGAAGGCAGGCGAAGCCGACGGTCTCGTCAGCGGCGCTCGCTCAACCACAGGCGACATGCTCCGTCCGGCATTGCAGATCATCAAGACTGTCCCTGGCGTGACATGTGTCTCAGGAGCATTCACTATGTTCTTACCTGAAGGTTGCCCTTACGGCACCAACGGACGTATGGTGTTCGCCGACTGCGCAGTGACTCCTATGCCGACAGCTGAACAACTTGCAGAAATCGCTATCTGCACCGCCGACACAGCAAAGGCAATCGCCAAAATCGACCCTGTGACAGCCATCTTGAGCTTCTCGACAAAAGGCTCAGCAAAACATGAAGTCGTCGACAAAGTCATCGAGGCTACACGCATCGCACAGGAACGCCGTCCTGACCTCGTCCTCGACGGTGAGCTCCAGGCTGACGCCGCCATCGTGCCATCAGTGGGCGCAAGCAAGGCTCCTAACAGCCCGGTCGCAGGAAAAGCCAACACCCTCGTGTTCCCTTGCCTCGAAGTTGGTAACATCGCTTACAAACTCGTGCAGCGTCTCGCCGGCGCCGAAGCAGTGGGCCCAGTGCTCCAAGGTCTCGCCAAGCCATGCAACGACCTCAGCCGCGGCTGCTCAATCGACGACGTCTACAAACTCGTTGCAATAACATGTAATCAGGCTATCGCACAGAAGAAGTAACAATCAATTGTCATTTCGACTGAAGCGGAGCGAAATGGAGAAATCACCGCCAAATAATTTCAAATGTACATAAAAATTCAAATGCCGGTGATTTCTCGACTACACTTCACTCCGTTACGTTCCGCTCGAAATGACGGTGTAACATGAAATAAATTTTAAAATTATGAAGATATTAGTTTTAAACTGCGGTTCGTCATCAATCAAGTATCAGCTGATTGAGATGGACGAAAAGAACCACTCGGTATTAGCCAAGGGTCTGTTGGAACGCATCGGTCTTGAGATGGGCGAATTCACCCACAAATGGAACGGTCAGAAGCACTACGAACAGCTTCCTATCCCGAACCACACAGAAGGTATCAAGATTGTGCTTCAAGCACTTACAAATAAAGAATACGGCGTCATCAGCGACCTGAAAGAAATCAAGGCAGTGGGTCACCGCGTGGCTCACGGCGGAGAGAAGTTCAAACAGAGCGTCCGCATCGACGACAAAGTCATCAACATGATAAAGGACCTCTGCGACCTCGCTCCATTGCACAACCCAGGCGCTTTGCAGGGCATCGCAGCAATGCAGGAAGTGCTTCCAGGCATCCCGATGGCAGCAGTGTTCGACACCTCGTTCCACGCCACCATGCCACCAGAGGCATATCTCTATGCAATTCCTTACGAATACTACGACAAATATCGTGTACGTCGTTACGGATTCCACGGCACCAGCCACAAATACGTTGCTGAGAAAGCCGCTGAATACGTCGGAAGAGACTGGAAAAATACAAAGATCGTCACATGCCACCTCGGCAGCGGCGCTTCTATCGCAGCAGTTGAAAACGGCAAGTCTGTCGAGACATCAATGGGCTTCACACCTGTTGAAGGCCTCGTGATGGGCAGCCGCACCGGCGACCTCGACCTCGGCGCTTTCATGTACATCATGGACAAGGAAGGCTACAGCACCAAGGAGATGAACACATTGGTGAACAAGAAGTCAGGACTCATCGGCATCACCGGCAACTCACAGGATATGCGTGACGTGCGCGCTGGCCGTGACGCTGGCGACGAGCGTTGCACCTACGCCTTCAACATGTTCGCACACCGCGTGAAGAAATACATCGGCGCCTACGCAGCCATCATGAACGGCATGGACGTCCTCGTGATGACAGGCGGCATCGGTGAAAACGCATGGTTCATGCGCGAAGCCATCCTCGAAAACATGGAGTTCTTCGGCATCAAGATCGACAAGAAACTGAACGAGACAATCATGGGCGACGCAGCAGTCATCTCAACACCTGACTCAAAGGTGAAAGTGGTCGTATATCCTACAGATGAAGAATATATGATTGCTAAGGATACATTTGACCTCGTCAAATAATTTTCGATTATCATAAAAACACGTAGAGACGTCACGATGTGGCGTCTCTACATTTTTTAATCATCTTGTTTCATCGGCGAGTACAAGAACAGCTCGCCATCGGGATGGAAATTGAGTTTATGAAACACCAAACTGCCTTTATTTAAATGAAACTCCTGCCATGAGCTTTTCTCATTGTCAGCTTCCGCCGTGCCGTCGAAGGTCCACTCGCTGGCACTATCAAAGAAAGATTTCTCGATATATAACGTCTGGTCATCACCCATATTAAGAATCAGGGTAAAGTCGTCGATTCCGTTGTTTGCCCAGCGGTTCGCAGCGGTCAAGACATATTGGAAAACGTATTGGCTCATATTGTCGGCCGCACCGTCAAAGATGTAAGTGTGCTGGATGATGTTCACACCCTTTTTAAAATGCGCGTTGAAGTGATAAACGTTGAAGCACAAGTTTTCGTAAAAATAGAATTCCTCATTATCATCTGGTCCCCAAACATCTTCAACGAACTGTCCATCCTTATAATAGCCAGTCCTTGGAGTATATAACTTGAATTGACCATCATCGTCGCGCGGAAACTGCAGGCATTTCACCTCATGCTGAAGGCTGTCGCCGTTCATCACGACCTTGAAATTGCGGATGTATCCCTCTGCGGAAATCGACTCAAAGCCGACGATGACATCTTTCTCATCCCCCGGATTGAAAAACTCGTAATAAACAGTCACGGCATATTTCGTATCCCAATATTCTTTGCCCGGTATGCGGTCGATTGTCAGGATTTCCTTCTGCACGCTGATTGTCGTATCGTTAATCGGGATGAGCTGATTGCCTTCGGAATAAAACTCGCCGTCGTTTGCGTAAGACCACAAGTACATCAGTGCGAAAAACGCTGCAAATAATCTTTTCATGACTGTTATTTCTTTGACCAATAATTTATCCATTCCCTCTCGACTTCAGACATCAGATTCATGTCGGGTTTGTAGTTAGGATTCGGCACATACCAGTCTGTCGCCTCGAAGTATTTTTGAAGGTATTCCTTCTTGAAAACATAGCCTCGATAAGCAAATGGAACGTTTTTCAAGATGCTTTTCTCTTCTTTTGTTAAATCAAGTTGACCGATATAATTGGCATAATCAGCATCAAGACTAACGTAGCGCTCGGTCAGTGACTGCAAGACATCGCCTTTTTCGTCAAGAAACATATAATCATTGCCAGCTTTGATCACTTTCAGCTCGCCTTCAGGATGGAAATTGGTTTTATGCAAGACCAGATTGCCGCTCTGGATATGCCATCCGTTGTCAGTTTTCTTTCCTTTTCCGCTAAATGTCCACTCATCGGCACCGACGCCTTCAATGCCACAGAAGAACGTCGTCATCTCGCCCAGATCGACGATGAGCGTAAAGTCATCGATGCCGTTGTTTGCCCAGCGGTTTGCGGCAGTAAGCACATAGTCGAAGACATAATCCATCATCACCAAGTCACTGCCTTTGAAGCTGTAGGTATGCTGGACAATGTTCAGGCCCTCCTTGAAATGTGCGTTGAAATGATAGACATAGTAGAACAGCCAGCCATAAAAGTCAGAATAGCCTTCCGCGTCATCGCCTTCAAAAATGCTGTCAATCATGGCATTATACTGCGACATTGACACATCCTGAACCTGTCCGTCCTTGTAATAATCCTCTTTGCTTGTATTATAATCAAACTGCCAGTCGCCCTTGTATTTGTAAGGCACGTGAGCCAGTTGGTAAGGGATGGTCTCGCCATTCATAACCACCTGAAAATCATAAATATAAGGATGTCCAGCGTATGAGTTGTCCAGATCCGTGGAGACGTGTCCATCGGGGCCTGTCGCCTCGAAGCCGACAATCAGATCCTTGGCTGGTCCAGGATTGAAGAACTCGTAATACACGTTCACTTGGATGCAGCTGCCCCAGCCGCTAGAGGTGTCAGCCACACGTCTGACGGTCAGTATTTCCTTCTGGACGCTGATTGTCGAATCGTTAATTGGAATCAGCTGGTTGCCTTGGGAATAAAAGGCTCCGTCGTTGGCGATGGCGGCACAACAAAGCAAAACGAATAATATTGTTAAAAGCTTTTTCATGTTTATGTTTTTTTGACAATCAACCACGATCGTAATGTGGCATTTCTTCCGGAATGATTATTGAAAACTCCACTAGGCCTTTCACCTCGCCGTCTTCAAACCAAGGTGTTTGATAAATCAACTTCTTTTTGCCTTTTTTCGAGATAGTGTAGACATTGGTGGCAGCGTCATTAAGCAGGTGTTTGATGATCTGCTGCGAGCGCTCGTTATGGCAGCCCATCATGTTCTTTCCGCGCACGTCACCATTGACATTGCATGAGCTATCGTTCTGATACACAACATTTCCCTCTTTGTCGCTAACCGTCACGGCGACATTTATTTCCTTGAAAAAATCGAAATCCATAGTTTTATTTTTTAAAATTTTTGCAAATTTACATATTTTTATATAAAAATCAAAAAATAAACGTTATATTTGCAATTTATTTGGAGTATTTTGAAAAAGCTAAACATATATATCATCAAACAATACATTGGCACGTTCATTTTCACCTTTTTCGTTGCCATTTTCATCCTTTTGATGCAGTTTTTGTGGACTTGGGTCGATGAGTTCATCGGCAAAGGCGTTGAATTTGCGGTGATGTTCAAGCTTCTGTTCTACACTTCCGTCACTTTCGTCCCGATGGCGCTTCCGTTGGCGATCCTGCTTTCTTCCTTGATGTGTTTCGGCAATCTTGGCGAGTATTACGAGCTTGTCGCAATGAAAGCCAGCGGCATCTCCACATGGAAAGTGATGCGTCCGCTGCTTTATTTCTCATTGACAATGAGCGTGTTAGGCTTTTTCTTCTCCAACAACGTAATGCCGGTGGCGAATCTTCGGATGCAGTCGACACTTTACGACGTGAGCCATAAAAAAATGACGCTTGAGATTCCTGAAGGCGTGTTTTACCGCGGCATCGACAAATACGTCATCAAGGTGGCGAAGAAAAGCAAGGACGGCAACTGGATGTACGACGTGATGATTTACGACCACACCGACGACAAAGGCAACGTCAAGGTAACGGTGGCGGACTCAGGCTACATGGCAATGACGCCAAGCCAGCGCGATATGATTTTCACACTTTACGACGGATACAACTACCAAGAAGTTATTGACGACAAAGACTACCGCACACGCCGTCCGTTCCAGAAGATATCGTTCAAGAAACAGGTGGTTTCGTTCGACATGTCGCAGTTTGACATGAAACACATGAGTGAAGACGCGTTCAAAAACCATCAGACGATGCTGAATATCAGCCAGTTAACAGTTGCTATCGACTCCTTAAACATCGTTTATGACGAGAAGATGGTGCGCAACAACGAAGCTTTGCTCAACAGATTCCAGTATCTCAGCATGGACAAGTCGAATTTCGCGAAAGCCGACAAGAAACTGAAGAAAAAACAGGGCGACATGTTGTCAAACGACACCATCAAAGTGTTCAACTGGCCATTGTTGAGCAACATTCCTGATAAAGAGCGTCAGTCTGTGTTAAGCATTGCAATAACAGGCACCAACAACATGAAGGAAAGCATCAGCGTCAACACCGGCAACATGAAACGCGACCGCATCAACATACGCAAGCACGAGCAGGTGCTGAACCAGAAGTTCACCCTGAGTGTGGCGTGCATACTGTTTTTCTTCATCGGGGCACCGTTGGGAGCCATCATCCGCAAGGGCGGACTTGGCATGCCAGTGGTCGTGAGCGTGGTGTTTTTCGTGATTTACTACGTCATCACCATCATCGGTGAGCGAGTGGCGGTGAACGGAGACATGTCAGTGTTTCTTGGCGCCTGGATATCATCGCTGGTACTCTTCCCCATCGGAATCTTCCTCACCTTCAAAGCCACCACCGACGCGGCACTGCTCGACGCCGAGTCATGGAAAAAACTATTCACAAAACGTAAAAAAAGCGACACAATATGAATATCCTTCTGTTATGCAACAAATCGCCGTTTCCGCCAAGTGAAGGCGGTCCGATGGCAATGAACAGCATCGTCACGGGACTGCTCGAGGCTGGCCATAACGTGAAAGTGATGGCTTTCAACAGCGACAAATACCATGTCGACATCAACAGCATTCCGGAGGATTATCGCAAGAAGACAAGGATCGAATTTATCGATATAGACTTGAGAATCAAGCCAGTAGAGGCTTTTAAAAACCTGTTTTCCGATGAGTCGTACCATGTAAAAAGGTTTGTTTCGGAAGCATTCAAGAAAAGACTCATCAAGGTTTTGAAGAAAGAGCATTTCGACATCGTTCAGCTGGAGATGATTTACATGGCACCGTACATCGAGACCATCCGCGAGCATTCGAAAGCCACCATCGTCTTGCGTGCGCATAACGTGGAGCATAAAATCTGGGAGCGCATGGCGAAAAAGACGTTTTTCTTCGCCAAACGCTGGTATATCCAGCACCTTGTACGCACCTTGCGCCAATACGAGCATAGCGTTCTCGACAAAGTTGACGGCATTGCCGCCATCACACTCACCGACGCGTGCTATTTCCGCCGCATGACTGCCACACCTGTCATCGACTTGCCTTTTGGCGTCGACATCAACAAGTTCGACCCGGTTTTTGAAGTCGGCGACACCCCTACATTCTATCATATCGGCTCTATGAACTGGATGCCTAACGAAGAAGGCATAAAATGGTTTTTGAAAAACGTCTGGGACGAGGTAGCAGAACGCGAGCCTGAGGCGAAACTATATCTCGCAGGCCGCAACATGCCGAAATGGCTGACGAAAACCAAGAAACACAACGTCTTCGTCGTCGGCGAGGTGCCTGACGCCCATGAGTTTGTAAACCAGCACAACATCGCGATAGTGCCTTTATTCTCAGGCAGCGGCATGCGTATCAAAATCATCGAGTCGATGGCTCTCGGCAAGACAGTCATCACCACGCTGGTTGGCGCGGAAGGCATTCAATATTCTGAATTTGAAGATATCATCATCGCCGACAACGTTCCGAAGATGGTTGAAAACATCTGCAGGCTTTACAAACATCCCGAAGAAGCCGAGGCAATCGGACTCAACGCCAGACGACTTGTCGAGGATATTTACGATAACAAAAAGATTATCAACAGGTTGGAGATTTTCTACAACGAGTTGAAATCCAAAAGAAAGATAACGATTTTGAATTAATGAAGATATTTGTTTTATTACCGAGAATCCCATGGCCGCTTGAGAAAGGCGACAAGCTGAGGGCTTACAACCAGATCAAGCAGCTCGCGAAGAACAACGAGATAATTCTCTGCGCCCTGAACGACGACAAGAAAGTCGACAAGCAAGCCGCTTTTCAGGCGATGCAGCCTTATTGTTCGTCCGTGAACTTCATCGACTTGCCGAAAATAGGCATCTTGTTCAACGTTTTCAGGTCGTATCTGCTGGGCTTGCCGTTGCAATGCGGCTATTTCTACAGCTCGAGGGCAAAACATAAAGTCCACAGTCTCATTGCGCATCACAAACCAGACATGCTGTTCGGGCAGCTGTTAAGAGTGGCACCGTATCTTCATAAGGTAAAAATCCCTAAAACCATTGACTATCAAGACGTTTTCTCAATGGGAATGAAACGTCGCGCTGAGATTGCAGGTATCTTCACAAAGCCTTTCTTCGAGATGGAATACAACCGTCTCAGAAAATATGAAAACAAGATTTTCGACGAGTTCGACGTGAAGACCATCATCAGCGAGCCTGACAGGGCCAACATCGACCATCCTGACAGAAACAAAATCCTCATTGTGCCAAACGGCGTGGACCACGAATACTACAAGCCGCAGGAACAAGAGAAAAAATACGACATCGTGTTCACCGGCAACATGGGATATGCGCCTAACGTCAACGCGGTGGAGTTTCTGGCTTACGAAATCATGCCGAAGGTGTGGGAGAAGCTGCCAGACGCGAAGCTGTACATCGCCGGCGCACAGCCCGACCCGCGCGTCAAGAAAGTGGCATGCGAAAATATCATTGTGAGTGGCTGGATTGACGACATGCGCGACGCCTACGCACAGAGCCGCATCTTCATCGCCCCGATGCGCATCGGAACAGGTCTACAAAACAAGCTTCTCGAAGCGATGTCGATGAAGATCCCGTGCATCACCACGTCGCTGGCAAACGGATCGCTTCATGCGGTGAATGGAAAAGAGATATTAGTCGACAACAGCTCTTCGGAACTCGCCGCCGACATCGTATACCTGCTGAAGCGTCCCGACAAGGCCGCCGAACTCGCCCAAGAAGGCTACAACTTCGTGAATCGCGTCTACGACTGGGGAGCCGCAACAAAGATTATGGAAGACGCGATGATAACAGTTTTAAATAAATGATATGGCACAGACAGACGATAAAAAGATAATTTTCTCGATGGTAGGCGTGAGCAAGATCATCCCACCGTCACGACAGATATTAAAAGACATCTATCTTTCATTTTATTACGGAGCCAAAATCGGCATCATCGGTTTGAACGGTGCCGGTAAATCCACGCTTCTGCGCATCATCGCCGGCAAGGAGAAGTCATACAACGGCGAAGTGGTGTTCTCGCCAGGTTATTCAGTGGGGATGCTCGACCAGGAACCGCAGCTCGATGACAACAAAACGGTGCGCGAAGTGGTGGAAGAAGGCGCACAGGAAGTCGTCGACATGCTTAAGGAATACGAGGAAATCAGTAACAAATTCGCTGAGCCTGACGCCGACTTCGACAAACTCATCGAACGCCAAGGCGAGTTGACCGAACTAATTGAGCAGCACGACGGCTGGAACCTCGACAGCAAGCTCGAGCGCGCAATGGACGCTCTGAACTGCCCCGATGGCGACACTCCGGTCAAGAATCTGTCGGGAGGAGAACGTCGTAGAGTCGCTTTAGTAAGATTATTACTGCAGGAACCGGACATCCTGCTCCTCGACGAGCCCACCAACCACCTCGACGCCGAGGCAATACAATGGCTGGAGAGTCACTTGCAGCAGTACAAAGGCACCGTGATTGCCGTCACCCACGACCGTTACTTCCTCGACCACGTCGCAGGTTGGATTTTGGAACTTGACCGTGGAGAAGGCATACCGTGGAAAGGCAACTACTCATCGTGGCTCGACCAGAAGACCGCACGCATGGCGATGGAGGAAAAGACAGAGAGCAAGCGCCGTAAAACCTTGGAACGCGAGCTGGAATGGGTGCGTATGGCACCGAAAGCACGTCACGCCAAAGGTAAGGCACGTCTTGAGTCATACGAGAAGATGCTCAATGAAGACGTGAAAGAAAAAGAAGAGAAACTCGAGATATACATCCCGAATGGCGACCGACTCGGCAACAAAGTCATCGAAGCCAAGAATGTCACGAAGGCATTCGGCGACAAGGTTTTGTTCGAGAACCTGAGCTTCAGCCTGCCGCCGGCGGGTATCGTGGGCGTCATCGGACCTAACGGAGCCGGCAAGACAACGCTCTTCCGCATGATAATGGGACTTGAGAAACCCGACTCAGGCACCTTCGAAGTCGGCGAGACAGTGAAAATCGGTTACGTCGACCAGCAACATGCCGAAATCGACCCTGAGAAGACCGTCTGGGAAGTCATATCAGGTGGCAACGAGCTCATTCAACTAGGCAAGCGCACCATGCCATCGAGAGCTTACGTGTCGCGCTTCAACTTCGGAGGAGACGCTCAGCAGAAGAAAGCCGGTGTGCTTTCAGGCGGTGAGAGAAACAGAATGCATCTCGCCTTGACGCTTAAGCAAGAAGCCAACGTCTTGCTCCTCGACGAGCCGACTAACGATATTGATGTGAACACCTTGCGTGCTTTGGAGGAAGGTCTGGAAAACTTCGCGGGCTGCGCCGTCATCATCTCGCACGACCGCTGGTTCTTGGACAGAATCGCAACGCATATCTTGGCATTCGAAGGCGACTCGCAGGTGTATTTCTTCGAGGGAAGCTATTCAGAATACGAGGAAAACAAGATAAAACGTCTTGGTAATCAACAGCCTAAGAAGTTTAGATACAAGAAATTGATGTAAAATGAGCGAGAGCAAACCGACAAAATTACAAATCTACAGCTGGTACATGCGCGGCAAGAGAGCCTTTCGCGGCAAGTTCAAAAACCATTATGAGGTTGCTGCGCAATGGTATGAAAAAGCAGCCAAAGCAGGTCACAAAGACGCGCAATACGAACTCGGGATGTGCTATCTCCGAGGCGAAGGCGTGCCAAAAGACGACTACACAGCCTACTGCTGGTTCAAAGAATCAGGACACAACGGTCATGCCGACGGTCAGTATCTTGCCGATGACATGCTCCGCGTTCACGAAATGATGTTATAATTAAAAAAACCGCACTATGAAAAAGATTTTTACCACAGTTATTGCCATTTTACTGACTATCAATGCTTTTGCAGAGGATGTCTGGGACGGAACCGCTTCACCCTGGACCCACGGCACCGGTGTAAGCAGCGATCCTTATCTCATCGAAACGGCCGAAAATCTGGCTTATCTTGCCCAGAAAGTCAATGAAGGTTACCAGGCCCAAGGTCAGGCGGTCTTCAAAGGTGTCTATTTTCTGATGACTGACAATTTCAGTATGAACAATATCAATTGGACGCCGATTGGGAATGTCAATATGAACATGCAAGGTTATTATTTTGCTGGCATTTTCGACGGCTGGTATCATAACATTGAGCATTTGCATATTCAGTCAAGTGCCGATGTCTGTGGTTTGTTCGGGGGGCTTGGTGACAATGGTATCATACAGCGCCTGTCGGTAACCGACAGCGGCATCACGTCGACAGGCACAGGAGCAGGTGGCATTGTGGGCATTACATTTGGCGAAGCATGGGTTTATCAGTGCAGTTTCACTGGTGCCATCAGCATCAGCAACGGTGGTTCATACTGCGGTGCGGGCGGAATAGCGGCAGCAGCGGCTGAAAGCAGCTACATAAGTGAATGTTCTTTCCGTGGTAGCATCACAGCAAACAACAACGGAGGCTTCACCGGCGCCGCCGGCGCCGGTGGCATCGTCGGCATCGCCATGGACAGCGCCTTGATATTTTCCTGCTATAACACAGGCAACATCACAGCAAGTTCCTTTATGCTAAACGTGTCGGCAGGTATCGTGGCAGCTACATTACAGGAAAACAACGTCAGCGTTAAATGCTGTTACAACGTCGGAACCGTTAGCGCCAGCACCAAAGGAGGCATATTCGGCATGGTGAGCCCGATAAACCCGACAAAAGACGAGACTTCCATCGAGGTGTGGAACTGCTATTACCTCAACACCTGCGGCGGAAACACCAACTACGGCACAAGCATGACATCAGCCGAGATGCAGACCGAAGACTTCCTGGCCCAGCTTGACGGTTTACACATTTTCGTGATGGACAACGGCACAAACAACGGCTATCCTATCCATAGTCTTACAAGTTCAAGAGTGTTTGAGGCAACAGAAATAACAGCACATTCTGCGTATTTGTCGGCAGACCTACATAAAGGCAACAGCGAGGTGACACGGGCATATCTTTCGTATGGCATATTGGATTCAACCGAAATAACCGAGATCGACATCGCTGACAACGGCTTTGTGGAAGTTACTTTGGAAGACCTCGAGCCCAACACTTTCTACTCTTTTAACATCAATATGGAATTTGACGACGGCGTTATCCTGACCAGCGAGCCTCATTATTTTGAAACACTCGACAACACTGGCATTTCAGAAATTCAAAATTCAAATATTTGCATCTATCCTAACCCGACATCAGATTTCATTTTCATAGAAAACATCGGTACTCAGCCCGTTTCGATTTATTCCCTCGACGGGAAACTGGTAAAAACGGTTGATAACACCAACGTTGTTGATGTAAGAGATTTGAATGAAGGAATATACCTTATTAATATAGGTAACAGAACTGAAAGACTTATTAAGCGTTAAGTTCCTCCATCACCTTACCTGCCAAACGACTTGTTCCGACACGGAAATAATTTTTGTTCAGCCACTTGTCGCCGAGGATGTCTTTAACTATATAATAATAGGTGAGTGCGTCCTCGATTGTCGACATTCCGCCTGCAGGTTTGAATCCAATCATCTGGCCTGTCGCCTCGTAGTATTCCTTGATGGTGTCGCACATTATCAAAGCCGCCATCGGGGTTGCGTTGACAGCAATTTTTCCTGTCGATGTCTTGATAAAATCAGCACCTGCAAGGATAGCTAACTCGCTGGCTTTACGGATGTTAGCGACGGTTTTAAGTTCGCCGGTCTCAAGAATGACCTTCAAATGAACAGGAGATTTGCAAATCTCACAGATAGCTTGGATTTCGTTGTAAACCTCGTCGTAATTTCCAGCGAGGAACGTGCCACGTGAAATCACCATATCGACCTCGTCAGCACCCTGCTCAACACAATACTCCACTTCTTTCTTCTTCAAATCGAAAGGCATCTGACCTGAAGGGAAGCAGCAAGCCACCGTTGCGACCTTGATTCCACTGTCTTTCAAGAGGTCTTTCGCCTGCTTCACAAACGGACTGTAGATACAGATGGCAGGAACTGAAATTCCCATACTATTCTTCTGAAAATCAATGGCTTTAGCGCAGAATTCCTCAATTTTCTTAGCATTGTCGAAAGCCTCCAAAGTGGTGAAGTCGATGCTCTGGAAAATGGTCTTCAATGCCTCGCGGCGGTCACTGTTTTCACTTTGTTTCTTGATGATTGCGTCGATTCTGGCCTGAAGCTCTTCCTCAGTATAATTGTAAGATTTGAAATTCATGATTTTATATTTTTAATGATTTGCAAAGATAGTGAATTATTTTTTATTTTTGCAGCAAATTTGACAACGAGTTTTTAATGATGAAAAAAATTTTATTAATAACGTTTTTCGCATTCATATCGGTCTCGGTTTTTGCCCAGATGACCAAGGAAAACAACTACGGAATCAACAAGTTGAAGATTGAGGCCCGCACAGATTTTGACTGTTTCATCTATGATGATGCCACCAATTCAGGCTTCAACGGAAAGATTTTGAATTTCATCATCGCCGGCGACATTAACGACAATTTTTACTACGCTTATCGTCAGAGACTCAATAAGATACAGAGAGACTACAACTTCTTCGACGCCACCGATTATCTTTATTTGGGATGGCGCATCACAAAAAATCTCTCATTGACGACTGGTAAGGAAATCGTTGCGATGGGCGGCATAGAGTACGACCTCGCCCCTATCGACGTATATTATCATTCAAATTTCTGGGACAATTTCAACTGCTACCGTTTCGGTGCGAACCTCGAATACACCACCAACGACGGCAAGAACACCTTTACTTTACAGTTCACCAACTCACCTTACGACAACGCAATTCTTTTCGGAAGCTTGTACAACTACAGCTTGCATTGGCGTGCCAACTACAAGCATTTCGGTCCGGTTTGCTCGGTCAACATGTACGAATATAAAAAAGGTACTTTCATGAATGTGATTGCGCTCGGAACAACATATCAGTTCGGTCCCGTTGTGGGTTATGTCGATTTCGCCAACCGCGCCAACGGCGAGCAGAAAGACTTCTTCTTCAAAGACATCACAGTCATAGGTCGTTTGGGTGTCAACTTATTCAGCGACAAGCTCCAATTATTTGCAAAAGGCGGCTTCGATATCAACGAGACACAAGACGTAAACATACCATTTGACAAGGTTTATGACGTTTGCGTTTTGCCTGGCACCGATATAAAATTCTACGGCGGCGGCTTCGAATTCTATCCTTTGAAAAACAGCCAAAACATCCGCATCCACGGCTTTTTCGCGGTTAGCGACGTTGCCCGCAGAGTCGGAATAGAGGAAGATATGGTTGCCGAAACAGAAAATAATACAATCTCATATCAAGTGAACCTCGGCGCGACATGGAGATTGAATTTCATCAACAAGTAAAACTTTCGAATTATGATGATAAAACACTGGCAGTTTTTAAGTAAGAGACGTCTTGAGGCAGGTATCTTCCTCCTCATTTTCGCCGTCTTTTTCGGATTCTTGGGAACAAAGATGGGCACAGCCAACATGCTTAACACCATTATGCAGACCTCATACCATCTCCTTCTGGAGACCGTCTTCTTCCTGATGGCGGTGTGTGTGGTGTCAGGCGCTCTCGGCAAACTTTTGGTCGAGTTCGGAGTGGTGCGACTCATCGAATACATCCTTCGTCCGTTGATGAAGCCTATCTATAACCTCCCTGGCGTCGCTGCACTCGGCGGAATTCTAACGTTCCTGTCGGATAACCCGGCTATAATCACATTGTCAAAAGACAAATATTTCTCGCATTATTTCAAGAAATACCAGCTCGCCTCCCTGACCAACTTCGGAACAGCTTTCGGTATGGGTCTGGTGGTGATTTTCTATATGCTCGGTCTCGGATTCCTCAAAGGTGCCTTGGTTGGATTGCTCGGTGCCATCATCGGAAGTATCGTCTCCACAAGACTGATGCAGCGTTTCACCTTGAAGGCGTATCCTGAACTCGACACCCTCGAAAACCCTGAAGGCGGTGACGAACAGAAGATCTCGTTCAAGTCGCAAGGCAACGTGTTCCTTCGCTTCCTCGATGCCATCCTCGACGGCGGCAAAGAAGGCGTAACAATCGGACTCGCCATCATCCCTGGCGTGCTTATCATCTCCACAGTGGTGATGATGCTCACTTTCGGACCAGCAACAGGCGCCGGATACACTGGCGTGGCTTACGAAGGAGTGCCTGTACTGCCTTATCTCGCTGGCAAGATAGACTTTATCTTCGACTGGCTCTTCGGCTTCAAGAACCCTGAACTGGTGGCGTTCCCTATCACATCTTTAGGTGCTGTCGGCGCTGCTCTCGGTCTCTTGCCAAAGTTCATCGCCGAAGGCATCGTCAACAACAACGCCATCGCAGTATGCACAGCTATCGGAATGTGCTGGAGTGGATTCCTCAGCACACACACCGCCATGCTCGACTCACTCGGACACCGCGAGCTCATCCCTAAGGCTATCGGCGCACACACCATCGGCGGACTCGTCGCGGGAATATCCGCCCACTGGATTTATGTTTTATTAGCATTTATATTCTAAAAAAAATCAACATTAATTACCATTAATTAACCGTTAATTATCCATTAATTATTTTTCTCGACAAAATTTAATTAATGAAAAATTATATGGCCAATTGATGGTAATTAATGTTTTTAAAACCAAAAATAATATTATTTTTGTGACGTTGTTTTGAAAACAGGATTTCGTCATGATAAGAAGAGTTTATAAGTTCGGTGGAGCCTCGGTGAAAGACGCCGACGCTGTCAGAAATCTCAAGCATATCCTTGAAAATGAAGACCGTAGCGACCTGATGCTCGTCATCTCAGCTATGGGAAAGACCACCAACGGCATCGAGAAAGCGCTCAAAGAGTTCCGCGAAGCCGAAGGTCATCTTGAGATTGGCGCATTGAAAGACCTTATGGAATACCATGAGAAAATCATGCTCGAACTTTTTAACGGCAACTCCGAACATCCTGTGTTTGAAGCTGTTACGAATCTGTTTCTGGATTTATATCTTAACCTTCAAGAGACTGGCTACGACTACGACTATCAGTACGACCAGACCATCAGCTTCGGCGAGATGCTGTCGACGACGATAATTTCAGCATATCTTAACGAAAACGGCATCAAAAACCAGCTTTTGGATGCGCGAAATTATATCATCACCGACCATACTTTCCGCGCAGCCAACGTCGATTTCGACGAAAGCCGTCTTCGCATTGAAAAATTGCAGCAGAACCACGATGGCACGATGTATATAACACAAGGTTTCATCGGCTCATCGACGAAGCCGGTTGTGACAACGACACTCGGTCGCGAAGGCTCCGACTACACTGGTGCTATCTTTGCAAACTTACTGGATGCCAAAGAATTATCAGTTTGGAAAGACGTCGACGGAGTGCGCAACGCCGACCCGAAACGTTTCCCGACCACGGTTAAGATTCCTCATCTCTCCTACTCCGAAGCCACCGAGCTGACATTTTACGGAGCATCAGTCTTGCACCCGAAGACAACAAAACCACTGCAAAACAAAAACATCCCGTTGAAGGTACGCTGTTTTCTCGACGCCTCATTGGAGCCAACCATCGTCGACGGCAGCGACGAGTTCATCAATTATGTGCCGTCGTTCATCGTGAAAGACAACCAGATGCTCGTCACCATCCGCCCGCGCGACTATTCGTTCATGAATGAGCAGAACCTCGGCATCCTCTTCGCGATGCTCAACGAGCTGAACATCCACGCCAACATGATTCAGACCTCCGCCCTCGACCTCTCAATCTGCATCGATGAGAATGACAGAAAGCTCCATCAGCTTATCGCATCACTGGAACAGTCGTTCATAATTCGTTATAATATTGGTTTACAATTGTTTACAATCCGACATTACCAACCTGGCATCGAAAACGATTTCATCAAAGGAAAAAAGGTGTTTGTGGAGCAAAGAAGCAGGAGCACGCTGCAATTGGTGATAAATTGACATAAAAAATGGGGCGTTTGCCCCATTTTTTTATTCTGCCCAGTTCAGAATCTTCCGGAAATCATATTCTTCAGGATTCTCAACGAATTTCTTCGCGCCTTCGTAATCGACTGGGGTGATGTACTGCATGCAGTGGTTGAAAACCAGCTTGGCCTTCTCGCCTTGCATGTTCACCAAACGTGGTTTCACTTTGCCATTCTCGTCTTCCACATCCTTCAGATACAACGGGCTGACCTGTCCCTTCGGGTCGGCAGTCACCATCGCGCCAGTGATACCCTGATCGAACAGTTTCTTCACGCCGTAGCCGAGGATTGAGCAATATTGTAGGTCGAATGCACATGGGTCGACGCAGCGGATCTCATAGCCCACCTCTACCGGACGGCTCTTGATGCCCAGACCCAACATCTTCAATCTCTGTTGCAGTAACATATTGAAAATGTGAGCCTTACTGACGTTGCCAAGCTCCGGATGTCCGTGCTCGTCGTATGTGAAGTTCACGCCCGAGTTGTGAATCTCTTCATCTGTCATGAAGTGGAACACACCCTCGCTCACGCTCGCAACACCGTAGTCGATGCCCAGCATCTTACGTTTGATCATCGAGCTGATGATGAGCTTCAGAATCTTGTCGAATGTCACCTCTGTCTTGTAGAACATCTCCGGGATGATAATCATAGGATAATGGCATGCATAGCCCATTCCGAATGCCAAATGTCCAGCCTCACGGCCCATCGCTGAAACCACAAACCAGTTGCCGCTAGTGCGTGCATCTTCATACACCGTCTGCAAAATCTTCACGCCCGCTTCCTTGGCTGAATAATAGCCGAATGTTGGGCTGCCTTCAGGCAACGGAAGGTCGTTGTCGATGGTCTTAGGCACGTGGATGTTCTGCACGTGCACGTTGTTCTTCATCAAGAACTTCGAGATGCGGTTTGCTGTTGAAGCAGTGTCGTCGCCGCCAATTGTCACGAGCAGGTTGACATCGTTTTTCACGAAGAAATCAACGTTAAACTCCTCGTCTTTCGGTTTGTAACGGCTCATCTGCAGTGCCGAGCCACCCATCTTCATGATCTGGTCAGCATAAATGAAGTCGATGTCGACTGTCCTCGGGTTCGGCTTGAACAGGTTTTTATAGCCTTCATGGAGTCCGATCACACGGAAACCGTCGTTCAAAAATGTCTTTGCCACAGTGGCGACCACCGTGTTGATGCCTGGTGCCGGACCGCCGCCGGCGAGAATTACTATTGATTTCATATTTGCTAATGTTTATTAAACTTTCAATCACATCGTCATTTCGAGCGAAACGAAGTGTAGTCGAGAAATCACCGCCAATTTAACAATACTGAACAATTCCAATGGCTGTGATTTCTCCACTTCGCTTCATTGCATTACGCTTCGGTCGAAATGACGGAAACAATCAATTCTGCAAAGTTACAAAAAACCTAATTCATTTCAATATTTTTTTCAAAAAATTATTCCTTTTTCGTACCGAAATTTTTACTATTTTTGCAAGTTTAAAGATAACAGACAATTTTTGATATGTATAGTTTCATTTCGGGAACCGTTGTTGAGAAGAATCCTACTTACGTAGTGCTTGATAATCAAGGGATTGGATATTTTATCAATATCTCTTTAAACACTTTCACAGCAATTGGAGAACAGCAGCACGTGAAGTTGTTTGTACATCTCGCAATACGTGAGGACGCCCATACTTTGTATGGATTCTACACCGAGAGCGAGCGCGAGCTCTTCCTCCAGCTCATCACGGTATCGGGAGTGGGCTGCAACACAGCACGCCTCATCCTATCGTCGATGACGGTGAAAGAGGCTGTCGACGCCATCGCCACCAACAACATCCGAATGATTCAGGGAGTGAAAGGCATCGGTGCCAAGACAGCACAACGTATCGTCGTAGACCTCCACGACAAGGTCGGCAAACTTGAGGCTGGCGGTGAAATTTCTTCACTCGGAAACAATACATTGAAAGATGAAGCGTTATCAGCATTAATGGTCTTAGGTTTCAACAAGGCAAGTATCGAAAAGGTCCTCGACAAGCTGCTCAAACAGATGGAAAATCCTACTGTGGAAGACCTTATCAAGGAATCACTGAGGCTTTTGTAAACATAAAATTATGATTATCAAGAAGTTAATATATATTTTAACATTATCGTTCGTCTGCATCGGCTTCAACGCCAAAGCGCAGTCGGGCATAGAGCTTAAAGAGCCTTCGAACGTCACTCGGACAATAGAGTACGACCCGCTCACCGGACAGTATGTCTTCGTCAGCAAAGTCGGTGATTTCACCTACCAGGATCCGGTCTACATGACACAAGAGCAGTATTCAGACTATGTCCAAAAACAAGCCATCAAGAATTACTGGAAAGACCGCCGCGAGTCGTCGATCGGCAACAGCAATGGCAACTCCCTGATACCTCCGATTTATGTTGGCGGCAAGGTCTTCGACAAGATTTTCGGCAGTAACACCATCGACATCAAGCTGCAAGGTTCCGCCGACGTGACATTTGGCGTAAAATACCAGCGCCGCCGCGACCCGTCACTCACCGTGGCACAGCAGCGCACAACCAATTTCGATTTCGACGAAAACATCCAAATAAGCGCTTCCGCGAAAATCGGTGAGAAGATTCAGTTTAAGATGAGCTACAACACCAAGACGCAGTTCTCGTTTGAAAACAAATTCACCCTGAAATATGAAGGCGACGAGGACGACATCTTGCAACTCATCGAGGCAGGTAACGTGAGCATGCCATTGCAAAGCACCTTAATCACTGGTACTCAATCACTTTTCGGTTTTAAGACAAAGTTAAAATTCGGAAAAACGAGTGTGACCGCCATAGCCTCATATCAGGAAAGCGAGACACAGAACATCGCTGTGAACGGTGGCGCACTGACACAGGAATTTGAACTCGAAGCCCTTGATTATGAAGAGAACAGACACTTCTTCCTAAGCCAATACTTCCGCGACAACTATGAGGCGGCACTCTCCACATTGCCGACGGTGACATCCGACATCAACATTACCAAGATCGAGGTTTGGGTGACAAACACCAACAACAACTACGAAAACTGCCGTAACATAGTGGCATTCACAGACTTAGGTGAAGGTAAGGAAGAATGGATCTACAACACCGACAAGGTTCATTCAAACGTATATTCCGGTGAGGCATACCCTGACAATAGCGCCAACACCCTCATCCAAAACATGGACACGACACAAATCCGCAGCCTCAACACAGTTACGTCATACCTCACAGGACTAGGATACACATCGGGTCGCGACTTCGAGAAAATACAAAAAGCCAGAAAGCTTAATACCAACGAATACACCATCAACCGCAAGTTGGGTTTCATCACCTTGAATGTCACGCTCAACTCCAACCAGACCCTCGCCGTCGCCTACCAGTACACGGTGATCGGACACGACGGAGTGTTTCAGGTTGGTGAGTTCTCCGACCAAGGCATCCAGGAGCCGAACCTCCTGACAGCCAAGATGTTGAAGAGCACAACTGTCAACACCAAGATGCCTATGTGGAACCTTATGATGAAGAACGTCTATAACATCCGCGCTTATCAGGTTGCTCCGACCAACTTCATCATGAACATCCTTTACCTCGGCAACGAAAACGGAGTGGCTACAGGTTATTTCGCCGACGCTCCAGAAGCCATCAGAGAAAACTCATTGCTCAACCTCATGGGTATGGACCGTTTGAACAGCCAAAACAACCCTATCGAGGGCGGTGATGGTATGTTCGATTTCATCAATGGAGCGACGACCAACGGAGGTACAATCAACGCGGCAAACGGACGTATCTACTTCACCGTGCTGGAACCTTTCGGCAGTCAGATCAGAAACATAATCTTCAAAGACTATCCGGCATTGGCCGACAAATACGCCTACGACTCTTTGTATTCTATGACGAAAGTCATGGCGCAACAATACACCGACAAAAACAAATACCGTATCGAAGGACGCTACACATCATCGTCAGGAAGCGAGATCAACCTCAACGCTCTCAACGTGCAGCAAGGCTCGGTGCGAGTGACAGCAGGAGGCATTCCTCTTGTTGAAAACGTCGACTACACTGTCGACTACACCCTCGGTCGCGTGACGATTCTCAATGAGGCTCTGCTTAACTCGGGAACCACCATCAACGTGTCGCTCGAAAACAACACCGCTATGTCGACAATCAGGAAGACCTTCCTCGGTGCGCGTGTGGAGCATGAGATTAACCCTACATTCATCGTCGGAGGTACTATTCTCCACCTTACTGAGCGTTCCTACACGACGAAAGTCAACTATAGCAACGAGCCGATATCGAACACCATCTACGGCTTCGACATCAACTATCAGACTGAATCACAATGGCTTACCGATGTCCTCGACAAGCTGCCTCTATACGAAACCAAGGCTCCTTCACGAATCACGGTGTCAGGAGAGTTTGCCAGATTCATCCAAGGCATCAACAAAGACTCCGACAAGGCAGGAACATCATACATCGATGACTTCGAAGGCGCCAAGTCAACCATCGACCTGCGGCAGTGGAACTTCTGGCGTATTGCCAGCACGCCACAAAACCAGAGCAACCTCTTCCCTGAAGGCTCGGCTGTTGGCTTGGATAACGGCAAGAACAGAGCGAAACTGGCATGGTACACCATCGACCAGTCAGTGTTCTACGACAGATACGGCAACCTGCTGCCGCCAAACATCACCAACGAAGAGCTCTCCGACCATCGTGTGCGTCAGGTGCTCCTCACCGAGATTTATCCGAACAAAGACATCCAGGCTGGTACCTCAACCAACATGTCGGTACTCAACCTCGCATATTATCCTAAGGAACGTGGTCTTTACAACTATGACACCGACCATCTTAATGAAGACGGAACGTTCAACAATCCGGAAGACCGTTGGGGCGGTATCATGCGAGCCATCGAATCGTCAGACTTCAACTCAACCAACGTGGAATATATCGAGTTCTGGATGATGGACCCGTTCTTTGATGGACAGGATCAAACCAACACCGGTCAGCTGTTCTTCAACCTCGGTGACGTATCAGAAGATATTCTTCGCGATGGACGCAAATCATACGAGCACGGACTCCCGACGACATCTGTCGTTGAAAACGTCGACACCACGATGTGGGGTCGCGTGCCGTCGCTCCAAGCCCTCGTCAACGCCTTCAACACCGACCCTGCCTCACGTCAATATCAGGATATCGGTTACGACGGATTGAACGATGACGACGAGCGCTCGTTCTTCTCCGACTTCCTCAACGTCATGCGAAACAAGGTCAGTGCGTCAGCGTTCGCAAAACTCAACAACGACCCTTCGTCTGATGACTATCATTATTTCCGCGGAAGCGACATGGATAGCGACCCTGTTTATGCCAGCATCCTTGAGCGTTACAAGAGATACAACGGAAATGAAGGCAACTCCCCTTCAGAGACACAATATACCGAAAGCTACACGACAAACAACAGCACACTTCCGGATCAGGAAGATATCAACAACGACAACACTTTGAGCGAGTCGGAGAACTACTATCAGTATGTCATCGACCTCGACCCGATGAAGATGCAGACTTCCGGACAGAACTTCATCTCCGACATCCGTGAGACGGCTGTTCAGGTAGCCAACGGAACAACAAAGAGAATCAAATGGTATCAGTTCCGTGTGCCGGTACGTGAGCCAAGCCGAGTGGTCGGTAACATCGAAGGCTTCAACTCGATTCGCTTCATGAGAATGTTCCTCAAAGGCTTCAAGAGCGATATCGTGCTGCGTTTTGCCACCCTCGACCTCGTAAGAGGCGAATGGAGAACATACGCCAACACAATCCAGGCACCTGGCGAATACCAACCAGGCGACCAGACCAACTACACCGTGTTCGAGATGTCTGCCGTCAACGTGGAAGAAAACAGCGGACGTCGTCCAGTGCCATACTGCATCCCTCCAGGAATCGAGCAGGAAGTTTACACTGGAGCCACATCAACAGTACGCCAAAACGAACAGGCACTGCAACTCACGGTTAAGAGACTCGTCGACGGTGACGCACGAGGCGTATATAAAACAACCGAATTCGACTTCCGATTCTATAAGAAACTGAAGATGTTCGTCCACGCCGAGAGTGCTTACGACAGTGACCCTGTCCTCGACAATGAGGTGACAGTATTCATCCGATTCGGCTCCGACCTCACCGATAACTACTACGAATACGAGGTGCCGCTGAAAATCACTCCTTGGGGCACTTCGATAACCGACGAATATGGTATCTGGCCTGAATCGAACAACTTTGACATCGATTTCGAGAAAGTAGTCAACGTGAAGTCTAACCGTAACACAGCAATCATCAACGGCAACACCGATGTGAAGACCAACAGGCTCTATTCGGAAAGAGACGGAAAGAACATCATCAAAGTGTTAGGTAACCCTACCATCAGCGAGGTGCGCTCCATGATGATCGGTATCAGAAACCCGAAACGTGACGGCGAGGTACCACAAGATAAGAGCGTCATCGTATGGGTCAACGAATTGAGAATGACCGACTTAAGCAGCAACGGAGGATATGCCGCCACAGGACGTGTTGAAGCATATCTCGCCGACCTCGGACGTGTCTCGGTGGCAGGATCGTACAAATCGTCAGGCTACGGCTCGCTCGAGACCAAGATCACCGACAACGACCTGAGATCACAAAGGTTCTATAGTGTTTCAGCCGATATCGACCTCGGCAAGTTCATGGTTCCTGAAAAGAGTGGTATGTCGGTGCCGGTCCACTTCGACCACAACAATACGACATTCACTCCTGAATACAACCCTCTCGACCCAGACGTGAAACTGCAACGCTCGCTGCAAGACCTCGACCAACATGGAAAAGACTCGCTTAACGCACTGTCGAGAGATGTGACGACACAGACAAACTTCAACGTCACCAATCTGCGTAAAAACCGTGTCGGCGCAAAGAAACCGCACTTCTGGGATGTTGAGAACCTCAACGCGTCGTATGCCTATACCAATCAGGAGCAGACATCCCCTGACATGGAATACAACCGTCAGAAGTCACACCGTGGCGGCATCGGATACTCATACACCACCGCAGCGAAGCCATGGACACCGTTCGCAAAGAAGAAATGGGCGTCATCACCATACATGCTGTTGTTCAAGGACTTCAACCTCTACTATCTCCCGAAGAGCTTCTCGTTCAACACCGAGATGTACCGACAGATTCATACCCAAAAGATGCGTAATAAGTCGTCAGGATTGATACTGTTAAAGGAAACGACGGCAAAGAGTTGGGACTGGTCAAGAAACTACGACTTCCGTTACGACTTGACGAAGAACCTCAACTTCACTTATACCGCACAGTCACAGGCCTACATTTACGAGCCTGCAGGAAACCCGGAGCGTGACAGCGACGAGTGGAAGGCAAATCGAGACACCGTGCGTGACGAGCTACTTAACTTCGGATCAATATCACGTTTCAATCAGTCGGTGAAGTTGAGCTACACCATACCTATTAATAAGCTGCCGTTCTGCGACTGGCTCGGCGCGACAGCAAACTACACAGGCAACTATCGCTGGATTGCCAACTCGCGCTACATTCAGAAGCGTTTGGGCAACACCATCGAAAACGACAACAGCATACAGTTCACAGCCACTGCTGACCTCACAAAACTGTATAACAAGTCGAACTATCTCAAGAACCTCATGACACCTAAACGTTCAAACAACAGCAGGGTCAGAGGTCCGGGAGCTCCTGGCAATGAGAAACAAACCGATTCGGTGAAAAAGAAAGAGAATAATAGTATCGGTAAAGCTATAGCCGACAACGCCTTGCGCATTCTCTTCAGCGTGAAGAAGATAACCTTCACTTATTCAAAGAGCAGCGGTGTAGGTCTGCCAGGATTCATGCACAGTCCTAGCTTCTTCGGAATGAGCAACTCTCAGGCTCCAGGTCTGGGCTTCATTATTGGAAGAAACGACAACGTGTTGAACAACGCCATCAATAAAGGCTGGCTCACCACCGACTCGACCTTCAACAGTCCTTACACCGAACGTCTGAGCGAGACATATAACTATAAGGTATCAGTTGAACCTTACACCGACCTCAAGATTGAAGTGACAGGAAACCGCACCTATGCCGAGAACTTCTCTGAATATTTCAGAGCCGACGAGATGGAGATATTCCAATTCTACACCCCGACAACAGGCGGTAACTACAGCATCTCTTACCTCATGACAGCCACTTCGTTCTCTGATGGCGACAGACTCTTCAACAACCTGCGCGAATACCGACAAGAGATTGCCGACCATCTGGCGCACACAAACAGCGCCTGGGTTGATATGGGCGAGCCTTATGTCTATGATGAAAACAGCGGCGACATCTATCCTTATGGTTACACGTCGAACTCACAGGAAGTGCTCACCTACGCATTCTTAGCTGCATATAGCGGCAAGAGTCCGGGAGGCATCTCGTTGAAACTATTCCAGACAGTGGCATTGCCTAACTGGAGCATCAACTTCACTGGACTGTCAAAGATTCCGGCTTTGAAGAAATATTTCAAGACCATCACCCTGACGCACGGCTACAAATCGACATTCACGATTTCGACTTGGACAAACAACGTCAACTACAACGCCAGCGACAACATGGCAGTGTTCCCTGGCACCAACACAAGAATTCCGCAGTACGACATGTCGCAGCTTCTCCTCAGCGAGCAGTATACTCCTTTGTTAGGTATCAATCTGGCGTTCACCAACAGCCTCACACCTTCTATCGAATATAAGAAATCAAGGACCGTGACGTTGGGATTCAGCAACAACCAGATCACCGAGGTGAACGGCCGTGAGATCGTCATCGGATGCGGATACACTTTCAAAGATCTCGGATTTAGCTTCACTCTGCTCGACGGTAACGGTTCGAAAAAAGTGAGCAACGACCTGAAACTCAAACTCGACATCGGTTTCAGAAGAGACATCACCACTCTGAGAAGCATCGACGAGGGTAACAGCCAGATCTCAGCAGGTCAGAACAAAGTGAACATCTACCTCACCGGCGACTACACCTTGAGCCAGCGTCTCAGCATGCAGGCATTCTTCAAATACGACATGACCAACCCATTTATAGCCAACGCCTACAGGACAACCAACGTCTTTGCAGGCATCACGGCACGCTTCAGTCTGTCGCAATAAAAAATATTTTTAGAAATATGAAACATGATACAATAAATATTGTAATTTTGTAGCGGAAATTAATTTGTAAAATTAAATTTTAAATAAAAGATATGAATATTCCAACAAACTTAAAGTACACTAAGGATCACGAATGGATCCGTTTAGAAGGAGACAACGCTTACATCGGTATCACCGACTATGCACAACACGAACTTGGCGACATCGTTTTCGTTGATGTCGACACACTTGACGAGACACTCGAAGCAGAAGAGACTTTCGGAACAATCGAGGCAGTGAAGACATCTTCAGAGATGTTCATGCCAGTTGGCGGTAAAGTCATCGAATTCAACGAGGAACTTGCAGACGCTCCGGAAAAGGTCAACTCAGACCCATACGGCGAAGGCTGGATCATCAAAGTTGAGGTTACAAACGCAGCCGAGATGGACAACCTCCTCGATGCAGAAGGTTACAAAGCCCTCATCGGATAATTTTGGAACGTCTTACAAGACATATCTACCCCGGCTTATTGTGCGGTGTCATCATCATGGTACTCTGCGGTTTGCCGGGGTCTTATTTTCCCAAAGTAAAGACCTTCTGGGAATGGCTTGGTCCGGATAAACTGGTGCATACACTCATGTTCGCAGTGTTCGCCTTCTCAATCGCCTTCGGCTATAGAAAAGAATATTGCGAGCGCGACAAGAACTATCGCATTAAGCTTCAACTGATTACGCTTTTGATATCAGTTTTCTACGGAGCTTTGACAGAAATCCTACAAGTGCATCTTTTCAGAGGAAGATATGGGAGCGCCTATGATTTTATAGCCGACGTAATCGGTTGTGTATTAGGCATTTTCATCTTTAAAATCATTTTCCGAAAAAAAATGATAAAAATTTAGCTCATTATTCAATAATTTTTGCTAACTTCGCAGCGTTTTTAGATTAAGATTAAAATTAAACGTTATGGAAATAAAAAAATCACCTAAAGCGAGTCTTGACGACAAGAGATTGACGTTCACACTTATCGGCTTGGTAGTTACATTATTCATCGTATGGCGTGTGTTCGAATATAAGAGCTACGACAAACAATCACTCGACACCTTCACAAGACAGGTTGAAGTAATCGAGGAAGAAATGGTCGAAATCACAAAGCAGGAAATGCCTAAACCTCCAGTCCAGGCTCCAAAACCACAGGTGACACAAATCCAGGTAGTGGAAGACGACGTTGAAGTTGAAGACATCGAGCTCAACGCTGAAGTCGACCAGAACGAGGAAATTGAAGAATACGTTTACGAAGCTCCAGAAATAGAAGAGGAAGAAATCCAGGAAGAGGAAGTGTTCCTCTCAGTGGAGGAAAACCCTGAGTTCCCTGGCGGTCCTGCAAAACTTCTTGAATACGTCCAGAAAAACCTCAAATACCCTATGATGGCACGTGAAAGCGACATCCAAGGTAGAGTGTTCGTGGGATTCGTCGTCGAAAAAGACGGTTCAATCTCCAACGTGAAAGTGCTCCGTGGCATCGGTGGCGGCTGCGACGAAGAAGCAGTGCGCGTGGTGCAGAGCCTTCCTAAATTCAAACCTGGCAAACAGCGCGGTAACCCAGTGCGTGTACAGTACACACTGCCTATCGTGTTCAAACTCCAGTAGTGGATACAAAAAAATATAAACTGAAATTATTCGGCAACAAGGAGCTTCCGAGCTACTTGCTGGAAAAAAATAATGTGGTGAGGATGATACTCTTCACCACAGTTTATTCTTTGGTGTTCATAAACATCTTCCGCCCGTTCAACTCAGAGACGTGGATACCCAATGAAAGCAGCACCAATTACATGATGTACTCATCACTCATGGTGCTTGTGGGCATGGTGGTGGTATCATTAAGCCGCATCATCATGGGCTTCGTGGTGAAAAAAGTACAACTCACCTACCCCGACTACGTCATCTGGCTCGTCAGCGACGCCTTGATAGTGTCGGTGTTCTACGTTTTCATCGCCTATAAAGTCGGATTCATAGACAATTTCCTTAACGACAACCCGGAGATGACAACATGGGAGGCTATCTATTCCATCTTCTGGAAATCGACAGCCAACACCGTATGGATGCTCCTCATCCCTTATACAGTATCACTGCTTTTCCTTGATAATCAATATCTTAAAAACACGATTAAGGAATTGGGGACCAAGACATCCGACAGCAATATAGTGCATTTCAAAGACGAGAAAGGCGAAATCAGACTGTCGATAAACATTGAAAACGTGCTTTATGCCGAGTCAGCTGATAACTATGTGATTATCAAATACATAAACAACGACAAACTCGTCGATTTCTTCCTCAGGACAAACCTCAAGAAGCTCTCCGACGACATGCGCGACACCCCTATCCAGCGCTGCCACCGTTCGTTTATGATCAACTTGCTTCATGTCACGTCATTGAAAAAAGACCAGACAGAATTCATGATACAGTTCGACACCACAAGCATCAAAGACATCACCGTGTCGAAGACCTATCAGGAAGCGATTATGGACGCATTCACAAAATATCAGAAATAAGTGAAGAGAATCCTCGTAATAATGCTCTTTTTGACTCTCCTGCCCTTCGCGGAGATGAATGCCCAAATCAACCACAAACACTATATTTTGATGGGAAAGATTGAGCTTTCGAAAGAGAATTATGCCGAAGCCATTCAGAATTTCAACATCGCCATCATCGCGAAACCAAACGATTTTGAAGCATACTTTCTGCGTGGAATCGCAAAATACAGTCTCAGCGACTACAGCGGTGCCGTCGATGACTTTTCCAAGACCCTAACGATTCACCCATTGTATGTGAGGGCATATCATTATCGTGGCGTCGCCAATGACCGACTCTCAAACTATGCCGATGCCATGGCGGATTACAAAAAAGCCATCAGCCTCGACCCTTTCAGCGAGGATCTGCACATAGCATCTGGCTCCACACTGATGCACCTCAATGACTACAAAAACGCAGTGGCGGAATTCGACACAGCGCTGATTATCAATCCTGAGAATGCCAACGCATACATTTCACGAGGCGTCGCCAAACGTTATCTTGAAGACCTCGACGGAGCGCTGGCAGACATGAATAGCGCCGTTTATAACGACTACTTCAACATCGAGGCAGTGACGCGCCGCGGCATGATAGAACTCGAACGTGAAGAGTATCAGGAGGCGATGAACGACTTCAACAACGCGCTTCGCATGGATAAGGATAACCCTCTCATATATTTCAACAGAGCTGTGGCATTCCTCAACTTGGGCGATACCACCGCGGCGCTGCGCGATTACGAGAAAGTAAATAACCTCGACCAACGTAACGCCCTCACCTACTTCAACCGAGCCATCATCTATTCGATGAAGGAAGAATACGACGTGGCACTCGCATTATATAATAAGGTGATAGAGATAAACCCGCAAAACATCTACGGATACTTCAACCGAGGCATACTTTTCTATAAAATGAAAGACTGGGACAATGCCGAAGACGACTTCACAACGGTCATCGAGCTGTTCCCGGATTTCATCGACGCATGGATAAACCGGTCGGTGGTGAAGTTCGAAAAAGACGACATTAAAGGAGCGGAACAAGACCAGTGGCAAGCCAAGCAAATCATGGCATTTGTAAACGCGGACAAAGCCAACGTCGACTCATTGTACAGCCATTATTCGAAGATGGATTACAACAAAATCATCACGTTCGAGTCAGACTTTGTGGACGGCAACAGACAGAAGTCACTCATACAGTTTTCAGATATCGACATCAAACCTCGAGGCAGCTTCATCGTAAACATCACCGGAAACGAGAAATATTACATCGACGCGACGCTCAGTCAGATCTCGCAAACCAACAACCTCAACGGAAAAATCGCCTACATCGTGAACGATTTATTCGACACGAACCACAGCTCATTTATCAATGATTCAGTAATAAACTCTATTGACAATCAAAGCCTTAGAACATTACTGAACGGAATTTACAATTTCGAGATTTACAACTATCAGAGAGGCGAAAACCTGTTCACATCGCTCCTCGACGACCCAGTTTTCGGTGTTTACGCAGGCATCAACCTGTCGGTGCTGCAAAACGCCAAAGCCGAGTTGGTTGTCAACGACAAAAACTACGACAACTCCATCTATATCACACAGAAAAAAGCATCAGAAAGCCTTATACAGACTCAGGAAAAGCCTGATTATCAGCAATCTTTGGAGACCATTTCGATGGTTTTAAATAAAAACAGAAAGAATCCTTACGTTTGGTATAACATGGGCAACATCCATCTTCAGATGCAGGAATTCGAAGAAGCCGTCAACGACTACACAAAAGCCATACAATACGAGCAAAACCTTGCTGAAGCATACTACAACCGCGCGCTGACGTTACTCTATCTGAACAAGAAATCGCAAGCCATCAAAGACTTGAGCAAAGCCGGTGAGTTAGGCATACAAGAAGCCTACGTGGTGATGAAACGTTTCGCTGAATAATCAGTTAATCAACTGCAATTCCTCGACCTTATTGAATTTATGGTTCACGCCGTAATCGTCTTCATATTCCATAAAATCGAGCTCTAACACCTTCATAGTAAACATCTTAGGTATCACTCCGCCGATTTCAATCTGATAATAATGAGTGAATGTGTCATTTTCGAGAGTCCATGTCAGCTCGGTACCTTCATCTTCCATCACGTCGTCAGCAAGGTCCCAGGTAACGGCGGTGCCGTCATCATTATAACGATAATAGTTCTCTTCCTCTTTCCATAAGCCAATCAAGAGGTCTTCATCGAATTCTATGTCGTGAAACACCTCCGGCTCGAGCATCTCAGGTTCAACATATTCCTTATGGTCGGCAAACCAGATGTAATACACTGCAAACGCCACACCTGCCGTTGCCAGAATAATCAAAATCGCAATCCAAAATTTCTTTTTCATAATATTATTTTTTCAATTTTATAACTTTAGGTGTCTTGCCTTTAAATTGTGGCATCGTCATACCTATTGACGCGTTGATGTAGGTCGGGTCGCAGACGTAATATTTCTTGCCGCCATACATAAAGCCGTCGCCGCTCACCTCGGCATCGTCGCCGAACCATACAGCCGTTGCCACATGTCCTTCATATTGAAGACCAATGACTTTCGCGTTGGTATATTTCTGAACAAGCCATGCAAACAATGCGGCGCGGTCTTCGCAATCGCTGTAAGGATAACCGATAACCTCCTCCGGATAGAAATATTTCTCGTAGCCAAACTGCTCCTCGTCGGTCTTGTAATCGAACGCCGTTTGCACAAAATGAAGCAGCATCTGGATAAACTGCGCAGGAGCATATTCCGATTTCATCTCATTGAAATTCTGTTGGAGTACACGCTGAGCCTCTATCGACACCGGCGACAGGAAATAAACCGGGAAAACAGTCATCGGGACATCGTTAAGATAAGCCATGTGAGCCTTGTTATAAGGCAGTTTCACGCTTTTGTTCTTAGTAAGTTGAAGCGTTCTTGTAATATCGCACTCGCCCATATTCAAGACCTTGTCGAAGTCGAGATGCATCTGTTTTTTCTCGGTATCCTGTTTGCAGAAATCGTATGAATAGACAGCCTCTTTGGCTTTTCCGCCACCGTAAACGGTATAATATTTCACCTTTTTAGTGCCAGTTTCATCGTCAGCAAAACGGAAGAAAGTGTACGAATACACCTCTTTGCTGTTATCCAAAGCCAAGAGAAGAGTCAGGCTGCCAGAATCCTTGCCACGAGCCAGTCGCGTCTTGAAACCGCCCTCATTACGAAGCATGTAGAAGCAGAAAAGCACCCTGTCGTTGACGTTGTCGAACATCTTCTCCGACACCTCGCGCACAAGGCAAAAATAGCCCCATTCGTTGAGTCCGAACTGATTTACGACATCATCCATCTGGGTCCACAAAGCATTCGTTTCTGCTCTGCATTTCGCAATATTTGAAAAATAATCTGCGACATCTTTTTCCTCTACGCCGGCACTTTTTACCTTAAGTTTCGGGTCGACGGCGATTGAAATCTGACGGCCGTAGAAATTCAGCAAAAGGTTGGTACTATTGTCGATTGCGAACTTTTTCGACTTGTCGAAATCTTTGGTTGGGAGCTCGACAGCGCCGTCTTTTCCAAGCTGGCTTTTAATCTCATAGCTGTTATCGTCCTTGCCTTCATAAGCCACAGCTGTTGCATGTGTCACGCTCGGCAGTTCCTCATCGGTTGAATACGATACCTCCGACGACTTTATCTCTATATTTTCCTGAGTATTTTCAGCCACAGGCACTTTGTCGATTTTCGGCATTGTCATGGCAAGGTTCTCACGTTTGAAATCCTCAAAGAGCGCCCACTGTTTGGCCACGAATTCAGCGAATTCAGCATTCTGTTGTGCCACAAAATCCTGATACTCCTTATCTTTATCAGCCAAGGCTTGCTGATACTGTTCACTCTGCTCTTTCATCTGTTTCTGCTGAGCCTCAATAAACTTTCTATATTCGTCATCCTGTGCAAACGAAGCCACTGAGATACAGACCGACAACAAAGCAAAAAATAATTTTTTCATAAGCGATTTAATTTTTGCAAAAATAGTAAAATTTTTAGAAAAATCAGTATCTTTGCAAAAAATATGGAAAACATGTCTTTCAAAGATATTTTAAGAAAACTTTCGAACAAATATATCATCGCAACCCTAGTGTTTGCTGCTATTATCGTGTTTTTTGACCAATACAATATTTTTGAGCAAGGAAGAAGTTACAGAAAACTGCGCAAGGTGAAGAAACAGGTCGAGTATTATGACCGCGAGATTGAAAAGCAGGAGCAGACGCTTCACGACCTCAAGAAAGACTCAGCTTTGCTGGAGAAAGTGGCTCGCGAGCAACACATGATGAAACGCGACGACGAGGTCATTTACATTTTGGACAAAAAAGAATGATTTTTTCGAATAAATCCGAAATTTTTAATATCTTTGCACGTTTATTGACAAATCAATTCTAAATTATAAAAAAATGAAAAAATACTTATTAGCAATCGGTCTCGTGGCATTTTTGATGACATCATGCTGCGACAAACAGGAAGAAAAAGGCAACTGCGAAAAGAGCTGCTGCAAAGACAAGAAAGAACAGTGCGACAAACATCATGAATGCGATCATCATGAGATGCCGGGCATGTGCCCTGAAATGATGGCATGCCAGGATGGTTTGATCAATGCCCTCGCCAACTGGAATGACCTCGACGAGGATCAGAGAGCAGAAGCAATCGAAGTGGCAAAGAAAATGGTCGAGATGAAGGCCAACATGCCAAAACCTGACTGCTGCAAAGAAGGCAAACACGAAGGTTGCCAGAAACATGAAGGCAAATGCGAAAAGCATGAAGGTTGCAAACACGAAGAAGGCAAGAAATGCGAAGGCAATCATGAAGGCTGCCAGCACCAGCACGAAGGTTGCCAGCACAACAAATAATTGAAAATCAAATTTTTAACTAATATAGAAATATGGCAGAAAAAAAGTTTATGACATGCGACGGTAACCAGGCTGCGGCCCATGTTGCCTACATGTTCAGTGAAGTCGCTGCTATCTACCCTATCACCCCGTCATCACCGATGGCAGAGTATATCGACGAATGGGCAGCAAAAGGTCAGAAAAACATCTTCGGCGACACAGTGAAGGTCGTTGAGATGCAGTCAGAGGCTGGTGCTGCAGGCGCAGTCCACGGCTCATTGCAAGCTGGTGCCTTGACCACCACATACACAGCATCACAGGGATTGCTCCTTATGATCCCTAACATGTATAAAATCGCCGGTGAGTTGCTCCCAGGCGTGTTCCACGTCTCAGCCCGCGCCCTCGCAGCACAGGCTCTTTCAATCTTCGGTGACCACGCCGACGTGATGAGCGCACGCCAGACAGGCTTCGCAATGCTCGCCACAAGCTCAGTACAGGAAATCATGGACCTCGCTCCAGTGGCACACCTCGCAGCTATCGAAGGCCGCGTGCCGTTCGTCCACTTCTTTGACGGATTCCGCACATCACACGAGATTCAGAAAGTTGAGGCAGCCGACATGGAGAAACTCCGCAAACTCGTCAACTACAAGGCTTTGAAGGAATATCGCGACAGAGCTCTCAACCCAGAGCATCCTGTGACACGCGGTACAGCACAGAACCCTGACATCTACTTCCAGACAAGAGAGTTGCAGAACAAATACTACGACGCTCTTCCTGACATCGTAGCAAAATATATGAAGAAGCTCAGCCAGATCACTGGTCGTGAATATGCTCCATTCGTATACTACGGCGCAAAAGACGCTACCGACATCATCATCGCCATGGGTTCAGTCAACGACGTCATCAAGACCGTCATCGACAAAGAGAACAAGGCTGGCAAGAAACTCGGTCTCATCACCGTCCACCTCTATCGTCCATTCAGCGTGAAACACCTCATGGCTGTCATGCCAAAGAGCGTGAAACGCATCTGCGTGCTTGACCGCACCAAGGAACCGGGCGCAAACGGCGATCCTCTGTACCTCGACGTTGTCGAAGCATTCAAAGACAGCAGCAAGAAAGTCACCATCATCGGCGGCCGCTACGGTTTGTCATCAAAAGACACCACACCGGCTCAGATCGTGGCAGTATATAAGAACCTCGCTGCCGACAAACCAATGAACCAGTTCACCGTCGGTATCAAAGACGACGTGACACACCGTTCACTCAAAGTCGGTAAGGAAATCTCCATCCTTCCAAAAGGCACATTCGAAGCCAAGTTCTACGGCCTCGGCGCTGACGGTACTGTGGGTGCTAACAAGAACTCCATCAAGATCATCGGCGACAACACCAACAAGTACAGCCAGGCTTACTTCGACTACGACTCAAAGAAATCAGGCGGTTACACCTGCTCACACCTCCGCTTCGGCGACCAGCCAATTTTGGCTCCTTACCTCGTCGGAACACCTGACTTCGTGGCAGTGCACGTCCCGTCATATCTGAAGAAATATGACTGCCTCCGTGGCTTGAAGAAGAACGGAACATTCCTCTACAACTCACCATGGAGCGTTGCTGAGACAAAGAAACATCTTCCAGATTTCGTGAAGAAATATCTCGCTCTCAACAATATTAATATGTACATCATCGACGCTACTAAGATTGCAGCCGAGATCGGCCTTGGCAACCGTACCAACACCATCCTCCAGAGCGCATTCTTCAAGATTTCAGGCGTTATCCCTTACGACCTCGCTGTCCAGCAGATGAAGAAATTCATCGTGAAGAGCTACGGTAAGAAGGGTGAAGACATCGTCAACATGAACTACGCAGCTGTCGACCGCGGCGGTGAGATCACAAAGGTTGAGATCCCGGCCGAATGGGCAAAACTCGACTGCACAACAGACTTCGTGTTCGAGCACAACGCTGACGATCCTGAGTTCATCAACAAGGTGATGCGTCCAATGGTGGCACAGTGCGGCAACGACCTCCCTGTGAGCGCATTCAAAGACATAGTCGACGGCACATTCCCAGCAGGTACAACAGCCTACGAGAAACGTGGCGTGGCAACAGTCGTTCCAGAGTGGAATCCAGCCAACTGTATCCAGTGCAACCAGTGCTCATTGGTCTGCCCTCACGCAGCTATCCGTCCAGTCGTCATGACCGACGCCGAGATGAAGAAAGCTCCAAAGGGTATGGCAGCTATCGACATGAAGATGCCAAAGGAGATGACAGGCATGCACTTCAGAATGCAGGTTTCAGTGTTAGACTGCACAGGCTGCGGCAACTGCGCCGACGTCTGCCCTGCTAAGGAGAAAGCATTGGTGATGAAACCGTTGGAGAGCCAGCTCGACGAAGCCAAGAACTGGGAATACGGACAGAAGAAAGTCACCTACAAAGACAACCTCATCGACAAATACGCCAACACCAAGAACAGCCAGTTCGCACAGCCGTTGTTCGAGTTCTCGGGCGCTTGCGCAGGCTGCGGTGAGACACCTTATATCAAGACCATCACACAGCTCTTCGGTGAGAGCATGATGGTGGCCAACGCTACCGGTTGCTCCTCCATCTACGGCGGTTCCGCTCCTGCAACACCTTACTGCAAGAACTATCGCAGCGGCAAGGGTGTGGCTTGGGCCAACTCCCTGTTTGAGGACAACGCCGAGTACGGTCTCGGTATGGCCACGGGTGCTCGCAAGATCCGCGAAGGCCTCCGCAAGAAGGCTGAAGAGCTGGTCAACACCACCGTGTTCGACTGGATGAAGGAAGCCACCCAGAAGTGGTTGGACACCTACAACGACACCGTTGCCAACCGCCAAGCCACTGACGAATTCGTCGCCGCTCTGGAAAAGGCCATCCTTTCCATCGACGGTTGTATCGACTTCTTCGGTTCCAAGAAAGCCCAGGAAATCTACGGCAAGGAAGTTGCCGCTCAGAAACTCGAAGAGGCCAAGAAAGCCAAGAAAGCCGGTCGCGAAATCTGCATCTGCCACGGCTGCGAGCTTGAACAAGAACTGTTGGACAACAAGGACTTCCTCGCCAAGAAGAGCCAGTGGATCTTCGGTGGTGACGGTTGGGCATACGATATCGGATTCGGCGGCTTAGACCACGTGTTGGCATCAGGCGAAGACGTCAACGTCCTCGTCCTCGACACTGAGGTCTACTCGAACACAGGCGGTCAGTCGTCAAAGGCTACACCAGCCGGCGCCGTCGCCAAGTTCGCTGCTTCAGGTAAGAAAGTACGTAAGAAAGACCTCGGCATGATTGCCAANNGGCTACGTCTACGTGGCACAGGTGGCTATGGGTTCATCACAGGCTCAGTACTTCAAAGCCATCAAAGAAGCTGAGGCTTATCCAGGACCATCACTCATCATCTGCTACGCCCCATGTATCAACCACGGCATTAAGATCGGTATGGGCCACTCACAGCAAGAAGAGAAGCTCGCCGTCGACTGCGGTTACTGGCACCTCTGGCGCTTCAACCCAGCTGAGGAAGAAGCAGGTCAGAACGGCTTCCACCTCGACTCAAAAGAGCCAGACTGGAGCAAGTTCCAGAACTTCATCATGGGCGAAGTCCGTTACAACTCACTGCTGAAGACCTTCCCAGAAGAGGCAAAAGAGCTGTTCGCCAAGACCGAGCAGTTTGCTAAACTGAGATACGAAGGATACAAGAAATTGAGTGAAGGGAAATAAGAATAGGTTCACACCTTAATTAATAAGTAGGGCAGCCCGAATTCGGGCTGCCCTTTTTAATGAATAAAGCATGTGTGAATGTTTATGTGTAGTGCATTTTAGCCATGCCACAAAAAATGCTTGATGAATTGCAGTGATTATAAACGAGAAACAATTATTACTATGAATAAGTAGATTGATATGGAAAACATACATCAATATTTGAATAACCATCATAATTCATTTGAGGGGCTTTTACATAAATGGGACTACGACCAGCCGCTATATCCATACTTGGTTTTGATTACAAGAGAAAACAATTTAGTTATAAACTGTTCTCCTATCTTTTGGGATTGGAAAAAGAGCAATGGTTTTTTCTTAAAGCAAGATCGGATTATTCCTAATGAAAAAGTAGACGAGTCACTTATCCCTCAACTATATTTGAAATCTGCAAATAGATATTATAATATTTACGAGGAAGACAAACACATAGGCATTACATACACATTCTACTCAAAAGATGCTTGTCACAAAATATTTAATTTTTTCAATGAGGAAGGAGAAGGTACACATGGCATACAACCATTCTCATATAAACAGATGTTACGACTGTTAGGATTAGCCGAAGATCCCGAAAAAATGCGCAAATGGATACTGGAGAACATGATTGTTGAAGAAGATATTGTGGGTATGATGACGGTCCAAGCTACACCTGTATTCTCTAACGATAAAAATCAGGCAGTATTTGTATTACTAATGAAACGCCCCTACGAAGACCAAGCACCACATATATTTGATTTGTATGAGACATTTGATTTTCAAAAGGTTTTTCTTCAGTCAAAGTACCTAAAGTCATATACAACAAAAATCCTTGCATGGGCATTTATACATGATTTGAGAAAAGGAACCAGTATTGAAAATCTTCCCATAATGAATGATGATAATAACACAACTCTTTTTGAAGAATATGTACATTGCAATTATAATGGTTTTTCTGACGAAAAGAAGAACGAATGTGTAATGGTGTTTCCAGACACATATGAGAAATATATTCCGTCGGAAACCATATTTCAAAGACTGCTCATAGATAGTATTATGAGCTTGGCTTCAATTATCAAGCGTTTGGGAATAGGTGGTACTTTTGCAGCCTCTTCTATAGGAGGTGATGAAAATATCACAAAATTAATGATGAATGTAGCGAAGAAGCTGTTTAACAATAAAAATCTAATCAAATCGATACCTCAAGATTATTGGTTTCCATATATAACTGTCTTGTCCTATATTAATGTTGTGTACAACAATAATCCGAAAGTGAAAATTCCGACAGGATGCTGGCTATACTATTTTCTATATAAATATAGAAAACAATGTCAACAAGAAGATATTGCTTTAATAAATACAATTACTGCTTTTACACTTATAAACAATAGTTCCTCTTTTATGAGTCTAATCAATGCAATCAAAATGAATAGATGTAAAACAAGAGTGTGTGAAAGTTCCTGGTCAACAAGAAGTGATGAGGCTGCTTTATATGAACTTGTTTTCTATTTTTCAAATGGATGCAAAGGCTTTTGGAATGAACTATCCCCTCAAGAACAGCAATTATGGCCCAAGCGATGGGATGATGAGATTGATTATGGCGAGATTTTGGATTATCTTAAAGGGGATGCAAATCATACTTTTATGGGCATTGAAGACGAACGAGAGTACTATGCAAATATACTCTTTGAAGCAATAGAATCCGAATTTGGGAAGGGCAATTTTTGTATATTAGAATTCAAGTAATAAGGGATACGCTCTCTATGAATGGTTAAATAATTTGGATATTTCAAACTTTTTGTTATATATTTGTGCTGCAATGATACAATTATCTAATTATTGATCAAATATCAATTACTATGAAAGATATTCAAATTAAATGTAACACAAAGGGCTATGTAGATATTGATAGTATTTCCATAGCAAATGGAATAAGTATTGTTTTAGTTAATGAAAAACATATTCCGATAGCAAAATATCACTTTGATTCCGCCAATATAGAAAATATTGAAAGACTATGTTATACTGCCAATAACTATAAAGTTGTTTTCAGTATCTCTCCAAACATGTTATATGAGCATTTCCCATCTATTAATAATTAACCATTGCACAGCTTGATAACTTTAAATTGCATATTTATATGAATAACAAAGACATACTCGATTTCATCAAGGCAAACTTCACAATGCGAAACAATGCAGCATGTTATCAAAAGCTCAATTGTTTTGTTGACGCGATGCATCGTGGACAGTATTATCCAATTACTGACGAAGAGATACATTGTGGTGTAGAGTATAAAAAAGCTGAAGGAAAAAGCCTTGTTGAAAGCAATTGACTCAATCATCCCAGAAAAAGATAAGCAATTAGCTGAAGAGATGGTTGAAACCTTTTGCAATCAAAGTCTTAATCAATTCTTAGATTATAAGCATACACACGAAAATCAGAATAATTGCGTTTATTAACACAAAAACCGCATTATGGACCACATTAGAATATTTATCAGCAGTGTACAAGTTTGTAAATTAAACCATGTCTGACAACAATAAAAAAGTACTGACAAAGTTTAACTTACACTATCTTCTCATAGTCAAACGCAAACGATTTTAGAGAATTGCCACAAAATTGCAAAGTAAAATGCCGCAAAATTGCAAAGTAAAAGCTGCTCGTATTGTTTTTTTATTTATCTTTGCATCGTAAATAATTCATGCAATGAAAAACCACAATAAATTAACAAACGATTACGATATGATCATGAACGGATATCAAAATAATCCAATTTTTAACCAAACTTGGAACAAAAAAGGTGATTATTACGAGCAGTATTCCATTTATGATGATAACGAAGTCACTGTAAGTGGAATCTTAAAATAACTTAAATTAAAAACCATGCCAAGTTGGAGTGAAATCTTTAATAATTTTCAAAGAAACAAAGAATCAGACAGAATACCGTTTTTAGTAAAAGAAAAGCAAAAATACCTCGATGAGATTTCGAAATGCACAAACAGAAATGTCATCACGTATTATTCCGGTTGGATGCAAAAGCCGACAGCAGCAGATGTTTCCATAAACGACAAGGACATAAATGCCTTTATGGAAGCTGTTTATAAACTGGACAAATCAAAAGGAGTCGATTTGATATTGCACACTCCTGGCGGAGACATCGCTGCAACGGAAAAAATCATTGATTACCTGCACTCTTTATTCAATGGAGACATCAGAGCCATTATTCCACAAATGGCAATGTCAGCAGGTTCAATGATTGCGGTTTCATGCAAAGAAATCATGATGGGCCGACAATCCTGCTTAGGTCCATTCGATCCACAAATCGGTGGCATCGCTTGCCAGTCAGTATTAAAGGAATTCGAAAAAGCAAAAGAAGATATTCGGCAAAACCCTCATGCGCTTGGCCTATGGCAGGTGATTTTCTCTAAGTATACTCCCACATTCTTGGTCACATGTGAGCAAGCTACCGAATTATCCGATGACCTTGCAGATGAGATTCTTTCCAAAAATTTTCCAGACAAAAATACGAGAAAGAGTATTCTTAAAGCATTCAACAACAATACCACAACCAAGGTACACAGCAGACATATATCAAAAGACAAGTGCAAAGCTGTTGGTTTAAACATCATTGATATGGAACAAGACCAGCATCTTCAAGACATGATTTTAAGTTTGCACCATTGTTATATGATATATCTTGAAAGCACCGTGGTCACAAAGATTGTTGAAAACAATATCGGTGGTTGTACAATGAGGTTGCTGAATACAAAATAAGTCATTTTTCATGCAGCAAAATCCCTATCTTTGCGTTCTCAAATAAATTAACATTACTTAACCATGAAAAAATCTTACTCCATCATCCGTAACATCTTCGCCGTTATAGGCGTGCTTGCTATCATTGCTGCAATCATCGTTTGGATAAAATATCCCAAATATGATTATTATTTAGAGAAAAACAACTACGGTATGCTCGACGAACGCCTTGATTTATTGCGCACTTCAGGCGAATATGCCGCCGACACCAATGTGTTTGAGATGAGAATCGTTCAGGATGAGGCAAGAGCACAGGAGATTCGCGAGTATTTCCAACTCGACACCCTCTACCCTGCTGATGCCACCACTTGGGAGAAAGCCGTCGCAATCGGAAAGTTCGTGTCATCAAACATCCCGCACGCAAACCAAAGACATTGGCCTGAGCACGTCAACGCAATCGGTCTTTGGGAATACACAAAAGAGGTCGAGCCGGCGTTCAATTGCCGTCTGCATAGCATTTTCGCATTCGAACTATGCCTTTCGGCAGATATCAAAGCGAGATATATCACCTGCATGCCTCAAGACAAAAACGATATGGATTGTCACGTCGTCAATGAAGTATGGCTGCCGGAGCTCAACAAATGGGCTATGGTCGACACCGACATGGGCGGCCATTATGTCACAGATAACAACGGCACGCCACTGTCACTCAAAGAGATGCGCGAATATTACATCTCTGGCGAAAAGATGATTATTCACCCTGCCTTTGGAAAAGCCCAGAAAGATAACGATTATTACGCCTACATGGCAAAAAACACTTACTGGTTCTCATGCTGGGGAGCCTTGTCGTATTACCAGGAAGATTATAAAGTAAACGGCATCGACCGTAACAGTTACGTCAACCTCGTGCCTTCAGGATTTGAACCATTCGACATAGGCGGAGGCAACACTGTCACCACCGATGCTGATAAGTTTTGGGATGCTAAACTTGTAAAATAAAGATTATTCCAGCTTTTGCTGCAACTTCTCCATCTTCTCCTGCGCCTCCTGCATCTCATCGATGTAATCAGTCAGGACGAAGACATGGTTGAACAGACCCAAAGTAAGCGGATAAATCTCACCCTCGTACTGGAACTTTCCGACATTACAAACGAAATAATCCTCTAAGAAAAGACTATTTTCGACCAAATATGTCACCATCGATTTGTATATGCCATTCTCCGACAAGAATCGATGAGTCTCGTCTTTGTCAATGCCATACGCCTCGAGATATCCGTCAACTTCATCATTCTGCATCATCTGTTCTTCAACAAACTTTGTCACTTGCTCAACAGCAGCTTCCTTGTGCTTCTCCATCGACGGAACGGTCACCTTCATAACAAGAGCCAAACCAAGGAGGATCGCCAAAATAATTATTAATCTTTTCATAGCTAAACTTTTTTGCAAAGATAATAATTTTTCTTAAAACCTCAAAAATATCTGAATATTTTGTAACTTTGCGAAAATTTTAGAACAATGGTAGCAACAATAGCATACGTAGTCGGCGTCATTCTTGGCGTAGTGGCAGTCTTAGAGATTTTAAGTCAACCGATTAACATCCTTAGCAAAATCCTCATCAGCGTTTTGGTAGTCATCACCAGCTGGGTCGGAATCGCAGTATACTATCTTTTCTTAAGAGGTAACCTCACAAGATGGTTTAGATAATGGACAAGAAAGAACTGCGCGCCAATATCAAACTTCTCAAGAAGCAGCACACCAAAGAGCAACTTCTTGAGCAGTCTGAGATTATTTTGTCAAAACTGGAACAGCATCCCGACTTCCAGAATGCGCATATTGTAATGATTTACAGCGCTTTACCCGACGAGGTGCAGACTAAAGCCTTTCTCGAGAAATGGCGTCATAAAAAGAAAATCATACTCCCAACAGTGGTTGGCGATGACATCATCCCTGTGGAACTTGCAGAGAGCACCGGCTTTGCCGTCGGCGATTTCAATATTCTCGAACCTCAAAACGAACCTTACACCGGCAACTACGACCTCATTGTTGTGCCAGGCGTCGCTTTTGATAAAAAAGGCAACCGCATCGGTCGCGGCAGAGGCTATTACGACAGGTTTTTATGCAAGCATCTGAATGTCAAGCGCATCGGAATCTGTTTCGACTTCCAACTTGTTGACGAAGTACCGACCGAAGACAACGACATAAAAATGGATGAAGTAATTTCTTTATAGTCGCTAGTCTTTAGTTTTTAGTCTTTAGTCAATTATAATCATAAAAAAAGCTGCGATAATATAATTCGCAGCTTTTTAACTAAAGTCTAAAGACTAACGACTAGAGACTAAATTACCAAGCAAACAGTGGGTATTCTGCCATCATAGCATTTACCTTTTCCTTCACTGCCTCGAGTTTCTTGGTGTCATCGATGTGGCTGATGACGTCGTCAATCATGTCAACGATAGGCTCCATCATGTCTTCCTTCAAACCACGTGTTGTGATAGCTGGTGTACCGACGCGGAGACCTGAGGTCTGGAATGGTGAACGGCTGTCGAATGGCACCATGTTCTTGTTGACGGTGATGTCAGCCTGAACGAGGGTGTTCTCAACCATCTTACCAGTAATCTCTGGGAACTTCGAACGGAGGTCGATGAGCATCAAGTGGTTGTCTGTGCCACCGCTGATGATGTTGTAACCTCTGTCGCTGAATGCCTTTGCCATTGCAGCTGCGTTCTTCTTCACCTGGAGGATGTACTCGAAGTACTCGTCTGTCAATGCCTCGCCGAATGCGACTGCCTTTGAAGCGATGACGTGCTCGAGTGGTCCGCCCTGTACGCCTGGGAACACTGCGCTGTTGAGCAATGCCGACATCATCTTGATCTCACCTTTAGGTGTTGTCAAGCCCCATGGGTTAGGGAAGTCTTCACGCATCATGATCATACCGCCACGTGGTCCGCGGAGGGTCTTGTGTGTGGTTGTTGTCACAATGTGGCAGTACTCTAACGGGTCGTTGAGGATGCCGCGGGCGATGAGACCTGCCGGGTGTGAGATGTCAGCCATCAAGATAGCGCCGACTGAGTCAGCAGCCTTACGCATACGTGCATAGTCCCAGTCACGTGAATATGCTGAAGCACCAGCGATGATGAGTTTCGGCTTGTACTGAGCCACCTTCTTCTCCATGTCGTCATAATCGACGCGGCCAGTCTCACGGTTTACTTCGTATGCGACTGGTTTGTAGAGAATACCTGATGAGTTGACCGGTGAACCGTGTGAGAGGTGTCCGCCGTGTGAAAGGTCGAGGCCCATGAATGTGTCGCCTGGCTGCAAGCAAGCGAGAAGCACTGCCATGTTAGCCTGTGCACCTGAGTGAGGCTGCACGTTGACGAATTTTGCCTGGAAGAGTTCACCAGCGCGGTCGATAGCGATCTGCTCGGTCTGGTCAACAATCTGGCAACCGCCATAATAACGCTTTCCTGGATAACCTTCTGCGTATTTGTTTGTCATCACTGAGCCCATGGCTTTCAACACCTGGTCGCTGACGAAATTTTCAGAAGCGATAAGCTCGATGCCGTGCATCTGACGCTCTTTTTCCTTACGGATAAGGTTAAAAACCTTTGTATCTTTCTTCATGTTAAAAATATTTAGTTGATATTCAATTATTTACAAATTTTTCAAAAAGAATTCCGCCTTTTGTTTCAAACTTCAAAATTATAACTTTTTATTCAAATAACAAAATTTTTAATTAATTTTGCACTTTATTTTAATCATGACGACTCTCGACGACATAAAATCAACGGTTTCCAGCGAACTTGAACAGTTTGAGGCGTTTTACAAAGATGCGCTTCATTCCGATAATTTCCTGTTAGACAAAATCGGTCGTTACACCTTGAAACACAAGGGAAAACAGCTACGTCCATTGTTCGTTTTCCTCTCCGCAAAATGTTTCGGCGAAGTCAACGAGAGCACTTATCGGGCAGCCACTTTCATTGAATTGTTACATTCCGCCACCTTGATTCATGACGATGTGGTCGATGATGCCGCAGAACGTCGTGGCTTTGCCTCAATAAATGCGATGTATAAAAACAAAATCGCAGTCCTCGCTGGCGACTATCTCCTCTCAAAAGGCATGATGATAGCCCTCGACAAGCATGATTATCAAATGCTTGACATGATTTCAGAGACGGTAAAAAACATGAGCGAAGGCGAGATTTTCCAGCTAGAGAAAGCCAAGAAATTCGACATCTCCGAAGAGGATTATTATCAAATCATCGAGAAAAAAACCGCCTCGATGATTGGCTCATGCTGCGCCATCGGAGCTGTTTCAACAGGCGCGGATGCTGAGCTTGTCGAAGCACTGCGCCGATTTGGTATTTATGCAGGCACAGCTTTCCAGATTCGTGACGACATCTTTGATTATCAACCGTTTAACCATTCCGGCAAAGGCTACGGCAACGACATCCGCGAACATAAGATGACACTGCCGCTAATTCATCTTCTAAAAAGCAGTTCTGCCATCGAAAGGACATTGATAATCAGCAAAATACGCCTCAGCGGAAAGCGCAAAACGACTATCAACGACATCATAAAAAAAGCAAACGAGAAAAACAGCCTCCAATATTGTGAAGAAAAAATGAATTTCTTCGCCCAACAAGCTGAAAATCAATTAAATAACATAACAGATTGCGAAGCAAAAGAGGCATTGAAACAATTATTGTATTATTGTGTAAAAAGAGAATTATGAAAACAAAGTCATTATTGTTGTTATTATTGTTATTTGTTAGTATCACCTCATATTCTCAGGCTTTCTTCGGCGGCGTTGCACTCGGCGGCACCACTTCCCAAATCGACGGCGACCATAACAACGGATTCCATAAAGTTGGATTCACCGGCGGCGCCTTCGTAGGCCTCGAGCTTTCCGACATCTTCGAGGCTCAATTCGAGATAAAATACATTCAAAAAGGCGCAAAATCAAGCGCCGACGACCCATATCAATTTAAAATCCACCTCGAGTATGTGGAACTTCCGCTCGTTGCTTCTGCAAATCTTGGATTTCTCAACATCAACGGCCATGATCTCGACTGGATTACATTTGAAGCCGGCGCCAGTGTCGATGTTCTTATAAAAACCAACCAGAGAACCTTAGGTGGAAACGAGCCGTCAAGTCGATGGAAAGGTTTGTGTTTCAACGGAATACTTGGCGTAAAATTCAATCTCGACAAGAAAAAGCTCCAATTAGGAGCCCGCGTAATAACCTCGATAAACTCGGCTTACGCGGGCAACTTTAGTGATTACGGCACTCACCGTTTCGGACAATTTGGAGCCTTCAACGACGTGCTGGAACTCGTACTATACTATCGTTTCAAATAATTATCTCACAATCGAAATCTTCTTTGTAACAAGTCCTTTATCGGTCAAAATGTTTACAAAATACATTCCTGACTGATAATCAGTGAGTTGCAAAACTATTTTATCTGGATTGACACTTGAGTCATAAATGGTTTCGCCGAGCATCGAAATGATGGTAACTCTTTGAATTCCATCGCTTTCAATAGTCAAGAAATCATTTGCAGGATTTGGATATACTGCCACAGGAATATCATCGGTTTCATCAACCGCCTCATGTCCTTTAGTCAGGCATTCCGACCAGTAAATAGTATAACCGCCATCAATGCTGACACCATATTTATACACTCCATCAGTTAACGTTTCCCATTCATTATCAACATATTGCGCATTGATAACATCTTCAGCGATGAGTACCTGATAGCTTCCATCACATTTTGCGCGATAAACGTTGTAAGCATTACCCACCGTTATGTCGTCGATATAAAACGCATTCTCATACTCGCCTTCGGTGAGCTGGTTGACATATTTCCATTCAAGCATGTGATTGCCCGGACCTAATGCCACTATGTATTTTGTCCACGGCACATAGTCTTTCAAGGTCTGACCATACTGCACATTGTCAATCAGGAAGCCGCATCCGTTCAACGGGAAACAATCAACCATTGCGTAATAGCTTACTACACAAGTAGTTGGCACATTTACGCCAAGTGTAATCTTACTTGATGAGAACATTGCTTTATTGGTCGACCTTACGCAGTAGGAGCCACTATTCGGATTTTCCATCGTCACCTCCCATGGTGATGTGCCGTCGTTAATCCACATGTTTTGGTACAAATCGCCGGATTCGAAGCCGTCATAGATACAGTTAGGCATATCCCAAGTCAACGCGACCTTCGTATCGTTTATCACTTCAGCTTGAATATCAATCACTTTCTCTATCGTGACATAATTCGAAGGCAATGTCGTCATGTCGTTGCTCAGATGTGCTTTCACATAATAGGTGTATTGGCCAGAATATGTCAGATGGTCGGTGTAATTCGTTGATGTTAAATTATTTGCGATTCGCAAGCCATCGCGATACACCTCATAATAACTGGCGTTTGCAGCCGCTGTCCAGTTCAAATCAACATAGCTTCCATCGAAATCAGCGGTGAGGTTTGTCGGACCATGATGATATATTGCATTGACCGCTGCCAAAGCGTCAATACGACCCGAACCTGTTATGTTATTTTTAACAGTGTTTCCTGCATTTGTTGCCGTCAATTCTATTATTGAATCAAGTTGAGCCGGCAAAAGCTCAGGATCTGCGTCGAGCAATAAAGCTAAAACGCCTGCCACACAAGGAGTTGCCATCGAAGTGCCGTCGTATGCCACATATCCTGTTACAGTCTGGTAGTTCAGCGAAGTAACGTTCGCGCCAGGTGCCGAGATGTCGGGACGGATCAAGCCAGGCTGTGAAGCATCGCCATTCTCATACGGATAGTCATTGTAATCACCAACGTTTGCGCCGGCTGCCCACGTCACAGGACCTACCGACGAGAAGCTGCAGTGTGCATCGTTAGAATCCGTCGCACCCACACAAACAACGCCTGAAGTGCCACCAGATATCAGGTTCACCTGGTCTGGATGTAACCATGGCGGAGGGCAGTTGCCAGGACATTCAACATTAAAAGGCACAGGATAGGAATACTGTGTATCACCAACGTTGCCAGCAGCCACAGCAGCTATTATTCCAGCATCTTGCACCGAGATAAAGAGGTCGCGATATGTTGCCGAAGGTCCCATTTCCGGATCACCAAGCGACAAATTGATGATGTCGGCACCATGATACATAGCAAAATGAACACCTGAGATAAGATCACTGTCAGTACCATATCCTGATGAGTCTAACACCTTGACTGCCATAATCTTGGCACCTGGTGCTATACCAGTCTGAGTGCCAGCGTTACCCCGTCCTGCAATGATACCTGCCACATGTGTTCCATGGCAGTAGTCATCCATTGGGTCATAGTCGTTATTGCACATGTCGAAACCGTGATTCGGGAAATTTTCGCCACCGTCCCACATGCTGCTGGCGATGTCAACGTGATTGTAGTCGACACCTGAATCGACAACCGCCACAATCACGCCGTCGCCGTTATAACCCGTCGAGCCGTTATAGTTCCAAACAGCAGGCGCATTGACTTTGTCAACATGCCAAGCGATGTCTTTTGATTCGCCAGGCTGCGACTCAACCATATCCGGAACCATCTTTTTCTTGTCATCACGATAAACGTAAGCCACATCTGCACGTTTTTCAAGTTGGGCGATCACTTCTTCTGAAGCGTCGCAACGAAATCCGTTGAATCCCCAATACTGCTCGATGCCGCTCACTTCGCCTTTAAAACCGTTCAGAAATTCCATCACATCTTGCTGTGATGCCTGGCAAAACGCCATCCTGTCCTGAATCACAAAAGCACGCCACTCAGATTTTGTCATACCCTGTGTCTGACGAGCCAACTGCGTGTTGTCATACTTTTCGTTCATCACAACAATCACCCTCTGTTGAGCGAAAATCGTGCTGAAACACATAAGAATCACTAAAAAAACTAAAAATTTCTTCATTTTATAAAAAATATTTTACAATTGTCTGTCGATTGAATCTTTATGGATAATCTCGAAAATCTCCTTCACCGATTCCCCATTCAGACCTAGATTCGTACCTTTATTAATATGGTCTTCCAATATGCTCTTCCAACGGTCCATCTGAAGCACCGCCACCTTTTGTTCTTTCTTGATATTGCCAATCTTTTCAGATATATTCATTCGTTTTGCGATGAGATTAAGCAACTCATCATCGATTTCATCGATTTCTTTACGGTAGTTTTGCAACACCACCTCGTCTCTGTCAAATTTCTTCTTTTTGAATGTCAATCTGCCGAAGGATTTCTTCAGACTTTCCGGTGTAATCTGCTGTTTGGCATCGGTCAGGGCATGTTCAGGATCATTGTGCGTCTCTATCATGAAACCCAAAGTACCCATGTCAAGAGCTGTTTGCGCCACTTCCTGCAGCAGTTCACGACAACCGCAGATATGACTGATATCAGTGATTATTGGGACATCGCGACGCAGACGCAGCAGTTCGATAGGTATCTCCCACAATGGCGCGTTACGATATGGAGTTTCGTCGTACGATGAGAAACCACGATGGATTGCTCCGATATATTTCAATCCAGCTCCTTCCAGTCGTTCGATGGCTCCAAGCCACAGTTTCACGTCTGGTGCTAACGGGTTTTTCACAAAGACAGGGATATCGCAGCCTTTCAAGCTGTCGGCAAGTTCTTGGACAGAAAACGGATTTACCACCGTTCTTGCTCCAATCCACAAAACGTCAATGCCATATTTAAGTGCCAGCTCAACATGTTCAGGCACAGCCACTTCCGTCATCGTGAGGAATCCGAATTGTTCCTTTGCCTCACGCATCCATTTCAATCCCTCCTCGCCAATGCCCTCAAAAGCGTCAGGACGTGTACGAGGCTTCCAGATGCCGCCACGCAACACCTTCACTCTGTCAATCTCGCTCAGTCCTGCCGCCGTTTCAAGCAGCTGTTCCCTGCTCTCCACACTACATGGACCGCTGATGACAAGCAATTCATCGCGTTTTTTAAACCAATTCCTAATGTCAAAGCTCTCGCCCATCACATATTTTTTGCAAATATAAAAATAAAATATGATAATTCAGCAAAAAATTGTAATTTTGTAGTTCGAAATTTTAAAAGTGAAAAATCGTGAAACGTACAGAGATTAAAGCTGCTCTCGCAATGCAAGAGCTTGATAATGAGATAAATGTGAAAGGCTGGGTGCGTAACAAACGCGGCAGCAAAAACGTCGCCTTCATCGCTTTGAACGACGGCTCGACCATCAACAACCTGCAATTAGTCATCGATTTGGAGAAGATTCCGGAGGAAAACCTCGCCCTCATGCACGCCGGCGCATCAGTCTCAGCCATCGGAAAACTCGTGAAATCAGCGGGAAGCGGACAAAATGTGGAGCTTTCAGTAAGTTCAATCGAGCTGCTCGGTCCGGCAAATCCAGACTTCTACCCGCTTCAGCCTAAGAAACACTCATTGGAGTTCTTGCGCGACATAGCACATCTGCGTTTCCGCACAAACACCTTCGGAGCAGTGTTCCGCATCCGTCACGCCATGGTGTTCGCAATTCATAACTTCTTCAACAGCAAGGGTTTCTACAACATCCACACCCCGCTCATCACAGCATCCGACGCTGAAGGCGCTGGCGAGATGTTCCAAGTGACAACCCTCGACCTCAACAACCTGCCTAGAACTGAAGAAGGCAAAATCGACTACAGTCAGGATTTCTTCGGAAAATCGACAAACCTAACAGTTTCTGGTCAGCTCGAAGGCGAACTTGCAGCTACAGCATTATCTAAGATTTACACATTCGGACCTACATTCCGTGCCGAAAACTCAAATACGACACGTCACCTCGCAGAGTTCTGGATGATTGAACCTGAGATGGCATTCTACGACATCCACGATAATATGGAACTCGCAGAAGAGATGCTTAAGTATTTGATTCAGTATGCGTTAGACAACTGCATGGACGACCTCCTCTTCCTCAGCAAACGTCTCCAGGAAGAAGAAAAGAACAAGAAAGAAGAAGAGAAATCAATGGAACTCATCGAGAAACTTCATTTTGTTCTCGAGCATCCGTTCCAGGTTTTGACATATACCGAGGCTATAGACATCCTCAAGAACTGCAACTACAACAAGAAAGGCAAGTTCCAATATCCTATCACTGGCTGGGGCGTCGACCTCCAATCAGAACACGAGCGTTATCTCGTCGAGAAACACTTCAAGAAACCTGTGATTTTGACCGATTACCCAATGGAGATCAAGGCTTTCTACATGAAACAGAACGAAGACGGCAAGACCGTCCGCGCTATGGACGTCCTCTTCCCTGGCATCGGCGAGATCATCGGCGGCTCAGAACGTGAGACCGACATGGATAAGCTTCTGAAACGTATGCATGAAGTGGGAATTCCAGAGGAATCAATGAACTGGTACCTCGACTCACGCCGCTTCGGTTCAGTGCCTCACTCAGGCTACGGACTCGGCTTCGAGCGTCTGCTACTCTTCGTGACAGGCATGAGCAACATCCGCGACGTCATCCCGTTCCCACGTACACCAAAGAACTGCCTGTACTAGTTTGAAGTTGTCAGTTTGAAGTTATGAGTTCGCAGAGATTAACTCAGACGCAAAAGCTGCTCCAGAAGCTGTCGCCACAGCAGATTCTAATCATGAAACTGCTGCAGATTCCGACGATGGAACTGAGCACACGCATCAAAGAGGAAATCATGACGAACCCCGCCCTCGAAGAAGGCGAAAACAGCGACTACGAGGACGACATCAACAATGAAAGCATAAATGATGACGTCGACACCTTCGACGACAATCAAAGTGACGACGACCACTACGACCCGCTTGACGACTTCGACGATTATCTGAAAGATGACGACGAAGACGACGCGGCGTACAAATACGCTATCAACAACAGCAGCCCCGACGACAAACATTACGAGGCTCCAATCACCAACGAGACAACCTTCCAGGACTCTCTGATGGAGCAACTCGGATTTCGTAAACTCGACGAGAAAAAACGTAAGATAGGGGCATATATCATTGGCAACCTCGACGATGCCGGATACCTCTCACGACCGATATCTGGTATCGCCGACGACCTACTGTTCACACAGAATATCGACACCACAGAAGACGAGATTCGGGAGGTTTTAAACATCATCCAAGACTTCGACCCGGCTGGCGTTGGAGCGTCAAACCTTCAGGAATGCTTACTGATACAACTGCGCCGCCGCAATGAGGAGAACCCGAGCAAAGACTGTGAGAACGCAATAACAGTCATCGAGAAACACTTCGACGAGTTTACGAAAAAACACTACGACAAAATAGTGTCGCGCTCCGAGATGACCGACGACGAATTCAAACGCGCCCTCGACATCATTCTGTCACTCAACCCCAAACCAGGCGGATCATCAGGCAACATCAGCCAAAGCAACGACTACATCATTCCTGATTTCACCGTCATCAATAACGGCGGCGAACTGGAGTTGCAACTCAACAACCGTAACACTCCGGAACTTCACGTCAGCAAGGATTTCCTGAATATGCTGAAAGAATATTCCGCAGGCAAAGACAGCAAAGAGAAACGCGAAGCCGTCACTTTCATAAAGAACAAAATCGACTCGGCAAATTGGTTTATCGATGCCATCAGACAGCGTCAGGATACACTTTACATCACCATGAAAGCCATCATGGACTATCAGAAGGATTTCTTCCTCACTGGCGACGAAGGCAAACTCAAGCCGATGATTCTCAAAGATATAGCTGACATGGTCGGTCTCGATATCTCAACGATATCACGTGTCGCAAACAGCAAATATGTCCAAACCGCATACGGCACCTTCCCACTGAAGTATTTCTTCAGCGAAGGTCTCGTAAACGACGAGGGTGAAGAAGTGTCGACACGCGAAGTGAAAAAGATAGTGCGTGAAAGCGTAGAAAACGAAGACAAGGCTAACCCATTGAACGACGATGAGTTAACAGCCATACTGAAAGAGAAAGGATACACCATCGCACGCCGCACCGTCGCAAAATATCGCGAACAACTGGGCATTCCGGTTGCACGCCTCCGCAAAGTGTTATGAAAACAGCAAGATTCATCTCGATAATAGGTCACCCCATCTTCCACCCTACATGGATGATGATAATACTGCTGCTTTCAGGTATCACACGTTTTACACCAGGCAACGACTTCACATTCTTAACAATCACTTTTTCAATGACTTGCCTCATTCCAGCACTTATTATAGTGATGATGAAGAGATGGCATGTCATCGACTCTTTCGAGATGGAAAAACGCGACGACCGCCTCGGTCCGCTTTTCATCATGATACTGTTTCTCTATGCGACACTCAGGTTTTTCAATAAAATCCAGCTGTTTTCGATATTCAGTTTTTATCTCACCACTGTCATCGTGGTGACAATTTTGGCTTTTATCGTAACATTCTTTTGGAAAATAAGCCTGCATTCATTAGGTTGGGGCAACCTCACCGCCAGCCTTTTCATCCTAACGACAGCATCAATGCGCATGTATCTGCTTTATTTCATTGCCAGCATTGTCATCGCAGGCATTGTGGCGGCAGCGCGCCTAAAACTCAAATCCCACAGCAATTCCCAGATTTACTTGGGATTCGCCATGGGATTCGCCATAGTGATTATAATGTATTTCCTTTTCCTGATTTAATAAGCTCTGATGCCGATACCTATTGAGAACGGAAGGATTTCCGGTCCTTTGTCTTGCTTAAACGAATTCTTGATCTGGTATCCGACGAACAGGTTCACGCATCTGTAACCGACTCTCGCAAATGCCGAATACACAATACTTTCCAAAGAATTGACGCTGCCGTATTTAATCTCCCAGTTATGGCCGTCACCAAACACGTCGCCATAAACCTTCGACCTGCTGTTCATCAGGATTCCGACTTTTGCGCCAAACGAAATCTTGAATTTGTCGGCAATTCTGAAATTCAACTCCAGCGGGATATCGAAGTAACCAAGCATAAGCTTGCTTTTCTTCACAGAAGCCTCTTCAAATGTTATAACAGTGTTATAAGGTTCTGAAAGCCAAGCGTCTTTCATGTAATAATTATGAAACGACACTCCAACACCCAAAGAAACAGTGTGCTTCGACTCCGCCATCTGGAAATTATAGGTAAGATACGTTGCAAAACCCTGATTAATAGCGCGCAAATTGAAATTCTCATACTTGCTGCCAGTATTAATATCCGTATATAAATCAAAACCCATAGTGATTTTGCCGTTCGTACGGTCCTTGATCAGCTGTGCCTTAGCCCCAAAAGAAATCAGAAGCAATAATGCAAACAGAAAAAAATGTTTCTTCATATTATTGATATTCAATTAGTTATTAATCATTTTACTCATCAGATTCTGACGTTTGTCGAGCAAAGTATCCATCTCTTCGTCAGTCAACTCTGGATTTTTCAGCTGTGCGTCAATAGCATCGATAAGTGTCTGATAATTCTCGCCAGTTTGCAACGATTCAAACGCTTTTTCCTTTATCTCCACATCTTTTATGTGATTTTCAGGAATCTCATCGATATCGGCATCATCTCCAAGTTGTTCACGTAACTTATTGATTAACATTGAGATAAAGTGCTTAGCCATATCATTGTCCATCATACTGAACATCTCAACTGAAAACTGGTCCTTAACCGACTCATACTGAGTGAGATACGCCTTAAGCTGCTCCAACTGAGCCTTATCCATGCCCGGGACTTCATCAGGTGGATATTTCTCCATCACCTTTTTGAAGAGCCTGAACAATTCATCTATCTGCTTTTTCAAATCGTCATTTTCCATAATCTAAATTTTACTCATCGTAGAAAATCTCTTCGTTGAAATCAATAATGGTATCATTCATAAATAGACTGTCAAGTAAAAGAGTATCAATTATATAGCTCTCTTCTTCAATAAAGATTTTCTTCTTTATCGTATCCTGATCCAACGTATCCAAAATCATATCGCTCATACACAGCGCAATAAACGGCAATTCTATTCTATCGGCTGTCACAAAAGCGTTTTTATATTCTTTTTTCAACTGTTGATACATGTTTTCAGCCTCCAAACGTGTGCGATAATCGCCAATGCGAAGACGATAGTACGGCTGGCCGAATATCAGATAAACCGGAATATTCGGATATTTATCCTGAAACTTGCTTTTTATGCTGTCGGCATGACGAAGCGCATCGTTGCCAAGCTCCATGAAAATCTGCACCCTGAAACCGTCAATGGTGCTGTCGTTGACATGAATCTGGCGTTGCTTCATCACCAATGTGTCGATTTTAGGGCTTTGATTTAAAATCAAAACACCGTTCTGAGCGGCACAACTTATTGATAATAAGCACGTTATGATAAAAAACAAAATTTTATTCTTCAAAACGCAAAATTTTTTGTAAAATTACGCAAAAGTTTTCAATTTAGTATGCGATTTTTTGTAATTTTGTGAATAATTTTTAGATATGAATGAAAATCTCGATGCATATGGCACTTCGATGAGCAAAGCCGAGAAGGAGATCGAACAGGTTTTGCGTCCTGATGCTTTTGCCAGTTTTGCTGGGCAGGAGCAGGTGGTTGCGAACCTCAGGGTCTTTGTGCAGGCCGCTGCCCAACGTGGCGAGTCGCTCGACCATGTGTTGCTTCACGGGCCTCCGGGACTGGGCAAGACCACCTTGTCGCACATCATCGCCAACGAACTGGGCGTGAACATGAAAATGACTTCCGGCCCTGTCCTCGACAAGCCGGGAAACCTCGCCGGATTGCTCACCAGCCTTGAGAAAAACGATGTGCTGTTCATCGATGAGATACATCGTCTCAGTCCTGTCGTGGAGGAATATCTCTACTCCGCCATGGAGGATTTCCGCATCGACATCATGATTGAAACGGGGCCAAATGCTCGCAGCGTGCAGATTGCCTTGAATCCATTTACACTCATCGGTGCCACCACACGTTCAGGACTGCTCACAGCGCCTCTGCGCTCGCGTTTTGGCATCAACATGCGCCTTGAATATTACGACTCAAAAACGCTTTCAAACATCATAAAACGTTCAGCATCGATACTTCGCGTCCCTATCGACGACGAGGCGGCATTCGAAATTGCAAGAAGAAGCCGCGGCACCCCTCGTATCGCCAACCTGCTGCTGCGCCGTGTCCGTGACTTCGCCCAGATAAAAGGCGACGGACGCATCACCATCGACATAGCAAAGATAGGACTGAAAGCACTCAACGTCGACCAGCACGGTCTCGACGACATGGACAACCGCATCCTTCTTACAATCATTGAGAAATTCAAGGGCGGACCGGTAGGCGTCAACACCATCGCCACAGCTGTAGGCGAAGAAGCAGGCACCATAGAGGAAGTCTGCGAGCCGTTCCTCATCCAGGAAGGCTATCTCATGCGCACCCCACGCGGCCGTGTCGCCACCGACCTGGCATACAAACACCTTGGCATATTCAAAGGCGCAGACCAAGGCTCACTATTCTAAATAATATCGTCATTTCGAGCGTAACGAAGTGAAGTCGAGAAATCTCCGACAAATATAGACAGAGATTTCTCCATTCTGCTCCGCTTCAGTCGAAATGACGCTTGTTAACTATATAAAAAAGAAATAGGTTCCTGGGGAGGGAACCTATTTCCAAATTAACCATTTAAAACTTAATCCTATGAAAATCAAAGCTTTACTCTCTCTTGCTTTGTTTTTTCCTTTTTACTAGCCCACAATCCGTAAACTTCACTTACATTGCCCGCTGTGATAAATGCGTTGATGCCGTTTTCATTGATGTGGTTCATCAACTTGGAGAATTCATCTTTCGTCAGAAGGGCCTCTATTTCAACCTTCTTCTGATTGCTGTAACCTCCTGTCACATCATACATTGTAACACCACGCTGCAAATCATTTATAATGAAGTCCTGAATGTGTCTGTACTGTGGACTGATGATGCAGACACGTTTTCTGTTGTTCAAACCCGCTGTGAAGTAATCGACCACAATACCGTTGATCCATGTTCCAATCAAACCGATTACCACGATGTTAAATGGGTTAATGGCGAAAGCCGTCAAACAGATCACTGTGCCTGCCACCGTCACTGACGCTCCGATGTCAAAGTGCATGTACTTGTTGACAATCTTTGCGAGAATGTCCAAGCCGCCTGTCGAAGCATTAATCTTAAACAAGGTAGCTTGTGCAAAACTAAGGATAAGCACGAAGCAAACCAAATCGAACCAAGGGTCTCCCATCAACGATGAAATACCGTCCTTGAGAGCCACTGGTGACCAGCCGCCCGTCGCAGCGTCAAAGAAAGCACTCTTCTCACCATAGAACTTGGTGATAACCATCTGATATGGCAGGTACTTCTCAAACAACGCTGTGAAAGGTCCTAATATCAAAGCGGTATAAACCGTCTTGATACCGAACTCTTTACCTATCAGGAAATATGCTAGCACCAGCAAGATAGCGTTAATGATGAAAATCATCACTGACACCTCCAAATGTACACCGAACAAAGACTGCGATACCTCAGCCAAAACGATTGAAAGACCGGAGATTGTACCGATGATGAGCTTGCTTGGCACTAAGAAATAGTGAACACAGATGGCTGTCAAAATCATGCCAAATGTCATAATGAGAAACTCAACCCAGAATTTCTTGGTTGCTACGTAATCCCAAATTTGTTTTGCACTTACCATTTGATAAATTTTAAATGTTTTTTAACCATCTGTTTCGGGGTGCGAAAGTAGAAATTATTTTTCATATACCAACATTTTTTTGAAATATTTTTAAAATATTCACTATTTAATTGATACTCATACCTTTACACTCTTATTTCTCTATTTATTTTTCGACTTTTTGATACTATTTGTTCCGTTTTAGATATATATTTTTACGTTAATTATTGAAAATTTTTCTGCTTTTTTTACTCGATTACAAATTCATCGCAGAAAATCCATGCCTTTTCACCTGCTCCGACATGCCAATCAGGACAGAGACCTATGCTTTTTGCGACCATGCGGACGTAACGTGCGTTCATTCTCTTTCTCACGTCAAGTTCCTGAATGATAGCATCTTCAACGTCCTCGGCGACCTCGTTTTCAACCGCTCCGACCGACTTGAAATTCTTGCCGTCGTTTGAGATGAAAAACTCAACCTCTGTTGGCATGAAAATCCATGACTTCTGGTCTTGCAGGAAGCTTCCGGCGAGACGTGTGATATTGGTGTTTTCGCCCAAATCGACAGTCACATCAACGTCAACGCCATAGTAGCCCTGCCACATCCCGACACGGAAATTATCGTTACCACGCTGCAAGTCAATGAGAGCGATGTCGCCACCCGCCTCGTATTGACTGCTGTAAGGGTTCTTTATTGTTATGCTTCGTCCTGCGTCGATTTTCTTGAAAGAGCCTTCTGACGCTGTCGACGAACGCCCGTCAACGACCGCCACTGCCTTGATATCAGTGGTTTTGTCAATCACAAACGGTCCGTTGTATTCCATCTCTTCGCCATCATTCAAAGCATAGAAAATCTTAGCGTTTTTATCAGGATGTGTGATACTAACCGGCAGATTATCATAGAAGACATATTTGTCGACATTGATAACCGGCACCGTCACAATCTGGTCGGCGACAATTCTCATTACCGGGCAGTCTTTTGCGTCGGTTGCCCATGTGGTGTTGCGTTTGTCGGTCATTGTAAACTCTATCTTGCCGCCGTTCAACACCTCTTCGCAATACAAATAACTGCGGTTCAATGTTTTACCGTTTAATTTCACCGATTCGATGTATCTGTTTTCATGTGACAGGTTCTTTGCGATTATCGTAAATTTCTTGCCGTTTTCGAAATTCAGCGTCATCTCCTCGAAATGAGGAACGCCAATCACAAACATGCCGCTTGCAGGTGTCACAGGGAAGAATCCCATCGCGCTCATCACATACCATGCCGACATCTGGCCACAGTCCTCATTGCCGCAGAGACCATCTGGTTGGTCGGTGTAAAGCTCGTTCATGATTTTATTGACGATTTTCTGCGTCTTAACAGGTTTTCCAACAAAATTGAATAGATACGCCATGTGATGTGAAGGCTCGTTGCCGTGCGCATATTGGCCGATGAGACCCGTGATATCAACCTGTGTGCGTCCTGTCAGACTTGAGGAATTGTTAAACAACTGATCAAGCATATCCTCATATTTCTCATTGCCTCCCATCATTTCGATATGCGTGTTGACATCTTGAGGCACAAAGAAATTGTATTGCCATGTGTTGGCTTCCGTCAGCATGAAGTTGACCTGACGAGGATCAAAAGGCGACACGAAACCACCGTTTTTACGTCCACGGAAGAACTTTGTCTCAGGGTCGTATAGGTTTTTGTAATACTGTGCGCGTTTATAAAACTCATCGGCGATGTCCTGCTTGCCCATTTTCTCCGCCATGCGCGCGATACACCAGTCGTCATAGGCATATTCGAGCGTTGTAGACACCGATTCGCCAGCCATATCAGCAGGAATATAACCGTATTTCTTATAGAATTCCAAGCCCCACATATCCTCATTGGCTCTTGTAACCATAGCGTCGAGGGCTTTTTCTGCGTCAAAACCGGTGACACCATTAATATATGCGTCAGCCATGACTGGAATTGAGTGATAACCTATCATGCAGTGTGTCTCATTTGCAGCAAGTTCCCATGTCGGAAGCAGCCCGCCAGTCTCGTAATTATCAATAAAGGTGTTGATGATGTCCACTGCGCGTTCGGTTTGAATCATGTCGAGAAGCGGATTCTCTGTGCGGAATGTGTCCCATTGTGAGAAAACAGTGTATCTCGGACGATCAGCCTGGTGAATCTTCAAGTCGTGACCACGATAGCGTCCGTCGACATCCGAATAGATATTCGGAACAATAAACGAGTGATACAGAGCGGAATAGAAGATTTTTTTATCCTTCTCGTTATTGCTGTTCACCATAATACGGCTTAACTCCTTATTCCAAGCGTTGTAGGTCTTTTCAGCCAGAGCCTCCAAATCAAAGTCGGTGATTTCCGATTCAAGGTTCTTTTTAGCGCCTTCCACGTCGACAGCCGAGATACCGATACGCATCAAGATAGGTGTGCCATCGTTCTCAAAATCAAAGGCATAGACCAAACCTTCCTCATTGTTTTCGGTCGATTTGATAGGTTTTGAAAACTCTGCGTAGAAGTAGAGATACTGATCACGAGCCCAATAGCCGGAACGACGGAAACCGCTGATGGCGTTGTCGTTTTCAACTTTTGCCCAAGCCTCGTAAATCTTCTCTGCCGACAATGTCGATTCCTTCAGATCAAGAATCACGGTGGCGTTCACGCCTTCCGGGAAGGTGTAACGATGCATGGCAGCTCTCACGCCCGCAGCGAGGTCCACCTTAATATTATAGTCATCCAAAACAACGCTGTAGAAACCAGGGCGTGCCACCTCTGTCTCATGACGGAATGCCGAGCGATAATCATCTGATTTATAATGCTTTTCGCCTACTATAGGCATAAAACGGAAGTCTCCGTAGTCGTTACAACCTGTACCGCTTAAGTGAGTGTGACTGAATCCAAGTATATGATTATCAGAGATATGATATCCGGAGCATCCGTCCCAGTCATCCATTCTGGTATCAGGACTTAGCTGCACCATTCCGAAAGGTGCCGTAGCACCAGGGTAAGTATGTCCGTGACCGCCGGTTCCAATAAATGTATCTACATAATTCACAACATTTTGTGGTTCATCTTTAGCGCATGACGCCAGCATCAAAGCAATTGCAAGTAATAAAGTCAGTCTTTTCATTTGATTAAATTTTCAAGCCATAAAATTACTGCATTTTTTAATATCTTTTTAAAAAAAAATTAATCTTTTTTTTCACAAAAAAGATGCACCTATTATAATAATGTGTATCTTTGCACCCAAATTAAGCAAATTTGAAATTATTAACTTAAATTATTTAACAATGAAAAAGGTATTTTTACTTTCATTAAGCCTTGTTCTTGGCTTAGGTGCATTTGCACAGAACAGAGTCATGAAAAATGACGCTCAGAAAGCAGTTGCCAGCAGCAAAATCGTTGCCGCAGGTACTGAAGTGACAACAGAAGCCTCTACTTATGCCCCACAGGCAGCAAAGAGCGCTGTTATCAACAGATACGTAGACATGGAAGACGGTGAGACAATGTGGACAACCTACGATCTCCAGTCAAACGCGTATGTCGCAAACCGTATGTATCAGATGCCAAACGGTGATGTCGCTGTTGTTGCAACAATGTCACACGAATCAAATCTCGTAGCTTCTGACCGCGGTACAGGTTACAACTACTACGCAAACGGTGAATGGGATGACATGCCAGACGCACGTTTTGAGGCTTTCAAGACAGGTTGGCCATCAATCGCACGTTATGGTGCAAACGGTGAGATCCTTCTCTGCCACGGCAACGGCGGCATGCAGTGCTATGTTAGAACAACAGCCGGTGAAGGTGAATGGGAACACAGAGGTGCTCTTCCAGCATACCCAGAAGGCTATCCTTACACAACAGAATACGCAACATGGCCAAGAGTGGTCACATGCGGTAACAACCACGATGTCATTATCGCAGTTGCAGCTCTCCAGCACTCAATCAGCGATGACGAGACAGACGTCCGCACAGTTATGTGGCGTTCAACAGACGGTGTCAACTGGACTTGCACCTACGGTCCTATTGCAGACCTCGGCCTTGGCTATGAAATTGGTAGCTTCTCAGCTGATGACTACGCTCTCGCAGCAAACGGTCACACAGTTGCTCTCCTTTATTCAGGCTGCTTGACAAACAGTGTTTGGATGTTCAAATCAGAAGATGATGGTGAAACATGGAATGCTACAAGAGTTTGGGAACACCCATTTGAAGGTCATGAACTCGACGAAGAAGGTTTGGACTACGGTGACACTCTGTTCATGCCTATGAACGGTACTATCGTTATCGACAACAGCGGCGTTTGCCACGTTGCCCTCAACACATTCGAGATGACACACCTCGCCGATACTGACCCAGGTTACTATACATACTGGTCAGGCCGTGCAGTTGACGGTATCCTCTACTGGAACGACACACAGGATCCTATCCAAGACACAGAACACCCAGAATATATCGGCACACCATACGAAGCTCACTTTGCTCAGCCAAACCAGTTCCACGCAGCACGTCTCTGGTGGCCAATCGCTGACGAACCAGGTTACGTCCACATGATTCCTGACTCAACAAAATGGGTCGGTTTCATTCCAATGTACGATGGCTACAGCTGGGATAACGGTTACTACTACAAAGACAACTATCATGCAAAAATGTATGGTGCATCAGGTCATCCAGCACTCTCATGCGATGCTTACGGCAACCTCGCTTGCGCATTCTCATCACCTAACGTTACACGTGACAACGGTTCATATTACTACAGAAGCATCTATGTCAGCTACTACAACAAAGAAGAAGGTTACTGGCACCAGGTTGAAGACGACCTCATGGAAGACGTTATGTTAATGTACTCAGAAGGTGTCTTCACAACTGCAGTTCAGAACACAATCAACCCAGGTGAATTCTGGTTCTCATATCAGGCCGACGATGAAATCGGTTTTGCATGGGGCAGCGAGCCAACACAGACAGCACCATCAGAAAACACAATCCACGCTGTTAAAGTTATCGGCGAACATGTTGGTGTTGAAGAAACAGAGGCTACAGATGTTATCTACAGCATCTATCCTAACCCTGCTACAGACTACATCATGGTCAACTCAGCAATGGCAGCAGACGCAACAATCACTTTCGTTAACCTCGCTGGCCAGACAGTGAAGAGCTTCAACAAGAACCTCACTATCGGTGAAAACTCAGTCAGCATCGACCTCGAAAGCGGTGTTTACTTCTGCACAATCAATGCTAACGGCTTCAACAAGACAGTTAAAGTTGTTGTCAAGTAATTGAGCTTAAGTAATAAAAAAAGGAGCTTCGTTTGAAGCTCCTTTTTTTATTATTAAAACCACCATTTACGATGTCGGAAGAACAGGGTTAATCCCACACCCATCGCCACCATCACACCGACAATAATCCATAACGCCGTAGTGGAGCCTTCCGGAATAAACGGGAACACCACATTCATACCGAAGATACCTGTGATAAACGTCAAAGGAAGGATGATAGACGAAATCAGAGTGAGAATCTTCATGATTTCGTTCGTTTTGTTGGTCTGCATCGAGTCAAATGTCTTTGAGAGACCCTCGATCAAGTCTTCATAGTCCTCGGTCATATCCCATACCTTCTGGTAGTAGTCGAGGATGTTGCCCCAGTAGTCTTCCATATACTCCAAATCGCCGAATCCTCGGATCTGACCTGTCTCGAAGGAATGAAACACCCTCAGCTGAGGCTTGAACAAAGTGTTTATCGTGATGATATTCTTTCGCGTCACGCTGATTCTTTCAATAATCTTAACCTGTTTGGTTCCGAAAAGCTCACGGTTTATCAACTCAAGGTCAAGTCCCACCTTTTTTAATAAATAGAGAGACTCCATCATCAGTTTCTCGAAAATGCGGTAAAGCAAGATATCGGAAGTCTTCAGGTTTTTCTCGAGTTCCTCCATGTCGCGCTCCTGGTATTCGTTGAAGAGCTGGCTGACATACCACGGCGATTTCTCTATGGTGATGATATAATCCTTTCCCCAGAAAAACTTCACCTCTTTTGTCTTGATGAACTTATTCTGACGGTCAAAGTTAGGATACTGAAGAATCAGGAAGTAATAGTCGTCGTAGATATCTATCTTCGGGCGTTGGTTGACAGACTTGCAGTCTTCAATGTCCAAGGGGTGGAAATGGAATTTCTCTCTTAAAAATTTAAAGTCTTCATCCGCCGGATTCGTCACATGACGCCATTTCAGCGAGCCGATTGTCAAAGTCTCAATCATGCTTTCCCCCTTTCTTATGATAAAAGATTCTACATTCGATTATTTATTGATAAAAACGTGCAAAAATACAATATTTTTTGAAAAAATTCAAAAAAATGTTCAAAAATGTGTCATTTTACCTTGCGCAGGAACATTCCAGGCTGCACTTTGCAACCACCTTTGAATAGGGTTTCCGTGGTGCGGAATCCTTCCTTGTCGCGCTTCTTCAAGACCGTATTGACATTTTGTTGTTCCTGTGTGCGCAGCCTCATATCATGATTGTTGAAATAGATGTTGTCCCACACCTTGTTTTTCACCACTGTCACCGTGCCTTTCTTCAGAAGGACTTTTTTGATTGCATCATACTGATAAACATAGAACTTGTCGCCGTTTTCCACGCCTTCCTTGGTGCCTATTCTTGCGGCGATGCGTGCTTTTTTCGGAGGCATTGGGTTCATGAGAATCAATCCAGTACGAGCGTTTTTCAGTTTCTTTCCTTTGAAAGTGGTGTATGTCACAGGATTGCCTTTTTTATCCAACTGCGGTACATAATATTCCTGAGCGTCGCCGTCGGTTTCGTCGCCATTATCCCAAATCTTGCCTTTCTGGGCGATGACATAGCCGTAGAAATTGCCGTCATCGTCATAAACCGAGAACTGCTCTCCGCCACGAAGACCTTCCTTTGTGCCGATTTTTGCCGTGATGAGCTTACCGTCGACAGTGATTCTGGCTTCAAGACGAGGACTTACGAGGCTGTAGAAATCAAGAATTGGAGTCCATACCTTGAACACATCGTTGCGGTTCTGCAACTTAAGGAACACCTTATTTAAATTACGCACCATCGTCAGGTTGATAATTTGCTCGAAAGTCCTAGTCGCTGAAATAATCACAGTGCTGCTATTCGACTGACAATCAACATATTCCATTCTAAACTTATTGCTCGTTTCAAGCAGTCTTGGGTTTTCTAATACCTCATTGTTAAAATAAAGCTCTGTTTCTTCATCCCAAACGAGTTTGTAAAGCCAAGTGTTTGATTTCAAAGTATATCCGTCTTTTGTCGCGGCATAAACACCGTTCGCCGCCATAGCAGCCAGGTTATATCTGAATTGGGCAGCTTTCTGGTCCATACCGTTTTTGATATTGGTGTCGTAAGCTGCTTTTGCCAAAGCTAATGCGGCATCTCTGACAGCCCTTGCGACAGGCTCATTCTCATAAAATTCCAACTTGGTGAATGTCATGAATGTAAAAGGCAACAGTTTCATGGAAAGCTCCTTGATCTGAGTGTCCTTGTCGCGTTTCAGAGCCGACATCGACACATTCTCATCACCAGAATTCACAGTGTAATAGCCTCTGTCGAAGACGGTCTGCATGTTGATAATGGCATCAGGATTCTCAGGATAGTCGATGTCGTATTTGACTTTTCCGTTCCTGTTGTAGTTGAACCATCTCATAACCAATTTGTTGGCTATCTTGTTGTTATTGATGTAATTAGTTATAAGCCTTTCCATCTGCTTGTCGGTAACATCCTTACCTTCGCCAAACATCACCTTACCTATATCGGCACCATGCTTGTTATACTGATTCGGGAAGTTTTTCTGCGGATCCATGTAATTATTCCATGAATTGTCGACAAGCTCCTTGTTTGGGAAGTAATCGGAGTCGATATATACCATTTCAAGAGAGCTACGCATATAAAAATACGTGCCGTCTTCGTTTTGGGTAATCATCCCGCCATAATTCTGTTGTTGAGCCAAACCATTGATTGTCAGCAACATGACAATAGTCAGAAGAGTATAAACCTTTTTCATATTCTTAAATTTTATTTCCATTCCAAAGTTTTTATAAGATGACGCACATCCTCGGTGATATATTTAATCACAGGCTGCATAGAATCGTTGTTAGGATATAGGTTGAAATAAAGCGAGCCACGCATAAAATGTCGGGTACTGTCGGTGAGATAGAACTGCAACGGCGATGCAACTCCTTCTCCGTCAAGGAAATAGACAAGACCGTAAACATTCTTATCCTTATTAATTATGACGCTGTCGCGAATACCTGTCGCTTTATTTATATGTTTGGTAATCATGAGATAAGAATCCTCGATATACTTTGAGAGGTTGTCATCGACATGCTTGTATGAAAGATGAATTGTCCCTTTAAACGCAGGAAACTCAACATTTGCCCAGTCCTTCTCCTCCAACGAATGGTAATCGGGAGTTATTGTCGCATAGACAGGATACTCGAAGCTGTAACGAGGCATGGTATCGAGCGTAACATATTGTTTTTCAGGCAAATCGATGCGAAAATAGCCACGAGGTTTCGGCTGCGGAGTATCATCGCCGCAAGAAACCGCCACAAGCATTACGAGCAGCAGTGCGAGGCTATTTATCAGTTTTCTCATTATAAGTTACTTTTATCTCGATTATTCTGCGTTTGTCGGCTTTTTCGATTTGGAACGCAAACTCCTTGTATGATGTGGAGAATCCTGCATGCGGAATTCGGCCTTCCATCTCGAGAATCAAGCCGGCAAGAGTGTCGGACTCGCCTTTTATATCTTCAAAGTAGAACTCATTGATATCGAATACCTTACAAAAATCAACAAGACTGGTCTGAGCCTTAAAAACATAAGTTTTATCGTCGATTTTCTTGTAATTCTGATTCTCGACCACGACATCGAACTCATCGCTGATGTCACCGACAATCTCTTCAAGCACGTCTTCCATTGTGACGAGGCCAGAGGTGCCGCCGTATTCATCGACAACTATAGCTATGTGAATCTTTTTTGAGCGGAAATCCTGGAATAGGTCATTGATTTTCTTGTTTTCAGGCACAAAGAACGCCGGTCGCAGCAATTCCTGCCATTTGAAGTCAGGTTCTTCGAGATGCGGCAGTAAATCCTTGACATACAATATACCTTTTATCTCGTCGAGAGTGTCTTCATATACTGGTATTCTGGAGAATCCGTTATCAATTATCAACTCGATAAGATGTTTGAATTCTGTGTTAAGTTTCACTGCAAAAAGCTGCACACGCGGTTGCATCACGTCGCTCACCTCTTTCTCACCGAAGGTGGCGATACCTTGAAGCATTGAACGCTCCTCGCTTGGAGTTTCGTCAGCTGTTGTGATATCAACCACGGTAGTCAAATCACTGAGTGACAATGGGTTAACATTCTTTTTCGCAAGACGTTTATCTATCACTGCCGTCGATTTCACAAGAATACTACTCAATGGTTTGAACACTACAAGAAGAACATTTATTATTGGTGCGAGAAACGTTGCCAGCTTACGGGCTCTTTTCGCCGCAGTTATTTTTGGGATCATCTCACCAAAAATCAGCAAAAGCGAGGTAACAACCACCACATTTATTATAAAAGCCCACACCGGATTAGCGGCGAGGTTAAACATTCTCGACATAATATATGTTGAGAAAATGGTGATGGTCACATTTACCAAATTATTGGTAATCAGAATAGTGGCAAGAAACTGTTTAGGTTTGTTCCTTAGCTCCAGCACCAATTTGTCCGAGCGTTTGTCGGAGTTCTCCATCTCATTAATATCGTTCGGGAGGAGCGAGAAGAAAGCCGTCTCGCTGGCTGAAGCGAGAGCCGAGCACAGCAATAGCAAGCACAATATGACAAGACAGATTGCTGTAACCCAAGAGACGCCTAAGAAAAACGGAGTTTCAAGCATAATTTAGAATGGCAAATCATCTCCATTATAATCCTGGCTTGGCGTTTGAGCCTCAACAGGCTGTTGATATTGCGGTTGCTGATATTGTGGCTGTTGTTGGTTTCCGTATGCGTTTTGCGGACGGTTGCCACCGAGGCTCATCATCTTATCGACAACGATTTCCGTAATATGTCTTGTAACATTTTGGTTATCAACATATTGACGTGATTTGATCCTACCCTCCACATACATCTGGTCACCTTTCACGTAATTGCGGCGTTTATCGGCTATATCCTGTGCCAAATTGCCCCAACTCACGAGGTTATGCCATTCGGTTTGCTCCTGCCAGTTGCCGTCGCGGTCGCGGTAACGTTCTGTTGTTGCGAGAGAAACCGTCATTTTCTTTGTTCCATTATCGAAAGAAATAACTTCCGGATCTTTACCCAAATTGCCGATAAGAATAACTTTGTTTAAGCTTGCCATAATAAAAATTTTTTACACGATATACATTAAATTAATAATGCAAAAATACCAAAAAAATCGTATGTGTAAGATAATGAATGAAAAAAATTATTTTTTTTGTTCACGATTAAAAAAAACTTATTATTTTTGCAGGCGGAAAAAAATTAAACAACAATTAAAATATTTTAAGTCATGACAAAAGCTGAAATCGTAGCAAAAATCGCTGAAAAGACTGGTGTTGAAAAAGGAAACGCCCAGGCAGTCGTCGAGTCTTTCATGGAAATCGTGAAAGAGGCTGTTAAGAATAGAGAAGATGTGTATCTCAGAGGCTTCGGTAGCTTCAAGAGCAAGAAAAGAGCAGCTAAAGTTGGTAGAAACATCCGTGCTAATGGTGGCGCCGGTGCATCTATCATCATCCCTGAGCACTTCATCCCTGCTTTCAAGCCAGCTAAATCATTCATCAACGACCTCAAGTAATTCGGTCTTATAATTTTTTGTATTATGCCAAACGGTAAAAAACACAAAAGACACAAAATGTCTACCCACAAGCGTAAAAAACGCCTCAGAAAGGATAGACATAAAAAGAAATAATCTTTAAGATTAGTTTCTTATGGTAAACATAACACAGCATTGCCAATACCGATGTTGTGTTATTGTTTTTAAAATGAATTTTCAACCTTTGTAATATTATGGACAACACAACCACAGTTCCGACAGTCAACAGAGAGCTTGTCATCAGTTCTGATGTTTCAGAGGTTAATATTGTTTTGTTGGAAGACAAGCAGCTTGTTGAGCTCCACAAAGAGCAGATCAACAGTAATTTCGCTGTAGGCGACGTGTATTACGGCAGGGTGAAGAAGATTTTGCCGGGTTTGAACGCCGCATTTGTTGACATAGGCAACCAGAAAGACGCTTTTTTGCACTATCTGGATTTGGGTCCGCAGATCAACTCATTGTTACAGTTCTCGAAGCTGGCGCATGAGGGCAAGACCGCCCAGACAGTGATGAGCAAGTTCAAGTTGAGTCCTGACATCGACAAATCGGGCAAGATTTCCGACTTCATCCAGGCTGGCGACCAGATTCCTGTACAAATAGCGAAAGAGCCAATAAACACTAAAGGTCCGCGCATCTCGGCAGAGATTTCGTTTGCAGGACGTTACATAGTGTTGGTGCCGTTCTCAAACAGGGTGTCGGTGTCGCAGAAGATTCGCAGCGGCGAAGAGCGCAGTCGTCTTAAAAAACTCATTCAGAGCATCCGTCCGAACAATTTCGGTGTCATCATCCGCACTGTAGCCGAAGGCAAGAAAGTGGAGGAGTTGGACGCCGACATGCAGTATCTGCTTGGAAAATGGGAGCAGGTGACAGAGTCGTTATACGGAAGCAAGGCTCCGGCGAAGCTTGTGAGCGAACTTGACCGTACCTCGGCGATGCTTAGAGACATCCTCAATGAGTCTTTTAACACTATAACTGTTGATAGTCAGACACTTTTTGATGAAGTCAAAAGCTACATCGCCACCATCGCCCCGCAGAAAGCCGACATCGTGAAGCTTTACAAAGGCAAAGAGCCTATTTTTGAGCATTACGGCGTGGCACGTCAGGTCAAGGGGTCGTTTGGTAGGATTGTCACAATCAGAAATGGTGTTTACCTCATCATTGAACACACCGAAGCCATGCACGTCATAGACGTGAACAGCGGCCATCGGTTGAACAAAGAAGCATCTCAGGAAGAGAATGCGTTGGCTGTCAATCTGGAATCGGCAGTGGAGATTGCGCGTCAGGTGCGCCTCCGTGACTTAGGCGGCATCATCATCGTGGACTTCATCGACATGCACGAAGCGAAACATCGCAAGGAGCTGTTCGAGAAGCTTCAAGAGGAGATGTCAAAAGACCGCGCCAAGCACACCATCCTCCCAGCCACAAAATTCGGGCTTATCCAGATCACACGTCAGCGTGTGCGCCCGGCAACAGAAGTCACCGTCCAGGAAAAATGTCCCGTCTGCGACGGCACGGGCAAGATAAAACCGTCGTTAGTGTACATCGACGAGATTGAAAGCAGCCTCAAGTACCTGCTCCTCGACCAAAACGAGAAGGAAGTGACGTTACAGGTGCATCCTTTCATCTACGCCTACCTGACAAAAGGATTATGCTCCATCGCAAGAAAATGGAGATGGAAGTATCACAAGAAGATACACGTCCAGGAAATCAAATCGTTCCATATCCTTCAGTACAATTTCCTGAATAATAACGGAGATGAAATCACATTTTAGTTTAAAGTTTGGAGTTTGAAGTTTGGAGTTATTTATAGCTTACAATCTTCAAACTTCCGACTTTAAAAACCAAAATTTATAACAATTTAAAAAAACTTCAAACTTCAAACTTGTAACTCCAAACTTTTTCGTATATTTGCAAGTTTAAATGTATTTCTATGAAAGAGATTGTACTTAGCGGCATCAGACCGACAGGAAATTTGCATCTTGGAAACTATTTCGGTGCGGTGAAAAACTTCATCCGCCTTCAGGATAACTATAATTGCTATTTCTTTATAGCTGATTATCATTCACTTACGACACATCCGCATCCAGACGACCTTCACGGAAGAGTGCGTCAGATTCTGGTGGAATACCTCGCTGCAGGCGTCGACCCAGAAAAGGCGACATTGTATGTGCAGAGCGACGTGCCGGAAGTGGTTGAGTTGTATCTGTTCCTGAACATGAACGCATACATCGGAGAGCTGGAGCGCGTGACCACGTTCAAGGAAAAGGTTCGCAAGCAGCCTGACAATGTGAACGCAGGCCTCCTCACCTACCCGACCCTCATGGCTGCCGACATCTTGATTCACAAGTCACAATATGTGCCAGTGGGCAAAGACCAGGAGCAGAATCTCGAGAAAGCCCGTGACTTCGCTGCACGTTTCAACAACATCTACGGCGTTGAATATTTCCCGATTCCACAGGCGTTTAACTTTGGCAATCAATTAGTTAAGGTGCCAGGATTGGACGGCAACGGCAAGATGGGCAAGAGCGAAGGTGAAGGCAACGCTATCTTCTTGGCAGAAGACGACGCCTCGATCCGCAAGAAAGTGATGCGCGCCAAGACCGACAGCGGTCCGACAGAGATGAATCAGGAGAAGCCGGAACCGATTGCCAACTTGTTCCAGCTGATGAGCATTGTTTCGAAACCTGAGACAGTGCAGTTCTTCGACGATGCTTACAACAACATGACCATCCGCTATGGCGACATGAAGAAACAGCTGGCAGAAGACATGATTCAGTTTGTGACGCCAATCCGTGAAAAGATTCGCGAAATCGACGCCAACGACGAGTATATTAATAAGGTAGCTCGCATGGGAGCTGAGAAAGCACGCGAGAGCGCACGCAAGACCATCAAAGAAGTTAGAGAGATTATCGGTTTCAAACCGTTTTAAAGTTTGAAGTTTGAAGTGTGGAGTTTGAAGTTAACTTCACATTTCAAACTTCAAACTTCAAACTAAGATAAATGATTGAACACGAGAAGAAGCAAGAACGTGCGGTTTTAGTGGCAGTAAGCACTTATGAGCAGAACCGCGAGCGCACCGAGGAATACCTCGACGAGCTGGAATTCCTTTTGGAGACAGCCGGAGGCATAGCCGTCGGACGTTTCGTGCAGCCATTGGAACGCCCAAACAGCGTGACGTATCTCGGGTCAGGCAAACTCGAGGAGCTGAAGCAATATATCAAGGCGGAAGAAATCGACATGGCGATATTCGATGACGAGTTGAGTGCCACACAAATCAGAAACCTTGAGAAGGAGCTGGAATGCCGCATACTCGACAGAACAAACCTGATTCTCGATATTTTTGCCAAAAACGCCAAGACAGCATACGCCAAAACACAGGTGGAACTCGCTCAGTATCAATACATGTTGCCGCGACTGACCCGAATGTGGACACACTTGGAACGTCAGCGAGGCGGTATCGGTATGAGAGGACCTGGCGAGACACAGATTGAGACCGACCGTAAGATTATCCGCAACAAAATAGCTTCCTTGAAAGAGAAATTGGAAGAGATTGACATGCAGAAGTCGGTACAGCGCAAGAACCGTCAGCAGATGGTGCGCGTGGCATTGGTTGGATATACCAACGTCGGCAAGTCGACGATAATGAACATGTTAAGCAAGAGCGACGTCTTCGCTGAAAACAAACTTTTCGCAACGCTGGACACCACAGTGAGGAAAGTCGTCATTGAAAATCTGCCGTTTTTGCTGTCAGACACAGTTGGATTCATCAGAAAGCTGCCGACACAGCTGGTGGAATCGTTCAAATCGACACTTGACGAGGTGAGAGAGTCAGATATCCTGCTGCATGTGGTCGACATCTCGCATCCGGATTTTGAATCGCAAATTGAGACTGTAAATCAGACACTTACAGATATTGGCGCTGGCGACAAGAAAGTCATCATGGTGTTCAACAAGATTGACGCATACAAATACGAGGAAAAAGAAGCCGACGACTTAACGCCAATCACCAAGAAAAACTACACTTTGGACGATTGGAAGAAGACCTGGATGGCTAAGGGCAAGCCATGCATCTTCATCTCGGCAGCGGAAAAGATTCATTATCAGGAGTTTAGAGATTTATTGTACAGTGAGATTCGCGACATGCACGCCATAAGATACCCATACGACAACTTCCTTTATTAAGACCTAACGCAATGATTATCAACACACATAGCCATATCTACGACGAAGCCTTCGACAACGACCGCGAAGAAGTGTTTCAAAGAACGCTTGAGGCTGGTGTGGAGATGCTGTTGTTGCCAAATTGCGATGAAAAAACCATCAAGCCGATGATGGAGTTTTATGAGAAACATCCTGATAATGTGAGGGTTATGATGGGGCTGCATCCGGAGGAGGTAAAGGAGGATTACGTGGGGAAGTTGAGGCTTATTGAGGATGAGGTTTCTCGACTGACGGCTCGAAATGACAGCGGTGTTATGGTAGGTATAGGGGAAATTGGGTTGGATTTTTATTGGGATAACACGTTTAAGAAGGAACAGATTGAGGTGTTGAGTGAGCAGTTGCATTGGGCGAAAGAGTTGGGATTGCCAGTATCCATTCACACTCGCAATGCTTTCCATGATATGTTCAAGGTTTTGGACCATGAGCAGGACGGCCGCCTCGCCGGAGTCATGCATTGTTTCAATGGCACTTTTGATGAGGCAAAAACCGCTTTGTCATATGGTTTCCACCTTGGGCTCGGCGGTGTGATAACCTACAAAAACTGCGGAGTGAAAGAGTTTTTGGCTGACATCCCGATGGACAGAATCGTTCTTGAGACCGATGACCCTTACCTGCCTCCAGTTCCGTACCGCGGACAGCGAAACGAGCCGGCGTATATTACAAAGGTTGCGGAAAAGGTCGCTGAAATATATGGCGTTTCGGTCGATGAAATTATAAATATAACAACAAATAACGCACAAATATTATTTAGAATATGATAACAACACGTCATTTCGAGTGAAGCGAAGCGGAATCGAGAAATCACCGGCATTTGAATGTTCAGAATCAATTTATAGGCGGTGATTTCTCGACTGCGCTCGAAATGACGATTAAACAGTATATAAGATGGCACTTATTAATGTAGCAGCAATGAAGAAACCTTCGATTTTAGTGCTTTACACCGGTGGCACGATAGGAATGATGAAAGACCCCAAGACAGGCAGTCTGGTACCTTTCGATTTCGGCAATATTTACGAGGATTTGCCAGTGTTGCGCAACCTCGACTATGTCATCGATTTCTATTCATTTGAGAACCTCATCGACTCGTCTAACATGACACCAGAGTTCTGGATTGAGCTTGCTGAGAAAATCGAGGAAAACTACGAGAAATATGATGGTTTCGTGGTCTTGCACGGCAGCGACACCATGGCATACAGCGCCTCGGCTTTGAGTTTCATGCTCGAAAACCTTGCAAAACCGGTTGTTTTCACAGGTTCGCAGTTGCCGATGGGCATGGTGAGAAGTGACGGACGTGAGAATTTTGTCACATCCATTGAGATTGCGGCATCAAAAATTAACGGTATGCCTTGCGTGCCAGAAGTTTGCATTTTCTTTGAGAATCAATTACTTAGAGGCAATAGAGCAACCAAATTCAACGCCGAAAACTTCAATGCGTTTTCATCAGGAAATTATCCGCCGTTAGCAGAAGTGGGAATAAAGATAAAGTACAACAGAGAGTTTATAGGCTACAAAAACAAGACGGCGCAAGTTAAAACAGCAGAAAAGCTCATCGTTCACAAGAAGTTCGACAGAAATGTAGGCATCTTGAAGCTTTTCCCAGGAATCACTCATGATTTCGTGATGCATGCCTTAAGCACTCCAGGTTTGAGAGGTGTCATTATGGAGACCTTTGGTTCGGGCAACGCGCCAACTTCTGAGTGGTTTTTGGACGATTTGGCCGACGCCATCAGAAAAGGTCTGATTGTTTACAACGTGACGCAGTGCAAATCAGGTTCTGTTGAGATGGGACGTTACGAGACAAGCTTAAACCTTGACAAGATTGGAGTTATCAGCGGTTACGACATCACCACAGAGTCAGCATTGGCGAAGATGATGTATCTCTTAGGCGAAGGATTCACTCAAAGTGACATTAAAAAATACTTGCAGGAGTCATTGAGAGGAGAGATGACGGTTTAAGCAGTTTGGAGTTTGAAGTTTGAAGTTGGTGACAAGTCTATAAAATATTGATAATAAGGGTATTAGGATTATTTTCCAAAAAATTAAAATAAAGTTTTAAAAAACTTGTTATGTGAACGGAAAATTTTTGTAATTTTGACACGATTTTCTGTGGAGTAGAAAAATCCCTGGGAGAGATGTCCGAGTGGTTTAAGGAGCACGCCTGGAAAGTGTGTGTACTTCAAAAGGGTACCGCGGGTTCGAATCCCGCTCTCTCCGCGGTATCAGTGTAGAGTTGAAAGTTTAGAGTAATAAAAATTGAGATAGATCAAATAAAATAGAAATTAAATTAATTAACAAATTAAAAAGTAGTAATTCAAAATTCAAATCATGAAAAAATTAATTGCTTTACTGACAGTTGCCGGATTTTTGACATTCGGAATCAGCAACTCACTTCTTGCACAAGAAGAAAATGCACAACCAACTGAGGCTCAGACAGAACAGGTCGCAGCTCCAGCAGTAGAAGAAACAGTCGCAACTACAACAATGGAAACAGAAGAGGCAGCAGCTCCTACATTCCATGAGGTTTTGAAGAAACAGTTCATCGATGGTGGCTGGGGCTTCATGAGCGTTGTTTTGTTAGTTTTGGTTCTCGGTCTTGCTGTGTCAATCGAGAGAATCATTTATTTGACATTAAGCACAACAAACACAAAGAAACTTCTTGCTCAGTTAGAGGAAACATTGAACAAGGGTGGTATTGAGAAAGCTAAAGACCTCTGCCGTGACACACGCGGTCCAGTCGCAAGCATCTTCTACCAGGGTTTGATGCGTTACAACGACGGTCTTGATGAAGTTGAGAAATCACTTGTTTCATACGGTTCAGTTATGACAGGTAACCTTGAAAGCGGCGCAAGCTGGATTTCATTGTTCATCGCATTAGGACCTATGTTGGGATTTATGGGTACTGTTATCGGTATGATCGAGGCATTCGATGCTATCGCAGCAGCAGGCGACATCAGCCCAACAGTTGTTGCAGGCGGTATGAAGGTCGCTTTGTTGACAACAGTGTTCGGTCTTATCACAGCTGTTATCCTCCAGATCTGCTACAACTTCATCCTCAACAAGATTGAAGGTATTGTCAACGATATGGAAGATTCATCAATCTCATTCATGGACTTGCTCCACGCTTATTCAAAGAAAAACTAATCTAACAAAAGAAAAATCATGGTCGAGAAATTAACAAAATATTGCAAATATTTGCTGGTTATCCTGATGGTTCTTAACGTTCTTTTCTTAATCCTCGGCATTGCCCAGGGTAAAGAAAGCGTTGGAACATTCATGATATTCGCATATTGCATGCTTGGATTGACTGTGGTTGCGATTTTGTTTGCACCTATCTATGGGATTATCATCAATCCAAAAAGCGTAAAGACAATTGGATTTGTTATCGCCATTGTGGCAGTGGTTGCTCTTATCGCATGGCTGCTTGCCTCAGGCTCAACACTTCCAGAAGAATATCTTGAATCAATGAGTGTTTCAAGAGGAACAGAAGCTTTCGTTGACTTCTTCATGGTATTCACATACATTGTCGTTGGTGGCACAATCGCAGCTGTTATCTATTCAGCAGTATCGAAACTCATTAATAAATAATAAGGAAGGAAATTATCATGGCTCGTAAGAAAAAGAAAGTACCGGAAATCAACGCCAGTTCAATGGCTGATATCTCTTTCTTGCTGTTGATATTCTTCCTCGTTACCACTACGATGGACACTGACAGCGGTATCACCCGTCGTCTGCCTCCACCAGTAGAAAACCCTGACATGGATGTCAAAGTGAAAGAAAGAAACATTTTGAACGTCATGATTAACAAATACGATAAGTTGATGGTTAACGGTAAACCATGCGACATCTCGGAATTGAAGGACAAGACAAAGACTTTCATCACTCCTAACCCGAATGACGAAAAGGCTCCTGAGGTCGAGACAAAAGATATCGAACTTATCGGTAATTTTATGACAAACAAGGGTGTTGTATCACTTAAGAATGACCGTGGTACTTCTTATATGATGTACATCGCTGTTCAAAATGAATTAGCTAAAGCTTTCAATGAACTCAGAGAGGAAGTCGCAATGCGTTATTTCCAGCAGCACTACGCCGACATGACCGACAAAGACAAGATTGATGCGGTTAACAAGGCAGTGCCGGTGCGTGTCAGCGAGGCCGAACCTGAAGAAATCAAATAATAGGAGAGAAAATTATGGCAAAGTTTAGAAAAGGTGGATCAAAAGAAGTTCCGGCTATCTCAACCGGTTCAATGCCTGACATTATCTTCATGTTGATTTTCTTCTTCATGGTTACAACCTCAATGCGCGAAACCACATTGAAAGTCAAGATGAAATTGCCAGAAGCGACGGAAGTCCAGAAACTCGAGAAGAAATCACTCGTGAGTTTCATCTACATCGGACCTCCGACAAACGCCAAACTCTATGGTACAGAAGCACGTATCCAGCTCAACGACCAGTATGCACGTATCGACGACATCATCCCGTTCATCGAACAGGAACGTCTCGACCGCGCTGAGGCTGACCGTCCGCTCCTCACCACTTCATTGAAGATTCATGAGGAAGTGAGAATGGGCTTGGTCACCGACGTGAAGCAGGAGCTTCGTAAATGCGGTGCATTCCGTATCAATTACTCAACTCGTAAGGGGCAGTAATTAAGAGTTATAACGGATCAACATCAAGAGCAACGGTTACAGTTTTGTAATCGTTGTTCTTTTTAAATGCCTCGATGTTTTGTTTCAGGACTTCCTTGATTCTCATTGAGTTCTCATTTCTGTCGAACTTGATGAGAATCTGTTTTATATATTGGTTTTTAATTCTTGAAACGACAGGATATTCCGGTCCAAGGAGATTGTGCTTGAATATCGGGCGCAATTTCTTGGCAAAATATTCGGCGGCGAGGTTGAGTTTGTTACTGTCGGTGTGACGTAACTTTATCATTATCAAGCGATAATAAGGCGGATAGCAGAACTGCCTTCTAATTGGCATCTGTTCCTCGAAGAAACGCACGTAGTCATGGTTGACAACGTTCAAGATGACCGGATGAGTTGGCTGATAAGTCTGGATTATCACCTTACCCTTCTCCCCTTTTCGTCCGGCGCGGCCACTCACCTGTTCCATCAGTTGGAAGCTTCGTTCGAAAGCCCTGAAATCGGGGAAAGAGAGCATGTTGTCGGCATCGAGTATTCCCACTGTCTTTACGTGGTCGAAGTCGAGACCTTTGGTAACCATTTGAGTGCCAACGAGGACATCTGTCTCGCGGTTTTTAAACTGGTCGAGGATAAACTGATAGCTGTTCTTCGAGCGCGTGGTGTCGAGGTCGAGGCGAGCGCAGCGAGCCTCGGGAATGATGGTAGTGATATCCTCTTCAACACGTTCGGTTCCGAAGCCATGCATCTTCAAGTCGGTGCTGTGGCATGACGGGCATTCGGAAGGCACCGATATGGTGTAGCCACAGTAATGACATTTCATGATATTCTGCGCCTTGTGATACGTCATCGACACGTCGCAGTTGACGCACTGAGGCACCCAGTGACAGACGCCGCACTCGAGACGAAGCGAGAAACCACGACGGTTTTGGAAAAGAATCACCTGGTTTTTATCGTTCAAGGTGTTACGCATGGCATTGACGAGCACGCTCCCGAAGTTAGCCTGCATCAGCTTACGTTTACGCTCCACGCGCATGTCATCGACAATGATTTCAGGCATCTCAACACCCCCGAAGCGTTCAGTGAGCGAGACAAGGTGATAACGACCCTGACGGGCGTTGTAGTAGCTTTCAAACGATGGCGTCGCTGAACCAAGAATGACATCAGCATCATGATAACGAGCCAAAATCATGCTCAAGTCGCGGGCATTGTAACGTGGTGCGGGATCAATCTGCTTGAATGACGCATCATGTTCCTCGTCGACAATGATAAGGCCGAGGTCAGAAAACGGCAGCAAGATCGAGGAACGCGAGCCGATAATAACCTGGTACTTAAGACTTTTAGACTTCTCAAAATCGAGGACCTGCTCCCAAATTTCAACACGTTCCATATCGCTGTAACGCGAGTGATAAACGCCCACCTTGTCGCCGAAATATCTCTTTAAACGATTGATAATCTGTTCAGTAAGAGCGATTTCCGGCAACAGATACAAGACCTGCTTGCCTTTGTCGAGAGCCTCTTGTATAAGCTTGATATAAATCTCGGTCTTTCCAGAAGACGTGACACCATGCAAAAGGACAGGCTTTTGCTCCGCAAAACCCTGATGTATCTCATCAAATGCAAGTTGTTGTTTTTCAGTCAGTTGAATTGAACTGACATCAGTTAAAGCATCGAAACTCTTGAGTCTGCTGACACGTTTTTCGTAGGTTGTGAAGACACCTTTATTAATAAGTGCCTTCAAGACAGCGCTGTTTGCATTCGATTTTTTGAGCAAATCAGAAGCCAAGACATCGTTTTCAGCATTTCCGCCGAGGACGAAGAACGACATCACCACTTCGAGTTGTTTGTAGGCGCGTTTTGTGAGTTCGTCCATCAGTTCATGCATCTTCTCGTCGTTGTGATACTCTTCCGAAAGAGCCACAAAACGCTCATATTTGGCACGGAATTTCGGGTCAAGTTCCTCCTCCATCACCACGATTTTCTTTTCTATCATGGTTTTGATTAGAGGCATCACTTTTTTGTATCCGATGATTTTGCTCACCTCGCTTATTGTCAGCTTCGGCTGCACCTGCAGCGCTTCGACGATAAGATATTCAAAGTCGTTGAGTGTCATCGTGTCGAGTTCAAACTCCTCAGAAAGCTTGATCTTCGACTCGCTTGAAAGTTTCATCGCTGAAGGAAGAGCTGCCTGCATCACCTCACCCTCGTAGCACAGGTAATAATCACAAATCCATTGCCAGAATTTCAACTGGATGGAGTTCACCACCGGGTTTTCATCAAGGATACCAAGGATATATTTAACCTGCTCATAATCAGGAACTTGCTCTGTAACTTCGCTAATCAGTCCGGACATGATTTTAGTCCTGCCGAACTGCACCACTGCACGTTGTCCGACACGAACGCTGTCGTTCAGTTCCATCGGAACACGATAGGAAAACGTGCCAGGAACCGGCAACGGCAGAATCACGTTAACGAAGAGAGTCTTTCTTTCCATAACACTCGAAATGACAAACAAAAATACTAATTATTTTGAAATTTTTACTATTTTTACAAAATTAAAAACAATCATTTATATGAAAAACAAATTATTGATAATCATATTATTAGCTTTTACCATAAATCTTTCAGGGCAAAATCTGAAATCTTTTGGAGACATAAATTACAAGGAAGAGGTGCAGACCGTGTTGCTTCATCCGACGGGTTTTGAGCTCGACAAACCTGTGATTTATCTCAACAACATGCTGGAGCAGCTGCACCTTCAGTTTGATGTTTTTGTCAACGAAGCACCTTATTTATATTACACTTTTGTGCATTGCGACAACAAATGGCAGCCATCTGATTTGCCGAAAAACGATTATATAAGCGGCTTTTTTCAAGACGAAATCCTCAATTTCACGTTCTCTTTTAACACTTTTGTGGATTATGTGCATTACGACCTCGTCTTCCCAACTTCAGACATGATGCCAAAGATTTCAGGCAATTATCTTCTTGTTGTTACCGGTGAAGATCCGAATGACATATATTTCACACGCAGGTTTTATGTTGTGGAGGATATCGCGCGCATAAGCGCAAGCGTGCCACGTTATCCTTTCGATTTGAATCTCGGCACCAACAAGCAGGAAATCGACCTTGAAATAACATATCCCGACCTTTTCAACTCGCGCGCCGACCAATATTCCAATGTCACGATTCAGCAAAACGGTCGCTGGGACAATGCCGTTTTCGGTCTGAAGCCGACTTACGTTTATCCTGAAAAGATATCATACATGAACAACGCAAAAACGGTTTTTGAGTCTGGAAATCAGTTTCTTAGAATAAACACCAGCAATTTTGAAAACCGTCCGGAGAAGACGAGAAGTGTAAATCGGGAGGAAGATTACTATGTGATTAGGCTTCATGAAGACACGAAAAGAAGTACTCACAACTACGCCACTGACGAGGATATCTACGGTGAGAAATTTATTTATCTGGAGCGTGAAGGCATGGATGCGACCAACGAAGCCGACTATGCGATGGTTGATTTCTTCCTGCAATGGCCGCAGTATATGTTCGGCAAAGATGTCTACATCATCGGAGCTATTACCGACTGGCGACTTGACGAGAACTCAAAGATGGAATACGATCCAGAGCGTCGCGGATACAAGAAAGGACTGTTTTTAAAACAAGGCTATTACGATTATATGTATCTTGTGAAAGACAACGCTTCGGGTATGACTTCAGTGGCACCGGTGAATGGCGATTTCTGGGAAACGAACAACATGTACCACATTTTTGTTTATTTGTTCAACCCGATTCAGAATTACGACAAGCTTATTGGATACACAACGATAAAATCACACTAAGTCATGAAGAAAGCTTTTTATATTTTAGGAATTGCATTATTATTAGCTTCTTGTGCCAAACAGCCGCCGAAAATCGAGTATTCAGGCATCACGCAAGGGTCATATTTCTCAATTATTTATTATGATGAGAACGACAGGCATTTTGAGGACGACATCGACTTTTATCTGAAGATGGTTGACAAATCGGTGTCGCTTTGGAACGAAAACTCTATCATCAGCAAGGTAAACCGCAACGAAGATGTCACGATAAACAAGATTTTCAAGGATAATTTCGATCTTGCACAGAAAGCTTCAGAGCTTTCAGACGGCGCTTTCGATGCCACCATCGGTCCGTTGGTATCAGCATGGGGCTTTCATTATAAAAAAGAGCTTGAGATGACACCAGAGATGGTTGATTCAATACGTCAACTCGTTGGATATCAGAAAGTTAAGATTGTCGATAATAAGGTTGTGAAAGAAAATCCCAACATGACTCTCGATTTCAACGCTGTGGCACAAGGATACACAGCGGATTTAATCGCCAAGTTGTTGGATTTCAAAGGTGTAAGGAGCTATTTGATTGATGTCGGCGGCGAAATCATGACGAAAGGTACAAAACCGAACGGCAAGATGTGGACGATTGGGATTGAGAAGCCAGCGGAGAGTTTCGATTCAAAACGCTCGGTTCAAACTAAGATAGAAGTCAAAAACAAGGGTGTTGTAACTTCCGGAAACTACAGGAAATACATTGAAAAAGACGGTGTCCGCTATTCGCACAGCATCGATCCGAAGACCGGATATCCTGTTGAGCACAATCTTTTGAGTGCCACCATTATCGCCGACAACGCTGCCTGGGCAGACTGTTTGGCAACGATTTGTATGTTAGTTGGAAAAGAAAAAGCCTCGAAACTGCTTGAAGGACAAGGTGTCGAGGCGTATTTCATATTTGTCGAAGACGGAATTATCAAATCTGAGTGGTTACACTAATTTGAATGAGGTTCCTCGCTGCGCTCGGAATGACAGGTTATTTTATTTTGACACTGCGTTTCATCACCTCCACAAATACATGGGGCATCAGGGTCGAGTGAGTGGGCGCATTTCCGCTCGAATTTGCCGTTTTTCTTTACGAGACTCTTGATTCCTATCGCGGCAAACGCCAACAGGACGAGAAACAACGTAGGAATCAAGAATGCCCAATACATTTATTCGCAGACTACTAAGTAATAGTTCTTTTTACCTTTCTGGACAAGGATGTACTTGCCGTTGAGGAGGTCGTCGGTGCCGACGGTCTTCTGTTCGGTCACTTTGTCCTTGTTGATTGACACGCCGTTGCCCTGGACCATCTTACGAGCCTCGCCTTTTGATGGGAACACGTTGGTCTGCACGAGGAAATCGACGATACCGACACCAGCGCCAAGTGCGTCTTTCGAGAATGTTGACTGCGGAACGCCGTCGAAGATACTCAACAATGTGTTCTCATCGAATTTATGCAATGCCTCTGCTGTACCTTTGCCGAACAAAATCTGTGTAGCTTCTTCTGCCATCTCGAGGTCTTCCTTTGAATGAACCACGAGAGTAAGCTCGCGTGCCAGTGTGCGCTGAAGCTCGCGGAGATGCGGCTCTGCCTGATGGCGTGCAATCAAAGCATCGATTTCGTCTTTCTTCAACAAGGTAAAAATCTTGATGTAACGTGCAGCGTCTTCGTCGGTGCAGTTCATCCAGAACTGGTAGAAAGCGTATGGTGAGGTCTTCTCCGGGTCAAGCCAGATGTTACCTTTTTCGGTCTTGCCGAACTTGCCGCCGTCAGCCTTGGTGATGAGGTTGCATGTCAAGGCAAATGCTTCTTTGTCGGCACCGAGTTTGCGGCGGATGAGCTCTGTACCTGTAGTGATGTTACCCCACTGGTCGCTGCCGCCCATCTGAAGCTTGCAGTTCTTGTGCTCGAAGAGATAGAGGAAATCGTAGCCCTGCACAAGCTGGTAGCTGAACTCTGTGAACGACATGCCGTCGCCTTCGCCGTTGAAACGTTTCTTCACCGAATCCTTCGCCATCATGTAGTTGACGGTGATGTGCTTGCCGATGTCGCGGATGAAATGCAGGAAAGTATAATCCTTCATCCAGTCGTAGTTGTTGACAAGCTCAGCACGGTTCGGGGCGTCGCTGTCGAAGTCGAGGAACTTGGCGAGCTGTTTCTTGATGCAAGCCTGGTTATGCTGTAATGTCTCGTCGTTCAACAAGTTACGCTCAGCAGACTTACCTGACGGGTCACCAATCATACCTGTTGCGCCACCGAGCAATGCCAGTGGTTTATGGCCGGCAGCCTGAAAATGACGCAGCATCATGATGCCGCAAAGGTGTCCGATATGCAGTGAGTCGGCGGTCGGGTCGATACCGAGGTACGCCGTGGTCATCTCTTTTTTCAACTGTTCTTCTGTGCCTGGGGTCATGTTGTTCAACATACCGCGCCAGCGCAATTCTTCTACGAAATCTTCTCTCATCGAATGATTATTGTTAAAATTAGGTTGCAAAAATACTCATTTTTTTCGTAATAAAAGGCAAAAAATACTTAATTTTGCACAATAATTATATGCCTTGATGAAAAACAAAAAGCTGTTCGCGATAATGTTCGCCGTGCTCATCACACTATTGTTTTTGCCAATAGTGCAAGGCTGTTTTAACATCTTTCATTTCGAGCCTTTGCAAGGAGCTTACGTCAAGACTTCAAAACCGGCTTTGACTTTCGACAATTATGCGAACGGCAAATATCAGGCAAATCTCGAGAAATATGTAGCTGAGAATCACGGATTCAGGCAGCCGATAATCAGGCTTTACAACCAGTATCTCTGGGATTTTTACAAGAAAACATACGCTGCCAACGATGTGGTATACGGCAAGGACGGATGGCTGTTTTTCAATAAAAACATTGAGGTTTATTATGGCACATATCAGCACAAGCACTTCAAAAGCAACTATGCTGCCAAGTCGGCATACGACATCAGGATTCGCACGATGAACAAGCTGCGCCATGTGCTCAAGGATTTCGATATCGAGTTTTTGGCATATATAAGTCCGGACAAATGCTATGTTTTTCCCGAATTCGTTCCTGAAAGAGAACACGACACGACGACTATCGACGCCTGCGCATATTTTGTCGACAGCTTCAAAAAGCTCGACTTCCCGTGCATTGAGATGACCGAGATGTTTTGTCGTTTTCGTGACACCATGCGCTTTGAGCCATTCACGCCGGCGGGCGCGCACTGGAACTTCTCATGCGTCTATGCCGCCGACAGTCTTTTCCGTTTTATCGAGAGCCTGAAAGGTATAAACCTTGCCGACATAAACATCAGCAATTACAGGAGATATGACAAGGCGATGGAGAAGCAGAACCAAGGCGACTTCGACATGGAATGGATGCTGAACCTAAGTCGGGAGTTCAACCATTCAAAATATGAATTATATGGTGCCGATGTCACGATACATTCCGACTCGACGTGCACGAAGCCGAGTGTCCTTTTCATCGGCAACTCTTTCTTCTGGCGTTTCAAAGACTTTATCAATTTTGACGAAGTGTTTGATTATCCGAGGCTTTGGTACTACAACAAGACAGCACGCAACCTCAGCGACTGGAGCAAAAAAGACTGCAACCAGGTCGATTTCCTGTCGGAGATTTTCAAATCCGACTATATTGTGACTTTCTGCGGCGACACACAGTTATTCGAGATGTCGTTCGGCTTCGCCGGAAAAGCTTTGGTGGCGCTGTGCATCCCCGATGACATTTACGAAGAAAAGATAAAATATTTGTGTGAGAAATACAACTATAGCAGAGACAAAGCGACTGACATTATCATCAACAATCCCGAGGTGTTCCAGGAGCTGAAAGGCGACGGCATACCGACAATTCGCAACGAACGAGCGCTCGAGAAGGCTCGCGCAATAAGACAATCCCGCATCGAACAAAATAACAATTGATAATAAAAATATACAGATATGGTTTTTAGCAGCAACGTTTTCCTTTTATATTTCCTGCCGATATTCCTTGCGGCGTATTTCCTCACGCCGCTACGCTGGCGCAACTACACGCTTCTGTTTGCCTCCATCTTGTTTTATGCCTTCGGCGCTCCCGAGTTCATCATTCAGTTTCTGATCTCGATTGTCGCCAATTTCTATCTTGTCAGATGGATGGTTAAGACCGACAACCCATTGAAAAAGAAGATTTTATGCGGCATCTCCATCGCTATAAGTATCGGGCTGCTGTTTTATTACAAATACGGCAACTTCACGATGCAGAACATCAACTATGTGCTCGGATGGGTGCACGTGGAGCCTATGAAATGGGTGAAGATACTGCTCCCGATAGGTATCTCGTTTTTCTCATTCCAGAGCGTCACCTACACTCTCGACACATATCGCAAAGTCAACGAGCCGATGGAGCGCCTGACCGATTACATGCTTTACATCGCGATGTTCCCGCAGCTCGTCGCCGGTCCTATCATACGTTACTGCGACATTGCCGACCAGATTCGTCATCGCGAGGCTGAATACGCCGACCGACTGCAAGGCTTCTATCGTTTTGTTTTGGGTCTCGCCAAGAAAGTCCTCATCGCCGATGTTATTGGATATCAAGTAGATAAAATCTTAGGTCCGTCGAATTACGACATCCTGACCTCTGTGCAACTCGCCGACATCACCGACAAAATCGCAACTCTCGACTCCTCAATGGCGTGGATTGCGATATTGGCGTTCACCTTCCAGATTTACTTCGACTTCGCGGGTTATTCTGACATGGCGATTGGTCTCGGTCGCATGATGGGCTTCAAGTTCCCTGAAAACTTCGACAACCCATACGTCTCAACCACCATCTCGGAGTTTTGGCGCCGCTGGCACCAAACGTTCAGCGTGTTCATCAAGAACTACCTGTATTTCCCGCTGGGTGGCAGCCGCGTGAAGACCGAGGGACGCAAATATTTCAACCTCTGGTTCTGTTTCCTCATCTCAGGTTTGTGGCATGGAGCCGCATGGAACTTCGTGATTTACGGAGCGTTGCAGGGTATCTTCATCTGTGCCGATAAACTGTTCCTGCGTAAGTTCAACGAACGCATCGGACGGGTGCCGGCGGTCATATGCACATTTGCCATCATAGTGCTGACACGTTGTTTCTTCCGCATCGAGCGTATCGATTTGTCATGGATGTTCATCAAACGACTCTTCGCTTTCGAGTTTACGCCGGTGCATTTCTCCGACAACCCGCATTTCTTCACCACCATGATCATCGCCGCATTCTTCTCGTTTATCACCTTGACGAAGTTCGGCCTTAGGTGGCAGGAAAAAGTCTATTTCACTGAATACAACAGACGCCAGCATATCATCGCGTTCGTGCTCTCGATTTGTGGCTTCATCTTCTGCCTCGGCGCCTTGAACGCTACAGGATTCAGCCCGTTCATCTATTTCAGGTTCTAATTTTGTAAAGTAATGAAAAACAAGGCTTTATATATAATATTGTTCGCTTTCCTGATGGTATTTCTCTGGATTCCTATCATCCAGAAGGAGTTCCATATCTTCAAAGTGAAGCCGTTGATGGGCGTGGTTATAGAAACGCCGAAACCAAGCTTGACGCTTGAGACGTATACTTCAGGCAAGTTCCAAAAAGACTGCGAAAGCTATGTCTCCGAGAACTTCGGTCTCCGCGAGCCTGTGATACGTATTTACAGCCAATACGCATGGAGTTTTTATCACAAAAACTTCAACATTTATTTCATTCCTGGGAAAAATAACTGGATTTTCTACTTTCCGGCGGTCAAAGATTATTACGGACAGGAACAATCGAGACATTTCTCAACAAAATCGGAAACCATTGAATTTATTGACAATGAGGTTGAGATGATGTGCACTTTGAGAGACTCTCTGCAACATTACAACACGGAGTTTCTATCTTTCATGGCGCCCGACAAGGCTTTCATCTACCCTGAATACCTACCGACGGCGTATTGGGTGCACGACACCACCACGCTCAACGGCTCAGCATACTTCAGCGAGAAACTCGAAGAGGCTGATTTTCCTAATATTGACATGACGAAATGGTTCATCCAGATGAAAGACACCATCGACTATCCGTTGTTTAAAAGGATGAACTTTCATTGGGATTTCTCCGCCACCATAGCTTTCGACTCGCTGTTCCGCCTGATGAGAGACCTCAACGGCATGGACATCCCGCAGATCAGAATCGACAGCCTCACCACCTACATCGACGACAAGGTTCAAAACGACGAGGAGATGCTCAACCTATTGGTTCGCTTAAAAGACCCCACACCATATCGGAAGGCTCATGTCAGCGTTCAATGCGACGGGTGCCACAAGCCAAGAGTGTTGTTTGTCAGTGACTCCTTCATTTGGGCTTTCAACGAGCAACTGCCTGAAGATGATTTGGTTGCCACCGAAGACGTTTGGTACTACAACACAACATGTTACGACAATTTCCATGTCACAGACAAAGAAAAATACGATCTCAAAGACATCAACCGTCTGCGCCGTGTGCTGCGTGCCGACTATGTGATAATGGGTGCCTGCAGTCATCAATGGTACGACGGCACCATGGGATTTGCAAAACAGATCCTCGACGACCTCAAAGACCGCGATTTGGTCAAAAAATCGTTGGTGATGAATGAGATAGAGAGCGACACCAACTGGATTAAGGCATTAAAAGTACAGACAGCCTTGCTGTCGAAGCCACTTGAGAAAGTGCTTGAGATTGAAGCCGACAACGTCATCAACCAAAATGCACTTTTAAAAGACAGCACCATGGTAAGTGAGGAAGCGCTGTTCAATGCGAGGGTGGCAAAGGTGAAAGAAGAGTTGAGAAACAACCCCGATGCGATGGGAAGCATCATAAAAAAAGCCAAAGACAGAGGTCTAACTGTTGAAGAGATGCTTGAAATCGATGCAAAATGGGTTGTAAACTATCAGGATCAGAAGAAATAGCTATTCAACGACTATCTCAAACACTTTTCCAACTATGTCGGTTTTGTTGTATGGTATAAGACCCTGCCAGAAGACCACCGGTGCCCACCATTCCGAATAATGATATTCTTGTGTGATTATGCAAAGCATCTGGTTGTCTGGGATGCTCGAGTATTCGTCGCTCATATAGCCGACCACCTGCATCTTGTCCGGCGACGGTCCCAAACGCCATGTTATTGATTTCGGCGACCATTCAATCTCGTAGTAATAGTAATCGTTTTTGAAAACCTCATTGCTTATCGGGGTTCGTATCGTCATTGCCTGCGTGACAGGTGTCCAGCGCATAGCCTCGTATTCGCCTTTTTTGCCGTAATTCATTCTAAACACGCCCGATTTGTATTTTGGCACATCGAGGCACGCCATGTCCCAGTTGGTGCAGCCGAAAATCACGTCATCATTGAGAGAGGCATCCTCGACATGCGAGTCGGCCTGCTTGAAATAGTATTTCTTCGGCCAGTACTTCGAAGCCTTCGCTATCTCGATATCTATCTCCGAATAGTAATAATCGTTGACGCGTTCCGGGTTTGGGTCGACGCTCTCTTTCCTCACATAGCCTGTCTTGCTTGGTCGGCGGTTGTTCCATGGCCTCGAGTCCTGATGCAGCATCCAGAATGCATACGTCAAGCCATTCCAGATGTGCTCCTCGTTGAGCATCACAGGGAATTTTATCTTGCCGCGGAACTTGCCGTAAGTGAAGCCGACGCGCGTCTTGATGCCAGTGCTTTCTTTTCGTAAGTTGTTGATATCGTTGTTGCCAGGATTTATCAAAACCAGACTGCCGTCCAACTCGTCAATTTTCACTGTCTTGCCCGGCTCAGAGCTTATGACGGGATGGTCGTAAAGCAGCTCCGTGCTGTCGAAACGTGTCTTGTTAGCCTCATACTGCGCCCGCGTGTAAGGATTCTCGTCACTAACAACATCTTGTATCACAGGGATGTTACGCAAAGTAAACTGGTCGCTCGGATGGTTGAAAAACTGTTCAAACAAAGCCTCGGCATAAAGTTTGTCGTCGCTCCCCGACACCATATCGTCAAAATACAAACCATATTCAGGAGTTATTACCGCCCTCGTTTTGAGGATTCTATCGCCATGATAGACCTCGACACCTTCAATACTATTGTTGGCAAAATATGAATAAGGATTGATGAAATTGCCGTCACTGCCAGTCTTGCCAATGTTTTTGACACAATCCGGAATCAATGAGAGAGCGTTCTCATCGCAAATCACGAGCATGAATGAATAGCAGCCCACTCGCGGGTTACGTTTCCAGCGCTGGTTGTCGTTGCCTTTGTGCATCTGTTCCTTGATCATATACAAAGCGTTAAGCCGCAGATTGCGCTCGTACGTAACGTTGTTGGTGACGGCCTGCTCGCGCACCAGACGGCTCCACAAAGTGTCTCTGTCGATATGTCTTACAAGTTGGTTGACCCTCTCCGCCGAGAACGGATTGCCATCATAATTGCTCCCATAATACTTGCGCTCATCACGCGGATTGCCAACAATTCTTACAGAATCACGCACCTTGCCGGTCTTTTCTATCTTCTTGAATTCCACATCAACATCTTCCCAACTGCCATAAAAATTCTCATAACTCAGTTCATCCTTTTCCGAAAACTTATAGCTCTCATTCTGATAAAAAATCTTGTAATATTTGCCTTTCTCGCCTTTAAACTCAAAAACAAACTTACCGCCGTCGCATTGTCTCGCAGATGGAATCACAACACCTTGATTAACAACGTCTTTCATATCCATATCGAGCAAAATGGTGTCGCCGCCGCTGAAGTTTGCCATAGGGTCAAACTGAATCTGACTGCCTGTTTTGCCGCCATTGAGACCGCATGCAGTCATAAAAAACATTATAACAATTGGAAATATCCTTATGAAAATCTTCATGAAATACTATTTTATCTGCAAAAGTACAAAATAAATTATTAACTTTGCGCAAAAATTAAACGATGAATAACAAGCCTTATAACACATTGCTAATCATTACGTTAGTGTTATTCATCATTTTATTTGTCCAATCCGTATTTCATCCAATAAGTCTCAAGTCTCTGAAAGGTTTTTACAACCCAGTCGACAAGCCGGATTTGACTTATAAATCATTGACAGACGGCTCTTATCAGCGCGATTTCGAGGAATACAAAAGATACAGCTTCGCCTTCCGCGAATGGTCGATTCGCCTTTACAACCAATATCTTTGGACCTGTTACCACAAGACTTACAACGGCTGGATCGACATCGGAAAAAACGACTGGCTTTATGAAAGCGAGTTCGTCAGAGACCATTACGAAAGCATGATGTACAAATACACCAGCGATGCGACGGAAATGGCGACCATTTTCAACGAGAACGCCCAAAAGTTGTGCAAACTTCAGGAAATACTGGCAAAACACAACACTCATATCTTCGTTAACATGATTCCGGGCAAAGATGTGATTTGTCCCGAGAACCTACCCGATAACACACAATATTTCCATCCTGAAGGCATCCACGCCTACGATTTTTACAAGCAAAGATTCGATGAGCTTGGAGTCAATTACATCGACTTTGTCCCTGTTTTCAAAAGCGAAAAAGAGACTGCCGATTATCCATTGTTTTATCAAACCGGCACACATTGGTCGAACATAGCCGCCACCCACGCCTTCGATTCCATCATGAGATACATGGAGAACCTCGGCGGAATGAACATCAAAAATGTTGAGGTCGGCGAGAAACACAAAGGCAAAGTGCGCGAACCTGACGACGACCTCGAGCAGCTCTTCAACCTTATGTTCCCAATCAACAAAGGCGACTATTACTACACCGACACGAGAGTGATCGACGATCCAACTGCCGTCATGCCGAAGCTCATCACCATAGGCGACTCGTTCTTCTGGACGATTTCGTACAACTTCAACCTCGGCGGCATCTTCCGCGAATACCCTTATTGGTACTACAACAGCACAATTTATTTTGACAAGAGATACAATTCGACCAAAGATGTCAACATGATTGATGAGCTTTTCAACGCCGACTTCATCATGCTTAATTACTGCACAGTGCAGCTTTACAAACTCGGCAACGGCTTCATCGACAACGCATTTGCACTACTTTACGACGACGAAATCAACGCTCCGATGAGCGACGAGATCATAGATATTGAAAGAAGAATATATTCCGATTCGGAATGGTTTAATTCTGTGAAAGAAAAAGCCGCCCGAAACAATATTTCTATTGAAAAACAAGTCGCACTCGATGCGAAATATATTATAAACCAAAGCGAGAATTAATATGGTATTCAGCAGCAACGTATTTCTATTGTATTTCCTGCCACTTTTTCTGATATGCTACTTCATCTGTCCGAAAAAGTTCAGAAACTACGTCATATTACTGTTTTCGATTGTGTTTTACGCCTACGGCGCGCCCGATTTCATCCTCTATCTCCTCGGCTCGACCATCGCCAATTTTTATCTGGTGAAAGCCATGCGGAAAACCGAAAAATCAGGTTTGAAAAAGCTGTATTGCGCCCTGGCAATCATCATCAGTCTCGGACTTCTGGTCTATTACAAATACGCCAACTTCCTGCTTGACAACGTCAACGCACTCATCGGGCTGTTTGGTGCCAACGCCATTAGGATGGCAAAAGTGCTGCTCCCGATAGGCATCTCGTTCTTCACATTCCAATCAATCACGTATGTAATCGACACTTACCGCGGTAATAACGAGCCGATGGAGAAACTCACCGACTACATTGTCTATATCATGATGTTCCCGCAGCTCATCGCAGGTCCTATCGTGCGTTATTGCGACATCGAAAGCGAGATTCGCCACCGCCAGTACAGCACCTCGGAGTTTCTGCAAGGCTTCAACCGTTTCATCATCGGTCTTTCAAAGAAGATTCTCATCGCCGATGTCATTGGTTTTCAAGTAGATAAACTTCTTGCTGGCGACTTGGCAATCATGGATTCAGGCACTGCATGGATAACCATCGCAGCCTACACCATGCAGCTCTACTTCGACTTCGCAGGTTACTCCGACATGGCGATTGGTCTGGGTAAAATCATGGGATTCCACTTCCCCGAAAACTTTGACAACCCATATAACTCACAGAGTATCACCGAGTTCTGGCGTCGCTGGCACATGACTCTCGGTGCGTTTATGCGCAACTACCTTTACATCCCGCTTGGCGGAAACCGCTGCTCGAAACGTCGCATGTATTTCAACCTCTGGGTGGTGTTCCTCCTCTCAGGTCTGTGGCACGGCGCAAGCTGGAACTTTGTTATCTGGGGCGCTTACCATGGCTTGTGGCTCGTCCTCGAGCGTATGGGACTGAAGAAGTTCTACGAGAAAATCGGCAAGGTGCCAAGCGTAATAATCACTTTCATCCTCGCGATGGTTGGCTGGGCAATATTCCGCATCGAAGACCTCAACCAGGCTTTTACCTTCATCGGACGCCTCTTCGCCTTCGACTTCAGCACCTTCAGCATCAATGCTGACGCTCAGTTCTACACCACGCTCATCGTGGCGCTCGTGTTCTCGTTCCTCGCCCTCTTCCCGTTCGGAAAGAAGCTTCAAGACGCTGTGTATTATAAGGAACACAACACCACAGGCACCATCGTACTTTGGGTCATCGCCATCTTCATGCTGGTGTTCTGCCTCGGAGCTCTCAACGCCACAGGATTCAGCCCGTTCATCTACTTCAGATTCTAAATAATGAATAAAATCACCAAATATTGCCTGATAGTTCTGACAGTGATAGTGCTCCTGCTGCCACTGATGCAGGACTATGTCTTTAAATTCAAGTTCAAATCTCTTTATGGTGTTTTTTTCAAGACCGAAAAGCCCCAGCTGACATTTAAAACGGTGGCTTCTGGTCATTATCAGACAAATATCGAAAAGTATATTTCAGAAAACTACGGTTTCCGCGAGCCGACAATACGTTTATATAACCAGTATTTATGGGATTTTTACAAAAAAACTCCTGTGAATTATGTCGTAAGAGGCAAAGAAAACTGGCTATATTTCATTCAAAATGTCAACGAATACTATGGAACTGAAATCTATCGCTGGTACGACTCTTCCGAGGAAGCCCGAAAGACTTTCGAACGCAGAGCGCGGATAATGAACAAGTTACGTCTGGTATTAAAAGATTACGGCGTCGAGTTTTTGGCTTTCGAGGCTCCTGAAAAAGGCTTGCTTTATCCAGAATTTCTCCCCGACAGGGAACGCGACACCACCACGATAAGCGCCACTGGCTTTTACACCGAAAAATTCGCCGAATATGGCTTCCCTTTCATCGGGATGACCGATTATTACAAGCAAATCAAAGAATCAGCCGACTATCCGCTGTTCACAAAATACGGTTTCCACTGGAACATCTCATGCGTTTATGGTGCCGACACACTTTTCCGCACGATGGAAAACCTCTCCGGCAAAAACATGCCTCATCTGCGTCTCGAGAACTTCCATCCGTATTCCGACGAAGAGTATGAAAAACAAAAAATAGACTTCGACATTGAGCAGACACTTAATCTGACACGTCGAATGAAATATGAAGGCCAGACTCCACTGTTTGCCGATGTCATTATCGACACCGACTCAAGTTGTGTTAAACCAAAGGTATTCTTCATCGGCGACTCGTTCCTCTGGCGCATCCATGACCTGGTTGATTTCAAACAAGTGCTCGGCGACTCACGCTTCTGGTACTACAACAGCACCGCATACTACGGCGACAACATCGCAAAAATGCGGTCAGCCTCCGATTTCGACCAGCTACGAGAGATTTTCAAGTCGGATTTCATCGTTTTGTTCTCCCACGGCAGCCAGATTCATAAGTTTTCATACGGTTTTGCCGAAAACGCCCTCTTGAAGATATGTGTTCCCGACAGCATCATGAGCCGCGAGATGCAACGTATCAGCGACAGCGCAAAAATATCATTATCCGAGGCTAAAGAGTTGATAATCAGCAACCCGGAACTCATACCAGAGCTTCGTGGCGAGGCTGTCCCAACAATAAGAAACACCCGTGCCGTAACCATTGCACAGACAATGAACCGCATCGAAAACGACGCCGAATGGATGAAAGCGCTGAAAGTGCAGGCTGGCAAAGATTCAGCACTCATCGATACCGTCATGAAACACGAGGCAATCAATGTCATCGACGAAAAGCCATTGATTCTCAACACTATTGCAATGTCCGACAGCCTTCTCTATCAGTATGAGATAAATGCGATTATCGAGAGCATGAAACTCAACTCTCAACTGATGGAAGACATCCGCCAAAAGGCGAAACACAACCACATATCATTCGAGGAACAGCTTGTAAAAGATGCCGAGTGGGTCTGGAACTATCAGAAAAACAACCCGCAATAGTGTCAAAGTCCTTCGACTTTTAATCTCACATCATATAAATCGAGATCAACGTCCTGCTTTGAATAAATCGAGATGTTCATAGGCAAGCTCATCTCTTTATCATCAACTGGGAATGAAGTCTTCACCCTTAAAACGGCTCCGAAATCGGCTTTGGTGCTCAACTCCGAAAACCGATAGGTTTTGTCAAAAAACTCGAGGTAAATATTCTTCGGATCAGCGTTGTTATTGATTCTGTAAGCGAACTTCACATCAACATAAAGGCGTTTATAATCATCGTCAATATCCACCGGTTTGCCAATATCCTGACGACGATTCTTATCTATATGATAACCAACGACATTCATATCCACCGAGTTCAACAACTCCTTCATATTGTATGGCTTCTGCAACAACAAATTATTCTGTGTCACATACTTGTCGATATTCCTGTATTGTCTTAAATATTCCTTCAGCTGATACTTAATCGAGTCATTATCAATCTCATAAAGATTTATAGAGTCGTTAACTCTATATAAACGGTCGCGACAGATAAAATAATCGTTGTGCAAATACTCCACAACATCTCTGTTGTTGAGCATAAACGCCACCGACTGCTCACAATTATAAACCGCCGAAGTGTCTAACGATTTCCCAAGCCAATGGCATTCGTTATCCACTTGATAATCATAGTTTTTGCTCAGATATGCCGTAATAGTCGGTGCCAAGTCATGATGTGTCACCACTCCTCTGAACGTCTTCGGCGACTTCAGCAAAGGCGAATAAATTATCAACGGCACATTATACACCAGCATCGGGTTCTGATTCACTAACACGCATCCTGTACGATGGTCTCCTACGATGACAAACACCGTGTTTTCATACTCCGGCTGTGTTTTGTAATAATCCAAAAGACCTTTCAAACACTCGTCGGTGTATAGATACGTGGCGTACATATAGTCGTTCCTGGTCACATTTTCTTTTTCTTTCGGACCAAACTCAGGAGTCTCGGCAAGCATTTTATGCACCTTTTCAATATACGGCTCCTGACCTCTGAAATAAAATGGCTCATGTGTCGACAAAGTGATGAAAATATCAGTGTTTGGACGGTTTCTCACCACAGTGTCACGATGCCTGATCGCCGCATTGAACAAATCCTTGTCATACATTCCCCAAGAATTGTTGTTCAACAAATCCTCTTTCTGTTCCTGATCAAACTCCGCCTCCATCGGGTCCATGATATAACCCACTCCGTTACCTGCCATATATGTGTTCTGACCGTCGAAAGAAGCGTTTCCGCCGTAATAAAACGACAAAGAATACCCGTTGTTCGACATATCTTTCAAAATGGAGTTATGATCCGGAATTGTCCACCAAACTCGCGCAAAGCCGAGCTTATCATACGGTGCCGATGAGAATACGTTAGGCAACACTCCAAAGGTACGCTCAGCAAGCGACAGCGCATTCGGCCAATATAGACTCTCCGTTTTCAAACTGTCTAAAAATGGCGTGAACGACATCTTCGGCTCGCTCGAACTCAGCCTCTGACCAAGACTTTCAACTATGATAAACACAAAGTTAGGCGCCTTGCCATCAGAAGTCTTGTTTAAAAAGCCACCCAAAACATCAGGGTCGTTGTTCAAACGTAAAAACGGATAATGAATGTCAATATATTTGAATTCTGGGAATCGACTCTGATAGGCCACAGCATCTCTCAAGACACTCCCATCATAGTCCGAAAAATCTTCCGATTTGTTTTGCTCGTTATATTCATTGAAATCATGAATCGTATAAGCCACCTGATTCACCGCCAAACAATAATCCTGATGCGATTTATAATGCCTTTCATTGGTTATCAATGACTTATAATTAAAAACAATGACAAAAAGAACTGTCATGACAAGATACAACGCGGCAATCCCTGACTTGATCTTCACCTTTTTATTCCAAAAACGGAGTAAACAGCTGTACAACAATACCGCGACTATAACGCCTAACAGCATCCAGAAAGAGAATTTCACCGATGAAACGACAATATCATATAACTCCTCCGGCGTGTAGATGAAAAACACCCTGTCGAGCGGCTTGGTGACATTGACGAAATAACCCATCAAACAACAGTAAACCACCACGTAAAGAGTGATGAAAACCATTGACAGAACTTTTGCCGTTTTAGACGATAACAAATTGATTATCAATAATGGAACCAAAGCTATAGAAGTGGCAAAAAACACAAGCGCCAAATCGAAATAAACTCCCGACAACACTGTGGAGAAATCCGACCAGTCGACAGTAGCTAACGATCTCAGCATAAAAAAGAATGCCAGACGTAAAACTATGGTCAAAAGCAGCCACAACAAGCTGAATTTGGTCCAAGTCTTAAGCCCATCTGTTATCTTTTCAATAATTGTGTGTCTATCCATGCCTATTTCCGTGTATAATCAATCGTATCCATCACCGCAACAAGAATCACATCGGTCTTTTCATCCTCATTGGCAAGCATGATATAGTGATTTCTTGCTGTCGTGTCGTAATGCTCATACCAAATCAGCTTACGCATCTCAGGAAACGAGTCTTTCATAAACTGATACTGGAAAAAATATCCCGAAATGGTCTTTAATCTATATTTCTTGATATTTTCCCTTATCTCATCAGTCACCGTCTGTATCTTTTCATGACCGTCAGAATCTGGATATGCAAACGGAATGTAATAACTGGTATAAAAACTCTTTTTTGCGAATGCCTTCAAACACTCAGCATTCGACGACTCTACTATTATCCGATTGTGAAGCTTAAATCTTTTACGAAGCCTCGCCATCTCCTTGGCGGAAGCCCGCATATTTCCTTTATCAAGATTCTTGAAATCAATCCAAAAGCCGAGATTCGCCCGATTGTCAAGCGACGCAAACCAGTATTCAAGCCTTAAAGTGGAACTCGCGCCAAAATCATGTTGCACGACGAAAGTGTTTAGCGAATCCACAAAATGCACATCGACTTCCAAACCTGCGTATTTGTCTTGATAATACTGTGCTTTCGCAATATCATTGGCGCGATGCAGCCAAACTTTGGATGGTCGCTCCTGCGGCTGGCATGATATTGCCACAACCGCAAGAACGACCATTATTATTCCAAAAATCTTTTTCATTTAAACTACTTAAATGCGTTCTCGCTCAAGCCCTTGCCTGTAATCTTAAGGTCTTCCATATATCCTGGAACCGGCTTGCCGAGATATTTGTCGACGTAAATCTTGGCGAGATACTGACCGAGCATGAAACCGTGACCACGCAATCCTGTCAACAGACCGACTTCAGGGTCAACGATGTAACGCGGCTCGGTGTAACGGCCGGCCCAGCATGCCAGGAAGCTCACCTCGCCGAGGTTCGGAATCCACTCAGCGAAGACCTCAGAAACGATTTCCAAGAACTCCTTGCTGTTGTACTTGATGTTCTGACGAGCCTCATAAGCGTCGGTGTCAGGGCTTGCGCATCCGATAATCTGACCTGTGTGCGCCCACTGCTGTCCGTAAACGGCACTGAAGCCTTTGTAATGACGACGGTCGATGATCATATCCAACGGACCTCCGTTTGGTCCCATCATCGGCAGACGGCGTGTGATGAATGCCTGGTGCTTGACAGGATACAAGCCTGTGTCCAATCCGAGCATGTCGTTGAACTTCTCAGCGCCCCATCCCATCGCGTTGACGAAGTGGTCGCAGGTGTATTCAACGTATGCGCCTTCATGAGTGCGCACCAATGTCACATAATGTCCTCCGACTTTCTGAACGTGCAGCAACTCGCAGTCCTCGAAGTAACGACCGCCATTCTGCACTCCGATGCCTCTGATGTAGTCGATGACGCGACCAGGTGTCGCCTGCCAGCAGTCACGGGTAATCAAAGCATGACTGTAAGTAGTCTTTTTGTCATCCCACAACGGCGAGATCTCTTTCTTGAAGTCCTTGCGGTCGATCATATATGCATCGCTCCATGCGCGTGAAGCGTCGAGCGACTTGTAGGTAGCCTCATCATGCACCAAATTGACATAATGTGTCAGGTGGTAGTTGATGTTGTGCTCCTTCTGCATGTTCTTGAAAATCTCATGGTTGTGCACCGCAATATCGGCGATATCCGGATTCGAGAACGCCGGACGACCGCCACCGATGCAACGCCACGAAGCGCCACGGCTGTAGTTGATCATCACAGGCTTCTTGCCGGCTTCCGAGAAGTAACGGAACAATGCACTACCTGCAATACCGCCACCAGCGATAAACACCTCGACCTTCTCCTTCTTGACATCGTTCATCTTCGGGAAGATAAACGTTTCCTTGGTCTTCGGATTATACAAGTCATCCAAGCTTACCTGATTTGAAAGTGGAGCACGCGGCGTGGCATCGCCAACCAACTCAATGCCGTATGAACGTAAAATCTGACGCGCGCGTGGGATACATCTCTTGCCACGGCATGGACCCATACCCATACGTGTGATGTGTTTCAACTCATCAACAGAAATGGTCTTGCGGTCACCAATGACACTCAACACCTTGTCAAGCTTGATATCTTCGCAATGGCAGACGTATGTCTCTGATTCCACATCCTTCAACGGCTTAAAGTCTATCGGTTTCGGATAGTTTTCTTTCACTATGAATCCACGTGCCTCTGTCAGCTTATCTAATGCCACATCCTTTGCAATAACGCGAGCCACGTTGGTCTTGTTGTTCTTCTTGAGAACCTTCTCCACAACGCCCTCTCCTACTTTCTTACCGTTATCATCAACGAGGAACACCTCAACGCCTTCTTTTACCTCATATTCAACAGGCAGGAACAGCGTGTTCTTCTTCATGTCATAACCGAAGATTGCCAAGCCAGGACAATGATTGACGCAGTTCATACATCCGATGCACTTGTCATAATCAATCATCGGAACTGTGTTCGTGCTAGACTTGGTGATAGCGCCTTGCGGACATGAAAACGAGCATGGGTTGCAAGCGAATCCATAAACGCAGTCGGCAATGACAAACGGTTTCGCCACCATTCTCTCAGCTGTCGGCTTGTTAGGCTCCTGCAACACTCTGATCGGGTGCTGCTGCGACTCAATATATTGCTTCGAAACTTCAAGATATTCATCGTAATTGAATCTCAAGCCCATATTCTGTGCCACCTCAAATGCCACCTGTTTGCCGCGCAAAACAGCACTCGTTCCTTCACCGATACGAATGGCATCACCTGCACCATAAGTGTTCAACCCAAACACCTCGCGTCCCTTGACGAGCAACTGGCTGTCAGGAATCAAACCCGTGCATATATTAATGATGTCAATGTCGTCGATAATCTGTTCTGTTCCCGGAATCGGCTTGAAGTTCTCGCATTTGGCGATGACTGCCCCCACAATGCCTGTATGGTCTTTGTTCGGAATCGCTTTCAACAGAATATGCGATGTCATAATCGGGATGCCAAGTCTGCGTACACGGTTGGCCTGCACTGGGAAACCACCTTCATGGTCCATACCTTCAATGATAGCCTTGATGGTAGCACCAGCCTGCATACCCTGATATGATGTCAAATAACCAATGTTTCCTGCTCCCACAGTCAAAACTTTCTTGCCAAGAAGAGTGTGCTCCTGATTCATCATCTTCTGGAACACAGCGGCGGTGTAAACACCCGGCAGGTCGTCGTTTTCAAACGTCGGCATGAATGGCACTGCTCCTGTTGCGACAACAAGATGCTCGGCGTCGATATACGCCATCTCCTGCGTCACAATGTTCTTGATAGCGATGCGTTTGCCTTCGAGCAAGTCCCAAACAACATTATTCAGCAGAATGCCTTCATGGTTGTCGCCAGCCAAAGTCTTAGCAATGTCAAAACCACGCATGCCACCGAACTTCTGCTCTTTCTCAAAGAAGAAGAACTGGTGCGTCTGCATGTTAAATTGACCGCCAATCTTTGCGTTATTATCAATCACAACATTGCTGATTCCCAGTTTGTTCAGCTGTTCACGGCAAGCCAAACCAGCAGGACCGGCACCGATGATGGCGACCTGTGTCTTGTAAACCTTCACCTCGCGTGGTTGCAGCTCCTTAGCCTCCGGAAGCACGTTAGCCTCGTTGTTGATAGGCTTCACCTCCTTAACTCCGTCAACCAAAGTGATGCAGATACGGCGAATCTTTCCGTCAACAAGCATCTCGCAGGCGCCGCACTTTCCGATGCCGCAATTCAAACTTCTGTTACGTCCATCGAGACTGTGGCTGTGAACAGGAAAACCTGCCTGATGCAAAGCGGCAGCAATGGTGTAGCCTTTCTTGCCAACCACTTTCTTGCCATCAAAAATAAACTCTACTGACTCGCCCTCGGCGATATCAAGAATAGGATGTTTGGTTATTTTGTACATACTTTTCAATTTTGCTAATAAGAAATGCAAAATTAAAAAGCGATTTTTAGAAATACAAGAAAAAAATGTTTTTTTTCAGTCTTTAGTCGTTAGTTCCTAATTCTTAGCATTTTTTATCGTAAACTAAAGACTAGCGACTAAAGACTAAAGACTATTTTCTTTGATTTTTTTGTCTTTATAACTCCCTTCAAAAATCTCAAACTTCTCAAACTTACACTCCAGCGGGCCGTTGTAAACATCTATTTTTTTCGAAGGCTTCAACCCGATGAGTTTCAAAGCGTCTTTGTTGGAACTGATAATCCAAGCCTCGAAGCCTTTAAAGTTCTTCTTCAATGCATCGCCAATGCCTCTGTACAGGTTGATGATGTCTTTCTCCTCCAACCTCTCACCGTATGGCGGGTTTATAATCATGATGCCGCCACCCTTAGGTGGAACAACATCAAACATATCCTGTTTACTTAATTTTATATCGTACTGCAGATGTGCGTTCTCAATGTTTGCCTTTGCAATCTCCACTGCCTTCGCCGAATGATCTGATGCAAGTATCTCATAATCAAACTCTTCCATCTCAGCACCTGCCTCTCTCATAACACGCTGCCACAACTCGGCGTCGAAGTCGTGCCAGGTCATGAAGCCCCATTTCTTTCTGAAAAATCCTGCAGGTAAACCCATCGCGAGCATCGCAGCCTCAATAGGCAATGTTCCTGAACCGCACATGCAGTCGACGAAGTTGCTGTCGCACTTCCATCCTGTCAGTTTTATCAGACCTGCCGCCAGCACCTCGTTCATAGGTGCCTTGTCGACATTCTTTCTGTATCCGCGCTTGTGCAACGACTCACCAGAGCTGTCGAATGACACCGTAACTTTCTCATTCTCAATGTGTACATTGATTCGCAAGTCAGGATCCTCGACATCCACCGACGGACGTGCTCCGAAATGCTCACGGAACTCGTCAGCGATAGCATCTTTCACCTTCAAAGCGGCATATTGCGAGTGGGTAAAATAGTTTCCACTCGTCACCGCGTCAATCGCAAATGTCTCGTTGATATTAAAAATCTCGTGCCATTGAATCTTAAAGATGTTGTTGTACAACGCCAATTCGTTGCGCGCCACAAAACTCGTTATCGGCTTCAATATCCTCAAAGCGGTCCTGCAGCAGTAATTGGCCTTGTACATCAACTGCTTGTCGCCTTCAAAACTGACGGCGCGATACAAAGGCTCGACATTCTGTGCACCCATGGCTGTCAACTCCTCGGCAAGGACTCCTTCAAGTCCCGCCATAGTCTTGGCAACCATTTTAAATGTGTCTTCCATCTTACAGATTATCAACGATTCTCTTCTGCCACTCTTTGAACTGCTCCTCTGTCGGATGCATCTTCTCGCGTCTGAAGTCGAGGTCGCCCTCTTTCTGCATCGGCACGAGGTGGATGTGTGCGTGAGGCACCTCAAGTCCTATCACCGCCACTCCGACTTTCTTGCATGGGAAGCCTTTCTTTATCGCCACAGCGATTTTCTTTGCGAAGACCATCATCTCAGCGAGGTCAGCGTCAGAAATGTCGAAAATGTAATCTTCCTCCTTCTTCGGAATCACCAAAGTGTGACCCGGAACAAGCGGACTGATGTCGAAGAACGCGAAAAACTTGTCGTTTTCAGCAATTTTATAGCAAGGAATCTCACCTGCCACTATTCTTGAAAAAATTGATGCCATGATTATTCTCTTGTTATTTCAACAATTTCAAACAACAGCTTTCCTGCCGGGACCTGAATCTCTACCTCTTCGCCAACACCTTTTCCAAGAAGACCCTTGGCTATCGGTGAAGTGATTGAAATCTTGCCAGCTTTGAGGTTAGCCTCTTTTTCAGGAACGATGGTATATGACATCATCTGTTTTGTCTTCACATTCTTGATCTTAACTGTCGAAAGTATCAAAACTTTTGATGTATCCATCTTCGATTCATCAATGATTCTTGCGTTAGCAATGGTAAGCTGGAGCTTCACAATCTTCATCTCAAGAAGTTGCTGTGCTTCTTTTGCCGCATCATATTCAGCGTTTTCCGACAAGTCACCCTTATCGCGCGCTTCTGCAATAGCCGCTGCAATCTTAGGACGCTCGTTAACACAAAGATTCTCCAATTCGTCCTTCAGCTTCTGTAATCCAGCTTGTGTAAAGTATTCTACGTCTGCCATAACTTTAATTTTTAAATTGTAAAAAAGAGACCCTTACCGAAATAAGGGCCCTTTTTTCCGTAAAATTGTATGCAAAGATACAACTTTTTTTTCAAATGCAAGTATTTTTTTTAGAATAAAATTCTTGCACCGACTGAGTGTGTACCTTTCCAGTGTGCTGTGTCGCGGTATGAGTAGTCGATACAGACCTTCAAACCCTTCTTGTTGAGAGGAGCCTGAACTGTTGCACCACAAGAGAAACCTCTGTTAACATTGGTGCAATCTGCATCTTCAATGCTCTTTGTGACACCGCTTTCAAAGGTGTAACCGGCACGGAGCATGAGGATATCACGGAATGATCCCTCGATACCGCCAATAAACTGATCCTTAGAGAATGCGTTTGAGTTGAAGTTGAATGCCAAGGTCAAACGGCTTGCTTTTTCAAAGTTGAAATCGTATGCCGCTGCGATATTCAGCTGTGTAGGAAGCTCAAACTCATCAGCGCGTTGTACCACTGTGATATTTGATTGCATTCCGTCGAACAACACTGAATAGGCAAGACCGTCGCCGCTGTACTTCATGGTAGGTCCAATGTTCTTCAAAGCAATACCGAAGTGGATGTTATCGGTAATACCTGTAACATACTGGATACCAGCGTCCATTGCGACACCTGTTCCGTTCATATCAGCAATTGACTCGCTGACTATCTTCAACACAAAACCACCGTGGATACTGTTTGAGAACGATTTCGCAATTGCGATGTTGATGTTCATCAAACTTGGTTTATATGTACCAATTCCACCATCTGGATTTTCTGTTGTTGTTCTCTGAATATCTCCAAAACTCATTGACATCACTGACAAACCAGCTACCACTGATTCTGAAACACGTGTCAGGAAACCGAATGAAACCACATTTGTTCCTGAACCGGCAAGCCAGTTGGTGTATGAAAAGTTGATATCCATAGAGTTGACGAATGAGATACCTGCCACGTTGCTCCAAATAGCGTCAACACCTTTGATGCATGCCATACCGGCATTGCCCCAACCTGATGATGCTGCCCATGGATTAACTAACAGCTCATTTGCTCCTGCTTGACCTGCTCTATCCTTATTACCTGCGAATGCTTGTGAGCTCGTAAATCCAATAATGATTGTCAAGCTTGCTATTACGATAGTTCTAAATAACTTTTTCATGATCGTGTACTTTTAAATTTGTTCGCAAAATAATTAGAATGTATTTAAGTCAACCTGACGCATTGCGCAATAGAACTTAACAGTATGCTCACCGCCGTTAACATTATCCTTCACATGGATAATGTAGATACCGCTCGCGATAGGTGTGTTTGCATGGTTGGTCAAATCCCAGTCTATTGAAGTAACTGATGAATCGTCCTTCTTGAACTGACGGATCTTAGTACCATTCACAGTGTAAATTGTAACAACACACTTGTCAGGAACGTTGGTGATCTTCACTTTGTGTGTAAGAGCGTTCGGCTCGTAGTTAGCGTATGCATAATATGGGTTAGGAACAATCTGGATGAGATCAAGGTCTGACTTACCCTTATCAGCATTCTGCAACTCAGGACCATAACCCTTTGTTGTGAAGGTGTAGTATGGTAAATAACCTTCATGGTTAACATAGTCAACAAGTTCTTCTGTCTCAACCTCGAGTGGCATTGTACTGTAACCGAGTGCATAAGGTTTTGCAATACGAATCGAAATCTTGACAGGGTTGTTTTCTGGTAACCACTGTTTGCCGGTTACTGCCATTGGCATACCAACCCATGTAGGCTGTCCCCAGAAAGCGGTCTTGAACACCTTCTTACCTGTTGAATCAGCGTAATGCAATCTGTCATAGAGGTACTTACCACCATCGTATGCAGGGCATTTGTAGACCTGTGACTGCAATGTTGGTCCTAAGTGCATTGGGAAGATGTAGACATAGTGTTTACCACCGAACACTGGAGTGCTGCTGATCTGGTCGAAGATAACCGGGTCTGAGAGCTGATATGTTGCTGAACCTAATGCTGTGGCTTCTAACACCGCTGGTGGGTTGAACATCATATCACGTCCGTTGAGTGTTGGGTAGAATGAATCCTCACCATAACCCATGTTCATACGTGCACCTGTCTCAATATCAATTGCATAGCCTGGGAACCAACCCATACTGATTGGGCTGATGTAGTTAGCGTCATTTTCATTGTCGCTACGGCCCATTGCCATTGCCTCTTCGTATGTTGCAGCGCATGGGTTACCGTTCTTGTCAATTGACGGAGCCTTACGGAGACCGAATGTCTCAGCATTGTTCTCTGACAAGCTAGCATCCAAGCACATCTCAAATACTGGGCAGCGGGTCCATTTTGACTTATCTGCTGTAAGAACGATATCAATTGAACCAATCTTCTTGAAGATAGAGTCTCTACGGCTGTTGGCCTCCATGATAGGACCAGGGTTGTTAGCGCCTGAGTTCTTTGAAATGTTAGCGAGTTCGTAAGGAGCCCATGTACCGTCAGCAATCTTTTCATAATCCTCACCCGGGTCATATGCCTTAGATACCTGAGTCGATTCTGACTTCATATCAAAGTCGTTGTTCTGGGCGTTGTCCTGGTCAACATACTTACCTGAACGAATCCAGTTCAATGGGTTAGAAGCGATAGCGTCGCTATCCTTAATACCTGTGAGCCAACGATTCGAGCTGTCGGCGTATGTCACTGACGATGTGATAAGACCGTTCTTTGGTGCGAGCACTGCCCATGCTGTGTTGTTGTCGTTACCCTGTGTACCAACAGCATATGGTCCAATGTTCCAGCACTGTCTGATGTCAACTGAAATACCTCTGTCAAGGAAAATCTTCTCGCTTGAGAGTTCTGTTGTTGTATCAGATTCAAATGTCTCGCCTGTCTCAAGATCCTTCAAAGTCCATCTGAATGCTTTCATGTCAGCATTGTCGCCAACGATAGCAGCATCACCTGTGACATGTTCGATTGTGACATCTCTGAAGTCATGATACCACAGAGCGTAATCTGTAGGTTTAACATTCAATGGGTCAACAATCTTAACATTGACTGGACCATGGCCTCTCTTGTATGTTGGGTGATAAATGATTGGATATTCTGGATCACCAAACAGGTTGTCTGCACTTGCGATTGGACGTGACAACACTTCTTCAATATCAGCTTCAGAAAGTTCAAGCTGGTTACCACCGTTTCCTAAACCTGTCCAACGGTTGATGACTGGCTGATCACCGTATGATGAGTTGATAACTGTACCGTTTACAATCTTATGTGGAACAGCTGTGTACATCTTGATGTTCTTACGACCTGCGAGATAAGGCAACTTCTGACCTTCACCCTCAGTCATGTCAGGAATGTATTCCATATAGTTATTGTAAGCGTAAGCTATTGCCATGAAGTAGTATGTGTGATGGTTCACAAGTGTTGGGTCATTGTTCTTTGTGAACTGGTCTTGTGTTACCACGAATGAGTGTGAGATACCGTTGTCGCCACCTTCAACCATGAGAGTTGGGATACTGTAGCCTAAATCCTCGTTGAAAATGAAGTTAACGATTCTGCTCACATTATTCTTAACGTCGCACTGGAAGATAAGACGTGCTTTTGACTCATCATTCAACTGGTCGACACTGACTTCTGAGTTAGCGAGCTGATAGACCTGATAACCTTCAAAGTGGAAGTATCTGTCATATGGGTTGCCGAGAGTATCGTACTCAGGAATGTTAGGATCCAATTCTGCGTAATCTTCATTAGCGTTGTTTGATGTCTCAGAATTTGACAAATAAACGATGAGTTGTCTGTCAAGTTCGCGGATTGTCAAATCTGGAGCGCTTGGTCCGTCGAGAACTTTGAAGCAGTTATCGAACATTGACTGGCACTTGTCATCGACCTTACGGAGAAGTTCGACTGAAGCCCAAGCCTTACCTGTGTTAGCGCGTGCCCACGGCACACCGAATGTAATGTAGTTAACAGCACCAGCTTTCAAGGTGAAAGGACCTGCTGACTGCATGAAACGACGGTCGTTGACTGGGTTAGGCTGACCGTTGTTACCGGTCTCTTCACTCCAGTAGAAACCATTCTGGTTGAAGCCGCCACCAGGAGTCATACCACCAGTACCCCAGTTACATGGGTCTGAATCGAATGGGAACATGAAGTCGCAAGCTGGGCCAACTGTACCTGATGCGCCTGGAACAGCTGTTCCACCATACTGCATCTTAGCACCGTTCTTCCAGATACCTCTAAGGAGGAGGTAGTATTCAGCAGCAACATCAGGGTCACCGTTAACTGATGACTGTGTGTTGTCGTGATACACGAAACGACGCATACCGAAACGTTCGTCATCGATGATTCCGTTGCCGAAGTTCACACCGTTGATACTTTCATCGCAGAGCTGTACTCCGAGAGAGTCATACTTAGGGTTGTCGAGTCCGTCTGGATCGAGGTAAGGTCCCTGGAAGAAGTCGACACCGACCGCTGGAGGGTTGGCACCGTAAGCTTCTGTCTGACCTGAACCGTCGATAGCGGCACCGTTGTAACCGTAACCAAGACCACGTGACACGTCGCAACCAACATAGTCGTCCTTAGCATAACCAAGGTCAACGTCTGTCCAAGGTGAGAAGTATGTGTTTGTCAAGGTATAAGTTGAACGGTTGATGATCTCGTAGCTATAGAATGTCATGTTGTTGATCTCATCATTTGTTGAGAAAGCAAATGCTTGAGCTCTGATTTCCATACCGATAGCTGAACCGCCAGTTTCTGTGTGTGAGTTACCTTTATCATTGAACACCCACCAGATTGTCTGGTCACCCTTGATAACTTGGTCAGAGAGGATTGATCCGTGAACTGTACCAGCGTTCATTTCCTCCATTGTAGGAGTCTGTGTGTGGCAGAGTTCGTTGGTGATATCGTAATATGGATAGTCACCTTGTGTAGGGTCATAAACACCATCCTGATCTTTATCAAAGAAAGGAGCGAGGTAGTAGCTCATTCCTCTCGCCGGGTCGCCGTGAGCAGGCCAGTTGAGGATGTTAGCTGGGATTTCATAGCCAGCCATTGGGATGCCGTTGTCATCGCAGTTTGAGAGGAAGTCATCAACTTCAGCACGTGTGATGTTGTACATTTTATCGTACTCCATACATGTTGCTGCATCGATTGATGCTGTACCATCAATTGTAAGAGGACCAGTCCAGAAGTCGTTACCGACCTGACGGAAACGGATAGCGGCGCACTTCAACTGGTTGTTGATGTCCATACCTGCAATCCACAGAGAACCTGCATACAATGATGTTGCGGAACCGTTGGCAGGGATGTAATACTTAGCACCTGAACCGCCTGGAAGATCCCACCACATATCACCACCAGCGTTGACACGAACTCTCGCGTTATTGATGTTCAACCAAGCATACGTTGAAGAAGGTGTACATCCAGCAGTGGTTTGTTTCAGATTCCGAGTTTGTGGTCCATTCATCTGAACCTTCTCGGCTCTTACTTCAGTTACACTTGCAATAAGAAATGCAACAGTTAATAAACGAATTATATTCTTCATATTACCAGTATTTATTATTCTGTTTAGAAGTTAAAGATCATACCAATTCTAATCTGACGAGGTGCTGAGTAGTGACCCATGTCATTGACATACAGTCTGTATAACTCGGCATAAGAGTCAGCATTTGTCTGGTTGGCGATTTCGCGCTGCCATTCAGGAGCTGTCAGATAACCGTCATCATCAGGGTTACCGGTTGCATGGTAAACACCTATGATATTCTTTGAGTTAAGCACGTTGAGCACCTGGAGATAAACGTTCAGGTAAGCCGGACGTTTGTCTTCTTTGTTCTTCTTACCGAGGTTCAAGTTGAAGTCTCTGTCAAGACGGAGGTCGAAACGGAATGCCCATGGGAGACGTGAACCATAGTAAGAACCTTTCAGCAAGTTAGTGCCTTGTGAGATAGGTGAGTTGATGTTGCTCTGTGCTGTGTAAGGAGTACCAGAACCACCCTGCATTGTGATGGCGAGACCTGTGTTAGCCAACCACTGGATTGCCTTCTTGCCTTCGCGTTTTGTGACAGGACCGTTGTAGTCCTTACCATCTGCGAAGCGGTAGTCCAAAGTGATGTTGAACTGGTGACGACGGTCCCAAGGCATTGGGAAGGTTGAACGCAAGTTAGGAACACCAGCTGCGATCAAAGCACTCATGGTTGATGTTGAAGCACCGGTAGCGTTGGTGAACTGCAAGGTGTAAGAAGCACGGAGACGTACGTTCTTTGTTCTACGCAAGTCGTATGATGCTGTGAGACCCTTAACAGTACCGAAGTCCAAGTTGCTGTATGATGTGTAATCCTTTGGATATGCACCAGTGTAACGATACATCTGGATCATGTTACGCAACTCCTTATAGTAAGCGGTGATTGTCATTGATGACGAGTTGGTCAACTTCTGTGTGAAACCGAGCTCATAGTCGATTGTCTGTGATGGTTTCAAAGCAGGGTTGTTGAGAGTACCGCTTTCCTGTTCGAAGTAGTAGTAATCATAGATGTTGGTGTGGATGTTAGATGGGCGCTGTGTCAAAACGTCATAGTGAGCGAAGAACAAAGCGTCATCTGAAATTGGGAATGAGAAGGAGATACGTGGCATCACTGTCCATTGTGGGTTGTAGTCCTTGAATGACTTGATGTCGACGTGTGACTGATCTTTATCCTTAACCCATGCTGTGACACCGCTACCGGCGTTCAAAGTTGTAGGGTCAGCGATTTCAGCACCTTCTGCATTATACCAAGTGTTATCGATACGATAACCCATGACTTGGGTAATATCCTTAATATTATTGACGTACACTGCGTAGTCGCTGCCGATGTTGCTTGGAACGTCAACTGTAGTACCGTTAGGAAGAACGAGTTTACCATCGCTCATCTTATCGCCTACTGTATAGTAATCATAGAGGATATAAGGATCTTTCAAGATCTTCTGGTTAGCATCGAAACGGTCAACACGGACACCGACGTTGAAGATAAGGTCTTTGAAAGCGAACTTATCCTGGATGTAACCTGCCATGTAGATAGGTCTGAATGAACCTACTGGACGTGTGTAGTTACCGTTTTCATCTTTCTCAGTGAAGAAGTCTTCGAAGCTCGGCTGGCTCTTGAGTTTCTTACCGAGGTAGTCATAACCATAGTATGAAACGTATGAGTTACCGTCCTGTGTCAACTCGTCTGGAGTGAACATGCTGATATCGAAGCCATCGTTGAGATATGCTTTGTGCATGACACCGTCCTTATCATAGTATTCAATTGAGTTATCGTTGAAGTCGTATGAGTCGGTGTTGATCCAGTCGACGCCTGTGACGCTGAGGCCAAGGGCTGAACGGAGGTTCTTGTCGAACTGATACTGGTCAGCAGCGTTGTACATTCTGTAGAATTTGACTGTATCGACGAATCCGTCGTAGCTGACGATTTCAGGGTTGTTAACATCCAACTGATCGATATGGAAGTTAGCGAGGTTTCTCATAAGGTACCACAAGCTACGGCCGCCGATGCCCCATGATCTGCTGTTACGTTGCTCATACTGGAGACCGAATTTGATTTCGTGGTTTCCAAGAGTCATAGCTGTTGCAAGGTTCACTGCGAACTGGTCGCTTTCGCTATATCCGTAGTTAGCTTGGATTGTACCAGGAGCTGAATAGAGTCCATAGAATGCTGATGGTGAGCCAGAGTTGAGAAGACCTTGGTTGAGCTGAATCTCATCGAAGTTGGTGTAGTGACCTGCTGGATCGCTATACAAGTCATAAACCATTGATGTGTAGTTAGCGAGCAGTGGGTTATAGTCAGCTGCTTGGAATGTCACCAATGTATCATAGTCCCATGAGTTGGTGTGCCAAACATTAGTATATGTGTGACCGTTAACTGTGACTGCTGTATCCATTGCATAAGAAGGAGTCTTATAGATGGTATACTTACCGAGGTAACCATACTTCCAGATATCTTTCTTATGATCCGGGTCGTAGTTTGAGCTGTTCACTCTTGAGTAGTCAACCTGCAAGCTGTAGTAGAAGTTCTTGATTAAAGAAGTGCTTTCAGGAGCGGTTGGGAATCTCTGTGTGAAACGGCCATAAACACGCCAGTTCTGATAGTCTGAGATATAGTTCTTTTCGAAGTTGAAATACTCCTGGCTACGACCGTAACCGTGAGCTTTCTGTTTGATGAAGCTACCACCGACTGTGAGGTTGATGGTCTCGGTTGTACGGATACTGACGTTACCAGTTGTATTGATTGTCCAGTTTGATGTGTTCTGTGAGTTTTTCACATATTCCATCGAGCCCATTCTTGTGAACTCACCATTAGGATAGACACCGTCGCCAGTGCTTGAGAGGCGGAGTGGGTGATCCTTGATGTACTGCAGCCAGCTGTCGGATGCTTTGTAGTGACCGATTGCTGAGATCCATCCATCTTTGTTACGGGTGAACTCACCTGACACGAAGAATCCCAAGAGAGCTGTCTCGGCTTTCTTACCTTTGATGAGTGGTCCCTGGGCGTTGATGCCGACTCTTGTGTGGCCGTAGCCGTCGAGTGACTGTTCAACTTCCAAACCAGCGCCGAATGTTCTTGAAGGGCCTTTAGTTGTCATGTTGATGATACCACCAGTGACGTCGCCGTACATAGCCGGAGTACCTGAAAGCATAACCTCGACCTGGTCGATAGCCGACTGAGGCACTGAGTGGCTTCCGATGACGCGGACACCGTCGATGTAGTAGACTGTACCTTCAGAACGTGCACCACGCATGTTACCGACTTCACCGTCTTGCGAGAACACACCACCGACGGTAGCAGCGACTGCTTCTGCCGAACGGTTAGGCATCTTCGCGATTTCCTCGGCGGTGATGGTAGCACCAGCTGAAGTCTGGTCCTTTGAGATCAAAGGCACCTTGTAATCGACAATCTCCACAGCATCCAGCACTTCTGACTGCATGCTCATAGCGATGTCTTGGAAGGTAATTTTGTTACCTGGGATAACAACACCCTTCATAACGACGGTGTTGTAACCAACGAATGTTGCTCTCAGGTCGTAAGTTCCCGGAGGAATAGGGTTAATGTCGTAGTTACCGTCAAAATCCGTACTAGCACCACCCACTTGCGTTCCACCGTTTTCCAAAACGACGTTTGCAAATGCGACAGGCTCGCCGGTATCCTTGTCAGTGACGACACCCTTGAGACGACCTTGTTGTGCAAGTGCCAACGACCACGACGTCAGCACGATGCAGAGTAAAAATAGTAATTTTTTTAACATACCTTGAATTTTTATGTTATACTACCTAAATAATTTGCTTTTTTCAGTGCACATTTTTAGGGTTCAAAAGTACAACAATTTTTTCAATCCCACAAGCAATTAATTTTCATTTAGGAAAAATATTTTTCAACATTTTTGAAATTTTATTTGTAACACGTTAAAAATAAACATTTTATAATCTTTAAAAATCTGTCAAAAAATTTATCAAAACTGAAAATTTAGGGTTTTAGGAAAGATTTTTTATCCTCATTTCGACCCCTTTTTGTTGTTTTTTTTATTAATTTTGCACCAAAATAATTTTGAAATGAGACATTTTTTAAAAATATCGATGATTTTTTTTGCCGCTTCAATGGCCATTTTTGCCATTTCGTGCAACAGCAAACCTGAAAATCCGAATATTCCTGAGATTAATATTGATTTTACGATTTATCCAAACACTCTTGAATATCAAGAACTTAACATTGTTGGTGGCTGGATGTATGTCACTGCACCACCACCAAGCTACGGTATTATTATATATAGGTATAACATCGACGAGTTTAAAGCTTACGAGCGCATGGCTCCCAATGAGCCTTATGCGTGTCCTGATAACCGTCTATATGTTGAGTTGCCTTTTGTCATCGACAGTTGTCTCAACTACAGATACTCCATTCTAGACGGCAGCCTCTTTGAAGGCACTGGCTATCCTCTGACGCAGTATTTCACGCAGTTTGACGGACAGGCACTGAGGGTGTATAACTAAAAAAAAAGCAGCGCGACGCGCTGCTTTTTTTTTAATATCTGTAGATGTCCGATTTGAATGGTCCGTTGATCGGGACGCCAATGTAATCGGCCTGTTTCTGCGTGAGCTTGGTGAGTTTCACACCTATCTTCTCGAGATGCAGACGAGCCACTTCCTCGTCGAGATATTTTGGCAGGCAGTACACGTCGACAGGGTATTTGCCGCGTTTCTCCCAGAGGTCCATTTGAGCCAGTGTCTGGTTGGTGAATGAGTTACTCATCACAAAGCTGGCATGGCCTGTTGCGCAGCCGAGGTTCACGAGACGGCCTTCAGCGAGGATGAAGATTGCTTTCCCGTCAGGTTTTACGAACTTGTCGACCTGCGGTTTGATGTTGATTTTCTTTACACCTTTGTAGTTTTCCAGTGCATTAACCTGGATCTCATTGTCGAAGTGACCGATGTTGCAGACGATAGCCTGATCTTTCATCTGGAGCATGTGCTCAAGTGTGATGACGTCGCAGTTGCCAGTGCATGTGACAAAGATGTTGCCTTCTTTCACTGCCTCTTCCATTGTGGTGACTTCGTAGCCTTCCATTGCAGCCTGGAGAGCGCAGATAGGGTCGATTTCTGTCACGAGCACGCGGGCGCCGTATGAACGCATTGACTGTGCGCAGCCTTTACCCACGTCGCCGTAACCTAACACCACGATGACTTTGCCAGCGAGCATCACGTCGGTGGCACGTTTGATACCGTCGGCGAGTGACTCACGGCAGCCGTATAAGTTATCGAACTTGCTCTTTGTGACGCTGTCGTTCACGTTGATAGCCGGGACGAGGAGTTTGCCTGCTTCTTTCATCTGATAGAGACGGTGGACACCTGTTGTTGTCTCTTCCGAGACGCCTTTCCAGTTGGCGACCACTTTGTGCCAGTGCTGAGGATCCATCTTGTATGTCTCTTTGATGACACCCATGAGAGCTTTTTCTTCTGCGTTTGTAGGCTCCACTTTGAGGAGTTCAGGGTCGTTTTCGCACTCGTAACCTTTGTGTATTAAGAGAGTAGCGTCACCGCCATCGTCAACGATGAGGTCAGGACCGTTGCCATCAGGGAATGTGAGGGCGCGCATGGTGCACCACCAGTAGTCGTCGAGGGTCTCCCCTTTCCAAGCAAACACCGGTGTTCCGCCTGCCACGATACCTGCTGCAGCGTGGTCTTGTGTTGAGAAGATGTTGCAGCTTGCCCAGCGCACTTCAGCGCCGAGAGCTTTCAATGTCTCGATGAGACAAGCTGTCTGGACTGTCATGTGGAGCGAGCCGCTGATGCGTGCGCCTTTGAGAGGCTTGCTCTCGCCGTATTTCTTACGAAGTGCCATCAAGCCAGGCATCTCGTGTTCTGAAATTTCAATGTCTTTTCTACCCCACTCTGCCAGACTCGGGTCAGCGATGAGGTAAGGAAGATCCATTCTTTTGAGTTCTTCTTTCATATTTCGATTTATTTTAATTCAAAAACGACGGCGTGTTCGAGATTGACATCGCCATTAATATTAATAAGGTATCCGTCAGCGGTCTTGATGAGCTTCGCCTTAGCCTTGCTGCCGAGGATTTTAGCCTTGTTTTTATTCAGATTCGCATTGATTTTGATTTTGTTAGGCATTGTTTCGCCTTCGTCAAGCAAATAGATGGCATATATTTTGCCATTTTTCTGGGTGAAACGCACTTTTACATCACAATAAGGATAGAAAGGGCGTGTGCCATAGATAGCTTCGCCGTTGATTTTCATCCATTTACCTATCTCATGCATACGTTCAACGGCTGTAGGAGGCAGTTCGCCTTCTGGTGACGGACCCACATTAAGGAGGTAGTTGCCGCCTTTTGCCACGATATCGACCAAAAGATGCACTATCTTATTGGTACTCTTGTAGTTATCTGTCTCGACATACGACCATGAGTCGCCCATCGACATGCAGGTCTCCCAAGGGAACGGAAGCAGAGTGTCAGGAACCTGTTGTTCTGGTGTCTGGTAGTTCTCATATTTTCCATGCACGGTGCGGTCGACGATGATGAGGTCGGGGTTGTTTTCGCGTGCCATCGCAGCTATTTTCGGCATGTCGATATCTTGGATATAGCCTTTACAGCCGAGCCATGAGCGGTATTCGTCGTTGAGGCTGTATTCAGGACGCACCCAGCCGCCATCGAGCCAAAGAATGTCGATGTCGCCGTAGTTATGCGTCAATTCATGGATTTGGTTGTAGGTGAAATCGCAGAAACGCTGCCAACGCTCAGGGTATTTCTGAGGGTCGTAGTTCACATTTCTATCAGGAGTCGCCCACTGTTCTGCCCAGTAGTCGGGGTGATGCCAGTCGGCTTTCGAGAAGTAGAGACCTGTCCAGAAGCCTTGATTTCTGAAAGCATCCACGATAGCACCGGTGATGTCGGCTTTCTCATTTTTAGAGAAAGGACATGAAGGATCGACGGTAGAATATGTCGTTTCCTTGGTGTCGTACATGCAGAAGCCGTCATGATGTTTGGTGGTGAAGACCACATATTTCATTCCGGCCTCTTTTGCGAGCCTTGCCCACTCTTCAGGATTGAATTTCGTTGGGTTGAAAGTAGTATTAAGTGCTTGATAATCAGATTTATACTGAATATAGTTAGCACCATTGCGATTGATCCAGTCTTCGTTGCATATCGACCACGACTCCACCACACCCCATTGGGAATACATGCCCCAATGCATCATGAAACCAAACTTCAGGTCCTGCCATTCCGCTATGCGGCTGGTGATGACAGGATCAGTCTCAGGCTGAGTGAGGTCCTGAGCGTAGGCGGTGACTCCTATTAATATTAGTATCGCGAGAATCAGTTTTTTCATCCGACGACGATGTTGATGATTTTCTTCGGGATGAAGATGACCTTGCGGATGCTGACGCCTTCGAGCCATTTCTGTGCTTCCGGAGCGTTGACGACAGCGTTTTGCACTTCGTCCTGTTTCATGTCGAGAGGCAGTTCGATGTCGAAACGTTTCTTTCCGTTGAACGAGACAGGATACAAGAATGTGTTCTCGACCACGTGTTTCTCATCAAACTCTGGGAAACGCTGGTTGACGACGCTGTCGTTATGGCCCATCTGGTGCCACAGTTCTTCGGCGATATGCGGTGCGTAAGGCGAAATCATGATTGCCATCGGCTCGAGGATTTCGCGTTTGTTGCACTTCATATCGGTGAGTTCGTTGACACAAATCATGAAAGCGGAGACGACGGTGTTGAACGAGATACGCTCGATGTCTTCTTCCTCTTTCTTGATGAGTTTGTGCAACACCTTGAGTTCTTCTTTTGTCGCAGGCTCGTCGCTAATCTCAGAATACAGTTTCCAGAACTTCTTCAGGAAGCGGAAAGTACCTTCGATGCCTTGTGTATCCCATGGTTTAGACTGTTCGAGAGGACCGAGGAACATCTCGTAGAGACGCAGGGTGTCGGCGCCGTATTTTAAGACGAGGTCGTCAGGATTCTGGACGTTGAACTTCGATTTTGACATCTTCTCCACAAGCCAGTCGCAAACAAACACATCGTTGTCGTCTTTATCCTTTTCGAAGATAAACTCAGCGTCTTTGAGGTCGTCACGCCAAGCCTTAAATGCTTCAGTATCAAGGATATCGTTATGAACGATATTGATGTCCACCAAAATCGGGTCGCTGAAAAGCTCACGGTCTTTGCAGTTCTTAGAAATGAAGAGCGGGCCATTGCATTCCACTTTTTGTCCAGTTACTTTGAACATCTTGTCTTTGTTGACGCGGTAAGCGAGGCTTGAGCGTCCTTGAATCATGCCCTGGTTCACCATCTTTTGGAAAGGCTCGTCTTTGCAAGCTATTCCGAGGTCGAACAAGAACTTATTCCAGAAACGGCTATAGATGAGGTGACCTGTGGCATGTTCAGCGCCGCCGATGTAGAGGTCGACATTTTGCCAGTAGCCGTTAGCTTCTTTTGAGAAGTATTCTTTGTCGTTATGCGGGTCCATGTAACGGAGATAATAGCCGCTTGAGCCAGCAAAACCAGGCATTGTGTTAGTCTCGATAGGATAACCTTCGTCGGTAACCCAGTTTTTGGCGCGCGCTAATGGCGGCTCACCGTTTTCTGTCGGTTTATATGCGTCTATAGAAGGCAGCTCGAGAGGTAACTTATTGACATCCATTGCATAAGGCATCCCGTCTTTATAATAAATCGGGAATGGCTCGCCCCAGTAACGCTGACGGCTGAAGATAGCGTCTCGGAGTCGGTAGTTTGTCTTGCCTTTGCCGATGCCGAGTTTCTCGAGTTCTTCTATCATGCGGAGGATAGCCTGTTTCACTGTGAGACCGTTGAGGAACTCAGAGTTTATCAGCACGCCTTCCTTGGCATCGAATGATTCGGTCCATGTTGCAGGATCTGACGGTTCCTCGCCCGGTTTCGCCACCACTTGGATGATCGGGAGGTTGAAATGACGTGCGAAGGCAAAGTCACGGCTGTCGTGAGCAGGCACTGCCATGATGGCGCCGGTGCCGTAGCCCATGAGGACATAGTCAGAGATCCATATCGGGATGCGGGTTCCGTTGAATGGGTTGACAGCGTATGAGCCAGTGAACACGCCGCTCACTTTTTTCACTTCCGACATACGTTCACGTTCGGAGCGATTTTTAGCCCAGGTGACGTATTCCTGAACAGCAGCACGCTGCTCGTCGGTGGTGAGTTGGTTTATCATCTCGTGTTCAGGAGCCAGCACCATGAAAGTGACGCCAAACAAGGTGTCGGCACGTGTTGTAAACACTTCAAAATCAATGTCTTTGTCGGCAACTTTAAAGAAAACGGAGGCACCCATTGACTTGCCTATCCAGTTACGCTGCACGTCTTTGATTGACTCTGTCCAATCGACGGTTTCGAGACCTTGGAGCAGACGTTCGGCGTAGGCTGTGATACGCAGCAGCCACTGTTTCATCGACTTACGAATCACAGGATAGCCACCACGCACAGAGAGACCGTCTTGAACCTCATCGTTGGCGAGCACTGTGCCGAGTTCAGGGCACCAGTTCACCATAGTGTCGGCGAGGTATGCGAGGCGATAGTTCATCAATGTTTCCTGCTGTTCCTTCTCGCTCATCGCGTTCCATTCCTTGGCGGTGAAAGCCATAGGTTTTGTGCAAGCCACGTCAAGACCTTCTGTGCCGTTTTTGCTTAGATAATCAACGAGTTGTGATATCGGCTGGGCTTTTTTGCATTTGTTGCAATAATATGAGTTGAACAGCTGGATGAACGTCCATTGAGTCCATTTATAATAATGGGGGTCGCTGGTACGCACCTCGCGGTCCCAGTCGTAGCAGAAACCGATTTTATCCATCTGTTCACGGTAACGGTTGATGTTTTTCTCCGTTGTGACAGCCGGATGTGTACCTGTCTGGATGGCATACTGTTCTGCCGGAAGTCCGTAGGCGTCGTAGCCCATCGGGTGGAGCACGTTGAAACCCTTCAAACGCTTATAGCGAGCGTAGATATCAGATGCGATATATCCCAGCGGGTGGCCGACATGAAGGCCTGCGCCCGACGGATAAGGAAACATGTCCAACACATAAAACTTCGGCTTATTGTGGTCAACCTCAACATGATAAATCTTGTTGTCGCGCCAGTATTCCTGCCATTTTTTCTCGATTTCTTCAAAATTATATTCCATAATAAAACTAAAAATTTGCCGTTTAAAAAAACGTGTAAAATTACAACATTTTTCGCTACACACCTTTATTAATTAAAAATTTTGTATTTTTGTGGTATGAAAACTAACATTTACACACGAAAGAGATGGTGGAATCTGGCGCTTACGGTGTTGGCAGTCATCATCATAAGCGTTTCGATACAATATACTAGCAGGCTTGTGAAGCGTTTTGCCGAGCAGGAGTCGAAGCAGATCGAGATGTGGGCTGAGGCGGTGCAGAGCCATGCGGAGTTGATGAATTACACTAAAGTTTTCTTCAACGAGGTGAGCGAGCAGGAGCAGAAACGAGTGCAGCTGCTGGCGAAAGCCTACGAGAGTTTCCTTGAAGCCGGTCCCGACGAAAACACCTCCATTTATCTTGACATCATACAGAGCAACATAAGCATTCCAGTAGTAATCACTGACAACAGCGCAAACATAGACCTTGCCATCAACCTGCCGGAACATCTCAAAGACAAGACGAGATTCGACGAGGAGATGACGAATGAGTTCAGCGCTTATCAGCCGATAAAAATAGACCTTTTCGGAAAGACCAAGTGGCTGTTTTACAAAGAATCGTTGATTTACACTGAGTTGAAAGGCGTTTTGGACGATTTGTTCGCCCTTTTCATCAACGACGTGACCGACAATGCCGTTGGCGCGCCGGTTATCATCATCGACAGCACCGACAACAGCGTTTTGGCTTACGGAAACCTCGATTCCATCAAGATGAAAGACCCGGAATTTGTTAAAAATCAGATACATGCGATGCAAGAGGATTGTTATCCGATCAAGGTCAATTATCTTGACGACAACAAGGTTTACATCTATTACAGAAGGTCGGATTTGCTGATGCAGATGAGATATTTCCCGTTGGTTCAGATTTTGATTTTCGGTTTGTTTGTGCTTCTTGCCTACTTGCTTTTCAGCTATGTGAGGCGTTCGGAGCAGAATCAGGTTTGGGCAGGCATGGCGAAGGAGACGGCGCATCAGATTGGAACGCCATTGAGTTCACTGATGGGCTGGGTGGAGCTGCTGAAATTAGAGGAAAAACCGTTTGTCGGGACGGCGGAGATGGAATACGACATCGACAGGCTCAACACCATCACGGAACGATTTTCGAAGATTGGCTCCATCCCTACTCTGGAGCAGACCGACGTTGTAGCCATCATCAGTAAGACCATGAAATACCTGCAGCACAGGTTCTCTTCGAAGTTTGAATTCGACGTGCAACTGCCTGTGCGTGAGATAGTTATCCCTTTGAACGCAGCTTTGTTCAGCTGGGTTTTGGAGAACCTCACAAAGAACGCCATCGATGCGATGACAGACAAAGGAAAAATCACCGTGGAGCTGACTGAAGACGACTCGAATGTGTTTATCGACATCAGCGACACCGGCAAAGGACTGCCACGCTCGATGTACAAAGAGATTTTCCAACCAGGCTACACCTCCAAGAAACGCGGCTGGGGATTGGGATTGTCGCTGGCAAAGCGAATCATTGAAAATTATCACAAAGGAAAGATATTTGTAAAGAACAGTGTGTTGAATCAAGGCACGACATTCCGAATCGTTTTGAAAAAATAATTACGAAAATAGGCATTTTATCAAGAAAATGTTGTAATTTCGTGCATCAAAATTTAACTATGGCAATATACGACAAATTTCAAGATAAAACGCGCAAAAAGCTTGCTGTGCTTATAGATCCCGACAAGCCGACTGACGCGCAGATACTGTCGATGGTTGAGAAAGCCAACGCCGCTGATGTCGATTTCTTCTTCGTCGGAGGCAGTCTGCTGGTCACCGACAGCCTTGAACACTGCATTAAGTTGATAAAAGAGCATTCACAGATTCCTGTGTTGATTTTCCCAGGTAACTCGTTGCAAATCAGCAAGTATTGCGACGGATTCTTGCTGCTTTCACTTATTTCGGGAAGAAATCCCGAGATGCTGATAGGAAGGCATGTCATAGCGGCACCGTATTTGAAACTCTATGGAAATGAAATCATTCCGACGGGTTACATGCTTATTGACAGCGGCAAGGCGACATCGGTTTCATACATGAGCGATACCACGCCTATTCCGCACGACAAGGACGACATCGCGATGTGCACCGCATTAGCCGGCGAGATGCTTGGACTGAAGCTCATCTACCTCGAAGCGGGTTCAGGAGCTTTGATGCCAGTCTCGACAAGCATGATTTCGAAGGTAAGCCAGATGATTAACATTCCGTTGATCGTGGGCGGAGGCATCAAGACGCCGGAAATGGCAGCAGAAGCTGTTAAAGCCGGTGCAGATATCATCGTTATAGGCACGGCATTTGAGAAGGAACCTGAATTGTTACAAAAGTTTGCGAAAACTATACATGAAATTAAATAATTCTAATATGAAAAAATCAATTATTACCATCATTGCGTTGATGTTCGTAATGACATCGTTTGCGCAGGAAAAGAAAATGTTCACGCCTGAAGACGCTTCGTACAACAACTACGACGTTTATCCTAAGAGCAAGAGTTTCAAATGGTTAGGCGACAGCGACAAGTTCGTCTTCACAGAAGATAATGTGATAAAATTCCGCAATCCAGGCGAAAAATCATCGCATGAGTTGCTGAGCCTCGACATGCTCAACGGCATTGCCAAAGACAACGGCATCGGCGACTTCAAGAGACTGCCAAACATCACCTGGAACGATGAAAATTCAGGCTATTTCTATAAAATGAATGACGGCAGCATCGTTCTTTACACATTGAATATCAGCGAGAAAGCAATAAAGAAAGTCACTGCATATCCTGCTAACGCAGAGAATGCCACCCTCAACGAAAAGTCGATGAGAATTGCCTACACCATCGGCAACGACCTTTACATCGCTGACGGCGACAGGACTTTACGACTTACTGAGAATCCTGAGCACGTCATAGCCGGACAGTCGGTGCACCGCAACGAGTTTGCCATCGACGGCGGTATTTTCTGGTCGCCAGACGGCAACAAACTCGCATATTATCTCATGGACGAGAGCATGGTGACAGACTATCCGCTCGTTGACATCACGACACGCATTGCAGAGGCAAAACCTATAAAATATCCTATGGCAGGAATGACGTCACACATAGTGAAACTGCATGTTTACGACATCGCGGCAGGCACCGACGTGGTGATGAAGACCGGCGAGCCTGAGGAACATTACCTCACAGCCATCACATGGAACAACGACAACGAGAAGATTTACATCGGTATCTTGAACCGCGGACAAGATACATTGAACTTCAACGAATACAACGCTTTGAACGGCGACTTCAACAAGACCATCTTCCACGATGAAGACGCACAATATGTTGAGCCACAGGGACCTGCATACTTCTTACCAGGCAGCACCACCGAGTTTGTGTGGCTCGCACAACGCGACGGATACTATCACATCTGGTTGCATAACACCAAGACTTTGAAAGCAAAACAGATAGAAAAAGGCAAATACGTTGTCACCTCATTCGACGGCTTCGATGAAAAGGGCAACGCTTATTATACCTCGACAGAAGTAAGTCCGCTGCAGCGTCATTTCTACAAAGTGAATCTCAAGAACGGAAAGAAAGTGCAGCTCACCAAGAAACACGGCACACACAAGGTGCTTCCGAGCAAGAGCGGCAGGTTCTTCATCGACAACTACAGCAGCACCGACATCCCGAGAGCAGCTGAGATTGTTGACGAAAAAGGACGTTTCTTCGATTTCTTGTACACAGCCGAAAATCCTATTGCCGACTACAACATCGGAGTGACAGAAATCGACACCATAAAGGCAGAAGACGGACAGGATCTTTACACCAGAATCATCAAGCCTTACAACTTCGACCCGAACAAGAAATACCCAGTTATTGTTTACGTTTACGGTGGTCCGCACGCTCAGCTCATCACCGACACATGGCTGGCTGGAGCAGGCATCTACCTCAATTATTTGGCACAGGAAGGATTCATTGTTTTCACCGTCGACAACAGAGGTTCGGCCGACCGTGGCGAAGCGTTCGAGCAGGTGATTCACCGTCAGTGCGGACAGATGGAGATGCACGACCAGATGGCAGGTATCGAATATCTTAAAACCAAGCCATACGTTGACCCTGAGCGCATCGGTTCAGATGGCTGGAGCTACGGCGGATTCATGTCTACATCATTGAAAATCAACTATCCTGAGACATTCAAGGTAAGCGTGGCAGGCGGTCCGGTCATCAACTGGAAATACTACGAAATCATGTACGGCGAGCGTTATATGGACACTCCGCAGGAAAATCCAGAAGGCTATGAACTGACAGCTTTGGACAACAAGACCGACAAGCTCGAAGGCAAGCTCTTGATTATCCACTGCTCCACCGACCCGACAGTTGTTTGGCAGCACAGCTTAAGCTTCTTGGAGAACGCCATCCACAACCAGAAACAAATGGATTACTTCGTATATCCTGGCCACGACCACAATGTTTACGGCATGGACAGAGCACATTTGATTACAAAGATTACAGAATATTTTAAAGCAAATCTTTAAACACTTTAACATTATTAAAAGTCAAGCGACATAAATCAGTCTGGATAAGCTTCGCTTACCGCAAGGCCTGATTTATTGTCGTTTGACTTTTTTACAATATTTTGATTTTTTTCATATCTTTGCAACATGAAAAGATTGTTGTCATACTTGATTGTTGCATCGTTTCTTGTCGCTTGCGGCAAGAAAGTTGAGATCATTGAGCCGCCTTTTGTTTTTGACGACAATCTATTGCAAATCGACAGTATGATGCAGCACGATGCCGACTCCGCCCTGCAAATGCTGCTGTCATTCCGAGTGGAGCGAGGATTCTCATCTAAATTCAACGACAACTATCATTCGCTTCTTCTTTCCGAAGCACTTTACAAAACCAACAATCCTCAATTGAACCGATACAGAAATGAGACGTTTCAGGAAACGTCTCTACAGGATGCCATGCATTATTTCGACAGCCTCGATTTCACAATGCTCTCTGCTCGCTCACACTACATGAACGGCGTGGGATATTATGAAAGCGACAGCGTTATAGAAGCCTGCAAGGAGTATCTTAAGACATTGGAGATAATGGAAGACCATTTCGATGTAGAAAATTTAACAGGATATAAGGCCAAGTTCATGGGGTTGACGTATACACGTTTGGGAAGAGCTTATTACAATTGCTATAACTCAAAGGCTTCTGTGGATTTTTACAAATCCGCTTTAGTTGAGTTTAGAAAAAACAATAATTATGATTTATCAAATACATACAAATGGATAGGTAATGCTTTCTGTTTGGATAATCAAAACGATAGTGCGTTATATTATTATAGAATTGCTAAAAACATAGCAAAACAAAGAGATGATTTGTCTGTTTATTATTCAATATTGGCAGATGCGACACCTGCTTATTATTATACTGGCTATTCAGATAGTGCTTTTTTATTTATAAAGGAATCTTTACTTAACAATTCGAATGACAATCAAAAGCTTGCAAAGTGTTTTACTCTTGGTTTGTTGTTTAAAGAAGAAAGATGTTATGATTCCGCCATATATTACCTTGAAAAAAGTAAAAGCAGGGATGATTTTAATACGATAGCTGCATCGGAAGAGTTGTTGATAGATTGCTATAAAGCCATTGGAGATACCTCAAAAGTCCAATTATATACAAATAAACACAATGAAAGTCTCGATTTATTTGTTAATAGTGAAAACTGCAGAGTTGAAATGAATGAGTTGTATGTAAAATATAAACTTGATAAAATTAACTCACAACATAAAATAAAATTAGGACACGGGATGCGAATGTTTTTATATGTGTTATTATTTGTGGTTATGGTATTTATTACTATTGTAGCGATAACGCATATTAAACTGAAGAATAAAAACAATATTATTTCATCCATTAAATCGAAGAATAACGTAAAATCATTCGAGTGTGAACCTATTTGCAAATACATTTTGGGTATTGTTAACACACAAAATTTCAAATCACAAACCGATTATAGAATCTATTCAGAGTATTCGTTGAAATTAGAGCAAATAACGCAGTTGCGTGATGCTGTAGATTCGCATTTTGGACAATTCACAAAAGAATTGAAAGAAAAGTATTCTGTTTTGACTGAAGATGACATTAATTATTGCTGTTTATATATTCTTGGGTTAAAAGATGCAGACATTTCAGCATTGATGCAGCGTTCTTATAGGGCTGTATGTGACAGAAACAAGAAATTGAGAAGCATATTCAACACCACCAATACATTGAACATGTGTCTTCGCGACATGTATATATCAAAATTAACAGACTGATAATCAATTTATTGAGCAAACCGCACAAAACCGCACATACTTTTTTATTGTTGTAAACATTGTTATGCATAACTTTACGATGGTTTTAAAACTTGTTTAGTTATGTATAAAAAAGTAATGCTTGTTTTAGGCTTTATATTCATGCTTGGCATATATAAAGCCAATTGTATTGTTGATGGTAATAATGTGATAGTTATTGCATCTAGTAATACTAATGTTGAAGATAAATCATCTTCCATTTCAGCCACCATCAACGGGCACGTCCTGTCGGTTGTTTTCACGGAGAATCTCGGTCAGGTTGCCATTGCCGTGACGTATGCCGACGGTGGCACTGTCGACACTTCAACAATTCAAACCCCGTCAGGTGTAAACATTTACATTGCCGGAACCGGAAGTTTTGTGGTGAGGTTCACCCTGCGTGATGGCGACGAATATTATGGAGAATTTGATGTAACAGATTAGTTGTTATTATAAATTATAATCTTTTCCCTTTATGAAATGTTTTAAGTTACTTTTATCAGCAATGCTATTATCCTCAGCATTAATTGTGAATGCTCAGTTAAGCAAAGCAGATGCAGACAAATTGGTTCTCAACACCATTATTAATGACACCACCAAAACCGTTTATACTTTAAACGAACTGCTTAGCCATGGTGAGAGTGTTATGACAGCAGAAGGTGTCGATTTACAAAACCCTTACAATAATTCTTTTGTATATTTTATCGATGATATGCCTTTAGCCAATTGGGTGCATCCGTGTCGTTACATTTTCATTAATATAGAGGATAGTTCATACACAATCGAAGAAGAGGATATATACCCCAATGACTACCATGCATTTGTTCGTATAAGTAAACGTACTTATAAAAACAGGACACAATGGCCCCACACAACATACACAATACCACCGAAGGCCACGCCAAATAGCAAACTTTATGCCGTGTTAATTGCCGGAGATGTTGGACCTGATGGTAATGATGTCAAGTCTTGGTTTAACCTTTCTTGTGTATATACTACACTTGTTAACAAATATGGATTCATAGAAAACAATAGCAACAGTCATATAATCGTCTGTACAAATTATGAAGTTCACTATGCCATGAATTATTTGAATAACTCTCCTTTATTATATCCTGAAGTAGATTTGAATCATAGTGGAGGTATTGATAATTGTTTTGATTTTTATACCGACTATAATCATAAGAATGACATAAAAAAAATATTCGATAATCTCTCGGGAGAACAACATTCATTAAGCGACGTCCCGGAACTTAGTGAAAACGATCAGCTTTTTGTTTTTATTTGCGGAGTTGGTTCATCTAACAACAATACTCAAAAAATCATGCTTAAAAGAGGGCAGAATGCGGAGTATTTAACTGACAGTGATTTGACAACATATGTGAATAAAATCAAATGTTCTCAAATGACATTTTTTATAGATTGTAATTTTGCCGGAGGTTTTATAGATGAACTTATGGGTGATACATCGGCAGAATGCCAGAACAGAGCGGTTCATACAAGTACTGATGTGACACACAAGAGTTGGTCGGAACAGTATATATCGGAATATACAGGTCGTGGCGGTGGAGGAGATACAGGATTGGTTGACGAATACGTTTATTACTGGGCTGCGGCATCATTGGGCTATTATCCGATACTCGGGACTTATACTAGTACGGATAGTATTTCCGGACCGTGGTATAAATATAATTACACGGCTATCGGAGAGTTTCCTTGGTATGAAATCAATACTTTTAATGATCCCTATGGAACTCAACATAGTGCCTACGATGTTAATCCGGACACAAATAACGACAATACGCTTTCGATGGAGGAGGCTTTCAAATTCGCTGATAATTTGGATAGTTATTCGCATAATGGATATTTTAATCCTATTAATACTATGGCAAATGGCGATTCATGTGTTGAATATCCCGGCCATGCTTACGAAAGCACTTTTACAAAAGAACTCATAACATTAAACGGCTATCGGGGAACAATCGGCGATGATGCTGCAACAGGCGCAGGACATAAATACACACTTGCTGACAATGTGACCGTTGTCCCTAATTCGACATTGACAATCAGCAATAACTCCTTAATTGAAGGCAAAAACAAGATATTAACGAATTATGGCAGTATCACAACATCCACAAACACGAACAATGCTACTTTTAAAAGAGTAACATTCAACAACCTCGGAGGCAGCATGTCATATACAAATTGTGTTTTTGACACTTGTAATACCATGTTTACCTGTGATGGTCCCTTAATGATAGAGAATTCAATATTCAACCGCACACGTTTACATGTTTATGTAGACGACGAACATATAGACAACTATACAGTCAATATTTCAAACAATGTTTTCAACGACATCGGGCTTACTAATAGAGCTTTAAATATAGAAAAGGTCCCACAGTGTAATGTCATTGATAATAGTATTACATCTGGAGGTAACGGTATATTTATTTCCAATTTGTCTGGTCTTTACAGCAACTATGTTTTCAACAACAATACTATTTATAATTGCAGTTACAGCGGCTTCGTATCTTATGCAAGTAACGGGATTCTCAATGGCAACAATATCTCCTATAATAACACAGATGGTTTGCAGTCATACAATCTTAGTGGACTGCATGTGAAAGGGGACAGTTTAGCACCAAATAAATTTGTAACACAACGGTTGACTTTTAACGGCAGATACCAAGTTCATGCCACGAATAACAGTTATCCGATTGACTTTCATTACAACTGGCTCGCTGAAAACACAAATTCAAATTACTATATTTTGTATTATGAATCCAATCATTCTTATGGCTCACGCCCTTTGGTGTTCAATGTGACAAATAACTGTTGGGATCCATTGTCAGACAACCAGATTTCATCACACCTGCTTTCGACAGGCAATACAACTTTCAATTATCTGCCCACATGGAATCCGAGTGGACCTTACAGTATGCCGGACGCGTTAGAGACGATACTCGCCTTGGGGAATAATTATGCAGAAAGCGGCGATTATGAAGAGGCAAAAGAAACATTTATGGGACTTGTTTCAAATTACCCAGACAGTCCCGAAGCAATTACTGCCCTGAAAGCCCTCTTCTCTGTAGAAATCGCTTCAGGGGGTGATTTCATCGATTTAAAAGATTATTATCTGGAACTTATTGCCGACAACAATCTTGGAATTGTAGCAGACAACCTCGCTAACAGATGTGACATCAGAATCGGGAACTATTCCGACGCAATCAACTGGTATGAAGACAAAATCATTGACCCCAACACATCATATTCTGAACGTATTTTTGCCGAGATAGATTTGGGTGACCTTTATTTGCAAATGAACAACAATGGTACTAGAGCTATTCAAGGCAAGTTGACGGAATACATTCCTGTCTCGAAAGAAGCTCATGAATCACGTAGCGACCATCTGCTTTCATTACTCCCTGGCGGTATTGAAGAGGAAAAGACATGCAATACAATTGCCACACAAATGTCTTGCTCGCCAAATCCGACAAACGGCAAAACAACTTTGCTTTATACGCTGTCTGATGACTCTGATATAGAAATCTTTGTCTTCGACATGCTTGGCAACGAAGTATTACATGTCAATTCAGTAAAACAAAACAGCGGCAGTCATGAAGCCGAGCTAGATTTGTCAAATATGCCTGACGGGATGTATTTCTGCAATATATATATTGGCAATAACAACAATGAAACATTAAAAATCATAAAACATTAAAAGAATGTATTACCTTTGCAAGGTAATAGTATGTTAAACTTAAATTTAAAGCTATGAAAAAGTCATTATTAACAATCGTTACAGTGCTTTTAGGAATGGTACTTAACGCTCAGGTTTCGGTATGGGACGGCACAGCCGAACCATGGACCAATGGCAAAGGAACAGCAGAAGACCCTTATCTGATTGAGAATGCGCAGCAGTTGGCATATCTCGCCCAGCAGGTCAATGCGCCCAACAACTACACCGCTGTTCCTCATGAAATTTATGCCGACACATGGTTTACTCTTACAACAGATCTAGATTTGGGCGGCAACGACGGGCTTTTGTGGACGCCTATAGGAAAATATGACGGCATCAACCATGTCCAGTCGGCATTTGCAGGACACTTAGACGGAGATGAGCACATCATACACAACATGCATGTCGAATCACCCGGAGACAAAAGCAATCTGGATTTTGGCCTATTCGGAATGGTCAGTGATGGCAGCGTCAAAAACATTATACTGGATTCGGATTGCGAGGTGAATATTCAATACGGAATATTATCAGGAGAGGTTGGAATGGCTATTGGCGGTATTATTGGCATGGGTTATAACGTAGATTTGGAAAATTGCGTGAACAGGGCTAATATAAGCGCCGATGTGGAATACACATATTTATCGTTGAGCTGCGGAGGATTGTTCGGCAATCTGTATATCGGCAGCAGCGTTAAAAACTGTCATAATTACGGAGATGTTTATTGCCGTGGTGCGGTCTACTATGGAAGCTTAAGTCCTGCAGGCATTGTGTCACGTGCAGAAGGTTGTGACATCTTAGGATGCTCTAACAGCGGTAATATCACCGGAATCATAAGTGATTTTGGAATATTCGAAAGTGGTGCAGCGACTGGAGGAATAGTCGGTGTGGCAAGAGGCGATTGTAATATCGAAAAATGCAGCAACACAGGAACATTGCTTACCAGAGACACCTTCGGACAATATGATCAGGCATCAGCCTGCGGAGGAATCCTGGGAAGTTCCTTCACCTTACAATATACAACAAACATCATTATCAAAAACTGCTACTGTGTTGCCAATATCAGCACTATTACAAATTATGCGGACAAAAAATTCAACTATGCCGGAGGTATTTTCGGCGCCACATACGGCTATTGGAATGAACCTGTCCAACATAATATAACGATAGAAAACTGCTATGCCGCCGGCACCATCACAGCCGACACAATTGGCGGTATCATCGCACATGAAGGTTGGATCATCTATCCAAGATCAGCGATTGTGTCAAACTCATACTACAGCAACACCATTGAAAGCTGGAACGAATATGGCGAATCGTTATCCGATGATTATATGAAATCAGCGGAATTTGTTAATGTCCTTAACACTGACGGCATCATGTTCACCTTGGACGAGAACAACATAAACAACGGATATCCTGTTTTCGCGGAGAGAGATCTGTTTGATGTTAAGGATAATGTTGTGGACAATGAAATTACAGCCTACCCTAACCCGACATCCGGATTAGTATTCATAAACTCGGTCGACAAAACGAACTGCAACGCCATTGACATCTATGCCTTGGATGGCCGTCTTATAGCTACGCACCCTGGCATTGCTCTACAAGACAACGTCATAATCGACATGTCGAATCTCCCCAATGGCGTTTATTTATTAAAAGCAAGTTTCGTTGACGGTTCAAAGGCTGCAACACGCATTGTTAAACAATAAACAGCATGAAAAGACTATATACATTTGTTATATCGTTGCTTTGTGGAATATTGGCAGTGAACGCCCAAGAGACGTTCATTGCCAATAATTTGGTATATTCCGTCAACGATGATGGCGTTTCGGCGACGGTCACCGGACATGTTGACGGCACAGAGGCAACAGGCTCCATTGTTATCCCCGACTTCGTGTCAAACAATGGAAACGACTATCCGGTCACTCGCATCGGAGAGAATGCTTTCGCTAATACCCATAGCCTTCATGGAACACTAACCATTGGCAACAATGTGACTGAAATAGGATATGCTGCCTTCGTCAAATGCGACAGTTTGTCGGGCAATTTGAATATCCCTAATTCTGTCGTTATAATAAATGCTCATGCTTTCAACGGTTGCCATGGCTTTACAGGTTCTTTGACCATTCCTCCTTCGGTTACTAAAATCTATGGATGCGCTTTCGAGTTTTGTATTGGATTCGATGGAACTCTGACAATTCCTAATTCCGTAGACTTCATAGGCTCGCATGCTTTTGAGTTTTGTTCCAATTTCACAAAAGCTGTGTCACTGGCGGAAGAACCTCCAACTTTAGGATACGATAACAACAACACTACTATTTTTCAATTTGATGGATTCGGCTGCTCGACTCTCATCGTCCCTTGCGGAAGCAAAACCAAATATGAAAACTCGCCATGGCATGACAGTTTTGGCGGTTTTTCAACGATTATAGAAGACTGCGAGAATGTTTTGGAATTGAATGATAATCCTATACCTGTTGCGATAGACATTTACTCTTTAGATGGCAGGTTTGTCAAATCGCAAACAAACAACCTCAACACCGTTGACATCTCGAGTCTTGGTACAGGCGTTTATATCGTAAAAATCAGGATGGCTGACGGCACGGAGTCGTCAAAAAAAATCGTTAAGGAATAAAGATTTGAAAACCATACAAAAAATCAGATATTCGAATTCCCTAAGAAAAATGCAATCCGAGATTATTTATTTACTTTTCCGACAGCGACAGTTATGGCACTTTTCAAATGGCGATTAGTACTATGGAAAGTTTGAGGCAGTAGATTGATAAGTGTTATCATGATTGCAATTAAACAAATAGATTCGTTATTACGTGTATGTTACATACATTCATTGCATTTTCAATTTTTTACATGTAATATGAAAAAAATGTTTTTTGTATAAAAAAATATTATAATTTTGCAGACGATAATTGCGTTCTTCTGCAAAAGTATAAAAACTATGTTTAATTAAATGTAAACAACATGAATTTTTTAAAATTTGGTTCTAAAAAGAAACTCAAAAAAATGCAAACTAATATAACTGAAATAAACAAGTTGTATTACAATGCAAACACTGATGAAATAACAGAAGAGCGCTTGTTTGAACATCTTCTTTTACATCCAACTGGTTATATAGATAAAGATGATATAATCATGAATTCTCCGATTGCGAACAAATACTATCGGATGGGATATATCACAAAAGGAATAGATATTCATTTTAAGCAACAATACAGACTAACTTCTTTCGGCTTAAGCCAAATAGAGTTGGCCATGTCATTATCCTTGCTGTCTTGAGAACTTGATTGTTTCTGCATACAGTAGTAATTATTTTACCGTTTTTTTAGTTTAATAAATTAGGATGTTTTAAAATATTATCCTATGGAAGGGAATTATTGTGTATTTTGGTTTCCAAGTGTATATCACACTTCAATAAATAAAAGGCTTCAAAGATTTGAAGTTGAAAAGTCTATTTCGGATTTTGGATCAGACGTGGTTAAGCTTACAGTTTCCATTAATTATTCATACGACGAAAAAAGCTTAGAAGACGCATTAAAAAAAGCCCGACAAGACAAATCAATTATTAAGAACAATCTGCATTTTGAAGTATACAAAACCTACAATGGTAAAAAAGAAGCCATTTTTACAAATTTTGATTTAATATACAAAGACCACTCTAATAATGGCATGGTTGTATATTACTATCAAAAGCCAAGTAATTATCCTAAAGCAGATAACATTCCCCCTTTTGAAAGGGCTTTACAGACAATATTCTACCATTGTGCAAAATTGTTATTTCACGACCATGAGGTTCAAATGGACAGGGATAGTGGATTGGTGGCATACATTGCAGGTCCAGCATTTGATCCCAAAAACATTCGTAAACCAGACAACAACGCTATTAAATTCTTCTTCTCACAATACGAGACGATTTTCATGGATTATGCAGAAACTGTATCTGAACGGATTAGAAGAAGAGATGCTATTGTTACAAAATTCGAAGGTGAAACTCTCATTTCAGACAACATGTCTGGCTTCTCTGGTTATAAAGCATTAACTCAATTCGGACGAAGAGAGTTTATATCATGGTACAATGATAAAAATAACTCATCGGAGGTACTGCGTTGTAAAAAAGACATGCTATCATCTTGGCTTGTAATCAGTCCACATTACACGATGCGTAAAAGAAGTAGAGACTATTATCTGGATCGTATCATCCGAATTGGAAATATTGTAAAATCAAGGCTGAAAAAGAACGCCAAAGATGAGATTATCAAAGAGAATAGAATCGTTGAAAAACTAAAAGAAATTACTGACATTTTCAAAGAATGGGGAGATACACCTTGGAGAAAAATAACGAAAAATCAGATTTTTTCTGTTACAAACATAATAAGAATTTGTGAAATAGAATTGGGATTAATTAATATCAAAAGAGGTCGTTTGTACAGAAAATTAATGAAATGTCATCTTGATTTACCTCTGCTTACAGAAGAGACGCGAAAACAAATTAGCAAATTATGCGAGGGCGCTTTGACGGAATATGTGTATTGTAAAACACTTCTGGAGTCTAAATACAACACACATGTCACACATTCAAAAAAAGAAACCATTGAGGATGAACTTGACAGATGGAGAAAAAAAGCGTGTAATATAAGAAATGCGATACGATACATTGAAACAGTTAAATACAGATGTTTAAATGCTCAATCTAATAGCATTAATCTGACTCTAAAAAAAGCTGATAGATTAAGCCAAAACGCAAAAGTATGGACAGCAATCGGCATTGTGTTATCGGTTATTGGATTAGCCCTTACTGCTGTTGGTATTGTTCTGTCAACACAAGGCTGTGGCTGTTGTTAACATCCGTTTGTTACAAAATCCTGTATACATAAACTTTATTTCCTCACGCCGTTTTCGAACTTCACAACAAATGCCCCATCATAGCCTTGTTTTATCACCTCTTTGAGGTAGGCGTCGGCTTCTTGTTTGGTGGCGAAACAGCCGGTGGTGTATTTGAACATGCCGTTGTGCTCGTAACAGTCGACATCGGAAAGATTGCTGTAAACAGCAGCTGGATTGTCGAGTTTTCGACTTCGCGTTGTGAACTGCACCTTGTAAACAATGCCTTTATTTTTGTCAACAACTGGTTTTTCTGGTTGTTGCACAATTTCTTGCTGAAACTCGACTGAGTTTTTCTCGTAGTTGGTTTTGTAGGCGCAAAAAGCCCGATAAACCGCCGAAGCCAGATAATCCTGTCCATCGTTCGACATCATGAATTTTTCCTCGGTAGGGTTTGAGATGAAACCGAGCTCCACGAGGATTGAAGGCATGGCTGTTTTGTAAAGCACCAGGAAACCGGCCTGCTGCACTCCCCTATCGCTGCGTTTAGCTTTGTTAACCAATTCATTCTGAACGAGTTCAGCCAATTCAAGCGAACGCTGTTTGAACTCACTCTGTATGAAGCTGAAGGCGATATATGCTTCGGTGCTGTTTGGGTCGAAGCCACCGTAGTTCTCCTCCACGTTGCTTTCATAGAGAATTGAAGCGTTTTCGCGTTTAGCGACGGCGAGGTTGGCGTTGTTTCTGTGGTCACCCATCACGAAAATCTCAGCCCCGCTGGTGCCTGGCGAGTTCGCCACCGAGTTGCAGTGAATCGAGATGAAGACATCGGCGTTGTTGCGATTTGCGATGTTGGCGCGTTCCATCAGCTCGACGAAAACATCGGATGTGCGGGTGTAGATAACCTTCACGTCAGGATACTTTTTCTTGATGTATTCGCCAGTTTTTTTTGCCACCGACAGGGTGATATCCTTCTCTTTGGCGTTCTTTCCCACCGCTCCGGCATCTTTTCCGCCATGTCCGGCATCAATCACAACAGTCTGAATCTTAGTCGTTTGAGCCTTGCCATCAGGCGAAAAAACCAACAATCCCATTAATATAATAAAAAATATAATTCTGTTGTTCATAAAAAACCTTATCTTTGCAGTTTGAATTAATTTGAATTTTTTACAAAATTAGATAAAAATCTTGTATATCAGGTCAACATATCGTTTTTTTGTTGTTTTTTTCTTCTGCATGATGCTTTTTGCGGTAAATGGCAGGGGTCAGGACAAAAAATCGCCTTTGGACGCTCAGATTGACCGCACGTGCAACGATTCCACAATTCAGGATTTCAAGCATAACAAGATTTATTATTACGGCGGCGCGGTCATCAAATACGATGACATCATGATTGAAGCCGATTATGTGGAGTTCGACTTCGAGAAGCACACCGTCTTCGCCAAGGGAATGCCCGATTCAACAGGAAAAATCGCGGGAAAGCCTGTCTTTACTCAAGCAGGGCAGAAATACTATTCCGACGAGATGTCGTTTAACTTCGACACGAAAAAAGGTATCATCACGAAGGTTTTCACTGAGGACAACCAGAATTATCTGCATGGCGACCACATCAAGAAGATGGACGACGGAAAAATCAACATCAAGTCGGGTTCGTTCACCACTTGCAACAACCGCGAGCATCCTCATTATGAGTTTCATTTCGACAAAGCCATCGTCATCCCAGAGGATAAGATTGTCGCCAAGTGGTTGTATTTCAAGCTCGAAGAGACCCCACTGCCTGTCGTCGTCCCGTTTGCCTTGATACCAAACAGCAAGAGTCAGCGCTCGGGCATCATCATCCCGTCGTTCGGCGAGTCGGCCAACCGCGGATTTTATTTCGAAAACGGAGGTTATTACTGGGCCATCAACAACTACATGGATCTGCAGCTCATCGGCGACATCTACACACGAGGCAGCTGGGCTTTGAAGCCGACATTCAGATACGTGAACCGATACAAATACAGCGGTTCGTTGACGGCGAGTTATGCTATTAACAAAGTGGGCGTGGAAGGTTCCGCCGATTACACTGAAAGCACCGACTTCAAGATTCGATGGGTGCACAAGCAAGACGCAAAAGCGAGACCGAAGTCGTCATTCTCAGCGGACGTCTACATCGTGAGTAACAACTACAACAAATACAACGCCATCAGCACGACAGAGTATTTGAGCAACACCTTCCAGTCGAGTATCGCCTACCAGACGAGTTTCGCTAATAAGTTCTACCTCACCGTTAACGGCAGCCACAGCCAGAACACTCTGACACATCAGATGACCATCACCTTGCCGGAGATTACGTTCTCGATGAACCGCATCTATCCTTTCAAAAACATTGGAAAAGCCGGTAAGAAACATTGGTTCAGCGAGTTAAACATCAGCTACACCGCCAATGCCAAGAACTACATCAGCATGGCCGACAGTCTGTTTTTCAAAGACGGATGGCTCGACCACATGCAAAACGGAATGCAGCACCGAGTGCCTATCAACCTGCCTATCAAGCTGTTCAAATACTTCACCTGGACGACATCCCTCAACCTCACTGACAAGATGTATCTGCAGTATTACACGAGAGACTGGACTTTGGATGGCAACGGCCTGGGACATATGGTAGTTGACACCATCAACCACTTCCGCAACGTGTTCACCTACGACGTCTCGAGCAACGTGACGACCAAGCTTTACGGAATGTTAAGGTTCAAGAAAGGTCCAGTGAGAGCAATACGCCATGTGTTCACCCCAACGGTCGGATTCTCGTACAACCCCGACTACAGCAGCAGTTTCTGGGATTATTACTCATCATATGTTGACGGCAATGGCATAGAGCAGAAATACAGCTATTTCCAAGGCTCTATCTACGGCGCTCCGCCAGCGCAACGTTCGGGAAGGATAACATACAGCTTAAGCAACAACCTTGAGATCAAGGTGCCTTCAAAGAAAGACACCGTCACCGGACTGAAGAAGGTGGTTCTTATCGAAAACCTCACATTATCAGGCAATTACGACATAGCAAAAGACTCATTAAACTGGTCGTATCTGAGCATCAGCGGACGCACGACGCTGTTTAAAAACTTTAGCATACAGTATTCGAGCTTGTGGGACCCATATGTTTTGGATTCGACGGGAACGAAACAAATGAACAAATATGAATGGGATGTCAACGGCCGACTTTTCAGAAAGAAGAGCGTGACATGGAACTTCAGCGCGAGCTACACCATCAACGACAAGACATTCGGCAAGAAAAAGAATAAGAAAGACAACGAGAACAAGACGTTGGTGTCGTCGCCAAACGCCTCCGAAGAAGAACTCAATGACATCCGCAACAACCCCGACGGCTACATCGACTGGTCGACGAGCTGGTCGCTGTCGCTGAGTTATAACCTGCGTCTAACCAACAACTTATCGTACATCAACTGGATTCTGAACGACAACAGGTCGACGGTGCAGACGATAGGGTTGCGTGGTGAGATAAACCTCTCGCCGAAATGGAAGGTATCGGCGCAGACGGGCTGGGATTTCGAGACAAAAAAGATTTCCTACACCTCATTCACCGTTTATCGAGACCTGCACTGCTGGGAGATGCGATTCAACGTGATTCCTTACGGAACGTACAAATCGTGGAATTTCCAAATCAACGTGAAGGCTTCGGCATTGCAGGATTTGAAGTTGACGAAAAAGAAAGATTATCGTGACAATTATTAAAATTATTTTTAATTTTGCAAAAAATATCATTAACTATGAAAAAAATCATCTTAACCCTATTGATTTTCAGCTGCGTAGGATGTTTCGCCCAAGTTGAGACGGATTATGAGAAATACGTCAGGGAGCAGAACGAGCAGATGCAAAAAATGCAAAAAAGCCAAGACGAGGCCATCGTCAAGATGCAGAAAGAATACGAAGCCTATGTAAAAGCCGAGAAAGAGGCATACGATCATTTTGTAAAGACCGGCGAGCTTCTTTGGGGCAAAGGCAACGTGAAAGAAAGTACCCAGAAAGACTGGGTTGAATACTCCGCTGACGGCAAGACCAGAAGCACCGTCGACTTTGAAAGTGGCGAGGCGACAATCGAGATCATCCAGGAAAAAGGCAAGGCTGTCGACAACAAGGAAATTGAGAAGAAACTCAAGTTTTTGTTGACAAACAAAGGTAAGACCAAAGACTACGACTCAGAAGTCGAGAAAGCAGTGCCGTTGCAGGAGAAACCAGTGCTTGAAAACCAGGTCAAGACCCCTTCAGGCGAGGTAGTGACAGAGGAGCACATCGACGAGGACGTGAAGGAGATTGCAGCAAAAGTGAAACCTGAGGTAAAGACCATCAAAGGCGAGGACAACGTTGAGCGTCAGGTTGTTACGATAAAACTCGAGCTTGCCCCGGACCACATCCGCACACGCGCAGAGCAGTACAAGAATGAGATTCAGAAATACTGCCAGAAATGGGATGTCAACCCTGCATTAGCATATGCCATCATGCAGACCGAGTCGTCGTTCAACCCTAAGGCGAAGTCATACGTGCCAGCATACGGCCTGATGCAGATTGTGCCGAAGACAGCAGGCGCCGACTGCGCCCAGAGTCTCAAAAAGCCTTTCTCAGCTCCGACAGGCAACTACCTCTACGAGCCTGAAAACAACATAGAGATGGGCGTGCATTATCTGTATTTGTTGAAAAAGAGATATTTCACCAATGTCAACGACAAAGACAGCCAGAACCTGTGCGTCATAGCTTCGTACAACACCGGAGCCGGCAATCTGGCACGCGCTTTGAGAGGCGACACCAAGATCGGCAAAGCCATCCCTCAAATCAACGAGATGACTTACGACCAGCTGTTCAAATATCTCGAGAAGAAACTCCTTCCGGAGACACAGAACTACATCAGAAGAGTAACAGAAAGAATGAATAATTTTAAAACTTGGTTAAAATGAAAAAAGCAATCGCAACAAACAACGCTCCAGGCGCAATCGGACCTTACAGCCAGGCCATTGCAGCAAACGGATTTTTATTTATCTCAGGTCAGATGCCAGTAAATCCAGCCACAGGCAACGTGGTTGACGGAGGCATCACAGAGCAGACCGAAATGGTGATGAAGAACCTCGAAGCCATCCTCAAAGAGGCAGGATGCACCTTCGACAACGTGGTGAAATCTACATGCTATCTCAGCGACATCGCCAACTTCGGAGCAATGAACGCTGTCTACGGAAAATATTTCAAACAGGACCCACCAGCGAGAGCAGCTTTTGCAGTTAGAACACTTCCAAAAGAAGTTATGGTGGAAATCGAAATGATCGCAGCATTATGAAAAAATTAGCATTATTATTAGTTGCAGCATTCATCGTGACATTGTTCACGGTTTCATGCTCAAAGAAAAAAGACGATACTGCATCAACAACTACAAAGCCGTATTCAGAGCTTATCGTAGGACGTTGGAAAACCAACGCCGAGAACCCGTACTATGAAGTTTATTATGCCGATGGTACAGGAAAATATTGGGATACAGCAGACGGCACAATGGAAGAAGAAGCTGACACTTTCGATTGGACAATTGACGAAAACAACAAACTTACTCAAATAGTACATTTCCAGTCGGGAGCTGCAGATCTTCCACAGTACTGCAACATCCTCATCTTAAATGAAACGACATTTAAGTACAATAACGACGGTTGGAGAGCCGAATACAATTTAATAAGAGTGAATTAACATGAAAAAAGCTTACAAGGTCACTTGGATTAGCCTCGCCTCGGTGTTGGGCGTGGTTATCATCACAGTTTTGATAGCACTTTATCTGGTGCTGAGTCCGAAACGTCTGACGTCATTAGTCAACAAATACGCGTCGGATTTCATCACTTGCGACTACAACATCGGCAAGGTCGACTTGACTGTGTACAAGACCTTCCCCGACGTAGGACTGGAAATCAAGGACCTTGTGCTTATCAACCCCACCAAAGGCTGGACCACCGACACCCTCACCGCCATCGACGAATGCGTGGTATCGGTGAATCTCAAGAAGATACTGTTCGAAGACGAAATCATCGTGAACAGCTGCCAGCTCAACGGCGGATTCATCAACGCTTTCTTCGACACTGAAGGCAACAACAACTTCGACATCTTCCCTCCTAGCGAGCCGACGGAACCAGTTGCGGAAGAAGATGAGACCACCTATCTCATCGACCTCGACAAGTTGAAAATCAACGATGTAAAGGTTATTTACACCGATTTGGCAGCCAACACCGTCGCCGAAATCAACGGGTTGGGACTTACCTTGAAAGGTATCATCAACGACGACGCCATCGCAGGTGATCTTAAGTTGAATATCAAAGAGTTGACAGCCAAGATTGAGGACACGACCACGATGAAAGCCGGCATCAGAAACATCAGTTTCGACGGCAAAATCGACATGAAAGGCGACGAAATCAAAGCTGACGCCATAATTGGAACGGGCGCTTTGGCATTCCTCATGACAGGCGACGAAAACATTGGTGCGAACCTTAACAGTTTTATGGTCAACTACAACGGCGTTGTTAACAACTACGAGGTTGTCAAAGGCACCGCCGACATGAAAATCAACGGAGTGACGGTGGCGATGGACAACGAGAAATACGTCGACAACGCCAACATCAGCTTCAACTCGCCACTGATGTTCAACATCAACACCATGGAAGGCTCTTTCGAGCAGTCGAAGCTGAGATTCAACAACATCATCATTGATTTCATGGGACAACTGGCGATGGCAGACCCCGACATCACGATGAATCTGGACGTCAATACCAACACTCTGATAATCGGTGAGATGATAAATCTCATCCCGGAGAGCATGAGACAAGAGCTGCTCGACGGCATCACCGCCGACGGAAAGGTGCAGATAAAATCACATATCGAAGGCACTTACAACGAGACTTCGATGCCTGTCATCTCGGCAAATGTGCTGCTTAACGACGGTGTTTGCAGAATGGACGACATCCTCCCCTATCCGCTCACAAACCTGAACACCAACGCCAGCGCTTACCTCGACCTCAACGGGAAATCGGACATCATGCTTAACTCATTCAGAGTCAAGATGAACAACACTGTTTTGGCGGCAAGCGGAAGCGTCAAGGACGTGATGGACAAGATGCTCTGCAACCTCAGCATCAAGGCGGATGTCAACTTCAACGATGTGAAATCGTTCATGCCTGACGAGCTTATTGCCAAAGGCTCAGTCAATGCCGATATCAACATCAAAGGCAGCGCCGAACAGTTTAGTGAGCTCGACCTCATGAACACCAAATTAGACGGTAAGTTGAGATTCAACAACCTCGACCTCAAATACGCCGACACTATCAACGTTGTGTCGCCAGATCTGAAAATCAACTTCACCTTGCCAAATCCGGCTAAGAACTCATTGCGAGACGGCTTGGCGCACGTAAAACTTGAAGGCACCAGTCTCAACGCCGACATCACCAACATGATGACCGCGATGCTTGACGGTTTCCTCATCGACGCACAGGTTTCGAACATCCTCGACAGCACAGTGTTAATGTCTGTCATAACAGATTTCGGTTTCAACAAGATTGATTTCACCATGGATGACATGGTCATGAAGTCCGATTATGCCGTTGGAAGCGCCTACATGCTGCCGTCAGCCAACGACGGAAACACTTCATACGCAGCGGTCTTCACCAGCGACAGCCTCGTTTTTGCCATGGCTGACGAGATGTATTTCGCCACCGAAGCCCTCACCCTTGACGTGAACGCCGAGTATGACGAATACGCCGAAGACATACTGCTTCAGTGGGATCCGAAGCTCGATCTGGACTTGAGCAATGCCATCTTCGAGATGAAAGACATGAGTGAGCAGGTGATAATTCCTGAAGTGTCGTTGAAATATACCGAGGAAGGTCTGGATATCGAAAACAGCCAGGTTGTACTTGGAGAGTCAGATTTTGAATTGAAAGGACAGATTACCAATCTTTATAACCACCTGAAAGACAACGAGTTGTTGAAGGGCGAGCTGACATTTAAATCAGACTACACCAACGTAAACCAGCTCATGAACATGTTCAGCGGTGTCGGAGCCGAGGAAGAAAATGCGTCGCAAACAGCAGCTACAGCCGACACCACGACAGTCCAGGAAGACGACCCGTTTATGGTGCCATACGGCGTAGACATCATCCTTCATACCAAGATTAACAGCGCTTTAGCTGGCGAGATGGAGATTAATAACGTCGGCGGCGACCTCACAGTAAAAGACGGCATCCTCGTTTTGCAGGAGATGGGCTTCACCAGCGACGCAGCCAAGATGCAGCTTACAGGTTTGTATAAGTCGAAGAGAAAGAATCACTTATATGCTGGCATCGACTTCCATCTGCTTGACATCGACATTGCAGAGATGATACGCATCATCCCTGACCTCGACACCATCGTCCCTATGTTGAAGTCGTTCGCAGGCAAAGCAGAGTTCCATTTCGCAGCTGAAACCAACATGAAATCCGATTATTCTCTGAAATATTCGACTTTGAAGGCGGCATGCAGCATTGAAGGACAAGACCTCGTGGTGCTCGACACCGAGACATTCGACAAAATCAAACGGCTGCTCTTCTTCAGCAAGAAGACCGACAACAAAATCGACAGCCTCGACGTGCAGTTTACCGTGTTCAAAAACGAAATCGACGTCTACCCGTTCGCCGTCTCGATGGACAAATACTCGGCTATGCTCTATGGCCGTCACAACCTCGACATGAGCTACGACTACAACATCGCGGTGCTAAGTCCACCGGTGCTCAGCAGGTTAGGTCTTGAAATTAAAGGTCCTGACTTCGACAACATGAAGTTCAAGGTCAGAAGAAGCCGTCACAGAAACATGTTCAAGCCTGAGAAGCGCGACTACAAGGAGGAGAAGATTGCCGAAATCAAGAAGATTATCTCTAACTCTTTGAAAGAAAATGTCAAACCTCAGTAGTTCTGGCGTTTTACGACTTTTAATACGGCTGTTGCTCGGTGCATTTTTCATCGGCACAGCCGTATTGAAATTATTGTCGATCGACAACTTCGAGATCTATATCTACAGCTTTGGCATTTTCAGCTACACCTGGACCACGTTTTTCTCCAGATTGTTGATTTTCATTGAATTACTAATCGGAATCGGTTTAATTTTAAAGATTTATTTCAAACAGATTTGGTGGCTCACGATGCTGATGATGGTCGGGTTCACGCTGTTTTTGGTGTATGCCGCCATCTTCAGGAACGACAGCAACTGCCATTGCTTCGGCAGTTTGATAGAACTCAACCCGATACAGTCTATCCTTAAAAATATCATCACGATAGCGCTGCTTTTCTTTATCAAAAATGAAGAAAGCTACGATTACAAACCGGTTTTGAAGAAATGGCTTGTCGCTTCAACTATAGTGGTTTCGCTGGTCATTTCTTTCGTTTTGCTCCCGATGGACGTGATTTACAACAAGATTTATTCCGAAAAGGAAAACGTAAACACCGTGGCGTTTTACGAAAGTATGAACGACTCGACGTTTGTTAACCTCCAGCACGGCCGATACCTTATTAATTATGCGCTCGCCGGATGCAAATACTGTCGCATCGGAGCCGAGAAGCTCACTTTGATGGTCGACCGGCATGGCATTCCGCATGACAGGATAAAATTTATCATTGGCGGCAGCGATGAGGCAATTGGCAGATTCATAGAATTAACTGGCACTTCCGATTACGAGCACTGGAAGATACCGGCCCCCAAATTTATGTCGATAACCTTTGGCAAGTTCCCGCTTTATGTCTTCATTGAGGACGGCAAGGTTGTGAAAGCCGGGGATTTCAGAGTTTTGGATGATGAGATTATTGATGAGTTTTTTTGATTTTTGTATTTTTTGTTTTATCTTTGCCCCATGAAAAAACATCTCGTCATAATTCTCGCGCTACTCTTTGCGCTCACCTCCTGCAACTCCGACCTCCGCAGGGCGAAACGCTATTACCATCAGGCGCAGGAAGTTGCGGGAAACGATCCCGACAGCGCCCTCATCCTCATCGACAGCGTGCTGAACATAAAGGTGTTTCTCGACGACGACATCCGCATGGATATGTCGCTGATGCAGGCAGAGGCGCTTTTTACTCATCCCGACGGCGAGCGACGGGAACTCTCCCAACGCATAAAAGCAAAGAAAATTTACACCATGCCCGAACTTGAACGCTCCGCCGAGTATTTTGCCGAAAAAGGCGACTGCCTGAAAGCCTCCTATGGAGCACTCTATAGCGGATATGTGCTACATGAACTTCGCGACGACGACGCTGCAATGATCTGTTTCAAAGATGCCGCAAAATATGCTGAGATTACTGGTGATTCACTGACTTATGCAAGAGCTAATTATAATGTTGCAAGATTGCTTTATCAAAAGTTTCTTGATGAAGAAGCCTTGCCTATTATAAAAACAGCTGATGCATATTTTGGGACTAAATATGACGAACGTGCATTGGCTCAAAACCTTATGTCATTGTCTTATTTTGACAAGAAAGATTATACTGGTGCTGAAAAATGCTTGAAACAAGGATTGTCTTATGCAAATAAAACTAATTCGAAATATGCATGGCAGAAGCTTATGAACAATTATTCTGTTTGTTACCGCGAGCAAGGAAAATTTGATGAGGCAATAGCTTGTTTAAGGCCATTAAAGACAGAGGATACAACCAAATTGGTTATGCATTATTTGAATTTTGGGAAAATATTTACAAAATATAGGCAATATGATTCAGCTGAGTTTTATTACAATAAAATACTCCCATATTTATCTTTTGATAATACCAGGATTGAGACTAAAGTTTCATCATATGATGCTATGTCCAATTTTGCCGAGTTGCAAAATGATTATCCACTGGCATTAAAATATAGAAAAATACATGGATGGCTTAAATATCAAGTCCAAGATTCTCTACGCAAAGACAACTTATATCATATACAGCGTCAATATGATTACGAAACCTTGCAAAACACCATGAACCGCCGGATAATTTCAAATTATCGTATTGAAATGATGATGGCAGTGGTTATAATCATCGTTTTAGCGGTAGCTCTTGTTCTATATTATCGAATTATTCAGAAAAACAAGAAAGAAGCTGAAATGAAAGCCACGCTTTTGAGGGTTTTGAAAGATAACGAAAATCTCATCCAAGACAAATCCGATAACCTTGCGGAGAAACTACGGTCTATGCAGAGGCTTGAGATTCTTAGTAAAGACCATAAAGATAAATATCTGCTTGCTAATCTCGAGAATGAGATGTTCGGCGACAAGAATCACTGGGAGGTTATGACCGATTTGTTCAACACAATATACCCAGGTCTTTATGATTCATTAAAAGAAAAATATCCCGATATGAGCGAGCTTGAATGCAGGGTTTACATGCTCAACGATTTCAGGCTTTCGCGCATCGACGAGGCTTTGCTTCTCGATGTCAGCACCAGTGTGCTCGACAAAGCCCGCGGCAAAGTGAAAAAGCTTATTGAACAATAAAAATAATTGTATTTCTCCCCCAAAAGTTTGGATGATCAAAATTCCATCTCATTAAAAATCAGCCGCTTACGCCATTTGTAAGCGGCTGATTTTTTGGATGGCAGTTTGTATGGGACATTGTTGCGATACTTTTGCATCGTTCAACACAAAAAAATCTACAGCTATGAAAAAGTTATTTACAACAATCGCAATTTTAATGCTCGCATTGTCGGCTTCAGCGCAGAACTTCAATGTTTGGTATCACGACGGAAACGACGGGAACCTTCACCAGTGCTATAACATCATTGAGATGAGCGACGGCAATTTTTTGGTCGATGACGATGTTTTCGAAGAAGTATGTGGAGGAAGTGATATAGGAATAAACTTGTTTAAAATAACTCCTGAAGGGGTGGCGATAGACTCCGCTTTCATACCTGGCTCTATGTTCAGGATTAACAGCGGCTTCCCGAAATTACGTGACCCATTCAATGACAACAGAAATATTTTCACTTCTTTTTACAATGAAAATGGCGTCGCTCATTATAAAGCCTTGTATATCAATGACAATCTTGAAATTGTAAACGAAATCGACACTGAGCTTGACATCAACGGCACAATAGGTACCGATTTCAGGGCTTTCATAAATCATAACAACGACATCGTGATTCACGGCTGCGACAGCGACACCACCGAGCGTTTTATTGTTGTCGGTCTTGACGGCACAACAAAATTTGTCTCGCAGTCGATTGAGAAAAAATACTATGTGCTGGCTCAACGTCCGTTTTTCATGATAAATAAAGACATCGTACGTTATGGCTTTATAACTTTGCATCGCACTTCGAGTGGTGACTGGGTGTATATCGAAGTTTACGACGAGGAGTTTAACCGAATAGAAGAACACAAAATTGGAAATATCGGCCAATATACATATATCCGGTTCTATGCTCACATGCGCGGCAGCTATCTTGACGATGGGCATTTTCTGCTTACGGCTCCGGCAGATGACCAATTCCTTAATGATTTTAATATTCTTATAAAATTCGACAACAATTTCCAAGTCATTGAGAAGTTCCAGTTTGGTGATTCTTATAATGATTATTTGATGCCACAGAACATTGCTGTGACCGATGACGGCAGAATTTATGTTGTTTGGTCTGATAATAAACAGGGGAAGCGTGAACTCACTGTCGAATGCCTCGATTTCGACCTGAATTTATTGGATGAGGTGGTTTGTCTCAGTTATAGGGAGATAGTCAATTTCGGGCTGGTTGTGCGTGAAAACGGCGGATTGGCATTAAGCGGCTGGCTTTATGATTCCACTTATCAGTATTACGACTCATCAAAAATTTACGCCGTGGTATTTGATGAAACATTATCCTCACCGGAAATCTCATTTTTAAGAAATCCTTTCGTGTGCTATCCCAACCCGGCAAAAGACGTTGTGAATATCAATTTTGCAGATGACACCGAATGCCAATCCGTCGCAATCTATTCCATTGACGGCCGCCTTGTTGTAGAGACGTTTCCCGAAGTGTCTCAATCATCAACCATCAACATCGCCAGCCTCACTCCAGGTTTATACTTATTTAAAGTGCGAATGAACGATGGAAAAGAATTTTCAGAAAAGATTGTTGTGAAATAATTTTTCACAGGTTCAATTTTACTCTCATTTTTCGCTGTGCGGAGCGCAGCTCCGCACAGCATTTTTCCAACAAAATTCCAGTGATATTCCTGCCATTTGTCGTATTAAATTTTTAATTTTGCAAAACAATATTCATTAACAATTTTACAACTATGAAAAAATATCTTGAGATTGCCCTGATGAGCGGTGTTGGCGTTCTTGTAAGCTTCTTGTTCAGTCGATTGCTTAAGTATTATAGCGTTGAATACGATGTCTTGCTGGAAATCATATCCATCCTGACAATCGTGCTTATAGCATCCGTTTGGGCTGGTATAAAGAACTTATCACGTATAAAGGACTTATCACGAAATAGAACAAAGTAAGGCACATGAAAAATCCATTAACTATATTCTTGGCACTAATCATAGCAATCGCTTTTGCAAGCTGCAATAGCAAACCTTCTGCCAAACAAGTGATTGGCAAATCCTATAAAAAATGCCAATTAATCAAAAGCGGACATTATGAGATGTCGAGAAAGATGAAATACATGTCTGATAAAGACACACTAATATCTCACTATACTTGCGATTTCAAGAAAATGCCCGATGACACGATTTATGGCGTCTATTTTTCTTCGTGCGACGAATATCCTGGGAACGAATATTTCAGTAAAGTCAATTATCTTTACACTGGCGATGAGTTCGTTCAATATGACGATACGGTTGGAACCGTAATTTCTTGTGCACTTTGGTCTGATATTATTAACAGAGGTAAGCATAACCGCACTTTTTACACCCCTTTAGTCAGAAAAGATAGCTATCCGCTCACGAATAATTTTAAATTGCTTGACAAGGACTATTCATACGAGCTTTCGGAAACTTGTCTTGATGAAAAACCATGTCATTTTGTTAAGATTCTTTCCAATAATCTTGAAGACGATGATGAAGAAGTATTTGGCATAAAAACTTTCAGATATGAAATAAACATTTGGATTGATAAAGACGATTATTTGCCATTGCAATATTCCGTGACTTTTGACATGGTACAGCAAAACGACACAATGTACCAATATGAAGAATGTAAGCTGTTGAATTTCAATGAAGACTATGAAGAAAACAATCTGACTTTGGAATCTGTTCCGGAAGATGTCGTTCTGAGCGATTATGAGCCATATCAAGCTCAGGAACCACTTCCTGAAGGCTCTCCGGCACCTGATTGGTCGTTGCCGACAATAGACGGAGACTTGGTTCATCTTGCCGATTTGAAAGGCGGCGTTGTTATGCTCGATATCTTTTATAAATCATGTGCTCCGTGCTGTGCAGCTTTGCCGTTTTTACAAAGTCTTCATGAAAAATACCATGATAAAGGTTTCATCATGATAGGCATCGACCCGATTGACGACCCGATGAAGGACGAAATGGCGGGTTTTCTTACGAAACGAGGCATAACATACACCATTCTTTTCGCTGAACGTGATTTTTCAGATTTTTATAGAATTGAAGGATATCCGACCTTGCTTTTGCTCGACAGGGAAGGGAACATTTTGATGAATCAATGCGGATACAGCAGCCAACACGAGGAAATGTTTGAAAAAATCATTGTCGAAGCCTTGGAAAGCAAGAATTAAAACATTCAACATAATGAAAAAGCATCTGATAATCATAACAGTAGCATTGATAGTATCAATATTATTGTCAAGTTGTGGCACTTTGTCATTCCAATTGCGAAACTTTAAAAAAGTTAAAAGCACTTATACAAGCTCCATAAGTAATAACGAACCTATAAATTTCGTGGTAAAAAATAATAGGATGTTGGCTCAAGCAACAATAAACGGCGAACCAGATACTGTTTTGCTGGACACTGGCGACAGTCAAGGTTTGACATATTTCCATAATCTTTCGGAAAAAACCGACGACTACTCTAAGTTGAAATTACAAAGTGCGCATAAAAAATCCATAGTCTATGCAAAAATGGACACCGTCAACGTTCAATTCTATTATTTCCATAATACATTAAAACTCGACATTTGCGTAAATTACGACAACCCTTGCGGAAATGCAATATCCGATTATCCCGTACTTGGAAACGATGCCATTTTCGCCTTTCAATTCACGAATTCTAAAATGAGTTTGAGTTTTACAGATCAGAAAATATCTTATTACAAATACAATGACGATACATCATTTAATATGACCGGTTATAAACCAATGAAATGCGGCTTTTCTTGGAAGCAAAACGTTTTATATGTCTATCCGATTATTGGAGGAGTGGAATACAAATGCCTTTTTGACACAGGCAACAATAAATACATATTATTACAAAACAAAGGCAAAAAAGTACAAAAGCGTGATGGCGATATAATTCTGGAAGGAGCATTTGGCGTTGCTACATCAGGAATAGCAGAGGCTGGCGAGATGATTGTAAGACCAGATGAGACAGTTACTCTCGGTGACGAAGATTTCAAAGCCACGGTTATGTATCTTTCTTATATTGTGGTTGGTAACATGGGCATGCAGTTTATCCAACGATTCGACTGGTTCTATGATCGTGTAAAAAATGTGTTGTATTATAAACCTCGTGATGTCGAAGAAAACAAGTTTAATATAGATCAACCATACAAGGTTCTCGCGACAAACGATGGTCTTATGATTGTCAGCCGCATCGTTGATGATAAAAACACTCTGAGATTTGGCGACATCATCACCTCAGTCAACGGCGAAAAAATAACCGCCAAAAACATCTGTCACTACAACGAATTATTGAATAACACACAAGATTGGAATCAATTTGAAATTGAGATAATTCATTAAAACCCCTCAAAAATCGCATCCAAAGTCCTTTTGTCGGACTTGAAGCCCAGCAATTCCTTTATTTTCTGCTTCCTTTTGAAAATTGCGCTTTGCGAAACGCAATATATCTCCGACAATTCCAATGTCGTTAAGCGGGATTTCACCAAACAGCAAAACCGCAGATCTTTCTCATTCAAATCTGACTTCTTCAAGAAATCGGAAAACGAAGCGAAAATTTGCAAGACCGTTTCGCTTAACTCATTGGTTTCCTGCTCGCTAACAGCTTCAAAGACAGGCTTTTTGTTCGCCGAATAATAACCTTTTTCGTGCATCAGCTTGTAAATGTCGGTTTGCTTAAACTGATTATATGACGAGGCTTTCTTTGAATATCTCTTTCGTGTAAATAACCACAGGCACAAAATAATAACAAGCGCAATTATTCCATTAACCAATAATTTTTGCGTTGTGGGGCTTTTCTGCTCTTCAATTTGCAATTGATAATAAAATGTTCCTGTTACGGTATCTCTTGTAGCCGTAATACTCTCTATCGGTTCCTGTAAATGAAAAACAATAGATGGTTTGATCGTGTCGTTCATATCAATTTTTTTTGCAAAAATACTACATTATAAAAGTCAAAAATGCGATTCCAAAACTTTTCCAACAAAATTCCAGTGATATTCCAGCCATTTGTTGTGTTTTATCTTGAAATTTGCAAAAACAATATTTATTAACTAATTTTACAGCTATGAAAAAGTTATTTACAACAATCGCAATTTTAATGCTCGCATTAGCGGCATCAGCGCAGAATTACAATGTTTGGGAACACAACAACTATGACGGCAACACTCACCAGTGTTACGACATCATAGAGTTGAGCGACGGCAATTTCATGGTCGATGAAGATGTGTTCAGCGATTATGGCGACGACACTGGCATTATACTTTATAAAATCACCCCTGAAGGAATCGCTGTAGATTCAGCTTTCATATCAGCTGAAATGCTGAATATCAACAGCGGCTTCCCGAAATTACGCGACCCATTCAATGACAACAGTAATATTTTCACTTCTTTCTACAATGAAGATGGTGCCGCTCATTACAAAGCATTATATATAAACGACAATTTGGAAATCACAGGTGAGGTTGTGGCGGAACTTGACATTGATGGCACAATAGGCTCCGATTTCAGGGCTTTCATAAATCATAACAACGACATCGTTATTCACGACATTGACGGTAATGGCAGTGAGCGTTTTTATATTATAGGTCTCGATGGCACGACAAAATTCGTATCGCAACCGGTTGAAAAAAAATACTATATGTTAGCTCAACGTCCGTTTTTCATGATAAATAAAGACATCGTACGTTACGGCTTTATAACTTTGCATCGCACATCGAGTGGAGACTGGGTGTATATCGAAGTTTACGACGAGGAGTTTAACCGCATCGAAGAGCACAAAATTAACACTGCCGGTCAATACACTTATGTCAGCTACTATGCTCATATGTGCGGCAGTTATCTTGATGAAGGGCATTTCCTCTTGACAGCTCCGGCTTCAGATCAATACAATAATCATTTTAATGTCCTCGTCAAATTCGACAACGATTTTCAGGTTGTTGGAAAATTCCAGTTTGCCGATAGCCCTTGGGATTATCTGATGAAAAAGAATCTTGCAGTAACAGATGACGGCCGGATATATGTTGTGTGGGTTGATAAAGTAGGTGATTACGAAAGGAACCTGATTATTGATTGCCTGGATTTTGACTTGAATCTAAAAGATGAAGCACGTTGTTTGAGTATTCTGAATATTGTAAATTCCGGATTAGCAGTGAGGTCTAATGGCGGATTGGCATTATGTGGCTGGGGTTATAAATCCGATGCCTATTATTATGAGTCATCATACATATATGCTGTCGTTTTTAATGAATATTTTTCAACATCGGAAATTGCAGCTTCGACAAAGCCATTCCTCTGCTATCCGAACCCGGCAAAAGACTTTGTCCACATAGAGTTCTCAGAGAATTCCGATTGCCAATCAATTGAAATATATTCCATCGACGGTCGCCTTGTTGAGACGTTTCCCGAAACGTCTCAATCATCAACCATCAACATCGCCAACCTCACCCCAGGTTTATACCTGATCAAAGTGCGAATGAACGACGGCTCGGAGTTCACGGAGCGTATTGTTAAAGAATGAAACATTTCAAATTAATAATATCAACTGTATGTTTGCTGCTTGCTGCGTTTTGTTGTGTAAACAACATAGTCGAAACGCAGCAGGCGGCAACGCCTGAACCTTACATCAAGCCCGACTCCGCCTTCGTGAGCCAGTCGCTGGCGTTCGCCGAAGAGCATCAATGGGTGTCGTTCAACCTGTACCGTGCCGGTCACCGCACCTACCTCTGGAACGACGTCTATTGCTTCCACGACATTTCATTCGAGGATAGGCAACACTATGTCGATTCGATAATGGCATGTAATAGCAAAAAGGCAACCATTGATTTTCAATGAGTTGCCTTTTTTATTTGTGGAGCATAGGAGAATCGAACTCCTGACCTTTTGAATGCCATTCAAACGCTCTACCAACTGAGCTAATACCCCTTTAGTTTTGCGGTGCAAAAATACACAATTTTTTGATACACCCGACAATTATTTTTCAAAATTATTTCCGACGGCCTTTTCTGCGACCGTTTCCTTGGTCTTCAAGCACTTTTTTCGGTTTGCGGAAGATGTCGTTCGGGTCGACAGGACGCAGCTCGTCGAGCCACTCAAAGCCTTTAAGCACCTCGATGCCAGGTTTCATTTTCTCTTTAGGATATAAGGTTTCGGTGGTCTTTTTGAAATATTTGATTCTGACAATCTGATTTTTCTCAATCTTGATGTCCATCGCCACGCTCTGCGACACGTTCACTCCTATCATCGAGCCGTCTTCCTCACGCAGCCAGTACACTGTCTCGGCATTGCCATCGTCATAGACATGGTCGAGTTCGTTATCCTTGAAATAGGCTATCATCGTCTTGCCTTTGATTTGGTTGAAGCCCTCGATGGTGTCCTTTTGGATGATGAATCCATTTGGATAAAGCAGCACGCTGTCGATGGCTTTTCTCGCAATCACGATATTGATGGAGTCGCCGCGCAGCTGGCTGTTTTCAGCCCAAACTATAGGCTCGCGTCGCATCTTGGCACATGAATCGGCGATGTAATAGTTCAACGAATCGCATTTTCCTTGGATGTCGCGACGATAGAAACGCACATTATAATAAGCCAGCATCCGCTCAGCCTTCTGCGTCACTGTATCCATGAAGAAAAACAGCGTGTCGGAATGCAGATAAAGCGTGTCTTTGTCAGCAAAATAAAGCGCTCGCACGCTGTCAGTGACGTAACTCTTACCCAGTTTCTTCCACATCTCGGCATAGTTGCCTTCCACAATCGCCTTGTTGACCGTGTCTTCGATAATAACGTTGCTCATCGCCTTCGCGAAATCGGCTTTCTTATCGTAAAACATTGTGTCAGAAGTGATTGAGTAGCCCTGATTGCTCAAAGTGGCACGCTTGTCGAGATATGCGATGTCGTTTTTCGCGTCGTACCAGCCGTAGTTGCCTACAAGGACATTATCATCATAATAAATTGTCGTCGGACCGAAGAAATACATCTTCTCTTCTTGGATACGATACTCCAAAGTATCAGTAAACATTCGGCTTTTCGGCGTTGTCACCACCACGTCGGTACGGAAATACGCCACCTGGATGTCATCGCGGTAATAACCTTTGCGTGACACGAGGTTCTTGTCGTTGCGTGTGATGGAGCCATGACGCGGATAAGTGGCGAGATGCTTATTCCTATCATACGTCATGTAATTGGTTTTCAACACCGTAGAGTCATCTTTGAGGATGACGTTGTCGAACAGCTCCGCAAATTTTATATCTCCGGAGTACTTACATTTGTCGCTGAAGATATCCGTCGAGTCGTTCACAATGATATGGACATGCCCGTAGCCGTCGAAGTAACGCGTTTTCTCGTTGAAATGCGCGCTGTCGCTATAAAAATACGCCGAATCCTGACGCAGTGCCACGTTTCCGATAAGACGTTCCACATTCTTTCCAAACGACTCATCATAAATCTGATGGTCGGCGTGAACGATATGGACAAAAGTCTTGCTCTTCTGCTGCGCCGCTAGGGTTTGACAGAAAAGCAAGACAATTATTAGAAATGTGGTTTTTAAAAGGCGCATTTTATTTATAATCCTGTGCCTTAGCCTCGCCAGACAGCACCATGATGCCGTTCAATGCGAGGGCGAGCATCTCGTCTTCACCTGGATAACGGTAGACTGGAGCGATCTTCTTGACATGTTCTTCGATGATGCTGCAGAAGGTCTTGTCGTAAGCCATACCGCCTGTGATGAAGATGCCGTCGACGTCCATGTCGAGAGCTGATGCTGCGAGACCGCCGATTTCCTTGGCGACCTGGTAAGCCATGGCGCGGTACACCTTCTCCCATTCTTTGTTGCCAGCCTTCACAGCGTTCTCAACCTCGAGAGCGTCGTTGGTGCCGAGATATGCCACGAAACCGCCTTGGCCTTTAAGCATGAGGTCGACATCTTTCTTGGTGTATTTGCCGCTGAAGCAGGCTTTCATCAATGGACCTGACGGAAGAGCGCCTGAGCGTTCAGGTGTGAAAGGACCGTCGCCGTTCAAAGCGTTGTTGACGTCAACCACGCGACCGTGTTTGTGGGCACCGACAGAGATACCGCCGCCGAGATGCACACCGATAAGGTTGAGTTCTTCGTATTTCTTGCCGACAGCAGCAGCGTGCTGACGTGCAATCATCTTCTGGTTCAAGGCGTGGAAGATAGAGATACGTGGGAACAGCGGGTGACCCGAGAAACGTGCCAGATCTTCCATCTCGTCGACCACGACAGGGTCGGCAATGTAAGCCTTCACGCCGTATTCCTTGGCGATGTCGTTAGCGATGAGACCGCCGAGGTTGCAGGCATGCTCGCCATACGAAGCGGCTTTGAGGTCACGGAGCATAGGCTCATTCACCTCGTAGACGCCTGATGTCAATGGGTGGAGCAGACCGCCACGGCCTACCACAGCGCTGAGACCGTTGATGTCAACGCCTTCGTTTTTCAACTCATTGAGAATCACTTCTTTACGATAAGAAAACTGATCAGCGATCTTATCGAATTTAGCCAAGTCTTCAACAGAATGTTTGATATTCTTCTTGAACACCTGTTCCTTGTCATTGAAAACAGCAACTTTCGTTGATGTCGAGCCTGGGTTTATGATTAAAAGTTTATACATATCAATGAATTTTTATTTTGCCAACAATGCGGCAATTGCTATTGAATATAATTTTGTCTTCGATGTGTCGCCACGTGAGCTGAGCACGCAAGGAACCTTGGCGCCCATGAGCATTGCTCCGACTTCTGATTTGTCGAACTTGGTGCAGCATTTGTAGAACACGTTGGAGCTCTCGAGGTTAGGGAACACGAGGCAGTCGGCGTCGCCAGCCACTGGGCTGTTCATGCCTTTGATCTTTGCTGTCTCGGCGTCGCATGCGAGGTCGAGTGAGATAGGGCCTTCCACCATGCAGCCTTTGATTTGGCCACGTTCAGCCATCTTGGCGATGACAGCAGCGTCGACGCATGCCGGGATGCCGGCGCTCATCTGCTCGGTGGCTGTCACCATAGCGACTTTCGGGCAGCTGACGCCCAATGCTTTAGAAACTGTTGTCACATATTTCAAGATAGTCTGTTTCTGCTTGAGGTCCGGCAACGGGATGATGGCGCAGTCAGATGCAACGAGAAGCTTGTGGTAGTTAGGGTTCTCGATGACGGCGACGTGTGCCAGTGTGACGTTCGGAGGGCAGAGACCGCGTTCCTTGTTAAGGATAGCGCGCATGTATTTGTCGGTCGGGAGAAGGCCTTTCATGAGGATGTCGCCTTCGCCGCGGTTGATGAGGTCGCATGCCAAAGCAGCAGCCTTCACGTCGTCTTTTTCCTCGACGATGTTGAACTTGTTGATGTCGATGCCTTCAGCTTTGCAGACTTCAGCGATTCTCGCCGGGTCGCCGATGAGTGTGGCGTCGATGAGACCGTTGTCGACAGCGTCGTTAACAGCGCAGATTGTGTGATCGTCCATAGCGTAAGCTGCTACAAGACGTTTCTTTGGACGGCTCTTCAGCACGTCGAACATTTCGTTTAATTTCTTGATTTCCATTTGTTTAACGTTTAATATTTTAACTAATTTGTATTATTCTTTTTTGTTTGAGATTTCTCCATTCCGCTTCGCTTCAGTCGAAATGACGGGATAGAACGTCATTTCGAGCGACCGCAGGGAGTCGAGAAATCTCCTGCACTCAGCATCCTATATATCTTGATATCACCAATTTCAAAATCTCGCTTGTTCCCTCGCCTATTTGCAGTATGCGTTGGTCACGGTAGAAGCGCTCCATGTTGAAATCTTTGAGCAGGCCGTGGCCTCCCATCACCTGGACAGCTTTGTCGCACACCTCAGCGGCTACCATCGAGCAGTAGAGCTTCGCCATAGCTGCTTCTTTGCCGAACGGCAGATGAGCGTCTTTCATGCGGCAGGCCTTGTAAAGGAGCTCGCGTGCCGCCTCGATCTTCATCGCCATCTCAGCCAGCATGAAGCTGACAGCCTGGAACTTGCAGATAGGCTTGCCAAACTGCTCGCGCTGCTTCGAATATTCGAGAGCCATCTCGTAGGCACCCTGTGCGCAGCCGAGACCCATCGCGCCGATGCTGAGACGACCTCCGTCGAGTGTCGCCAGCATGATATGTGAGCCGTCGCCTGGCTTTCCGAGAATGTTGGCCTCGCTGAGTTTAACGTTGTTAAACTTCAGCTCGCCAGTGTTCGAGGCACGCCACATCATCTTGCGATCCATCGGACGCTGTGTGAAGCCTGGAATGGTGTTCTCTATCAGAAAAGCGGTAAACTCAGGCTTACCGTTGCTCTCTCCGCTAATGACCTGAATGGTGCTTCCCAACGTCATCGGGGTGGCGCTGTTGGTGATAAAAATCTTTGAGCCATTGACAACCCACTGATTATCAACGAGTTTTGCCGTCGATTTCGTGCCACGCGAGTCGCAGCCCGCTGTCTCCTCGGTGAGACCGAAGCCCCACAGATGGTCTTTGCACAGACGAGGCAGATATTTTTCTTTCTGTTCTTTTGTTCCGTAGTCTTTTATCGGACCGATGCCTAATGAGTTGTCGGCAGCGATGGTGGCTGCTGTGGAGCCGTCGACACGTGCAAGTTCCTCAACAGCAATGATATACGACAAAGTGTCGAGTTCCTGACCGCCGTATTCCTTCGGGACGCACATGCCCAGAAGTCCGAGCTGACCCATCTTCTTGGTCAGTTCCACGTCGAATTTCTCATTCTCATCGTTGAACGCCGCCACTGGTTTCACCTCTTTCTCAGCGAAATCACGCACTTTGGCGCGCAGTTCGATCTGTTTTTCTGTCAATCCGAAATTCATATTCCAAGTTCTATTAAGACTGTTTTCGTATCTACTTTTTCACCCTCTTTAACATTGATTTTCAAGACTTTAGCATCACCTTTCGCCACGATGTTGTTTTCCATCTTCATAGCCTCCACGATGCAGAGGATGGTGCCGTAATGCACCTCGTCGCCTTCTTTCACGTTGATTTTCATCACGTTACCTGGCATTGGCGAGAAGAACTTCATGTCGTCGCCAGCCACGTCGGTATGCGAGTAGTCTTTCATGTCGTTGAGCTGGTCCTCACGACGACAGATGAAATCCAGTCCGCGCAGATGCACGCAATAGTCGTGATGCGGTGTTTGCGACACAAACACCGGCTCGGTGCGGCCGTTGATAATCACCTTTTGCACATCGCCATTCTGCGAAAGCATTACAGAATAAGGCTTTCCGTTGATGACGCACTCGAGGTTCTTGCCAGACAGACGGTTGATTTGCACCTTCATCGACTGACCTTCCACGGTGACGTTAAGCGACATCTGGAAACGCCAGTAACCTATTGAGTTCCAGACATCTGCGGTATTCTGACGGTTGTTGAAGTCATGGAAGAGGAACAACGCCGCCACATCTTCTTTCTTGATGTTTTCGCGTGCCTGACGCATGGTTGCAACGAGCTCTTCCTGATGTTTCCCGCAATATGAGGTGTCGATTTTATTATTTGTAAAATCTTGATTATCAATGATACTTTGCAGATAAGGGATATTCGTCTTATCCGTCTGCACAATATATTCCTTGAGTGCCCGACGAGTTATCTCGATGGCTTCGTCGCGAGTCTTGCCGTAGCAAATCAGCTTGGCGATCATCGGGTCGTAACTGTCGGATATTGTGCATGGTCCGTCGATGCTACTGTCGATACGCACGCCACGCATCAGAGGCTCGTGATAGAGCGTCACCTCGCCGGCGGCAGGCAGGAATCCGTTCTCGGGATCCTCAGCATACACACGGCATTCGATGGCGTGTCCTTTGTCTTGAATCATATCTTGCGTCCAGCCCATCTCCTTGCCTCTCGCAATGCGGATCTGCTCCTCCACGATGTCGATGCCAGTACGCTGCTCCGTGACAGGATGCTCCACCTGGATTCGGGTGTTCATCTCGAGGAAATAGAAGTTGAGGTCGTTGTCGACGAGAAACTCGACAGTGCCTGCGTTTTTATAACCCACTGCTTTACAGAGGTTTACGGCAGTCTCGCAAATAGCCTGACGTTTCTCAGGAGTCAATGTCGGCGACGGCGATTCTTCAATAATTTTCTGGTAGCGACGTTGCACCGAGCATTCGCGTTCGAAGAGATGAATCACGTTGCCGTAATGGTCGGCAAGAATCTGCACCTCGATATGGCGCGGGTTCTCGAAATATTGCTCCACATAGACCGTGCCGTCGCCGAAGTATTTCAGTGCCTCGCGCGATGCCGTTTCGAGCTCGTTTTGTAATGAATCTTTGGAGCGCACAATGTGCATACCCTTGCCTCCGCCGCCTGCCGCCGCTTTGATGAGGACAGGATAAGGTAGCCCATCAGCTTGAGCCAGGATGTCTTTCACGTCACCGGTAACGCCTGTCGTCACTGGTATTCCGTGTGATTTCGCAAACTCACGGGCAGCTATTTTATTACCCATGAGACGCATGGTGTCGGCGTCTGGGCCGATGAAGATGATATTGTTGTTTGCGCATGCCTCGGCGAGCTCGGGGCTCTCTGAGAGGAAGCCGTAGCCAGGGTGTATGGCGTCGGCGCCGGTGTCGAGGGCAGCGTCGATAATCTTCTGGATATTGAGATAAGTGTCGCGAAGTGCGCCGTTGCCGAGTGGTCGGGCTTCGTCAGCGAGACGGCAGTGTAGCGCATCGGCGTCGTTGTCGGCATAGATAGCTACCGAGTTGATACTCAGCTTCTTAAGCGTTCGAATCACTCTTACCGCGATCTCACCACGCCCCGCGACAAGTACTTTATGAATCTTCTTAGATGGCATAATTTATAATTCCGTGCAAAATTACAAAAATTATATTGATTATGCAAGAAGAAAAAGAGATACTTTTTTCTTGACAAAAAAGTATCCAAAAAGTCAAGGCCCGAATAAAACGGCCCCCCGCTGCAGCCGTCCTAAGGCGGTGATTCTCATGGCTGTGTGTAGAGATTTCTTCGAAATCGACCATCCTTGAGTATCAACGCCTTAGCCCGGCTTTTTGGCCATCGCTGCCCCGCGATTCGGGCCTGGCCCGCGCACCGCAAAGCAATCTGGGGGCGAAACCAATGATAAAAAATATCAAAAAAGTTATCAATATTTATTAATTATTAGTAATTTTGCATCGAAAAATTTAAAGAATATGAAAACAACATCAGTAGCTTTAGGCAGTTATTTTGACGAGTTTATTGCCTCTATCATTCAAACCGGTAGGTATAACAACGCCAGCGAAGTAGTACGTGCAGGACTTCGTCTTTTGGAAGAACAAGAGCAGCAAGTGGCGCAATTGAGAAGTGCCATTCGCGATGGAATTGAAAGTGGCCGGAACGACAATTTTGACCCTGAAACCAATTTGAACCAATTAAAAGCCAAAAATTATAGGAATAGAGATATGGATTTACATGGTTGACACATGGTCGGAATCGCAAGCCGACGCTTATTATCGCGATTTGATTGAGGCAATTCAGGATGTCACTGAGCATCCAACATATCTTAACAGAAAATACGATGAGATTCTTATCGGATTATATTGCCATAAATGCAATAAGCATTTGATTTTCTATCATTTAGTTGATGATGAAATCGAAGTGATTAGAATTCTTCATCAGAAAATGGATATTTATTCGAAGTTTGGTTAAAACAAGCTCGAATCGCACTTTTTGCCATGGCCACTGCATCACGGTAGGGGTGAAGCCAAGAAAACAATGGTGACTTATTCCTTATCGTAAACTAAACGCACACTATATCCAAACCAACGATGATTACCTCCAACACTGAGGTTGTCGTTACCAAATAACACTAACCAAGCCAATGAACTATCACTGATGGATGTAGCAGACCAATAATTACCAATTACTCCACCTGCACCTACCACATAATTATTACGAAAGCCTGCTGCAGGTAAAAACACAGCACCATTTGCTTCAAATTTAGTTAGCCAATCCAACAAGTTGATAACATTACTATCAAAGTCGACACTGAAACAATTTGTATTATTCAAATTGTATATTTCATCATTCCAAAAGTCAGGCAGTAAGATAATACCATTAATGCCTTCTACTTGTGCTTTTGAATATCTTATTCCACTACTTGTATTCCTAACATCTATAACATATAACCACTCTTCTTTTGTTAATGTACGCCATACACCGACAGTATTGCCACCATTAAACAATGCATTATTACCCCAGTCTGTAAAACTACTATAATCACCTTCAATTAATACATTTTTTGGATTATCGCCAGTTCCCCATCCAAATAAGTCCATCCAATCATCGTCATATAAATTTTGGTCAGTATAATCATATTGATGCTCCGCAAATCTCCATATATTAGTTGATATATTGTATTGTAAATTCCCTTTAGAAAAATACACTTGATTTCCGCTTTCATTAACTGTAAACAAACCATTAATTGAACCCTCTGGATTATTATATGTTGGTGTATTAGGGTTTGATGCAGCCGAAGTATTGTCCTTTTTACAAGACACCAATACAACACACAACACCAGCAGTATTAGTAATGATATTATAAATGATTTGTTTTTCATGATTATTTGTTTTAATTTTTTGTATGACATTGCAAAAATAGGGATTTTTTCGAAGAAAGCAAAAGTATTTTTGAAAAAACATTGTGGCTTCGCGAGGGTGACTAAAAAGTCAAATTGACCTTCTGAGAATCGCGTATTTGATAATGGTTCTCCGGTCACTACCCGAATAACGAAAAGAGGATGACTACTTTTTAGTCACCCTCTGGGGAGACTTTACGACACCACAAACGCCTTGTCAATCACCTTGTCCAAATAAATCGGTGGCAAAATGAAGGAATTAAGCGGTGAACCTATGGTTTTCGTGTATATTACACCACGCATTGAGCCATAACACAATGATGAAAACTGTACTAATAAAAACGGATTAAATACTATTTTATCATCCTGTAACAGATTTTTAACCGACTCAGGCTCAATTTCGAAATAGCTACAAAGGCAGGCTTTCAATACTGGTTTTTCAACTTGTGAAGCCGTAATGATGATTTTGCTGCACAAAACATTATTACCTTTGTCAAAAGAGAATTGGATATCGGTTTGGAACTTCACTTCATTAACAGCCGCATCATAGTTCTCTTCAAACATTGCAAACTGTTCCAAATCAATTTTTGAATATTTATATGTAATTTGTTGATTCATAATATTATTTCTATGCTGTAAGTTCATATTTACCCATTTCAAAAGCACCTGTTATAACCTGAGTTTGGGTGTATTTGTCGCTTGTAACATCATTGACAAATGCATGTCTGTTACTTGACAACTCTAAAACTTGTCTGAAAATATAAGGATGTGTCAGCGATAACAATTCCTCGCCGATAGCATTCTGTAATTTGCAAATTGTTTCAAGGGTAAGATTTTCATTACCTTTCAACAATTTACCGACATAAGCCGCTGACACTGCCATTCTTTCAGCCAAATCCTTCTGGCTCATGCCTGATTTGCGCAAATAATAGTGCAAACTCAACGCAATATCTTGCGACATGCGAATCCATTCGCGGTTATCCCGTCTGTATTGTGCCTTTGCTTTTGCATCTTCACTTCTAGGCTTAGCTATCTCTGCCAATTTTTCAGTATTAAATGTCATAATGTATTGTGTTATAAATCATTACTATCAGATATTCCATTTTGTTTCAGCCAAGCTTTGACTTTGTCAATATTTTGCAAAACATGGTCTTTTAAGTCTGGTGAATTTTGAATTGTATCTCCTAATTTTATTCCTCCACCAGTTATCAAATATGAATTGGAATCCAACTTAATTGCATACATTCGCAACAATGATGGTCTTACAATTCCATAAGATTTCATTGGGATATACTCTAATTCATATTTGTATTTACCTTCTAAAAATTTGAAATGACTGTCCAGATCCGGCGTTGTCCCAACTTCAACATTTTCACACAGCTCATAAAACAAATTTTCCAATCCATCAGCTTCATTTAAGACTTGCCTGCTCGCATCTTCAGGTTCAAAAGTCTTACCCCATTTCGGATCAGACAAATAATCAATATTTTCCATCATAAAACGAGTAACAAACTCCAAATCGTTCCATTGCTGCAACAATCTGTCGAACTCATTTTCATCCTCATTATCGTATTGTACGCTGTACAAATAAGGTTTATAAATCTCGATTACCTCCACACCAAAATTAACTTATAAATTTAACACAATAAAACTCACCTGCAAAAATACAACTATTTTTGACACAACAAACAATTTTTAAGAAAAAAATTAACCTTTGGGTTTATTTTATGGTATTAGTCTGTAAATCGTCCAATCATCCATTGGTTTGGCGCCGAGGGATTTGTAGAAGTTGATGGAGGGCGTGTTCCAGTCGAGGCAGACCCACTCCATGCGGCCGCAGTGGCGCTCTTTGGCGAGATGTGCGAGATACAATAACAATGCCTTGCCGTAGCCTAAACCTCGTTTTTCGGGGATGACGAAGAGGTCTTCGAGATAGAGGCCCTTGCGCCCGACGAAGGTGCTGAAGTTGTGGAAAAACAAGGCAAAACCGACAGGGATGCCGTCCTCGCAACCGAAAACGACCTCGGCATCGTGCTTCACAAACAAGGATTCATGAATGGTGTCGACAGTGGCTTCGACCTCATCGAGCATTTTCTCGTATTTTGCCAACTTTTTGATAAAGTCGAGGACTAAGCCGGCTTCGGATTCTTTTGCGGGTCTTATCTCAAATATGGGCATAATTGTTTCTTTTTGTGTTATCAAAGTCTTTAGTCTTTAGTTCTTAGTCTTTAGTAATTCTAGCTAACGACTAGAGACTAAAGACTAGCGACTAAAAACTATTTCCGAAGGAAATCTTTCATTCTCTCTTGAGCGTCGGCCCCTACTCTTTCATTTGCGATGAGCGCTGATGTCATGTCGAAGACGGGGCTGTATGGGTCGTCGTGGCCGCAGACCGAGCGGATGAGCTGTTTGCAATCTCTTATTGCCGATGGCGACGCCGCGAGATAGTTCTCTGTATAGAAATCCAAGTGTTTGTTAAGTTCTTCCATCGTGCCGATATAGTTGACGAGGTTGAACTTCAACGCTTCCTGAGTCGTGAACTTACGGCCGCTCAGCATGGTGTCGCGTGCCATCGCCTCGCCGCATTTTGCGATGACAAACGGCGATATCGTGGCCGGAGTGATGCCGAGTCTCACCTCGCTGAAAGCGAAGACGGTGTCATTTTCAGCCAACACCACGTCGCAAGCAGCTATGATGCCGTTGCCTCCACCGATGACGTGACCGTGCACCAGCGCGATAACCGGCGTGTTACAGAAATAGATGGTCTGAAACAGCTTTGAGAGCCTTCTCGCATCCTCGAGATTCTGGACATATCCGTTGTTGGCGATGTCTTTCATGTAGTTGAGGTCTGCGCCGGCGCAGAAGCTCTTGCCGTTGCCGCAAATCTCGATGACATGGATGTCATCACGAGCATCGAGCCAGTCGACGGCTTCGGTAAGCTCTTTTATCATCGTGACATTCAACGCGTTACGAACCTCAGGACGGTTCAGTGCGATGCGAGCGACGTTTTTCTCTATTCCTATTTGAAGTGTGGTGAATTCCATAATTACATTCTAAATACTCCGAACTGTTGTGGCGGGAACTTCTGGTTGAGCGATGCCGCGATGCCCATGGCGAGGATTCTTCGTGTGTCGACCGGGTCGATGATGCCGTCGTCCCACAGACGCGCGGTGCTGTAGAATGCCGAGCCTTCGTAGTCGTATTTGGCAAGAATCTCGCGTTTCAAAGCTTTGATTTCCTCTTCAGGAACAGGCATTCCCTTGTAATGGTACTGGTCTTCCTTGACGGTGGCCAGCACGTTGGCGGCCTGGGTGCCTCCCATGACCGAGATCTTGGCGTTAGGCCACATGAAAAGCAGTCTCGGGCTGTAGGCGCGACCCGCCATGCCGTAGTTGCCGGCGCCGAACGAGCCACCGAAGATGACTGTGAACTTCGGCACGTTGGCGTTGCTTACCGCATGCACCATCTTGGCTCCGTCTTTGGCGATGCCGCCGCATTCGTATTGCTTGCCGACCATGAAGCCGGTGACGTTCTGTAAGAATACCAACGGGATGTTACGTTGGCAGCAAAGCTCGATGAAGTGTGTCGCCTTGAGTGCCGACTCGCTGAACAGCACGCCGTAGTTGGCGATGATGCCCACCGGAAATCCCATGAGATGAGCGAATCCGCACACTATCGTCGTTGCATATCTCTCTTTGAACTCCTGGAAACGGCTGCCGTCGACGATACGCATGATGACCTCGCGCGGGTCGACGACTTTTCTTAAATCCACCGGTGCGATGCCGTAGAGCTCCGTCGGGTCGTAGAGAGGCTCTTCGACAGGAAGCAAATCCAGGAGCTGTTTCTTCGGCTTCTCCAGTGTTTTAAAGATGTTACGGCAAATCTGCATTGCATGGCTGTCGTTCTCCGCGAGGTGGTCGGCGACACCAGAGACAGAGGTATGCATCTCAGCGCCACCAAGCTCTTCGGCAGTGACGATCTCGCCCGTGGCAGCCTTCACCAGTGGTGGTCCGCCGAGGTAGATTGTGCCTTGTTTCTTCACGATGATGGTCTCGTCGCTCATGGCAGGCACGTAGGCGCCGCCCGCGGTACACATTCCCATCACGATAGCGATTTGAGGGATGCCCATTGCCGACATCCTCGCCTGGTTGTAGAAGAAACGACCGAAATGCTCTTTGTCGGGGAACACGGTGTCCTGCTCTGGCAGGAAGGCGCCGCCACTGTCGACCATATACACGCACGGCAGATGGTTTTCCATCGCTATCTCCTGTGCACGCAGGTGTTTCTTGACGGTGTATTGCATATATGTGCCGCCTTTCACCGTGGCGTCGTTGGCTACGATGACAGCCTCACGGCCTTGAATCATGCCGATACCGGTGATGATGCCCGCCGAAGGGAAGTCGTTGTTATATGTGTCGTAAGCCGCCATCGGCGAGAGCTCCAAAAACGGAGTGTTCTTGTCGATAAGCAGGTCAATGCGCTCGCGTGCGAGCAGTTTGTTGCGTTTCTTATGTTTGGCTATCGCCGCCTCGCCGCCGCCGTGCATGCTGGCGTCCATGGCGTCGTGGTATTGCGCCATCAGCTCCATGAAAGCCTTGCGGTTCTCCTGAAACTCAGCGCTGCCGGGGTTGATTTGTGTCTTTAAAACTTGCACCTCTTTAGTATTTTTTGCAAAAATACTTCTTTTTTTGAGATATAAAAAAAATGTTACAAAAAAAAGGACACGCCATAGTGACGTGTCCCCCTTAGTTATCGATGAGTCTTATTCAATCTTCATCCATTTCATCACTTGTTCAAAGGTGTTGCCTTCAGCGTCAAGGCGAATGGCGTACCAATCCATGTTGCCTTCTTCAAGCGATGCAATCACCCATGATTCGTATTTAACACGTTCACCAAGTGCATTCCAGCGAGTGGCGAGAAAGTCACCGTCCACGAAGTACTCGTTCATCTCGCGTGGGATAAGCTGCCACACTCCCTCTTCGTCCTTGCGGTAGTAGTTGTAGGTGCCGTCGGCCATGAACTCAAGGCGTGCATTGTCATCATTGAAAGTGACGCCGCCTGTCAGCTCAGTGCACTCCCAAAGACCGATGATGTCCTGTGTGTATTCGTCATCAACCTCGGCACAGCGCAACTGGAATGGTCCAAAGTCTTCAACCGCCTCACCATTGAGGATGAATGTGTACATGCTGGTATAGCTCATGTCATCGCTGCCGACAGTAATGTCGGAATACTCTTCCATAGTTGTAATGTTGTCCTTTTGCATTGTCACAACGATCTTATTGCCATCAATCTGCACGTCGGCCGGCTGATTGTAGGCCCACAATTCGTACTTATCAACCGATTGGCTGATGTAAGCCTTCAGAGTTGAGCCTTCCATGACGAAGCTGGTAGTCGAGATTCCGTTTGTCGGAACCAAATTATCGTCGCATTCAATGTAAAGCCACTTGCCTACAATCTGTTCGGCGATGGTTGGTGTAGGAACTACTGGAGTTTCTTTCTTGTCTTTTGTGCAGGAGACAAATACCATTGTCATAGCTGCGATAATAATGAATAACTTTTTCATAACTAATTTCTTTTATCTAATAACTATCTTCTGTGTCATACCACCCAATTGCAAAATGTACACGCCCTTTTGTGACGGTTTGCTAACCCTCTGTACTCCGTTGATGCGCTGGTTCATCACCATGCGTCCCAGCACGTCGTACACCTTCAGCTCACCATTGCCGCTGACGATGATTTCGTCGCCGCTCTGGTAAGCGAAGTTGCCGTTGGTGTAGTTGTCATCAACACCGTTATAATTGTGGTTGAAGTCGAAGATGAGCTTGAAGCGGTTATCAGGATCGTCAACCGATGACTTGAAATGATATGTCGGTGATTCCAACAGGTCGTATTCCGTGCCTGTGAAGTCATCGAAGAGAATCAGAACGCTCGGCTCGATGTACTTGGTGTTGACGGTGATTGTGTATTCGCCGTCTTTATTAGCCTTGAAGTTAACCGGCATTGTGCCTTCAAGCTCGTAAATCGTTGTAGCCGCATAGTCATCGCCGTTGTCGATAACGTAAACGCTTGATTTCTCGCCTGAGAACGTCATCTTACGCAAGGTGTTACCGCCGCCAATCTGGATGTAAGCCTTGTCGATGTAGTCTTCATTACCGCCCTCAATGCTGATAAGACCTATTTCATCAACATTTTTCGATGACGGGTTGAACACCAATTGCTGGCCTGCGCCTGTAGCCTGGATGAAGAATCCCTGACCAGGTTTGATAACACCTGATGCCAAGAAGTTGCATGTCTGATAATCCTCATCGTTATTGAGAAGCAGTACCGATGTCACAGGTTCTCCACCGATTGTGATGTCGCCTGTGCCGAGGTTACGGGTGAACGGGTTACCCATGAGGTTGTAGCCTTTCAATTCAGGATAAGCGTCGCATTCAAAACTCAAATCCATTGTGATTTGCGTCTCAGTGCTAATCATCGCACCTGCAATGTTCAGTGTTGTGTTTTCTGAATTTGCATAGAGATAACCCTGACCACGTGACAGTGTGTTGAACGGAGCAGCTGCACCGGTGTTAGAGTACCAATAAGCATTAGGCTCGTTGTAGATGAACAAGTCGTAAGCGCCTGATGTTATCGCGCTTGTCGGTAATCCGTCAACAGGTGACGCAATAAAATACCAGCCGTCGGAAACTGCCGGATTGTTGCCATATCCGATGATGTTTTCCTGCAATGTGGCGTTAAATGAGCCGGTTCCGTTGTAAACCACCTGACCGCCTTCTTGGATAACGAAGGCATTTGGATCTGAGTTATTAAATTCGTCAGGTAATGTCAAAACAGAGCCTGCGCCAACAGTAATTGATCCGCCTTCAGGAATTGTGTTTCCGGAATAGGTAATCTCAGTGCCATAATATTCAAGGTCGTTGTCGTCGACTTTGACATAGAGGTACAGACCGTCTTGAACACCTGAATAGCATGAGAATATTGAACTTGAGGCATCGTATTGCATCAAATTATTACCTGATTCATTGGCTCTGATTGTCGCTTCGTATGTCACAGCATCGATAGCGATCGTCCATTGTCCCTTGTTGTCGTTTGTAGTCTGAGTCTTAAGGTATTCATTGAAATTGCCACCTGCCGCATACAAATAACCTGTTGAAGCTTCGTTGGTGTCGTAGATTGTGTAGTAATCCGTTGCGGAAATCACAACAGGACCGTTGATTACGAACTCGTAAACACCATCGGTTTCAGGAATTACGTTATTGGTTGCGGTAGCCGCAACAGATGTTCTGTTATTAGTATTTTGCTCAGCCATAACTCTTACAGAACCTGCTTTTCCGCTTGCAATGATATAATGTTTACCTGAAACAATCTGATTAACGTCTGTCACCAATGTGTATGCCGTTACTTCAACAAATGTTGCTGAAACAATGACATCCACGTCAGGCATTAAGAGCGTGTAAGGGTTCTCTGTGCCGCTGAGCATACCTGCGTTGACATTATAACCTGCCACGGTTTGTGCTGCCGAGCAGCTCAAGTTGAGGCTCACGTTTTCGCCTTCGCCGGCATAGAGCACATCATTGTATTTGATGCCTGTGCCGTAGCTGGTGATGCCGCTGACGTTGTATTCGGTGGCAGTGCCTGCGTTCTCCACGGTGACATCCACGTCGCCAGCAATACTGTGCACCTGCGCACCTTGGTTGTCAGGCAGGTTGACAGCTGGGACGAAGTAGCAGTTGGTGATAGTTGGCTCGTAGTTAGTATGCCAACGTGCATATGTGTTGATAAGCATGCCTGCGTCCACACTGGTAGGCTTCATAAGCGAGTTCTCGATGGTAGGTCTGTTCCATACCGGCCATCCGATGAAGCCGCCGCAGTTGGTGGTGTTGTTGGTGGTGGCAAATGAGCCGTCGAACAAGCATCCTTCGATGGTGATGGTGTTGTTGGCACCACTCAGTGTGCTGACAAATCCGCCGTGGGTACCATCGCCACCGACGCTACTGTTGATATTCACTGAGCTCCAGCAGTTGATGATGTACAGCGATCCATGCGACTCGCCCACGAAGCCTGCCGCCTTCATTTCGCTGGTGTAGATAGTACCGTCCACATGCAGGTTCTTGATAGTAACATGCTTGACATGACGGAACGGGGCGCAGTAAGTCTCGTCGAATGGTTCTTCAGACGTGCCTCGCATGAAGGTCAGTTTATGAGTGTCACCGTCGAACGTGCCCTGGAATGATTTTTGATCGTCCACGCCAACCATCGTCGTAATGTCGATGTCATTGGTCAGCTTCCAGAACTCGCCGTAATAGGTGTTACCGTTGTTGACTGCATTGGCGAAAACGTTCCATTGGTTGGTAGTACTGATGATATACGGATCGCTTTCTGTACCTGTGCCGTCGAATGTGTTAGTCACATTGATTGCAAAGGTCTTTGTGCCTTGGTAGTTGCCTGTACCAGTGAGGATGAGTGTGTAATCACCCTCGTTGGTGATGTTGATAGGCAAACTCGTCATCGTGACACCGTTAAGTGTTGCCGTGTAGTCAGTGCCGAAAGCGAGTGTCGCATCGTATGGGTCTGTCACCACTGGTGTGATGTCGACCGGGTTTTCATACAGATTGTAAGATGCTTCCACGCCGCTGACAGTGCAAGCCAGAGAATACACCGTGATGTCTGCGACTGTGATCTGCTTGCTGATTTCATTGTCAGGAGCGGTGGCATAGGCCTGCGCGCCCTGTGCCGAGCCCATTGTCTCGATGTAGTAGCAGTAGTCGATGGCTGGGTTGCCGCCACGTACGAAAGTGGCGCCATGGTTGATGGCAGACCAGCCCTCAGGTATACTACCGCTAGGGAAATAGAGCGAGTTGTTGACGCTGATGGTGGCGTCGCCGTGCCAGCCCACGAAACCACCGCACTTGTTGGTATCGTTGTTGGTCAGCAGGCGGCCTGTGTAGACGCAGCCTGAGATGTTCAGCGTGGTGCCGCCGTTAGGCAAGGCTACTAAGCCACCATGGGTTCCGTCACCGTTGACACTGCTGTAGATGACAGTGCTGACGGGACAATCTATGATGTTAGTTTCGCCATAGCTGCGGCAAACAAGACCTGCCGCAAATTTTTGGGAGGTATATATGTCGCCTGCCACCTTGAGGTCACGGATGGTGGCATTCTTAACGTATCGGAAAGGTGCAGTATATTGTTCAGTCGTGTTGTAGTTAACAGTCAGTGTCTTGTTGTTGCCGAGGAAGGTGCCTTGGAATGAGTTGGTCTCGCTGACGCCAGCCATCGTTGTCACGTTGATGTCATTGGTCAGCTTCACGTACTTGCCGCTGAAAGTGTAGCCGTGGTTGACGCTATTGGCGAAGTCGTTCCAGTCGTCGGTGCTGCTGATGAGGTAGGGGTCGGCCTCCGTGCCTGCGCCCTGCGTGGGCCATCCCAACTCCACGTTGATGGCCGAGCCGCAGTCGCTGGCACTGCCACAGGCGCCGCCGTTGCCGCCGTTGCCAAAAGTAACTTCGCCACTTGGCGGATTTGCGTCACCGGAGCTCCATTCATAATTGGAATTGACCCAGCCAGCCTGATACGCTAAATAAGAGGTCAGAGCTTCTGCACCATCGGCAGCATAACTGCCATCACCATTTTGTCCACCTTTACCTCCGTAAGATGTTACATCATAGAATCCAGAATACTTATAATCCACCGCACCGGCGGCACCGCCGCCGCCACCACCGCCGCCGGGACCACCGGTGCCGATGTTGCAGGCTGCGCCGCCGAAGCCGCCGGCACCACCGCCACCGCCGCCGGACACACTATAGTTAACATCATCATCATCTATCCTGCCATGACCGCGACCGCCGCCACTTCCTGGTGAGCCTGCATTGCCGCCCGTGGCATTCACCATGGTGCCAGTAGCCTGATACACATAGAGCGTGCCCATCGCATCAGCAGTGGAACCATTTTCGGCAGGATTGCCATTGACTCCGTTATGTCGGCGGTTCCCAGTATTATAAGAAGGATGATTTTGATAGATATTGTCATTAACGCCGCGATAGCCGTGCCAGCCGCCAGTGCCGCCGCCGGTGCCTATGCCGGCACCGGCTCCACCGCCGCCAGTGCCGCCATTGCCACCGCTACCAGGTCTTGTATCCATACCATATATGCCACTTGCGTCGACGCCACCTGCGCCGTTGGTTCCGTTGGCTCCGTTGCCGCCCGTGGCGTTCAGCGTGCCGCCGCCGAGGAGATAGAGCGTGTTGCCCGCCGTCAGCTCAACGCCGGCGCCGCCGCCAATACGTCCATCGGCATTGGCTCCCGTGCAGGTAATCGTCATGCCCGTGGGGATGTAGAGATATACCGTGCCCCGGATGGTGAGGCCGCTGCCGCCCGCGTTGCTGTTGGTGAAACTGAGGTTGCCCGAGGCGTAATAGTACGTCGTGTTACCGGCGCTGCCGATTGTCTGCCCCGTCGTGGAGCCGGCAGTCAGCGCAGTCCATTCCGACTGTCCGCTCAGCGTATGCAAACTAACTTCATCCATGTTGAAGGTGGAGAAATCAACGTAGTACATGCCGTCGTGGAGGATGCCGTGCTCGTAGGCCGTCACCATGCCGTAGTCCTGCACCTGAGAGCCGAGGTTTGGCGAGGCCAGGGTTGTGGCGATGGCCTCGGTGCCGTAGGAGCATTCGCTGGTGTTCTTGTAGCAGTTGGTCACGGTGAAGTTGCCGTTGCCTTTCACGAGGTCGAGGCCATCGGTGCTTTGTCCGTCGGCCATCAGGAAGAGGCAGTCGGTGACGCTGGCTGTGCTGCTGCCCCATCCGTAGAAGACGCCCTTGGCCGTGCTGCCGCCTGTCATCATGCCATTGAATACGCAACCGCGAATGGTGATGTTGCTGCTGTTGCCATGTGCCAGGAAGCCGCCCATGTGGGTGCCGCTGCTGGTGACGGTGGCAGTGACGACACAGTTCTCAACGAGGTTGGTGCCGTCGTTGCTCAATGACACCAAGAGTGCCGCGGTGTGTTGGCCGCCGCTGATGCCGCCTGCAACCGTCAGGTTCTTGATGGTGCCGCCGTTGAGACGGTTGAAGAGGGCCATGGACTCCGTGCCGCTGATGCTGGCGGTGATGGTGTGGCTGTCGCCGTCGAAGGTGCCGCTGAAGGTGCCGCCCGCCATCGTCGTGACGCTGATGTTGTTGGTCAACTTGAAGAACGTGCCGCTGTAGGCGTTTCCGTTTGTAGTGTTTTGGGCAAACGTACTCCATTCGTCAGTGCTGGTGATGAGGTAAGGATAGGTCTCAGTGCCTGCGCCGTCGTATGTGCCTACTACGGAGAACTGCAAGGTCTTTGAACCGCCATAACCGTTACTGCCCGGTATGTGATAACCCGATATGACGAGCGTGTGGTTGCCTATGGTGGTGAAAGTGATGGGCCATTCAGTAATGTCATTGCCGTCGAGTGTGGCGGTGTAGTCGGTATTAAGGACAAGGTCGGTTTCGCCTCCAACGGTCACTGTCGGTGTTATGCTGACGAGGCCGTCGTCAAGGTCGTAACTCTCATTCACGCCGGTGACAGTGGTGTTGGCAATGTAGTAGTCGTTACCGTCGGCCAAACGCAGCAGCCTTACAATCTCGTTGTCGGGTATTGCGGTGATGACCTGCTGGGCAGGGTGAGTGTTGTTGTAGTTCCAACTGGAATTCACATTCTTCGGATGCACGTAGTAGCAGTCGGTGACGGAACCGCTGCCCCGCTGATAGCCGATAGGATCCTTGTATCCGATTTCGTTGTATGTGCCGTTCTCCAAGCAGTTGTTAAGGATAGGTGTAGCATCGGTGCTCCAGCCCCAGATGCCGCCGACGTATCTGCGGTTGCCGTCCACACCGTTGACGGTGCCTATGAAAGCACAACTGTTGATGGTGACGGTCGCAGTACCACCGTGGCCGATGACGCCGCCGGCGTAGTTTTCGCTGATGTTGAGCGTGGCGGTGACGACGCAGTTCTCTATCAGGTTGCCAGTGCCGTATGAATAGCCCACGAGTCCTGATGTGTGGCGAGAGTTGGAGGCGATGGTGCCCGCCACGGTCAGGTCACGGATGGTGGCGCCGCTGATGGTATGGAATGGTGCCACGCCTCGATAGGCTTCGCCTGAGTTGGTGTTGGTGATGTTGGCGGTCAACGTCTTGTTGTTGCCGAGGAAGGTGCCCTGGAACGAGTTGGCCTCGCTCGTGCCCACCATCATCGTGACGGTGATGTCGTAGTTCAGTTTCACATACTCACCGCTGTAGTTTTTCGTGCCGTTGTTGACGTAATAGGCAAAGGTGTTCCAGTCGGCGGTGCTGCTGATGATGTAGGGGTCGTTCTCCGTGCCTGTGCCAGCGATGTCGGCGACGGCAAAGTAAGCGGTACCGTTGTAGAAGATACCGTAATCGTAGGCCTTCACCATGCCGTAGTCATGCAGCAGGTTGCCGAGGTAACCCTCAGAGGCCACCTGTACCGGGTTGCCCTGCGCCGTGCCGTAGGCTTGCGTGTAGTAGCAGTGGTTGATTAACCAAGTAGCATCGCCACGTACAAATGTCTGACAGTTTGCGAGGCCGGTGCTGATGTGGTCGGGCGCGAAGAGGCAGTCTTCGATGGTTGCCGTGCTGCCAGACTGGCAGTAGCCCACGAAGCCGGCGTTGTTGCGGCTTTCAGACCCCTCAAGGCTGCCAACGAAGGCACAGCCGCGTATCGTGAGATGGGAATTGTCGCCCAGACGGGACACGAAGCCGCTGTTGGTATAGCTCGTGCTGCTGATGGTCACCGACGAGACGCAGCCCTCGATGCTCACCGTACTGCCATTGACTATATTGGCAATCAGTCCACCCGCATACTGGCCGCTGGTGCTCCTGGTGCCAGCCGTCTTGAGGTTCTTGATGGTGGCGTTGCCCACGTAGCGGAAGGGGGCAAGGTACTGCTCCGTGAAGTCGGACATGTTGAGGGTCAGCGTGTGGCCGTCGCCGTCGAAGGTGCCTTGGAACGAGTTGGCATCGCTGGCACCCGCCATCGTCGTGACGCTGATGTCGGCGGTCAGTTTCACGAACTTGCCGCTGTAGGTGGTGCCATTGGTTACGCCATTGGCAAAGCCGTTCCATTCGGTGGCATTGGAGATGAGGAATGGATCATCTTCGGTTCCAGCGCCAGAAACAGGGAAGTTCACCGTGATTGCGAAACTGTGCGAACCGCCGTAGCTGCCTGTTCCTGTGAGTATGAGCGTATAGTTGCCCCTTGAGTTGATGCTGATGGGCAATGATGTCACGTCGTTGCCGTCTAACGTGGCGGTGTAGTCGGTGCCAAGTGCGAGTGTATTGCCGTTGATGTCTTGCAGCGTTGGGGTGATGGAGATACCGTCTAAGGTCAAATCATACGATGCGTTTATGCCGGAGACCGTACATAGCGGATAATACTGGTTGCCGTCGGCAGCCGTTATCTGCTGCAGCGTGTAAACCCTGTTGTCGGGGCTGGCACTGACCTGCCAGCTTCCGCTGACGTTGTTGTAATAACTTGGCCCGCCAATCTGCGGTGTCACGTAGTAGCAGTTGGTGATGGAGCCGGTGAATTGATTCAAGCCCATAGGGTTCATGGATGACACCCTGATGTAAGTGCCATTCTCTAAGCAGTTCTGTAGCTTGGGATAGCCATCGGTGCTCCATCCCCAGAATACACCGATGTTTTTACGGTTGGTGCTTCCACCGTTGATGGTGCCTGCGAAAACGCAGTCCTTGAAGGTGACCATTGATTTTCCACCATGGCCGAGGAATCCGCCGGCGTAGTCGTTGCTGATGTTGAGCGTGGCGGTGACGGTGCAGTCCTCAATCAGGTTGGTACCGCTGGCAAAGCCCACGAGGCCCGAGGTGTGGTAGCTTGCCGAGGCGATAGTGCCCGCCACTGTCAAGTCCTTGATGGTGGCACCGTTGATGTAGCGGAACGGAGCCACGCCTTGATAGTCAGAAACGGTGTTGGAGAGGTTGGCGGTCAACGTCTTGTTGTTGCCGAGGAAGGTGCCGCTGAACGAGTTGGTCTCGCTCGTGCCCACCATCGTCGTGACGGTGATGTCGTTGTTCAGCTTCACGTACTTGCCGATGTAGGTGGTACCGTAGTTGACACTATTGGCGAACTCATCCCAGTCGGTGGCGGAACTGATGAGGTAGGGGTCGGCCTGCGTGCCGGCATGATTCTGCCAGGCAGACTGTGGAAAGACCGCCGTGATGGTGATGTCTTTGTGTCGCGTGTTGAATGTGTATCCGTCGGTAGGATTGCCCGAGACGGTCTCATTGCCGCTACCCACGCTCTCGCCGGTAATGCTGGTTGGCGTGCCGCCGTAGGCCACACTCAGTGTGACTGTCTTGTTGTAGCGGAAGCCCGGTGCATCGGCTTCGACAGCGCCGTTGCCTATGTTGACAATGGTGACAGTGTAGGGATACTGTATGGCATGGCGATAGAGGGAGTAGGTGGTGCTAACGGTGTTGAGATAAGCTTCCAAGGTGGCGTCGTCGTCCAGGTAGTGGTCGTACAGATTCTCACTAGTGCCATCATCATCGCCAATCCATTTGTTGTCTTGGTCGTCTGCGTGCTCACCGATGACAGCTCCGTAGAAGGTACAGTGTTTAACATCGGCGAGACGTGCGTTATAGCCCACAATTCCGCCCACGTCATTGTCGTCGTTTACCACATCATTGGTGACGCAACAGTAGCGTACACTTCCAGCAGAACCATAACCAGTTGGTTCAGTGTTTTCGCCTACAATTCCGCCCACCTTCGCTCTATAAGCTGACGAGGAATTATGCCAATCGGAAGCGACCCTGGCGCTCACCCAACAGTTTTTGATCATGCCACAGTTCTCGCCGGCGATGCCGCCCACTAATCGTGAAGTAGCGCAATGGATAGAGCCGGTCAAGTGGAGGCTCTGCACGGTGCCTTCTTCTGCAATCCTGGCAAACAGTCCCTGATAGTTGTATATCGCATTCTCGATTTTGATACGGATGGTATGGGCGTTTCCGAAAAACGTACCCTCGAAACCGATAATGCTTTCGTTGTCGTTACCCATAGGAATCCACGACACCGCGCTTATGTCGAGGTCGGCGTTCAGCAGATACCTCAGCTGATAATAGGGCTTATCACCCCAGTAGCCTGAATTGCTTGTCCAGTTGTCACGGACGTAGGCAAGTTCGGCCCCCGTGTTGATCACAACGACATTGGTGTATCCGGCATAACTGCTGTAGAATAATGGTTTTGTTTTGGTTGAGCCGTCCCAGAGCTGATAGTTCTGTGCCCAAGCTCCCTGCGCCATAAACAACGCGGCGAGCACGATAATAAGCTTTTTCAGTAAATGCATTTTATAAAAATTAACCAGTTATTTAATCAGTTTGTTAAGAAACTGCAAATATAGGAATTCTTTTGCAAATTTTACAGCACAACAATGCCCTATATGCAGATTTTGCATATTTTGAAACAATTTTTGCATATTTTGAAAGTCGGATTTCTGTCTAAGCGTCCGTATCGCGCATCCAGACGGTCACAGATTGTCCCATACGCTGCTTGAAAGCGAGGCTGAAGGTGCTGTAGCTGCGGTAGCCGCTGTCGCTTGCCAGCTGCTGTGCGGTTACAGATTTCTGCGCTGCAACGGCTTCACGATAGAGCTTCATGAAGTGGTTGATGCGCAGATCGTTGATATAGGTATTGTAAGTGATGCCTTGCCGTGAGAAATACTGGCTGAGATAATAACGGTTCGTGCCAATGGCTTGGGCCAGCTGAAGAAGGGTCAGATCGTGCTGTAAGTAAAGCTGAGTGCCAACACATTGTTCATCCAACAGTTGCTCGATATTGGAAGGAATGGCCAACGGCTGTTGTGCCTGCGGTTCTGTTTGTTCCTGCTGCTCTATCGGAATGTTGTCCAACTGAGGCAGTGTCTCAATACGCCACAGCAGGAAGCTGAAAAGAATGAGTGCCGTGATTTGCACGAGATAGCTTATGGTCAAGTTGCCGTCATCAAAGCCGTATGTAACTAATACCAACAATACTACGATTACCAGTACATGGCTCAGCCATACCTCCTTATGCTCCAAATCGGCATAGTTGTCGCGCAGCCACCGCCCATATTGTCTGACAGCAAATACCATATAAACAGTAAAGGCCAAATACACCAACAATACGTATGCGATAGCTATGCTCACAAAATTACTATCGGGATAGGCTATGTTAAGTCCTAAAAAAACGGCGTAAGGTATCGTTGCGGTGATAACAGGCCAGACTTTGCGCTTGCGGTCTTGGAGCATGGCAAACAGTGTACCTGGGATTGTGGTTATCAGCCCAACACAGTCTAGAATTGAAACAAGCATGCAACTCACGCTATTGATGTCGCCAGAATAGATGTAAAAAAGAAGCCACCAAAGATGCCCCAAAGATGCTACGGCAAAAAACGCCGCCGCCCAATAGCGCAACCGCACAGGCGGCGTGATGCCTTCCGCAAAAGCATTGCCCTTGCGCAACAGCAAGTAAATGCAGGCGATGAACGCAGCCATTGCCGCTCCACCATAAATCAAGATAAATACTAATAATTCAGTAGTTATTTGTTCTAACGACATTTTTTCAATATTTAAAAATTATCCTTTTTTCGTCGACAAAAGTCCACAAGCCGCATCGATGTCTTGGCCTCGGGAGGCTCTTATCGTTGCGATAATGCCTTTGTCGTTAAGTTTATCGCGGAAACGGACCATGTCATCCATCGAAGGACTCTGGAGGTCGATTCCAGGGATGGCATGGAAACGAATCAAGTTCACGCGGCAACGGAGGCTGCCGAGCTGTCTTGCAAGCTCGGTGATGTGCTTCGGGGTGTCGTTCAAGCCTTTGAAAACGATGTATTCGAACGACACACGACGCTGTCCGCTCCAGTCGTGCTGACGGATGGCGTGTATGACCTCGTTGATAGGATACGCCTTCTCAACAGGCATGATTTTCGCGCGCTCGTCGTGGAACGGGCTGTGCAGACTGACGGCGAGGTTGCATTTCGACTCCTTGATGAAGCGTTTCATGTTTGGAATCACTCCGGCGGTGGACACCGTGATACGTGTCGGGCTCATCGCCAGGCCCCAGTCGGAGGTCATGATTTCGAGCACGCGCATGATGTTGTCGTAGTTGTCCATCGGCTCACCCATGCCCATGAAGACGAAGTTCGTCAAAGTCTCATATTCCGGGAGGTTAAGTATCTGATTTATGATGTCGCCAGCCGACAGGTTGCCTTGGAAGCCTTGTTTTCCTGTCTGGCAGAAGAGGCAGTTCATCTTGCATCCCACCTGGCACGACACGCAAAGCGTAGCGCGTTCTTTTTCAGGGATATACGCCGTTTCGATGAAGCCGTTTGCAGCCGGAAACAGGTATTTCTTGGTACCGTCCTTCGACTCCTGAACGTCGGAGTAATCGCGGTAACCCGTTTCGTAGTTTTCAGCCAGAATCTGACGTGTCTGCTTCGACAGGTTGGTCATCTCATCGAAGGTTTTCACACGTTTGCGATAGAGCCAGTCGAGGAGCTGTTTGGTAGTGAACTTTGGCATATTATGTTGAGCCACAAGGTCTTGCAGCTCTGCTTGCGACATTCCGAGAAGTGATTTCATGGTATCCAAAAATTATCGTTTGCAAAATTATGAAAATTTTTTTGATATTTAAAAAAATCCTATCTTTGCATCTATCAAATTTTGTTTTTATGGTTAAGAAAGTACTTTTTACAGCATTTATCGTGCTTTTATTGGGATTTCAGGCAGTAAAGGCACAAGAAAACAACAGTTCAGCAAGCACATCATTGAGATTAGCTGATGTTCCGAAACACGCCATTTCCATTCAATTTCCAAATTCGCTGACAAAATCAGGCATTGGTGTGAGGTTTGGCTACGACTACACCGACAATCTGCGTTTCACCATCGAGGGCAACTATTACTATTATTCCTCAAAAAGAGCCACGAAGAGAACTGTTGACAGGTATGACTTAAACAATAGAGGTACCATAGCATGGGGAAGACAAGCCGACATCAACTTCAACGCCAACTTCATCTTCGGAAAAGAGCAGTTCCACATGTATCTTATTGTAGGTTTTTACGCCACTGTAGGTTATTCAAAAGCCGGCAAGATAGTACCTGTGGTTTATGACTTGGTCACCTTGGGAGAAATAACAGTGTCCGAGGATGACGGCATTGAAAACGCTATCTACCTTGAAGACGGCTATAAATATTACTACAAAGACAGAGTTGATCAGTATCATTCATTCGGCGGAGGTCTCAACGTGGGCTTCGGTGCCGAGTACCAGTGCAACAAGCGCAGCAGGATTTTCCTTGACCAGAACACCGCTATAGGTTCGATGTTAGGAATATTTATCAAGGTCGGTTATTCGTGGTGTTTCTAATATAATTTTTTGTAGATTTGCGACGATAAATATAACTGATAACACTATAAAAAAATCTTTTTGTATGGACAGAGTCAGTACAATATGTATTTGAAACGCTCAAGCCTTGCGACACCTTCAGTGGTGGAGGTGATTGGAACGTTTGGTGTGAGGATATTGACCATTAATTATTACGTCACAGACCCTTCCGGTATCGACGAACAGACTGCTGGAAATGTCGCAGTTTATCCAAATCCTACAAAAGGCATAGTGAAAATCGAGGCAGAAAACATCCAAAACATCAGCATTTTCAATGTCTTAGGAGAAATAATCCTTGAAACATCAGTTAGCGGCGACGCTTTCGAATATGACTTCAGCAAACACGAGGCAGGGTTGTACTTCATCAAAGTTGAGACAGCCCAAGGCGTTAATACAGAACAAGTTACGGTTTTGTAAACAATCTGATTATGACAATTCAGAACTATATCGAAAAACTCGGTCTTCAGCCGCATCCGGAAGGCGGTTATTATCGTCAGCTTTTTGGCAATGACGAGACGGGAAAGAAATCAATCTCGACCATTTATTACATGCTCTGCGATGATAATTTCTCGGCTTTTCACCGCCTGCACGATGTCGTTGAAATATGGTATTATCATGCTGGCGAGCCTTTGAACATCTACGTCATCGACACTGATGGGAAATTGAGTGTTCACAATCTTTCCGCCGATGGCGAGATGCAGGTCGTCATCATGCCGGAGCAGTGGTTTGCGGCGGAGTTGCCAGGTAAAAAAGGCTTCTCGCTTGTCGGCTGCGCTGTCGGTCCGGCATTCAGCTTTGAGAACTTCGAGTTAGCAAAGAAATCCGACCTTTTGAAGCAATATCCGCAGCATAAGGAGCTTATTGAGAGATTAAGCAACGACTAAAATCTTTATGAACTACTTCATCGTTGACGCCATTCTTTTATCTTCGCTCAGCAAGTCTTATCGACAACATCGAAATCGGTATCGTCAGAATCAACACGACAATAAGCATCGGCACGTTGTCGATGACAGGTTTCATTATTTCGTCATAGCCTGCAGGCATCTCCTCGACGGCAGCTGCAAGCGAGCCCTCGGTGTCGGTCCACCAATGGAATGTGTAGGCGAAGAATGAGAACGCGAACGGCACAAAGCGCCGACGGCGATGCCGTCGGCGCTGGTTAAGGCCTGGTATAGTCTTTCGATATTTGTCATAACCAATTTTAATTATGCAAATATACTTGTTTTTTTATTTCAGACCTCCGAATTTTCCGTTTTGATGTTTCCACTCGCTTTCAGGAGCGATGGTCTCCATCACATCCCAATGCTCAGCAATCTTGCCATTCTCGATGCGGAAGAGGTCGTAATATGATGTCGGCTGACCTGCGAAAGCGCCTTCACTCACTGCCAAAACGAAATTGCCGCAGCCCAAAATCTTATGAATGGTGAAATATTCCATCTTGATGCCCTGCTCCGCCATTGCCGCGAGTGCTGCTCCAAGACCGTCCAAGCCATCGGCGATAGCTGTATTATGCTGAATGTAGTTGTTTCCGTTGAAATAGTTTGTCAGGTTTTCCGGATGCTGGCCCATCAGCACATCTTGTACGAAGTTCTTGACAATCATTTTGTTAGCTTCGGTCTTATCGAAATCTTTGAACTCGGTGGTACCGTCGAAAGGAGTGTGACCGCTTGGATTCTTTGCGCCATCGTAGACCATCAAATTATCCCAATGCTCCACGATTTTGCCATCCTCAAAACGGAAGATGTCGAAACCAGCCTTTGGTCCGAAGAAGTTGTAGTCGGTATGGCACACAACGAAGTCGCCGTCCTCGAAAGCGCGCACGGTATTGACTTTCGCTTTCTCTGGATATGTCGCCAGTCCAGCTAAAGCGCGACCGAAGCCGTCAAGTCCGTCCTCCACTCCGAGGTTGTGTTGTTTGTAATTTGCTGCGTTGACGTAACCGATTGGTTCACTTGCGCCTGTTTCGATGGCTTTAAGCAATGCCACTGCCTTCTCTTTGTTTGAAATGTTGTTCATTTTCTTTGAGTTTTGATTGTCGCCGCATGAATTTAGCATGAGAGCGACAAAAGTTAATACTAATAATTTTTTCATCGATTCAATGTTTTAATTGACGATGCAAAATTACAGCGGATTATTATCCCCACAAAGTAATAAATAAGCGGAAAATGTCACTTTTCGGGACAAAAATCAATTCGATGCACGATATTTCAAAGGAGTCGTTTTTGTGACTTTAGAAAAAGCCCTCACAAAGTATGATGATGTCTCGAAATTGAGTTGCTCGGCGATGTCGGCGACAGACAATTCTGTGTAACGCAATAAGCGTTTTGCCTCATCAATGCGGCGGTTTTGGATGTATTGCTTGGTACTTTGGTCAAGATTCTGCTTGACAAGACGGTTTAAATAATTGGATGTCACGGCAAGCTTGTCGGCATAAAATTCCACCCCGCTCTCGGTGAGATAATGCTTATCGACAAGTTGGCGGAATCGCGTTACGCGGTCGTTTTCAGAAGTGACGGTCTCTTCAGAAAGCGATGCTTTCTGCAACAGCATCAGTACCTCGTAAAGCATTGCGCGAAGCAGATGCGGGTTTTTCTTTCCCGAACCGTGCAGTTCTATCAAAATTGAGTCGTAAAGCCCGATTATCTTATTATATAATGTGTCGTCGAGCCATAGATATGGCGACGTGCGCTGTGGCGAAAGGTAAGCTATTCCGTCGAGGAAATGGGTGTCGTTGAAGAACGAAAGTAGAAAGTCGCGTTCGAAAATCAACTCAAGGGAGTCGAGACCGTTGTCGTTGAGCACTGTGCAGACATCACCTGGACGCACACAAGCCACCAGACCTTTTTTTGCAATGCAAGGGTGCCCATCGACCTCCACATTGGCCTCGCCGGCAGTGGTCAGCATGATGCCGTAAAACGACTGTCTCTGCACGCCCGTGAAATGTTTGCTGCGACGTATCGTCTCAAGCGTGACGATGTCGATAAGCAGTTCCTCGCCGTATTTGCGCTTGTGGAACTTTACTACCGGGATATGATTTGCATTAGCCATAAATATCTGCAAAGATAACAAAATCTTTCGCCAACCATTGATTTTTGAAAATAATTTTTATCTTTGCAGAAAATATTCAACAATGAAAAATCTTATATATCATATCGTTGACGCTTTCACAAGCCAGCCTTTCGGCGGAAATCCGGCAGGAGTGGTGATTCTCGAAGGAAACACTTTTCCCGAAGAGGATTTGATGTTAAAAATAGCCGCCGAACTGCGTTATTCGGAAACGGCTTTCGTTGTGAGGCATTCAGAAAAGGAATATACCGTGCGGTATTTCACTCCGAAGGCTGAAGTCGATCTGTGCGGACACGCCACCATCGCGACGTTTGCTTTGCTGCACAGCATGAAACTGGCCTCTGGACCGTGTCTCTGTCACACCAAAGCCGGCAATCTCGCTATTGAAGTCGGGGAACAGGTGATGATGCAGATGGCGACACCGAAAATCGTGGAAACTATTGAAGACTCTGAAGATATATATCGGGCCTTGGGGTTCGATGGCTCAACTTCAAACTCCAAACTTCAAACTCCAAAATTACCTGTTCAAATCGTCTCGACAGGTCTGCCTGACTTTATGATTCAAGTATCGGATGTCGCCACGCTCAACAGCCTGCAGCCCGACATGGATGCCGTTTCCGCCATCACGAAAAAACACGATGCGGTGAGTTTCCACGTCTTTGCTTTCGGCGACGACGGCCATACGGCTCATGTCCGCGACTTCGCGCCTTTGTACGACATCCCTGAAGAGTCGGCGACAGGCACTGCCAACGCTGCTTTGACGCATTATCTTTCCGTAAACGGCGTCATTCCTGCAAAAGGCGATTTCTTATTCTTGCAAGGCGAGGCTATGCGCCGCCCGTCCGTCATCATGACACGAATATCTGAAAACAGCACGGTTTACGTTGGCGGTTGCGCCTATATTTTGGCAAAAGGAGAATTTATCTGATCTGTTTTTTCATCACTTTCTCAGCCAATCGCATTCCTAAAATGGCGACTGGCAGCGTCAGAACCAGCATCACGACAAGCATCGGCACGTTGTCGATGACAGGCTTCATCAGCTCGTCGTAGCCTGCTGGCATTTCCTCCACTGCAGCTGCCAATGAGCCTTCAGTGTCGGTCCACCAATGGAAGGTGTAGGCGAAAAACGAATATGCAAACGGGATGAAACTGGCGCGCACGCCTTTGATAGTGTCATAACCCTTGATTTTCCTGATGATTTCGGCCAACGCAGTCAAAATGACAAAGCCGATAACGAGCGTCCAGTCGGCCTCACCAGCTATCAGAAACAGCACTAGGAGAAATCCATTGAGGAAAGTGGCTGCGCCGAAGCCTTTTATCATAGTTGTCGTTTTAAGATACACGAAAGCGAACAGCAGCGGCAGAATCGCGCCGACGTAGGCGTAGCATGCCGGATGAATCATTCCGCTGGTGGCTCCCAAGATGAAAATGGCGAGATAAGCGACCGCCATAAGTAAGAGTTTTGATGCTTTTTTCATAGTTTTAAATTTTTATAATTAATAATTCAACTTTCAAATAGTTAATTTTCCGACTGCAAAATTAGAGCCTTCATCCTTATCAAAACATCATCATTTTTAGTGATTTTAAAGCTTTTCAATCATAAATATTGATGAAAGTGTTGTGATGGGATAATTTTTATTATCTTTGCAGAAAATTTTAAAACCACAAAGCTTATAAGTTCATTATGATTAGTTTTTCAAGCGTTCTAACTGCAATATTGACCTTGATGGCGGGCATAGGCGTGTTCCTTGTAGCCTGTCAGATGATGAGCACCCATCTCGAGGCGGTGTCGTCGAAAAGGTTGAAGCAGCTGTTTTCAAAGACAGGAAAAAGCAAGTGGCTCGGTGTGGGCATTGGCACTGTGGGCACTGCCGCCATTCAAAGCAGCGGCGCCGTCACGGTGATGGTGATAGGCTTCGTCAACGTGGGGATACTGTCGCTCGCACAGGCAGCCACCATCATCTATGGAGCCAACATCGGAACGACGGTCACGGCACAACTGGTGGCCCTCGGAATGTTCGGCAAGAACAGCATCTCCACGACAATCATCTTTGCGGCCTTTGCAGGCATCGGAGCGTTTATGACGCTGTTCAGCAAACGCAATATCACCAAGCAGGTAGGTGGCATCCTGACAGGCTTCGGAATGCTGTTCGTCGGTCTCTCGATGATGGCAAACGCCATGGATGAATTCGCCGCCCTCGACGCAGTCAAACAGTTTCTTGCAAACATCAACAACGCAGTGCTGCTGGTATTGGTCGGTGCCATCCTGACAGCCATCATACAATCCTCGTCGGTGATGACATCCATCGCAATCACTATGGTCGTCTCGGGCTTGGTGACGCTCGACCAAGGCATCTACCTGACGATGGGTAGCAACATCGGCTCATGCGTGGTCGCCATCATCGCCGGCGTGACGAGTGGCACATCAGCAAAACGAACAGCCATGATACACCTGATTTTCAATATCATGGGTGTGGCGATCTTCATGCTGATAGGATTCCTGTTACGAGTGACAACAGGCAATGAATGGACGTTTGGAATTCTGTTTGACAGGATGTTCCCTTCAGCACCTCAGATACAGCTCGCTATGTTCCACACCATCTTCAACATCAGCACCATGTTGGTAGCCATGCCGTTGACAAATGCCTTGGTGAACCTGGCTTGCCGTATAGTGAAAGAATCGCCTGAAGAAAAAAGCGACGAGCCTCATCTGCGTTATCTCAACGAACAGATGCTGAGCACACCTGTAGTCGCCATCCGTCAGCTGAAGGCCGAAATCGAGAATATGGCAGAACTCGCCATACAGAACTTCCAAAGGTCGATACATATCATCACCACCATGGACTACAGCGAGGTGGAACAATTCCGGAAAACCGAGATTTTGCTGAATTATCTTAACAAAGAACTGGTTGATTATTCGGTAAAACTTTCCGGCAAGAGCCTCAACAGTTTTGACCAACGTTATCTTATTACAACCATACGCACCGTGAGTGACCTCGAGCGTATCGGCGACTACGCTGAAAACATCGTCGAATATGCCGACGCACTCAAGGGACAGAACGCTAAATTCTCTGATGATGCCGTGGTGGAGATCAAGAAGATGGAGCAACTTATCGTGGATTTGTATAATGAGATTATGCTCGCTTACCACAAGCTCGACCACGAGGCCCTCGAACGCGCCAACATGATCGAGGATTCTATCGATGACTACACAGACCAAATGGAGCAAAACCATATCGAGCGTCTTGTGCGTGGAGTGTGCACGCCATCAGTCGGGGCGGAATACCTGTCGCTGGCACAGAACTCCGAACGTGTCGCGGACCACCTCACCAACGTCGGCAAGACGATTCTTAATCTCTAAAATATCGTTATGAACTACTTCATCGTTGACGCCTTCACCCAAGGCGAGGCAATGGGACGGCCTTCGGTCATCGCCACACAAATCCAATCAAACGGAAATGTTTTTGTCGGAGGAACAGCAGCAATAGTTGCGGAAGGAAGTTTTTCTTGTCTTTGCAGAGAATAATTCAAAAATGAAAAAACTATTACTAATCGCATTGGGACTGCTTTGTACGGGTCTTGGAGCCTTGGGCGTAGTGGTGCCCGGACTGCCGACCACGCCGTTTCTTTTGCTGGCTTCATGGTGTTTCTACCGCTCATCGCAACGGTTGCAGGACTGGCTTTTGAAGTCGTGGCTGGGCACTTACATCCGCAGCTATCACCGTCGTGGCGGAATGACCATCGCGCAAAAAGCCGGTGCTTGCGGCATCATGACGGCGATGGTGTTGCTCTCCGTTTTCGTCTTCATTCCACAAGGCTCAGTAGCCCAAGTCATTGTCCCCATCGCCGGCGCCACAGGCGTTCTGGTAGTAATTTTTGCGGTGCCTGATGCAAAAAAAGAAGATTAAATGTCAAGATTATATAAGGATAATTAAAACATTTTTATATCTTTGCAGGAAGTGGGTAAATAGAAATAAAATTATGCTGAAGAGTCTTTGAAATAATCATCCAATATACCTCTCGACCCAGCTATTTCCCCAAATACTCACTAGGCGTGAGGCCAGTCATCTTTTTGAAGAGGCGGGTGAAATGATGGGGAAAATCGAAACCGAGGAGGCGCGAGGTCTCGCTGATGTTGTGGCCGTTCATGAGCAGGCTCTTGGCCTGGTTGATGACGTAATTATGGATGTATCCGATGGCCGTTCCTCCTGTCGCCTTGTGGACGATGTCGCCGAAATAACGTGGCGAATAAGCCAGCTCTGAGGCGCAATAGGCAACGGTGGGCAGGCCTTGCGTCAGTTGTCGATTCTCGCGGAAATACTGTTGCAGCAGGTCATGAAAGCGTTTCAAGAGGTCGCTACCGCCATTGTCTTCTTCAGAAAGTTGCCGCTGATAGATTCGGTTGCAGTATTCCAATATCAGGTGCAGATAGCCCAACAAGATGCTTCTTAGCGAGGGCGAATCTTCGTGAGTTATCAACTCTTGCCGCATCTGGGAGAGCAGTTGTGTGATGCTGAGCCATTCATCAGGCTCCATCCGCAGCGAGCCTGTGAAGAAATAAGAGAAATATTGGTAGCGGCTAATCTGGCGTTCCAGTTCAGAACCGTGCAGCAGTTCGGGCGACCACAATAGCACCCATCCGCTCAGCGAGATGCGCTCCCCATTGTCCTCCAAACCGCCAATCTGTCCTGGTTCAACGGCAATAATCGAGGCATCGCTCACCTGCAGGGTCTTCATGCCATACGAGAGATCTTTGGGAAACTGGCGTTGGATAAAGAGTCCATAGACACCGTAGTTGTTCAGGCTATGACGGAAGGGAGCCAGTTCGTCATAGTGGATAATACTGACCAATGGGTGCAGCTCGGGAGCATCCACAAACCGGGCAAAGTCATTGGGATTATCTATTTTCAGAATCTTCTTCATTGCGATGCAAAGGTACGATTAATTTGGAAAAGCAATAAAAATGGTACATAATTTTATATATTATAGTCAATTTCTGCGAAATTGGTATATATTTAGCCAATTTATGTAATACCTTTTTTAAATAACAAGTGTACTTTTGCAAGCGTAATTAGAATTAGGTATAAATGAAAAAGATTCTCATCCTTGCAGCAGTGGTAGCACTTATGACTGCCTGCAACAACCAACCGCAAACAAAAGAAACAAAAGAAGAAATGAAACAAGAACTGAACCTCACGCAGGAGTGGGACAAGGTGTTCCCGCTGAGCGACAAAGTGAATCACCGCAAGGTGACATTCGAAACCCAATACGGTCTGACTTTAGCAGCAGACCTCTATACACCAAAGGATGCCGAAGGCAAATTGGCGGCTATTGCCGTGAGTGGGCCTTTTGGCGCCGTCAAGGAGCAGTCGAGCGGACTCTATGCCATGAAGATGGCAGAACGCGGTTTCGTGACGCTGGCTTTCGACCCGTCCTATACTGGCGAAAGCAGCGGCGAGCCACGTCGCACGGCCTCGCCCGACATCAACACCGAAGACTTCATGGCTGCCGTTGATTTCCTTTCAAAACAAGACAATGTGGATGCTGAAAAGATAGGCATCATCGGTATCTGCGGCTGGGGTGGCATCGCCCTCAACGCTGCCGCCGCCGACACCCACATCAAGGCTACCGTGGCCAGCACGATGTACGACATGACCCGTGTCAGCGGCAATGGCTACTTCGACAGCGAAGACAAGGAAGAGTCACGCCACGCAGCCCGCGAGACCCTCGCCAAACAGCGTCTTACCGACCCAATGGCAATGGCAGGTGGTGTCATCGACCCTTTGCCCGAGGATGCTCCGCAGTTCGTGAAAGACTATCACGCTTATTATAAAACGCCTCGCGGCTATCACAAGCGCAGCGGCAACAGCAACGACGGCTGGCGCGTCATCGGCACGCAGGCCTACGCTAACGCACGCTTCCTTTATTATATCAATGAGATCCGCTCCGCCGTCATGGTGATGCACGGCGAGAACGCCCACTCGCGCTACTTCGGCGAGGCGGCCTACAAATATATGGTGGAAGGCCAAGCCGAAGGCTACAACTTCATCGGCAAGCCGAATCCCAACCCAGAGAACAAGCAGCTGCTCATCATACCTGGAGCCTCGCATTGCGACCTTTACGACGGTGGCGAGGGCAACTATATCCCGTGGGATACGTTGGCAGAGTTTTTCAGGACAAATCTGAAATAAAGCCACAAAAGGAAGAAACTCAACTAACATGAAAAAGTGCATCGTAACAATTATCCTTATGGCACTTTCCACATTGCCCACATTGGCACAAATCGACCTGCACAGCCACGCCGTCACGCAGGGCTACCTCGACTACATCAAAGCCAACGGCACCGAGATGGTG
>DBYZ01000004.1:265181-265478 GCA_002311655.1 Bacteroidales bacterium UBA1173
GACACCAATCCGATGGTGGGGATGGAGATGTTGGGACGTTGAAAAAAGGTTGTTTTCTTTCTCCATTCGGAGAAAAGTTGTATCTTTGTAATGTTTTTTAAGTAGAACGTATATGAAAACACTTCTTATCAACGGCAGCCCGCACGCCAATGGCTGCACCTTCACCGCCTTGAACATTGTGGCGGAAGAGTTACGGAAAAACGGCATAGATACCGAAATAGTCCACATCGGCAACAAGGACATCCGAGGCTGCATCGCCTGCGGCAAATGCGCCGAATTGGGGCATTGCGTGTTCAA
>DBYZ01000010.1 GCA_002311655.1 Bacteroidales bacterium UBA1173
AAGGCTCAAGTCTGCCCGAGATACACGGCAAGTTCCTAGGTAACGGCATGAAACAGGTGATGCGCGGACTCACGGTCTTGCTGATGATTATGGTGGGTGTGGTGTTCGTCAACACCCCGGTGACATTGTTAATCAACAACTTCACTCCAGACTGGAACCCTTACGTTTGGGTCGTCATCATCTTGGTTTATTACATGATTGCGACCTTGCTGCCTATCGACAAGCTTATTGGCAAGATTTACCCGGTTTTCGGCTTGCTTCTGTTGGGTATGGCGGTCGCCATCTTTGTGGCGTTTATCATTTACCAGCCTGAGATTCCTGAGATTTGGAGCGGCTTACAGAACCGTCATCCCGATGCGGCGCATAATCCGGTTTTCCCGATGATGTTCATCAGCATCGCATGCGGTGCCATCAGCGGTTTTCATGCCACACAGTCGCCACTCATGGCACGCTGCATGGTGAATGAGCGGCAGGGACGCCCAATTTTCTATGGCGCGATGATTACTGAAGGCGTTGTGGCGTTGATTTGGGCCGCTGCAGCTGCATATTTCTTCGGTCCCGACAGCGTCGTTGACGTCACGGGCAAGAGCGGAGCGGCCATCGTGGGCGTGATTGCAAACACTTGGTTTACCCCAGTGATTGCGGTGATTACCGTCCTCGGCGTCATCTCGGCGGCGGTGACTACAGGCGATACGGCTCTGCGTTCGGCACGACTCATCATCGCCGACTTCCTGAACTACGACCAGAAGCCTATCAAGAACCGTCTCATCGTCGCAATTCCGATGTTCTTAGTAACGACGGTCATCTTGGTTTACAGCCTCGCCGATGCGAAAGGCTTCGACATGATTTGGCGTTATTTCTCTTGGGCCAATCAGGTGCTTGCAATGGTAACTCTCTGGGCTGTAACGGTTTATCTCAGTCAGAACAAGAAAAACTATTTCGTGACTCTCATCCCCGCCATGTTCATGACGATGGTCACGATGACGTATATCTTCGAGTTCCCTGCCGGTAAATACATCGAAGGCGTGGGCTTCTCTAATGTCGTCGCCCCGATAATAGCAGGCTGCATCACGATATTGTTCACGGTTTTGTTCTTCAATTTCCGTAGGAAACACAATAACGCATTGCAAAACTGATGAATACAGCCACGCGGGATTTCATTGAGCCGCATCTGAAGGATGATGTGCGCCAGCTGGCGTTGCAGAAGTTTCCTGAAGATGTAGATAAGACGTTGGTGCTCAATCAAATAGAGGCTCGGCAGCTTCTGTCGAAGAAAGTGCCGTCATGGGCTTCGAATCCCGATTTGCTGTTCCCTAAACATCTTTCGATAGAGCAGTGTTCTTCCGAGTTGACTGCAAAATACAAGACATCGTTGGTCGAAAACGGCGATGTCTTTGTCGATTTGACAGGCGGTTTGGGTATCGATTCTTATTTCCTTTCAGAAAAATTTAAAACCTCGTATTACGTTGAAAATCAGAAGGAATTATGCGAATTGGCAGAGCATAATTTTGCAGTTTTGGGCCGAAAAATCACGGTCGTGAATTCCGATGCGGAAACATTTTGTAGGGACGTGGCGTGCCGCGTCCACCCTGATTTGATTTTCATTGACCCCGCCCGCCGCGATGTTTACAACCGCAAGATGGTCTCATTGCATGATTGCACGCCCGACGTTGTCGATCTTGTAGGGATGTGGCGTGCCGCATCAGTAAACACGATGATGATAAAATTATCCCCAATGTTGGATATTTCAATGATTATCAATGAATTACCAAATATTGTAAAAATCCACATCGTGGCGGTGAAGAACGAATGCAAAGAGGTTTTGGTGTTGCTGCGACCGGATTACAATGGTGAGATAATAATACATTGTGTTGATTTGTCTCCCGCAGGGACAAGGCATGCCTTGTCCTTACAATACGCGATCAATGATGAATCCGCAGCCATCCCGACCTTCGCCACCACCATCAAAAAATACCTTTACGAACCCAACGCCGCCCTGATGAAAGCCGGCGCCTTCAAACTAATCTCGCAGCGTTTCGCCATCGATAAATTGCACGTGAACAGCCATTTATACACCTCCGACAACCTGATTTCTGATTTTCCGGGCCGCATTTTTGAAGTCGTGGGATTTGCGCCGTTCAACAAAAAAGTTAAAAAAGAGTTATTAAAAGATATCACCGAAGCATCTGTTGCAACCCGTAATTTTCCATTGAGTGCCAATGAATTACGTAAGAATCTCAATCTCAAGGAAAGCGATAAAAACTTTGTTTTCGGCACGACATTGATAGGGGAGAAGAAGGTGGTTGTTTTGGCTAAAAAATATAAAGAATGAAAAAGAAAATCTATTTCGCCGGTTCCATCCGTGGTGGTCGCGTCGATGCCGACCTTTACAACCGCATCATATCTTACATCCAGCGCTCCGATATCGTGCTGACTGAGCATGTCGGCGGCAGCAATTTATGCCTCGAAGAGCAAGGTTTTGAACGTGACTCGAAGATTTACAACCAAGACACCGCCTGGCTTCGCGTAAGCGACCTCTTAATTGGTGAGTGCACCTGCCCATCGCTCGGTGTCGGCTACGAGCTCGCCTACGCCGAACGCTTCGGAATCCCGTGCCACATCTTCTACAACAAGACCAAAACTCATCTCTCCGCAATGCTCACCGGCAATCCATACCTCAAGATTCATCCTTACGAAAGGGAAGAGGAGATTTATGCGGTTTTGGAGGAGATATTGAAATAATAATAATAAATGTGTTATAACCTTCATGTTTGCACAATATTATCACTATATGGTAGTTAGTATAATGTCAAAGCATATTTCCCTATAGAAGAGATATAAAACAATGAAGGTTAAGATGATTTTGCCTGCTTTGGAAGAGGCTGAAAGTCCATATTGGCGGCCAATAAAATATTCGCTGTTTCCTCCTTTGGGACTGGCAACACTTGCAGCATATTTCTCCGATGAAGACGATGTGGAAATTCAGGATCAGCATGTGGAAAAGCTGACTCTTGACGATACACCGGACCTTGTGTGCATTCAAGTATATATCACAAATGCATATCGGGCATATAAAATCGCTGACGGTTATCGTCAAAGAGGTGTATATGTGGCGATGGGAGGCTTACATGTAACAAGTCTTCCAGATGAAGCAACACAACATGCCGATACTATATTTATAGGACCAGGTGAGGAGGCATTCCCTCGTTTTGTAAAAGACCTACGCGATGGGCATCCCGAAAAGCGTTATGTAGCCAGCTGGAGAAGCCTTGAAAATATACCTCCAGTCCGTCGTGACCTCATCAAGAGGGAAAAGTATTTTGTTCCCAACTCCCTTGTCGTCTCACGAGGTTGTCCCCATCATTGTGATTTTTGTTATAAAGATGCATTTTATGGCAATGGGAAATCTTTTTATACCCAAAAAGTGGATGATGCATTAGCTGAGATAGATCGGCTTCCTGGCAGACATCTATATTTTCTTGATGACCATTTGTTGGGGAACCCTCGGTTTGCTTCTGAACTTTTCGAAGGAATGAGAGGTATGGGTAGGGTGTTCCAAAGTGCGGCTACTATTGTGTCGGTTTTAAATGGTGATCTTATAGAAAAGGCTGCAGAGGCAGGTTTGAGAAGTTTGTTTCTGGGGTTTGAAACGTTTTCACCGGAAAACCTTCGTTCAAGTAATAAATTACAAAATCTCTCGAAAGATTATGTGGCGGCAGTGGAACGCTTACATAGCCTTGGGATCATGATTAATGGCAGCTTCGTTTTTGGTCTTGACCACGATGATGGTGATGTATTCCGCAGAACTGTGGATTGGGGTATTGAGCATAGTATCACAACTGCAACCTTTCATATTCTGACACCGTATCCAGGAACACGTCTTTTCCAACAGATGGAGAAAAATGGTCGCATCTTATCACACGATTGGAGTAAATATGACACCCGCACTGTTGTCTATAAGACAGTCGGTTTATCAGCCGAAGAATTAAAACAAGGTTATGATTGGGCTTATAGAGAGTTTTATTCGTGGCAAAACATATTCAAGGCAAGTTTTGGCCACGACAACTTGAAGCAGCAATTGTCACATCTTTTTTATATGGGCGGATGGAAAAAATTCGAACCCTTCTGGAATTTCATGATTCAGTATGGCAATCTTAATAAAATGTTGCCAGTGTTGGAAAGATTGTTGGCAAATACACGTAGTCGCAGAAGTAAAATTAGTAACTCAGAACCTGTATCCTATCCCATATATAAATAACAGTATTTTTCCTTACCGACACAATTTACCTAAAAGTGTTGTCTGTAACCAACATTTTTTACCTAAAAGTGTTGTCTATAAAAAGTATTTTTGTATCTTTGCAGCCGAAATAGTATTGCTATGGAAGCTTTATTTGTAAAACATGACCGCCTAATCGCCAACACATCGACTGAAATTGTCAGAGAGATGATGAATCGCGTGAACTGGAATGCACAACTTTTATCGATACAAGGTGCCAAAGGTGTCGGAAAATCGACTTTACTCAAACAGTTCGTGAAACTCAATTATTCTGCTGGTGACAGAAGCGTGTTGTATTGCTCGGCTGATACCGTTGATATGTCGCGCAGAACCCTCGTTGACCTTGCCGATGAGTTCGTGATGAATGGTGGCAAACGCCTGATAATAGACGAGATTCATAAATATGAAAACTGGAGTAGGGAGATTAAGGAGATTTATGATTTGTATCCCGAATTGAAAGTGATTATCAGTGGCTCGTCGCTTTTGAGTCTTTTGGCTGGCGATGCCGATTTATCGCGCAGATGCGTGAAATACAACATGTCTGGTCTTTCATTCAGGGAAGCTTTGAAGTTTTACGAAGGTCTTGACTTTCCTATTTATAAATTGGAAGACATCCTTGAAAATCCTTTTGAATTGTGGGAAAAGGTCTCGTCAAAATGTAAGCCCGTAGAGCAGTTTAAAAAGTATTTGAAATACGGCTATTATCCTTTCTATCTGGAAGGAAAAGAGGATTATTTTACAAAAATTGAGCAAATCGTTAACTATGTCATTGAAGTTGAACTGCCTTTGATTTGTAAGGTCGATGTGGCAAATATCAGAAAAATCAAAGCTTTGATGTCGGTAATTTCTGAAAGCGTGCCTTATGAGGTGAATGCCAACAGGCTTGCGGCTGCAATTGAAATCGGACGCGATACTGTGATAGGCTATCTGAAAAACCTTGGCGATGCAAACCTTTTGAATCTTTTGTATTCAGACAAGAAAAGCATAGGAAAACTGACCAAACCTGATAAAGTTTATCTCGAAAACACGAATCTTTTGTACGCATTAAGCCCTTCATCGGTGGAAATCGGGACGGCACGCGAGACTTTTGCCATAACTCATCTTGCCGAAAATCATGGTGTTGAATATGGCAAAGACAAAGGCGATTTCAAAGTTGATTCAAAATATCATTTTGAAATTGGAGGTAAGGACAAAGGTTTCGGCCAGATTGCCGATTTGCCTGATTCTTACATCTTTGCAGATGACATCGAATCACCTGTAGGGGCAAAACTTCCTCTGTGGATGTTGGGATTTTTGTATTAGGTTTTGAGATTTCTCCGCTTCGGTCGAAATGACGTGTGGTATAAAAAACTTCAAACTTCAAACTCGTAACTTCAAACTTTTTTGTATCTTTGCAGTTTCAAATATTTCACAAAAAATGGCACAGAAACCGTCTATTCCAAAGGGTACGCGCGACTTCCTTCCGGATGTCATGATGCGCCGTAACTATATCTTTGACACCATTAAGACCGTCTTCAAACGCTTTGGTTTTCAACCGATTGAGACTCCGTCGATGGAGAACCTCTCCACCCTGATGGGCAAATACGGCGAGGAAGGCGACAAACTTCTGTTCCGCATCCTCAACTCCGGCGACTTCATGTCGGGCGTGGAGCAGAACGGCCAGCCGCTCGACTCATTGAAGCTTTCAAGCAAGATTTGCGAGAAAGGTCTCCGTTACGACCTCACAGTGCCGTTTGCGCGTTTCGTGGTGCAGTACCGCGACCAGATTGCATTCCCGTTCAAACGCTACCAGATGCAGCCGGTGTGGCGCGCCGACCGTCCACAGAAAGGCCGTTACCGCGAGTTCTACCAGTGCGACGTCGACATCATCGGCAGCGACTCATTGCTCAATGAAGCCGAGCTCGTCCAAATCGTCGATGAGGTGTTCAACAAGCTGGGAATCAACGTGGTGCTGAAAATAAACAACCGCAAAGTGCTTGCAGGAATAGCTGAATACATCGGAAAACCTGACGCTCTCGTCGATATCACCGTCGCCATCGACAAACTTGATAAGATCGGAATCGACGCGGTGAATGCCGAACTCGCCGAGAAAGGCCTTGACAATGAAGCCATTGCGAAGCTGCAGCCTATCCTCTTCATGAAAGGCACCGCCCGCGAGAAATTCACACAACTCAAATCTTTGATGAGCGGCATCGAAATCGGCACAAAAGGCATCGAAGAACTCGAGACCTTGTTCAACTACCTGGATGTCATGGGATTACGTATCGAATACGAACTCGACCTCACACTTGCACGCGGCCTCAATTATTACACCGGAGCCATCTTCGAGGTGAAGGCGAAAGACGTGGCGATGGGCAGCATCTCGGGCGGCGGTCGTTACGACAACCTCACTGGAATCTTCGGTCTGCCGAACGTCTCTGGCGTGGGCATCAGCTTCGGCGCCGACCGTATCTACGACGTTTTGAACGAGCTGAACCTATTCCCGGAAAAGAACGCCGAGAATACAGAGGTTATCTTCCTGAACTTCGGCAAAAACGAGGAACTTTACTGTCTCCCATATCTGCAACAGCTTCGCCGTCAAGGCATTAACGCCGAGATTTATCCCGACGCAAGCAAGATTCAGAAGCAGATGAAATATGCCGACCAGCGTAACATCCCAGTGGTGCTGATGGCGGGTGAAAACGAGGTCAACGACAAGACTTTCACCGTGAAATGGATGAAAGAAGGCCGTCAGGAGACCGTCAAAGCGGAAAATTTAATCGAAATAATCAAAAAATAACATACAATGAAGACACATTATATCTCAACAGAAACCCTCACATTTGAGGAAGTAAACCGTATCATCAACGAGCATTACAAACTCGCCCTCTCGGACGACGCCAAACAGCGCATCCAGAAGTGCCGCGACTATCTCGACAAGAAGATGGAGAACCAGAAGACCCCTATTTACGGCGTCACAACTGGTTTCGGCTCGCTCTGCAACGTCAACATCTCGAAGCAGGACCTCAGCACTCTCCAGAAAAACCTGGTGATGTCGCACGCTTGCGGCACCGGCGACCTCGTCCCGGAAGAAATCATCCGCATCATGCTCCTTCTGAAGATTCAGAACATGTCGTACGGTAACTCGGGCGTGCAACTCGTTACTGTTGAGCGTCTTATCGACTTCTTCAACAACGACGTTTTGCCAGTCGTTTATGACGAAGGTTCACTCGGCGCATCAGGCGACCTCGCACCGTTGGCAAACCTCATGCTGCCATTGCTCGGTCTCGGTGAGGTGCATTACAAAGGCGAGATCCGTCCGGCTGCTGAAGTTTGCAAGATTTTCGGTTGGGAGCCTATCACACTTCAGTCGAAGGAAGGTCTGGCACTGCTCAACGGCACACAGTTCATGTGCTCATACGGCACCTACGTGCTTTTGAAGGCATTCCGTCTGCAGTATCTCGCCGATATGATTGGCGCTGTGTCTTTGGACGCTTTCGATGGCAGAATTGAGCCGTTCTTCGACCAGATTCACCAGATCCGTCACCACAGAGGTCAGATTGTGACAGCTGAGCGTTTCCGTAACTTCCTTAAAGGCAGCGAGATGATCGCCCGCGAGAAACAGCATGTGCAGGATCCTTATTCGTTCCGTTGCATCCCGCAGGTGCACGGCGCTTCTAAAGACGCCATCGCCTATGTTTCGCAGATTCTTGGTGAGGAAATCAACGCCGTGACCGACAACCCGACAGTGTTCCCGGATGAGGACATGGTCATCTCGGCAGGTAATTTCCACGGACAGCCTCTGGCATTGAGCCTCGACTTCCTGGCAATCGCCATGGCGGAACTCGGCAATATCTCTGAGCGCAGAACCTACCAGCTCATCGCAGGCAAACGCGGTCTCCCGTCGTTCCTCGTCGCTGAGCCAGGTCTCAACTCAGGCTTCATGATTCCTCAATACGCCGCCGCAGCCATCGTGAGCCAGAACAAGCAGCTCTGCACACCTGCATCTGTCGATAGCATCGAGTCGTCACAGGGTCAGGAAGACCACGTCAGTATGGGTGCCAACGCAGCAACAAAGGCATTGCGCGTCGCCAACAACCTCGAGCGCATCCTCGCCATCGAGCTCTTCAACGCAGCACAGGCCCTCGACTTCCGCAAGCCTATCAAATCGTCAGCATTCATTGAGAACTTCGTCGCAGAATACCGTAAGAAAGTGGAATTCGTGAAGGTCGACAAGGTGATGTACACCGAAATCGCCAAATCAGTGAAGTTCCTGCAGGAATATGAATTAGGCGAGAAGATTTTTGAGAAATAATAACATATTTTGATATGGAAGAATTCACTGACAATCAAAACATCGATAGCTTCGAAAACCCTGAGCCACAGCGCCCCAACGGCCTTACAATAGCCTGCGTGCTGTCGTTCATCAATGCGGGATTGCAGTTTATCAGCAACATTTTTTCATATTTGGCATACAACGTGATGCACGAAGTAGGTCAGAGCGAGGAGTATTACGAGATGATGGAGAAATTTATGCCAGATATGGAGCAGTTTGAGACCGTCATGGAGGCCCAACTCGCCGTACCACGCATCAGTTATATTCTCACAGCTCTGCTGTTCGCCGCCTCCTTTGTCGGCGTGCTTTACATGTGGCGTCTGCAAAAGAAAGGCTTCCATATTTATGCTATATCACAGATTCTGATGCTCATCGTCACTGCACTTATTGTCGTGCCGATAACGGGCGACTCGATGATGGGAGCAGTCGTCATGACAGCGATCTGGATTGGAATTTATTACATTTATTACAAAAAAGCCTTGCAATAATGACAGAAGAACAGGTCGTAAAGGAGAGGCAGAGCATCTTTCAGGAGCGAAAGCATATCACGCTGGGTATAAAACTGGTGTGCACCTTCGCCGTGACATATTATATTCTGTTTTTCGCCTTTACGACCTATGTCTGGATAAGATACAACACCGTTTTCGAGGAAAGCTATATCGACAAGAACCTTAACGAGGTGGTGACATCCAACCATTACACCCTTTTTGTCGTGAAATGGGTGCTGCTCGCCTCGATAATTGTCAGCCTTTTCATGGTGTTCTTCAAAAAACGTCTCGGTAAGTTCCTGTTCATGATTTTCACCATCTTACTCGTTGTGTGTCAATTCTATACGACTTATCCGCCAGCGATGGAGGTCTACATCATGGAACTCTTGATAGTGCTCATTATCGCGCCGTTGAGGGTCATCTCGAAGTTTACCGAAAAGATTCAGATTGAAACAAAAAAAATCAACCCTTTTAAAGAAGAAAAATGAACCACATCACATTGTCGGGCGAGCTCGGTAGCGGGAAAAGCACCGTCGCCAATTATCTGATAAGTAAAATGCCTTTCAAAATCGTTTCAGCGGGCTTGCTGTTCAGACAATTAGCCGCCAAACACGGCATGTCGGCGAAGGAGTTCAACGAGTTCATCGAAAACGACCCGAAGTACGACCATTATGTCGACGACACCATGGCGGAATTGGGCCGCACCGACGAGAAAATCATCTTCGACTCACGCATGGCATGGCATTTTGTGCCTTCTTCTTTCAAGATTTATCTCTATGTCGATGTCGACACCGCGACCGACAGAATTTTCAACGACACAGGCCGTGTCAGCGAGTCGTATTCCGACAAGGCGACGGCACGTCAGGAAATCATCGACCGACGCAAGAGCGAGCTGCTCCGTTACCAGAACTTCTACCACTGCAACCTCGACGATTACAGCAACTACGATCTTATCGTCGACACTAGCCATGCTACTAAAGACGAAGTTAACGAATTGATTTACAATAGTTTCAAGGCTTTTGACGAGGGGAAAGAGTATACAAGAATCTGGCTCTCGCCAAAATCATTAATACTAAAAGGTGGCGTAGAAAACGACCCGTCAGATGAACTCGTAATCAACAAAATTGACGGCCAATTCATCGTCGAAAAGGGTGGTTTGAGGGTGAAAAAAGCACTCGAAAATCGCCAAAGCCTTGTGGCTGTTGATGTTGTGAATTGTTGATAATTTTGTTAATAAAAACTTTGAAAATCGCATTTCCGACTCCAAACTTTTATATAATTTTGTGAAGAAATAAAACGAGCATTCACAATTTATTATATAGTTGATTTTATGGAGTTTAACCAGGTTTTCATCATCAAGAGAAATGGTAAGCGCGAGCCTTTCTCAGTAGATAAGATAAAAAATGCGATTCAGAAAGCTTTCTTGAGCGTCGGCAGCTTCGCCCCGCAGGAAGTCCTCACCAACATCATGAGCCGTGTCAGCATCCACGACGGAATTTCTGTGGAAGAGATTCAGAATCAGGTGGAAAACGCTCTCATGGCGGAACGTTATTACAACGTCGCGAAATCGTATATCCTTTACCGTCAGCGTCATTACGAAGACCGTGAGGTGAAGGACAAACTCGACTTCCTCATCAATTACTGCAACGCACAAAATGCGGCATCAGGAAGTAAATACGATGCTAACGCCAACGTGGAGAAGAAAAACATAGCCACTCTCATCGGCGAGCTTCCTAAGTCAAACTTCATACGCCTCAACCGCCGTATGCTCTGCGACCGCATCAAAGACATGTATGGCAAAGAGGTGGCCGACAAATATATCGAGTTGCTTAACCATCACTTTATCTACAAAAATGATGAGACAAGCATAGCGAACTACTGCGCAAGTATCACCATGTACCCTTGGCTGCTCGAAGGCACAAAGTCGATAGGTGGTAACGCCACACGCCCGACAAACCTCAAGTCGTTCTGCGGCGGATTCATCAACATGGTGTTCATGGTGTCGTCGATGCTGAGCGGCGCCTGCGCAACTCCGGAATTCCTGATGTATCTCAACTATTTCATCCAGATGGAATACGGCAAAGACTACTACACTCGCGCTAATGAAGTCGTCGACCTCTCGACACGCAAACGTACGCTCGACAAGGTCATCACCGACTGCTTCGAACAGATAGTCTACTCCATCAATCAACCTACCGGCGCACGTAACTACCAGTCGGTGTTCTGGAACATCTCCTACTACGACAAATATTATTTCAAGAGCCTCTTCGGCAACTTCTACTTCCCGGATGGCAGCCAGCCTGACTGGGATTCGCTCAACTGGCTTCAGAAACGCTTCATGAAATGGTTCAACGCCGAACGTCTCAAGACCGTCTTGACATTCCCTGTTGAGACCATGGCTCTCCTTTCGGAAAATGGAGATATCGCCGACAAGGAATATGCCGATTTCACCGCTGAGATGTACGCCGAAGGCCATTCGTTCTTCACCTACGTCAGCGACAATGCCGACTCATTGAGCTCATGCTGCCGTCTCCGCAACGAGATTCAGGACAACGAGTTCAGCTACACACTCGGCGCCGGCGGCGTGTCGACAGGCTCAAAGAGCGTGCTCACCATCAACATGAACCGCTGCATCCAGTACGAAGAACAGAACCGCCTGCCATTCCTCAGCTTCGTGGAAGAAGTCATCGACCTCATGCATAAGGTGCAGATGGCTTACGACACCAACCTCCGTTACCTCCGCGACAAAGGCATGCTCCCGCTGTTCGACGCAGGCTACATCGCAATCGACCGCCAGTACCTCACAATAGGCGTCAATGGTATCGTCGAAGCTGCAGAATTCAAAGGCATCGAGATTAGCGACAACCCTGAGTATCAGCACTTCGTGGAAGAGATCCTCAGCCTCATTGAGAAATACAACAAACAGTATAAAAAACCTGGCCTCATGTTCAACTGCGAAATGATTCCGGCTGAAAACGTCGGCGTGAAACACGCAAAATGGGACAAGGAAGACGGCTACAAGGTGCCTCGCGACTGCTATAATAGCTATTTCTACGTCGTTGAGAACCAGAACACTAACGTTCTCGATAAGTTCAAACTCCACGGCGAGCGTTACATCAAGCACCTCACAGGCGGCTCGGCATTGCACTGCAACCTCGAGGAACACCTCACACAAGACCAGTACCGCCAGCTCCTGAAAGTGGCTTCAAAAGAAGGCTGCAACTACTTCACTTTCAACATCCCGAACACGGTGTGCAACGACTGCGGACATATCGACAAACGTTATCTCAAGAAATGCCCGAAGTGCGGCAGCGACCATCTCGACTACCTCACACGCGTTATCGGTTACATGAAACGTATCAGCAACTTCTCGGCTGCACGTCAGGTGGAAGCAGGCAAACGTTTCTACGCCAAATTTTAACATAAAAGATGCTGAAATACTACAACTATGACGTCGTCTTTCAGGAAGTCCCTGATGAAGTGAGTCTGGCAATAAACCTTACCAACTGCCCGAATCACTGCCCCGACTGCCATAGCCCGCATCTCTGGGAAAACATTGGCGAAGAACTCACAGAAAACGAACTGAGCAGACTCGTACAGATTTATCAAGGCGACATCACCTGTGTGTGTATCATGGGTGGTGACGCCTCGAAATACGAGGTCGAACAACTGGCTCATTACATAAAAAACATCTTGAACCTTAAAGTCGCTTGGTATTCCGGCAGATACGACAAACCAGCCAATATCAACGACTTCGATTATATCAAATTCGGTCCGTATCTCACTGACAAAGGCGGACTGAAATCCCCTGACACCAATCAGAGGTTTTATAAAGTCGTGAACGGCGAGATGATTGACAATACCTACCGCTTCAGATCAAATCACTAAAAAAGCCCTCGTCAGAGGGCTTTTTCTTTCCTAAACTAAAAATATGGCTGTTTTTTGTCATTCATTCTGATTGCAAAAATATACCGAAAAAACGACATGGCATCTCCCCATAAAAGGGGATTTTACAAATTTTTAGTACCTAAAATAGGTTACATGCCATAATCATTTCGACTGGAGCGTAGCGGAATGGAGAAATCCTTTTAATTCAGGTGACATGTGAAAAAGGATTTCTCGACACCACTTCGTTTCGCTCGAAATGACAAGGAATAAAAGATTCGTCAGATTCGTGTAATTCGTGTTCGAAAGAAAAGAATTAGAGTTTTTCGTATTTTTCGATGTTAAAATAATTCCTATCTTTGCAAAAAATATTGATTATCATGAAAAACATCTTTTCCGAAAATATGAAAATGGCCGACTTGGTTCTCGGCAACTCCAAGCTCCTGCTGATGTTTCCACGCTTCGGCATGGACCTCGGCTTCGGCGACCATAGCATCGCTGAGGTGTGCGCCATGAACAACGTCAATACGACGTTCTTCCTCATGATTTGCAACGTCTACTGTAACAACGACTACACCCCGTCACCCGATGACATTGCCGCCGTCGACCTTAAAGCGCTGGTCAACTATCTGCTGGAGTCTCACAAATACTATCTCAACGAGCGTCTGCCGCACATCGAAGAGCATCTCAACCATATCATCAACGCCTGCAACCCGAAATACGGCAAGATGCTTCACCGTTTCTTCGAGGAATATAAAAACGAGGTCGTCGACCACTTCATCTACGAAGAGAAAAAGGTGTTTCCATATCTGCAACAGCTTGTAAATCAAAATGTTAAGACTGATTACAAGATTAAAGTGTTTCATGAGAATCACACCAACATCGAAGACAAACTCTCTGATCTGATGAACATCCTCGTGAAATATCTTCCAGCCGATGTCTTTCCGAAGGAACGTATTGAGATTGCATTGGATATCAATGAGTTATCTGCCGATTTGATGAGTCACGCTCTCATAGAGGAGCGCATCCTTATCCCGTTTGTTGAATCTTTAGAAGCTTAAACGATGAAATCCGACAACAAAATAATCATTGTGGAGCCGTCTCCAATCATCAGTGCCGGCCTCGCTTCGTATTTCGACGACACCAAGCAGATTTCCATCGTCTCGCAACTCGACAGAATCGACAGGATGGAGGAGAAGCTTGCCGCATATAATCCTGATATATTGATTATCAATCCGTTACTGATTGCCTACGACACCAACGAGCAGTTCCTGAAAATCTGTCGCGACTTCTCTAATGTTATTCCTGTCGCTTTGGTGAGTTCGTATATCGACTCAGGCATCCTCAAGCAATTCAAGGATGTCATCGAAATCAACGACAGCAAACAGAAAGTTATTTCAAAGATTTTTAACTTGTTGAGCGACAGCAATACGTCCCAAGACAAGCCTGAGAGTGTGGAGCTTTCCAACCGTGAGACCGATGTCCTCGTCGCCCTCGTGAAAGGCATGACAAACAAAGAGATCTCTGATAAGTTGTTTATCTCGGTTCACACCGTCATCACACACCGCAAGAACATCATCCGCAAGACGGGCATCAAATCTGTCTCCGGCCTGACGGTTTATGCTTTGCTGAATAATCTTGTCGACGAATCTGAAATTTACGGAAATTAATAATGGATTATGAATAGAAAAAGAATTTTTGCCATCATAGAAAAAGGTACCACACACTCTGTTTTGAGCAGAATTTATGAGGATATCATGCTGCTCATGATAATCATGAGTCTGGTGCCGCTGTTGTTTGTCAGACAACGTCCCATTTTCATATGGTTCGACAGAATATCGGTCGCGGCGTTCATCCTTGACTACATCTTACGATGGGTTACTGCCGATCTGAAACACCCCGAAAAAAGGCCGCTCAAGGCCTTTCTGACGTATCCGTTCTCGTTCATGGCGATCACCGACTTGCTCTCCATCATGCCGTCGATAGGCATCTTCAACAGGGCCTTCAAGGTGTTCCGTCTGTTCAGGCTTTTGAAGCTGCTGCGAATCCTGCGTGTTCTCCGCTACACACCTCGTGTTGAGATGCTGATTTTGGTTTTCAAGAAGGAGAAGGTGGTTTTGCTGTCGGTTCTTGCCATAGCGGTGTTCTACATCTTTGTCACGGCGCTTCTCATGTTCAACGTTGAGATGAGTTGCTATACTCCTGGCGGTCAGGTCGTTTTCGACACGTTTTTTGATGCTTTATATTGGGCTACAACCACGCTTACCACGGTGGGTTACGGCGACATTTGTCCGGTTTCCAGTTTCGGCAGGCTTGTAAGTATGGTGTCGTCAATCTTCGGCGTGGCAATCATAGCCTTGCCATCTGGTGTCATCACAGCGAGCTACATGGAGGAAATGAAAAAAGAGAAGAAATAGTCATATTCCTCTCACTCTTTCAAACTATATTACTCGGTTAATCTCGCTCCTGCATTTGTTTATAGTGTGCACGCTTAGTCCGAGGATTTGCCCTATCTCTCTGTTGGTGAGGTCGGAACAGGAGAGGAGCATCACCTTAGACCCAGTCTCGTTTAATGTGGGGTATTTTTTGAGTATGGTGTCGTACATTCCTGGATAAACGCTTTCGATAGCCACCAATGCTGCCTCGAACATTGTGTTTTTTTCGTTATTGATTTTATAAACTAGCGGGCTCCATTCTTTTTTGAAATCGTCGGCGTGTTCCGCTATGTGGTTGGCTGTTAAAATTAAGTGCAGATGTCTCGACAGTTCTTTTTCCACAACCTGTGGATTTACTGAGTTTTGTAATTCGTCTTTTGCTTTTTCAAGTTCCTTTCTTATTCTTTCGTCTTCTTTGAGAATCTTTTTCTGTTGCACCAACAATCCTATCACCATCATTGATGCCAAAAGCAGCAAGAAGCTTACGGTCAATATGATACGCTGTTTCTGGATAATCTTTTGGTTCATTTTGTTTTGCAACGCTTCATAGTTGTATTTGCGCTGAATGTTATAAAGGTTTTTCTGTTCGTTTTCTTTTTGTGTTTGATATTGTAATAAAGCATATTGTTTTTGATAATCCAACGATTCTTTATATAATCCCTGCTTTTCTGTAATATATGAGATGAAAAAGTATATTGAAACACTAGTTTCTGGGGCTGTCTCATATAGCTGTGACAAAGCTAATGCTTCTTTAAGGTAATGATATGCAGAGTCGTAATCATTATTATAAACATGTAATATTCCTATATTTAAATTGAATAATACATTCGTACTATCCATTTCATTTTTGGTTTGTAATAAACATTTTATTGCTTCATCATACATTTGTTGTTCGCAATAAAACACGGAATAATTGTTCAGAACTTTTCTTTTCGCTCTATTAGAATGACTCTTTTCTGCATGCTCAAGAGCTTTTTTCAGGTTTTTTTCTGCATTATTGTAGTCTTTTTGCATTAAAAAAGATGATGCTATCAAGTTATAAGCATATGCTTTGTCATCGAAATGATTTCCATAGTATTTAGCAGAATTCATTGCCATGTCAATAGATTCTCCATAAGAATGCTCGTCATAAAGAAACTTTGCCACATTATATATAGCACGAGCGGTTGTCAGTGAGTCGTCTGCAATATTGGCGAAGTGTTCGGCATCTTTGAAAGTTTTCATTGCTAAAGCCTTTTCGTTGGCTTCTTTGTGGCAATAACCACAGAAAAGGAATGCTTTTGCTGCATTTTCATAGTCGTTTTTTGAAACGAAATATCCGGCAGCTTTCATCAAATCTGATGATAATTGCAGGGTATCGGCTTTAGCTGTCTCATATCGTTCGCCATCTGGATTTTGGTAAATGGTTTCGGCTTTTTGCAGAGCAGCATCCATGATCTCATAATTATCGTCTGACGCGTTGCATGCAAACAAAGCCATCATGAAAACAATTCCAAAAAACTTCAAACTCTTCATAACATCGATGATATTTTTTCGCAAAAATAAGAAATTTCTCGAAAAAATTGCGAGATATGCGAGAGAAAAAACATGATAAAAATTGTAATGCCACTTATGATGGTTTGTAATTGGCAATTTTTAAGCAATTAAGAATCAGAAACTTGTAAAAATTTTCTTAAAAAAAGTTTGTAATCGCTTGAAAAATGGTTTGTAATTCATTGTACAGCCGATACCGATAGGATAATTTTGTGATGTCGATAAAGACCTAAACGACAGCAAAATTAGAAATGGTAAAGATTTAAGATTAAAAAAATGTAAAAATTAGTCACTATGAAAAAACTATTATTTTTATTTATTGGTGTATTAATCACCATTTGTGGCTTTTCACAAAGCTATTTCGAAACGTTTATTCGTTCTGATGATGGTATTTTACGCGAAGGTAAACATGTGGTGGAGACAAAAAATCATGGTTATATTATAAGTTTTAATGCCAAGGAAACGCTTGATAATGAGATGCTTGCCTGTCTGTCACCAGAAGGCGAAGTGGTTAAACAACTCGTTTTTCAGATTGACGGCAAAAACCTAAAATACTTCGGTCTCTACCGACATCCGGAGAATGAAAATGAAATCCTGGCTATCGCGACACTTTATGAGGGCAATACGATGAATGACTTTATTCAAAAAGAGATTGCATTCATCAGATTTGACGAGGATCTCAACATCATAAGCCAAACGGTCCATGATTTCGGTGACGAGTATGTGCATTTGTCAGCAGACGGAAACCTGCACCGACTGAGATTATTATTGGATGCTGATGGAACAGTCACCATGGTGGCACATTGCCAGAAAACAACCGGATATTGCAATTTGTTTGCACGATTCACATCAGATGGTGAGTTGCTGGCGCAGAAGGAGTTTGACCTGACGTCAAGCGGTGCCGGTCGTCTTATAAATTGTTCAGCAAATATGAAATCAGACAGGAGTTTTGGCATGATATTATATGAATCCAACAAGGGTGGCGACTATTATTATGAGGTGGACTCGGCATTTAACCTTACAAGGACGGGCAAGCTTACGCAACTAACTATAAGGGAAACCATAGATCCCGGGTTGAACATTTTGGACACCACCTATTATTATACGCTTGAAGGTTCTGTCGAAAACCTAAACGATTCTTTAGCGTTGATCACATCACCTGGAATGTTTTTAAAGCATTTGGGTGGTAAACATGGTATGTTCCATTACATCGCATCACTGGATGACAGCCTTAACGTGTTAAATGCAGGTATATGGGATATAGCAACAGAAGTGAATAACAATAACCAGTGGAGAAGAATACCGGCAAGAGATATTGCGATAAGCGTTACCGACGATGCCATATTCCATTGCGGTGTTATGGGGATAAATGGTCATGCGCATAAGCTTCCCGCAAAAAGTATAGGTCCATCCACAATAACTCTCTGCAAATTCGACAAAGAAATGAATCTGCAATGGCGCAGGTATTACGGCGGTGACGGCAGTTTCTACGATGTCAATGTGATTAAGGCCACAGAAGACGGCGGCTGCATAATGACAGGTGTTTATAATAAAGACATGCAGGTTTACGATTTGTTGTCATATGTCCTCAAAGTCGACGAAAATGGCTATGATGCCATAGGCGAGAACGCCGAATCCATCGCCAGACCATATTTCTGCTATCCGAATCCGGCAAAAGACAACGTTTACATTGAGTTCTCACCAGATGTCAATTGCCAATCTGTTGAAATATACACCCTCGACGGGCACATGGTAGAGACGTGCCATGGCGCGTCTCTACAAACAACAATCGACATCTCCAGCCTCAACTCAGGCGTTTATATGCTGAAACTGAGAATGAGCGACGGAAAGGAGTGGTCGGAACGGATTGTGAAAGAATAAAATGAGATTCCTCGCCTTGCGGCTCGGAATGACAACGAAATATCAATAGAAACAACATGGCGCGGCATGCGAGAACCTATTGAATTTGCCGGAACCTTCAAGCCGCGCCACAGTGTTTCTACCCATTGTCCCTGTCATTCCGAACGGAGCGCAGCGGAGTGAGGAATCTTAAAAAATTGTTTGAATTTATTGTAGAGTAGAGATTTTTATTTATCTTTGCACAAAAACAATAACCCTATGAAAAAAGCATTCCTTTATTTTGTTTCTTTGGCAGCCATGATGTTATTATTGCAGAATTGTAAGGACAACTCTGAAAAAGCTACCGACATCAGAAGTAATTATGTCGGAGAATGGGATTTTACTGTGTGTAGGACGACATTTGTCATGGACAGCATAGCAGAGTTTGACACTATTAATTATATCGGTGGTATCTCTGCAAAAGGCACCGACCAGATAGATATTAATTACACGGAATGCGATACGGTGTCATTGCACATTGATGGTTCCGGAAACCTGTCGGGATTCCCGAGCCCGCAATATTCATGTGGAGAGTTCACAAGCGACAACACTATACACCTGTATTTACGCTGGGGCGGACTTGGTGGCGGCAAAATCCATGTCGTCGATGGAATGAAACGCTAAGAAATTCGAGGAAAGAATCATCAAACATTAAACGCCCTAGCCATCCTTTCCTGCTTTGGTAATAATGGACGTTTCATTTCATAATGTTTAAAATACTGCGCAGAAATAATACTTTTTGTTCAGATATTACAACATTATATAAAATTTTTTAGTGTTCTTTCAGTACCACCATCAGCGAGTCTACATTCTTCTTGAACGCCTCCATGTACTCTTTCTTCACCGGCTCCGCACTCGGCGACTTGAACTTCAGCGGATCGATATATGTGCCGTTTTTCTGTAACCTGAAGTCAAGATGCGGTCCTGTGGAGGCTCCGGTGCTTCCCACATAGCCTATCGTCTGGCCTTGTTTCACTTTTGCGCCCTGTGAAACGCCTTTCGCAAAGCCTTTCAAGTGCATGTAAGTCGTGGTATAGGTGCTGTTGTGCTTGATTTTCACATAGTTACCACCACCTTTGGTGTCCCAGCCCTTGGCGATGACGGTGCCGTCGCCAATCGACTGTACCGGCGTGCCAATCGGGGCTGCATAGTCCACCCCGTGATGCGGACGAACCACATGATACACCGGGTGCATCCTGCCATTCGAGAATGTCGAACTGATTCTTCGGTAGTTCAATGGCGCCTTTAAAAACGCCTTGCGTAAGTTGTCGCCCTTCTCGTCAAAATACTCTTTTTTGCCGTCCTGAACAAAACTGAATGCATATTTTCCCTCGCCTCTGTTCTTGAAATATGCCGCATGCACCTTGCCGATGCCAAACGGCACACTGTCTCCCGCAATGTATCTCTTCTCAAAAATGACCTTGCAGGAATCTCCTGGCTGAATGCCGAAGAAGTCGATGGTCCATGCGTAAATGTCTGATAATTCGAGGATTAGACTCGCATCGCAACCTACTTCAGCCATGGCGTTCCATAAACTAGATTTTATCTCCACGCCAACATGCTCAATCTCGGTGATGACTTCTTTCTCGCCCCTCCACGCTGATAATGAATCGGTTAGCTGAAAAACAGCGTAATTGGTCCTGTCGATTTCATAAATCCAGTATTTGGCTGTCGGGATGCTGTCGCGCGTTTTCAAAAACACGTATTTGTTCCCGACTTTTATCTTCCTCACGTCAAAAACACCCCGATGGTTCCTGTCGATGTAATTGACGGTGTTGTAACTCACGCCTTCTCTCTGCAAAATGTTGGCGAGAAACTCGTTTTTCTTGACATTTCCTTCCGTAATGTCCAGTGAATCAATGCAGATGCCATACAAATACTTCGGCTCTGGCTTTGCTTTCTTACCCTCTTTTTTGCTTACAGCGTTGTCGTCGCCTCCACCACAGGAAAACAAAAACAACAATATTATCAGAAATGGTGTGAGAATTTTCATAATGATTTGTTATTAATCAATTGTAGGGACGTGGCGCGCCACGTCCCTACAAACGTCTAATGTCTAACGACTAGCGACTAGCGACTTCGTATCCCGCTCTCACTGCCTTGATGTTAAGGTCAACCACATCCTGGCCTTTCTTGCCGAAGATATGTGCGATTGCCTCTTCCACCTTGGCGAGCTCGATGCCGAGATATGGGATGGTGGCTCCGAGAAGCACCATGTTCGAACGTGCCTTGAGTTGTTTTGCAACCTCGCTGGCATCGAACGACACCACATGTGGGAGTTTCTTCAACTCGGCATATACCTTCTCGATGTCAGGATAGTTGCTGATATTGATGAACGGGTCGGAGTTGGTTATCACCCAACCTTCCTTGCTGAGCCATGGCAGATAGCGCAGAGCCTCCATCGGCTCGCTCGACAAAATAATGTCAGCCTTGCCTTCTGGAATGACATCGGCGAAGATAGGCTCGTCCGACAAGCGCAGGTGTGAGAACACTGAGCCGCCACGCTGTGACATGCCGTGGATTTCCGATTGTTTCAGGTTCATACCCATGTTGAGGGCAGCATCTGAGATGATTTTGGCAACTGACACGATGCCGTCACCGCCAACACCACACAAAACGATATCTTTTTTCATATTGACTTCTTTTTTAATGGTTATTTCTTAATATGTTTCTTAAGCTCGACGATGCATGTGCGGTGAGGTATGATCACAGAAACACCGTTGTAGTTCACTTCTTCTTCAATGATCCTCACGTTCTCGTCATGGTTTTTCGGCAATGGCACGATGTCGCGGATATGCTCAGGTTCTACGCCGAGACCTTCGCAGATGCGGCGGATCTTGTTGTGTGCCGATGAAGGCTGGCCGCCTGTCATAGCCGTGATGTCGTTGTCGAGAATCATAACGACGACGTTAGCCTTCTCGTTGACGCAGTCCATGAGACCTGTCAAACCGCTGTGTCCGAAGGTGCCGTCACCGATGACCGCCACGCTAGGGAAGATACCAACTTCGCTGGCGCCTTTTGCCATTGTGATTGATGCACCCATACACACTGTGGTGTTGATAGCGCCCATGTTGAAGCCCAAAGTGTAGCATCCGATGTCGCCGAACACCTTGCCACCTTTATGTTTCGCCATCACCTCGTTCAAAGCAGTGTAGCTGTCGACGTGTGGGCAGCCCTGGCAGAGCGCTGGAGGACGGTTGGTAACGACTTCCGGAACAGTTAATGTTGTCTCGCTCTTCATTCCCAATGCTTTAGCTACCTTCTCGGCGTTGAGTTCTCCATCACGGCGGATGGTCTCGTCAAGACGGCCTATCACTTTCTTCCCCTTGCCGAGGAAGCCTTTGATCTGCTCCTCAACGAATGGCTGTCCGTCTTCGAGAACGAGGATCTCGTCGCACTCGTCGTACAACTTATTAATCATGTCGAATGGCAACGGATATTGTGTGATCTTTACCACTGGATATGGGCATTTACCATCAGGGAAGTTCTCCATCAGGTAGTTGTATGCGATACCTGTTGTGATGATGCCGAGGTTCTTCTTCGGACCGTCGATGTATTTGTTGTATCCTGATTTCTCTGAAGCTTCAGTGAACTTAGGCTGCTTGTCGATGAGGTCGCGATAGAGACGTTTTGCGTTGGCAGGAAGGAGCACGAACGACTTTGCGTCGGCTGGCTCGGTGAGCTCGTTCTGCTTGCGTGCTGGTCTCAACTCGACACCGGCGCGGCTGTGTGCCAGACGTGTAGGGATACGGTAAAGCACAGGTGTGCCAAGCTGTTCGCTCAACTCAAAACCATAATGTACCATGTCGTAAGCCTCTTGCTGGTTCGATGGCTCCAACATCGGTATCATTGCCCAGTGACCATAGAAACGGCTGTCTTGCTCGTCCTGCGATGAGAACATGCTCGGGTCGTCGGCAACAACGATAAGAACGCCCTTTGTACCAATGATGGCGGCATTCATAAATGGGTCGCCGCACACGTTAAGACCGACATGCTTCATACATGTCATGGCGCGTTTTCCGGCATAAGCCACACCTAAAGAAGCCTCAAGAGCTGTCTTCTCGTTGGCACACCAGTTGGCTCTGACACCAAGCTCCTTGGCCTGTTTAGAGTTTATGACATACTCCGTAATCTGTGTAGAAGGAGTGCCTGGATAACTGTTGATGGCACTGCCTCCGGCATCAATAAAGCCCTGCGCAATGGCCTCATCACCAAGTAATAAGATTTTCTTCATGTTATAACGATTTAATTATTGTTGATTCCTCAAATTATAATTCGGCAAATTTATGAAAAATTTTTCACATGACAATGCTTTTTGTCATAATTGTAAATAAAATTTAATTTGATTGTCGTATTGAAAAAAGTTGTATATTTGCAAGTTTAAAATCAAGTGATGAAAAAGTTAATAACAAGCAACGACCTTGTGAGGTATTTCAAATGGAGCCCCCTGACCAAACCATTCGTGGGATTGGCACTGAATATTATGGGTTTCCGTAAGATTAACCGATTGTATTCTCCTTCCGCCGACCTGAAAAACAAGGAGTTTACAGAAGATATGCTGCGTCGTTATAACACAACATACGATGTCAATGAAAATGAGTTGAACTGCATCCCTAAAGAGGGTCCGTTCATGCTCGTCTGCAACCATCCGTTCGGCGCTATCGAAGGCATCATTCTCTATGACGCCATCGCAAAAATCCGTCCTGACTTCAAAATCATGGCGAATTTCATCCTTGGTTTTATTCCGAATCTGAAAGATGTATTCTTCTCAGTTAATCCTTTTGAGAACAATCCTGAGTTCGGCGGCAGCACAGGCGGTATCAGACAGTCATTGACTCAACTGATGGAAGGTCACGGACTTGGAGTGTTCCCGGCAGGCGAAGTGGCTCGCTATCATGGTCATAGCTATCCCGAGGATATCGACTGGTCGCCGTCAATCTCAAAAATTATCCAGAAAACGAAAGTGCCGGTAATACCTGTCTATTTCGACGGTAACAACTCGCGCAAATTCTATTTCTGGGCGAAGATATATTCGATGTTCGCAACAGTGCGCCTCGTCAGAGAGCTTCTTAACAAACGTAACAAGAAGATAATCATGAAGATAGGTAAGCCTATCCTTCCTGCTGAGGTCGCACAGTATGAGACTCCTGAAGCTCTCGCCGCATATCTCAAAAACCGCAGCTACGCTCTGCAGGCTAACATCGCCGACGAGAAAAAACGCTTCCGTTCACGTGTCTCAGACCCTATCGACCCGCCTTACCGCCCGTCGCTGCTGGCTCGCGAACTTAACAACATCCGTAAGAAATCGTTGCTGTTCACTACTGCCGATTTTGAATGCTATCTCGCTGATTATAAAGATATTCCGCATGTCATCCGCGAAATCGGCCGCCGTCGTGAAGAGGCCTTCCGCGCAGTGGGTGAGGGTACAGGAAAGAGTATCGATACCGATAACTACGACACATACTACAAACATCTTATCCTTTGGGATACCAAGGAACAGACAATAGCAGGCGGATACCGCATCGGTCTCGGCAACGAGATTTATGAGAAATACGGCGCACGCGGCTTCTACGTCGACTCGCTCTTCAATATCGACCCTCGGTTTGAGCCTTATCTCAAAGAGACTATCGAACTGGGACGCTCGTTCGTTTCCGTTGATTATCAAAAGGATCTGTTGCCTCTGCTGCTTCTCCTCAAAGGCTTGATGGAGACAATAATGCGTAATCCTGACATGAACTATTTCATCGGACCTGTGAGCATCAGCAGCTGGTATCCGAAGTTCTATCAGAGCCTCATGGTGTATTACGTCACCACAGTGCATACCAACGAGGAGATGTCGAAGCTGTTCCATCCGAAAACTCCTTTCATGCCTAACTTCAACAAGTGCGATATCAAGGTGCTTATGGAGAAAAACATGGAGACAGTCGATAAGTTCGACCGCTACATCATGAAACTTAGCAACGGCGACTACCGCATGCCGACATTGTTTAAGAAATATCTCAAGATCAACTCTAAGTTCTTGTGCTTCAACGTCGACCCTGACTTTAACGATACCCTCGACGGACTTCTCCTTCTGAAGTTCACCGACTATCCGAAAGACGAACTCGACATGATGCTCAAAGACATCCCGGAGGAAAACCGTCCGGCATACTATAAGAGATTCGGAAAGGAATAGTTTCTGTCATTTAGTCACTTTTTTCTTCCTGTCATGCAGCAAACCTGCAATTTTTTCGTTATACCATCGAAAAATGTCACTTTGGCATAAATTTTGATGGAATAATAACGAATTAACATTTAATCACTATGGAAGGAAATAAAGTATTGTATCGTTCCCGCACAAATCGAGTGATTGCGGGTGTTTGCGCCGGACTCGCCGACTATTTCAATATCGACATCGCCTTGATGCGCGTGCTCTTCGTCGTGGCAACCATTTGCGGCAGCTTCGGATTCTGGATGTATGTCATCCTCTGGATTGTCGTTCCTGAGGAATATACTTTGGAATCAGGTTATAAAGAGCAAAGACATGACGAACCTTTTGACATCACGCCAAAAGAAGAGAGAGAACCGAGAGATGAGAGAAAAACCGTCAGCGGCGCGATGATCGCCAGCTTGATTCTGATTTTCATCGGCTTGGTGGCACTCATCGACAATTTCACACCACTCGTATGGATTTGGAAACTGTGGCCGGTGGCGCTTATTATAATAGGTGTGGTAATTTTATTAAACGCTTTAAAAAACAATGAAAATGGAAAATAACGAGAATAAAAAAGACAACGGCTTCGGTAAAGGTTTGACATTGATAATCATAGGTGTTATCTTTACTTTTGTGACATTGTTCGATTTTGAAATCGACTGGCATGTGATGGCGAAAATGTGGCCTTTACTGCTGATAATCATCGGTGTGTGCATCATGCCAATCAACAAATGGATTCGTGCGGTCATTGCCTTGATTTTACTGGCATTCGGTGCTGTTATGTATCATCAGAAAGCCGGCGACGAGGATGGCTGCACGAAAGTCAACAACAGAGTGGAATACAGAATGCACAAACACTCGTATTCCGACTGGGACGACGATGACGATTAAAAATTTAAAAAATTATGGAATATAAAGATTATTATAAAGTTTTAGGTGTCGAACGTTCCGCAACGCAAGATCAAATCAAAAAAGCGTACCGTAAGCTTGCCGTGAAGTATCATCCCGACAAGAACCCGGGCGACAAGGCGGCGGAGGAGAAGTTCAAGGAGATTTCCGAGGCTTATCAGGTGCTTGGCAACGAGGATTCACGTAAGAAATACGATGAGCTTGGCGCCAACTGGAAACAATATGAGAACATGGGTTACGGAGGTCAGGGATTCCAAGGTTTTGGCGGTCAAGGCTTTGAGGGTTTCAGCGGCAGCGGCTTCTCCGACTTCTTCGATGCATTCTTCGGCGGACAAGGCGGTGGCTTCGACTTCAGCAATATCGGAGGCTTCGGTGGCGGTCGCCGTAGTAGAACGAGAACGATGAAAGGTCAGGACCTGACAGCTAACATAGACATGACGCTTCGTGAGGCTTATTCTGGCTCGCAAAGAATGTTTAAAGTCGGCGGTGAGACCATAAAAATCAGCATCAAGCCAGGTGTGAAAGACGGCCAGACATTACGTGTGAAAGGCAAAGGCAACCCTGGCGTCAACGGTGGCGAGAACGGCGACCTCCTGATGAAGATTCATATCTTGCAAGACCCTGTGTATCAACGTGATGGAGATGATTTGATAAAGACTGTCAACATTGATATCTACACTGCTATCCTTGGCGGAAAGATTGAAATCGACACCATGAAAGGCAACGTCAACGTGCCGATAAAGCCGCAGACACAAAACAACAGCATGCTTCGTCTGAAAGGCCTCGGAATGCCTCATTACGGCAAGGATGGCGCAGGCGCGCTGCTGCTGAAAATACAACTGGTGCTTCCAAATCACTTCTCCGACAAAGAGCTGGAGCTGATAAAACAAGCTAAAGAAGCGTAATTTTGTTAAAAATTGTTTGAGCCGTAATAAAAAATTCATTATCTTTGCACGTTTTTAATGACCATATTTAAAACTGCTTGAAAATGAATGGTATTACGGCTAAAACAAGGCAGATGTTTTTACTGGTTTTCATGATGATGACCAGCTTGATTGCTTTTGCACAAGGTGATAACTCAATAAAAGGTTTTGTATACGAGAAGTCTAACGGCGAACCACTGATGTTTGCCAATGTCTTCCTGAAAGGCACAACCCTTGGATCCACAACCGACATCAACGGATATTTCAGCATAACCAGAATCCCTGACGGCACCTACACTATCATGGTGACATCGATAGGTTATGACACCATTTCCGAAAATGTTACTCTAAAAGGCAGCCAGATTCTGAATAAGAAATTCAGTATCGAGGAGACTTCAATACAGCTTGCTGCGGTGAGCATCAGCGCTGATAAGATCGAGGCAAAGACCGAGACCAAGACATCTGTCGTGTATATCACTCCGAAGACCATCACCAAGATTCCAACCGTGGGCGGTCAGGCTGACCTCGCTCAGTATCTGCAGGTTATCCCTGGTGTTGTGTTCACCGGTGACCAAGGCGGTCAGCTGTATATCCGCGGCGGCTCCCCGATTCAGAATAAGGTGCTCCTCGACGGTATGATTGTCTATAACCCGTTCCACAGCATCGGACTTTTCTCTGTCTTCGACACTGATATCATCAGAAATGCTGAGGTTTACACTGGCGGCTTCGGCGCTGAATACGGCGGCAGAGTGTCGTCAATAATGGATATCACCACACGCGACGGTAACAAAAAACGTATCTCGGGTAAGATCGGCGGCTCAACTTTCGGCGCAAAAGTGATGGTTGAAGGCCCACTGAAGAAGGCGAAAAATGAAAACGACATGACAATATCGTTCCTCGTATCAGCCAAGAACTCATACCTCGAGCAGACGAGCCAGTCGGTGTATAAGTCAATTCTGAAAAACGAGATTCTTCCTTATAACTTCCAGGATATCTACGGAAAAGTGTCGTTGAACGCCCCGAACGGCAGTAAAATCAACTTCTTCGGCTTCAATTTCAATGACCAGGTGAATAATTACAAGGCTATCTCCGATTTCAGCTGGGTCTCTTACGGCGGTGGCGCTAACTTCGTGCTTATCCCAGGAAAATCACCAGTTCTCATCGAAGGTAACGTGGCTTATTCAAAGTATGACGCCAAACTGTCAGAGCAGAACAACCCTGGCCGCTCAAGTTCTATCGACGGATTCAATGCAGGATTCACTTTCTCATATTTCCTTGGCAAAAACACTTTGAAATATGGTGTTGAGCTCCTCGGATTCAAGACCGTATTCGATTATACAAAGTCGAACGGCATCAGACTGAATCAGACCGAAAACACTACGGAACTCGGTGCTTTTATCAAGTATAAATGGCAACTCGACAAACTCATCATAGAGCCGAGCATGCGTATCCAATGGTATGCTTCGTTGGCTGAAATCTCGCCAGAGCCTCGTCTCGCTATGAAATACAACGTTTGCGAATGGTTCCGCATCAAAGCCGCGGCAGGTATGTATTCTCAGAACCTCATCGCCGCCAACAGCGACCGCGACGTTGTGAACCTGTTCTACGGATTCCTTTCGGGACAAGACAATATCCCAAAGAAATTCAATGGTAAAAATGTCACTACAAAATTACAGAAAGCCAACCATTATATCGTGGGAACGGAATTCGATGTGCTTGATAATGTGACACTTAACATCGAAGGTTATTTCAAAGACTTCAAACAGCTTACCAATATGAACCGTAATCAGGTTTATTCGGAAAGCAATCATCCTGACAACGCATCTGAAATCGAATGGCGTGACTTCATGATTGAGAACGGTCATGCTTATGGTGTCGATTTCTCTGTGAAATATGAGTTTATGAGATGGTATGTGTGGGCTGCATATTCTCTCGCATACGTCAATAAAAACTACGAAAATGCGGCACGTGAACTCATCAACTACCGCACTCACTACGACCGCCGTCATAATATCAATGTGATTGTGACTTACACAGGAGGTGCCCGTAAACAGTGGGAGTTCAGCGGACGTTGGAACGTCGGTTCAGGCTTCCCGTTCACACAAGTCAGCGGATTCTACGAGCATTATCAGTTCGATGATATGGGCATGAGCATTATTCAGGACAACGGCGACCTCGGCATCATCTACGGAGAGCTTAACAAAGGTCAGTTGCCATGGTATCACCGCCTCGACCTCGACGTGAAACGCAAGTTCTGGTTCGGCGAGCATACCGTCCTCGAAGCCGATTTCAGCGTCACCAATGTCTATAACAGAAACAATATCTTCTATGTTGACATCGTCACCAGCGAAAACATCTATCAGCTGCCGCTGATGCCGAGCTTGGGATTGACCTTAACATTCTAAAAATGAACAAACCTTCTTTAAAAAAGATACCACACGAGATGACCGTTCACGGTCACACTCGTGTGGATAACTACTATTGGCTGAACCAGCGCGAGAATCCTGAGGTTTTGGAGTATCTGAAAGCTGAAAACGCTTATCAGGAGGCGATGATGAAGCATACTGAACCGCTTCAGAATCAGCTGTTTAAGGAGATAACGAGCCGCATCAAACAGGACGACATGTCAGTCCCAGTCAAACACAAAGGCTATTGGTATTATTCTCGTTACGAAGAAGGCATGGAATACCCGCTGTACTGCAGAAAACCCGTGAAAAATGGCGACAACCCGACTGTCATTTCGAGCGAAGTCGAGAAATCACCGGCAAACGAGCAAATCCTTTTAAACGGCTACGAGATGTCAAAAGGCTACACCTTCTTCGACGTGGGCGGCTACAGTATCAGCCCCGATAACTCGTTGATAGCCTATAGCATAGACACTGTCAGCCGCCGCCAGTACAAGATTTTTTTCAAAGAAATCGCAACAGGAAAAATGTTTTCCGAAGTGATAGAAAACACTTCAGGAAACATGGTGTGGGCTAACGACAACAAGACAATTTTCTATTCTGTGAAAGATGAATCGTTGCGCCCGTGCAGAATAATGCGCCATGAACTTGGCACCGACCCGAAAGACGATGTAGAGGTGTATTATGAAGACGACGCTACCTTCTGTGCTTTCGTAAGTAAAACAAAATCAGAGAGATACATTGTTATAATCTTGGAGACGACACTCACTTCCGAGATTCGTTATCTTGATGCAGACAATCCTAAAGGCGAGTTTAAGATTATCCAGAAACGCCAGCACGACCTGCTTTACGGCGTGGGTCATTACGGTGATTATTTCTATATTCTCACCAATGCCGACGGAGCAAAGAACTACAAACTGATGCGAACACCAGTAAACGCTACCGAAAAGGAACATTGGGAAGAGGTTTTGCCGCATCGTGATGATGTCTTGATTGAGGATTTCGACCTATTTTCGGAATTTATGGTCATCGAAGAACGCTCGAAAGGTCTCGTGAACCTGCGAGTTATGTCGTGGGATGGCAAACTTGATTATTATATCAACTTCGGCGAGCCTGCATATACTGTGGAAACATCAGCAAATCCTGAGTTTGACACACATCTGTTGAGATATATCTACACCTCGATGACGACGCCAGCCTCTGTGTATCAATACGATATGAAGGCGAAAACGGTCGAACTGCTGAAACGTCAGGAGATTGTAGGTGGCTTTGAGCCATCTGATTATGTCACGGAAAGGCTTTATGCTACTGCAAAAGACGGCGTTCAGGTGCCGATTTCGCTTGTTTATAAGAAAGGACTGGTGAAAAACGGCGAAAACCCATTGGTTTTGTTCGGCTACGGCTCGTATGGCAACAGCGTCGACGCATATTTCTCAACGGCACGACTCAGCATGCTTGATAGAGGCTTTGTCTGGGCTATCGCTCACATCCGCGGAGGCGAGGAGATGGGACGCTGGTGGTATGAGGACGGCAAGCTTCTAAAAAAGAAGAATACATTCACGGATTTTATCGCGTGTGCGGAATATCTTGTAAAACAAGGATTTACAAATAGTAAAAAGATGTTTGCGATGGGTGGAAGCGCAGGCGGATTACTTGTCGGTGCTGTTGCAAACATGGCTCCACAATTATTTAAGGGCATCATCGCTCAAGTGCCGTTCGTCGATGTGGTGACAACGATGTTGGACGACACTATTCCGCTTACCACAGGCGAATACGACGAGTGGGGCAACCCGAACGAGAAAGAGTATTACGACTATATTTTATCGTACTCGCCATACGACAATGTGGAGGCGAAAGACTATCCTGCAATGCTTGTAACCACTGGGCTTCACGACAGCCAGGTGCAGTATTGGGAGCCGGCGAAATGGGTGGCGAAACTACGCGAACTCAAGACCGACGACAACCCGCTGTACCTGCGCACTGAGATGGATTTCGGCCATGGAGGCGCGTCGGGACGCTTCGAGCCTTACCATGAGGTGGCGATGGAATACGCTTTTATGCTTGATTTGCTTGAAAAATGATAATATACCAGCTATTGACACGAGTTTTCGGTGCCAATGAGAACAAAAAATGCGGCACGTTTAGCGACATCAACGATGATGAGATTGAAAGGATTAAGTCGCTGAGCGTCAGCTATATATGGCTTACTGGCGTGATCAGGCACTCGGGTTGGCGCGATACCAATCCGGCCGTCACCAAAGGAAAAGCTGGCTCTCCATACGCCATCGTCGATTACTATGACATCGACCCCGACCTTGCCGACAACGAGGCGAATAGGATGGAGGAGTTTGAAAAGACTGTCGAACGTATTCATAATCATGGACTTAAAGTGATTATCGACTTAGTTCCAAACCACTTGGCACGTGAATACAAAGGCGATTTCACCGACGAGAATTTCTATATTTTGCCGAATCAGAAATTCGTTGCGCCGACGGAAAATGGCGATCCGTATTATGAGTTTCCTGCAAAAGCCACCGGCAATGATGTGTTTTCACCAGCACCTTCGCGGAGCGACTGGTACGACACGGTGAAACTCAACTACACCAACCGTGACACATGGCATAAAATGCTGAAAATCATGCGGTTCTGGTGCTCAAAAGGCATCGACGGATTCCGTTGCGATATGGCTGAGATGGTGCCTGTCGAATTTTGGAGATGGGCTATTGGTGAATTGCGTAAGTCGTTCAATATCATCATGATAGCGGAGATTTACCAGCCGAATCTGTATAAAAGCTACGTTGAGTCAGGTTTCGATTTTCTTTACGACAAGGTCGGGCTGTATAATACCTTGGAAAACATCTATCGTTACGGACAGCGTGCCGATAGCATTTCTGATGTCTGGAAGAACCTTAACGGATTGGATGACAATATGTTACGATTCATGGAAAACCACGATGAGGTCCGGTTGGCATCAAAATTTTTCATGCAGAAACCAGAAAACGCATTCCCGTTTGTTGCATTGTCAGCATTGATGAACCGTGGTCCTTTCATGATTTACAACGGACAGGAATATGGCGAGGATGCAGCTGATTCTGATAACGGCAGAACATCGATATTCGATTATTGTTATATGAAAATCAAAAATTTACAGGTTTTTGATTTTTACAAAAATTTATTGAATTTCCGTGAATCACATCCAGCTATACATCAAGGCGCATTCTACGATCTGATGTGGGCGAATCCGTGGTACAACAATTTCGACCCGCAATATGTTTATGCTTTTTTACGCTATTATGGCAATGATAAGTTATTGATTGTCATTAATTTCAACCTTAATGAAAGCCGAAATGTGACGGTCACAATCCCTGATGACGCTCGAAAATTGGTTGGTGGTTGTAATGAAAAATATAATGTTGAATTGAAACCAGGAGAATTTCAGGTAATTGATATAAATTCTTCACGTTATCTTTTAACTTCAAACTCCAAACTTCAAACTTCAAACTATGAAAATCGTTGACAATGACAATTGGTTAGCCCCAGTTTCTGAAGAAGTTCAAAAACGTTACGACCGTTTCTGTAACTGCTTGAAAACCATTGAAAAACAATATGGTAGTCTCGGTAACTTCGCCACTGCGCACCATTTCTTCGGTTTTCATTATGACCGCGTCCGTCGTGGCTGGTGGTACCGTGAATGGGCTCCGGCAGCGCATTATATGTCGTTGTTTGGCGACTTCAACAACTGGGACCGCTATGCGAATCCATTAGAAAACACTGGCAATGGCATTTGGGAGGTGTTTCTCCCTGATGACGAATACAAAACCAAGTTTGTCCACGGCAGTCTTCTCAAAGTGCTTGTGCAGTCGAGCATTGGAGAACAGGAGCGCATACCTATTTATATTAATAGAGTGGTCCAGGACGAGAATACAAAAGATTTCTCAGCACAGTTTTGGAATCCTGAAACACCTTATGTTTTTGAAAATCAGACACCTGTGCTGAACGACGAGCCCTTGCTTATTTATGAGTCGCATGTGGGAATGGCGCAGGAAAAAGAAGAGGTGGGTAGTTATAATGAATTCATTACCAACGTGTTACCTCGTATAAAGGCTGATGGTTACAATGCTGTGCAGCTGATGGCTATTGCCGAGCATCCATATTATGGCTCTTTCGGCTATCATGTGTCGAATTTCTTCGCCGCCAGTTCGCGTTTCGGCACTCCGGAAGAGCTGAAAAAACTGGTGGATACGGCTCATGGCATGGGACTGCTGGTGATTATGGACCTTGTTCATTCGCATACCGTGAAAAACGTGCGAGAAGGAATTAATCTCTTCGATGGCACTGAATATCAGTATCTTAAGCCTGGTTTGGAAGGCGTTCACCCGCAATGGGATTCGAAACTTTTCAACTATGGGAAGATCGAGACTTTGCAGCTGTTGCTGTCGAATGTTCGCTATTGGCTTGAGGAATATCATTTCGACGGATATCGTTTCGACGGCGTGACATCGATGCTTTACAAAAATCACGGCATTGGCGAGACTTTCGACAATCCTTGGAAATATTTTGGCGATGGCGTTGACAATGATGCCGTGACGTATCTTCAACTTGCAAATAAGCTGATTCATGATATTGACAATCAGAATGTTACGATAGCAGAAGATGTTAGCGGCATGCCCGGCATCTGTGCCAAAATCGAAGACGGCGGCATAGGTTTCGACTATCGTCTCGGCATGGGTCTGCCTGATTTCTGGATAAAGGTGCTTAAAGACCAGACCGACGAGCAATGGAACATGCATGAGTTCTTCTTTACCATGACAAACCGTCTGCAAGACGTGAAAACCATAGCATACGCTGAGTCTCACGACCAGGCGCTGGTGGGCGATAAGACACTTGCATTCAGGCTCATGGACAAGGAGATGTACTTCGCGATGGATAAAAATTCGCAGAATCTTATCATCGACAGAGGAATCGCTTTGCACAAGATGATTCGTTTCTTCACCATCACCCTTGGTGGCGACGCTTGGCTTAACTTCATGGGCAACGAGTTCGGGCATCCCGAGTGGATCGACTTTCCAAGATATGACAACGGATGGAGCTACAAATATGCAAAACGCCAATGGTCGTTGGTGGATAATGGCTATCTGAAATACCATTGGCTGGGCGATTTCGACAAATCGATGCTCGATTTTGTGAAGAAAACTAAGGTGATGCAGGCGGCTCCGGCGTGGCTTTTGAACGCCGACGAGGATAACAAAACCATAGTGTTTGAACGAAACAACCTTATTTTTGTGTTCAACTGGGGACAAAAATCCTTGCCCGATTACAGGATAAATGTAAAGCAGACCGGCGACTATGAAATTATGTTCACAACAGATGACAAATGCTTCGGAGGCTTTGAAAACATTGATAAAAGCGCGGTTTTCCCGTCTGAGAGAATTGGCGATGAGATAATAATGAGAATTTATAACGTGGCCCGAACAGCAACTGTTTATCGAGTGAAAAGCTAAAGTTTACAATGATGTTGATAATTTTTTTTCTTGTTGAAAAAAAAATGTTGCACATATTAAGAAAAAATATAACTTTGCGAAGTATTTGACAATTAAATATCAAAAGATAAAGAGAGGATGCCGAAAATCTCATAAAGAGTAGGCGTAATTAAAATTATTTTACTATGAAAAAATTATTTATCACAATTGCTTTTGTAGCAGCAGCTATGTTCGCACAGGCACAGTTCTTTGTAGGTGGTAACCTCGGCTTGGGCACAAGAAGCAACACTTACAAATTGGAAGGTGGCGGCCTTTCAATCACACAGGATCTGCCAAAAACTTTCAACTTCACAATTGCTCCATCAGTTGGTTACATGTTCAATGACAACATGGGCGTCGGTCTCGACCTCGGTTTCGGCTTTGGCAAAACAACTAGAAAAAATTATGACGACGAAACAGGTGAATTGGTAAACACAACAACAATTAAGGAAACAACTATCGGTTTCGCTCCTTATTTCCGTTATGTGTTTGCAGAAGTTGACAACTTCAAGTTCTATGCAGATGCAAGAATTGAATACAGCTATACAAAGCCAAAAGCTACTGTTGAAGGTGGTGGTATGACAATGACAGCCGATGGCAACAAGACCACTACATTCGGCATCGGCGTTGTTCCTGGAATGGCTTACATGCTCACAGACAACATCTCAATGAACTGCGCTCTTAACATCCTTGAACTTGGTTTCAACACAACAAAAGAAACAGCTAAATCAGACGGTGTTACAGAAACATATAAAACAAACGAATTTGGTTTCGGCGTCAACAACGCAACACCTATCACAATTGGTTTCTACTACACATTCTAATATTTGAAGTGTAATTATAAAAAAAAGGCGCTGAATTCAGCGCCTTTTTTTTATTTGCAACCTTCGCAGCCGCCATCGCAACTGCCACTGTCGCAGCTGCCGCCGCAATGACCGCAGCCTCCGCCGAAGTCTTCTTCTTTCAGCTCACGCACTGCAAGAATCTCGCCCTCGAAATAGAGCGGCACACCGGCCAACTCGTGGTTGAAGTCGATTTCAACGAGCTCGAGGCTCACTTTCTTGATTTTTCCTGGAACGATGCCGTTTCCAATGTTGAACTGTAAGGTGTTACCTTCTTTGCAATGCTCGCTGAGCTTGCCGTTTTCCATGAACATGTCTTTCTTCACGGTGTAAACCATCTCAGGGTTGTACTCGCCGTAACCTTCGGCAGGAGTGAGGTGGAAACCGAAAGTGTCGCCAGGTTCAAGACCTTGCAATGATTCCTCAAAACGTGGTAAGAACATTCCGTGTCCGAAAATCGCCTCCAATGGTTTCTCTTTCGTGGCCTGGTCGATGACCGGACCGTCTTTTGTGTCGTTGTGTAACGTGTAAGTCAACGTTACAAAGGTATTATTCGCTACTTTCATAATATTTATTTAAAAATTAACTTCAAACTTCAAAATCCAAACTTCAAACTAATAAATTCCAAATATTTTTCTTAATAACCATTCAATTGTTATAAGTCCTAAGATGCTGAAAAACAACCATTTAAGATTAATCAAATCGTCATATCTTGTCTCTTCCCTTGAAATAGACGTGACGCGGCTGTCGTTCTCCAAATCTTTTATAATATCTTGAATATCAGTGATATAATAGTGTTTTCCACCTGTCTGCGATGCTAACGAACGCATACGTTCAATGTTTGCGGTCAGATCTTGTGCCTCGATGCCGATTGATTCCACTGTGAATGTGCCGTTGGTGTTGTATTCCACACCTCCAAACGTAGCGTGGGCACGGTATTTGTAAATGCCTTCAGGCAACATTCCGATATTCAGATTATAATTGTTCTCGCCTTTTGAAAACACATATTCATATTGATTATTAATCACAATATGCAAATCCGGCTCGTTAATCAATTCTCGGCTCGGATTTCTCAATTCCGCTGAAATGCTGATGTTTTCCGTGTTTAGATAACTGTCTTTGTGATTGATTGTCAGCTCTTTATCTTTTTCTGTGAGCAGATATTTCACCGTCTTGCTGATAATCTCGTTGAATCCGTCATTGTTTTTATGATGGAAGTATTCGTAAAGTTTCCAGCGCCAGCAGCCTGTTCCGAAAAGGAACGCATGTCTGTTTCCGTCGTTGTCATTGGCGAACGCCAGCAGTGGGAGAGGAGTCTCCATATCCATCACATTCATGTTGAACAATTCGTCATGGCGGCCGTTGAATGTGATCTCAGAATGAGGCAGCGACAGTGGCGGATATGTCTGTATCTCATTTTTGATGTCGGAATTGATTGTGAACAGTCCGAAACCGTTGTTAAACCTGGCTTTCACGTCAAGATTTGTATTTGCTGCGCCACGTTGAATTGTTACGATATCCTGCGATTCGTTGAATTTGTCAAAATCATTTCCTATAATATATAATGATGGAATTGTTGATTTTGCTGCTGTTTGATGATAAATAACCAAATCATAATTATCCATATCATCAACCAAATCATAAACAACATCAAATTCGAAATGGTCATCCAATGCCGATTTTATTGCCGCGATGTCGGGGTGCGGTGCGCGTGCAATGCACAAAACACGGTATTTTTTGTCGGTGACGGTGATGAAAATACGGCGCAATTTATCACCAACGATAATATCAATTTGTTTCGTGCCTCCATCGCCGGAATCGATATTGGAATCAAAGGTTTTCGAAAATTTGTTCGATGTCACTGGCACACTGACGTTTTCCACCTCGACGCCGTCCATTTTTACAATGACATTCATGTCTTTACCCTTGTAATTCAAGGCGTTAGCGGTGACTCGAAGCGGAAACAGCATGTTTGCCTGCACCGTTTTGTTGTATTTCACATCTTTGATGGTCATTGACGGATATGCGACGGTGTCACCGAGCGTTACGGAATATATTGGGAAAGGATAGTTTTCGATGATTAATTCAGGTTCAACTCCTTGATTCACAATGCCATCAGAGAGCAAGACTACTGCGCCGACGTTCTTTTTGTAATATTGGCGCGAAATGGTGTTTAATGCCTCGGAAATGTTTGTGTATTGGTTGCCAAAATCATGATAATCAACATTATAACTTTTTTCCAGCACATTTTTTATTGAATCGACAGCTTTCGGACATTCCGGCATCGACTCTGATTTATCCTGCGCAAAAACGATGATAGGATTCTCTATCTTATTGATTTTCTGTTTGATATATGGATTGACGAACAGCATCACGACGGTGGCTACGACTATTGTCCTTAACGCGAAAAGCAATATCGTTAGCGGCTTGCTGTATTTCCTCGAGAATAGATACAGCAGCGAGGCATAAACCATGCCGATTGCCAATGCCATAAAAACCAACCACATTTTTCTGTGAAATTTTTTGCAAAAATACGAAAAATATCAGTACTTTTGTAGTTTGTTTTGAATGATGAAAAAGTTTTTAGTTATCCAAACCGCATCCATAGGTGATGTCATCCTCGCGACGGCTGTCGCAGAGAAACTACATGTGTATTTCCCTGATAGTCAGATAGATATGATGATTAAAAAGGGCTATGAGAGCCTGTTTGATAATCATCCGTATTTAAATAGGGTGTATTCGTGGGACAAGAAAAATCACAAATACAGCAGCCTGTTGTCGATTTGGCGACAGGTGCGCAAACAGCGTTATGACCAGATAATCAACATACAACGTTATGCCGCGACAGGTTTTATCACCGCTTTCGGCAAGGCTAAGGAGACTTCAGGTTTCGACAAGAACCCGTTCAGCTGCTTCTTCACTCACAAAATCAAGCATGAGATAGGGGTGAAGGGATTGCATGAGGTCGACAGAAACCAGAAGCTTATCGTGCACCTCACCGATGACAAGGCGGTGCGTCCCGCTCTGTATCCTAATGAAGCGGTTTTTGAAAAGGTAAAACATTATAAAACAGGCACTTACATCTGTGTAGCACCATGCTCATTGTGGTTTACAAAGCAGTTTCCTGAAGAACGCTGGATTCATTTTTTGAATCTTGTTCCTGATGATTTGAAGGTTTATCTTCTTGGTGGCAGAGACGATATCGCTTATTGCGACCGCATCATCGCCAATGTGCCTAACAAGCAGATTGAGAGTCTCGCAGGTCAGCTGAACCTCCTGGAATCAGCGGCTTTGATGCGCGATGCCAAGATGAACTACGTCAACGACTCATCGCCCATGCACCTCGCTAGTTCACAAAATGCGCCAACGACGGCAATCTTCTGCTCTACGGTTACTGATTTTGGCTTCGGTCCTTTGTCGGACGACTCGGTGGTGGTGCAGGAAAACCGTAACCTGAAATGCCGTCCTTGTGGGTTGCACGGATATAAAAAATGTCCGGAAGGTCATTTCAGATGTGCTGAATTTATTGAAATTAGAGAACTAACAGACAGATTATGAACACTTTTGAAGAAGAAGTCGCATTATGCGTGAAGTTGCTGTCGGAAGGCAAGGTCTTCGTTTATCCTACCGACACCATCTGGGGAATTGGCTGCGATGCCACTAATTCCAAGGCTATCGACAAGATTTTCAAGATCAAGAACCGTCCTGCCGGCAAAGGTCTTATCATTTTGGTTGACTCCGTCGAACGTTTGAAGGATTATGTCAAAAACCCATCGCCGGTAGCGTCAGATTTGATTAAAGCAGCACGCAACCCGTTGAGTATCATATATAAAGAGTCAAAGGGACTTGCCAAGAATCTGTCGTCAGACGGCAGTGTCTGCATCCGCGTCACGACGAATGAATTTTGTCAGGAGGTGATAAAACGCCTTGGACATCCGATAACATCGACATCGGCTAACCTCAGCGGCGAGCCTTCACCGGCCAATTTCTCCGATATTTCCGAAGAGATGAAAAAAGCAGCCGATTATGTCGTGAGCCTCTATCATGACGTGATAGTGAAGCCAAAAGCGTCTACGATTATTAAAATTAATGACGATAATTCATTTGATATTGTAAGATCATGAAAAAGATATTTTTATTTATATTATTGAGTGTCAGCGTGATAGCGTTTGCGCAGAAACCTGCTGAGACATCACAGAAGCTTGCGACGACGATGTATATCATCGACAATTTTTATGTTGACAGCACCGACATGCCGAAGTTGACCGAGGAAGCAATCGTGGCGATGCTGAAAACCCTCGACCCGCACAGCGCATACATCGCAGCTAAAGACGTTCAGAAAGCCAACGAGGAGCTGGTGGGCAGCTTCGAAGGCATTGGCGTGACATTCCAGATTCTGCGCGACACCATTTTAGTTGTTTCAGCTGTTCCTGGCGGTCCGTCGGAGAAAGTCGGCATCATGGCAGGCGACAGAATCGTGACAATAGACGGGGAAGAGGCGTTTGGCAAGAAGGTTAATAATGAATACGTTACCAAACATCTGCGCGGAAAGAAAGGCACAAAAGTGGTGCTTGGAATAAGACGTGGTAAAGATACTGAACTTATTGATTTTGAGGTTGTTAGAGATAAAATCCCGTTGAATAGCATCAACACCTGGTTCATGGTTGACAAGAAAATCGGGTACATCAAACTCGACAAGTTCGCACAGCAGTCGGTGGATGAGTTTGAGACTGCGCTCAAAGACCTTAAAAAACAAGGGATGAAGTCGCTGATTTTCGATTTGCGCGGCAATTCGGGCGGTTATCTGCAGACGGCATTCGGCTTGGGCAATGAGTTTCTCGGAAGCAATAAAACAGTAGTGTTTACTGAAGGTTTGAAGAGCCCTAAACAGGTTTTTGAGACTGATAAAAACGGAGAGTTCCGCGATGGCAGGCTTGTGGTTCTTATTGACGAAGGCAGTGCATCGGCAAGCGAGATTGTCTCAGGTGCCATTCAGGACTGGGACCGTGGGGTGCTGATAGGCCGCAGGTCGTTCGGAAAAGGCTTGGTGCAGAGACCGTTCACCTTACCTGACGGCTCGCAGATCCGTCTCACTACGGCACGTTATCACACCCCGACAGGACGTTGCATACAGCGTTCTTACGACGAAGGCTCGGAGGAGTATTTCAAAGAGATGACGAAACGTCTGGAGCATGGCGAATATTATCATGCCGACAGCATCCATTTCCCTGATTCTCTTAAATATTTCACGCTTAATAAAGGTAGGGCGGTATACGGCGGCGGTGGCATCATGCCCGACATCTTCATGCCTGTCGACACCACCTATTCAACCAAGCTTTTGACCAATCTGGTGAGAAAAAGCGTGTTCAACAGTTATTGCATTGATTTTGTGTTGGTGAACAGGGATAAACTCGCCGCTGAGTACCCTCAGTTTGACGCTTTTAACAATAAATTCACCGTTGACGACGTTATGATAGAGGAATTCAAGAAAGTGGCGGAGCAGAAGGAGGTGCAGTGGGATGATGAGCAGTTTGAGCGTTCGGAGATGTGGATTAAGTTGAGAATCAAGGGGATGATAGCTCAAAATATTTGGAATATCGACAAATATTACCAAGTTGTGATGAGGGAAGATAAGATGGTGCAGAAGGCTGTTGAGGTGTTGAATTCCAGAAAGGAATACGACAAAATACTGGGGAAATAGAAATTTTATCAAAATTTTTTATAAAAAAAGGATGTTAAATAGAAAATAATTTGTAATTTTGTAGCTTGGAAAATCGAAAAGACTTTGTCTTGGACAGAATTAACATTAAATAATAACTTAATTTTACACAAATGAAAAAATTTCAACTCAAAAAGTTAGCAATGGCATTGGTGGTCATTATGTTTGGCTTCCAGGCTTTTGCTCAAGGCCGAATCGACCTTGCTGGCGCAAAGAGCGCTCAGGCTTGCACAGTCGCATCAACAGATGGACTTACTGCAACATTCTCATTCAGCGGCATCGATGCTACTGAAGTTACAACTGAAAGAGGTGTGTTCTCAGCCATTACAATGGACGGAACATATCAGTCAGGTAATCTTGGTGAGCCTAATCTTCCTGCAGCTAACAAACTCATCGCTGTTCCTGTCGGAGCAAAAGATGTTACAGTGGCAGTGAAAGGTTACACAACACAAGAATTCAAACTCGCTGATTACGGTATCAACCAGATTGTCCCTATGCAGCCTAAACTCCGTAAGGATCAGAAGCCAGAGGACATCCCGTTTGAATACAGCGCTAAGGCTTATGCACAGAAAGGTTATGCAGAGCGTCAATTAGCTCTTGTTGAGATTCAAGGTACAATGCGTGGTATCCAGATTGCAGCTCTCACAGTGAACCCTGTCCAGTATGACGCAGCTAACAACACAATCCGTGTTTACAACAACATCGAGGTTGAAGTCAGCTTCGGAAGCTATGACAAAGCAGCTGCTGAAGATTACTTCGTAAGCACATTCAACCCATATTTCGCTGGCATTTACAAGACAATGTTCAACGAAAGAGCTATCAACGACATCTATGATGAGCACCCAGACATGTGGCAGAATCCTGTTAAGATGTTGGTTATTGCTAACCGTGCATTCGAATCAACAATTGAGGAGTGGGTTAACTGGAAGACAGAAAAAGGTTTCTATGTCGACGTTAACTACACAGACGAAATCGGCTCAACCGCTGCAGCAATCAGAACTTTCATCCAGAACAAATATGCTGAGGATCATCCTTCATTCCTCATGATCATGGGTGACAAGAACATGGTTCCTGAATCAGGTACTGGTAGCGAGACACAGTGCGTCACAGACCTTCAGTACTCAAGTGTTGACGGCGATATGTTCTCAGATATGTATCACAGCCGTTTCCCAGCAGAGACAGTGGCTCACATGGAAGCTATGATGAACAAAGCTCTCGAATATGAGCAGCTTACTATGCCAGATCCAAGCTATTTGAGCAATGTGTTGCTCATCGCTGGTGAAGACTCAGGTTGGGGTGTCACAGTGGGTCGTCCTACAATCTGGTACGCAACCAACTATTATTACAACACAGAACATGGCTTCAACAATGTTTATGAGTACAGCAACGGCACATACACTGGTTGCTACAACAACTTGAACACAGGTGTCGGTTTCGCAAACTACACAGCTCACGGTTCAAATACCAGCTGGTCAGGTCCAAGCTTCACAGTTAGCGATGTCCACAACCTTAACAACGAGCACAAATACTTCCTCGCAATGGGTAACTGCTGCCAGGCTGCTGACTGGGGTATCTCAAGTGAATGCTTCGGTGAAGCTATGGTTCGTACAGCAAACAAAGCTGCTTACGCATACATCGGCTCATGCCCTTCAACATATTGGTTGAATGACTACTACTTCGGCGTTGGCGCAACAAGCCAGGCCAATGGTTCAATGCCAAACATCGACATCACAACTCTTGGTTGCTATGATGCTATCTGGGATGACGCAGCATACAACGTAGTTGACGCTATCAGATTTGTTGGTAACCTTGCATCAAACGCAGCTGAAGCTTTGGGTTATACAATTCATATCAGCAACCTCTATGACTGGCAGGCATACCACACCCTCGGTGATGGTTCTATCCTTCCATATCGTATCCAGCCTACTGAACAGTCTGTCTCACATCTCCCAACACTTCCTATCGGAATGGATTTCTACACAGTTACAGCTGAACCAGGTTCATACGTTGGTATTTCAAAGGACGGTATGCTCTATGGTGCCGGTATGATTGACGAGACAGGTACAACAGACATCGCTATCACTCCTGTGACATCAGGCGGTGACGTGAAGATCGTCGTTACACATCCACAGCACGTCCCATACATCGCAACAGTTCCTGCAGCAGCAATGACAGGTGCTTACGTAGCAGTTGACACATACGCATTGAATGTTGACCAAGCTAACTATGGCGAGACAGTCGACATGGACGTCACATTGAAGAACGTCGGTACATTGGCTTCAGGCGCTATCACAGCAACACTCTCAACAGAGAGCGAATATGTCACAGTTTTGAATGCAGAAGCATCAGGCGCAGCATTGGATCCAGATCAGATGGAGACATTGGCAGGCTTCCAGTTTGAAGTTGCAGAAAACGTTCCAGACAAGTATAAAGCTCAGTTCGTCCTTTCAGTGACAGACGGAACAGACGTTTGGGATGCTAACATCAGCATCACACTCCACGCTCCAGTTCTCGCATTCGAGACTATCGAGAAGACCGACTCAAGCGTGTCATTCACATTCAAGAACACAGGTACAGCTCCATTCTATGGTGGCACATTGTCACTCGTAAGCTGCTCACCAGACCTCGTATTCGATCCTGAGACAGTCATTTCAGAAGAAGTCGTAGCAGGTGGCGAGATGCTCACATTGACATCAAATTACACTATTGATCCAAGCGTTGAACCAGGTACAACATTTGAGGTTGCATATGACTTCACAACAGGTCTCTTCAATGTTAATGACATCTTCGTGTTGAGCTATGGCGCTATCATGGAAGACTTCGAATCAGGCAGCTTCGGCAGCGACTGGACATTAAGCTCACAGTATCCATGGCAGATTGTTGACGGTGGTAGAGGTAACTACTGCGCTAAGTCAAACAACAACGGTCAGCACAACTCATCAGGTTACATGCAGTTGTCAGTCAACGTGTTGGCAGCTGGTGAACTCACATTCTGGTACAAAGTTTCATCAGAGCAGAACTACGACAAGCTCCACTTCTACATGGACGGTCAGGAAAAAGGTGTTTGGTCAGGAACAGTTGCATGGACAGAGTTTACACAGGCTGTGACAACAGGTCAGCACACATTCAAGTGGGAATACACCAAGGATTCATCAGTGAGTTCAGGCGAAGACTGCGCTTGGGTTGACGACATCAAGTTCCCACCAGTCAACGTCATCACATTCATTACTCCAGCTTCTAACCTCGAGGGTGTTGTTGAGAATCACGATGTGTTGCTCACATGGGATGCATCAGCAGACGCTGTGTCATACGTTGTGAAACGCGACGGCGAGACAATTGGTGAAACAACAGAAACAGAATATGTCGACGTTCTTGAAGAGACAGGTACATACAGATATTCAGTCTATGCAGTCGATGCAGCCGGCTCAATGTCAGCTCCTGTTTCAATCATGGTTACTGTCAACTACGACGGTGTCATCGAGAACGAAGATGTTAAAGTTAGCGTATATCCAAACCCAGCAAACGATGTTTTGAATGTTGTTGCTAACGCTAATAACTACGAATATCAGTTGATCAACTGCGTTGGTCAGGTTGTTCTCAGCGGCAACGCAAACGGCAGAACAGCTATCAGCGTAAGCGACCTCAACGGTGTTTACTTCTTGAGAATCGTTGCTGACGGTGAAGTTATCGTAAGAAAAGTCACTGTTAAGTAAAAATTTTCAAAAAAATATTTAAGGATGTCGGTTTACGGCATCCTTTTTTTTTATATCTTTGCGAGCTATTAATTATTATAGGTGTAAAAATTGATTATTAATTTTAAAACCATTTAATAAAAAATGAAAAAATCAACATTACTAACAGCTTTGTTCCTGGTGTTCTCTTTCATGGGATTTGCACAGGAATGGCATGGAATCACAAGTGATTCTCCAACGATGATGAAGAAGACTTTGGTCTCTTCTACAGAAAATGAGATCGTCGTCAACGTCAATCTCGACGGTTTCTACACACAGAGTGTGACAACACCTAACGGCAAGCAGGTCGTGGTCAGCCTTGATAAGATGGCTAACGAACTTGAGGCTGGTGCACCACAGCTTTCATACGCTGTCATCCCAGTTATGATTGGTGACGTGGCAGAGATGAATGTTTCAGTCGTTAATTCAACTTATGTTGACTATGAGAATGTTGAGGTAGCTCCATCAAAGGGTAACTTCAGCCGTCAGATCAATCCGGAGGATGTTCCTTACACCTACGGTGAGATGTATCAGCAGAACGCTTTCTGGCCGGCAGAGCAGGCTACACTTGACGCTCCTTACATCATCAGAGACTTCCGCGGTCAGAACATCATGGTTCGTCCATTCGCTTACAACCCTGTGACAAAGACATTGCGTGTTTACACAAGCATGACAATTGCAATGACAAAGGTTAGCGACAATGGCGAGAACCAGAAGGCAGCTCGCAAGAGCAACACCATCAAGGTGGATCCGGAACAGAAGGCTATGTACAGCCAGCGTTTCATCAACTTCGGTGAGACAAGCAAGACCTACACCTTTGATGAGGACTATGGTGAGATGCTTATCATCTGCGCAGATCCATACATGAGCAATTTGCAGCCTTTCGTTGATTGGAAGAACCAGTCAGGTCGTCCAACCACTATGGTGAGTGTTACAACAGCCGGTGGCAACAGCATCGAAAACATCAAGAATTATGTCAGCAGCTTCTACAATGACCCTGCACATAACCTTGAGTTCTTGCTTCTCGTCGGTGAATACAGCGACATCACACCTAAGAACTATGGTTCAGGTTCAGGCGGTACATGCTATTCAGACAACTACCTTGGCAAACTTGAAGGCAACGATGATTACCTCGAAGTTTTGGTCGGTCGTTTCTCAGTTGCTAATGCTGCTGATGCTGATTTACAGGTTCTCAAGAGCATTTACTACGAGCGTGACGTTCAGGCAGGTGCAGCATGGGGCAATCAAGGTATGGGTATCGGTTATTACGGTGCAGGTAGCGGTCACTATGGTGAGGATGACTACCAGCATATCGACCTGATTCGCGACAAACTTCTTGAATATACATATGCAACAGTGACAGAGCATCACGGCGGCAGCGGTGGTGACGCAAGCGTTTCAACCATCAGCGGTACTATCAACCAAGGTATCAGCATCATCAACTACTGCAACCACGGTTCAGAGACCAGCTGGGGTGTCGCTAACTACAGTGTCAGCAATGTCAGTGCTTTGACAAATGACAATATGCTTCCAGTCGTTTGGTCTGTGGCATGTTTGAATGGTAAATTCGACGTCGGTACTTGCTTCGGCGAGTCATGGCTTCGTGCAAACCACAACGGCGCTCCTGCAGGTGCTGTCGCTGGTATGTTCTCATTCGTTTCACAGCCTTGGATTCCACCAATGTACGGTCAGGACGAGATGGTTGACATTTTGTGCAGACGTACAGGACATGAGTCAGATCCATTTAACCACACAATCGGTGGTGCTTCATTGAACGGAAGTATGTATGTTCTCGATATGGCTCCAAATGATTCATATCAGACATTCAACACATGGCTTCTCTTCGGTGACCCGTCAGCTTTGATCAGAACAGACGTTCCAACAGCTATGAACGTAACAGCAGCTCCATCAGTGTTGATGCTTGGTATGACAGAACTCAATATCACAGCTGATGCTGATTACGCTATCGCAACATTGTCATTGAACGGTGAGATCCTCGCATCAGAGAGAATCATCAACGGTCAGTGCAACATGCAGTTCCCAGCTTTGTCAAATGTTGGTGACGCTGATCTCGTTATCGTTGGTTTCAACAAAGAGACTTACATGGGCTCAATTGAAATCGTTCCAGCAGAAGGCGCATATGTCACTGTTAACGACTACGCTATGAGCGCTCCGGCAAACTACGGTGAAACAATTGATTTGGACGTTGAAGTTAAGAATGTCGGTGTTGAGACAGCAAGCAACATTGCTGTGACACTTTCAACAGAAAATGAATACATCAACATCACTTCAGCAGAAGGCACACTCGCATCACTCGCAGCTGGTGCTACAGCAACAGTTGAAGGCTTCCAGTTTGAGGTCGCATCAAACGTTCCAGACGGCGAGGTGGCACAGATTGACGCTACAATGACATCTGGAACAGACACATGGACAGGCAAGGTGATGATTACAATGCATGCTCCAATTCTTGCTGTTGAAAGCGTTTCAAGTGGTGACGGTGTTGCTACATTCACATTCGCTAACAACGGTTCTGCTCCATTCTATGGCGGCGAACTTACAATCGTGAGCTGCTCACCAGACCTCGTGTTTGAACCTGCAACAATCACATATGAAGGTGTTGTCGAGGGTGGTGAAGCAGTCGAGTTAGTCAGCAACTACACAGTTGATCCAAGCATTGCTCCAGGTTCAACATTTGAGGTTGCATACGACTTCACAACAGGTCTCTTCGAGGTTGCAAATATCTTCGTGTTGAGCTATGGCGCTATCCAGGAAGACTTTGAATCAGGCAGCTTCGGCAGCGATTGGACATTAAGCTCACAGTATCCATGGCAGATCGTCGAGGGTGGTAGAGGCAGCTACTGCGCTAAGTCAAACAACAACGGTCAGCACAACTCATCAGGCTACATGCAGTTGTCAGTCGAGGTGTTGTCAACAGGCGACCTCTCATTCTGGTACAAGGTTTCATCAGAGAACAACTACGATAAGCTCCACTTCTACATGGACGGTCAGGAAAAAGGTGTATGGTCAGGAACAGTCGCATGGACGGAGTTCACACAGGCTGTGACACCGGGACAGCACACATTCAAGTGGGAGTACACCAAGGATTCATCAGTGAGTTCAGGTGACGACTGCGCTTGGGTTGATGATATCATCTTCCCACCAACCAATGTCTACACATTCATTGATCCTGCAACAGACCTCGTCGCAACAGTTGATGGAACTAATGTTAACCTCACATGGGGCGCATCAGCAGACGCAACATCATACGTTGTGAAACGCGACGGTGAGACAATCGCAACAACAGCAGAGACATCATACGTCGACGTGGTTACAGCATCAGGCACATACAAATATTCAGTGTGCGCTGTCGACGCCAACGGTTCAATGTCAGCTCCTGTTTCAGCAATTGTTGTTGTTGAATTCACAGGTGTTGAAGAGAACGAAGTCAGCTTCGGCGTTTATCCTAACCCAGCAGAAAACGAGTTGAACATCAGATCAAATGCATCAAGCTATGAATATCAGATGATCAACAGCGTCGGTCAGGTTGTGATGAGCGGTGTGGCAAACGGCAACGTGAAACTTAACGTGAGCGAGTTGAACAACGGCGTTTACTTCTTGAAGGTCGTTGCCAACGGCAACTCAAGCATTGAAAAAGTTGTTATCAAGTAATCGACTTTTTTGAAAAAAAGTAAAGGACGCCGCATGCGGCGTCCTTTTTTTTATTATCTTTGCAGAAAATTATGTATCATGAAAAAACTGTTTATTTTAGCTATAAGCTTGATGTGCATGCAGTTCGCAACTGCGCAGGGATGGAATCAGAGATTGGTTTCATCGACAGAGAATGAGATAAAAGTTGAAGTCAGTGTTGACGGTTTTCTGAAAAATGCTGTTGAGACACCTAATGGCGAGGCTTTTGTCATAACAAACAATAAGATGATGCAGCTGGCACAGGCCGGAGAGCCTAACGTGCCGAGCATAGTCATCCCGGCAGTCATCGGTGACGACGCTTTGATGAGCGTTGAAGTTGTTGATGCTCAATATGTTGACTATGAAAACATCGTGGTGGCACCATCAAAGGGCGATTTCCCGAGAAGCATCAATCCGGACGACGTGCCTTACACCTATGGTACTATGTATCAGCAAGATGCGTTTTATCCGGCACAGGTTGCAAAACTCAGCGAGCCATACATCCATCGTGATGTGAGAGGTCAGAACATGATGGTCACACCTTATTTATATAATGCAGTGACAAAGACCCTTAGAGTTTACACCCATTTCACTTTGAAGATGGAGAAAGTTGGCAAAGACAGCAGAAATATCTTTGAAAACCGAGCAAAATCGATAACTGTAGACGCTGAGTTTAACAAGGCATATGACAGAAGATACATCAACTATCAGGAGGCAATGTCGAGATACACCTCGATAGCTGAAAACGGTGAGTTACTCATCATCTGCCACGACGCATTCATGAGCGCTATGGAGCCTTTTGTGGCATGGAAGAAGCAGATTGGCCGTCCTACGACCATGGTAGGAACATCGACAACAGGTAACACAGCTGCTGCCATCCAGTCATATTTGCAGACTTATTATGCCTCACATCCTAATCTTACCGACTTGTTGCTTGTCGGTGATGTTGCGCAGATTCCTGGAGTGTATATCTCGGCAGGCTCAGGCTGGGACAACTATTCTGGCTACGGCGACTTACAATACGGTCAGTTGGCAGGTAACGACTATTACAATGAGGTTATCGTTGGCCGTTTCTGCTGCGAGACAGAGGCTCAGGTGACAAATCATGTCAACAAGGTGTTGAATTATGAAAGAGACTTGGACGAGACTGCAACATGGCTTACAGTAGGACAGGGCGTGTCGAAAAAAGAGAATGGAAGCGGTCATTATGGAGAAGATGACTATGAGCACATCGACAATATCAGAACAGACCTGCTGAATTATCATTACACCGAGGTACACCGTGATTATCAGAGCGTTACGGGCGTGTCATCGAGTGCCGCTGTTATCAGCCAGCACATCAATGCAGGTGTGAGCATCATCAACTATTGCAACCATGGTTATGAGACGGGTTGGGGCGTTTTCAACTACAGCAACTCACATGTCAACGCTTTGACTAATGACTACAAGCTTCCATACGTCATTTCTGTAGCTTGCCTTAACGGAAAATACGATTACGGCAGTGGCTGTTTCGCTGAAGCCTGGATGCGTGCTACCAACAACAGCAACGGCAGTCCGACAGGTGCTATCGGCGGTATGTTCTCATACATCGAGCAGCCATGGCAGCCGCCAATGTACGGTCAGGATGAGATGGTCGACATCTTGGTGGAGTCGTATAACAACAACATCTGTCGCACCATGGGTGGCGTTTCAATCAACGGAAACATGAGAGTTTTGGACCTTGGAGCCAACAGCAATGCAAACAAAGGAACATATAACACTTGGATTTTGTTCGGCGACCCGACATTGACACTGCGTAACGCTGTTCCGGCTGTCATGAATGTGACGTCAAACAGCACTATGGAATCGACAGCTACAAGTTATGCGGTGAGCGCCACAAATGCAGACGGAGCTTTGGCTACATTGACATTAGACGGTGAGATTTTGGGTTCGGCAACGATCACTAACGGAAGTGCAAACATCGCATTTGAAGCTCCTGGAAGAACAGGTACAGCCACATTGACGGTGTTTGGATATAACAAGAAGACTTTTGTTTCCCCAGTAAGCATCACTGATGGAGGAACTTTTACTCCATTGTTGGTCATCGCTGTTGCAGATCCTGAGACTATAGTCCTTGGCGAATCAGTGACATTGACTGCAAACGCATCGGGAGGAACAGGCAATTACGAATTCACATGGACACCAGAAGAGATGGTTGCGGATCCAAACAGCATGACAACTACAGCCACTCCGACAGAGGTTGGTGAGATGACATATGAGGTTACAGTGTCAGACGGCATCAATACAGCATCAGCAATGGTGATTGTGATTGTCAACGATCCTGCACCGGTTGTCTGTCCGACACCAGAGCATTTCGTTGGTGTGAGCTATTGGGATGAAGGCGAATTCGGGGCACACATGTCATGGGATAGAGCAGAATATGAGTACACACTCGAAAGATTTGAGATTTACAGAAGCGAGGATGAGATTAGCTTCGAGTTGGTCCGTCGTATTGTAAACACTCCATCTATCACCCATTACGAGTGCTACGACCAGGTTGAGCATGGCGGTTCATATATCTATAGAATCATGGCGTTCTATCAGAATGAGTGCGTGTCAGACCCTGTTGACATTGAGGTGTTGATAACCGACTACACTTCAGTTGGTGAAAACTGGTCGGAAAACGTGGAGGTTTATCCGAATCCGACAACAGGCAACTTGAATGTCAAGGCTGAGGCGATGAGACATATCACAGTTATCAACACCATCGGTCAGGTTGTGATGACACAGGATGTTGACGCTGACGAGGTCGTGATAGATTTAAGCGCATACGACAACGGCATGTATTTTGTCAACATCATGACAGAAAATGGCAACATCGTAAAGCCTGTTAATGTTTTAAGATAATGAAGATCAAGTTTATAGGCGCAGCGAAAGAGGTCACGGGCAGCAAGCATCTCATTGTCACCGACAAGGGAAAGAAGCTGCTGTTGGACTGCGGAATGTTTCAGGGCAAGGGTTTGGAAACCGATGCCATGAACAGAAACATCATGGTTGATCCGAAGGAGATTGACTGCATCATTTTGACACACGCGCACATCGACCATTCGGGACTGATACCTTATTTTTACAAAAATGGGTTCCGAGGCTCGGTGATATGCACGCCTGCCACCCGTGAGCTTTGCGCCATCATGTTGCCCGACAGCGGTTTTATCCAAGAGAATGATACTCATTGGTTTAACAAGAAACGTGCTCGTCAGGGACTGAAACGCGTTGAGCCTATATATACTGAAAAAGACGCCCGTGAGTGTATGGAGCTGTTCATCACCACGGAGACAAACCGCAGGTTTTACATCGACAACAACATCAGTGTGAAGTTTTACAACACCGGACATATGTTGGGAAGTGCCTGCGCCACCATCAGGATTGACGAGAACGGACACATCACGCAGATAGGATACACTGGCGACATCGGACGTTACAACAGCTATCTTTTGAAGGCGCCGAACGCATTTCCGCAGTGCGATTATTTGATTACGGAAAGCACTTATGGCGACAGGCTTCACGAGGACAAGCAAGGTTCTGAGGACGAGCTTTTGCAGATTATCCATCACACCTGTGTGGAGAAGAAAGGCAAGCTCATCATCCCTTCGTTTGCCATAGGCAGGACGCAGGAGATAGTGTATATCTTGAATAATTTCTACAACGACGGTAAGTTGCCACGAATCCCGATTTATGTTGACAGTCCGTTAGCCACGAGTGCCACTTCGATTTTCAGGATGCATCTTGACGAATTCAACAAAAGTGTCGCGGAAGTTCTTAGATATGACGACGATCCTTTTGGTTTTGAAAGTCTGCAATATATTAGAAATGTGGAGCAGTCGAAGGCGTTGAACGAGAAGAAAGAACCGTGTATCATCATATCTTCATCGGGCATGATGGAGGCTGGACGAGTGAAACACCATCTGGCGAACAACATCGACAACCCGAAGAATTCGGTGCTTTCGGTAGGCTACTGCGCTCCGACCACGCTTGGCGCACGTATCGTGTCAGGTGAGAAGGATATCTCCATTTTCGGTATGCCACATCAGGTCAATGCGGAGGTTTACAGTATCGATTCATTCAGCGGACACGGCGACTATAGTGAGATGGCAGAATATCTGAAGTGTCAGAATCCGGAAAAGCTCAAGAAAGTGTTTATTGTTCATGGTGAGGAGAAGGTGCAGGAGAAATACGCAAACTATCTCAAGAAAAACAACGGATTCAAGGATATCGTGATTCCTGAACCTGGGGAATCTTTTAAGCTTTAGTTTGAAGTTTGGAGTTTGAAGTTTTAAGTTGTCAGGTAACTTCAAACTCCAAACTTTACACTTCAAACTAAAAAATATCTCAATTGAGATTTTTTTTGTATTTTTGCAGCTCGAAAGGCGATTGTCGCGGGCGGAAGCGATTCCGCGTGAGGAAAGTCGGGACAGCGCAGAGCACCATACTTCTTAACGGGAAGGCGTTGGAGACAACGACAGCTAGTGCCACAGAAAACTACCGCCCTGAGCTTGTCGAAGGGTAAGGGTGAAAACGTGAGGTAAGAGCTCACGCCGCCGCGCGGTGACGCGCGGCGGAGGTAAACCTTATGGGCTGCAAAACCAAATATACCGGCGCTTGAGGGCTGCTCGTCCGAGCCGGGAGGGTGGGTTGCTGAAGCCATCCGGTGACGGCTGGCTTAGAGAAATGACAATCAAATACAGAATCCCGCTTATGCCTTTCTTTTTGCCTTTGGATTTCTTGAAATCCAAAGGCAAAATTTTTATAATATTTAGTACAATTACTCGTTTTATTTTTGTAAATTCGCAAAAAAATTGTCGATATGTCAAACGGTAGAAAAGTACTTATTTTATCAATCTTAATATTTGTTGTAACTATCTCATTATCAGCGCAGAAGAGATCTGGTGACTATGAGCCGGAGTCGGTGTTCAGTGAAGCGAAGACTTTGTTCGACAACCGAAATTACGGCTCCGCCGCGGAACTTTTCCACAGGTATCTGGAGATGGCTGGAAGTGGAAATATCCAGAAGACGGTCGAAGCAAAATTTTACGAGGCTGCATGTTCGTCGTATATGGGCGCAGGCGAGCAGCAACTCATGCTGTTTTCGAAGGAAAATCCTACCAGTACTTACGCCTCGAAAGCCGATTTTCTTTACGCGAATATGCTTTTCAAGAATAAAAAATACCGTGACGCGGTGAAGAAATATGAGACCGTTGACGAGACAAGCCTTTCTGAATCTGAGAAAGCCGAGTATTATTTCAAGAAAGGCCTCGCATATTATCAGATAGGTGAGATTGAAAAAGCATCGGAGTGTTTCTACAAGACGGTTTATATGGACAGTCCGTATAAGGATGACGCAAGATATTACTACGCTCATATTCAATATGTTAACAAAAATTATGATGATGCAAGATACCATTTTGTCAAGATTGAACATTCACCGAAGTACAGAGATATCGTCCCGCTTTATATAATGCATATCGACTATGTCGACGGGAAATACTCCAATGTGACAGGCGATGCCGACAAAGTTCTGGCAAAAGCCAAAGGTCAGATGAAGGTTGACGTGGCTTTGATAATTGCGGAATCGTGGTATCAGCAGAATGATTATGTGAAGGCGCTGCATTATTACGACATCGCTCAGAAGAGCACACGCAAGCCTTTCGACAGGGAAGTGGAGTTCAGAATCGGATTCTGTATGATGAAAAACGCTGATTATGAAGGCGCTGTGACACATTTCCAGAACTCTACCAATAAAATCAACAACGATGCGCTGGCACAATGCGCCTCATATTATCTCGCGCAGTGCTACATCAAGACAAATCAAGAGAAATTCGCAAGAGGAGCATATCTGACGGCATATAAATGCGATTTTGACCACGACATGAGTGAAGAGGCGCTGTTTAACTACGCGAGACTCAGTTTTATCAGCGGCGTGGATCCGTTTAACGAGGCGGTGGCACAGCTGGAGGATTATATCGCCAAGAATCCTTATTCGGAACGCAGAGAAGAGGCTGAGACGATGATAATCCATCTCTATCTGAATTCAAAAGACTACGCCAAGGCTATCAGCACCTTGGAGAGGATGCCGGAGCTGAATCCTGAGATGCAGCGTGTTTACGCCAAGTTGACATATAATATCGGTATCGAGAATTATAACAAAGGCGATTATAACGGAGCGATAACATATCTCAATAAGGCTGTCAACAACAAAAACATGGATGCCGTGTTGAAATCGGAGGCGTATTATTGGCTTGCCGACAGCTATTATCAGAAAAAAGACTATGCGAACGCTGAGACTTATTATTCCGCATTTTTGAAATCGGGAGCCTCGGGACAGTCGGATTTGGTGCCGATGGCTTATTATAATTTGGGATATATCGCCTATACCAAAGGTAATTTCCCGGCTGCCATAAAGAACTTCAGCTATTATTTCAATATGGCGAGAGACGACAAGGAGTTTGAGGCGGATGCCTGGATGCGCATCGGCGACTGCTATTTCATGGAACGCAGCTACCAGAAGGCGATTACGGCGTACAACAACGCCATGAAACTAGACAAACGCAATGCCGACTACGCACTGTTCCAGCAGGGCATGGGTTATGGAGCGCTTGGCAATATGAACGCTAAGGTGGAGAGCATGGACGAGCTGACACAGAAATACAAGACATCATCGTTCTATGACAGAGCGTTCTACGAGATGGGAATGGCGAATCTGAGCAAAAACGACGAACGCTCGGCGATAGCCGCTTTCAGCAGATTGGTACAGGAACGCCCGAGGTCGTCGTATGCACGTGTCGGACAGATGAAAATCGGAATGTTGTATTACAACAACAACCAATATGAGCTGGCATTGACGAATCTTAAAAAAGTTATTGATGATTATCCGAACACCGACGAGTCACGTGAGGCGTTGAATATCATGAGAAACATCTACATGGAAGAGAACAGAACCGGCGATTTCTATAAGTATACCGAGGAAAAAGGCATCGCAACGAGTGTCTCGGAGCAGGATTCGGTGTCGTTTGCAACGGCTGAGAATTTCTACCAGCAGGGACAATATGAAAACGCCTTGAGAGCAATCAATCAGTATGTTGCTCAATTCCCGAAAGGAGCTTATCTGTTGAAAGTCAATTACTACGGACAGATGTCGTTGGAGAGACTCGGACGTGGTGCTGAGGCGAAACCATATATGGAATACATCATCTCGCAACCTGACAACGACTATACCGACAACGCTTTGCTGAAACTCGGCAATATGGAAAAGGCTGACGGTAATTACGAGACGGCAAAAGGATACTATGACAGATTGCTTAATATCACTGAGAATCAGAAGGTTAGAGCGCAGGCGCTGGAAGGAGCGATGGAGTGCTGCTACAAGCTGGAAGATTACGACGGCGCTATTGATAAAGGCAATAATCTTGCGGGAATGCAAGACCTTGCTCAGAATAAGAAGAATTTTGTGAATTATATCGTCGGAATGTCGCTGTACAAGAAAAACGAATACAACAACGCTATGGCGAAACTCGAGGCATGTTCGAAGAAAGACAGGACGGAGATGGGTGCTATTGCCGCATATTACGTGGTTTTGGGCAACTATAAACTCGGAAACCTCGACGAGACCGAGGAAAAGGTGTTTTACATCTCCGACAATTTCAGCGCGTTCAGCTATTACGTGGCGATGTCGTTTGTAACGCTGAGCGACGTTTATGTGGCGAAAGGTAATATTTTCCAGGCGAAAGAGACGTTGAAGAGCATTATTAGCAACTATCCAGGAGGTGAGCCGAAGACGCTTGCCGAGCAGAAACTCGCAGCTATCGAAAAAGATGAATCAAATAATGAGGAGGATGCAGAATGAAAAATAAATCGTTGATAATCAGTATATTTTTTGTTGTTATCGGATTGTTGGGCAACGCTCAGACGCACAATGAGCAGGTGACGGTGGAAGGCTCTTATAAGCCGCAGATTAAACGCTCGGAGCGACTGGTGAAAACACCTGAGATGCCTGATAATGAATTCGATATCCCCAAATATAAGGTAGAGGCGAGAGATTTCAACTTCGGTAACAGCATCGAGGTGGAGACAATGAGCGCGATGACATACAAGGCCGACTACGGTGTCGAGAGCAAGAATAACTTTCTGAAAGCTGGCATAGGCACACGTCTGTCGCCGGTTTTCCTGTTCCGCCACTATTCCGATTTGTCGAAGACCATGAGTCTGGGCGTGGGCGTGAAACATTATTCTTCATGGCTCGAGATGAACGACTATGAGAAGTCATCGTTTATGAATAATGCCTTTAACGTGATGGCTGTCAATAAGTTCAGAACTGGACAGCTGCGTTCGTTTGTCGATTACAAATACGATATGTATCATCTGCGTGCCTACGATGATGTTGTGAATACTAACGGGCGCAATATCCATTCGCTCAATTTGGGTGCGAAATGGCTCGCTAACGGCTCGAGTTACCGTGATATCTATACTGAGTTTGGTGGCGATTACCGTGCCACATGGATTGCCGGCGGCACCACGGAGCATCAGTTTAATGCAAACGCGCATCTGGCATATTCCGACAACTGGATTAGCGACAAGAATGTCAACGATTTGCAGACTATGGCGACGGATGTGGAGTTGAATTACAACAACATCTATCAGGGACAGTTTTTGCTGGCTGTGAATCCGTATTTCACCATGAGCGGCGATTTCTATCATGTGCATGTGGGCGCGCGTTTCGATTTCAAGACGGGCGGACATATCGGGGTGTATCCTGATGTGTTGGGAAGCGTTTTCGTGCTTGACGACCGACTCGAGTTTTACGCAAGACTGGGCGGACGCTCGAAAATCAACACCTTTGCCGACATCGTGGCCGAAAACCCTTTCGTGACGACGAGTTTCGAGAACTTCAGCGAGTTCGGATACGAGACGACGAAAATCGATTTCCAGGGTGGTGTCAAGGCGAAGATTGCCAACAATATTGATGCTCATGTTGGAGTGAGATACCGCACCATCAAAAACAGCGTTTTCTTCATTCCTGATTATGATTTTTACGCTGTTTACGATGAAGATGCCACGACATATCATCTGCAGGCGTTTGACATTATTTTCCAGGATTACCATCTTACGACCATCCTTGCCGACGTGCATTGGAAAGCTATGGAAAAGCTTGATGTTGCCGCTGAGTTTGCGTATAATATCTATAATATTCAGGGCCAAAATCTGATTCAGATTCCTGAAGTTACAAGTCTTTACGGAAAACCATGGTACAAGCCGTCGTTCACCATGACTCTGCGTGGCGATTACCGACTCAACGACACCTGGCGTTTCAATGCCGCGGTGAAATATATTGGCAACCGCTGGATGCTGACTCCTGACCTCGAAGCCATAGACGTTAAGAGATCCGTCGACGTGCAGCTTGGCGCTGATTATAAGATTCAGGACGATTTGTCGGCTTTCCTTGAAATCAAAGACGTTTTGCACCAGAAATACGAGATGTATTACAACTATCCGACTCTCGGATTTGAGGTTGTCGCCGGCATAAAATATCGCTTCTGATTTTTATCTTAAAACAGACAAAAATTTTAGCAAAAAAAGCTAAAAATCTGTCATTTTTTTCATTGTTATTTCAAAGAAATTTCTTAACTTTGCCAAGTTAATTTTTGAAATAATAATTAAGAGAATAATACAATTAGGAAAATGACAGAAGAAGAAAAAATCCAGAATGCTGAGAGCAACTACGGTGCCAATAACATTCAGGTTCTTGAAGGTTTGGAGGCGGTGCGCAAACGTCCTGCCATGTACATCGGCGACGTCAATGTGAGAGGTCTGCATCACCTCGTGTATGAGGTTGTCGACAACTCTATCGATGAGGCAATGGCCGGTTATTGCGATACGGTCGAAATCGAGATTTTACCGGGTAATTCTATCTCCGTTGTTGATAACGGACGTGGTATCCCTACGGGTATGCACGAGAAGGAGAAGAAATCGGCTCTCGAGGTTGTTTTGACAGTGCTTCACGCTGGTGGTAAGTTCGATAAGGGTTCTTACAAGGTTTCAGGCGGTCTTCATGGCGTCGGCGTCAGCTGCGTCAACGCGCTTTCGAAACATCTGAAGGCTGAGGTTCACCGTGAAGGCAAGATTTTTGTGCAGGAATATGAATACGGCAAGCCATTATATCCAGTGAAGGTGGTGGGCGAGGCTAACGACCATGGCACGAGAATCACTTTTACTCCTGACGACAGCATCTTCATCACCAACGAATATAGCTACGACATCCTCGCCGCACGTATGCGCGAGCTGGCATATCTGAACAAAGGTATCAGAATCACTTTGAGCGACAAGCGCATCGACCCTGAGACGGGCAACGAAGGCAAGAACGACGAGTTCCATTCAATGAACGGACTTATCGACTTCATCAACTATCTCGATGAGAACCGTGAGAAGCTTACGCCGGAACCGATAGCGATTCAAGGCGAGACCGACAACGTGCCGGTAGAGATTGCGTTGGAATACAACACTTCTTATTCAGAAAATCTGCACTCATACGTTAACAATATCAACACTCACGAAGGCGGTACGCACCTCGCGGGTTTCCGCCGTGGCTTGACACGTACTTTGAAGGCATACGCCGAGAAAGAAGGCATGTTCTCGAAGCTGAAATTCGAAATCAACGGCGACGACTTCCGTGAAGGCTTGACGGCTATCATCTCTGTGAAGGTGCCGGAACCTCAGTTCGAGGGTCAGACCAAGACAAAACTCGGCAACAACGAGGTGATGGGTATCGTCGACAAGATCGTGAGCGAACATCTCTCAAATTATCTCGAGGAACATCCGAAAGAGGCGAAGATGATCGTCGACAAGGTCGTTTTGGCGGCTCAGGCACGTCACGCGGCACGCAAGGCTCGCGAGCTGGTGCAAAGAAAAGGCGCTCTCTCGGGCGGCGGACTTCCAGGCAAACTCGCCGACTGCTCAGAGCGTGATCCTGAACTGACAGAGCTTTATCTCGTCGAGGGTGACTCAGCAGGCGGCTCGGCAAAACAAGGCCGTGACCGTAAATTCCAGGCTATCCTGCCATTGAGAGGTAAGATCTTGAACGTCGAGAAGGCTATGCAGCACAGAGCTTTCGAGAGCGAGGAAATCAGAAACATCTACACCGCTCTCGGCGTGACAATCGGAACGGAAGAAGATAGCAAAGCATTGAATATCGAGAAGTTACGTTACCACAAGATCATCATCATGACCGATGCTGATGTGGACGGTAGCCACATCTCGACACTTATTCTGACATTCTTCTACAGATATATGCCGGAACTCATCGAGAAAGGCTATGTTTACATCGCGACACCGCCGTTATATCTCGTGAAGAAAGGCAAGAAAGAGAAATATTGCTGGACAGAGGAACAGCGTCTGCAGCTCCTCGAAGAGATGGGTCAGGATGCCCACGTGCAGCGTTACAAAGGTCTTGGTGAGATGAACCCTGAGCAGCTCTGGATGACCACCATGAACCCTGAATTCAGAACATTGCGTAAGATTCATATCGAAAACGGCGCTGAAGCCGACTACATCTTCTCAATGCTGATGGGCGACGAGGTGGGTCCGCGCCGTGAATTCATCGAACAGAACGCAACATACGCTAATATTGACGCATAAAATTAAAGTTATGGATAACAAACTTGATGTTTTAACAAAGAAAATCTACGAACAGGGTGTCGAAAAAGCCAATCACGACGCTGTGGAAATCGTGGATAACGCCAAAAAAGAAGCGGAAAAGATTCTCAACGACGCTAAAGCTGAGGCTGAACGCATTGTAAATCAAGCAAATAAAGAAGCTGAAGAGCTTAAGACGAAAGTCACAGCCGACGTGAAGATGGCAGCTACACAGAGCATCGCCGTCACAAAGCAGGAGATAGAGAAAATGGTGGTGACAAACGCTACAGAACAAGGCGTGAAGGCCAACCTCAGCTCTGCCGACTTCGTCAAAGAACTGATAAAAGACATCGTGAAGGCATTCAATCCTGACAACGCATCGCCGGTGGCATTGGATCTCATCCTGCCAGAGGCTATGAAAGCCGAGGTCGAGCCTTTCGTGAAAAACGAGATCAGCAAATCGTTTAAAAACGAGGTCAGCGTGAGCTTCAACAAGAAACTCGGCGGTGGCTTCAAGGTGGCTCCGAAAGACGGCGGCTATATGCTGCAGTTTACCGACGAGGAGTTTAACCAGCTGATTTCCAACTATTTGCGTCCTGCGACGAAGAAAATCCTTTTCGGCTAATGGATAACTACGTTTATATCGTTGCCAGTCTGCCGGACATAGCGGTGAGTTACGAAGGCATGTCTTTCGACTACGCGGCTGTCAAGGAACAGATCGTGGAGCTTCTTTCGGAGAAAGACCAGAAACTGGTCGAGCTTCTTGAAGAGGGCTTCGACGAGAACACCCTTGGCGCTGAGTTCTACAAGAAAGCAGCCGAGAGCAAGAACCGTTTCATCCGCGAGTATTTCGACTTCGACGGCAGGTTGCGTAACATGAAAGTCGCTTATCTGGCAAAACGCCTCGACAAACAAGGAAGTCAGTATCTCGTGGATATGCCCGAGGCTGATTTTGAGGAGGAGAGCCAGATAAAAGATATCTTGGACAACGCCGATTTCGTGCAGCGTGAGCAGAAAATGGACGAGTTGAAGTGGGAAAAGGCGAGCGACATCGCACGAATGGATTATTTTAACATGAACGCCATACTTGCATTTCTCGTCAAAGCCAAGACGGTCCAGCGTTGGGCAGAGCTTGACAAGGCGAAAGGCGAGGAGATGTTCAGAAAGTTAGTTAAGGAGGTTCGCGGAACTTTCGATAATAAGTCTTTAGTCTCTAGTCGTTAGACTTTATACAAAAACGGCTAAAAACTAAAGACTAACAACTAAAGTCTAAAAACAAAAAGAATATAATATGACAACAGGAAAAGTTACAGGAATCATTGCAAACCTGGTCACCGTCGAGGTGGACGGCCCGGTGGCACAGAATGAGATCTGCCTCATCGACTTGCAAGGTGTCAAGCTGATGGCGGAGGTCATCAAGGTGAACGGGAACAAGGCCTCGGTGCAGGTGTATGAGAGCACCCGCGGACTGCAGATCGGCGACAAGGTGGAGTTCCAGGGTTACATGCTTGAAGTGACCCTCGGACCTGGCTTGCTTTCGAGCAACTACGACGGTTTGCAGAACAACCTCGCCACCATGGAAGACGTCTTCCTGAAACGTGGCGAATACACCAAACCATTGGACGAGAATAAGTTATGGGACTTCACACCTATCGCTAAGGCTGGCGACCAAGTCATCGCAGCCGACTGGCTGGGTGAGGTCAAAGAAGGCTGGCTGCCTCATAAAATCATGGTGCCGTTCACATTTGAAGGTACTTATACAGTGAAAAAGGTGGCTGAAGCCGGACAATATAAAATCAACGACACCATCGCTGTCTTGACAAATGCCGACGGCGAAGATGTCAACGTCACGATGACACAGAAATGGCCTGTGAAGGTGGCTGTGGGCGGATACGTCGAGAAACCGCGTCCATACAAGGTGATGGAGACAGGCGTACGCTGCATCGACACACTGAACCCTATCGCGGAAGGCGGCACGGGCTTCATCCCTGGTCCTTTCGGATGCGGCAAGACGGTGCTTCAGCATGCCTTGGCAGAACAGGCTGACGCTGACGTCATCATCATGGCGGCATGCGGAGAGCGTGCTAACGAGGTGGTGGAGATCTTCACCGAGTTCCCGGAACTTAAAGACAAACACACTGGACGCAGCCTGATGGAACGTACCATCATCATCTGCAACACTTCCAACATGCCGGTGGCTGCCCGTGAGGCTTCAGTGTACACCGCCATGACCCTCGGCGAATATTATCGCGCCATGGGAATGAAGGTGTTGCTCCTCGCTGACTCCACATCACGTTGGGCACAGGCATTGCGTGAGATGAGTAACCGTCTGGAAGAGCTTCCAGGTCAGGACGGCTTCCCGGTCGACCTCTCGGCAATCATCTCCAACTTCTACGCCCGTGCAGGTGTCGTGAAACTCAACAACGGCACTACAGGTTCAATCACCTTCATCGGAACGGTGTCGCCTGCTGGCGGTAACTTGAAAGAGCCTGTCACCGAGTCGACGAAGAAAGCCGCACGTTGCTTCTACGGACTGTCGCAGAACCGCGCCGACAAGAAACGTTATCCGGCTGTCGACCCTGTCGATTCATATTCAAAATATCTCGAATATCCTGAGATTGTTGCATATCTCGACGAGAAGATTGAAAAAGGCTGGGCTGATAAAGTCACCAAGACGAAATATATCATCCGTAAAGGTAAAGACGCTTACGAACAGATCAACATCTTGGGCGACGACGGCGTGCCGATGTCATATCATGAGCAATATTGGAAGTCGGAACTCATCGACTACGTGATTCTGCAGCAAGACGCCTTTGACGCTATCGATGGTTGCTCACCATTGGAACGTCAGAAATTTATGCTCGACTTGATGCTTGAGATCTGCGACCGCAGCTTCAAGTTCGAAAACTTCGAGGAGTGCATGACATTCTTCAAGAACTTGATCAACATCTGCCGTCAGATGAACTATTCGGAATATCAGTCAGAGCAATTTGAAAAATATCTTGGACAGTTAAAGGAGGAACTTAAACATGAGTGAGAAAGCCTTTCAACGCATATATACTAAGCTGACAGCTATCACCAAGGCGACTGTAACCCTTGAGGCTCAAGGTGTTATGAACGATGAGCTTGCTTTAGTGGCAGGTCGTCTGGCGCAGGTGGTGAAGATTAAAGACCAATCCGTGACATTGCAGGTGTTCGGCGGCACGGAAGACATCCCTACCAATGCTGAAGTGACATTCTTCGGCGAGCCACCGTCACTCAACGTGAGCGACGACCTCGCAGGACGTTTCTTCAACGCTTACGGCGAGCCTATCGACGGCGGTCCGGCAGTTGAAGGCGAGAAACGCCAGATCGGCGGTCCTTCAGTGAACCCATACAAACGTCGTATGCCTTCAGAACTGATTCCTACTGGTATCGCTGGCATCGACTTGAACAATACCTTGGTCTCAGGACAGAAGATCCCGTTCTTCGCCGATCCAGACCAGCCATACAACAAGGTGATGAGCATGGTGGCTCTCCGCGCCGATGTCGATAAGATCATCCTCGGCGGCATGGGTCTGTCAAACGACGACTACCTGTTCTTTAAAAATGAATTTGAGAGCGCTGGCGCTTTGCATAAGATTATCAGCTTCGTGAATACCACCGACCAGCCGCCTGTCGAGCGTCTTTTGATCCCTGACATGGCACTGACAGCCGCTGAGTATTTCGCTGTCGACAAAAACGAGAAAGTGCTTGTGCTTCTTACAGATATGACGCTTTACGCGGATGCTCTGAGTATCGTGTCGAACCGTATGGACCAGATTCCTTCGAAGGACTCTATGCCAGGTTCACTCTATTCAGACCTCGCGAAGATTTACGAGAAGGCGGTGCAGCTTCCTTCGGGCGGTTCCATCACCATCATCGCTGTGACGACATTGAACGACGGCGATATCACACACGCCATCCCTGATAACACCGGTTACATCACAGAGGGACAGCTCTTCCTTCGTGCTGACGCCGACTCAGGCAAGGTTATCGTCGACCCGTTCCGCTCGCTGTCACGTCTGAAACAGCATGTACAGAACAAGAAGACCCGTGAGGACCACAGCGCCGTGATGAACACTTCGGTTCGTCTCTATGCTGATGCCTCCAACGCAAAAACGAAGCTCGAAAACGGTTTCGACTTGAGCGACTACGACCTTCGCTGCCTCGAATATGCTAAGGAATACGCAACCAGACTTCTCGCCATCGACGTCAACATTCCGATTACCGAGATGCTCGACACAGCTTGGGAACTCTTCGGAAAATATTTCACCAAAGCCGAGACAGGTCTGAAGGAAAAACTTATCGAAAAATACTGGAAAGAAAAGGCATAACCCATGGCTATCAAATTTCAATATAATAAGACTTCGCTGAACGAGCTTAACAAACAGCTCAAGACGCGTACGAGGGCTCTTCCGACGCTGAAAAGCAAAGAGAGTGCGCTGCGTCTTGAGGTGAAGAAAGCCAAGAAACGTTCGGAAAGCCTTGTTGCACAACTGGAGGCCGAGCTCAAATCGTATGAGTATATGGCCCGCCTTTGGAATGAATTTGAGCCAGGACTGATATCAGTGACCGATGTCAAACTGAAGACTGTGAAGATCGCAGGCGTGCCGGTGCCGGCGCTGGAAGAGGTGCTTTATGAAGTGAAAGACATCAACCTTTTCACCAAGCCTATGTGGTATGCCGACGGCGTCCAGATACTGAAAAACCTTGCACAGCTTGGCATCGAGTCGGAGGTCTACGTGGAGGTGAGTCGTGTGCTCGACTATCAGCGTAAGAAGACCACACAAAAAGTCAACCTTTACGAAAAAGTACAGATACCTGGCTATAACGAAGCCATCAGAAAGATCAAGCGATACATGGAAGACGCTGAGAACCTCGACAAGGCTTCCCAGAAAATCATAAAAAACAAACACGTCCTAGAGGAGGAGGCAGAGTATGGTAACTGAAATGACGAAATATAATTTCATCCTGCTAAGTGGCGATGTTGAAGAGTTTCTCAAGAAGCTGCAGGGCGTGGGTGTGGTCGACATCACCCGCTCGACAAAACCTGTGGATGAGAAGTCGGAGACACTCTCGTCGAAAGCTGGAAATTACCGTAAAGCCTTGTCGTTGCTCAAGAACGTGCAGCCTGCGGAATTTGCCGACAAGACATACGGCGACCTTGCGGAAAATGTCATAAACACTGTAAACGAGATTGAGGTGGCACAGACACAGATGTCGCAGCTTGCCAAAGAACTCGAGGAGCGTAAGCCTTGGGGTAAGTTTGATGTGAAAAACATCGAAAAACTCCAAAAACTAGGACTGAAACTGCATTTCTACAAGGTTAAGAGCTCTGCGATGAACCCTGAATGGCAGTCGCAATACGCTTTGAGTGAGATTTCAACTGTCGACGGCAGCACCTATTTCGTGGTCGTCTCCGATTCTGATGAATATGATTTTCCTTTGAAAGAGATGCCGGCTCCTGACACAGATTGTACGGCTATCGAGAAGAAAATCAACGAGTTGGAATATGCTATTGAGCAGAATGGGAAGCATCTTGCAGAGCTGAAATGTCATGAAAAAGACCTTCAGAAAGAGCTCTACAAGACGATGTCGAAACTGGATCTGCACCTGGCTCATATCTCTGGAACGAAGGCTGCTGAAGATTACATCACAGTGCTTGAAGGTTTTGCTCCTTCAAACACTATATCATCGGTGCACGAACTCCTTGATAAAGAAGAAGTCCTTTATCTTGAAGAAAATGCTTGCGTCAACGACAATCCGCCTATCAAGTTGAAAAACAACAAGTATGTCTCGATGTTCGAGATGCTTACCGACATGTACGGTCGTCCGAAATATAACGAGTTCGATCCGACGGTGTTCATCTCGATATTCTTCATGCTGTTCTTCGCATTCTGCATGGGCGATGCAGGCTACGGCTTGGTGCTCATCGGAGCGAGCCTCGGCTTGAAGAAGATGTTGGGCAATCTGACTCCACTTTGCATCACTTTAGGTATCGCGACGACGGTTGTCGGATTCTTGTTCCACACCTTCTTCTCGATGGATATGCTAACTTGGACATGGCTTCCTGACACTGTGAAAGCCTGCATGCTGCCATCGACGCTGTATGGTTACGACGGCACCATGGTTCTGGCTCTCATCGTCGGTGTGGTGCATATCTGCTTGGCGATGGTGGTGAAGACATATCAAGCCACGAAAGTCCAGGGATTCCTGCATTCGCTGGGCACATGGGGCTGGACTCTGCTCATTGTGGGCGGTGTCATAGTCGGTGCTATGGCTCTTGCCGGCGTGCTCGAGTCGAATGTCACGAAGTGGGTTATCATTGTACTGGGTATCTTGTCGGCGTTGGGAATTTATTTCTTCAACGACTTGAACAGCAGTATCTTGTCGAATGTCGGCTCAGGCTTGTGGGAGACCTACAACACGGCTACTGGCTTGCTCGGCGACGTGTTGAGCTACCTGCGTCTATACGCTCTCGGTTTGGCTGGTGCCAAGCTCGGTGAGGCGTTTAATGCCATTGGTGTTCAGGCACTTGGCGACGGCGGCGCTGGTTGGATATGGTTCGTCCTCATCGTGGTGATTGGTCATGTTTTGAACGTTGCCATGTGCGTGCTGGGTGCCTTCGTGCATCCGTTGCGACTCAATTTCCTTGAGTTCTTCAAGAATTCAGGATACGATGGCACTGGAAGGAAATATAATCCACTGAAAAGCTAACTGTCATTTCGACCGGAGCGAAGCGGAGTGGAGAAATCTCAAACAAATGAAAATAAAGGAATATCAATGTTAAATTAAAATTATAGGTTATGACAGCAACAATTTTAGGTTATCTCGGTTTAGGCTTGGTTTTGGCCTTAGCGGGTATCGGAAGTTCAATCGGAACATCGACGGCTGGTAACGCTGCCGAGGGTGGTCTCAAGAAACGTCCTGAGGCATCAGGTAACTTCATGGTTTTGTCGGCTCTTCCGGCAACCCAGGGTATCTACGGATTCGTGGCATTCTTCATGCTTCTCAGCAAGATGCAGGCAAATCCTGAAAACGGTCTCGTGATCTTCGGCGTCGGCCTCTGCGTCGGCTTGGTCTGCATGATCTCAGCCATCCGTCAGGGTCAGGTGTGCGCCAACGGTATCGTCGGTGTGAGCCAGGGCCACGACGTGTTCACCAACACCCTTATCTACGCCGCTCTCCCAGAATTCTACGCAATTTTGGGTCTCGTCGGTGCTTTGATGGTGTAAGGGATATTCCAACCGAACAAATGAATTGTAGAGACGCGCCATGGCACGTCTCTACATTTTTTTATGTCAAAATATTGACAAGGTTGAAAAATTGTTGTATCTTTGCAGTGTAGTTTTGGATAAATTGTTTAATAAATACAAATACGAAACAGAAATAAGATAAAACATTGACATAATTAGATAGCGTTTGTGGCTATCCTTGAAGTCCATTTTACCACAACGTCCTCGAAAGAGGGCATCACTCATCAAGGAATAGTTCATTTTTAACGTCGTTTTGTTACGGCGTGGAATGACTTGTTAGATGAGTGGGCGTGGTAACCCGGACTTCAAGCAAGGAATAAGTTCCACGCTGTTTTTTTGTTAAAATGTATTCTAGAATTTAAAAAGATAACTATGACTAAATTTCTTATTGTAACTGGTCCTAAGAACTCTGGAAAGACAACCACAATGGGAATGATTTACAAAAAACTGTTGCTATCTGCAAAGGATCTATATCTTGCCGATGTCAATGAGAATCGAATACCCGTAAATGATTCCTTGATGGATAATGGTATCCCAAAAGATTTCATCGCCCATTTGAACATCAAAGGCAAAAAAGTCGCTATGATTTCTGCTGGCGACATTGCACAATACGTGAAAGAGTACGTAGAAGACTACCTCGACAAACAATTCGATTATATTATTTGCTGTATCAGGACAGTTAATAGAAAAGGTTCAGCTAGAAGGGTGTTATATTCTGATTTTGCGGACTATCCCAAAGAAGAAATCTGGACAGTTTATTCGGATGATAAAGAACAGATGTTTCATGTAAAAGAAAATATTGTAAATCAAATAGTTTCAAAGATTGTTTAATTAAAACCATACAAAATGAAAAGAATTACTATAATGGTCTTATTGACCTTGACTGCATGCCTGCTGTATTCATGTATTAATGATGGGCAAAATGATGGAAATACCTCAGCAAAAGAGGAGCCTCAAGTCCAGTATTTTTATACTTATGATTATTTATGGAACACGTATAATCATGAATCAAATTATGCCCCATATGGTCATTATTCTAAAATAACAAACAAAGATTATGAATGCTCGCAAGGATGCGATTTTCTAGGAATAGCAATCAAAGTGGCACATTTGGTCGAGGATGAAGATGATGTTATTAATGGTTATTCAGTTCAAGAAGAATATATGCCATTCAACGATGAGGCCAACTACGATTCTGAAATAACCGAATGGCGGCTTGCGTATTATATAGCGAATGATTTGTTTGAATGGAATAAAATACAAAAACATAATAACAAAGGTTATTATTATGAATACAGGTATACCTTCAGTACCTTATCAATGCTTTTGCCTGAATTAAAGTTTCTTCCCGACAATATGGACTGCAACTTTGAAGAAGAAACGCTTGAAATTTTCAAAAGGAATTATTATGATTTAAAAGACAAACCTATATATCAAGCAGAAAACAGTTACGGATGTCGCAAATATCCAATTGGATTATATTCATCAGGAAAACCTATTTATTTATATGTTATGAGAGGTAAAAACATTGATGGTATACCTGATGGTACCATTGTAGTAACAATGACACCCAGCTGGTTTAGTGGAGCACATTAATAGTAATTTCTTCCTTATAAAATAGTAACTATTTCCTTATAAATATGAGATTTCCATCATGTGGAGATTCCTTATTCTTTTGATATAATTAATATAATTACGGCCAAATTTTTTCAAAAAAATTCGCAAAAAGTCGAATTTTTAAAAATATTTTTATTATCTTTGCAGCGTGAAAGTTACTTTTGATAAGACATATTTGAAGGATTTGTACGAGAAGGGGAAGACGGAGGACAAAAAACACCGTTTTCAGCCTGATATTGTCAAGAGATACCAACAAAGAATAAAAACTTTGACTGATGCGCCAAGGATTGAAACATTATATCAGATTAAAGCCTTGAATTATGAGGTTTTGAGCGGAGAAAAGGAAGGTATCTCATCAATCAGAGTTAATGACAAGTATCGAATTGAGTTTACGGTTGAGAATGTCTTTGAAAATCAAATAGTAACAATATGTAATATTTTGGAATTGTCAAACCATTATAAATAACGTTATGAGCATCGCTATTGAAAATATTGACCCTAATATGATTGCCAACAACATGTTGCCATCGGAGCCAGTGCATCCTGGCCTTCTGCTGAAAGAAGAGATTGAATACCGTGGCATTTCACAGAAACAACTGGCGCAACAGATGAGCGTATCATATACCGTTTTGAATGAGATTCTTAACGGGAAGAGACCAATTTCAACAGATTATGCACTTTATATTGAGGCGGCTTTAGGCATCGATGCGCAATTGTGGATTCAGATGCAGGCCGATTATAACTTGCAGGTTGCTAAAAATGACAATAATGTGCTAAAGCACATTCACAATATCAGGAAAATTGCCGCTGTGCTCTGACAACCCTCTCTTTCCCCCTGAAATCTTTGATAATTTCAATGTTTTTAAAACCTTTTGAATGGCATAATTCTGCTGTCTCCTTGCCGAATTTTTCATTGATTTCAAACCATATTTGGCCATTGGGTTTCAACGCCTTTTGTGCAAATTCTAGTATTTTTCTGTAGAAAATCAATGGGTCGCTGTCGGGAACAAATAGTGCTGTGGAAGGCTCGTGCTCTAACACATTGGCACGTATCTCGGATTTCTCACTTTCACAAACGTAAGGTGGGTTGCTGACGATAATATCAAATTGATTATCAATCAAATTTGGATTTTGTGGCTCCAAAATGTCATCCAGCACAAAATGCACCTTAACCCCATTGTTTTCGGCGTTCTTTCTTGCCACCTCAATGGCCTTTTCAGAAACGTCAACGGCGGTGACGTCGCTGTTTGGTATCAATTTCGCGAGGCTGATGGCAATACAACCCGAACCGGTGCCGATGTCAAGGATAGAAACATTTGCCGGAGATTTCTCCACTCCGCTTCGCTTCGGTCGAAATGACGAGAACTGATAACTGCTAACTGCTAACTTTTCAACTAATTCCTGCGTCTCCGGCCTCGGAATCAGCACGTTCTCATTCACAAAAAACCGCATCCCGCAAAATTCCGTCTCACCTATAACATATTGCACGGGCTTGTTTTTCAACAGCTCTTTCACCGCAAAATGTAATGTCAACAACTCCGATTCACTCAAACGCAGATCGGGCTCCAATGCCATCTTCACTCTGTCGATGTTGAAATAATGCTCCAACAAAATCATTATCAAAGCATTAGCCTCGTCGGAAGCGTAAATCGGCTCCAACTGGCTCGCATAATACTTGCGACAGTCCCGAACTGAATTTGATGAAAATTTCACACTGCAAAGATATGAAAAAGTCTTTAGTCTCTAGTCTTTAGTCATTAGTTTTTAGTCTTTAGTTTGTGTAAATTTTAATACTAAAGTCTAAAGACTAGTGACTAAAGACTAAAAATTATTATCTTTGCAAAAAAATTCAACGGTGTTGTTTGAGGATTCATATAAAATAGTTACGTCGAAAGGCGAGGGGCTATACAAAGAAAAAGGCTCCAAGTTCATCGCGGAGGCGTTTCCTGTGCATTCGGAGGCGGAGGTCAAAGAACATGTCGCCGAAATCCGTAAGCGTTATTTTGATGCGAAACATCACTGCTACGCCTTTATGATTGGTCCCGACAAGGCGTGTTACCGCTCGAGCGACGACGGCGAGCCTTCCGGCACCGCAGGCAAACCTATCCTCAACCAGATCCTCTCAAAAGACGTCACAAATGTGTGCGTCGTCGTGACACGATACTTCGGCGGACAACTGCTGGGCGTGCCTGGACTAATCAACGCCTACAAAACCTCCGCGCGCGAAGCTCTCGACAACTGCACCATTGTTGAAAAAACCATCGACGAGGTCTACTCGCTCGAGTTCGACTACCCGCTCCTCAACGAGGTGATGCGCATCCTCAAAGACGAAAATCTTGAACAACAGAACCCAAAATTCGAGATGAATTGTTACCTCGAAATATCAATAAGACAAAGCGATTCCGACAGAATTGTTGAAAAACTGAAGCGTCTCTACGGAGTGACTGTGAAATACCTTAAAACCGTTTAAAATCAGTAATTTACGGCAATTTTGCCCCCGTTTTTGGTGATTTCCTCGTAATTTATACCAAAAAAAATTAATAATCAATACAAAAAAAATATTTTTATTAACTTTTTTATGTTGATATTTGTAAAGTCGTTTTGATGAAAAAACGAGCAACGTAATCTATTGATTGTTATACTTTTAAAATTTTGATGAACAGAAATTTGTATGAAATATGGGATGAATGCCTCGCGATGATCCGTGAGAACGTTCCGCCGCAAGCTTTCTCGACTTGGTTCGAGCCGATTAAGCCTGTCGACTTCAGGAACGGTCTGCTCACCATCCAGGTGCCGTCCGATTTCTTCTACGAATATCTGGAAACACGCTTCATCAAGGTGATAAAAGCCACCATCCGCAAAGTGCTCGGTCCGGAAGGAAAACTCGAATATTCCATCATGATGGACAACAACGAGAACAAGCCTGTGGTGGTGAAACAACCTTCAATGGATCGCTCCAACACCAAGAATCCGCCGAAACAGATTCAGATTGATTTCGACAATGCCGAGACAAAAATTCCTAATCCTTTTGTGCTTCCAGGCATCAAAAAAATCAATATCGAGTCGAACCTCAACGAAAACTACTGCATGGAGAATTTCGTGGTCGGCGAATGCAACCGTGTGGCTTACGAAGCTGGTCAGGCAATAGCGAAAAACCCCGGCAGAACCTCGTTCAACCCGATGTTCGTGTTCAGCCCTACGGGAATGGGAAAAACGCATATTTGCCAGGCTATCGGCCTTGAAACAAAGAAACATCATCCTGAACTGACAGTGCTTTACGTCAACGCGGAGCAGTTCCTCATGCAGTTCCAGGCATCGTGCCGCAACAACAGTTCCAAGAGCAGCCGCGACGACTTTGTGCATTTCTACCAAATGATAGACGTGCTCATCATCGACGATATCCAGTATCTCTCGGGCAAACCGAAGACCCAGGACACCTTGTTCCATATCTTCAACCACCTGCAACAGACGGGAAAACAGCTGATTTTCACCTGTGACAAGCCCCCTGCGGAAATCAAAGACATGGAACAGAGGCTCATCTCCCGTTTCAAATGGGGCCTCTCTGCCGAGATGTCGATGCCTGACGTGGAGACACGCCGCAACATCCTGAAACGCAAGGCTTACAACGAAGGTGTGGAATTGCCTGAAGACGTGGTGAACTATATCGCGGAGAATATCAAGACCAACGTGCGCGAGATGGAAGGATTCCTCATCTCCCTCATCGCCCAGTCGTCGCTCAACCGCAAGTCGATAACAATCTCCCTCGCCAAACAGATGGTGGAACGTTTCGTGAATAACTCAAACCGCGAAATAACAATAAGTTACATCATAAGCTCGGTGTGCGAGGAGATGGGTACCTCGCAGGCTGATTTCTTTACCTCAACAAGAAAACGCAACGTTGTGCAGGCACGACAGCTCTCTATGTACTTCGCCAAGAAATACACCAAGGCATCACTTATCCTCATCGGCGAACAGTGCGGAGGCAAAGACCATGCCACCGTCATCCACTCGCTGAAAACGGTAACCAACCTTCTTGATACCGATAAACAGTTCCGCGCAATCGCTGACAAGATTGAGCAGAATCTTCAATAAATAATTATGAATCAACAACTTGGGAAATTGTATCTCCTCCCTGCATTGCTTGGAGCCACCTCGGCGGAACAAGTGATTCCGGCAGGAACCCTCGATATTGTGCGCACACTGCGTTTCTTCGTGGTCGAAAATGTCCGCACCGCACGCCGCATGCTCAGCAAAATGCACATGCCTTGCCCTATCGATGAACTCGAATTCGTGGAACTCGACAAACATAACCCGCAAAATCCCGATTTGCTGACTTATCTGGGCAAAGCTCTCGACGGACAGGACATCGGACTGATGTCGGAGGCTGGAACGCCTTGCGTCGCCGACCCGGGCGCTCTCATCGTGGAACTCGCTCATCAGGCGGGAATACAAGTGGTGCCGCTCACTGGCCCCAACGCCATGATACTCGCACTTATGGCTTCGGGATTTAACGGACAGTCGTTCTGTTTCCACGGATATCTGCCGATAAAGAATCCTGAACGCGTTCAGAAAATTAAATCGCTGGAACGCCAGTCGCTCGCCAACGACGAGACAGAGCTTTTCATCGAGACGCCTTTCCGCAACAACGCCATAATCGACGAACTGGTGAAAAACTGCCATCCTGCCACCATGCTCTGCGTGGCGTCGAACATCACCATGGACGACGAGAAGATCGTGAGCAAGCCTATCTCCGATTGGAAAAAAATAAAAGAATACGACTGGAATAAAAAACCAGCCGTATTCTTGATCTATTGTCCTAAATTCCGAAAGAAATACTGATTATTTCTTCACGAAACGTTTTGTCTGAACCATTCCGTCTGATGTGAGTGTCACGAAGTAAGTTCCAGCAGGAATCTCGCTTAAGTTGATCTCAAATGATTTTGCATCGACAGGTTTGCTGACAATCATAGCACCAGTGATGGTGTAGATATCATATTGATTGACAACGAGTTCGCTTTCAACCATGAGTTTCTCGCTTGCAGGGTTAGGATAAACTGTAACCATGCTGATGCTGTTTTCGTCAACGCTTACAAACGGATCGTAAACTCTGTAAAGCATGATGTCGTCGACGTTGATTGAGAACTGGTTGGTGCAGTTGAAGTGGACGATCGACACGAAGATGTCCTGTCCCTGATATGCTCTCAAGTCGATGTTGAAGTCATACCACTCGCCGACTGTCTTTGCTGTGAGGTCTGATTCCCAAACAATCTCGAAATCCTCAGCTACGAGGCCGTCTGTTGTTGAAACAGCCACGCCGAAGTGCTCGCTTGGATGCAACTGATCCTGTGCCTGAGCCTTGAAGGTAATCTGCTCGCAATCGAGTTTATAAGGAGTTACGATGTAGTTTTCAGGAGTAAGGACTGTCTGTGTCCAGTCGTCGAACGATGCTGATGTGACGCAGTGTGTGTTGCCAGGAACTGCGTAGATCTCTCTCATTTCCCAGTTGAAGCCGTCGCCGTCGCCGTCGATGGTGTTCCAGCGCATGATGCCGTCTTCGAAATCGAAGAAGATGTTGCCCTCAGGTGGGGTAGGAGTCACTGGAGTGTATTCGCCGAGAGCGTAGATACCGATGAGGTTAGGGCTCTTGTCGACATCGCCGAAGAAATACTGTGAGCCGTCGACAGCACCGATGAATGCGCCACCTGCTGAGCATGCAGCACCCCAGCCAGGAGTGACTGAGAAGTCGAAGATGTAGTTAGGAGCCATGACGTCTGTGTCGATGTTGTAGTCGAACACGTGGGCTGTGAAACCTTCAACTGCGAACAGAAGGAGGTGATGAGCGCCGTCTTCATCAGTGAAATAACCTGTTCCGTGAACTGTGTGACCGCCGAGATTGGCTGCTGTTGCTGTTTGAAGCACCTGTCCGCTGCGGCTCACGAGCTTGAGGTCGAGGTGGAGGTTAGGGCTGCTGCCTGTGGCTCTCTCGCCAACCCAGAAAGCGTCGTTTACAGGGTCGTAGGTGCAAGTGCCGAGCTCATCAAATGATGTGTTGATGCAGTTTGATGTGACCAATGACTTGTTGTGGAGGTCATAGCACCAGATTGTGCCTGAATGAGCGTCGCAGCCATAGAAATACTGGCCGTCGAAGGTCATGTCACGCATGTAGTTGTCAGAGTTGCCGACACCTGGCACGTCGAATTCGTCGAGGAGGTTGCCTTCCAAGTCATACTTGTAGAACATCGAGAGCACTGTAGATGACTTGCCCCAAGCACTGGTGTAGATGTGCTCGCCATCGTAAACGACACCGTGCTGACGTCCTGTCGAAGTTGCGAAAGAATTAACGAAGTTCCAATCTTGGGCGTTTGCAGCTGCTAAGCAGAAAACAGACGCGAAAAGTAAAAATAATCTCTTCATTTTTTAATCAGTTTTATGTTTTAAGAATTTTTGCAAAATTACAAAAAATTTTTGAATCCCAGCCTCAAATTCCGAAAATAATTGAAAAAAGCCAACCTTTAAAGATTGGCTCTAATATAACTGTTAACTTTTTTCAAAAACCGGCTGCGCGATTGAAAAAATGTTATATCTTTGCTTCCGAATAGAAACCGAAAGAACATCGTAAGACATTATTGGACAATCAGGGGAAACCATTGAGTGAGATGGCGTGGTTAGTTATTATTATTGGTTATTAAAAAAATTAGTGCTATGGCAGACAACGATTTAATGATTTACGATGAAAACGATTTGAAGTCGAAGATTTACATAATAAGAGGTGTTCAGGTGATGCTGGATTTCGATCTGGCGAAGATTTATGGTTATTCAACAATGCGGTTCAATGAGCAGGTTAAAAACAATATCGAACGTTTTGATGACGATTTCCGATTTCAACTTACTGATTTTGAATTTAAAAACTTGATATCGAAATTTTCGATATCAAGATGGGGTGGTACCAGAAAGTGTCCTTATGCCTTTACAGAATTGGGGATTTATTCTCTTATGACGGTGCTTAAAGGCGATCTCGCAGTAACTCAAAGTAAGAAGTTATTGCGATTATTCAAAAAGTTGAAAGATTTTGCCATTCAAATTCAGAACGTTTTGCCAAATGCTGAAATCCAAACTCTTGCACTTCAAACTCAAAACAACACCGAAGACATCCGTCAAATCAAACAGCAGATGGTGACACATGATGAACTTTCCGCTGTTATAAAAGAATTCACCGATCCCAATATCAAAAAAGATTATCTTTTCTTTAACGGCCAAACAGTTGAGGCTGATATAGCCTATTCTGAAATCTATTCTTACGCCAAGAAAACCATCCATATAATTGATAATTATATAGGTTTGAAAACCTTGGTTTTGCTGAAATCAGTTGTGAAAAACGTAAAAATCACCATTTTTAGCGACAACATAAATCATAATCTTCATTCTACAGAGCTTGCAGATTTTCAAAACGAATATCCAAATGTCAATATAACATTGAAGGCCTTAGGTGGAACCTATCATGACCGATATATTTTTATTGATAGTGGCACTAAAAATGAGATGATATTTCATTGCGGTGGCTCCTCGAAAGACAGTGGAAAACGAGTCACTTCGATAACCAAAGTGGAAGATGTGGTGTTGTATAAGAATATTATTGACAATTTGCGGAACAATCCGATATTAATGTTGTAATCCAGAAATCCTTGCCAGCGACGGTTAACGGTTAATGGTGAAATGCAAATGAAAAATGCGAAAGGTTACAGAATGATGTAAGTGCTTGAAAAACAATAAAAAAAGCCAACCCTCTCGGATTGGCCCTAATATAACTGTTAACTTCAAACTTCAAACTTCAAACTGTTAACTTCTTTTGCGTGCTACCGCGTATCCTGCGCCAAGAGTGGTGAGGATGAGAAGGCCGGAGCCGAGAGGAGCTTCTTCACCATTGCCTTGAGCATAACCTTCAAATCCATGATTTGGGGCAATTATATCAACATTACCGGTACCAACTCCTCTGTTGTTGTAATTGTCATTATTGAAATTATTGAACAACCCGTCGGTGCCGCGTTGTGCGCTGGCTGTCATGCCGATTGTCAAAACTATTGCGATTGCGAATAATATTTTTTTCATAGTATATTTCCTCCTTATTTTTTATCTGACAACAATTTTCTGAGTTTTCTGAGTCTCTCCGATTACTCTGAAGATGTAAATGCCTCTTGACAATCCGCTGATTGACTCAACGCCGTTGATTCTCTCATTCATCACCATTCTTCCCATCACGTCGAAAATCTGAAGTTCACCTTCACCATTGACCATGATGTTGTTGCCGCTCTGGTATGCAAAGTTGTCGCTGCCTTCAAATTCATTGTCTATAGCCTCGAGCTTGAGGATGAAACGACCTGGCTGGTCTTCATTGGCACCTATGAATGAGTAGTCGTCAATGAGCAAGTCGGTGTCAATGCCAGTGAATCGGTCGTAGAGATGCATATATTTAATCTCACCTTTCACCATCTTGGCGCTAATTGTGTATGTGCCAATGGTCTTTGCCTCAAAATTGACATTGATGCTCTTGACCTCTCCACGGTTGTTGTAAACAGCCACAGCCTTATCAGAATCTTCATTATGGATATACAACATTGGAGCCTCATCGTTCAGATGGTTGATTTTTGTCAAAGGCAGATGATTTCCGAAATAAACGTAAGCCACATCGGTGAATTTGCTGTTCGACACCTCAAGGCGGATAACCTCATTGGTGAAGCCGGCTTCGTCTTTTGCAGATGGGTTAAGTTGCAATGTAGCCCCATTACTTGGCGCTTCAACCATAAATGCCTCACCTACAATAATATCTGCTTCTGACGCTGCAAAAACTCCTGTTGATGAATTAACTTTGTAGTATGAACATGATGATTCTCCAATCTTCATGCTTCTTACATTGTTTGACAACGGGTTGCCGACAAGGTTAAAACCGTTATATGTACCACTTCCCGACTTGGAAAGAGTAATATTGGCAGTAGTTCCTGGAAGAACAGTACCAGGGAATTCAAGCGTAAGATTTGAAGAGTTGGCATAAAGATAGCCTTTGCCATTTACAAGATTAAACACTTCTTGTTTATAGTTTCTCCATTCTGCTCCTGATTGTGCTTCATCAAAATAATACAAGTCATAATTATTATCAAGCATTCCAGAAACAGTTGTTGGATTAATAGAACCAGTTGTTGGATTTGCAATAATATAGTAATTGTCTTTTCCACCTGCTTGAGTATAAGCTGTTATTTCCTTTTGGAATGTAGCTTTTACATCTGCTTTAGCACTTGAAATAATGAGCTGACCGCCATCTTTGATGACGAGATGAGAAGCATCAGAATTAATTAATGTACCAGTAATAGTTATTGCGTTGCCTGCTGGAATGGTTAATGAACCATTGGTTAAATCCATATTGGCGATGGTGACACTGGTTGTTTCAGAAATGCTGCTGCTGAATGTGCTCCAATTATCAGCAGTTGTATATCTTTCTATTATTGAATTGTCTGAGCTAAATAATACATTTATATCGCAATAGCCGCTGCTTGTCTTAAATATATTAGCATCATCTATTGTTGGAGGATTGGTTCCTAACATGTATATTGTTGCTAAATTCGTGTTATCCTTACCCAGGTTATTTTCGAATGCTTTTGTGCCAATTGTTGTAACTGAAGATGGTATTATCAATGTTCCTGAGGTTTTTGTGCCACTAAATGCATAGGCGGGAATACTAGTAACATTTGCACCAATAGTTAAAGTAATATTATTTGTGCTACAACCTTTGAATGGCTTAGTTGAATTAGTAAAATTAGAATGTGTTGTGACGTTATAATTAATTTCAGTTAGACCTGTACAATTTTGGAATACATTACTTCCAATAGATGTAATAGATGATGGAATAGTAATTGATGTTAATCCAGAACATCCGGCAAAACATAAGCTAGGAATTGCAGTTACGCCTGATGGAATTGTAATAGATTCTAAACTCGAACAATTTTGAAATGCGTATGCGCCAAGAGAATTAACATTGGATATATCGTTTATAGTGGAGAGCTTTGAACATCCATTGAAAGCGCTCATGCCAATCGAAGTGACAGACGAAGGAATTGTCACTTCTTCAAGTTTAGAACATCCATTAAAAGTATTCATCTGAATAGTTGTTACACCCGAAGGAATAGTCATGGATGTTAGGCTGGTGCAATTTTGGAACGCATTCATCCCAATACTTGTTACATTAGAAGGAATAGTAACGGATGTTAGATTAGAACATCCATAAAACACATTTGTGCCAAGGAATGTTACAGCATCTGGAATAGAAATGCTAGTAAAGCTCGCATTATTGCATTGATAAAATGCATAGCTGTCAATATAAGTAATGCTTGAAGGTAATGATACAGATGTTAATCCAGAACAAGCTCTAAATGCAGAGGCTCCAATTTGTGTAACGTTGTATGTTTTTTCGTTAGTGGAATTAGTGGCTGTACTTGGAATTTCGATGGCCCCAGAATATGAATTGTAATCATTTGTCTCATAAGTAACTTTTACACCCGTTCCACTCTGATTCGTGACATAACTATAATATATAGTATGTCCTTGATAGGCATCGGCGAAGTCGTATGCCATCAAATCACCCCCCCCTAAAAAGCATGAAAATGCCATCATCAGGGTTAGTGCTAATGCTTTTTTTCTCATAAAGATTACGTTCATTTTGTGAATAATGTTTTAATTTTTGTTAGTATTGTTAATCAGTTTAATGTGTCAAATATATGATATCCAGCACTTTATGCCTTCTTCACGATGCCTCAATCTTAACCTTTCAATTGGGCTGCAAAAGTACAAAAAAGATTTAATGCTCAAACAAATAAAAATAAAAAATTTAACCACGAATTTCACAAATCTTCCGAATGCTCCGTCAAATCTGCAAAATCCGAGGTCAAAAAAATAAAAAAAACAATCTCCGGTTATTGCTCGAGACCAACCGGAGATTATATAACCCTCACCCGGAGGTTTGAACAAGTCAGGGACACACCGGGAATTACGCTGCAAAGATACAAAAAATTCCAATATGGAACATGGTTTTTTGAAAAAAATTAAAAATTCTTGAATTTTTCTAATAAATCATCAATATGGTCTAATCCGTAGAGTAGGTTTTTGTGGTTTATATTCATCCAAGAAAAGAGAGTCATAATGCTATCGTAGCAATTTTTTATTTTACTGGTATCAATGTGTGCCGGTTTTTTGAAACATATTGGTTCATGATGAGCAATGCGATTTCTTAATATATTTATTTTGTCAAGCTCGTTGAAAATATAGGTGTTATTATACTTGTTTGTTGAGGATGATTTGGATTTGTTTGGAAAAACACGAAGTAGACATTTGCCGGAAAGAGAATACATTGCATTATTGAACATGTATTTCCAAACTCCGAATCCCATCTCGGTCAGTAATTTTGAATGTGTGTATGAACCATTATTGTTAAGCTCATAGTAAGTGTATTCGATGATTGCTTTTGTTTTTATAGCTCTCTTATCGTTGTAAAAAATTCCGTTTTTCAATATTGAATCGCGCAGCCAGTCATAACCGAATGCCTTTTTCATCTCATTGTCAATATTATTTCTGAGTGCTACTTCAAAACAACTGATTATTAAAAACATCTCTTTGGATATTTTCAAGTTGTAACGATAAAGCAACATTGCCTTCCTGGTGTCGTTATTGCAGGCAATCAAATATCTCCTTAATCTTTCTTTCGAGATAACACGTTCAAAATCAGAGTATTTCATAAATTTGATAATTAGTTAAAAACAAAAACACTTCTTGTAAAGAATCTTGGCAAAGATACAAAAAATTTTCAAAACAAACCCCAGAAAATTAAAAATTCGAACACTGATTTAACGAATCTTACGGATAATCTGTTAAATCTGTAAAATCCGTGGTCGGAAAAAATTAAATAACCTCTCTCAACGTCTTGAAAACGCTAACTTCCGCTGCCTTGAACCTCCCATCGAAGAAAAACGTCCGTCTCATGCCGTCGAACAAGTTATGTCGGTCGAGTTCATCATTGATATACAACGCCTTGCATTCCGAAATGGTGTTTTTCCTCGCGATGTCGTTGTCGGCCTCAAACCCGTTGTACACCCTCACAAACGTTACCGGGTCGCTCTTCGACCCCATGGCAATCAGGTCCTGCTTCGTGATGTCGAAGTCCGCCTCCGCCGCCATCAGCAGACAATAAATCTGAAATTCCTCTAAAGTCAAGTTCTTCATGAAGTGAGATTTTTCGGTGCAAAAATAGCAAAAAAAAACAGAAATTTTGATAAATAAAACATTTTTAATGGGTTGTATTAAAATAATGTGTAATTTTGCAGTTCGAAATATAGGACTGGAATTATATGAAAAAAGATATGAGAATGAAATATATTATTAGTCTTATCGTATTGATTATGATGACGATTCTGCCGTGCCGCCTCAATGCCCAGTTCGGCAGAAGCGACGGCTTTTTCAGTGGCTATAATGATGACATTTATAGCGGAACAAGAGATATTTACACTATTAACAGTCTTGATGATTCTGGTCATAATGGCATCACAAACCAGACATTCGGACAAGAACTTCCTCTTGGAAGCGGTCTTGTAGTGATGGTTGCTGCCGGAGCAGGATATGCTATTATAAAAAGGAGAAAAAACAACGCTAAAAACTGAAAAATATGAAAAGAATTATAACAATTGTTTGTGCATTATTATTGATGTTTGGCTTAAGCCAATGCAAAAAGAAACCGGTTGTTACTGATAACGGTCCGAAACCTGTGTCAATTACTTTGGATGTGAATGGTGGCTCAAAAGTCGATGTAAATACTGGAACTGGTGATGTTACATTTGAGGACGGCGATGTAATTTATGTGGCATATTTAGGGGCCTATGTGGGCTATTTAACTTATATAACTGAAGTAATATCATCTAAAGAAACAAGATCATATTTCTCAGGTACTATTTCAGCTACTCCTGATAATGTCAACCCTTTGTATTTTTATTTCCTCGGTAATAAAAAACCGTATGAAGATTTGACAGAATCACCGACAACACTTACTGTAGACATTATTAACCAAACATCTTCTTTGCCTGTTATTTCTGCAGCTGGCTCCAGACAACCTTACACTGGTGCAGGTCATTACACAGCACAACTTGCTAACAAATGTGCATTGGTTAAGTTTAATGTTACTACAGCATCAAGTTTGCCAACTGTTATAACTGGGGTTAATAATAAAATGACAATAGCATTTAAAAGTGAAAGTGTTGGTTCGTTTACGCCAAGCATGATATCCAATGGTATTATAGATTTACCATCAGGAGGTGGACCTCGATGGGCTATACTATTACCACAAGATGCAGTTGATGCTGGAAGTGCATATTCTATTGATTTTAGTTGCGTTGGTGAGCGTGGGGCTATTCCGGAAATCACGGAAAACCTTTATCTTACTACTCCAATAACTGTAGATGTAAGTAACCCTGCCACCTATCCAGCAGGAGCTTTACATGGAGTTTTTTCTGTTGGTGCCACCAAAAATGTTTATTTCTCACAGGGTAATCTGCAATACATAGGCAGTGCAGTAACACCATACTGGCAGTTTGCAACAAACCAGTATGAATACCTCGGTACAATCCAGGCCACAGCGGCATCTAATGTTGACAGAGATTTGTTTGGCTGGGGTACGAGCGGTTGGGACAATGGTAACGAATACTATCAACCGTACAATACACTTAACAATGGAATTGACACCAAAGGTTGGGGTTATGGACCGTGTGATAAACAGAATAATAATTATCAAATACACTTATTGGATGGTTACGCCAATGCGGATTGGGGCGTTTATAATAGAATCCAAAACGGAGGCAATGAAGTAAACAAGTGGCGTACTTTAAGTAAACATGAGTGGGATTATTTGCTGGGACCAAATAAGAATCCTAACCCTGGTTCAAATTGTCGCACATCGACAACCGTGAACGGCACCGCAAATGCGAGATTTACTTATGCCACTGTCAACACTAATGGAACAAGTGTGAAAGGCATGATTATCTTTCCCGACATTTACTTAGGTGGAACGCCTGATGGTGTCACATGGGGTCCAATAAACAATTATAGTGACTTTGTTACCCAATGCACAATAAAAGGATGGGAAGATCTTCATACAGCTGGCTGCGTGTTTCTTCCGGCTGCAGGCAGTAGAAATGAAACAACAGTTGCCTATTATAGTGGCAGCCCCCAACAGAATAGAGGCTATTATTGGTCTAGTATGCGCAATGCGGCCAATACTGCATATGCTTTGCGCTTTGATAATTCTAGTTTTGCGCCCTCATCAGTTAACAACACACAACGTCATTTTGGTTATGCTGTGCGCCTTGTGTATGATATAAACCTGAAGTGATATTGAATCATAACTGACATAAACCACCTCGCGGAATAAAGCCTTATCTGCGAGGTGGTTTTTTTATTCCCGAAAATTATTTTTTCCATCCATTGGCCACATGAACGGAAAATAATTGTATATTTGCAGAGTAAAAAAATAAATATTATGGCAACAGCGATAAAAGCGATTCCAACATTGAAAGGCAGTGAGGCTAAGGAGTTTCTGCATAACGCGGAAAAAGCCGAACATGACTTCAATGTTTTGAAGAATCACGATCAGCATCCGTTTTGCCAGATGGCATGTGCAATCTTAGGCAAAGCAGGAATGCTTTAAAATTTCGAAAAACAAAATTTATTGAAACTATTATTTTAATGAGATGGGTTTTCTTGTTGAACATTGCAGTTTTTGCGAACTGACAGAAGATGTGATTAATACATGTCGAGTGTTCTCATGTGGCAACGACGATTTGGACGACTTCTTTCATATTGATGCTATACGATATGCTCGTTTTTTAATGGGTAAAACTTATTGTTTCCGTCTTAATGATGATACATCTAAGATAATTGGTGCTTTTACGATATCAAATGACAGTATAAGAATTTATGACCTTCCTCGTAGTAGAAAGGATTATATGAAAAGTCTTACTAATCATGAAAAACCACTGAGGCGTTATCCTGGTGTATTGATAGGAAGATTAGGCGTTAATGTTGAGTTTGCAAGATTGGGAATTGGGAGTGAAATACTCGATTTTATAAAAGGTTGGTTCTTCTCTAGCACTAATAAGACAGGTTGCCGTTTTGTCATTGTAGATGCGGTAAACAATCCGTCAATAATATCATTTTATCAGAAAAATGGTTTTAAAATGTTGTTTTCCTCAGAACAACAAGAGACTATATATACTCTTGGAAAGCAATATGTCCCGATAAAACTAGATACACGCTTAATGTATTATGATTTGTTAAACATGGGTGTATAATTAAAAAAGGCGTGCCAGTTTCTGGCACGCCTTTTTTATTATAACAATCTCTGTTGTGACTATGCTGTCACTCGCTCGAGCCATTTCACCATGCCGAACATCACCGACATTGAGACAACACAGATGGCGAGGAACACGCCCCAGCATTCCCAGATCGGCCATGCATCGTACATGAGAGGTCCGACGAAGATGAAGAGGTTGCCGATGGCTGTTGCACCAAGCCACAAGCCCTGGCACAAGCCCACCATGTGACGCGGAGCCACCTTCGACACGAATGAAAGTCCGAGAGGAGAGATGAACAACTCAGCAACGGTCAGGAAGAAGTAAGTCACGATGAGAACCCATGGTCCTGACTTGGCGAGACCTGCAGCTGCCATTTCGGCGGCGTTCATCGAGCGGAACTCTTCGCCTGAAGGATAACCGCAAGAGATTGAGAGCGCCATCAGGAAGAGGTATGCCAAACCTGCGATACCCATACCGTAAGCGATCTTGCGAGGTGTCGAGACGCCTTTGCCTCTTCTTACTAGCCATGCGAATGCTGCCATGACAATAGGTGTCAAGATAATGACGTACAATGGGTTAAGTGCCTGCCAAATCTCAGCCGGGAAGAAGTCGGTGACCACGAAGTCACGGGCTAACAACGTCAACGACTGGCTGTTCTGGTGGAACGAGAGCCAGAAGAAGATGGCGATGCCGAGAACTGCAAACAAAGCGTAGAGACGCTGTTTGATTTCCTTTGCCATTGCGAGTTTTTCCTCCTGAGTGTATTCGACCACTTCGGCTTTCTCTTTCTTTGCCGGCTGTGGGAATATCTTCTTTGTGCAGAGGAACACCACCAATGATATCATCATGGCGACCACCGAAGCGATGAATGCGTAGTGAACGCCAGTGTTGAACACGTCGATATACTGTGAGCTGAATGCCACGAGGTCGGCTGGTGCGTTGCCAGCGTCAACCAATGACTTGGCCATGTTCTCGGTAAACTTCTGTGTCTGTTCGCCGTTGGCGAGATATTGGTGGCAGAGTGCCGGCATATCAGCATTGTAAACGAAGTTATGCGCTTTCAACCACCAGTTGCGGAGCATAGGAGCCACAAACGGAGCGATGACACCGCCGATGTTGATGAACACGTAGAAAATCTGGAAACCGCTGTCGCGACGGTCTTTTGCCTCAGCCAAAGCCTCAGGGCCTTTCTCAGCTGCCTCAGCCTCGAACTTGTCGTACAATTTTCCGACGAGAGCCTGCAGGTTGCCTTTGAACAAACCGTTACCAAATGAGATGCAGAGCAATGCGAAGCAGGTGAAGATCAAGATGCCCCACCAGGCGCCGCCGTTGTCGAGGATGATGCCGTTGGCATCCTTGCTGAACATAGGGATAGCCAAGCCGACATAACCTGCAGCCATGATGATCAAACCCCACTGGATGGTTCTCGGATAGTTCTGGGTGCGGTCAGCAATGATACCGCCAACCAAACTCAACACGTAGATTCCGAAATAGAACACCGAGTAGATGATACTCGCGGTCTTATCCGGCAAGCCGAATTTTGAAACGAGGAACAACAGAAGGATGGCGTTCATGATGTAATAGCCGAAACGCTCGCCCATGTTGCTCAAAGCCGCTGCAATCAAGCCTTTAGGATGGTATTTCTTAGCCTGATTGAGATAGTAGACCAAAAATGGGATGACGACAATCAAGATGCCGATCAAAATCACCAATGTGCGGTTGGTCTGCCATAAATTTGCAATTGATAATAATGACATAAAATTAAAATTTAGTTATACATTGATTAATTTCTCGTTTTCATCATTAAAAATCGTACAAAAATAATAAAAAAGTTTTAATGCAAACAAGAAAAATCGTAATTTTGCGACTTAAATCCGAATTTTAAATATCAGATATGGAATTATCGAGCAAATACAGTCCGCAGACGACAGAAGAGAAATGGTACGAACACTGGATGAAAAAGAACTATTTTCACTCCACTCCTGATGAACGTGAACCTTACACCATCGTGATTCCGCCACCGAATGTGACCGGCGTGCTTCACATGGGCCACATGTTGAACAACACCATTCAGGACGTGCTCATCCGCCGCGCGAGAATGCAGGGCAAGAACGCCTGCTGGGTGCCGGGTACTGACCATGCTTCTATCGCTACCGAAGCCAAGGTGGTGAACAAACTGGCTCAGCAAGGCATCAAGAAGACCGACATCGGACGCGAGGAGTTCCTCAAACATGCCTGGGACTGGACGCACGAACACGGCGGCATCATCTTGAAGCAGCTCCGTAAGCTCGGATGCTCATGCGACTGGGAACGTACTTCGTTCACCATGGACGAAATCCGTTCAAAGAGCGTGATTCACGTGTTCTGCGACCTTTATAAGAAAGGCCTCATCTACCGCGGCGTGCGTATGGTCAACTGGGACCCGAAGGCTCTCACGGCGTTGAGCGACGAGGAAGTCATCTATAAAGAGGAACATAGCAAGCTTTTCTACCTCAGATATAAGATTGAAGGCGAGAACGGATACGCTGTCGTGGCTACCACACGTCCTGAGACAATCATGGGCGACACCGCCATGTGTATCAACCCGAACGACCCGAAGAACCAGCATCTGAGAGGTAAGAAAGTCATCGTCCCGCTGGTGAACCGCGTCATCCCGGTCATCGAAGACGAATATGTCGACATCGAGTTCGGTACAGGCTGCCTGAAGGTGACTCCGGCTCACGATGTCAACGACTATATGCTCGGTGAGAAACATAACTTACAGACTATCAATATCTTCAACGATGATGCCACCATCAGCGAGGCTGCCGGAATGTACGTCGGAATGGACCGTGAGGCAGTGCGCAAACAGATTGTCATCGACCTCAAGGAAGCCGATTTGCTCGAGAAAGTTGAAGACTATAATAATAAGGTGGGATATTCGGAGCGCACCAACGTCCCGATCGAGCCGAAGCTCTCTATGCAGTGGTTTCTCAAAATGGAACACCTCGCACAGATAGCGCTGAAGCCTGTGGAGACTGGCGACATCCAGTTCTATCCTGCGAAATATGTCAACCTCTACCGCCACTGGCTCGAGAACATCAAAGACTGGTGCATCAGCCGTCAGCTGTGGTGGGGACATCAGATTCCGGCATATTACCTGCCTGAAGGCGGCTATGTGGTGGCTGAATCTGACGAAGAGGCACTCAAACTCGCAAAAGAGAAGACTGGCAATAACAAACTGACAATGAGCGACTTACGTCGTGACAGCGACTGTCTAGACACATGGTTCAGCTCATGGTTGTGGCCTCTCTCGTTGTTCAACGGCATCCTTGACCCGGACAACGCCGAGTTTAAATATTATTACCCGACCAACGACCTCATCACCGCTCCTGACATTATCTTCTTCTGGGTCGCCAGAATGATTATGGCAGGGGAGGAGTACGAAGGAAAAGTCCCGTTCGGCAACGTCTATTTCACCGGTATCGTTCGCGACAAGCTCGGTCGTAAGATGTCGAAATCGTTGGGCAACTCTCCTGATCCGATTGAACTCATCGAAAACTACGGTGCTGACGGCGTCCGTATGGGAATGCTGCTCTCAGCTCCAGCTGGCAACGACATCTTGTTCGACGTGGCACTCTGCGAGCAGGGACGTAACTTCTGCAACAAGATCTGGAACGCTCTCCGCTTGGTCCGTGGCTGGAATGTCGACGAAAACGCACCTCAGCCTGACACCGCCAAGATGGCTGTGAAGTGGTTCGACGCACGTTACAACCAGGTTCTCGCCGAGATGAACGACAACTTCGAGAAATACCGTCTGAGCGATGCCTTGATGGGCGTTTACAAGCTCACTTGGGACGACTTCTGCTCATGGTATCTCGAGATGGTGAAAGCTCCTATGGGACAGGCTGTCGATGGCGTAACTTACAGAGCCACAGTCACTTTCTTCGAGAATTTGATGAAGCTCCTGCATCCGTTCATGCCGTTCATCACAGAAGAGATTTATCATAACCTCAACGAGCGCAACGAAGGCGACGATATCATCATCGCACAACAGCCGAAACAGAAAGAGATTGATAATCAGGTGCTTGCACAGTTCGATTTCACCATGGATGTCATCAACAACATTCGTAAGATCCGTGCCGAGAAGAATATCTCGTTCAAAGAAGCTCTGGATTTGGTTGTCATCGACAATGGCACTGCAAACAAGGACTTTGACTGTATCATAGAGAAGTTAACTAACGTTAAATCAATAACATACACAACCGATAAGCCGGCCGACGCATTCGGATTCCTCGTACGCTCGAAAGAATATTTTATCCCGGTGACCGACTCTGTCGACACTGAAGCCGAGTTGAAGAAACTCGAGGAAGAGCTGAAATACGCACAAGGTTTCTTGAAGTCTGTGGAGGCTAAGCTCTCAAACGAGAAGTTCGTCAACGGAGCACCTGCCGCTGTCGTCGACAAGGAACGCAAGAAAAAATCCGATGCCGAGGCGAAGATTGCAGTGCTCGAGCAGCAAATAAAGTCACTTAAAAAGTAACAAACACCTTCGTCATTTCGAGCGAAGTCGAGAAATCACCGGCAATTGAATGTTGCAGAATCATTCAGATGGCGATGATTTCTCCATTTCACTCCATTTCATTGCGTTTCAGTCGAAATGACGACTAAAAACTATTTTTATTCTTCTTCAACAAGGAATAGCGCAATTTGTTTGATGCCTTGAGCACCGATGACCAGTTGATTGTCGATTTCGGTGCTTTTGCTGGCGCCACTAATAATAACGGTTTCGGTAGGTTTGCTGGAACCGTATTTTTCTTTTAGGCTGTGCAAGGCGTCTTTCATGCTCGCCACAATCTGACTTGGAGAAGCGAAGACCAACAGAGTGTCGACATTGGAATAGGCGGCGCGTGAACCTGCGCATTTGTCAGTAATCATTATGCTTCCGGTGTGTGCGATGAGACTCTCGCAGTCGACGATGCTTACCGTTTTCTTTCGTTTGGTGGTGTAGTCGCGACACAACTCAATGCCTGAATCCTTAAACACTGCTTCCATCTTCATGCTGGTGGAGCAGAGCGGTTCCCATTGGTTCTCAACGATATACTGCTTCATCGCGTTGATGAAGTCGGCCTGGCTCTCGAAATACACGAAGATTCCGCCGTTGTTTTTGAAACGTTCCACGAAGGTGAAGTCGGCACCGTCTTCTTCTTTGAATGGCGTCCAAGTGTCGGCCTTCATGTTGACGTCGGTGAAAAGATTCTCGTCTTTTGCCAATACTGCCTCACGAACCTTCGCAAGGATCTGTTCCTTGTTGGTGCGTTCACTGAGATTTCCAAACGAGAATATTTTCATGGCTTATGCTGTTGTTTCGTTTCTTTTAAATGATCTTTCTTCCTGTTTCCACGGGCGTTCGCCGAAGATGGCAACGAGGTCGTCGCTGAATATCACTTCCTTGTCGATGAGCTTCTCGGCGAGCTGTGTGAGCCCGTCTTTATGCTCGTTGAGGATGCGCAGAGCCTCCTGATAGGCACTCTCTATGAGTTTGCTCACCTCTGCGTCGATCTTCTCGGCTGTCTTCTCGCTGAACGGCTTCTGGAATGAATATTCTTGCTGACCTGTTGAGTCATAATAACTTACGTTGCCGATGGTCTCGTCGAGACCGTAGTACATCACCATGGCATGGGCTTGTTTCGACACCTTTTCGAGGTCGTTTAAGGCGCCTGTCGAGATCTGTCCGAAGATGATCTGTTCAGCGGCGCGGCCGCCCAATGTGGCAATCATCTCGTGGTACATCTGTTCTTTGGTGGTTATCTGACGCTCGTCTGGAAGATACCAGGCTGCGCCGAGGGCTTTTCCACGTGGGACTATCGTCACCTTCACCAGCGGATGAGCGTGTTCGAGCATCCAGCTTGTGGTGGCGTGTCCAGCCTCGTGATAGGCGATGACTTTCTTCTCAGATTGCGTGATGACCGAGTTTTTCTTCTCCAAGCCTCCTACGATACGGTCGATGGCATCGAGGAAGTCCTGTTTCTCGATGTTATCCTTGTTTTTGCGTGCCGCGATGAGCGCTGCCTCGTTGCAGACGTTGGCAATGTCGGCTCCTGAGAATCCTGGAGTCTGTTTTGCCAGAAACTCCTTTTCGACATCGTTGCCGAGTTTCAGTCCGCGCATGTGGACCTCGAAGATCTCGCGACGACCGTTCAAGTCTGGCAGTTCGACATAAATCTGGCGGTCGAAACGTCCGGCGCGCATCAGTGCCTTGTCGAGGATGTCGGCACGGTTTGTAGCTGCAAGCACGATGACGCCGCTGTTGGTGCCGAAGCCGTCCATCTCTGTAAGCAGCTGATTCAGAGTGCTTTCACGCTCGTCGTTGCCGCCACTCATGATGTTCTTGCCACGGGCGCGTCCGATGGCGTCGATCTCGTCGATGAATATGATACAAGGTGATTTCTCCTTCGCTTGTTTGAAAAGGTCGCGCACACGTGAGGCGCCGACGCCAACAAACATCTCCACGAAGTCGGAACCCGAGATGCTGAAGAACGGCACGTTAGCCTCGCCAGCCACTGATTTCGCCAGCAAAGTCTTACCTGTTCCTGGAGGGCCCACCAGCAAAACGCCTTTCGGAATCTTGCCGCCCAAACGTGTGTATCGCATAGGATTCCTGAGGAAATCGACGATCTCCATCACTTCTTCCTTGGCTTCTTCGAGTCCAGCCACGTCTTTAAACGTGGTCTTGTTGTCTTTCTCCTGGTCGTAGAGCTGAGCCTTCGATTTTCCGATGCTGAAAATCTGTCCGCCGCCCATGCCGCTGCCGCCGTTGCCCATCCTGCGCATTATCAGAATCCAGAAGACGATGATAAGCAAAAGCGGAGTCCATCCGATGATCTCGCCCCAGAAGTTGGTGCGCTCGACAGGGATGACTTCGATAGGATTTGAAAGGCCTTGCTGAGCCTCGTCGACCTTGGTGTAGAGACGGTCTTCCGACACTTTTAAGGTGTAGTTCGGCGTCTTGCCAAACGTTTGTTTCGTGTCGTTTGGGAAATACTTGCGCATTCCCTGCTCGTTGAGGTATATCTCGGCGGTTTTGCCGTTTATCAACTCGATTTTTTCAATGTCCTGCTCTTTGAGCATCTTCGTGAGCTCGGTCATCGTGGTCTCTTTGACGCTGCCTGCGCTGCTGAACACTATCGACCCGATGAAAAACGCTATCAGGACGATGTAAATCCAGTAAAAACCTATTTTTTTCTTTGGCTTGTTGTTGATTTCTGCCATCTTTTCTCTTTTTTGTTATCTTTTATCAATCCTCGTAAACACGTTTCTCAGCGTCAGCCCACAACTCCTCCAACTGGAAGAAACTGCGTTTTGGCTCGAGAAATACGTGTACTACGACATCGATATAATCCAACAAAATCCATTCCGAATTTTCAAAGCCCTCCTCGTGATAGACATGCACGTGAAGCTTGTTGCGGACGTTGTCGATGATCTTCTCCGCTATGGCGTTCACCTGAGTCTTCGACTGGGCGTGGCAAATAACGAAATAGTCGGTCACTGCTGAGTGTAACTCTCTCATATCCAATGATGTAACCTCTTTTGCCTTTGCCTCCAACATGGTCTCGACGATGGTGTTCAAAACCTCTTCTGTATTGTCGTTTTCGTGTCTGATTCTCATAAATACAAAAATTTTTGCAAAGATACTCAATAAATTTGAAGATTTTAATATCGAGGTCAAGAAAAATTATTTATTTTTGTTTTTTCTTAGAAAAACCGATGATTTAAGACGATGACAATGAAAATTTTGCGTTTTGATGAGATAAATTCTACGAATGTTTATCTGTATGACAAAATTTCCGAAAAAAATGACATTTCGGATACCGTTGTCGTCGCAGCTCATCAGACGGCAGGCAGAGGGATGGATAAAAACCGGTGGGAAAGTGAGGCAGGGAAAAATCTTCTGTTCAGTATCGCGTTGAATGTCAATTTCTTGGAAGCTGAAAACCAGTTTAAAATCTCGCAGGCGGTGTCAGTGGCTATTGTCGAGACGCTGTCGCAATTTGTTGATAATCAGAATCTTTTCATAAAATGGCCTAACGATATCTATTTCGGCGACAAGAAGCTTGCCGGCATGCTGATTCAGAACACCATCGAAGGCCGCATGATGGGGGTCTCTATCATTGGTATCGGATTGAATGTCAATCAGATAGAGTTTTCAAGCGACATCCCCAATCCGATATCTTTAAAGCAGATTTCGGGCGAAGATTTTGATTTGGAGAATCTTCTAAATCTGTTGATAAAAAACATTAAGTCTTCGGTTGAAGGTCTTCGGATTAAAGAGAATCAGATAGCGATTAACGAAAAATACATCTCGAAGGCGTATCGTTATCGCCAGTGGGCTGATTATCTATATAAAAACAAAGTCAAATCCATGATTATCAATGGATTTGACTGTTATGGTAGATTGATTTTAGAAGATCAGTCGGGCGATGAAATCATCTGCGACGTTAAAGAGTTACAGTTTTTTCCGCCATCATGTTGACGAGGTTCTGAAGCGGGCGTTTAGCCATCATTGCCATGAGCGGGTTCAGCTCGGCGTCAATCTCGAACATCACGCGGCAGTTGTTGCCGAGTCCGGCGATTTTTATACTTAACACGAACGGGAAAGGCACCTTTCCGACTGGCACCAGCTGCACCAGACTGTATGTTATCCTTTGGCTTACGCGCAGGGCAATGCTGCCCATACCTTGCACGGTGAACGAGAGGTTGTCCTCGTTGGCCTGCACGTTGACAGCCTGTTCAGGAAGCAGCGCCGGAATATTGCGCATGTCGCTGACAATTCCGAAAAACTCCTGCTCGCTCTTGCTGTTATCAATATATTGAGACTGTATTAACATATCAACTTCAAACTCCAAACTTCAAACTCCAAACTTCAAACTATAATCTCGCGTCAGACCAAGCCTGTGGGCTCTTTCTCCATTCCTTGAGGCTCTGCATTTGGTCGTCGCTGACGTAGTTCTCTTCAACGGCTTTTTCTATCAAAGCTTCGTAATTACTGATTGTCACGAGGTCGCAGTCGGCTTTTTTGAATGCCTCTGTCGCTGCGTCGAGCTGGTAGGTGAAGATAGCCATCATGCCTTTCACGTTGGCGCCTTTCTCGCGAAGAGCCTCGACAGCTGCAAGGCTTGATTTTCCTGTTGAGACGAGGTCTTCGATGACCACGACCGAAGCGCCTTTCTGCACTATGCCTTCAACCTGGTTGTTGAGACCGTGTGATTTCGCTTCCGAGCGCACGTAGCAGAATGGTAGACCCAGTTCCTGAGCCACCAGAACGCCTTGAGGGATGCCGCCTGTCGCCACGCCTGCGATGAGGTCCGGCTTGCCGTAATGCTCCACACACATCCTCACGAAAGCCTCGCGGATGAAGGTGCGGATGTTAGGATACGACAATGTGATGCGGTTGTCGCAGTAAATTGGCGACTTTAATCCGCTTGCCCATGTAAAAGGACTTGCAGGATTCAATTTTATTGCTTTAATTTGCAGCAGAAAATTCGCTAATGATAAAGCGGTATCTTTTTCGATCATAATGAGTTTAAATTTTGTGCAAATGTACAGACTTTTTTGTAACAATCGGCTTTTGACTGCAAATAATTTTTGCGAAAATTTGTTATCTGTTGATAATAAATGTGTTAAAAATTGCGACGATATAGTGTCGAAAATCATGCGATGGCTTGACGACGAGAGCGTCGGAAACCTCGATTTGGGAGATGTCGACGGCGAGAGCCTGGCTTATGCTGTCAAGTGGATTTTTCGGCAGGCGCCGGCGGCAGGCGGAGTGGTAGTCATTGACAATCAGTTTGTGGCGATTGAGCGAAACGGTATCCCCGACCTTCCGAAGGGACATATCGAAAAAGGCGAGAGTCCGGAAGTAGCCGCATTACGCGAAGTGGAGGAGGAGACCGGCATCACGAATCTTGAGATTATAAAGGAACTGCCTGCGACATGGCACTGCTATCTCCTTGATAACCAGTGGACAATAAAGAAGACCAGCTGGTTTTTGATGAAAACATGTTCGGGAATGAAAAACATTCCGCAAACCGAGGAAGGTATAACAAGGGTGTACCTTATTAATAAGGAGGATATCCGTGATTTTGAGGCGAAGACTTTTGCGTCGTTGAGGACGCTTGTTCCGGAGATCCGAGAGTTTTTAAAAAATTAATCGTAGTATCATACATGAAAAGCAGTCAAATCTTGGCTGCTTTTTTTATTTGTTCAGTATTTAAAATTTTTCGTATTTTTGTAAGTTTATTAATGGTGTAAAACGGACTGTTATGAAAATTGGAGTTTTTGCAGGTTCTTTCGACCCTATCACACGAGGACACGAGGACATTGTGCTTCAGGCAATGCCGCTTTTCGACGAGATAATCATAGCGATAGGCGTGAATATCGATAAAAAATATGCCTTCCCGCTTGAACAACGAATCAAATGGATTGAAAACACTTTCGCTGAATATCCGAAAGTGAAAGTCGTTAGTTATCAGGGTCTTACAGTTGATTTGTGCAAAAAAATGAACGCCAGTTTCATCATACGAGGACTGCGCAACACCACCGATTTCGAGTACGAGAGCATCATCGCGGAAGCTAACAAAAAACTGAATCCGGAAGTGGAGACGGTGTTTTTCCTCTCCGACCCGAACCTGCGTTGCATCTCGTCGACAGTGGTGCGCGACCTTATCAAAAATGGTGCTGATTTAACGGATTTCATACCTGAAAAAGCGAAGTTCTATGAGAAATAAAGTGTTGGCTTTCTTGGTTTTAGTGTTGCTTTGTCCTGTTTTTGCCAACGGACAAAACATCACCATAACTGGAAAAACCAATATCCCGAATGCCTTGGTGCGCCTGCTTGCCTACGATGAGATGTTGACAGCTGAGCAGACTAAAATCGCTGAGACTCAATCAGATAAAGACGGAAAATTCACTCTGAAAGCCACTGTCAGCGAGATAACGCCGGCACAAATCGCCATCAATCTCGATCGGGTGGATATAATTTTGAATCCCAACGGAAAATATGACCTTGAAATCATAATCCCGAAGCAGAAAGAGGACGAGTCGTATTTTGAGAAAGAACAGCCACTTCTTAGCATCAACGCTGCCGACGATGGCGGGCTGTACTCGCAATACGTCATGGCAGAGGAAATGCTCAACGATTTCATTTATGAAAATTTCCAGCAGATTTATCGCGGCAGAAAGCTCTATCTGATGGATACCATTGAAAATCAGATATATAGACAGCTCGGAGGCGTGAAATTCGATTATGTCAAAGACATGATAACATATCGTAAGGCTACATTTGAAATGACATTGAATGCCGACAAAACTATTGCCAAATATTTTGATAATCAAAAGGTTTTGTATTTAAACTGGGCTTATATGGGAGTCTTCTGCGATGTGTTTGCCGGGTATCTCAGCAGACGCGAATTCAACCAGGCGGATTTGGAGAACGCGTTTTATTTGGGATATGACAAATTCATGACATATTTGGATAAAAATGACTTTCTGTCACGAAATCGGCAGATTTGCGAACTCGTCGCGATGGCGGAGATGCGGAGACTGTATTTTGAGGGTTCGTATGACAAACAGGTTATTCTGAAGTATTTCAAGCATATACAAGAAACGTCGAAGTATCAGAAAAACAAGCTGGTTGCAGCGAATTTAATCAAATGGGTGACGAAGCTTTCGTACGACTCCGACGCTCCTTCTTTTTCTTTGAAAGATAAAAATGGCAAGACGGTACAACTCTCTGATTATCAAAATAATATGGTTGTTCTGCAGTTTGTCGACCGCCTTACGTCGTTGATTGCCAAAGATTTTGCCACCCTAGACGAGCTCCACAAGCAATGGGGCGACAGCGTTCAGATTGTGACGATAGTTACGAAAGAGTCGTTTGGGAATTGTACGCAAATGTTTGATAAACAAGGATATACGTGGACAATACTGAATCTTGGTGACGATATTTTGTTGCTTGAGGATTATGATGTCACCACCTTTCCGGCATATTTTATTTTGAAGCGGAAAAACAAGATCGGCATGGCTCCAGCGCCGTCTCCCGACCAGTATTTGGACTATCATGTGAGAAGAATTAGTAAATATTTTTAAAATTTTATTATTTTTGCATACTTTTTGATAACTATAATTTGGACAATTTTATTCATGAATAAATAATTAGAAAATGGGATTTTTATCGAAACTATTTGGAAATAAATCGACTCGCGACAACAAGGCATTGCAGCCGCTGTTGCAGAAAACGCTTGAAGCATACGAGAAAATCAAGGATTTGGACATCGACAGCCTTCGTCATAAGACTGTGGAATTCAAGGAATACATAAAGAATTATATCGCTGAGGATGAATCGAAGATTGCCGAGCTGAAGGCTAGTGTGGAGAACAATCCGGACATGGATCTGGAGGAAAAGAACAACATCTACGAGCAGGTCGACAAGCTTGAGAAACAGGTTCTCGACAAGATCGAGGAGGCTCTGAACGAGATTATGCCTGAGGCTTACGCTGTGATGAAAGAGACGGCTAAACGATTCAAAGAGAACGAGATAGTGGAAGCTACCGCTACCGATTTGGACCGTGAGCTGGCATCGAAATTTGAGCATATCAACATCGAAGGCGACAAGGTGCGTTACAACAACAGCTGGATGGCTGGCGGTAACATGGTGACATGGGACATGGTGCATTACGACGTGCAGATCATCGGTGGTATAGTGCTGCATCAGGGTAAAATCGCTGAGATGGCGACAGGTGAGGGTAAGACCCTTGTGGCAACATTGCCAGTTTACCTCAACGCCCTCGCTGGCCGCGGCGTCCATGTCGTGACCGTCAACGATTACTTGGCAAAACGTGACTCTGAGTGGATGGGCACGATTTACAATTTCTTGGGTCTGACATGCGACTGCATCGACAAACACCAGCCTAACTCGCCGGAACGTCGCGCCGCTTACAACGCCGACATCACATACGGAACCAACAACGAGTTCGGTTTCGACTACCTGCGTGACAACATGACAAGCAACCCAGAGGAGCTTGTGCAGCGCAAACATCACTACGCCATCGTCGACGAGGTTGACTCCGTGTTGATTGACGATGCTCGTACTCCTTTGATTATCAGTGGTCCTACACCACGTGGCGACGACCAGGAGTTCGTGCAGCTCAAACCTGACGTCGTGAACCTCTACGAGGCCCAGAAACGTCTCGTGACCCAGTGTCTCGCCGAAGCGAAGAAGATCTTGACAAATCCAAACGCCACTGAAGAGGAGAAATCGCATGGTGCCGACCAGCTCTTCCGCGCGTTCCACGGACTTCCGAAGAACACCGCTCTCATCAAATTCCTCTCGGAAGAGGGTATGAAGTCGTTGCTCCTCAAGACAGAAGGTTTCTACATGCAGGAGCAGAGCAAAAACATGCACATCATCGACGATGAGCTGTATTTCGTCATCGACGAGAAACTGAACACCGTCGTTTTGACAGATAAAGGTAACGAGCAGCTCGCAAAAGCCTACAACGACCCGTCGTTCTTCATCATCCCTGATGTGGGCTCTGAGATTGCCGAACTCGAGAAATCTGATTTGAGCGATGACGAGAAGGTTCTCAAAAAGACTGAACTTCTGCGAGTGTTTTCTGAGAAATCGGAGCGTCTGCATACTGTGCAGCAGCTGCTTAAGGCATATACGCTGTTTGAAAAAGACGTCGACTACGTCATCATCGACAACAAAGTCAAGATTGTGGACGAGCAGACTGGTCGTATCATGGAAGGCCGCCGCTGGTCGGATGGCTTGCATCAGGCAGTGGAGGCTAAGGAAAACGTCGATGTGGAAGCTGCGACACAGACCTACGCAACCATTACTTTGCAGAACTACTTCCGTATGTACCACAAGCTAGCCGGTATGACAGGTACCGCTGAGACTGAGGCAGGCGAGTTTTGGGACATCTACAAACTCGATGTCGTCGTCATCCCGACAAACAAACCTATCGCCCGTGACGACCGTGATGACCTGATTTACAAGACAAAACGTGAGAAATATAACGCCGTGATCGAGCAGATTGAAGAGCTCGTGAAACAGGGCAGGCCAGTGCTGGTGGGTACAACGTCAGTTGAGATCTCCGAGTTGCTGAGCCGTATGCTGACACGTAAGAACATCAAACACAACGTGTTGAACGCCAAGTTGCACTTTAAGGAGGCTCAAATCGTGAAAGACGCCGGTGTCGCGGGCACTGTGACCATAGCTACCAACATGGCTGGTCGTGGTACCGATATCAAGTTGGGACCTGGCGTGAAAGACGCAGGCGGTCTTGCCATCATCGGCACGGAACGTCATGAGTCACGTCGTGTCGACCGCCAGCTGCGTGGTCGTGCCGGTCGTCAAGGAGACCCGGGAAGCTCACAGTTCTTCGTCTCATTGGAAGACGACCTCATGCGTTTGTTTGGTTCAGAACGCATTGTGGGCATTATGGACCGTATGGGCTTGGAGGAAGGCGAGGTGATTCAGCATTCGATGATTACCAAGCAGATTGAGAAGGCACAGAAGAAGGTCGAGGAGAACCACTTCGGAGTGCGTAAACACCTCTTGGAATACGACGACGTGATGAACTCACAACGTGAGGCTATCTACGAGAAACGCCGTCATGCCTTGTTCGGCGACCGACTCCAGATAGATATCAACAACATGATGTACGACCTTGGCGAGTCGCTCATCGAGCAAAACAAAGCCAACGACGACTACGAAGGCTTGAAGATGGATGTGCTTTCAAACATGGGTGTCGACCTCCCGTTCGACGAAGAGGAATTCCAACACAGCAAGCTCGAAAAACTCGCTGATGATCTGTTTGACAAGGCTGTCGAGTCGTATAACAGAAAGAATCTGCTGGTAGGCGAGAAGACATTGCCTCTCATCAAGCATATCTATGAGACACAGCCGGGTTATAAGAACATCCTTATCCCGTTCACCGACGGAAAGAAAGGCATGAACGTGGTGGTGAACATTGAGAAGGCTGTTCAGAACGGCGCACGTGAGATAGCATTGTCGCTGGAGAAGAGCATCACCCTCGGCATGATCGACGACGCTTGGAAAGAGCATCTACGCGAACTCGACGACTTGAAACAGTCGGTGCAGAACGCACAATACGAGCAGAAAGACCCGTTGCTTATTTATAAGTTCGAGTCGTTTAACCTGTTCAAGGAGATGATTTTAAAGATCAACCGTGAGGTCATCTCGTTCCTGATGAAGTCAGACCTGCCAGTGCAAGACCAGGCTAACATCCGTGAGCATAAGGCAAAGGCTATCGACAGAACCAAGCTGAAGGAGCAGCGCACCGACCTGTTGTCGCAGGCTCACAGCAACACCCAGGAAAACCAGGTGACACAGCCTATCCACGTGGAGAAGAAAGTTGGTCGTAACGACCCTTGCCCATGCGGTTCTGGTAAGAAATATAAAAATTGCCACGGAAAATTAGAATAGTCGTTAGTCTTTAGTTTTTAGTCTTTAGACATGAAGCGCGTTTTGGTTATAATTGTAGGTATGTTGCTGGCGTTCAATGCGTTAGCACAGGATACAGTTGTCCCGAGACGTCCGAAAGTGGGAGTGGTGTTGAGCGGCGGCGGAGCGAAAGGCTTTGCGCACATCGGAGCTCTGCGTGTGATAGAGGAAGCCGGCATCCCGATAGATTACATCGCAGGAACGAGCATGGGTTCAATCATCGGCGGACTCTACGCCGTGGGTTACGACCCGGACATGATGCAGAAGCTATGCACCGAGCAGAATTGGGATATGATAATCAAAGACCAGATCCCGCGAAAGTTCATCCCGTTGGAGAAACGCATCAACGAGCGCCATTATCTGGTGTCGGTGCCGTATAAAAATGGTCAGCTGAAACTTAAGAGATCCATTGTCGACGGTATGTATGTCAACATGCTGCTCACCCGACTGACGATGCCTGCATATAAAGAACGCAACTTCAGCAAGCTTCCGGTGCCGTTTCTTTGCATCGGAACCGATATGATCAGCGCCGACCCGATAGAGTTTACCCATGGCTCACTGGCGCAGTCGATACGCTCGAGCATGTCGATACCATTTCTCTTCGAACCTGTTGAATATCAGGGATATCTGCTTTGCGACGGCGGTCTCACCAACAACTTTCCGGTGCGAAACGTGCGCGACAAAGGAGCCGACATCATCATCGGTGTCGACCTCGAGATAGTGAAATCTGACCCTGAAGTGCTGGATAACTCGTTAAAAGTGCTCGAGCGACTGATTTCTGTCGTGTCGCAGGACGAGAGCAACAAAGCACGTAATGAATGCGATATCTTGATAAGACCCGATATTGGAAAAGCTAACATGATGTCGTTCAACGACTTCAGTCCGATTATCAAATGCGGCGAAGATGGAGCTCGCAAAAAGTTTCCTGAACTGAAACGTCTCGCCGACTCACTTAAGGCACTGGGTCCTTTCGAGGTTGAACGCCATCATACACAGCCTGTCGACCGCGTGACGATATCTGGCGTGCAGGTTGAAGGTATCGACGATTACAATGCAGGACTGGTGATAGCGGAGTTCGGTGACGAATTTCCTGCGGAGTTTCTTATCGACGACATCGAGACGATTATAGTGAAGGTTTATTCCCAAGGCTATTATTCCAACGTATGGTATGAACTCGTCGACACTGAGAAGGGCAATATCATTAAGGTGCATTGCAGAAACAGATCGTCGCTCAATTTCGCGCTGGGTATGCATTACGACAACAACTACGGTATCGGCATACTGCTGAATATGAACGCCAGAACGAAACATTTCACGTATAACGTCGACTTGAATTTTTCCGATAACCCGTATTTTAAAGCAGGAGCGACACATCGTTATACCAAGATGTTGAGCGGTACGGCAGAGGTTACGGCAATGAATCTGCAAACTAACTTATACAACAAAAAGGGAAATATCCAACATGCGTTGAGATTACAGAGTAATGCGTTGAATCTCTATTTCCAGGTGGCGCCGTCGGTGACCCAGGCTATCAAGCTGGGCATAAGATTTAATTATTCGATGACGAAAGATTTGAGTTATAGCGCATATAACGATTTGTACGAGGAATTGAGCAAGCATCAGTTCAGTCCAAAGTTGTATTTCAATTATTTCTTCAATAATGAAGATCAGACTGATTTTCCACGTAAAGGTTGGAATATCAATATGTTAGCAAAATGTATCATGTACGATGGCGTGTTCAGTAATTCTGAAAGACAACCGATTTTCACCGCGCAGGCTAGTATCGTCAAGTCATTCCCGATCGGACAGCGTAACGCTTTCAGGTTGGGAGTAGTAGGCGCGTCCCGTCTCGGAGAAACAATTGTGGAGTTTGACGAAGATTTGTTCTATATCGGTGGTCAATCGAAGATGTATTACATTGATAACATCATGAGTTTCACCGGGTTACCGTTCATGACGGCTTATACGGAATTCGCAGCATTTGCAAAATCGGCATGGCAGTGGAACTTCTACAAAAACTTCTATGCGATAGTCAGTTGTGATGCCGGTTATATCAAGAATTACATGAGATTAGACGAGTTGGTAAAGACGTTGGATGCTTTGGATACGCACGAGATTCCAGAAGAAGACTACTGGCAGACTTATGATGATATTATGGACAGTGTTGAAGATATGCTGACGAATAGACTTGATACTTGGTTTGTTCCGAAACATTTTACCATGGGTGCTGGTTTGACCTTGGGCTACAAGACCATGTTCGGTCCTATAGAATTACAGCTGTCAAAGTCGAATGTTGTCGACTCATGGAGTCTTTTTGTTAATGTTGGTTATTGGTTCTAATTTATTGATGATGAATAAGATGCGTAACAGATTAGCTTCTTTTTTGCTGATGATGCTCATTAGCGCTTTTTCTTTTTATAATGTTGATGCTCAAGAAGTTAACGATAGTGTGGCTCCCAAAAAAGTTCGTCATCGTCCGAAAGTGGGTGTGGTGCTTTGCGGCGGTGGCGCCAAGGGTTTTGCCGAGATACCCATCCTGAAGGCAATTGATGAGGCAGGCGTTCCTGTTGACTACATCGGCGGAACGAGCATCGGATCCATTATCGGCTCGCTTTACGCTGTGGGTTACGACCCAGATGTCATCGAAGAGATGGTGCGCAAACAAGATTGGAACAATGTCATTTACGACAGAATTCCTCTGAAATATCTGCCAATAGAACAAAAAATAAACACCAGGAAATACCTCGCGACTTTCCCTATAACCAACGGAAAAATCAAGTTAAAATCGTCAATGGTTGATGGCGTTTACGTCAATATGCTGTTGTCGCGACTGATGCTTCCTGCCGATAATACTCACGATTACAGGAAGCTTCCGGTGCCATTCTACTGCATCGCTACTGATGTGGAGCATGCTACCCAGTATGAGATGACAAAAGGCGACCTCTCGCGCTCAGTGAGAGCCAGTATGTCGATACCGTTCCTGTTCCGTCCTGTATCGCTCGACGGAAAACTGCTCATCGATGGCGGTATGGTCAACAATTTCCCGGTGAGAAACATGAAAGAACGCGGTGTGGATATTATTATAGGTGTCGACCTCGAAGATGCCACCATCCCGGCATCACAAATCGATAACTCACTCGGTCTTCTCGAAAGCCTGATGAACCTGTCGTCACTTGAGGAGAGTCTCTACGCCCGCTCGAACTGCGATATCTATATCAGACCGAACCTTCATGGACGTAGCATGTTGTCGTTCAACGACTTCGACTCGATTATACAATTCGGTGAAGAGGCTGCCAAGGAGTTTTATCCACAGTTTCAGAAACTTGCAAGTTTCCTGCAGGATATGGAACCTTACGAAATAAACAGACCTCATGTCCAACCGGTGGATACCCTCTACATTGTTGACGTTCAGGTGGAAGGCGTGTCGAAAAACCATGAGGCAGTCGTCGCAAGGGAGTTTGGAAAGGATTTCCCAAAGAAAATGACAGTCAACGAGATAGAAGATGTCATCGTAAAGTTAAGAGCGTCAGGGCATTACGAAAACATGTGGTATGATATTGAGCAGACCGACAAAGGCAACGTCTTTAAGTTGCATTGCGAGGAGATTGCAGCTATGTCGACAGCGGTGGCGATACATTATGACAACAACTACGGCATCGGTGCTCTTGTCAATTTCACTGTGAAAAACGTTTTGGAACGCCTCAATCGAGCCACTTTGAGTGTCGACGTGAATATAGCCGAAAACCCTTATCTTAAGGTCAATTTCTATAAACACCATAGGGATATGTTCCGTTTTGGTGTAGATTTCAGCATTTATTCGCTTAGCCTTGGGCAGTATACAAACAAACAGCTCACCAACTCTTACAGTATCCAGGACAACAAACTCGACATCTACGCTCTTCTCGTTCCGAATCTGAAGAATCAGATACGCATAGGCGCGGTGGGTGATTTGGTGCACATGAGGGATTTCGTGGGCGAAAACAGTATCACAGGCAATTACAATTTCTATTCGTACCTTTATCTCAACTATTTCTTTGATAACCTGGATGCCGTAAAGTACGCGCGTCGCGGATGGAGAATCAACATGCTGGCTAAGATGGTGTTTTTCAAAGGTATTACCGAAGATATCACAATGGCTGGGATGGATGCTGATGGTATTCAAGGCTCGTTTATCGGCTATTTCGATTTGTTGAAAAACATCCCGATAGGCAGGAAAAGCGCATTGAAGTTCGAACTTGAAGGCGGTATGAAACTCGGAGTCGCCGAAGTGCCACTGTTCTATCAGTTCTTCGTCGGTGGCCAGTCGAAAATGAGGTATTTCGATAACATTCTCGCATTCACAGGCTTGGATTTCACCGACAGGATTGTCGACCACATCGCTGTGAACAAAATAGCATGGCAGTGGAATTTCTATAAGTCGCTCTACAGCACGCTTCATGTCGACTACGGCTTCATGAGCGACACCTACGACTCGTGGTTCAACTCAAACAGCTTTGTCATGGGATTCGGTGTGTCACTTGGCGTCGACACCATGATAGGTCCAGTGGAGGTCAGCTTGATGGGCTCGAACATAAACAGCGGTCTCACAGGTTTTATCAATGTTGGATTCTGGTTTTAAATAATTGAATATCAATAAATTAAAATAGTAAATATATGAAATACAAAAGAGTATTACTTAAACTTAGTGGTGAGGCTTTGATGGGTGAACAGCAGTATGGCATTGATCCTCAACGTCTTAACGATTATGCAGAAGAGATTGCTGAAGCACATAAAGCCGGCGCGCAGATAGCCATCGTCATCGGTGGAGGCAACATCTTCCGCGGATTGCAGGGTGCCTCAAAAGGCATGGACCGCATCCAGGGCGATTACATGGGAATGCTCGCCACTGTCATCAACAGCATGGCAATACAGTCAGCATTGCAGAGCAAAGGCGTGAAAACCGCTTTGTTGTCAGGACTTTACATCGACCGCATCGCTGAATCAATGAGCTCGTCAAAAGCTATCAAACTCCTTGAAGAGGGCAACGTCGTCGTCATCGGTGGCGGCACAGGCAACCCGTTCTTCACAACAGATACAGGCTCTACATTGCGCGCGGTGGAAGTCAAAGCCGACATCATCCTCAAAGGCACACGCGTCGACGGAATCTACACCGCCGACCCTGAGAAAGATCCAACAGCGAAGAAGTTCGAGACCATCACCTACGACGAGGCTTACAACCGTAACCTCAAGATCATGGATCTCACCGCATTCACCATGTGCAAGGAAAACAACATGCCGATGCTCGTGTTCGACATGAACAAAAAAGGCAACCTCACAAAGGTCCTCAATGGTGAAAATATCGGAACTTTGGTGACGAAATAAAATTTTTTGTATCTTTGTCCCGAAAAATTTTAACAAAATGACAGAAGAATCTCAATTTATTTTGGACGAAACGACTGAATCGATGGAAGGTGCCATCAAACACCTCGAGTCGGAGTTTCAGAAAATCAGAGCAGGCAAGGCAAGCCCGATGATGCTTCAGGGCGTGAAGGTTGAATATTACGGCACACAGGTCCCGATTGAGCAGACCGCCAACATCGGTACTCCTGACCCGCGTCAGATTATCGTTATGCCTTTCGACAAGAGCTCGATCGGCGCCATAGACAAAGCTATCCAGGCCGCTAACCTCGGTTTCAACCCGAAAAATGAAGGCGATTTCCTGAGAATCCTGGTTCCACCGTTGACAGAGGAGCGTCGTAAAGACCTCGCCAAACGCGCCAAAACAGCCGCAGAAGAAGCAAAAGTGGGTATCCGTAACATCCGTCGTAACTCTAACGACGATGCCAAGAAGCTCGAAAAAGAAGGCGTGTCAGAAGACGAAGTAAAACAGCTTCAGGAAGAAATCCAGAAGCTGACAGATAAGTTCGTGAAGAAAATCGACGATCTTTACGATCTCAAGCAGAAAGACATCCTGACAGTTTAGTCAAGAATATTCTCTAATGCCAAACCAAACAGCTTGCCTAGGGTGATTCCCATGCAGGCTGCTTGTTTTGGCATTATTGATGCCTCCGACATGCCTGGCACGATGTTCACCTCAATGAAAACCAATTGTTTAGGCGTCATGATATAGTCGAAACGAGCGAAGCCCTTGCACTCGAAAGCATCGTAGAGCATAGCCGATGTAGCCTTGACCTCAATCTCTGAAACCTCATCCAACTCTGCCGGCGTGATTTCGTCGGATTTTCCTGTAGTGTATTTCGCTTCATAGTCGAAGAAGTCGTTTTTACTTACAATCTCAGTGATCGGGAACACCATCTTCTTGCCTCTCACTTCCATCACTGTGCATGCCAACTCACGGCCTTTCACAAATTTCTCGCACATCACCTGGTCGCCTGCACTGAAAGCGTATTCAAGGGCTTTTTCAAAGTCTTCCTCCGCATTGACCTTGCTTACGCCGACCGACGAGCCGTTGCGTGTAGGCTTGACAAACAAAGGCAAACCCAGCGTTTTGACGATTTTCTTCACGTCGTAACTTTCTCCTTTATTAATTATCAGTGAAGGGGAGACGTTGGCACCTGCAGCGGCAGCTATCTTCTTGCAAAAATCTTTGTGGAACGTCAATGCCGAAGTGGTGAAATTCGACGAAGTGTAAGGAATTCCAAGCATTTCGAAATAACCGAGAAGCTGTCCGTCCTCGCCAGGCACACCGTGAATGGCATTGAAAATTGCATCGAAAACAACCTTCTTGCCGTTAATCTTTATCGAGAAATCGTTCTTGTCGACATCGGTCTCAGTGCCGTCGTCAGCAAGATGATACCATCTATCTTTCAGAATCACAATAACATAGGAATCATATTTTGAAGCATCAAGATGCTTTTTCACAACTTTCGCGCTGCTGATTGAAATTTCATACTCTCCAGAGTATCCGCCACAGACTATTGCTATTTTTTTCATGTCAAATAAACTTAAATTCAATTATTTTCGTTATCTTTGCGAGTTCAAAATTACAAAAAACGACGTTATCATAAACGAAAAAAATAAAAAAATGAAGGCTTTTCGTTTTTTAAAAGATAAATGGTTCTATATCAGCCTGATAATCATGCTGTTAGTGGTTGTCGTGACCTTTCAGTTCACGTTCAACAGGCTCGACAGGTTCACGCGCCATGGCGAGGAGATCGAGGTGCCTGACATGATTGGCATGAATTATGATACGGCGGTGGTGAACTATGGCGAAGAATTCTCATTCCTGCTTCTCGATAGCATTTACGTCAAAGATTTTCCGGAAGGTGCTGTGTATCAACAGAATCCGGCGGCGGGATCTAAAGTGAAGAAAGGCAGAAATGTTTATGTTATCCGCACCTCCATTGCTCCTGAAATAGTTTTGATGCCAAACCTCAGAAACCTCTCGCTGCGTCAGGCAATGGTGAGCCTCAACGCTGTCGGACTGAAGGTCGACAAGCTCGAATTCATCGATTACTTTGCAAGAAACGCTGTCGTGGAACAGAAAATCAAAGGTGAAGTAGTCACACCAAAACAGGAAGTGGTGAAAGGTACCGCCGTCACACTTGTTGTGGGTTACGGCAACGGCGAGAAAAAGACGAATCTTCCGGATTTGGTCGGCGTTAGACTCGAAGACGTGAAAAACCAAATCAACAACGCGTCGCTGAACATCGGAACGGAGATTTTTATTGACGACGATGACCCGAAAAATCTTTACGTGATAAGGATGGAACCTGAGTATTCTATCGATAAGAAAGTGCCGCTCGGCTCGTTGGTGAATGTCTGGTATAAATCAATAGATAACTTCGATTTTGCCTGGTATAAATACGAGAAATTCCGCCGTGACTCCATGGTCGAGTCGTGGAGAGTGCGCAAGTTAAGCACCGACACAATAAATTACGTAATCGACAGCTTCAATTATATTTTGAAAAACCGCAAGTTCTCATACGACTCGGTGCAACGTGCTCTGGATATGCAGTTGATTTTCCGTAAAATCGAGCCGAAACCTGTCGCCATTGAGGAGGTGATTGAAGTCGATGACTGGAATTTCGATGATTATGAAATAGATACAAATTTCTTCTATGATGAATAAAAGATTATTTTTAACGATATTTTGCGCCTTTCTTTTTGTGACGAACGGCAAAGCTCAGGAGTATCTTACCGGTTTTTGCGGCGGAATCCCTGAAGAAAACACATTGGAACTGAGAGAGGAGACTGTGGCAACGCTGCCGTTTTTCGATGATTTTACCAGACCTGGCATCTATCCGGATCCTGCAAGATGGCAGTCGAGACAGGTGTTTGTCAATTCGGGCTTCCCGATGATGCCTGTCAACTACAGAGCCGCCACTTTCGACCTGGTCGACCAATTCGGCAAGGTTTACTCAAACGGAAGTAGCACCCCTTTCATGGCCGACTCGCTGCTTTCAGTGAAGATACGTCTCGATAGTATTGATAATCACGCTATTACACCTGCAGACTCGGTCTATTTCAGCTTCTACTACCAACCAGGTGGCTTCGGTGACAGTCCTGAACGTGACGACTCACTCGTGCTTCAATTCGGCTACGGATACGACGAGCTGGTGTTCGACACAGTGCTTCAAAACTATGTCACGTTGAGAAAAACAGCATGGAAACAAGTGTGGGCAGCAGAAGGCGAGAGCTTTGAATCATTTATTGCCGAATGCGATGAGAATGAATATTTTAAGAAGGTGATGATTCCTATCACGGACACATGCTTCTTTAAAGAGGATTTCCGAGTGCTTTTCTTCAACTACGGAACGCTGCCAACTACAATGTATCCTAATGATAGAAGCAATCTGGACGAATGGAACGTCGATTGTGTCTACCTCGATGTGAATCGTAGCTTGGAAAACGACTCTTATCCGCTCGTGAGCCTCACAGGTTGCTCGCCGACATTCTTAAAACGTTATCAGTCAATGCCTTATAAGCATTATAAAGATAACCCGATTACCGAAATCAACAATGTTTTCGATGTTAACATTACCAATTTGGATATGAGCTCACATGAGGTGCGTTACTCTTGCGAGGTGAATGACAATAACTCAAGTTGGCATTATACTTATGTTGATAATCCGTTGATAGTCAATCAGTATGACAATGTCGGAGTGATGACCCGCAACGTGGCGATGGAGGATTTCATTTATCCTTACAACCTTAATGTTGACACCACTTCGTTCACAATACGCCATTATGTCGAGGCTGTGGATGAAAACGGTGACTTGGTTTCTGGCGACTCCATCGTGCGCCATCAGGGATTTTACAACTATTTTGCCTATGACGACGGCACTCCTGAGATGGGCTACGGTCTCGTGCCTGGCGACACTTACTTTGCGGCACAGTTCAAAGTGACGAAACTCGACACTATTGGTGGTGTCCAGATGCTGTTCAACCGCACCTTTAACGATGCGAATTATAATTTCTTCGACATCATCGTGTGGCGCGATAACAACGGTAAGCCAGGTGAGGTGCTTTATACCTTGAAAGATCAGCGTCCGGTTTGGAACGACAGCCTCTTGTACGCCTTCTCCAACTACGCTTTCAAAGAGATTGTCAAGGTTAACAGCATTTTCTACGTCGGAATACGCCAGAGCTATTCAAAATCTATAAACATCGGTTTCGATGCGTCAAAAGATAACTCCCAATATAATTTCTATGACGCCGGCGCAGGCTGGAAAAACAGCTCGTTCCCAGGCTCTCTGATGATTCGTCCTGTGATGGGAAAGAATCCTTATTTTATTGGAGTTGATGAAAATCAAGAGGTTACAGAAGCTTTGACGCTTTACCCGAATCCTGCGACAAACTACGTCCATATCGATGGCATTGACGAACAGAATTGTGATGAGATTGCAATCTTCGATATCACCGGACGTCTCGTTAAAAAATATTCATATTGTAACGAATTGAATATCAGTGATTTACAAAATGGAATTTATATGTTGCGAGTTTCTGCTGAAGATGGTTTGTTCAAGACAACTAAATTATTGATTTCCAAATAGTTATTGATATGTCAGAGGATTTTGTGGGCGTTCTTGGAGATAACACTGAGGAAAGTACCGAACTTTTCGAGCATTTTAGAATTGTTGCCGATAAGGGTCAGACCTTGGTGCGTGTCGATAAATTCCTGCAAAACCGACTGGAAAACGTGTCGAGAAACCGTGTGCAGAATGCCGCAAAAGCCGGAAGCATACTCGTCAACGACATACCGGTGAAGTCGAACTACAAGGTGAAACCGTTCGATGTGGTGACTGTAGTGTTGGCATATCCGCCTCGTGAGGTGGTCATAACGCCTGAAAATATCCCACTTGACGTGGTTTACGAAGACGAAGATGTCATCGTGGTTAACAAACAGGCAGGACTGGTGGTGCATCCAGGTCACGGTAACTTTGACGGCACACTGCTTAACGCTTTGGCGTATCATTTCAAGGAAAACGGCTCGAAAGTGGAGAACGGCTTCGGGTATCTCGTGCATCGCATCGACAAGGATACTACCGGCTTGATGATAGTGGCAAAAAACGAGACCGCGCAGACGATTCTTGCGGCGCAGTTCTTTGAACACTCGATCACCCGTCGTTATCAGGCTCTCGTTTGGGGCGATTTTGCTGACGACGAAGGCACTGTCGAAGGCAATATCGGACGTTCTCTGCGTGACCGCGTCGCCATGGCGGTTTATCCTGATGGCAGCCAGGGAAAAGATGCCGTTACACATTACAAAGTTTTGGAACGTTTCAACTATGTGACGCTGGTGGAATGCCGCCTCGAGACTGGCCGCACGCACCAAATTCGTGTGCATATGCAGTACATCGGGCATCCGCTGTTTAACGACGCGTTGTATGGCGGCGACAGAATCTTGAAAGGGACGACATTCTCGAAATACCGTCAGTTTATTGATAACTGCTTCAACGAGATTCCACGTCATTGCCTGCATGCAAAGGTGCTTGGCTTCGTGCATCCGACAACTGGAAAAGAGCTCTATTTCGACTCTGAACTGCCGTCGGATATGCAAGCGGTGCTTGGAAAATGGAGAAATTATTTAAAGACAAGAACAGAAGAAAATTAAAGATATGATAGTAATCACAGGTGCAGCCGGTTTCATTGCCAGCGTTGTGGCAGGATGCCTCAACGAACAGGGTAGGGAAGACCTCGTCCTCGTCGACGATTTTTCAAAGAAACAAAAGGAAAGAAACTATATCAACAAGAAATATCAGCTCCTTTTAGACAGAAAAGAGCTTCATAACTGGTTGAAAACCAACCATGATAAGGTAGATTTTGTGGTTCACCTCGGAGCCCGTACCGACACTACCGAGTTCGACTGGAATGTGTTTGTCGAACTTAACGTGAACTATACCGAACAGCTGTGGACGCTGTGTACAGAATACCAAATTCCGCTCGTATATGCCTCATCAGCAGCGACATACGGTGGTGGTGAGCTCGGTTATGTCGACAGTCACGACATCGTTGAGCAACTGCAGCCGCTTAACCCTTACGGACGCTCAAAAAACGAAATTGACAAGTGGATTCTGAAACAGGAAAAATGTCCTCCGTTCTGGGCTGGATTGAAATTCTTCAATGTTTACGGTCCTAACGAGTACCATAAAGGCCGCATGGCGTCGGTGATTCTGCATTCGTTCCATCAAATTCAGGAATGTGGAGAGGTAAAGCTGTTCCGCTCACATCGTCCTGATTTCAAAGACGGTCAGCAGCTTAGGGATTTCATCTATGTGAAAGACATCGCTTCTGTTATCCTTTTCTTGATCGAGAAACGCCCGGAGAGCGGTTTGTACAACCTCGGCACAGGTCATGCCCGCTCATTCTACGACCTGGCGGCGAACACCTTCAAGGCAATGGGTAAAGATGTGAATATCAAATTCATCGACACTCCACTCGACATACGCGACAAATATCAGTACTTCACCGAGGCTAATATGGAGAAACTGCGCAAAGCGGGATACAACAAACCGTTCACCAGCCTCGAAGACGGTGTTTGGGATTACGTCACAAACTATTTGATTCCGAATCAGACATTCTAACCATCCGTCATTTTGAGCGAAACGCAGTGTAGTCGAAAAACCACCGCCATTCGAATAGTTTCCTATTATTCAAATGGCGGTGATTTCTCCATTTCGCTTCGCTACAGTCGAAATGACGGTTATAATGTTTTCTGTTTCGCGGCAAGTTGTTTGTCCAAGTCAACTAAGAATTCTCTTGCGTCGTTGAGGGTTCTTATCATGATTGCTTTCTCCTCAAGCTTGTCGAACTTGGTCTTCATGGCGTCTTTGGCACCTTGGATGGTATAGCCTTTCACCTTCACAAGCTGGTATATTATCTGCAGGTATCTTAAGTCGCGCTCGGTGAAAAGTCTGTTGCCTTTTGTGCTTTTGCGCGGACGCAACACATCAAACTCACTCTCCCAATAGCGTATTGTTGATGCCGGGACGTTGAACATCTCCGCCACCTCGCCGATTCGATAATATAACTTCTTGACTTCCATGATATTAATCCATTGTCATTGATGGTTTTTCCGACAATTCGAGAATCTTGTCGTATTCTTCCGGCGTAAGGTCGTTAAAGAAGAAGTTTATTGGATTGAGGGCCTTGCCGTTCTTGATGACTTCGTAGTGAAGATGCGGTCCTGTTGACTTTCCGCTGTTTCCGATCTCTGCTATCAACTCGCCTCGCTTGACCTTTTGACCTTGTTTTACCAACGATTTGTTAAGGTGGGCGTAGCGTGTCTTGTAACCATATCCGTGGTCGATGATGATGTTGATGCCATAACCGCTGTTGCCGTTGATTACTCTCTCAACAACACCGTCGCCAGTACTGTAAATGCGTGTCCCAACAGGTGCGCTGAAGTCGATGCCGTTATGCATCTTCTGAACCTTGTAAAATGGGTCGGTGCGCTTTCCAAAATGTGAGGAAATCCTATAGATGTCAACGTCTTTCACAGGCATAATCGCTGGGATGCAGCTGAGCATCTGCGACTTGTTCTTCGCCATGTTATAAACATCGTCATACGACTTAGACTGCACATATAACTGACTCTCGATGACGTCGATTTTTTGCGCCGTCTCCTTGACGATCTTGGAGTTTTCATAGCCGTTTAGAGCCGCATAACGGTTGCTTCCGCCGTATCCAGCCTTTCTGATTGATGTCGGAATAGGGTCAGCTTCGAAAATCATTCTGTAGATATTGTCGTCACGGTCCTGCATCTCGGCGAGAAGATTGTCAATATTGCTGATTTTGTCATTTAAGATGTCATATTGTAACTGCAAAAACGCTATTTCTCGGGCCTGCATACGCTCTTTTTGCGTTCCGATAGTGCTTTCTATGATTGCAACGACCGCAACTCCGATGATTCCAGCGGTGAGAATATATAGGAAAAACCTTCTGAAACGTTTTCCTAATGAAGGCGTATATTCTTCATAATCAAGCGTTTGCGGATTGTATATATATTTTTGTCTCGCCATTGTTCTTTTTAATTTGTACTTAAAACGAAAATTTTGCGTTTTAAACATGCAAAATAAATGATTTTTTCTTAAATTTGCAAACTTTTTAAGGAAAAAAATAAAATTATGATGAAAGCAAGCGAAATTCGTAAGAGTTTTTTGGAGTTTTTTCAATCAAAACAGCACCTTGTAGTGCCTTCAGCACCAATCGTTGTAAAGAATGACCCGACATTGATGTTTACCAACGCCGGCATGAACCAGTTTAAGGATGTTTTCCTGGGCAACAACCCTCGCAAAGCACCAAGAGTTACTGATATTCAGAAATGTCTCCGCGTATCAGGAAAGCATAACGACCTCGAAGAAGTGGGTCGCGACACCTACCATCACACCATGTTCGAGATGATGGGTAACTGGTCGTTCGGTGATTATTTCAAGAAAGAAGCTATCGCATGGGGCTGGGAATTCCTCACCGAAGTGATGAAGATTGATAAGGACAAACTGTATGTCACAGTGTTTGGCGGTGATGAGAAAGACGGAATGGCTCCTGATAACGAGGCTTACGAGTTTTGGAAAGAACACGTCGACGAGTCGAGAATCATCTACGGATCGAAGAAAGATAATTTCTGGGAGATGGGTGAGACAGGCCCTTGCGGACCATGCTCGGAAATCCATATCGACATCCGCGACGAAGAGGCTCGCAAGAAAATCAACGGCCGTGACCTCGTCAACAAAGACGACCCGGAAGTGATTGAGATTTGGAATCTCGTGTTCATGCAATATAACCGCCTCGCCAACGGCAGCCTCGTCGACCTTCCGGCAAAACATGTCGACACAGGTATGGGCTTTGAACGCCTCGTCCGCGTGATGCAAGGCAAGAAATCGAACTACGACACCGACGTTTTCACACCTATTATAAATGAAATTTCGCAGCTTTCTGGAATAAAATATGGTGAAAACGAACAAAGTGACATAGCAATGCGCGTCGTCGCCGACCACCTTCGTGCAGTCAGCTTCGCCATCACTGACGGTCAGCTGCCTTCAAACAACGGCGCTGGCTACGTTATCAGACGAATCTTACGCCGCGCTGTGCGTTACGGCTACACATTCCTCAAATTCACCGAGCCGTTTGTCTACAAACTGTTGCCGGTTCTCGTCCGCGAGATGGGTGAGCAATATCCTGAAATAAAAGCTCAGGAAGCTCTCGTCTCAAAGGTGATTTTCGAAGAAGAGGCATCGTTCCTGCGCACTTTAGCATTGGGAATCAAACGTTTCGAGAATTATGTTGAGCAGAATAAGGGTGCTAAACTCATCGACGGCGCTTTCGTCTTCGAACTGTTCGACACCTACGGATTCCCTGTCGACTTGACCAACCTCATGGCAGAGGAGAAGGGTCTCGAAGTCGATATGGAAGGCTTCAACAATAACCTCAAAGAACAGAAAGACCGTTCACGCAAGGCAGCCGAAAAGATGTCAGGCGATTGGGTCGAGCTGATTCATGAAGATAAACCAACCACTTTCGTCGGCTACACCGAAATGGAATGCCAAGCTAAGATATTGAAATTCAGAGAGGTGGTGGCGAAAGGTAAGAAACATTTCGAAATCGTCCTCGACAAGACTCCATTCTATGCAGAGATGGGCGGTCAAGTCGGTGATAAAGGTGTGCTGATGTCGGAAAACGAGACATTGCACGTTGTCAACACCGTGAAAGAGAACGACTTAAGCATCCATATCACTGACAATCTTCCACAGCAGCCTGAGGCAGTGTTTACTGCAAAAGTCGATGTGGAGCGTCGTCTCAAGATCGAGGCTAACCACACCGCAACTCACTTGATGCACGCTGCTCTCCGTCAGGTTCTCGGAACTCATGTCGAGCAGAAAGGCTCAATGGTCGACGATGAGCGTCTGCGTTTCGACTTCAGTCACTTCGCAAAGATGACAGAAGAAGAGATTCGTAAGGTTGAAACTATTGTAAATCAGAAGATTAGAGAAGATTTGCAAAATGAAACAGCCGTCGATGTTCCAATCGATGAGGCTCGTAACATGGGCGCTATGGCATTGTTCGGCGAGAAATATGGCGACAAAGTCCGCGTCGTGAAATTCGGTGAAGGTTACTCTTGCGAGCTCTGCGGCGGTACTCATATCGCTTCTACAGGTCGCATCGGTTCGTTCAAAATCTTGACCGAGAGCGCCATTGCAGCGGGTGTGCGTCGTATCGAGGCAATAACTGGTGAGGCTGTTATCGATTATCTTGATAATCAGATAGATACACTGAATAGGATTAAAGGTCTCGTAAAGTCATCAGGCGACGTGGTGAAGGCAGTGGAGACACTCTCTGCACAGAACACCATGCTGCAGAAGAAGATTGAGTCTATGATGATGGCTCAGGCTGTCAGCGACGCTAAGAACGCTTACAACAATGCTGCCGACTATGACGGTCATAAACTCGTGATCGCTCGCATCGATGCCGACATGAACCAGATGCGTAACGTCGCTTCTGCTTTGAAAGACATTGATCCTGAAGTGGTTGCAGTGATGGGTGGTGTGTTTGAAGACAAACCTGCTCTCTGCGTGATGCTTCCACAGAGCGTGGTCGACACTAAGAATATGGACGCCGCCGCAATCGTGCGCGAGGCAGCCAAAGAGATTCAGGGCGGCGGCGGCGGTCAGAAGACTTTGTCAACAGCTGGCGGCAAAAACGCTGCAGGCATCGACAAAGCAATGGAAATACTTAAGAATAAGTTTAAATAATGAGAAAACACTCGTATGTAATATTCGGACTTCTACTGGCACTGACATTCTTGTGCGGCTGTAAAAAGGATAATCACGACACCGTGGTCCTTTTTGGCGACGAGAGTTATGTCAAACCAATAGATGTTATCTATCCGAAAGATTACAGAAACGAGTGGAACACCATCGCTCCTGGTTACGACACTGTTTACGACGGGGTTATACCTCCAGATTTGACAGGCGAATTCCTTATCACAGGCAGGTTTACAGGCGGAAACGAGTGGATTAATCAGTATGGCACCGATATCCCATATCCGTACGACAGCGACCCTTCTGTCTTGAACAAATATATCTATTTCAGAGTTAAAGACCAGAAAAACGGCATCGCTAAGCTTTATTTGTGCATGTATAACAACCCGAATGGATATAAAGCTGAGTTTATGGTCGACACGGCTTACATCTTCGGCGACGGTGCAAAAAATGAATTCACACTGTGTTTCGATACTCATGAAAAGCCTGGAAATACTGGCGTTGAGTATTTCTATGGCATCATCATCACCGGTGTGATTCATCATCCTGACGAAAACGATGACCGTGACGGCATCGCCAACGTGAAAAGGTGGAGCGTGATAAAAAGAAGAAAAGAAGGCAGCTCAACACCGTCATATTACTGGCTTGTCGGAGGTCAAAGGCTTTATGTCGACAAAGAGAATTTCGCTGAAAGGGTTGATTACGGATGGGGTTTTGATAATGAATGAGTTATGCTTAAAAGGATTGCCGCTATAATCGTCTTGCTGATGGCTTTTGGCTTAAATGCTGAGGCCGCTTGGGATTACGGATTCGGCTATAAACCTCGTTCAAGCAGAAAAAATGTTCCCGTCATCGGCGTGAAAGGCGGCTTTACATTCTACGAAATGCGTTTCTCCGACAATTATTATGATGGACTGAAGATGGATAAACTGAACAGCCCGGGCTTCGGTCTGTTTGCCGAGTTTCCGTTTGAAGATTTTCCGAAAATGTCAATAGGCGTTGATATTCTCATGATTGAAAGAGGTATGAGTAAGTCGTTCAATTTCAGGGAGACAATAAGTGAAATAGACCGTATCGACGCGAAATATATCGACTTGCGGATTCCTGTGACTTATTATTTCTTGGATACTTACGCCATAAATCCTTATGTCTTCGTTGCCGCAGATGTCGCTTTTTGCTTTGGAGGACAGGTTTCCAAGGAATTCCCGAACGGCGAGTTGCCCAATGTCTCTGTCGATATATCAAAGTCGGATGCTGTGATGAGTCCATTCGACTTAAGCGCTGTCTTCGGAGCAGGATTACGTTATAAAATCTCGTTTAAGAGGTTTACAATGCCAATAAAACTTGAGGCTGACTATAATTTAGGCTTGCTGAACACTTTGAGCAGCACCAACGGTATTCCAATAGATGTCTATGCGTACACTTTTGAAAAAGAGACACGTAAAAACAGAGGTTTTGAAATAATGCTGAGTATAGGAATCCCGCTCAAATTCGAGAAGCATTTTGACCCTTGCTCCGGTTGGAACTAACGGTTTAACACAAACTTCTTGGTAACCGCGAAATCGTTTCCTGAAATTCTTACAAAATAAATCCCATTTGCCAAACCGTAGGTCGAATACTCGGTCACGTTGTTGTTGGTATTGCTGTAGAACTTGTCGATCAACGTTCCGTTATAGCTGTAAATACTGATAATCAACGGTGTCTCTGCCAACGTCTCGCTGTATCCTATGTAAAGCTCGCCTTGCGAAGGGTTAGGGAAGATGTTGACCATGTTCTCGTAGTTTTGCTCATCTACAGAATAACCTGTTTCGTAGCCCATCGTGTAGATGAATTTCTGAGTCCTAATCATTCCGCAGAGGGTCTGAATCTTGCAGACAAGCAACGCATTTCCTTCTTCGTTGACGTAAACGAGGGCTTTGTCGGTGTCGTTTTCACTCGTGACAAACCACGATGATTCGTAATTGTCATCTATGCCTGGATATAGACGGTTTGGGGTGTCGTAATAACTGTAAAGCTCCCAAGTGAATTCGGCAGGATGATCGCTTTCAACGCCGGCGCCGTACAAGCCTTCAATGGTGTATTCGTAAATATACGGCATGAATCCGAGTCCTGGCTCGACAAGACCTTCACCGCCAATCTCGCTGTTGACATGCGGCTGACTGTATAACCTGATATTGATGTATCCTATGCTGTCGCAGCCTTCAACAGAAGTTCCAGCAAATACATGGTCGTACAAACTGCCAGTGATAGTATCGCCGTAATAAATCTTCTTGCCTAAGAGCTCAGTGCCCCAGAGATAATATCCTGCATCGTTTTTGCAGGTGTCGAAAGGCTGGGTGGGCTGATCGCCTTCAACGGTGAAACTGAGGTTATCATCGTCGAGATGCAAGGTCACAATGCTGTCGCATCCATTGACAGTCTGGAAAACCCATTCGAAATCACCGTGAGTGTCGTAAGTCAGGCCGTTGGTCCAGGTATACGAGTTGCAACTGTGCTCCGGATAGTTGTCGGCGACATATTCACCCTGATAATTCTCATCGTATGTGTCAAATCTCGTGAAGTTGATGGTGACATGTTTCTGGCAGTCGCCGAAAGGATAAACTGTATCGAAGACGCATGTGTTTTCAATCGTTTTGATGACATTTCCGTTGTCAACAAAAGTGTATGGTTCGTTGCATGTCGTTATATTAAAGGTGTTCTCCACGATATCGTTGATGGTCAGATACAAGGATACATTCACATTGCATCCATATTGGTTCGGTACTGTCTGATGCCATCCGCCTGCGCCTGTCTCCTCGTTGAACGATATAGTGGAACCGTCAGGAAGCTCGAGAATAAACGGCAGCTCGCTTGGGCATACCGCGATGGTGTGGATGTCGTCTTCTGCAGGATTCACAAAGCATGTCAACTCTTTTCTTAATGTTGTCTGACCGTCGTTGATGTTGCATGAAATCACATATTCTCCTGATCCCAATGGATGTATCGACGTTGAGGCGGCATTAGGTGCGCTAAATTCTGCCGGACCAGATGCCTCCCAAGAATAGTTGTATGTCCCGTTACCTCCTGATGCTGAGACACTTGCCGTAGTGGAGTTGCCTTCGCATATCTCGTTGTCGGCTATGGTCGCAGAAGCCATCATGGCATCGCCAACACCAACGGTGACTTCATCCTGGTCGGAGCAACCGTTTTTCGTCACAGTTAATGTGAATGTTGTCGTCTCGGTCAATGGAACCGTCTGAACAGTCTGCATTGCTGGATTTCCATTGATTTTCTCTGCTGGCCGCCACATATATGTCGCTCCCGAGACAGCAGCGGCTGTTAATGTCGCAGAATTCTCGTAATTCACGTTCTGATTTTCTCCGGCGTTGGCTTCGGGTAATGCGTTGATGGTGATGCTTCTTGTTTTAGTGTTCTGACATGTAGCTTCTGAGCTGTTTGCAGCTACGACAGTGTATGTCACGTTGTATGTTCCTGGCGCTGTGTATGTGTGTGTCGCGTTGGCTCCAACCACTGGAGTGCTGCCGTCACCGAAATCCCATGTCTTTTCCCAATTGGCGATGACATTGTCGTGTCCGGCTGGTGTAGTGGTTACGCTGCCTGTGAAACTGATTTCGTTGCCTACGCAGAGACTGTTGCTTGTGCTGAAATCCACAACAAGTTGAGGTATGATGTCGACAATAATGCTCATTGGGTCGCTGGTGGAGCCACCGACGGTGATTGAACATTGATAGGTTCCTGTGTTATTCACCGAGACATTCTGAATTGTCGGATTAACCTCTGTGGAAGTGAATCCGTTAGGACCTGTCCACATGTACGATGCTCCGCTTATTTCTTGCGCATGAAGCGTAAAAACGCCTCCATGGCATGGGTTTTCATACCAAATAACAGGCGGCATGATGGAACAGTCGGTGGTGCCGTTGCCTCCAGTCTTGCTAAAAGTGATGTTGCATTCGGCGTTTGAAAAGTTCGTGATGACAAGAATATAATACTCTCCAGTCATTGCAGTACTTGGAATCTGGCAGGTCTCAGTAGCACTTGATGAATAGCTGCAACTCACCACTTTGGCGGATGTCAATCCGTTAGGACATGGCTCTACAGGGTCGGTGAAAGGTCCCCAGCAGCAGAAATCAATGTCTTTTTGCGGCGTGCTGAACATGTAGATGTCAATGTTGCCGGGAGTTCCTATCCTCATGTAATACCACGCTGGATTAGGTTGTGTGCTCAAGGAGTTGTAACTAGGTCCTGTCTCACCTGAACCGGCGTTGACACCAGCTGGAAACATGTATTGTCCGTTGTCGGTGCAGAATGGGTCGGCGTTGGCACAGAGGTTGTTCTGCCTGCTTTTTGCATATATGTCCATCATCAACGTTGTAACGAAATTGTCTGGCAACTCGGCTTTAAGCTCATAAAACAAAGCTCCGGCTTCCTCCTTCGACATCTGGCTGAAAACTTCATGCTCTTCTTGGCAGAACTCGTTAAACGACTCGCTAAGGCTTATGTCTCCTGCAACTTCGCTTTTTCTGATTATGAAAACTCCGTCTTTATCGCTGGTTTTTACGTCGAAACGTAAATCTGAATTCAGTGTGTAGACAAAGTGAACTCTATGCTCAAAAATTTTGATGTTTGTTATATCAAACTCAATCTTGTCCTGATATATGCTGAAATCATATTTTTGAGCAGACACAAACAATGCCGACAACAAAAATACAACGATAAGAAAATGCTTTTTCATAATCTGATAATTTGAAAAAATGATTAATCAATCTGCAAATATAGAAAAAAATTCTAAATTTACATCATTGATTCAAAAATTCTACAAGTTTTGCTACTGCACGGCCTCTGTGGGAGATCTTGTTTTTAACATCCATTGACATTTCGGCGAATGTCTCTTCGTAGCCTTCCGGTTGGAAAATAGGGTCGTAGCCGAAGCCGCCTGCGCCGTGTTCCTCTTCTAATATCTTGCCGTTCACAATACCTTCAAAGAAATATTGTTTTCCATTGAGATTCAGTGCTATAACGGTTCTGAATCTGGCTTTGCGGTTTGTAATCCCTTTCATGGCTTCAAGGAGTTTCACAACATTGTCGTGATATGAGCAGCCCTCGCCGGCATATCGTGCGGAATAAACTCCAGGTGCGCCGTTCAATGCCTCCACTTCCAACCCTGTATCGTCGGCAAAACAGTCGAAATGATAGTTGTTGGTGACAAAATCTGCCTTGATTTTGGCGTTGCCTTGCAGGTTGTCGGCGTCTTCAACGATGTCGGTTTCACATCCTATCTCACGCAAGCCAACGACGTCGTAGTTTGTCAAAATATTACGGATCTCCGCCAGTTTGTTTTTATTATGAGTGGCGAAGACTAATCTGCGATTATTTCCCATCTTATTGGTGCTATATTATTATTAATAAGGTATTCGTTTGTCTTTGAGAAATGCCTGCATCCGAAGAAGCCGCGGCTTGCCGAGAGTGGGGAAGGGTGTACGGTTTTCAATATCAAATGCTTGCTATGGTCGATGAGGTTTTCTTTTGCAATTGCATAGTTACCCCATAATAGGAAAACAAGATGTTCTTTTTTGTCGGACAACGCTTTGATGGCCATGTCGGTAAACTGTTGCCATCCTATTCGAGCGTGTGATGCCGCCATGTTTGCCCTTACCGTGAGCGAGGCGTTGAGCAGCAACACTCCTTCTTCAGCCCATTTCTCGAGGTTTCCGTTACGTGGAATGGGCATCCCGATGTCGGTGTGCAATTCCTTGAAGATGTTTTGCAGACTCGGTGGTGGCTGTATGCCGTCAGGAACGGAGAACGCCAAGCCATGTGCCTGTCCTACATTATGATACGGGTCTTGACCCAAAATCACGACTTTTACCTTATCGAAAGGCGTGAGGTTGAAGGCGTTGAAAATCAGTTTTGAAGGAGGATAAACCACATATTGTCTCTTTTCCTCAATGAGAAATGACTTTATCCCGGCGAAATATGACGACTCAAATTCCTGCTTTAGTACGTTATACCAACCATTTTCAATGTCAGGTTTCTTGATTTCAACCATAATGAAAATTTTTCTTAATAAAATTGTACAAAATTAAAAAAAAAATCGTTTCTTTGTATTCTGAAATTTATAATATAAAATATATGAAAAAGTTGGCAATAATATTAGTGATAACATTTACATTGGGAATTCTTTTATCAGCATGTCGTCAAACATCACAATGCCCTGCATACGGTGAGTATAAGCAATATCAGAGGGAGAGTGTCTATTAATAAATGGTGAGAGATTAATTTTTTTTAATTGTAAAAAAATAAGAGAGGCTTCCGTTCGGAAGCCTCTCTTTTGATTTTTATCGTTTTATTAGTATACTAAGAACTTGGCTGTCTCTGCCTTGTTGCCTGCCATCACGCGGATGATATATGTTCCGCTGGCGAGGTTCTCAGCATTGAATGTCATTGTGTGTTCGCCTTGTCCGTAGAATCCGAGCTCGTTGTTAGCCACCATGCGGCCTGAGAGGTCGTAAATCTGATAGCTGACCTTTGCGCTTTCTGTAAGAGTGATGTTCATCTGAGCCATGTCTCTCACTGGGTTAGGATAGATGTTAACCTGAACGTTTTCGGTCATGTCGTTCTCTTCAACACCGAAGTCTGAACCTTCTTTGTATGTTGCGCAAGAAATGATGCCTTCACCGTATGTAGCTGCATAAATCATACCTTCGTTGTCAACACCTGGCCAAAGGACGTATGTTGGAGTTCCCATCTCATCATAGAGAACGTCAATCTTAGAATCATGATTCTTTTGTGATGCTTGTTTGAGGTCCATAACCGGGCATGAAACAGCGCCTGACTTAGCCCATGTTGAACCGTTTTCTGAAACGTAAACACCATATTCTGTACCAGCGATGAGTAAGCCTTCGCTCTTTTCAATCAAGCATGAGTAAACAGGAACTTTTGGAAGGTTGCCCTGAACTGATGTGAATGATGTACCGCCGTTGGTTGATTTGTAAACGTAGTCGTTGTTGCCATAGTTGCCTAATGAAACCATCACATTGTTGCTGTTGTTAGGATTGATTGAAATGCCTGTAACAGCCTGACCTGCGAATGGGTTCAATGTTGTGAATGTCACAACGCTTGTTGCTGAGTCAGCGATTGCCTGCTCTGCTGTGTAGGCTTCTGCAAGACCTGTAACCTTGTAGAGGTTGCCTTCTGCTGTACCAACCATTGCCATGTCACCGTCACCGCTGATTGCAACTGCTGTTGGGATGCCTTCAATTTCGCTGATTAACAACCAGTCAGTCAATCTATTGAAGATGAGAGCGTCTCTTGTCATATAGAGCTTGCCTTCGACACCGACAACATACAATGTGCTGAGTGGGTCGTGGATGTTGCGGATGGTATCGCCTGGCAGACAGCAAGGATTGCCTGAAATGTCTTGGTGAATACAATCAGCTGCTGTGAGGTAGTAATCGACAGGATAACCGCACTGGTTACTGTATGCATAAACCAAATCGCCAACATGTTTCACTGTTCTGATAGGAGCAAAGATTGTGTCAACAGGGTTGTTTTCATCATTGTAGTTCTCGAAGAAAGCGAATGGTGTTCTGAATGCGTTAGCGTTTGTGATGACTGGATTTTCATCGTCGCCCTCAAAGTTACCGTCAAAGTCAACACCAGCAGTCTCTGTTCTGTAAATAGGTGTTGAAAGGCTTCCTGTTCCTGAAACGAAGAAGATGTATGGGTTGATTGTTGAAATTGCGCAAGGACCACCTGCATATTCTTTGTTGAAGAATGATGATGCATATCCGTTGTTTGTGACGTGTGGGAATATATATTGACCTGTTGTCACGTTGTTGATGTTTTCTGATGCTGTCATTGCGATTGTACCATGATCAAGGTTACCTCCGAGGAATGCTGAATAGCCGCTGATACCGACATTCATCATACGAGCAACTGAGGTGTGCTCGTCTTCTGTGATGAAGTAACGGTTGCCACTCTTGTATGAATACAAGCCTGCATAGTATTCGCCTTTGTAAACACCGCCGTTTGTTCCGACGAAGAACTCATTATCATCGTTTGGATTGAAGGCGATTGTCTGAATGCCCTGGTGGATGTAGAGATAACGGTTCCATGCAACTGCTGTGTATTCGTCTGTGAAGTATTCAGAAATCTGCTCTGGTCTGTAGCTGTTGACACCTAAACCAAGTGCGTCTTCAATAACCCAGAGGTTGTCTGAACCGAGAAGGAGCTTCTTAGGATTGTTAGGATAAACAATCATGAAACCGTCCATGTTTGCGTCAACGCCTAACATTGGGTACAAACTTGTTCCGGCTACTGCTATATCCCAAGTGTTACCACCGTCTGCTGTGAAATAGATGTTACCTGTTGAATAAGCTCCGACACTGCCGTCCATATAAGCGATGTACATGTAGTTGGCATCTGATGGAGACACTGCGATAATCTTAGGATTGCTGTTGCTTGCGATATTGTCGGTAACATTTACGAATGCTGCGCCGTTCTTTGAGAGATAAACGTTAGCATCGTCAGCTGCGAGGATGTCGCCATTGTTGTTGACTTTCACGCTTCTGAAGTTACCTTCAATCATTTTGGTCCATGATGCGCCGTTGTCTGTGCTCTTCATGATACCGCCAGCTGTTGCAGCGTAAATTGTGCCATTGGCGATTGCAATCTCGTTGACGAAGCCCCAGCCGTTTGTTGCTGTAGGTGTTGTCGATTCGAGAAGCTCAGGTAATGTTGAACCTGCTGCCAATTTGTAGATACCTCTTCCGATGAAGCTTGTCTCATAGCCCATCACGCTCAAGCCGTTGAAAGCCTGTGCCTCGCGACCGTCACCTGTGCCGATGTAGATGTTGCCGTTGGCATCTTTTGCCATGCAGTTGATCATCATACTTACATTGGTGAGCTTCTTGAAAGTGATGCCGCCGTTGGTGGTCTTGAAAATGTCACCACCCATTGTTCCAATCAAAACTGAACCATCATTGCCGTAGACAATAGCTCTTGTCATGCCGCCATAGTTGTCCGGACCTGCATAGTTCCATGTCAAATTGGCATCTCTTGATGTTGTTTGAGCAGCTTCCTGACCTGCGATTAAGTCGGCTGGGTCAATCAAACCGGTCTCCTGATTTGCGCGAATGCTCTTCATAAATGAAGAAAATGTAGCTTTTGAGCTTGTCCTTGGATTGTATTTTCCTTGGATTCCAGCAGCGTTAGCCACGATACTTGCTTGAGCTAACACAATGGTTATCAAAAGCATACTTAACGGTAAAAATCTTTTTTTCATATCACGTAATTTAGACATTAATTTCTATGTGTTGTTGCACTATTTTTAGGGTTCAAAAATACAACATTTTTTTGAACCACACAAAATATTTTGGGAAAAAAATTAAATATTTTTTCTCCTAAAACACTAAAATACACATTTTCAACGCTATAGACAGCTAAAATTAGTACTTTATTGATGCTGAAGACGGCATCCAACCGACACTGCCGTCGGCGATTTTTATCTTGTCCCAATTGTCGGCTTTGTCCATGATTTCAACTTTCGTGCCTTCGTGGAGAACGAAAAGGTCGACACCCGATGATGACGGCGAGCTTTTCACCGTGATGGTCGGCGTCATCACAATGGCTTCGTTATGTTCGTTGAAATATTGGTATTTCTGATATGCGAAGATGATGCTGCACACGAACAGAATTATGACAAGTATGCTTGTGAAGAACGAGACTTTTCTGACTCCTCTGGTACGCGCTGTGAAATAAACGAACAACAAAACCAGCAAAAGTCCGAAGAGCTTCAACGAGGCACTTGCCCATCCGTTTGCTGATAGCTGATTTCCGATGTTTCTCCACCATTTTGTCAGGAAAAACACTGGCATCGGCTCGATTTTGTCAGTGATGAGGGCATTTGCGATGGCAAGATTCTGCTTGATTTCCTTATTTGTCGGATCTAACTTCAAGGCTTTCTCATAATTAAGGATAGCCATCGGATAATTCTTCATCTTGAAATAGGTGTTACCTATATTAAATAATAGGGGTGAGGAAACGAATCCTTCTTCCAATATTCTTTCGTAAATGACGACGGCAGTGTCGTATCTGCTTTCGTTATAATAATAATTTGCTTTTGCAAATTCCTGATCCAGAATGGTTTGCGCCATCATGCCGAGTGACGCGACAACAAAAACCAATAAAATATATGCTCTTTTCATTTTAGTTCAAGTTTTTTTCAGCTTTGGTGATGACTTCCAAGCCTTTTTCGTATAATTCTTCCATTTTCTTGTCCGGATCGCCTGGCGCGAATCTTGCGAATTCACAGCTGTTGAGTAACTCAATAAATTGATTTACAATGTCTTCTGGCACGTTTTTGCCCATCATCATCTCTCTAACAGTGTCCATTGACAGCTGTGAAAGTGGGATGTTTAACTTGTCGGCGATATAGCCCCACAAAGCTTGCGACAACTCTTCATAGAAATGACTCTGGTCTTTGACTTTGAGGTAACCGTATGCGTTTTTCAGTCGTTTCTTGGCGACTTTTGTAGCTTTTTTGTTTCTGACAAGCACCTGGTTGTGGTTGAATTTGTTGACTCTTCTGTTGATTACCAAGGCTATGCCGAAAATTACCATCATGCCAATAATGATGATGAAATACAAAGGCGATGCGAAAAGCAAAACGCCAGCTTTCTTGAGGTTCCCAACGGTCATGATGTGGTTGATGTCGCTGCCCACCACTTTGATGGTTTCCTGTCCGCCTGCGTAAATGATGCCGCTGCTGCCTTCGTTGGCACTTCTTTCAACCTTCAATTCATATTTGTCTGACTCCAGAGTGACGTATTTGTTTTTCGAGGGGTCGAAATATGAGAACTCTGTCGGATTTAATGTGAAATTGCCGGAAACTCTTGGAATCACAACATATTCAGCTGTTTTTGTGCCGCTTAAACCATAGCTGTTGTTCTTCGTGTTTGTCGTGATTTTCGGGTCGTAAACTTCGAAATCCGGTGGAAAATTCGGCTTCGGAAGGTCCAGAAGCTCGATGTTACCCTTGCCTGAAACGGTGTAAGTCACAGTGAAAGCGTCGTTCGACTTCATCTCGGTCTTGTCGATTTTCGAGGTGAAGGTGAACTGTCCGACTGCACCCTTGAAACTGTCTGGTTTATTTGTGGCTGGCAATGGTTTTATCTCAATATCAATAGGTTGCGACTTGATTTCTTTTTTTACATTGGTATATGAGGTTCCCATGATGTCGCCGAAGAAGTTTTCAAACGGGTCGTAGCCTTTTGGCTGTTGTTTTTCTTGTCTTATCTGCGCAATGCAGTTGATGTCGAGCGGGTCGATGGTCAAAGTGCCGACTTTCTGAGGAATCATAACGATTTCCTGAATGGTGGCGACGTGATATTCCTGTCCGTTTTTGACAACTGACGACTGCTGCAGTACACCGTTATTGTCGGTTACGTCTTTGGTCCAAAAACCTGAATATGACGGTGCTTTCGAAATCGTGAGGTTTGAAATCGGTATTGTGTAGTAAATCTTGTAAGTCAAAGTGATTTGTTCGCCGAGATAAGCCGACTTTTTGTTTGGCGATGCCTCGAGAAATACGTCTTTGGCGCTACCAGCTGTGTTTTTCGAGCCGTTTTCGGTGATGACGCTGTTGTCTTTTACCACCTCGATTTCAGCTGTCGTACTCTTCACTTTTTGTTTGTTGACGGTGATAGTCGCCGCAGGGATGGTGTACTTTCCCTCTTTTATCGCTCTGAGATAGAACGAATAGGTGTGGGTGTTGGTCTTGGTCACCGAGCCGTTGATAATCTGCACACTTGAACTTGACGAAGAGAAAGGTCCCCCGATAATCTCGAAATTGTTGAAATTAGGAGCCTCGAAGTTCTTGCCGTCGCTGTTTAACTCGTAAGAGACCTGAAACTGCTCTCCAACGACGACCTGTTTTTTGCAAATCACCTTAAAACTCACGTCATCCTGCGCTCTCAACATGAACGCCGTCATTAAAAACAATACTATAAAACCAATCTTCCTCATTTATTATTTACTTTAAACTCTAAACTCTAAACTAAAATCACCAGTCTTTCTGAATCTTCCTCTTTTGCATCTTCGCAGCCTTTGCCTCGTTCATCTTATCCATCGTTTCTTTCTCTTGATTTTCAAGGGCTTGCAACATTCTTTCAGCGTCTTCTTTCGACATTTGCTGCTCCTGTTGTTGCTGCTGTTGCTGTTGTTCTTGCTGCTGCTCCTCCTTATCCTGCTGTTGCTGCTGGTCTTGCTGTTGTTGCTGCTGATTCTGATTTTGCTGTTGCTGCTGATCTTTATTATCTTCCTTATTCTGCTGATCCTGATTTTGTTGTTGCTGCTGTTGCTGTTGTTGCTGCTGCATGATCATTTTCTGACGTGCATATTCAAGATTATATCTTGCGTCTTCGTCATTCGGATTGATTTTCAAGCAGTTTTTATACGCATTGAAAGCTTCGGCATATTTCTGCTGTTCCATCATGCTGTTTCCGAGGTTATAGTATGAGTCGGCTTCGATGTCTTTCGGCACGTTTCTGTCGGCCACGCTTTGGAAACTTCTTGTGGCTTCTTCAAAATTCTTTTGCTGATAATACACGTCGCCGAGGTTAAACTGCGCCTTGTCGTTGTATTTCTTGTCAAGGGAGTTTTTATAATCCTTCTCCGCTTCCGAATAGTTGCCTTTTCGGAAGTTTCTGTTGCCTTGCCTGATGTCTTTGGTTTGTGCATTTAAGGTCGCGCACAGACTGACAAACAGAATGATTGCACTTATTTTATTAATCGTTTTCATTTCTCGGTTCAAAGAATTTGAATTTCGATTCCCAACCTCTTTTGCCAGAGGAAAGGAGGATTTCTAATATCAATAAAAGTAACGCGGCGCCGACAAACCATTGGAACTGATCGTCGTAATCGGTGAATACCTTCGACTCAATTTCCGATTTCTTTGCCTTGCTGATGTCCTCATAAATCTTGTCGAGACCGACGTTGGAGTTGCTTGCTCTCACATAGATTCCGTCGCCGATTTCGGCTATCTGACGCAGCATGTTGTCATCGAGTTTTGTGATGATAATTTTGCCGTCTTTGTCTTTTTTATAGCCAGTTTTCTTGCCGTATTTGTTGTAGAGTGGGATAGGGGCGCCTTCGTCAAGACCCATGCCGATGGTGTAAACCTTGATGCCTGCTTTCGCTGCTTCTTGCGCAGCTTTCACTGCGTCGCCGTTTTCATGGTCCTCACCGTCGGAAATGATGATGATGGCTTTGTTATGCTCCGATTCTCCAAAACTCTTGACTGCCAGTTCGATGGCTCTTCCGACTTCTGTGCCTTGTGTCGGGATGAGGTCGGTGTCGACGGTCGAAAGAAACATCTTGGCTGCTGAATAGTCAGTGGTGATTGGCAGTTGCACGTAGGCGTTTCCGGCAAACACAATGATTCCGATTCTGTCGCCTTGAAGCTTGGAAATCAACTTGTTGATAGCTTGTTTTGAACGTTCCAGACGGTTTGGTGCGATGTCCTCGGCATGCATCGAGTTTGAAATGTCGACGCAAAGGAACAGATCAATGCCTTCTCTTTTGACCTTTTCCATCTTCGAGCCAGACTGCAGATTCGCCGCCGCTATAATCAGCAATGCGATTATAAGGTTGAAAATGACGAATTTGGTGTTGGCTCTTGCCGATGAGAACATAGGAACCAGATAGCTTCTCAACTTGATGTTGGCGAAATGCTCAAACTGTTTTTTGTTCCAGATACGAATCAGGACATAGATTGCTATCAGTACCGGAATCACCAGCAACCAGTACAGATACTGCGGGTTTTCAAATCTTAAAATATTGCTCTCCATATCTTAATCCGTTAATGTCTTAAAAACAGTGTGTCTTAAAATGAAGTCCAACAACAATAATGCCAAACTGAGCAAAACCAGAGGTAAAAACTCCTCGTGGACTCGTGTAAACTCGTTGATTTCTATCTTCGAGCGTTCCAGTTTGTCGATTTCATCGTAAATCTGCTCCAGTTTCTCGTTAGAAGTTGCTCGATAATATTTTCCGCCAGTCTCGTCGGCAATTTGTTGAAGCAGCGGCTCGTTGATGGTGACTGGAATCTGCTGGTATTGGATGCCTCCGAACGGTGTCTGCACCGGATAAGGAGCTGTGCCTCTTGTTCCCACGCCGATGGTGTACACTCTGATGCCGAAAATCTTTGCCATTTCAGCAGCGGTGGCAGGATCGATGGAACCTGCGTTGTTATCACCGTCGGTGAGCAGAATCACAACTTTCGAGATTGCTTCGCTGTCTTTCAGACGGCTCACTGACGATGCAAGTCCGTCGCCGATGGCAGTGCCGTCTTCCAGCATGCCGCATTTCATGTCCTTCATCATGTTGAGGAGCATGCCATGGTCAGTGGTTAAAGGCACTTGCGTGAATGTTTCGCTTGCAAAGACTACCAATCCCATGCGGTCTTCAGGACGTCCTTTGACAAACTCGGCGCTGATGCTTTTTGCAGCTTCCAAACGGTCGGGTTTGAGGTCTTGGGCAAGCATACTGCTCGACAAGTCTATCGTCAGGACGATGTCGATGCCTTCAACGTTGATTTTTTGGTTTTTAGAGCTGCTCTGAGGACGTGCTAACGCTATGATTAACAAAGCTATAACGCACATCTCAATCGCAAAAAGTATGTGTCGGGCGTAAATCCTCCAGCTTTTCGGCATATCGGTGAAGAAACTCGTGTCGGAGAACTTCACGTAAGCCTGATGTTTTCTTCCTGAAAAGATATACCAAACTATCAGTAATGGAATGATTATCAATCCATAAAGAAAATATGGCGATGCAAATTCTATTGAACTCATTTACTTTCCTCCTCTTTCTTTTTCGCTTCTTCCTGGAAATAAATGTAACTGTCTTCTACGAAGTTGTTGATGTCGCTGAACGATTGCTTGTTCTGTTCTGCCGTAGGATTGGCTTTCGCAAATTTCACGAAGTCGGCTGTTGTTAACGTTTCTTGCAGCTTTGACTTCGTTAAATTGTTGAGATTCAATTTATTAACGGCATCCATGATTTCGTCTGTCGTCATCTCAACGGCATCTATTTCAAACTGACCTTCAAGGTATTCTCTTGCGATGTCGGTCAAGTCGGTGTAATAGTCTTTAGTCTTTGCCGAGTTCCATAACTCATTGTCTTTCATCTCGTTGAGCTTGGCGCGGGCAGTGATGATGGCAGGAATAGTAGGTTTTTTCTTTTCTTCAACAACAACGACTTTCGGTTTCTTATGTTTGTTGAGATAGATGACAAGATAAACTATGCCTGCAAGTGCTATTACTATCGCCACCCATGGCAGGACCTCTTTTGCTGTGTATCCTTGTTTTATCACGTCTTTTATCGGACGGAACGCTTGGGTGGTGTCGACAGCTATGGTCGTTACATAGAGTTCTTTCTCGTCGGTTCGTAAGGTGCGGCGGACGCTGTCTTGGAGGCTTTTGCTGTAGTTTATGGCGATTTCAGGAACATAAACGTAGCCGGTGTCGAATGATGTCAGCTTGAGGTTTTGTGTCATGATCACATTGTCGCTATTATTAATAGGTGTGGTCTTGACATCTTCAACGCTGATGACATCTATGGCTTTGCTCAAGGTGTCGCCGAACTGTGCCCATTCAACGTAGAAGTCTTTATTTATCGTCAAAGACAATTGATAATCAAATGGTTGTCCTACAACGATGGTGTCGGCAGTGGTTCTTCCGCTGAAGATAGTCATCTGCGCGTTGCATCGGATGCCGAAGAACGACATCATGCAGAACAACAATATGAAACAAAGTTTCTTCATCTTCTCGATTCTCTTCTTTTAAAAAGTTGCATAAGAGGCTTGACGTAGTCTTCATCGGTGTAAATCAATGTGTTATCAACACCGTTGTTGACGAAAGTCTTGCTGAGTTTAGTCGTCTCGTGTTGCACGAATTTCTGATACGCCTGATTCCATGCGTTAGTCGATGTGTCAACCCAGATTTCTTTGTCAGTCTCATTGTCACGGAACTTCACCAAACCGATTTTAGGGATGATGAGTTCACGTTTATCGGTGATTCTCAATGAGATAAGGTCGTGTTTGCGTGCTGCTATCCTCATTTCTTGTTCGAACGGTTTGCTTGTCACGAAGTCGGAGATGAGAAATGCTGTAGTGCGTTTTTTTATCGCGCTTGTCAGGAACTTGAGTCCTTCGCCTATGTCGGTGCCTTTGTGCTGTGGCGTGAACGTGACTATCTCTCTGATGATGCGCAAAATATGGCTTGAGCCTTTCTTTGGCGGTATGAACTTCTCAATCTGGTCGCTGAAGAATATCACGCCGACCTTGTCGTTGTTCTGTATCGCCGAGAATGCCAGCACTGCCGCGAGTTCAGCTGTGATGTCACGTTTCGTGGCGTCGATGGAGCCAAAGTCGTTGGAGCCTGAAACATCGATGAGAAGCATCACCGTCATCTCACGTTCCTCTTCGAAAATCTTGACAAAAGGCTTGTGGAATCGCGCCGTGACGTTCCAGTCGATGTTGCGGATATCGTCACCATACTGATATTCACGCACTTCGCTGAATGTCATGCCTCGACCCTTGAACGCGCTGTGATACTGACCCGAAAAAATATGATTGGTCAGCCCGCGTGTCTTGATCTCGATCTTTCTGACTTTCTTAAATAGTTCTGTAGCTTCCATTTAAACTTCAAACTTCAAACTGTTAACTGGTAACTGTTTACGGCACCTCGACAATATTCAAAATCTCATTGATGATATCTTCTGTTGTGATGTTTTCTGCTTCAGCCTCGTAGGTCAGACCGATACGATGACGCATCACGTCTGGAGCGACGGCACGCACATCCTCAGGGATGACATAGCCACGACGTTTGATGAAAGCGTAGGCTTTTGCTGCCAAAGCGAGGTTGATAGAAGCACGCGGAGAGCCGCCGTAGCTGATCATTCCTGCGAATTTCTTCAACTTGAACTCTTCAGGATAACGTGAAGCGAAAACGATGTCGGTGATGTAGTTCTCAATCTTCTCGTCGAGATAAACTTCACGGCAGACTTTTCTTGCGTTCAAAATGTCTTTCGTTGACGTAACTTTATGAACCTCAGGATATTCCTTGTTGATATTCTGACGTAATATCACCTTTTCCTCTTCCTTTTTCGGGTAGTCGATAACGACTTTCAACATGAAACGGTCGACCTGTGCTTCCGGCAACGGATAGGTACCTTCCTGCTCGATAGGGTTCTGTGTTGCCATAACCAGGAACGGATCCGGCAAGGCAAAAGTGCTCTCACCGATTGTCACCTGATGCTCCTGCATCGCCTCGAGCAATGCGCTCTGCACCTTCGCTGGTGAACGGTTGATCTCATCGGCCAACACGAAGTTTGCGAACACTGGACCTTTCTTTACCATGAATTCCTCTGTCTTCTGGCTGTAAATCATCGTACCGACGAGGTCGGCTGGCAGAAGGTCGGGGGTGAACTGGATACGGCTGAAATCGGCATCGACAATGTTTGCCAATGTTTTGATAGCCAATGTCTTAGCCAAGCCTGGAACACCTTCGAGAAGGATGTGCCCGTTTGACAACAAACCGATAAGCAAACGTTCTGTCATGTGTTTCTGACCCACGATGACTTTGCTCATTTCCATGTTTATCAAGTCGATAAACTGACTCTCTCTCTGAATTTTTTCGTTTAATTCGCGAATGTCTGTCTCAATCATATTATGTGATTTTTGTATTTTTTCTAATTAACAATGTAAACGCAAAAATATTGCAAAAATTTCAATCTGCAATGAAAAATTTATTTTGTTTTCAAGTGTTCCGAAAAATTTTGTAATTTCGTAGCTTGAAATAAATTTATGTTGCAATTTGGTAAAATAGCGATTATTGGTGCGGGAAATGTTTCGTATACCCTTTGTAAATTATTGAAAAACAGAGGTGTAGAACCGTTTTGTGTGTTGGTGAGAAATCCGGAGAAAGCAAAAAAAATGCATGAGGATTTGGGCGTCGAAGTGGTATCAGACTACGAAAAAGTTCTCGAATCGGATTTGACGATAATTGCAGTGAAAGACGACGCAATATCGGATGTCGCTACTCATCTTGTTGATTATAAAGGACTTGTGGTTCATACATCTGGAACGAAATCATCGGAGCTCTTGAACAAAAGTATGCGCAACGGCGTATTTTATCCGCTGCAGACGATAAGCAAAGAACGTGAATTTTCGTTCCGCGACACGCCTTTTTTGATTTATGCAAATTCTCCTGATGATGTGGAGTTTTTAAGCCGGTTTGCAAAGCAGTTTTCCAATAAGGTGTTGTTTTGTGACGATGAACAACGCAAAGTATTTCATTTGGTGGCGGTTTTCGTCTCAAATTTCACGAATGTGATGCTTGGGATAGGGGATAAGTTGCTGAAAAAGAATGGAACGAGCTTGGATGTTGTGCGTCCTTTGGTGATGGAGATGATGCATAAATCGTTTGAAATATCGCCGGAACAAGCTCTCACTGGTCCTGCCAGACGAGGCGATTTCGCGACAATCGGTGAACATGAGAAGATGCTTTCCGACAGCCCCGAAGAACTCGCTATTTACAAGATTATGACGGATTATATCATTGAAAATTATCAGAAAAAATGAAAAATTATAAGGAGCTTTTAAAAAACGTTACAACCTTTATCTTTGATTATGATGGAGTTATGACCCAAGGTGATATCATCATGCTGCCTAATGGCGAGGCTCTTCGCATGACGAATGTGAAAGACGGTTTCGCTTTGCAACTGGCGGTGCGTTTGGGTTATAATGTCGCTGTGATTTCTGGCGGTTACGCCGACTCTATGGCACATCGCATGAGAGTGCTGGGCGTGAAGGATGTTTTTATGCATATCCCTAACAAAATCATCAAGTTAGAGGAATATATGAAAGAGAAAAACCTCAAAAAGGAGGAGATTGTTTACATGGGCGACGACATGCCTGATTATCCTGTAATGCAGATGGTCGGAGTACCTGTTTGTCCAGCCGACGCTTCGGAGGAGATCAAGCAGATTAGCGTCTATATCAGCCATAAAGACGGCGGAAAAGGCGCTGTACGCGACATAATCGAGCAGGTTATGAAGGTTCAGGACAAATGGATGAAGGATTTTGAAAATCATATTTGGTAAGATGAAGAAATTATTAGCTTTTTTTAGATTGGTGCGCTGGCCTAATCTTCTCATCACCGCACTGATGATGTTTCTGGTTTATTATAATCTGGTCGGAATGATTAGCACAGTCGGCTTTACTTTATTGGTGATTTCAATGGTTTTGATCGTGGCTGGCGGTTATGTGATCAACAATATTTTCGACGTGGATATCGATGAAATCAATAAACCTGACAAGCTTATTGTTGGTAGATATTTCACTGAAAAACAAAGTAAATTTATCTATTGGTCGCTGACAATCATAGGCTTGGCATGTGCGTTGGCATCTTCTTTGATGATGTTTGGCAAGAGTTTCCTCACGATTTTCGCATGTATGGTGCTTCTGACAGGCATCTTGTATTCTTATTCCAGTGGATATAAGAAAAGACTGGTGCTTGGAAATGTAATTGTTTCATTATCAGTGGCTTTTGCAGTGTTTTTGCCTTGGCTTTTCGTGATGCTTTACATGATGAAAGAAGATATGCTTGTTGAGAATTATGATGTTTTGATGCATATCTCGCTTCGTTTGGTGTTGATTTACACTGCATTTGCATTTTTAATGACAATGATTCGCGAAATCATAAAAGATATGCAGGATGTGGAAGGTGACGGACGTTTCCATTGCCGCACAATACCGATTATCTGGGGTGTAAAAGCCTCCCAAATCATCGTGATAGTGCTGAGCTTGTTGACATTTGTCATGATTATGTATGCCAAAGAATATATGCATGGTCTTGGCTTTAAAACCGCGAGTTATCTGCTTAATGCATCAGGCGTTTTTATGTTCATGATGGTGCTTGGCGGTAATATTTTTGGAATGCTGGACGCAAGTTTCAGAACGCCAAAACAATTCCATTATCAGTCTATTGCCATGAAAATCAGTATGTTAATTGGAGTGTTATCAATGTTTTTTATAAAATAAGATGTTAGATAATTTAAAGAAATATAATATCGTTTTGGCGTCGAAATCGCCTCGCCGACAGGAGCTTTTGAAAGGCATCGGCATCGATTTTTCGATTTTGACAAAAGAAGTTGACGAAAATTATCCTTCACGTTTGCCTTTGATTGATGTGGCTCCGTTTTTGAGTCTGAAGAAAGCAAAGGCTTTTGATGATGCGGAACTGCCTGAGAATTATATGGTTATCACAGCCGACACTGTCGTAATCGTTGAAAACGAGATTTTAGGCAAACCAAAAGACCGTGACGATGCGGTGTGTATGATGAAACTGCTTTCAGGCAAGGTGCATAAGGTGGTGACAGGCGTGACGGTTCACACAAAAGAGAAGACGAAAACATTCTCTGTCGTTTCGAAAGTTACATTTGAAACGCTTGATAATCAAGAAGTTGATTATTATATTGATAACTTCAAGCCTTATGACAAGGCTGGCGCTTACGGTGTTCAGGAATGGATAGGTTATATTGGCGTCAGCAATGTTGAAGGCTCATATTATAACGTAATGGGCTTGCCCACACAGAAATTGTATAAAGTTTTAAAGGAATTTTAGATGGAAAGAAAACCGACGATTTTAGTAACGAATGATGACGGGTATTTGGCAAAAGGCTTGAGAAAACTCGCGGATTTGATGCGTCAGATTGGAAGGGTTGTGGTTGTTTCGACCGAGCAGGTGAAGTCGGCGCAAGGTCACTCGATGACAATAAATGAACCATTGAGACTCAGACAGTTAGAAAAGTCTGAGGATTTTGAGATGTATGTTTTGAACGGCTGTCCGGTTGACTGTGCAAAGGTCGGATTCCAGATGATTTTGGACGAATATCCCGACATTTTGGTTTCTGGTATCAACCATGGCTCGAATGCCTCGACAAATGTAATATATTCAGGCACAATGGCTGCCGTGGTCGAGGCTTGCATGGACGGTATACCGGCAATAGGTTTCAGCCTTGAGGATTACTCGCCAAATGCCAATTTCGACAATCTTGACAATTATATCCTTGATATAACACGCAAAGTTTTGAAAGAAGGCCTTCCGAAAGGTGTTTGCCTGAATGTGAATTTCCCTAAAACCACTGAGGACAACCCGATCAAAGGCGTGAGGATCTGCCGTCAGGCCAAGGCACGATGGAGAGAGATTTTCGACCATCGCAAAGACCCGCACAACCGTGATTATTTCTGGATCGGCGGCGAGTTTATAGTGGAAGATGACGGTACCGACACTGATATCTACGCATTGAAAAACAACTACGCGTCAATAGTTCCGACACATTACGACTGGACGGCTTACAATGTCATGGATCAATTAAAAAGTTTTGAAAAATGAAGTATTACATCATAGCAGGTGAGGCTTCCGGCGATTTGCACGGCTCCAATCTGGTCGCATCGATACGTCAGAAGGACCCGAATGCGAAGATTAGAGCGTGGGGCGGTGAAAAAATGCGACGAAATGGCGCAAATGTGGTGAAAAATTACCATGATTTGGCGTTCATGGGCTTCGTGGAAGTGTTAATGAATTTAAAGACAATCTTAAAAAATTTTAACATTTGTAAAAAAGACATCACCGAATTCAACCCAGATGCTCTTATTCTGATCGATTACCCGGGCTTTAATCTGAAAATAGCAAAATGGGCGAAAAAGAAGGGTTTCAAGGTGTTTTATTACATCTCGCCTCAGGTGTGGGCATGGAAACGCCGCCGTGTTTACACAATTAAAAAAGTGGTCGACAAGATGCTCTGTATCCTGCCTTTTGAAAAGAAGTTCTACGATAACTATGACGTTGATTGTCAATTTGTTGGACATCCACTTCTCGATGAGATCGCAAAGGTTGAACCTGTCGACAGAAATAAATTCTATAAGGCAAACCGCCTGAATCCTAAAAAGGAGGTTATCGCTTTGCTTCCTGGAAGCCGCAAACAGGAAGTTAGCAGAATGCTTACAGTGATGCTGGAAGTCGTGAAGATGTTCCCTAATTATCAGTTTGTTGTGGCTTGTGCGCCATCGCTGCCATTGAGCTATTACAAGAAGATTATAGGAGAGAAATCTAACGTCAGATTGGTGATAAACCGAACATACCAGTTGCTGCAACTGTCAAGCGCTGCTATAGTTACCTCAGGAACAGCCACGCTGGAAACAGCATTGCTCGATGTCCCTGAAGTCGTTTGCTATAAAGCGAACAGAATCTCTTATATTATTGCCAGACAATTGGCCAAAGTGAAGTATATCTGCCTCGTGAATCTTATTATGGACCGATTGGTTGTCAAGGAGTTAATACAAAACGACATGACATCTTCAAATATCAGAGACGAACTGCAGTCATTGTTGAACAGCTCAAAACGACAGAAAAAACTGTTGGAAGATTATGAAGAACTGAAATATGTCCTTGGCAATGCCGGCGCATCCGACAGAGCAGCCGAGACAATCATCTCATATGTTAAAAAAAATTAACATTTGTGTTAAAAAATTTTAACATTTCATAGAAAATTTTAACATTTGAAATGCTGATAATTAGCCGGGGAAAATTTTTTTCCTCGGCTTTTTCTTTGTAACTTGCATGTCGAAAACATGTAAGTATGATCAATTGGTTCAAATATCCGTTCATCCGACTTCTGATGCCGTTTGTTGTTGGCATCTGGCTGACGTTTTCCTATTTGAACTTGTCGAAAAACGAACTGAATATCGTGTTTGGCGCAGTCGCCATTTCGGGAATAGCTTTATTTGTTGTGCATTCTGCTGTCAAAAATTATCAATATCGATGGGTCTTTGGCATGATTCTGAATCTACACCTTATATTAATAGGTGTCGCCATCGTCCACATCCGTAGTGATGGTCTTGATCCTGACAGCGATGTTTGGGTTGCTCGTCTTGCAGAAAATCCTACTGAAAAGGAGAAATCTGTCAAGGTGATAATTGAAATGCAATCTGATGTTGGCTTGGTGATGGCGTATCTTGAGAAAAACGAACGTTCGTTGAATCTGAGATACGGTGACGTCATGGTTTTTCATGAACAGCCTGAACCTGTGGAACCACCAATGAATCCCGAACAGTTCGACTATAAAAAATATCTTGCTCGAAAAGGGATATCGTATAAGGTCTATTTGAAAAACGATTCTTGGGAAAAGCTCAAAGAGAGTCGTGTGAACCAGATTTATGCGTTTTCGTATCGGTTACGTGATTTTTTGCTGGCAACGATGCGGAATCTTGGTGTCGAAGGCGATGAATACGCCGTGGCTGCTGCCATTTTGCTGGGTTATGACGACACATTGCCTCCTGAGTTGCGCCAAAAATATGTAGCTGCAGGGTCGATGCACATACTTTGTGTGTCTGGAATGCATGTCGGAGTGATATTTATGCTGTTCTCAAATATGCTTGTTTTTTTGGATAAACGGAAACGCTGGCAAAACATGTTGAAACAGTCGCTTTTACTGCTTTTGATCTGGTTTTATGCTTTGCTTGCCGGACTTGCGCCATCAATATTGCGTTCAACCATCATGCTTTCGTTTGTTATTCTTGGCGATATGATAAAGCGTAACGGAGTCTTGCTGAATAGCCTTGCGGCATCGGCATTCCTGTTGCTATGCATCGATCCGTCAAACTTGTTTAACGTGGGATTTCAGCTTTCATATTGCGCTGTCATCGGAATTGTGGTTTTGCAGAGGCCTATTTATAACTTGCTGTATATAAAACCTAAGTTTTTAGACAAGATTTGGGAGATGATAGCGGTGACTTTGGCGGCACAAATTGCAACGGCACCATTCTCCATTTACTATTTTCATCAGTTCCCGACATATTTCTGGCTCAGCAATCTGTTTATGGGGCCGATTTCAACTGTTGTTATCACAGGCGGAATTGTTATGCTGCTGATTTTCTATATACCTTATATTAATATAGGTGTGGCGTTTTGTGTCAAATGGCTTATCTATGCCATGAATTTTATAGTTTCTTGGATAGAGAATCTGCCTTTGTCTATAGTTAAAGGATTGTATATCAATACATTGGAATTTGTTTGCCTGATAGTTGTACTTTTGTTGCTGCTGATGCTTGTTGAGCATAAAAGGAAGTTTATGGTATTTGGACTGCTCTCTATGTTGTTGATTTTCAGCGTGTCGCAATTAACTAGGAGTCTATATCAAAGGTCTCAGCGCTATCTGACTATTTATTCTATGAACAAAAACACAGCTATTGACTTCGTTTGTGGCACCGAACATGTGCTTTTGTGCGACACTATGATTGTTTACGACCCCTCAAAGGCGAGTTTCAGCGTCGAAAACCATTTGATTAGGGAAGGAGTTTACAAAAATGGCACATTGTTGCCACTATGTTGCCCCAATTTTGAAAACACTTACTTGAAAAAGAGCAATAACATGGTGTCGTTTGGCGGCAAAACCATTGCGTTTTTCGATAAAAATTCCACTTTTGGCGTAAAATTACCGTCTCGACTTCATGTCGACTATTTTGTGGTACATGGTCGCAACAAAGTAGACCTCGTGAAGCTCTTGAATTGCTATATTGTTGATTTACTGATAATTGACGGCAGTGTTCCAGATTATTTAAGGAACAGAATTATTGAAAAAGCCAATGAGGTAGGGCAGGAGTATTACGATGTAAAAACCGCTGGAGCTTTTGTTTTGCGATTGTAAAATAATGATAATCAAATATTTGTGATTGAGTGATAAAAATTTTTTAAAAATTTTTCAAAAAAATGTTGTGCGTAACAAAAAACGCTGTATCTTTGCACCGTCAAAACAAATGAGTTTTGAATGGTTCTTAAAGATAATGGTGCCGTAGTTCAGTTTGGTTAGAATGCCTGCCTGTCACGCAGGAGGTCGACGGTTCGAGCCCGTTCGGCACCGCAAAAAAGAGATATCCCAAAGATGTCTCTTTTTTTTGTTTTCAAAAACCTTCAAAAATTAATGACTTTTTCCCCATTTCCCATCCAACTGGCGTAAAATTTTTGGAAAAAGGTGCCGGTGAGGGCCTTGGAAACGGAGTTTACGCAGCCCGAGTGGCGCCTTTTTGCGGAAATTTTTCTTTCCAACCTTTTGACAATCAATGTAT
>DBYZ01000009.1 GCA_002311655.1 Bacteroidales bacterium UBA1173
GATGAAGATTGTGTTGTAGAAAGAGGATATAGAGGGGTATAAGAGTGTATGAATGGAAAATTGTTAAAAAATTTTTACCAAACTTGCAAAATCTTCTCCTTCTCAAAATTCATTTTTGAAAACGCGAACATCTTCTTTCCCAAATCTTTCAGACTGGCTCCGATATGATATACATCGTCATCGATAATCAAAAATCTGTCGTGAGAATCCTTGAAAACCTTAATATCAATTGGCTGATACTGGGTGTTATGCTTTTGCAAGTCAAGTTTTAGGTTTTCAGAAATATGAGCGGTGTAAATTGTGGCTGTAACATTATTTGCTCTTTTGTTTAAAATTTTCAAAACTGAATCGTCGATGTAATTATCAATCAAAATGATTTCTTTCTTAGCTTTTCTAACTAAATCGGATATAAAAGTATAAGCGTCGAATTGCTGACCGTTATAAAAAATATAGTCTTTCAGAATAGGTTCAGAGAAATCACGAATAATTTCATCTATATTGTCTTTGGTCAACATTTTGTTTTTTAGTTCTTCGATGTCGTTTGAATTCTTTTCAGTTTGTTGTGCTAAACGTAGTATTTCGTTGTAACCCAGTATGTTGTGGTTTTGGATTATATAGTCCTTCATTTGTTTAAAGAGCCTGATTAGCTTTTTGCTTTGTTGTATCGCCAGATCGCCTTTAAGCACGGTCATCAGCATATAAATACCTTGTTCTGTAAAAGCGTAAGGGTTGTATTTTATATTGCTCCCTCGTCCGGTCTTCAAGGTGAAATTTTTGCACCTTGAAAGTTCTGCTACTTCATCGTTGGTCAGTTGAAAACGGAAATCTTCATCAAATCGCTCGATATTGTTTTTAACTTGACGATTGAAGTTTTTTGTTTCGTAGCCATAAATCTTGGCCAAATCAAAATCAAGCATTACCTGGATGCCTCTGATAGTGTGAATTTTAGATCTTAAACCATCTTCATCATAAACCGATAAACTATTCTTTTCCATAAATTTTAATTTTAAAATTTCCTGCTGCAAAAATATACTAAAAATCCTTATCAGTCAAGCGGAAAAGTGTTAAAAGATTTTTACCAAACTTGCAAAATCTTCTCCTTCTCAAAATTCAATTTTGAAAACGCAAAGATCTTCTTTCCCAAATCTTTCAGACTGGCTCCGATATGATATACATCGTCATCGATAATCAAAAATCTATCATGAGAATCTTTGAAAACCTTAATATCAATTGGCTGATACTGGGTGTTATGCTTTTGCAAGTCAAGTTTTAGGTTTTCAGAAATATGAGCGGTGTAAATTGTGGCTGTAACATTATTTGCTCTTTTGTTTAAAATTTTCAAAACCGAATCGTCGATATAATTATCAATCAGAATAATGTCTTTCTTTGCCATCCTGACTAAATCAGAAATAAAACTATAAGCATCAAATATTTGACCGTCGTAAAAAGTCTTTTAAGACTTTATTAGCCCATTGGCGAAATTTTGTCGCTTGAGCTGAACTTACTCTATAGCCGACTGAAAGAATTGCATCCAGATTATAATGTTTTATAGTTCTGTTAACGTATCTATTGCCTTCTTTTCGAACTATCGAGAAATCCTCGGCAGTTGAGATTTGATCTATTTCATGCTCGTCATAGATGTTTTTTAAATGCAACCAGACATTATCTGTTGTACATCCAAACAACATCGCCATTTGAGCTTGAGTTAACCATACGGTGTCGTTTGCAAGCTGCACTTCCAGCTGAATTGTACCATCGTTGCTTTTATAAATAACCGCAGATTTCTCAGATTGCTGACCGTCTGCTGATAAAACCACTTGATTATCCATGTCTTAAGACTTTTAAAAGATTTCAAAAATAATGTTGAATTCTATGGCTGCAAAATTACGCCATAATTCCTTCTCTGTCAAGGAATGAATTGTAAAATTATTTTCACATAAATTATTAAACTATTAAGCTACTAAGCGATTAAGCTAATAAGCTACTAAGCTACTAAGCAAAAAAAATGAAATGTTAAAAAATTTTAACAATTTTAGCATTCATTTGCTTTTTTATTTCGTTTTGTTTAATTTTGCACCGTTAAAACAGAGTTCAAACAATAACAAAAAAAGTAGGTAAATAGATAAAAGAGCATTAGTAAACATATAAAATAAAAAGCGTTTTTGCTTTTCAAGTGGACCTGAAATCGCCAAATTTCACAATTAACCACGCAAGAAAGCAGAAATGCTCACGGATTGTCCGTGGGCTTTCTTGTTTGTGGTTAAGGTTTTGGCGAACCGCAGGTCCAGACAGAAGTTCACGGATTTTTTTTGTGATGCTTGAGAAAGGCGAAGCGCTCTAAACGCCGAGCCTTATGAGCACCAAGTTCTTCAATAATATAGAGTCGACGTTGATGGACAAGTTCCACGGCATCGCCTCAGCAATGGCCAACTTCGACATTTTCCATGCCGTGGTTGGCTATTTTCGTTCCAGCGGCTACTTCAAACTACGCAAAGAACTGGAAAATGTCAGCGAGATTCGAATCCTTGTCGGCATCAATATCGACAACCTTTTTCGTCAATCGCAAGCTGCTGGCAAGTTGTTTTTTGGTGATAAAGAAGTGAGTCTCGAACAGTATTGCGAAGATTTCCTTCGCGATGTGTATCAGTCGGAGTATTCATCTGAAGTTGACGAGGGAATCCGTCAGTTTTGTGAAGATATTGCCGATGGGCGTTTGCAACTCCGAATACATCCGACCAAAGATTTACATGCCAAGTTTTATCTGTGTTTGCCAAAAAACCATAGCGCACACAGTGACGGATGGGTTATAATGGGTAGCAGCAACCTGAGCGCCCAAGGTCTTGGTATATCCGAGCCTCCTCGCTATGAATTGAATGTCGCAATGAAAGACTACGACGATGTGCAGTATTGTGAGGAAGAGTTTCAAAATCTATGGAAAGACGCCATCCCTGTGACTTTAGATGATGTGGACAGAATAGTAGGGAAGACGCATCTCGCTCCAAAAGAGAAACAGCCGACTCCATACGAACTCTATATGCGCATGCTCATCGACCACTTCGGTAACCAGGTTGAAGACGATTTTATTCCGCAACTGCCTGATAATTACGACAACCTCACCTATCAACGCGATGCCGTGGTACAAGGCTATGATATAATGATGCAGCATGGCGGTTGTTTTATCGCCGACGTTGTCGGTCTTGGTAAGACAGTTGTGGCTGCAATGATTGCTCAACGTTTTATTGCGGCAAATGGCGACAATACTCGTATTCTTGTCATCTTCCCGCCAGCAGTTCGTAGTAACTGGGAGGACACTTTCCGTGATTTCCAAATAAAAAACAAATATAGTCGTTTTGTCAGCAATGGAAGTCTTGATAAAGTCATTGATGGCAACGGCTATGATGAAAAAGAATATTACGACCTTATCATCGTTGATGAGGCGCATAATTTCCGTCACGACAGCACTGGCAACTACGACCTGCTGCAACGCATCTGCAAGTCGGCACGCTTGAACAAAGGCAATGTCAAGGGAAACAAACGAGTGCTGTTGCTTTCTGCAACACCTCTTAACAATACTCCTGAGGATATCAAAAATCAGTTGCTGCTGTTTCAAGATGCCGCGCGTTGTACGATTGATGGCGTTACTAATATTGCCGACACATTTGCTCCATGGATTAAGGAGTTCCAAAGCCTTATGTCGCAACGTCGTACGACAAGTGCGGAGCATTTAACCAGCCGTATCGATGCTATCAATCAGGAACTGCGACACAAAGTGCTTGAAAAAGTGATGGTGCGTCGTACTCGAAGCAACATTCAGCATGAGCCGCGATATGCCAACGAGATACATTTCCCTCAATTACTTGACCCAACCGACCGCACTTATCAGATGTCGCCGGATGTGTTGATGCTATTTGTCGATACATACAAGAAACTTGTTGATACTCCGACAGCTAACCTGAAAGAGGTGAAGCCTGAAATGTTCGACGGAAGCGGCTTGAATTATGCCCGTTACCGTGCGGTGGAATATTGCCTGTCTTACAAAGTCCCATCAGGTCAGAAAGCAAAGCAGTTGGCCGATTCACTTGCATCGATTTACCAGACTCACATGGTGAAACGATTGGAAAGCAGTTTCGATGCATTCCGGCGCTCTCTCCACACTCTTCTCGATGCCACAAAAGGCATGATAAAGATGTTTAATGAAGACAAGGTTATTATTGCTCCAGAGTTGAATGTAAAGAAACTTCAGGCTGATGGGGTAGAGCTGGATGAAATTATTGAAATCGCTATCGGAAAAGGTTTCGATCAAAAAGAAATTCTATTCCATGCGGCTGATTTCAAACCCGAATTTTTGCCAATGCTTGAATACGATGCCGATGTGTTGGATAAATTGTGCAAACGTTGGGAAAAGGTTAAATCTGACCCTAAGCTGGAGCTTTTTATTGACATGCTGCAAGGGGAATTGTTCGATAAAAAGAAGAATCCTGGCGGTAAACTTGTTGTTTTCAGCGAGAGCGTCGATACTGTCAATTATCTTGAAAAAGAGTTGAAAACTCGGCTTCATCGCAACGATATTCTTGCTGTTTGTGCAAAGAACCGCAACCGCTTGCGTGATACCATTAGAGCCAATTTTGATGCCAAATACAAAGAAGAATGGCGTGATGACTATAACATTATCATCACTTCCGACGTGTTGGCTGAAGGTGTCAACCTGCATCGGGCTAATGTCATTGTCAATTACGACAGCCCTTGGAACGCCACACGACTGATGCAGCGTATCGGACGTGTAAACCGTATCGGTTCAACGGCCGATGCCATCCATAACTATATGTTTTATCCTTCAGATCCGGGCGATGCGATTATCAGTCTGAAGAAGAATTCGCTTATCAAATTGCAGAGTTTCCATTCCGCTCTTGGCGAAGATACCAAGATTTATTCACATGATGAGATGGTTCACGAGTTCAAACTCTTCAATGCTGATGTGCATGATGAAACTGACCGCAGTCTTGAGCTTTTGCGAGAAGTGCGTGCGCTTCATGACAGCAATCCCGAGCTATATCGCCATATTAAGCAACTGCCTCCAAAGAGCCGCTGTGCCCGCCAATGTTCTCAAACTTCACCAGCTGAACATACTATTTCTTATCTCGCATCTCCGTTTAAGAAGGCCTTTTACCTTGTTGGAGATACCACCCGTGAACTGTCTTTCCTTGAAGCAGCCAACATATTCTATGCGGAACCTGATGAAAAAGCAGTGCCGTTTGGAAATAGCGAGCAACTTCATTATGAGCAGGTGCGGACCGCTTTGAAACAATATACTCTCAACCAGCAACAGGAATATCAAGATGACAAACTAAAAATCGGCAGCAAGGACAACGATGCCAAGAAAGCCGCTGCTTTTCTGCGTGAGGTTCGTCCTTTGCTCGATGATGATGGCCGTCGCACTGTTGACAGCCTGAAACTGATGGTTGAGCGTGGAGCTTACAACCAGCTTGCCGATGCCCTTAACCGCATTTCGAAAAAGCATAAAAAAGAGCCTATGCCGCTCATCAAAATACTTGAACAACTCGAAGAGCTGGACAAACGATACAGCCAGCCGCAAACACATACTACGACAAAACAGGTGGCGCTCACCACTGCCGACATAATTTTAAGTGAAACATTCAAATAAACAACACTATGAATCCCAATACACTCCGTCAGATATTCAAAACATCGTTCGACTATAAAACTTATAGCAACGATATTGTCCATCGTCTTTTCGGCTGCAATGATGTCGCCACACGTCCTGAATTGCTTGACACCAACGCTGAAGGCGACAAAAGTTATTTCATCGGTCAAATGGACGATGCCGACCATCGTTTGCTCGGATTTTTCTACACCCGTGTGGCTGAAGGTAGTGATGTGCGCCGCAAACGTGTGGGTTTGCGCAAGCTTATTAGTCCTTATCTTAAATATGATGTTGACGGAGCTATTGCCGTGTTCGATGACGGACAGCATTGGCGGCTGTCGTATATCTGCGACCTTAAGGAAGGAAGCACTTCTGCCAAGCGTTTCTCGTATATTATGGGTGACGAGCAGGGACAATACAAAACGCCTATCGAGCGACTTGGAAAAATAGCTGTATTGAATGGCCGTTTGAGACTATCAGATTTAAAGGATTCTTTCTCAGTTGATGCCCTCAGCGACGAATTCTTTAAAGCGTATCACGACCATTACGACATCATTGTGGCAGCATTGGCACGAAAGGGAAAGACTGGTGCCGTTTATCACGATTATGTCAAAAAGATGATGGGACGCATAGTGTTTCTGCACTTTTTGCAAAAGAAAGGATGGCTCAACGGCAATCCTACATTCTTGCGCGATTTGTTCTTCTTCAGCCCACATAAGGATGATTTTCTCGACCAAGTGCTGGAACCGTTGTTTTTCGGGATTTTCAACACCGAAAAAGGACAACGTGAGAAATTGTTTGCCAGCGAGCATTGGGACAAGAACTTGCTGAAAGAGTGGGAGAGTATGCCATATCTGAACGGCGGTCTGTTTGAGCGTGACGAGATTGACAAGATGGCTATTAAGCTGCCGGCTTCGCTGTTTGACGATCTTTTCAGTTTCTTGGCCTCCTACAATTTCACTGTTGACGAGAACGACCCTGACGATGCCGAGATTGGTGTTGACCCAGAGATGCTGGGAAAGATTTTTGAGAGTCTTTTGGAAGACAACAAAGCCAAAGGCGCTTTCTACACTCCCAAGGAGATTGTACGATATATGTGCAAGGAGTCGCTCATAGCTCATCTTGCATCTAAGTTGCCCGATGTTGCCGATGGCGTTGTCCGTGCCTTTGTGGAAAGCCACGAGATGCAGCCCGAGTTGGAGCCTTGTCGCGATGACCTTGAAAGTGCCTTGCGTGATGTGAAGATTTGCGACCCTGCCATCGGTAGTGGAGCGTTCCCGATGGGATTATTAAATGAATTATGGCGTTGCCGTGAAGCTCTCGGAACCGGGTTATCCCGTCTTCAATTAAAAAAAGAGATTATTGAAAACAACATCTATGGCGTGGACATCGAGCGTGGCGCCATCGACATCGCTCGTCTGCGTTTCTGGTTGAGCATAGTTGTGGACAGCGATAAGGCGGAGCCGTTGCCCAACTTCGACTACAAGTTTATGCAAGGGAATAGTCTTCTTGAGAGCTACAAAGGAATTGACCTAAGTCGAATCTCCAATCGTTTAAGTGGTGGACAAAGCAAATCTACTCAATTATTATTAGGTCTTGATAGCGATTATAATCGCAAAAACTTACAACGTTTGATGCGTGATTATTTTTCCGTACCTGATCACAAGAAAAAAGCTAGTATGCGTCAAGCCATAAATGATGAGGTAAAACACCTAATAAAAGAATTTTGTGGAGTTAATACTTCAGAATTAGAAAAACTTAATCCATCAGCAAACCATGAGTTTTTCCTTTGGCACACGTGGTTTAAGGACATTTTTGATGGAGGTGGGTTTGATATTGTGATTGGAAATCCGCCGTATATTAGTGCAATTGAAGCAAAAAAAACTATTGATGATTGGGTGCGGCAACAATACAAAAGGTTATATACAACTGCGGTTGGAACATATGATATATATGTAATCTTTATTGAATTAGGATTTAGATTGTTAAGAAATAACGGAACATTGTCTTATATAACACCTTCAAAATACCTTTCTGCTGAATATGCAATTGCATTACGTGAGTATATAAACAATAATTATTCCGTTGAGCAGATTTCGGATTTTTCAAATATACGAGTGTTTGAAAATGCCGGAGTATCTACTATGATTTCAAGATTTAAAAAATGCAAACAAAGAGAATTAGTAAAATTTGAGACATATAAAAGTAAAACAGAAGTTGAGACCTCACATACATATAAAAAATCTGTCCTTAATCTTCTACCTAATAATTTATGGGGTGCATTGCTGAGTAATCAAATAGAAATATTCCTAAATGTTCATTCTAAATCGGTGACCGTAGAAGAGTTTGCAGATGTTAATGCCTGTTCAACCGCAGCCGAAGCAGAAGCTTTTGAAAACGGACTAGTGTCGGATTACACACCAAACTCTTTTAAATATATCAATAATGGAACTATAAACAGATACGTTCAATATTGGGGACAAAAAGAGATTCGTTCAAAGAAAATATTGACCCCATATTTACCTTTTTATATTCTTAACTCTAGAAGAAAATCTATGTTTAAAACAGAGAAACTGATATTCGTAAAATTGGCAAAATGTCCACAGGTATTTTTTGATGAAAAAGGAGAGTTTGCCTCAGCTAATACAAATATGGTGTATAATCTAAGATGGTATGACTATAAATTTCTCCTTGGATATTTTAATTCAAAGCTTTTTAACTACGTTTATAAAACCATGTTTGGAGGTAATTCCATGTTGGGTTCTATCCAAGTACAAGCTCCTCAAATTAGAAAATCTTTAATACCAAAATTGTCTTCTCCCACAAAACAACAAACAATAATAAACCTAGTTGAACAGGTATTAAATCGAAAACAAAAAAACTCTTTGGCTGACACCTCTGTTTTGGAGCGAGAAATAGACAAGAAAGTATATGAGTTGTATGGATTGACTGACGAAGAAATCAAAATAATAGAAGGATAGCTTGTTGATAGTCGTAAATCACTGACATTTTGGCAGTTGCAAATGGTTGGCATGATAATTGTCTAGTTGATTATTAAAAACTTGATTATGTATAAATTTACTATAATATCAAACACATCTTGTCTATATTTAAATATTCTAAGCGTTAAAGGTATGCGCCTTCTTGCTGAGCTTATTACGGGAGATCATAATTCTATCAGCGCTTCGCGTGTACAAACAGTATCTTCAGAATTTAAGGAACGTCTTAAATTATTGGACGCTCTCGGAGATTCCTCATATAATGTAAAGAAATTTTTTAGTGATATTCCCACAAATCAACACTTTTTGTTTATATCTGGCCATATTGAAGATGAGCTCCAGAAAAATCTATTAAAAAGAGAGTTGTCTAGAATAGATGGATTGCTATATAATGATATTATTATTGATAAGATTATATCTAATTTATATAGTCATTATGGAGTGAGGGTATTTCAAGGAAATCAACGATTAAGAATTGGAGTTGAGGATAAATCACAAAGGATTTGTAGATTTTGTGGCAAGACCATGCCAAAGGCCAAATTTAAAAAGAAAGCCCATGCTATTTCTGAATCTTTAGGTAACAAAGGCTTGGTGTGCCTTGAAGAATGTGATGAATGTAACACGCGATTTGGTCAAACAATAGAACAAGATATAGAAAAGCTTTTACAATTTCAACTAATGCTCAAGGGCATTAAAGGTAAAAATGGTAGTCCGAGTGTAAAATGGAAAGGTGTATCAGTTAAAAACGATTCGTCGTCATCTGTCAATAACGACACAAAAACCATAGTTCTCAATTTTGAAAATAAAATTGCTCCACAAAATAAATTGGAACTTGAACGTTTTTTATCGCAAGACGTCTCATTCATACAAGAAAAAATTGTACCTCAAAACATTTATAAATGTTTTTGTAAATATGTTTTAAGTTTGATAGATGCTCATTATTTGCCATATTTTAAAGACACAATTAAATGGATTAATGAAGATCCAACAGAACGTGTGCTTCCTCCTGTTGAATTTTGCCAAAATCCAATTAGAGAGACACCATGTATGGCCATTATGATACGCAAACACAATCATATGGAAATACCCTATTGTTGGGCTATTATCAATGTTGCAGAGTGTCAGTTTCTGTTCATTATTCCATTTTGCTCCAAGGATAAATGTGATTTTATTGATAAACTTAGTATTAAAGAGTTTATGAATATTATTAAAAGCGTTATGCCGAATTTAAATATGGAGCCTTTATGCTTTGACGGAAATACTCCTATAAGCATTGAGAATACACTCAATTTTTATATACCTGCTGATTTTGTTGAAGGCAGAGATTATTATTTCGTTGAAACGAAATAACCTTACTACCAGATGCGGTGGATTTTCAATCCGCCACAATTGAATAAATCCTGATTAGATATATACATAGAGCTTCACAATATTATCACATAAGCCTTTGAACACCATTTCGACAAATTAGTCTACGCCCTCTACAACCTCCCCCCCCGAGGAAATCCACCATATATTGATAAATAATCTGTTGCAAATCATAAAAACCCGTATCTTTGCAAAAAAATATATGGTTTAATTATAGATATTTATCGCAATGAAAAAAACAATTGGCAAATACAATAATAAGACAGTTGTTAAATCATACAAAGAACTATTTCGTATTATTCAAAAATCCATTGAACAATATAATGAAATCCGTCTTGTGGATTTAAAGATTTCATGCGCAATTGATACATACGGTTTGCTAGGGAAAAAGGGTATTCCGATGGATTTATCCTCTGGTAATATTTCTGTTGATTATCCTGTATTAATTGATGGAATAGAGTGCGATGAATTGGTATTTAACAAGTTGACATTTAACAAAGAGGTTATTTCCCCAATAACATCTAAATCAAAAATTGGACGGCTAGCTTTTTACGATTGCATCTTTAAAAGTACATCAACAAACTCGTTACAAATAACAGATTTAACTTGTAATGATTTTGTTATGATGCATTGCTCTTCAGTTACGGGTATTTCTTTTGATTGTATTAGTTGTAAAGGGAATTTCAATATTGAAGAAATTGATATTAAAGGCGGATTAGAGTTCCGAAATTTTGTACTATTACCACAAAAAGAAACAGAATTCTATTTAGAAGGACGAATATCCCAGGACGTTAAATTTTCAAATTGTACACTTGCCAAAGCAACAAATGTTAATGTAGAAACAAATAACAATATTATATTTGAATATATTAATTATGACATAAAAGAGAATATAGAAAATGATTTGAAAGTCCTTCGTTTTGGAAAAATTTGTATGAGCGGAACTTCTATTGGCAATCAGTTGGTTTTATTATGTTGTAATATTGGAACTATTGATATGGTCAATGTGAAAATAAATTCCATATTAGAATTCGACTTTAATTACAATAGGTTGAAGAATCAAGCAGGTACAATCTTGAGAAACGGTGCGTTGCAACGAAATGATGATATTGCTTACAATAAATATACCGCTGATATTTATGATGACCATCTTCGTTCTATTAGTACCACTAAGATTAATCGATTAGCGAAGAAACTAAAACAGAGCGACATCGCCGCAATAAATGAAATAAAAAAGGTAAAAAAAATTGAATGTGAATATAACAAAAGGAATAAGAAATGGAAAATAATGGAGCCATTATGGTTCTTTGTAACAAATGTTTTTTCGGAAGAAGGATTGCTCTTGTGGCTAAACAAATACTCTAACAATTATAATAGAAGTTGGTTTAGGGGAATTCTCTTTACTACAATAATTGCCTTGGTTTCATATTTTGTTCTCAATTATTGTGGAATGAAGCAACAATATTTTGTTATTGATTGGCATTTCAAAGGGTTTGGTGATGTTTTTGTTGGGTATCTATCTCTGCTTGATATTTTTAATCTTATTGGAGACAAACCTGAATTTGCATTAACTCCTTTGGGTAAATTATTGATGTTCCTGAGTAAAATAATGATTGCTTATGGGGAGTGGCAAACAATATATGCATTCTATAAATATCGGAAATAGTTCTGATGATGTATTGAAAGAACCCACGAATAAGGGAGAGCGAGCCAACATCGCCGATGGATCGCCGAAGGATCACCGAAGAAACAATAAGCTTGAATGTGTGAATGCTTTAAAAAATGCGTAAATGCGTTAACGTGTAAATGCGTTAGTGGGAATACACGAGACTTCACCGTGGTGTGAAGGCAATCTAGCAGACAAGTGTTCCGGTAGTTATTATTGTCATAGCTCAATAGAGTCTGGATTGAGCAAAAAGTCGAATATGTTTAGAATAAGGATACCTTTATCGTTCCTATAAGTGGGCTGGAGGCCTCCGGTAATGACCACTTTCTGGAAGTTGTCTCCTATTTGCATCAAGGGACGTATTTCTTGCAAGGTCTTCTCTTCGTCAGGGAGGTTAAATGCCGACTGAATATAGATGCGATTGTCTCCTTGATTGCACACAAAGTCGACTTCTAGATGAGTGCGCTGACTTTTGCCTTCGACATTCTTGGTGTTTAATGTGACTTGCCCCACGTCAACCAGTTGCCCTCTTGCACGCAGCTCGTTGTAAATGAGATTTTCCATCAAATGAGTGAATTCCACTTGGCGGAATCCGAGCCGAGCGTTGCGCAAACCGAGGTCGTCAAAGTAATATTTTGACGGTGTACCAATATATTTGCGGCCTTTGATATCGTATCTTACTGCCTTTTCTACTAAAAAAGCATCTTGTAGCAGGTCAAGGTAGGTCTTTATGGTGTCTACCGTAATGGTGCTCTNNGGTGTTTTTCAACTTGGTGGGATTGATAAGAGAACCAACGCTGCTGGCTAGCACATCCATAAGCTCTTCCATATCGGCATCGTCGCGCAGGTTGTAGCGTTCTTTGATATCCCTTAGATAAGTGCCTGTGAATAGGTCTTGAAGATAAATTTTGCGTTGTTCGTCGGAATTCATAGTGCTTGCCTGTGGCATTCCCCCATAGGTAAGGTACTGGCGAAGGCACTGTTCTTGGTTCAGGCTGTCTTGCGTAGACATAAATTCTTTGAAACAAAAGGGATGGACCCTCACTTCATCACTTCTGCCACGGAAGATTGTAATCACATCACGCGAAAGGAATTGGGCGTTGCTGCCAGTGACATAGACATCAACGTTGCTTTTTTTCAGGAAACTATTAAGCACTTCCTCAAAGAAATCCAGACGTTGCACCTCATCAATAAGCAGATAATACATCGAATCGTCGACAATCATGCTGTCGACAAAATGAAGCAGTTCGTCAGGTTTTCGAAGCGAAACATTTCGATAGTCTTCCAGATCTATCGCAATGATATGGTTGTCATCAACACCGTTGTCTTTTAGCTGTTTAACAAAGAGGTTAAACAAAAGAAACGATTTGCCGGAACGGCGCATACCGGTCACTATTTTTATCAGACCATTGTGTCTTCGACTCCAAAGCTTTTCAATATAGGTGTCTCGTTGTACTATCATTTCGTTCGATTTTTTTGCGTATTTACGCAAATATTTCGACTGCAAAGATACGCAAATTTTTGACACTAAATTAAAATTATTGACAAAAATTTGCATCCGCTACCTTAACCGCACCAACGATCCCTGCGGACGTCAGTACGACCGAATGACACAGGCTGCACGTTCGGTTGCGGCAAATATAGCCGAATGTATAGTTTAATATTTTAATAGAAACTCAAAGAAGATGTAAAAAAGTATTTAAAGAGTTATATGAGGCACGCACGTGGTCAAATGTTAATACACAAGCAACTCGATTGGAAATAAATTCTTTAACGATAAAGGATGTGTTGGACGCAGTAGATGCAAACGGCGTTGTGAATATAGAAACACTGGTTGATCAATTATTAAAAAAACATACAAGAATAATTGATAAGGACTAATAAGTCCGATAGGACGGATAGGACGAATAAATAATATGATATGAAAGCTTCATCACTTTTTAAACAGTATGTGTGGATGGTGGATACCATCAGGAGGGCGAAACGCATAACGCTGGCGGAGCTGAATGACAGATGACAGGATTCCGCTGCAACGGCTGGTACTGAGGGCATACGGCAATGAGAGATTTGCGATGAAGGATCTGCCGTTGCATAATTCGCAAAAGTTGAGGTTGTGGTGCCGGAGGAGGTGAGGCAGCAGCTGGAAGATCTGCATGCGGAAGCGGGGTGCAGTAAACCGTAAACTTTTTAAGATTTGGTGCAAAATTCTGAACTTTAAGTTAAAAATGCACTTTGAGCGTGCGTTTTATCGCATTTATCCAATTGCGTCTGCAGTGCGGACGCAATTGAATTGGTCGCAATATTAGGGTTTACAGCACGGGCCCGCGCCATACGGTGGCGGCCGAGCGTTGTATGGCGCTTGATCTTTTGGTTACTTTTCCATCAAGGGAAAAGTAATAAAAATAAAATAATGTCTTATCCTGAAAAAGGTACTGGGGAAAGGGGTGAGAAACCCATAAACAGTAAACAGTAAACTGTAAACTTTTTTCAAGAAACGGACTGTGCAATTGAAAAAAGTTTGTATCTTTGCAGCGTGAAAGTCAATTCCGTATGTGGTCCCCAATGAGGGGTACTTGCTTGATACGGTTGACTTTTTTATTTTATATCAATTCCAACAAGCAACCTGGCGATTACTTTTGGGTTAATAATTGTTTTAAAATGCTCAGTGGGAGGGAGGATTTCCAGGTGCCTTAACCACCTTAAGCGGCTGCCTTAACGGCGTTAAGGGCGCTGAAACCAGTAAACCGTAAACTGTAAACTTTTTTTAAAAAACCATCTGTGCGAAAGTCAATTCCGTATGTGGTTCCCTTTGTGGGTAATTGCTTGGTGCAGTTGACTTTTTTGCAATTTTGGCGAATAAAATCACTAAAAATTATAATATTTGGTGAATTGAATCACTGAATTTTGTATTTTTGCAGCATCAAAAAGAGTAAGAATATGATAGAGCGCAACCTTCGCAATGAGTTGAAGACCGCCCGCAAAATCTATTTCTATGACAATGGTGTCCGCAACGCCCTCATCAATAATTTCAACGACCTTGCACTTCGCGACGACACAGGGGCCCTGTGGGAGAACTGGATGATCAGCGAATTGGTCAAGAAACGGTCATACGACCGTCAGTTTGTCAACCGCTACTTCTGGCGGACCACACAACAACAGGAGATCGACTACATCGAGGAAGCCGACGGACACTTCACCGCTTACGAGTTCAAGTGGAATCCAAAAAAGAAGGCCAAGATAAGCCAAACCTTCCTAAAGGCCTATCCCAACACAGAGATGTTGACCGTCAATCCGGACAATTTCTACACATTACTCCTATAGTCTTTCGCCCTCTGCTGGGTGAGTAACCTCAACCCGTAAACTGTAAACTTTATTTTTGCTATCTCAAATTAATTATCTATTTTTGCATTGATAATTTTTATCGTCATGAAGATTCCTGATATAAAAACCGCCCGCTTGGCCGATGCCTACACCATTGAGAATGAGCCGATTAGCTCTGTTGACCTGATGGAGCGCGCCGCCACACAGATATATTTTTGGCTGATGCGTAACCTCAAGTCGAAAGAGGTGTCGATAAAAATCTTCTGCGGCATGGGCAACAACGGGGGCGACGGACTGGTGCTGGCAAGGCTGCTTGCGACACAAGACATCTACGCTCAAGTGTTTGTGCTCCACGTGAGCGACAATTTCAGCCACGACTGCGAGGTGAACTATGAGCGACTGAAAGAGATTCCGGAAGTGCCGATGTACGGCATATTCTCAAAGGACGACTTCCCGAAAATCGATGATAACGACATCATAGTCGACGCTCTATTCGGCTCGGGCTTGAACCGTCCGCTGGAAGGCGTGGCTGCCGAACTGGTGCAGCATCTCAATGATAATCATGCAATTAGAATCGCAATAGATATAGCCTCGGGATTAAATGGTGACTCGATAGGCAATTCATCCAATCCTATTATCCACGCCGATTACACTCTTTCGATGCAGTTCCCGAAAATGGCATTCCTGTATCCGGAAAACGAGCCATTCGTCGGCAAATGGGAGGTTATGGACATCAAAATACATCCTGATTTTATAGAAAACTTGGAAACATCCAATTTCTACACGACAGCCGACGTCATAAAGCCTTTGCTTCACAAGCGTGGAAAGCACTCGCACAAAGGCACTTACGGTCATGCGCTGCTTATAACAGGCTCAACAGGCAAGACGGGTGCCGCTATGTTGGCTTCGGAGTCATGTCTGCGCTCGGGTGTAGGCCTGCTCACCACGCATCTGCCTAAATCAGCGATGCTGCCTCTTCAGGTGTATCTGCCTGAGGCAATGATAAGCCCCGATAAGTCTGATAATTGCTTCTCCGAACTTCCTGATTTACAGCCATATAACGCAATAGGGGCAGGGCCTGGACTTGGAAAAGCTCCTGAGACAGCAACAGCTTTGAAGCTCCTCATACAAAACGCAAAAGTTCCTATGGTGCTCGATGCCGACGCATTGAATATCATCTCGGAAAACAAGACTTGGCTCTCGTTCTTGCCTGACCGTACCATCATTACGCCACATCCGAAGGAGTTTGAACGCTTGTTCGGCAAGACCGACAATTCTGCGCAACGCATTGAGCTTCAACGTGAAATGTCAGTCAAACATAATATTATCATTGTTCTGAAAGGCGCAAACACTTCAATAACATTCCCGAATGGAAGCTGTTTCTTCAACTCGACAGGCAACCCCGGCATGGCGACGGCAGGCAGCGGCGATGTGCTGACTGGAATCATTTTATCGCTTCTCGCACAACGTTATACGCCTGAAGAGGCAGCAATTATTGGTGTTTTCATGCATGGCAGAGCAGGTGACAAAGCCGCCGCTGAAAAAGGCATGGAGGCAATGATAGCAGGGGATATTACTAAGCAATTAGTCTTTAGTCTTTAGTCTCTAGTCTTTAGTTTTTAGTAGAACCCAACTAACGACTAAAGACTAGCGACTAAAGACTCTTATTCCAATTTATCAATATTCGAGTCATCCTCAACTCTCAGGTTATCGATGATGAACTTCTGACGCTGGTCGGTGTTCTTTCCCATGTAATACTTCAGAAGCTCAGGTATCGTCATGTCGTGGCGCAGGATGATAGGCTCCAGGCGCATGTTCGGACCGATGAAATAGCTGAACTCGTCGGGCGAGATCTCGCCTAGACCTTTGAATCGGGTGATTTCCGGATGCGCACCAAGCGATTTGATGGCATCGACACGCTCTTCATCGGTGTAGCAATATCTCGTTTCTTTCTTGTTTCTCACGCGGAACAATGGGGTCTGCAGGATATACAGGTGTCCGCCGCGTACCACGTCAGGGTAGAACTGCAGGAAGAACGTGAGCATCAGCAGGCGGATGTGCATGCCGTCGACATCGGCATCGGTGGCGATAACGATGTTGTTATATCTCAGATTCTCAATGCTTTCATCAATATTTAATGCTGCCTGCAAGAGGTTGAACTCTTCGTTTTCGTACACGATTTTCTTTGTCAGACCGTAGCAGTTGAGCGGCTTTCCACGGAGGCTGAACACAGCTTGTGTCTGAGCGTCGCGGCTCTTGGTGATGCTTCCTGATGCTGAGTCACCCTCGGTGATGAACAGCGTCGACTCGAGACGTTTCTCCTGGTTGGTGTTGTAATGTATGCGGCAGTCGCGGAGCTTTCTGTTGTTCAGGCTGACCTTCTTGGCACTCTCACGTGCGAGTTTCTTGATGTTTGCCATGCCTTTGCGCTCTTTCTCGTTCTGGATGATTTTGCGCATCAAGGCTTCGGCGACATCGCTGTTCATGTGCAAAAACTTGTCGAAATGCCTTTTGATGATGTCGGTGATGTACTGACGGATGGTCGTCTCGCTCTCCTTGTCCATATAATTGGACGAGAACTTAGTCTTCGTCTGGCCTTCAAACTCGGGCTCATCGACTTTTATCGACAATGACGCGATGAACGCGCTGCGGATGTCGGATGTCTCGTATTCTTTGTTGTAGAACTCTCTGATTGTCTTTGCGATGGCCTCACGGAACACGTTGAGATGCGTGCCGCCAAGTGGATTGTACTGGCCGTTGGCGAACGGGAAATATTCCTCGTTGCTCGTCACGTTGGAATGTGTGAACGCGCACTCGAAGTCGCCTTCTTTAATATGGATGATAGGGTAGGCGCAGCTGTCGAGTTTGCCGATTTTACGTGTCAGCAGGTCGAGGAGACCGTTTTTCGCCTGATATTTCTGTCCGTTGAGAATCAGTGTCAGTCCGCTGTTCAAAAATGCGTAGTTCCACACCATCTCGTCGACGTATTCCATAAGGAAATGGTAGTTTCCGAACAGCTCTGCGTCTGGCACAAACGTGATCTCTGTGCCGTTTTTCTGGTCTGTCGGGATGATTTCTGATTCTGACAATAATTCGCCTTTTGAGAACTCGACGATTTTCGTCATGCCGTCGCGGAATGCCTGTGCGCGGAAGTAAGAAGATGCAGCGTTGGTGGCTTTTGCGCCCACGCCGTTGAGACCCACGGCTTTCTTGAATGCGCCGGTGTTGTACTTGCCGCCGGTGTTCATCTGGCCCATACAGTCTTTCAGCGAACCGAGCGGGATGCCACGGCCGTAGTCACGTACACGCACCTTGCCGTCGTTGATGTCGATCTCGATGGTCTTTCCTGCACCCATGTTGAACTCGTCGATGCTGTTGTCGACAATCTCCTTCAACAAAATATAGATTCCATCGTCGTGTGCCGAGCCGTCGCCCGCCTTGCCGATGTACATGCCAAGACGCTTGCGGATATGCTCGTTCCACGACAAATGCTGGATTGCATCGTCGTTATAATCGACCGGATTTACGTTTGTAGTAAAGTCTAACTCGTTGTCTTCCAATATGTTATTGTCAATAATATCTTCCGCCATTTTCTCAAATTATTCTTTCTGCAAAAATAATAAAAAAAGTTAAAAAGAAAAATTTTTTTTAGTCTCACGCAGATTTCGCAGAGAACGCAGAATTAATCTTTCATAGTCCAATCTGCGAGATCTGCAGCTCGCGACGCGAGCAATTCCGCAGATTTATAGTGGTAGAATAGAAAAATCTGCGAGTTCTGCGAGATCTGCGTGGGAAAAAGTTGTATTTTTGCACGTTTTTTGAAAATATGGAAAAGATAACTTCAAATAAAAAGTTTTTCGGCACCATCTGCGGCATTCTTGCGGCGGTGTTCTACGGCACCAATCCTCTTGGCGCGCTGAAGCTCTACGAGCAGGGCATGAACACCAACTCTGTGCTCTTCAGTCGCTTCAGCATGGCGTGGATTATCATCTCTATCATATTGATTATCAAGAAGGAAAACCTTAAAGTGACGAAACGTGAGTTTGGCACTTTGACGGCTCTCGGACTGCTTTTTACGGCTTCTTCGATGACGCTTTATTTCAGCTTCAAGTATATCGCTGCTGGCGTGGCGTCGACGCTTTTGTTCACGTATCCTATCATGACGGCTGTGATAATGGGGCTGTTTTTTAAGGAGAAAGCTGGTTTTAAAACGATTATAGCCATCATTTTGTCGCTCGTCGGAGTGCTTTTGCTTTACTGGACAGGCGAGGGTGGAGAAGCTTTGAACACTCTTGGTGTCATTTTAGTGCTTGTATCCGCCTTGACGTACGCTATTTACATTATCGTGGTGAACCGCTGTCCGCTTGAGATGTCGTCGTTCAAAATCAACTTCTATGTGGTGCTTTACTGCGCCATCGGAATGGCAGTGTTTGCTTGGCTTACCGGACAGCCTCTGCGCCTGCCGCACAACGCCGTGAGCTGGTTTTATGCAACATGGCTTGCCGTCGTTCCAGCCACATTGTCGCTCGTTTTGATGGTCTACGCCTCAAAATATGTCGGAGCAACCCCGACAGCAATCCTCGGTGCTCTCGAACCATTGACTGCAGTTTTGATCGGCATCTTTGTCTTCAACGAGCCTTTCGGCATCCGCCTCGCAATTGGTATCGTATTGATTCTCAGTGCAGTGATTATCACCGCATACCAACCAAAACATCATTAATCGTCATTTCGACCGAAACGTAATGAAATGGAGTGAAGTGGAGAAATCTCAGGCATTTGAATAAAACGAATTAATTGATTGGTTGAGATTTCTCCATTCCGCTTCGCTTCAGTCGAAATGACGACTAAATACTTACTAAATTTTTAAAGACCATATAAAAATCAGGCCTTAGAAGGGACAGACTTCGAGACTGATTTTTATATGGTCTTTAAAAACCCTTCAATTATTTAATAATCAATGATTTAATTTCAGACACAAGCATTTTCACATCTTCTTTCGTGACCAGCAACTCCTTTGCGGAAATGTTGTTGATTCTCTTGAAGACGATCCATTGGTAAAGTATTGTGGCAAAATGAGTTAGAGAGGCAGATATACCGGCGCCGACCATTCCGAATGGCGGAATCAAGAGGTAAAGTGAAGGGACTGTGACCGCCAAGCCGACTAGGGCACCATAGAGGTTGTGCTTAGGCATGTTGACACCTGAGAAATAATGGCAAAACACCATGTTTGCGGCCATGAAGACGACGCCAGGTGCCAGAGCTATCATCACCACTCGCATCTCTGCGAAATTGGCTGTAAAGAGCCAGGAATAGACGCTGGTCGGGATGATGCAGACTATAAAGAGGCAGATTGCGGTCAAAACAACGGCGGTTTTCAGCAGCTGTGTGGTGATTTTTGCTGCTAACTCATTGTCAGTCAGGTTACTGATTTTGGAGAACTGCACCATGGCTATGCTCTGTCCGATCATCTTCGGGGCTTCGGAAACCTGGGTGGCGGCGTTGTAAACTCCAACCTTGGCATCACCCCAGAATCCTTTGATAATAAATAAGCTGAGGCGGCGGTTAAGCGTCGAGACAAGGGTCGAAAGCTGAATGATGCTGCCGAATTTGAACATCTCCCTGATGGTCTCGCGCATGGAATCGTTGCCTTTTTCCTTCAGGTAAGGCCAGATCTGGGTCAGACCGCAGAGATAACCGACGGTGTAGCCTGTGAGGAACGAATAAACGAAAGCGTTGGCATCGCGGATGTCGAGCACGAAGATGTAGAACAGCATCGAGAACATCTGCGTCATGAACTGTATGATAAACAATATGTTATTCGTGCCGACGCGTTCTTTGCCGAGCATGGTGGCGAGGTTGAAATTGTGCAGACTGTAGATGAAAACCAGCAGCAGCACCAGCGTTTTATAGCCTTCGGGGATGAACTTGTCGCCAATGTTTGGTATGAATGAGCAGAGATATATCGCCAAGGCGTAAACTGCCACGATGATGGCGCTCCAGATGTAAGAAATCTTAAACAGAGTGCGGTACGACTTCCTGGGGGTGAAGTAGATGAGGCCGCTTCCCGCAAGAAACTCAACACCAATGAGCAGAATCGACACGTCGAGTATCACAATGCCGCCTACGCCCCAGGCCTCCGCACCGAGATAATGGGTGCCAAACCACAACGTCACGAAGTTGCAGATAGCGTTTAAAACACGCGTTCCAAAAGTGCCGAAGATCTTCTTTAACATAGTCTTTAGTCTTTAGTTTTTAGTCTTTAGTCTTTAGTCTTTAATCAATTCTAACGACTAAAGACTAACGACTAGCGACTTTTTGCCTCCATTGTTGCATAAAACCTCTCCAAGTGAACGTGAACTTTTTGGCATCGAACACAGTCATCGTGCCATCGCTGTTGATGGTGTGCGTGCCTTTGTTATATGTCCATTTTGGATTGGGTTTTATCTCTTTTATCGTTTCTTCAATATATTGATACTCACTTAATTGAATTATCTTATTTAAAGTAATACTTTCACCATAGTGACGGGTGCTGTTTTGTGCCGGACGAACCAATTCGCCGTCGATATTTTGTATCTTTCCTGCCATCCGAGAGTTGCTGCAGTCGACCTTGACGGGGTTGTTGAAATGCGGTCGGTATGGTCCGCGCAAATCGTCGGCGACAAATATTAATAGGTGGGTGTGACCCTGTGCTTGCGGCGTCGTGAACAGATACCATTTGCCGTCCGAATGATGATGTAATGTTGTATCAACAAAACGACCATCCAAAATGTCACAATCAAATACTAATTTGTCATTTTCAAATTTATATAACGACACCTTATTTGTCTTGTTTGCCTCCGGGATGCAATATATTTGTCCTTGATAATCAAATACATAAGGGTAGGAGCGGTGCTCTGGATAATCGGTAATCTTATGATAGACATCGAAATTCTCAAATTTTTTCGCCACCGCCAAATCAGCCTTGCCTTTTTTGTTGGAAAACCACTCGAAAAACAGATAAGTGTCCTTGTCGTTGGAAATCACGAAAGGATCAGCAAAATAATCGGATTTCGAAGGTTTTAGCCAATGGATCTTATCGGGGTTTGTATTGAAATAATACCCTACATTCCAGTCTTCCTGACGGAAATAATAATTCCAATGGAACACGACCTTGCGCCAGATGCATAGCCAGAAGTACTTGAGCATCATGAAGTTACGTGGCGGATGCATTATCGGTGCCTTCGACTGTGACAGTTCCGGCTCAAGTTTTCCGTTGACAATCAATTCTTTACAGACTTGCAACGGCAAAAACTCCGATTCTGTCAGCAGTCGGTTGAGATGGAATTTATATGAATGTAAAACTGTGTCGAACTTTAAACGTTTGAGTATCAATCCTTTATCCAGCTCGTCGGTGAGCTGTTGAAGAATCACTCCATTGCTCGGAATCTTTTTCATGAACTCCCAAAATCCAGGGGGACCGCCGCGCACAACTCGTTCATCATCATGGTGATACGACCAAACTCCGTATCTGGCGCTGTTCAAAACCTCGCCACGGATGATGTCGAAACCGAAACGCAGAATGAAATCGAGGTCGAATGACTTGATTTTTTCAATATCATCGGAACTGAAATATCTGGAAATGCCTTTATATATTGGAATTACCGTCATTAATGCAGGAGATTTCTCCACTTCGGTCGAAATGACGGACTCCTCACGCGTCATTTCGAGTGTAGCGGAGCGGAATCGAGAAATCTCCTCCATGAAATTGGTTTGTTGTTTCGCCTCGGGTTTGAAGAAATAACGATGCCAAATCCTGAACAATACCTGTCGGTAAGGATAGTGCAAAACCTTGTCGCCAAACGATTTGTATGGTTTCGACTCGTCACCGTTTTTGATGATTAACGACAGCTCTATGCCATTGTCAATCAACAGTTTGACGGTGTCAAACTGCCATTGCTCGACGGCGTCGCCGTCGAGCATAACTCCAAACCGAATCGTCCTGTTCAAATCCATCGTACCAAATAAAGCGCAAAGATAACGAAATTATTTTACAAAAATATAAATCATTGCAATAATATTTTGCGTATTTTTGCAGTTTTAACAAAGTAATGAAGCTTTCAGTCGTCATAGTCAATTATAACGTCGAGCATTTCCTCGAACAGTGTCTTTATTCAGTACGTCGTGCCTTGCAAGGCATTGAAGGTGAGGTGTTTGTGGTTGACAACAACTCCGTCGACGGCTCGCTGAAGATGCTCGCTGCCAAGTTCCCGGAGGTGAAAGTCATCGCCAACAAGGACAACGTGGGCTTCGCAAAGGCTAATAATCAAGCGATTAGGATCTCGACAGGGGAGTATGTTTTGCTCTTAAACCCCGACACTGTGGTGGAAGACGACACTTTCAGCAAGTGTATCGCGTTCATGGACTCGCATCCTGATGCAGGCGGACTTGGCGTGAAGATGGTCGACGGAAAGGGACAGTTCCTGCCTGAGTCGAAGCGCGGACTGCCAACCCCGATGACAGCTTTCTATAAGATTTTCGGGCTTTCAAAGCTATTCCCACACTCGAAACGCTTCTCGAAATATCATCTGGGATATCTTCCTGACGACGAGGTGAATCCTGTCGACATCTTGGCTGGCGCCTATATGCTCATGCGTCGTGAAACCCTTGATAAATGTGGACTTCTCGACGAGACGTTCTTCATGTACGGCGAGGATATCGACCTCTCATACCGCATCACTTTGGCGGGCTACAAAAACTACTATTTCCCGGAGACGCGAATCATACATTATAAAGGTGAAAGTACTAAGAAAACCAGCGTAAACTATGTGTTGGTGTTCTACAAGGCGATGGAGATTTTCGCTAAGAAACACTTCGGACAGAAACGTGCGAGGATGTTCTCGTTTTTCATCAACTTTGCCATATATTTCAGGGCTTTCCTCGCTTTGATGTCGCAGTTTTTGGGCAAGATCTACATGCCTCTCATCGACGTGGTTCTGGGCTATTCGGGCCTCGCAACCATCAGTTATTTCTGGGGACATTACATGATTTACGATGGAGTAGGGTCGTATCCGATAACACCTTTGTTTACGATAATTTTGCCGGTTTATATCCTGATTTGGCTAGTCACGGCTTATTTCACGGGCGGTTACGACAAACCTTACAGAATCCATCCTGCGGTGGGCGGAATCATGATTGGCAGCATCCTCATCCTCATGCTCTACGCTTTGTTGCCGACAGGACTCCGTTTTTCGAGGGCTTTGATACTCATCGGAACGATCTGGATGGCACTTCAGATGACTTTAAGCAGAACTTTAGGTTATATACTTAAACTATCTGATTTCCAATATGGTAGAAATGCAAAGAAACGCTTCATTGTCATTGGAAATACCGACGAGACAAAACGTGTTGAGCAGCTTCTGAAGAGTACCTCCATCAAGCCTGATTTCATAGGTTTGGTGGTGCCGAACAATGGCAAGGATATTCCTGAGAATTACTTGGGAAATCTTGAGCAAGTGCCTGATATTATTGGTATTTACAAGATTACGGAGATAATTTTCTGCTCAAAGGACATCACTCACCAGGAAATCATCGATAAAATGGTGGAATGGCACGCCAGCGACCTCGATTATAAGATTGCTCCGGTTGATACTTTGTCGATTATCGGAAGCAACTCCATAAACACTCGCGGCGACCTCTATACCGTTGATATTCGGACGATTAACACTGTTCCGAACCGCAGAAAGAAACGTCTTTTGGACTTCTCGGTGTCGTTTTTCGGCATCGTTTTCTGGATCTTCGCGGCGTGGTTCGTGAAACAGCCTGTCAAGTTCCTTGGAAATTGCTTCAGGGTGCTGTTTGGAAGCTATTCCTGGGTGGGCTATTGTCCTACGGAAAGCACTGACGGTCAACGACTTCCGAAGATTAAGAAGGGAATTTACAATCCTGCCTCGATAGTGTCTGGCGAACTCGACGATGAGGCGTGCAACCGTCTGAATGTGATGTATGCCCGCGATTACACGGTGCTAAAAGATTTTAATATCTTGTTCAGAATGTTGCTGAAACGATAATTTTTGTATTTTTGCAGTCTGAAATTTTTTATTGAAAAAAGATTATGTTAAACAGAAGGTTTTTGAGAATCAAAGTGTTACAGGCTCTCTACGCTTACATCGAGTCGGGAGAGACCAACATCAACAACGGAATTAAAAATCTGCTTGAGAGCATCGACAAACTGTATGAGCTTTTCATCTGGCAGTTGTCGTTTCTCGTTGAAACTAAACGCTTTGCGGAAAACAAAATTACTGAAAACAAACATAAATATATCCCGACATACGAGGATTTGCACCCGAATCTGAAGTATGTCAACAATCGCCTCCTCAACCTTATTGAGGATAACGTGGATTTCAAGAAACACGAGGCGGAGCTGAAGATCAACTGGGCCGACGACCATCAGGATGTGGTGAAAAAATACTACACCATGATGAAAGAAACGCCGGAGTACAAGAAATACATGGCTTCGAAGACCGACACTTTCGCTGAAGACAGGAAGTTCATCGTCGACATGATTACAAATTATTTCGCCGACCTCGACGTGCTTCAGGATTTCTACGAAGATAAGAGCATCTATTTCTGCGATGATTATCATTTGGTTAGCTCGATGTTGATAGAGTTTTTCGCCAAGATGAAGAATTTTGACGTCAACTCGAAGCTGCCTCCGATTTATAAGACAGACACAGCCGAGGCAAACGCCGACGAGAAGTTTATCCAGGCTTTGTTCCGCGAGACGATAAATCATAATGAGGAGTTCGGAAAACTCATCGCCGACAACACCAATAACTGGGAAAAAGAGCGTATCTGCCTGATGGACATGATAATCCTGAAGATGGCTATCACCGAATTCGTGTGCTTCCCATTCATCCCGGTGAAGGTCTCGATGAACGAATATATTGAGATTTCTAAATATTTCAGCACTCCAAAGAGCAAGATTTTCGTCAACGGAATACTTGACAAGTTGGCGAAAAAATTGGGTGAGAGCGGGGCGATAGATAAGAAAGGATTGGGACTTTTGGAGAAGTAGTTTGAAGTTAAAAGTTTGAAGTTAAAAGTTTGAAGTTTACAATATTTTTAGGTTTTTAACGTTAAAGATATAGATGAGATTAAAACGATGGTTATCGGTTATTGCAATGATGTTGTTTGTCGTTGAGTTTCAAGGACAAACAAACAAAGGCGCATACAGTTTCCTTGACATGACGAGTTCGGCAAGGGTGGCTGCGCTCGGTAACACCGATTTGTCCATTTACGACTCCGACATCGAGCTTGGCGCATACAATCCGGCGTTGATTAACAGCGACATGCACAATGATATCGTGCTTTCATACGTCAATTATTACGCTGATATCAGCCATGCGATGGTCCAGTACGGCCGCAATTTCGAGAAACTTGGCGCTTTTACAGGATCTGTGATGTATCACAGCTATGGCAAGATGAAATATGCCGATGAGGAAGGCAATGTCACAGGTGGAACGTTCTCTCCGTCAGATTTTAATGTGATGATAGGGTGGGGCCGCCAGCTGACGCCACATTGGAGCATTGGTGCCAACGTGAAATTTGCCGGAATCCAGTATGAACGCTACAAAACATTCGCCTTGGCTGTCGATGTGGCGGGAAGCTACAGAACCGACAACGGCTGGATGTTCGCGGCAACGGCAAGAAATATCGGATACGAGCTGTATTCGAATTTCGAAGGCGACAGAAACAAGCTGCCGTTCCGACTCTCCGCCGGTGTTTCAAAACGTTTGGAGCATGTGCCGTTCCTGTTCAGCGTGGTTTACGAAAACATCCAGAAATGGGACCTCTCATACGATGATCCGCTTGATTTGGAAGGTAATTACGACCCGATAAGCGGCACAAAGAAAGAGATGTCGGGAGCTGCACAGTTTGCCGACAACCTGATGCGTCATATCGTGTTCGGCGGCGAGATTTACATTGGTAAGAACCTCGTTTTGAGAGCCGCATATAATTATGGTATGCGTCAGAACCTGAAAACGCCTACAGCCAAAGGCTTGTGCGGATTCTCATACGGCGTCGGACTCAACATCTGGAAGCTCAGCATCAATTATTCACGCTCGGAAATGCACATCTACGGTTCGCCGAACTATATCACCATTTCGACAAACCTCGACCGTTTCGCAAAGAAAGGCAATTAAATGTTTCTCAAAGAGTTAAAGTTGACGAATTTCAAGAACTGTGAGTCGGCGGACCTGCAGTTTTCGGAGAAAATCAACTGCTTCGTGGGACTGAACGGAGCCGGAAAAACCAACATTCTCGACGCCATTTATTACCTCGCTTTCTGCAAAAGCTATTTCACCACCACCGACAGGCAAAACATTCGTCATGGTGAGGATTTCTTTGCCATCCACGGCGATTTTGTGACAGATAACGACGAGATAGAGACAATATCATGCGTGCAGAAGGAATTGTCGAAAAAGTCGTTTAAATGCAATAAAAAAGAGTATGAGCGGCTTGCTGACCACATCGGGAAGATTCCGTTGGTGATGATTTCGCCTTACGACCGTGACTTGATTAACGAAGGCAGCGATCTGCGCCGTAAATTCATTGATGGTGTCATCTCGCAGTTCGACTCGGTGTATCTCGGCGATCTGCTGCAATACAACAAGGTCCTGACGCAGCGCAACACCCAGCTGAAGCAGTTCTGGGAGAACCGTTTCTTTGACGCGAATCTGCTGGCACTTTGGGACGAGCAGCTAGTGCGTTACGCTACTCCGATTTACGAGAAAAGAAAGGCGTTTCTGCAAGATTTCATGCCTATTTTCCAGAAATATTACGACATCGTTTCAGGCACTTCCGAAAAGGTTGACATCGCGTACGAAAGCGCTTTGCACGACAAGCCGATGGAGCAACTGTTGAAGGAAAGTCTGGAAAAGGACAGATATTCATCGTATACCAATGTCGGAATTCATAAAGATGACTTGAGTTTTCTTATTGATAATCATCAGGTTAAGAAATTCGGCTCGCAAGGCCAGCAGAAGTCGTTTGTGGTGGCTGTGAAGTTGGCGCAGTTCGATTTCAACTACCAGAAAATCGGTTTCAAGCCAATTCTGCTGTTGGACGACATCTTCGACAAGTTGGACGACAACAGGGTGGCACAGCTGGTGAATCTGGTTGGAAACGACTATTTCGGACAGGTGTTTATCACTGATACTCAACGACATAGGATACAATATCTTTTGGAAAATACAGAATGCAACCATAAGATTTTTGAAGTGGAACACGGGGAGGTGAAGAGCGATGAGTGATCCTAATTTGACGACATTGGGCGAGATGATAAAAGCGTTTTATCATGATAATCAGAGAGATAGCGCTTTAGACGAGCAGGTTATCCTTGACTCATGGAAAGACGTGGTAGGCGATTTTATCAACTCACACACATTGAAAACCAGCATTAAAAACGGCGTTTTTTACGTAAAAGTGGATGCCGATTCGTTGAAAAACGAGCTTGTTTATGCCAAGTCGATGTTGCTGAAAAGCTTGAATTCAAAGGTGGAGAGTGAAATTTTAAAAGATATTGTAATAATTTAAAAAATTATTTGTATCTTTGCGCCGATTTTTGTTTTTTAAGTAACTTATAAAATTACGTAATATGATTAATTCACAAGACATTAAGATTGGAAGCTGCATCAGAATGGATGGTAAACTTTATTTTTGCGTGGATTTCCAGCATGTGAAGCCAGGCAAAGGTAACACTATCATGCGTATCAAACTGAAAAGCGTAGTTGACGGCCGCACATTGGAGCGTCGTTTCGATATCGGTGAAAAGCTTGAAGACGTTCGCGTTGAGCATCGTCAGTATCAGTACCTCTACAAAGAAGGTGATGATTACATTTTCATGAATCAGGAAGACTACGAGCAGATCCCTCTTATGAAAGATCTTATTACAGGTGTTGATTTCCTCAAGGAAAGCGATGTTTGCGACGTTATCTTCGACACATCAACAGATACAGTGTTGTTTGCTGAACTTCCAGTGAAGACTGTTCTCGAGGTGACTTACACAGAGCCAGGCGAGAAGGGCAACACAGCAACCAACGCAATGAAAGAGGCTACAGTTGAGACAGGCGCTAAAGTTAGAGTGCCGTTGTTCATCAACACAGGCGATAAAATCAGAGTTGACACACGTACCGGTGAGTACGCAGAAAGAGTAAGAGAATAATATGAGAATTGAACCAGCAACGACAGTAAAGTGCTTGGCTGATTTTATTGGTGCTACCAAGATTATCGGCGACCAGAATCAAGTCATCACGGGGCTCAACGAGCTTCATGAGGTTGAGGCTGGTGACATCACTTTCGTCGATCATCCCAAATACTATCAGAGAGTGTTGAGCTCTGCTGCCACAGTCGTCATCATCAACACAGAAGATGTCGAGTGTCCGGCAGGCAAGACTCTCATCGTCCACAGCTGCCCGTTCGACGCGTTCAACAAGATTATCTTGTCGTATCGCAGATTCGAGCCAGCAACAGAGATGGTAAGCAAGAAAGCCGAGATTGGCGAAGGCACCATCATCGAGCCGGGCGCGTTTGTGGCAGATCATGTGAAGATTGGCAAGAACTGCATCATTCACGCTAATGTTACCATCAACAACTGGACAGTTATCGGTGACAACGTCATCATCAACAGCGGCACAGTGCTTGCAGCGGATGCTTGTTATTTCCAGCATCGCGGCAAAGACCGTCAGGTGAAGTTCGAGAGCTGCGGCAGAGTTGTCATTGAAGACAATGTCGAGCTCGGAGCGCACTGCGCAGTTGATATCGGAGTGACCAGCGACACTGTCATCGGTGCAGGCACCAAGACAGATAACTTCGTACAGGTTGGACACGACGCCAAGGTCGGCAAGAACTGCTTCCTCGGAGCACATTGCGCTATCGGAGGCGTTTCGAGAGTGAAGGACAACGTGTCTATCTGGTCTATGTCGGCTGTCAACAAAGACCTTGTGATTGCAGAAGGCACCACAGTGTTGGCATACACGGCTGTCGACAAAGACACCGAGCCGGGAGTAACATACTTCGGCATGCCGGCTATGGAGGCGAAGAAGAAGTGGAGAGAGATGGCATGTGTGAGAATGCTGCCTGACTTGGTCAGTAAAATCAAGTAAAGACAAAGAGCCGCTCAATTGAGCGGTTTTTTTTATTAATATACCTTATTAATAAAAAATAATTTGTAATTTTGCAGCCGCAATTCAGCGTCGTACTGAAACGTAGAAAATTTCAGCATTTACGCTTTTCTATGCTCTTTGACAAAGGTACTATAAAAAATAAACTAACAAAATTAAACAAACAAAAATGAAGAAAAGATTTACAATTCTGTTCGGGGCATTTTGTGCCCTGATGATTCTGATTTCCATGCCGGGGAAAGCTGTGGGACAAGCGTCTGTGGGTACAACCCTTTGGTCTGAGGACTTTAGCGGGTATGAAAATAATACTGTACCATCTGGTGAAATAACTAATTCACACGATGGAACCACCGTATATGGAGGTGTTACACTAACTTACGCTTGTGTAAATGGAAGCTCAACCACTCAAACTTATACATCTGGTGGCCCTAATAGTAATAGCAATCTGCTTATTTCAAAAAATGGCGGTAGTTTTACCATATCAGGCATTTCAACTGGTGAAGCATCTGAATTAACTGTATCTTATGAAAAGTCGGGGTCTGGGACTGTGACAATTAGTAGTTCAACTACTGGTGTAACTATTAGTGGCTCTACAATTACAACCGGAGGTGCTTCAACAATTAGTATTACATTCACAAATTCAACTGGTAGTAATCTACGCTTTGATGATGCTGTAATTACGGTTAAAACTGCAGGCGGCCAACAACTTACACCAAGCAACCTCGCTATTACAGATGCTCCTGTTGCTTTGAGTTTCGACCTTACCAACAACTCTACAGCTCAGACCGTTAGCTATACCACGTCAAGCGCGGGTGCTATCACTATCACTCCAGCTAACCCGACGAGTTATTTCAGCTATGTGCATAATGCAACAGAAAAGACTATCACAGTCACTCCATTGGCTGTCACTCCGAGCGCACAAACCGTTACTATCAGCCAAGAAGCGGATGCTACTTATGCCGCTGGTTCTAAAACCTTCACTGTTACAATTGTTCGTACACATACGGCAACATTCTCGGTTAATGGAGCAACCACGTCAACTACATTTGCAGAAGGCGCAACTATCACATTCCCGGCTAACCCTTCCGATATCTATGGAAAGACTTTCGTGGGTTGGACAGCTGCTGCTATCAATGGTACTACAAATACGGCTCCTACTTTTGTTACTTCTGCAACTATGGGTGATAGCGATGTTACTTACTATGCAGTATTTGCCAAAGTGACAGGTACTACTCCTGCTAGTTGGACGGAGACGGAAATTGGAGACATAACTTCTTCAGATGTTTTTGTTATTTCAAATGGATCCTATGCGATGAATAATGACAATGGAACAAGTAGCGCACCAATCACAAATAGTATTAGTGTTACCAATGGGTCATTGGACACTGCTCCTGCTAATAATCTTAAATGGAATGTTAGTGGTAATGCAACTGATGGATATACGTTTTATCCAAATGGATTAACAACAACATGGCTGTATTGTTCTACAACTGCAAGCTCTGGTAGTAACGACAATATCAGAGTTGGAACAGGAAACAGAAAGGTATGGAAAATTAACAATTCTGGCTATTTGATAACTAATGACACCTATACAGTTAGATATCTGAGTATATCTGTTAGTTCCGACTTCCGAGGATATGTTAATACATCAAATGGCGCCTTTATTCCTAAATTTTATAAATACATAGCTAGTTCTACAACCTATGCAAACTATTGCACAACCGTTGTTGAAACATATACATTAACCTATGATGGCAATGGCGCGACTTCGGGCAATGTTCCTGCAGATGCAACTGATTATTCTTCTGGCGCAATAGTTACCGTTCTCGGCAACACTGGTGATTTGGCTAAAACAGGCTATACATTTGTTAATTGGAACACTGATTCAGAAGGTCATGGTACCGATTACGGTCCTGCAACTGAACACACCAGTATCACTATCACTGAAAATATTACACTTTACGCACAGTGGACGGCAAATGAACATAATATCACGAAATCAGCTATGGCAAATGGTAGTGTTACTGTTAAAGTAGGTGGTAATGAGGTTTCAAAAGCACATACAGATGAAACTGTAACTTTAGAGGTTTCACCAAATCCTGATTATGTATTAGAATCACTTACAGTTACACAAGGCGTCACACCAGTAGAGCTTTTGCCAGATTTTAGTCCATCGATTCACACATATACTATCACGATGCCGGCTGGTGATGTCAATGTGTCAGCATCATTCAAAATAGCATGGACAGTCCAATTCTCTGTCAATGGAACGGTTAATAATTTATGGACAAGAGTCAAGGATAACAATGCAGAAATAGGAGAATTGCCAACACCTGCCAATTCTGATATCCCTGAGGGCTTCACATTTAAAGGTTGGACAGCATCAACTCAATATTACCATGCAAGTGATGCTCCAACAATGATAACTGCATCAACACCAATTACTAATAGCATTACATATGCTGCTGTATTTGCAGAAGCTTACGAGGGGTCATCTTTAACGACAGCTACGTTAACGGAATCGGAGATTACAACAAATATAACAAATACCACATGTGCTTATGGAACTGAAAAATCTTACAACGATATGGGTGATGGAATAAAATGGACGGCATCATGCTACACTGATGCTGCAAGCAGAAAGTGGATGCAGCTGAAAAATGATAATACTGCATATATTAAAATAGAAGCTTCTGATAATATTAAACGTCTGGATGTTACAATAACTTCAGCACAAAATGCTTCTCAAGGAATAAATGACATTACAAAGCATGACGCTTTCTCTAATTCTGGTACGATTAGCTTAAGGACAGCATCCAATGGTGGAGATGTTGTGGGAAGCACTAGTGGGAGTAGTATAGATAATAATGTTGCAACAATAAACACTACAGTAAATAAAACAACGGTTTATTTAAAGGTTAGTACAGGAGCTCGCGTTTGGGGTATTACAGTTAAATGCGCTCCAACAGAGTATAAAAATTACACGACATTAGTCACCGACCAAAGCATCAGTGGCAACACCACAGGCGTAACCCGAATCTTTGGTGAAATTGCCGCGACTGCCGGTTTTAAGAATAATGGTACAATTACTATTTACGATGGTGGTGTGCTTAATATGGGCAACTATAAACTCACCAATACAGATGCTACTAAACTTATCATCGAAGACGGCGGTCAGCTCATACTCAAGGATGGTGACGATGACGTAGCTGCTACTGTCAAGAAAAACATTGCAGCTGGTGTTCCTGAAACAAAAACAGCTGCCCAGAATTGGTACATTATATCATCAAGCGTAAACGCACCATATATTAAAACTGGTACCAACCTCATTACTGGAACAACAACTCCAAACCGTTACGACTTGTATCGATATGATGTGACAAGTGCAAAATGGGAGAATTACAAATCGAATCCGGCTCACGATGGATTTAATGTTAATCAACCAGAAAGCGCACTTGAGAATGGTCGTGGCTACCTTTATCGTAACGAAAGCGCAATGACGATAGAGTTTACTGGCAATGTAAACACATCGGCAAGTTATACTGTAACAGCTGGCGGTCCTGCAGGTTTCGAGGGTTTCAACCTTCTCGGAAATCCTTATACTCATGAGATTTATAAAGGTGGAGCATTCCCTAATACGGGGACGGGCGATCCACATTATGTACTTGCAACTGGATTCTACAAATTAAATTCCGCTGGCGGTTGGGAGGCTGGTACTGACAGTGAAACTGCAATAGCTCCAAATGAAGGTATCCTCATTCAGGCTACAACAGGTGGAACGATAACGATTGACAATACAACGAATAAGACAAGATACAACAACGAATATCTCCAGTTCACTGTTGCAAATAGCGAATATGAAGATGTGGCTTACGCATGGTTTGACAAAGGTGCTGGTTTGAACAAAATTAACCACCGCAACGCCGAAATACCGATGCTCTATATCAACCAAGAAGGCCAAGATTATGCTATCGCAACGATGAGCGACGATACCAAGACGTTCAACCTCAATTTCAAGGCGATGACAACTGGCAAATACACCTTGAGTTACAAAGCTAACGGAGAGTTTAAATATATCCATGTAATCGACCGTCTCACTGGTGAAGATGTTGATATGCTTCTCGAAGGCGAATACAGCTTCATTGGATCAACAAATGATAGCGACGCACGTTTCATTGTGAAACTCGGCTATATGCCTAATTACAGCGATGCTGAAAACGACATTTTCGCATACCAAAACGGCAGCGAGATTCTTGTCAGCGGTGAAGGTGAATTGCAGATCTTCGACGTGATGGGTCGCAAGGTTTCGACAATGAATATCTACGGTATTGAGACAGTCAACGGTCTCGCACAAGGCGTTTACATCTTCAGATTGGAAGGTAAGACACAAAAAATTGTTGTTCGTTAAATTATGAAAGGAGATATAAAAATGAAAAAGATATTATTCGCAATCGCAATAGTTTTGACACTTGGTTTGAATGCAAACGCACAGCGTGGCACCGACGGTCTCTTTACAAATTATGAAAATAATGTAAGAGATGCAGGAGATGCATTTGGTGATATGAATAGCATTACGCCAGGTCACGGTTTACAAACCGATAATCTTCCTCTCGGCTCCGGCCTTCTCATCCTCACCGCTCTTGGTGCGGGATATGCCGTGGCGAGAAAGAAGAAATAATTGTACACTATAGTTTAGTTTTGTTTTAGTATAGTTTAATAAAAAAAGGAGACGCCGTGAAACGTCTCCTTTGTTTTTGTTGTCGGATGATTAGTACTTCATCATTTCGATGAGGTCGACCATTCTGTTTGAATAGCCCCATTCGTTGTCGTACCACGACATGATCTTAATCATCTTGCCCATCACCATGGTGCTCTTTGCATCGAAGATTGATGAGTGCGGGTTGTGGATGATGTCGCAGCTGACGATCTCGTCTTCGGTGTATTCGAGGACGCCTTTCATCGGGCCTTCAGCGGCTTCTTTCATCGCGGCATTGATCTGTTCCTTTGTGGCTTCTGTCTTGAGAGTGCACACGAGGTCGACGAGTGAGCCTGTAGGGGTAGGGACGCGCACTGCGATGCCGTCGAGTTTGCCGTTGAGCTCAGGGATCACGATGCCAACAGCCTTTGCAGCGCCTGTTGTGGTAGGGATCTGCGACATAGCGGCTGAACGGGCGCGACGGAGGTCGCTGTGAGGACCGTCGAGGATGACCTGGTCGTTGGTGTAGCTGTGGATGGTGGTGATGTAACCCTGCTCGATGCCGAAACGGTCGTTGAGAACTTTCGCCACTGGAGCGAGGCAGTTGGTGGTGCAGCTGGCGTTGCTGACGCATTCGATCTCATCGGTGAGGTCGTTGTTGTTGACGCCGACCACTATTGTAGCGTCGATGGTGTCTTTTGCAGGAGCTGAGAGGATGACTTTCTTGGCGCCGTTCTTGAGGTGGTCGCCATAGCCGCCCTTGCTGCTTTCCTTTGCGCGGAAGATACCTGTTGACTCGACAACTACGTCAGGAGTCTTGCTCCATTTGATGTTGATAGGAGCGCGTTCGGCTGTGATAGGAACACGTACTCCATTGACTATCAATGCTGTCTCATCGTATTCTACTGTACCAGGGAATTTGCCCTGTGTTGAGTCGTATTTCAGAAGATGCGCCAATACTTTGGTGCTTGTCAGGTCGTTGATGCCCACCACTTCGATGTTAGGGCGTTCGCAGCAGATGCGGAAAACGTTACGGCCGATACGACCGAAACCGTTGATACCTACTTTAATTTTTTCCATATTATCAAAATTTTAATTCTTTTAACTTACATTTATAAAACGCAAAATTACAAATAATATTTCGATATTTATATCATGGAAAAATATTTTTTATGGTTATTTAATAAATTTGTATCTTTGTAACCTGATTAATAGTTAACTCTCAAAAAAATAACCTAAAAAAAATTAATCATGAAAAAATTATCAGTTGTTTTGATGGTCATGACAATGCTTCTTGGTGTCGTCTCTTGTAAAGATAAGAAAAGTGACAATGCAAGTCATTCGTTTAAGATGAATGGTGTCAACCTCAACGGTGCCAGATATCTTGCTTTGGGTGCCACTGATGCTGCCAAGGACGGCGAAGAAACCAGTTCGTTCCTCTATAGTATTGACAATGAAGGCAATATGCAGGTTGTTGCGTATCAATACGAATGCGATGACAACGGTGTGGCTTCGGAATTGAGCCGTAATCTGACCGTTAGCATCACTCAGATGATACCTGTTGGTGACATTTATATATGGCTTATGGGATGCCGTTACCAATGTGACGATTACAGCGGTTTTAACGATGATATGGCAAATCGTATCCGTGGCATGGTGGAGCACAGCTGGTGGTCGGATTGGGGTGAGAACTTTCTCATTCGCCGCAGCGACGGTAAGATTTACGACCTTAACCAGGTGGCTGGATCATTCCCGATAGGAAACCTTAAAGATTTTGGAGGTCCTAATATTCCGTGGGTTTTCGACAATGGAATTCCAGTAGACGGTGATTTTACAGGCGATAGACTGCGAAAATTGGGTCTCATCGCGCAGATTGACAACGACATTTATCTCGCTTCTGGAGGATATAATGGTGGACTTTCAAAGCTTAGTATAAATGGAGATAATATAAACGTAATCAATGTGTTGCCAGGCACAGAGGCTCAACCAATCAACATCGCTTATGCTGTCACCGACAATGACGGACATCTCGGCACTTGCATCAGCTATGGCAGCAATATTCCACATGTGCCGGCTATCATGGCTTCTGACGGTACTTTGCCGGCAATTCAGGGGATTCCGGTGGCTACAGGCTGGGAATCATCATATTATCCTGAGATGCGTTGCATCGGAGGTAAGTATTTCGTTTCGATATACGGTAGCTATAACGGAACTCCGACAATTTACCGTGTCGATATCAGCGGCGATCAGGCTACTGGTACTGCAGTGGCAGAGGGCTATTTCAGTGATGACCCATGTGAGTTGGCATCAATAAGGGTTTGTGTCAGTGATGAGGAGAACTATTCGTGGGTGAACTGCGAGACACTTTATACCTTTAATGCAAACACTTATCAGTTGACATCGAGCACTCTTCCTGAAGGATGGCCTGGATACGCTTGGTTTGACGCAGAAGGACGTTATTATGAGTCAGTTCTGTCGAATGGTCTGGTGAGCTTCAACGTTTACGACCTCGCCACATTGATCATCGAGTCGGTAAGTGTTGACCGCTCGCAGGTGCCTCAATATAATATGGTGACCGAATGCAAGTACGATGGTGGCATCATGGCTTTCATTGAGAGTGCCATCAAGGCTGACGGCTCAACCATGACGCTTGTCACCGATGTGACTGGGCCTGAACGTGGCATTACACGCGTGCAAAGCCAGACGGAGGCAAACAACAACGTGGTTGTCAGTACTCTTATTCCACTTTAGTATTTTAATTTTCTATCAATGAAAAAAGCGTTTCTTTTGATTTTTACGTTGAGTTTTGTCGTGGCTGCGTCTGCGCAAAGCAACGTTTATTTCACCAGCGAGATAACGGCGGAGTCGCTAGTGAGGGTTTTTCAGGCATTGGGCGTTGAGCCGAACGGCAGAGTCGCGGTGAAGATTTCGACAGGCGAGTCGGCGAAGAGCAACTATCTGAGGCCTGAGTTCATTCAGAATCTGGTGAATGCGACGGATGCCACTATTGTGGAATGCAACACGGCATACGGCGGTGTCAGAGACGCTACGGCGGGACATCTTCAAATCATCAAGGAACGCGGTTTCGACCAGATCGCGAAGGTCGACATCATGGATTCGGAGGGCGACATGGAGATTCCGGTGAGCGACACCACGTGGATAAAACATGACATCGTAGGCTCGCATCTGGCGAATTACGATTTTATGATAAACCTTGCGCATTTCAAGGGACATGCGAGGGGAGGCTATGGGGGAGTGCTGAAGAACCAGAGCATAGGCGTGGCGGCGAAGAGAGGCAAATGCTATATCCACACAGCAGGCGAGAGCACAACTAGCATTTCCGGAAGCAACACTCAGGACTCGTTTTTGGAGTCGATGGCGGCAGCGGCACAGGCGGTGCACAACTATTTCAAGCAAGACGGCAGAGACATAGTTTATATCGATGTGATGAACAACCTTTCTGTTGACTGCGACTGCAACCCTTTGCCGGCAGCGCCGGAGATTGCAGACATCGGCATCTTGGCATCGACCGACCCGATAGCCCTCGACAAGGCCTGTCTGGACCTTATTTTCGATTATAATCCAACGCCGGGCAACAACCCGCAGCCGTTGATTGACAGAATCACGGAGTTACACGGCACGCATATCATCGAATATGCCGAGGAGATTGGACTTGGAACGACGCAATACAACCTCATCGACATCGATGCGACTGGTGTTAACGAGATAAATCAAGAGAATCCAGACCCTGAGACGTTGAGATACAATGTGTTTACCATCGACGGCAAGAAGGTGCTGCACAACGCTAAGAGTCTGCAGTCGTTGCCGGCTGGCGTTTATATTATAAACGGAAAGAAGCAGATGATAACGAGATAGGATTGCTCAAATCAAGGTTATCTGCACACTATCGTGAATTCATGGGCTACGGTGTAGTCGTATTCCTCGTCGTAGATTGTGGCGTAGGCCGTTCTCTCGTTTTTGTATGATTTCTTCTCGCCGCGGCGGATGGTGTCGACGTGGCTTGTTCTGTCCTCGAAATACAGCTTGTCGATTTCGTATGTCAGGCTGTCGTCGGTGATTTCCAAGATTTTTATCAGAGTCTCGTTCGGGTCGAAGCGGTAGCCTTGTTGTAGAAGCACAGCGTCGCTGTTTTTGATGTCGCCGACGCGTGTCATCACGAGGAACGAGGCGCCGTGGCTGTAGTCGAAGCCCTGGTCGTAGGTGCTGATGATGCATGTCGGGGTCTTCGAGGCGGGTTTGCACTGGAAGCTGTCGTAAACCAGCTTGTCGAAGTCCCAGTCGCCCTCGATTACGAGTCCGTTGGCGTAGGTGTAGATTCCGTGACCGTCTTTTCTGTTGCCTCTAAACTCACCTTCGTAGACGTCGCCATTATGATAGTGGCAGATGCCGTGTCCGCACAGTCCGCCGTGTTGGAACTCGCCTTCGAATCTGTCGTCGAGACCGCTGAACTCGCCATCGTAGCTGCTTCTCAGAAGCACGCCTTTGCCGTTTCCTTCGCCATCTTTGAACTCGCCGGTATATACTGTGGTGATGGAGCTCAGATGGATGCCGGTCTCGTCGACTTTCTTTGACTTTCCTTGACCATGTTCTTTGTCGTCGAGCCATTCGCCTATATATTCATAGGAGTGACGAGCGCCGCCGCCTTTGCTGCACTGGGAGTATTTGCCTTTCCCGCAGCGTTTGCCGTCGCGCCATTCGCCATAATAATCGCCCCAGTAGCCGTTGAGTTTGTATTCCATGTGGCCGTTGCCATGAGGAAGACCGTCTTTATTCACTTCTCCGGTGTATTTTCCTTCTTTCAAGACCGTTTCTTTGGAATTTTCAGGAATTATCTCCATTTTGTGTTCCTCATAGAGCCGTTTGCATTCCTCATCGCCTAGTTCCATGCCTTTTTTCCAGTGTTTCAACGCACTATTGATATCCGGCTTGCCTGAGCGCGATTCAAAGCCTTGGTAAGCAAGCTCTCCGAGATGGGAGAGAGACTCAATGTCACCCATGTTGGCAGCAACCGTGAAGTCGATTGTCGCAAGATAAGGCGCCTCGTATTCGTCGATGATACCTCTCAAGAAATAGCCTCTGGCGATGTAGTCGGCGCATTCCTCAGGCTCGCCGGCTTTTTTAAACCAATCGAAAGCTTTCTTGAGCCATTCTTTGGCTTTCTTGTCGTCGTCATCCGTTTCATAATAATGAGTTGCCAGCGCGACAGCCGAAGGGATGTCTTTCTTGTTGGCAGCCAGGGTGAAATATTTCACGGCCTGTTCTTGGTCTGTGTCATAGAGCTCGAAAGCCTTATCGCGATATTCTGTTGTGTTCATAATGAGTCAAGGTTGAGTTATTCCAAAACGATTTTTTCTGTCAAGCCATTAGCTTTCACAAAATAGACACCATTGTCGGCACCTTGAAGGTCGAGGTTTGCGATGCCGGCTTCGAATTGCTTATGAAGAATCGTATTTCCTTTAATATCAATCACTTCGATGGTGGTAGGGGAGTCCAACTCTATCTTAATCTGACCGTTGGTCGGGTTTGGGTAGATGTTCAGACTTCCTGTTGTCGGGTTGTTGACTTTATCGTAGGAAAGCTTTCCTGTGAAGAAGTCGTGGATATATGTCATGTAGTCGATATCGTGTTGATTGGCATTGCGATACCAGTTGTGTTCGCCGCCGATGACTTTAAGATGACGCAGCTCTTTCGTGCCAGGGTAGACATACTCGACGAATAGCAGTCCGTCGTTATGCGTGTCGGGCAGTGTGTCGATGACAGGCTCGTTGGAGCAGCCGTTGGCGTTTATCCAGTAATTTAAGATGTTTTCGACGCTGAGTCCGAGCTGGTAGCCGAAATACTGCGAGCCGCCGTCGTAGCCGACAACGGGGTCGGTGGTGCCGTGGATGTGCAGTAACCTTACCGGTGCCACTGGATTCATGTTGGCATAAGGAGTGGTGATGAGTCCGCTGACGGGAGCTGCCGCGTTGATGCGGTCGCCGTGGCGTATCGCCATGCAGTGGCTCATGAATCCGCCCATTGAGAATCCTGTGAAGAACACACTGTCTTGATTTACAGGATATTGCACTGCCAGCGAGTCGAGGAGAGCCATCAGAAATCCGTGGTCGTTGGTGGTGCTGGCGGTGAGGCCGGCGTTCCACATTGTGCCGTAGCCTTCGTTGAGAGCCTGCGGGACGACCACCATCCAGTTGTATTCATCGGCTACATTCTGGAAATGGAACTCGTTGTCAAGACGTGTGATGTTGTCGCCCAGTCCATGTAGGAAAAACAGTACAGGCATTGACTCGGCGTTTTCCGGCATCTTCACGAGATATTCACGTTGCACGCCCTGCCATTCGAAGTTTTGGATCTGCGCGAAGCAGTTCGCGGCATATAGTATTGTAAAAATTGAGGTTAAGATTAGATTGCGAGTTTTCATGATAATAGAGTTTTATTTCTGCAAAAGTACAAAATTTTCTTATCTTTGCAAAAAATATATTTGAAAATGGAATCAGGCGGATCGACTTTTAAATCTCAGGCGCTGGAGGCGAATCTGGCGCAGACAAGATATAAGGACATTTTTATTCCCGAAGAGCATCAGGCGTTTATCGCGTTGAGCAAAGATTATTTTGGCATCAACAAAAGGGCATCGGAGTGCATTACCGAGTACCATCACCCGCTGTCGAACCATACTTTTGTGATCGAGGAGCTGCGCAAGATCCTGATGGACGACTTCTGGTTCTACACCAAAGAAGATCTGCCGGCCGACACGCTGAAACTGCCGCTCGAGATGATGCGGAGCCTACTGAAACCTGAGGTGGCACTGAAACTTCGCCTGAATATCGTCGTCACATTGATGGAATTCGCCAACAAAGTGATAACGGAGTCGCCTAAAAATTCGATGCTTATCGAATTGACATTCAATATCTTAGATGATAAATTCGAAGCAAATAAAGACTGCTATATTCTCGCCACTAAACATGCTGAGCGTTACCTCGACAATGTGGCGAAAGACGAGCATTTCAACGCTTTGGCTTGCAATTTGTTGCGAAAAATGCTTGGCGAAAACTACCGCTATTGGCAGTCGACATCCGAGGTCGAGAAATGGGTTGCTGAAAACGCTGGAATACTTTCTGATGAGGAGAAAAACGTGATCATCAACGAGGTCGGAGCGCCTTATTTCGACAAACTGAATGCCGATTTGAATGCCGCCGCAACATGGGAGGCGCTTTCGGATATGCCTCATTTTGAACAGGTTGCGAAGCGTTTCACCGAGTCGGAGAAGCTGTTCGGGCATTTTATCACGAAGTTCCACTATGTGTTTTATCTGCTGCATCTTCCGGGCATGGAGAGCCAGCGCGAACGTCTCATCTGGAACATGGACCGCATGATGCGCGACGCCATCGACGAGATGCCGCAAAATGAACTGATTCCGTTCATCGACACGATTTTCAGTCTCGCCAAGGAATTGCGCAAGAATTACACCTCGGCGGTGCTCGATTTCCAGCTCACTCTTGGTAAGAAAATCATCGACGTCGACACTACCGAGATGAAGGAAATTGTGAACCATTTTGAAAAGAGTCTCATCGAGTTCGGTTTCATCACGCCAGGCAACGTCTTCGTTGACGAAAACTGGCAATTGTCAGTAAACAAAGACCATATCAAGAACATCCGTGTGTGGCTCGAGCTGATAGAATACTCGAAAACGCCATTGGAGAAACTGCTTTCCTCCTTGATTGTCAACCTGAAACTGGGCGGTATATTCCTTAGCGACACCGACCTTTTCCAGCGTGAAATCACAAAGATTCTGAACTCAAACATCACGCCTTATTATAAAAAGGTGAAACAGCTCTCGCGCATTTTCCCTGTGTATTTCAACGAGATAGGAGCGGAGGGCGAAATCAGAAATGTGACAACCAACATGGACGAAATCGGGTTCCGACAGGATAAACTTGTGCATTTCTTAAGAAAACAGGTGCATACCGAGAGCAACAACACTTTGATTGACCTGACTTTCGACGTTTTCAAGTTTTGGAGCGACGGAAATCTTGAAGATTTGAAGCCTATCTTGCCGCAAAACGTGTTCGAGGCTATCGACATGGAGAGCGAGTATTTCGTTCATATACATAACCTTGTGCAGACGATGTGCGAGATTTCGTGCCTGAATCCTGAGGATATACTGATGCTGTCGCGCGATGACTACGAAAATCTCATCAAAAAAGCGGCCGATAAAATCAATCTCGACGAAAAACTCTACGATCGTGAGCATCTGCGCCTTATGGATATCCGCGACCTGTATGCTTATCTTCGCGAGAAATACAGCTTCGAATCGGTCAATATTTTTGCGTATCTGCGCAACTATCCGTTCATCTCCGACCAGGAAATCGATGAGTTCGAAAAGGCTTATAAATCAAAGGATTTGGACAAGTCGATAACGATGATTTACGCCTTCATGGACAAGCTGAAGGAGATAATCTTCAATCCGGAGCAGAGCGAAGGCTGGGAAAACATCTATCACAAACGCCACATCGCTATCGGAATCCCGTCGATGTACGGCACTTACCGCGAGAACAAATTTGAGGCTATGGGCTTGACTTTCAGGCTTGAACGTGTCGCTACACAGCTGATGGAGAAGGTGGTGCAGAGCATCAATTTGGAGTATATTTCCGAGAGGACGTTGAACCAGATCTACAAGATTTTGATGTATTTCCGCGACGGCTTGGCGCTTGATGGCATCACAAACCAGAGTTTCAACTCGAAACTCGACATGCTGCGTTACAGTTTGACCTCACGAAGTTTCTCGTTTGGCCAGTACATCAACATCTTCCAGTTCATTGCCGAGGACGTGCGCCGTATTATCATCAAATTCTTCATAAAATCGTACGAATATCCGCTGAAGATAGTGATTCCGCAGTTGTTTGACGCTGAAAACAAGCTCGGTGAGCGCGAAATGGTGGCGTTGATCAGCAAGAAATCAGAGGAATTCCACCGTGACTTGCTCTCGGACGCTTTCTTGATGCAGCCGCTTGACAATTTCATTGGTCGTATCCTTAACTCGTTGAGAACCATGGAGTCGACACTTGATCCGAAACTCATCAGCGACATCATGACATACAACTCCGAGATGCTGATAAGTCCATTCTGGGAGGCGACGCCGAAGATGGATAACCAGGTGTTTATCGGCAACAAGGCAAACAACCTGAAAACCTTGTATTTAAAGGGGTTGCCGGTGCCTCCTGGATTTGTCATCACCACCGAGGCGTTCCGTCGTAACGACACCATCAACACCATCCCTGAGCTGAGAAGCGAGATCCACGGGATGTTGAAGCAATTTATGGAAAAACTGGAGGAGATCTCAGGTCGCAAATTCAACAATCCTGAATCGCCACTGCTGGTATCGGTGCGCTCTGGTACCGCCATCTCGATGCCTGGCGCGATGGATACATTCTTAAATGTGGGTCTGAACGACGAGCTTGTAGAGAAGATTGCGCAAGACCCGGCAAAAGCCTGGGCTATCTGGGATTCGTACCGACGTTTCCTCCAGAGCTGGGGCATGGCGAAAGGCATCCATCGTGACTTGTTTGACGAGGAAATCAACACATTCAAATCGGTATACAACGTCAAGCAGAAAGTGGATTTCAAGGCGGAACAGATGCGCGAGATGGCGTATTCTTACAAGATAATCCTTGAAAATCACGGCATTAAGCTTGAACAAGACCCGTTTATGCAGATTGTGGATTGCGTGAACATGGTGTTCGATTCGTGGAACTCCGAGCGTGCGCTGGCATACCGACGTCATCTGGGAATCTCTGAAAACTGGGGAACGGCAGTCATCGTGCAGCAGATGATTTACGGAAACATCAGTGAGATGTCGGGAACCGGAGTGGTGTTCACTCAAAACCCGCATCGTGAGCGTCCGGGCGTGCATCTGTACGGCGACTTCACCATGCGCAGCCAGGGCGAGGACATCGTGGGTGGACTTGTGAAGCCGTTGCCGATAGGAGAGACGCAACGTAAGGCGGCAAACCTCGATGGACCGTCAATGCAGACTGCACTTCCGGAGATTTACAAGAAGATTTATTCTATCGCAAAGACACTGACGGAGGACCTTGGATATGCTCCTCAAGAGATGGAGTTCACGTTCGAATCCGACAAGCCGGAAGACTTCCATATCCTGCAGATTCGTGACCAAGACCTGAAACTCGAGGACACCGTGAACGCCTTCGTGCAGTCGCCGACAGAGATGAACCAGATAGGACGTGGCATGGGTATCGGTGGAGGTGCCATGAATGGCATAGTAGCATTTAACGAACAGGATATCAAGACTTTACGCAAGTCGAATCCTGATGAAAACGTCATCCTCGTACGTCCTGACACCGTTCCTGATGACATCGGCTTGATTTTCGACACTGACGGCTTGCTCACAGCTCGTGGTGGTGCCACCTCGCATGCTGCCGTCACAGCAGTGCGCCTCGGAAAAGTGTGCGTGGTGAGCTGCGTCGAGCTGATGGTCAACGACGAAAAACATTACGCCGAGTTAAATGGACATAAGATTGTGGCAGGTGATAAGATTGCTATCGACGGAAATCTTGGTTTGGTTTATCTTGGTCATTATCAAACAGAAAAGATGAAAATGGGAAAAGGGTATAACTACTAACCCTTTTCCCAAATCTCCTTATTTCAGATAGGTGTCAAGCCAGTTTTTGAATCTGCGCTGCCACAACATTCCGTTTTGAGGTTGCAATACCCAGTGATTTTCATCCGGGAAATAGAGGAATTCTGCAGGAATGCCGCGTAAAACAGCCGCATTGTATGCCTGCATGCCCTGTGTGTAAGAGATTCTGTAGTCCAAACCGCCGTGGATGACAAGGATTGGAGCAGTCCACTTGTCGACAAACAAATGCGGTGAGTTTGAATATGACCACTGAACGACAGGGTTTTCCTTGTCCCAGTATGGTCCGCCGAGATCCCAGTTAACAAACCACATCTCTTCGGTCTCAAGATATTGAGCGTCAAGGTTAAACATGCCGTCGTGAGCGATGAGAGCCTTGAAACGACCGTCGTGATGACCTGCGAGCCAAAACACCGAAAAACCGCCGAAACTTGCGCCTACAGCACCGAGACGGTCTTCGTCAACGAACGGCTCTTTTGCGAGGGCGTCGATGGCAGAGAGATAGTCTTGCATGCACTGTCCGCCGTAGTCACCGCTGATCTCCTCGTTCCATTCCTGACCGAAGCCTGGCAAACCGCGTCTGTTAGGTGCAACCACGATGTAGCCGTTTGATGCCATCTGCTGGAAGTTCCAACGATATGACCAGAACTGGCTCACTGTACTTTGCGGACCGCCTTCGCAGTAAAGAAGTGTAGGATATTTCTTGTTTTTGTCGAAATGAGGAGGGTAGATGACCCATGTCAACATCATCTTGTTGTCGGTGGTCTTAATCCAGCGTTCCTCGACTTCAACTGGTGTTAACTGTTTGAAAATGTTATCGTTGACGTGTGTGATCTGCTCAAACATTCCACTTTTCGGGTCGATGCTGTAAAGCTCTGTTGGGTGTGTCATCGACTGTTGTCCGCCGATGAGTTTGTCGCCTGCAACGGCCAACGACACGAAGTTATGTCTACCATTGGTGATCTTGCGGATGCTGCCGTTGCTGAGTGTCAGCTCGTAAATCTGGTCGGTGGCGTGGATGTCGCTGATGAAATAAATCTTTGTGCCGTCTGCCGACCATGTCAATGATGTCGAGTTCTGGTCGAAGCCGATGCTGTGGTCTGTCTTCTCTCCAGTGGCAAGGTCCATGACGTAAAGTCTTTGTTTATCAGCCTCATAGCCGTCGCGTTCCATGCTCTCCCAGGCCAGTTTGTTGCCTGTTGGAGCCACTGAGATGTTGAGGTCGTAACCCATCATGCCTTCAGTGAGGTTGGTAGTCATGTCGGCAGCGATGTTGTATCTGTAAACATCAGTGTTTGTTGATGTTGCATACTCTTTGCCTTCTTTTTTGCGGCAGCAGTAAAGCACCGAGCCGTTGTCTTCGCTCCATGCCACCTGTTCCATGCCGCCCCAAGGTCTCACCGGTGACTCCCAAGGTTCTCCTTGAAGGATGTCTTTACCCTTGGTAATCAAGCCGTTATCGGTTTTTGCGACGAAAAGATGGCTGTAAGTGTCAACCCACATATCCCAATGACGGTACATCAAGTCGTTGTTGATTCTTCCTGACGAAAGCTGGAGATCAGGGTAGATGTCGGCGACGTTGTCCTTAATCTTGACTTCGGCTGAATACACGATGTATTTACCGTCGTTGCTGTATTTGAAACCAGTGATACCGTCTTGAATATCAGTGACTTGCTTACGATTTTTGCCTTGGATATCCATCTCCCAGAGCTGCATGTCGCCGCTTTTTGCTGTCATGAAAGCGATGCTTCCTGAAGGAGTGAATGTCGGGCTGTACTCGCTGAAACTGCCGTCAGTAAGGCATTTCACGTTGTTTCCGTTGGCATCCATGATGTAGATTCTTGAGAATCCTTTGTTTTCAGCGACTTCATAGTCTGTCACGTTGTAAACGACTTTCTGAGCGTCGGGAGATACCGAGAATTCTCCAATTCTGCCCATGCTCCAAAGGACTTCAGGGGTTTGGATGTCGGAAGTTAGTTTCATTTTCTCGCGCGCCGGAGCTTTCGGCTTCGGAGCTTCACCGCATGACTGTAACATCAACAGTATCAATGCGATAGGTAAAAGTAATCTTTTCATATTTTAAATATTTGATTTGTCAATTTATTTTGCAAATGTACAGGATTATTTTTAACTTTGCAAAAATTTTTCAAAATGAAACGTACATTAATATTATTAGGAGTCATCTTTGCCGTGATGACGGTGGCTGCACAGCAACGTCTTGTGTATCAATCTTATATGCTTGGTTCTGATAGCGGCGACACCACTTTCCGTGATGTCCAGAGATTTAAAAACCAATTGAAAATCAATAATATTCAGGAGTTCAAAGGAAAGCTGATTGATGGCGTTTCCACCGATTTCACTTACGTGGATTATGATTTGGATTCGGTTTATTTCCAGATGAATTACGCAGATGGCGAGTCGTATTTTTACGCTTACTCGTTGAAAACCAATGATGTGGAGTTTAAAGAAGTGGGTGCTGAGAAGATTTTGGGTTACGACTGCAAGAAATACAAGACCTCGATAAACTCGAACACAATAGAGGTGTGGATGACGGAAAGCCTTGGTTTTGAGGCATCTCCGGTAACTTCCCGTGGCTATCTGAAGGGCGTGATGGTGCGTCAGGCGATAAACGGAAACCGTATCATGGATCTGAAGTCGATAAAGAAAGACAAGAAACTGAAAAAGAGATTAATTCCTGATAATCTTGGAGTTAGGAAGACAGGGAAGGAGCTGAACAAGATAAACAAGGACAAACTTATCGTGCGTACGAAGATTTTCGACGACGAGCAGATTCATTTTGCGAAAATTGACAAATTTCAGGGTGAGATTCCTTTCGACACGGTGATTGATTTCTCGTGGGGAACCATCATTTTGAAACGTGTCAACCTGCCGGTTTTGCCGGAGCATTATCAGATTTTTGCGGAGCTTCACCAGCGCTCAAACGGTGACGCCTACGACCGTTCAGGCTCTGTTTTTGTCATCCCGATGGATAGAAAACTATCTTTAAGTAATGCTTTAATTGATAGTATTCAAACTATTCCATATCAATTAGATAAGAATGGTAAAAAGTATCAAGGAATAGCTCTTACCGATGACTATATGCCAGTTGTGGAGCTGATGCGTTTCTTCACTCCGTTTGGCGTGAGTCATTTCAACGACAGGCTGCAGATTGACGGCCTCGAATGGGAGGATGAGGCGTATTACAAAATGGAGGTTTCGGAGCTTTCCGATCGTCTCTCCGGCGATGTCCTGATCGGCGCTTTCATCGGCAACTATGACGGCGGCGGACATAAGGTTTCGCTCGATTTGGTTGCATATCCTCAGGATTATGATGGCGACGTCTCCAACAACAGCCGCTGGAGTCTGCCGTTGTTCAATACCTGCAACGTGATGGAGATGTCGGGACAGAATTACGGCCGTTTGTTCCAAACCGACAGCCTTACCGTTGAATTTGACATCCCTGAAGGTGTTGAGAATCTTAGACTTAGATACATTACCACTGGCCACGGAGGCTGGGGTGGTGGCGACGAGTTCAACCCGAAGGAAAATACCATCATCGTGGATGGCGAAAAGGTGTTCAAATACACTCCATGGCGTTGTGACTGTGCGACTTACCGTGAGTTCAACCCTGTCTCAGGCAATTTCTGGAATGGTGTGTCATCGTCAGACTTGTCACGTTCCGGCTGGTGTCCGGGAACGGCAACAAATCCTGTGTATTTCGACTTAAGTGATTTGAAACCTGGACATCACACAATAACCGTAGCCATCCCGCAAGGTGCCGACGAGGGCGGAAGCTTCAGTCACTGGATGGTGAGCGGTGTCCTGACTGGATTCAAGAAATAGATTATTCGATCCCTCGCAGGTCCTTGTACAGCTGTACGGCGTACAAATCGGTCATGTTTGAGATGTAATCCAAAACGACTTGTATCTTTGAATACGGGTCGTTTTTCTCTGTCTTGAACTGGTCGGGAATGATGGAGACCAAACGCTTATGATAGCCGCTGTCGGGGTGCAAAATGGCATCCATAAACTCGTTCATAAGACTGCCGATGATGTTGTATCCGGTTACTTCAATCTTTACTACAGATGGATGCTTGTAAATGTTTGGTACTGAGAAACTTCTGCATTCTTCCAAAGCGTCTTTTTCATGCTGTGGAAGATGCGAGATGAGGCTGTTTTGGAAGGTGCCTTCCATGATGCTGTCGTAGTTCTCGATGAACACTTTCGACACGCAGTCGACGAGCTTGTTGATGACCGTGGCACGCAAAAATGCCATGCGTTCGTTGGAGTCGGTGACGGTGTCGAAGATATGTTTGCGGCGCTCGAAGAACCAAGCCTCTTCTGGTCTGTCTTCGCAGAAAAACGCCGTGAAATGTCTGTCGATGTCTATGGTCTGGATGATACCGCGTTTGTGGGCGTCTTCCATATCCAGAATGAGGTAGCAGATGTCGTCGGCGGCCTCCATCATGTATGAAAGCGGATGACGCGCGTAAATAGGCTTTTTGCTGTCTATTCTAGGAATTCCGCAGCCTTCCATGACCTTTTCAAACTGCTCGATCTCGCTGTTGAAGACGTTGTATTTCTTGAGGTCGCCTTTGTCGAAAGACGGATATGGATATTTTATCAACGTTGCCAGCGATGCGTATGTCAGCGAGAGTCCGCCTTCACGACGACCCGCAAACTGATGTGTTAGCTGGCGGAAAGCGTTGGCGTTGCCTTCAAACGAGATGAGGTCAGACCATTGATTATCAGGGATTTGGCTCTGTAACGACTTGCCTTCGCCGAACTTGAAATAGCTGCTCATCGTCTCCTCTCCAGAGTGACCGAAAGGAGGGTTTCCAAGGTCGTGGGCGAGACATGCTGTCGAGACGATGGTGTCGATATCAAAAATCACGTTATGGAAATCGGGACCGTATTTCTCGATGAGGAATTTCGACACTTTTCGGGCTATTGAACGGCCCACGCTAGCCACTTCGAGGCTGTGTGTCATACGGTTATGCACGAGCTTCGCACCAGGCAAAGGGAAGACCTGCGTCTTGTTTTGCAGACGGTGGAAGATGTTTGAGAAGATTATGCGGTCGTAATCTCTCTGAAACTCGTTTCTGATGTCGGCGACGCTCTGTGCGCGAGCCTCACGCTTCGGTGATAGTAACTGTTCCCAATTCATAAATTATTTATTGACGGTACGTGCATACGGTGTCATGTCCTGTGTTCCGAATTCTCCTCTCTGATACTTCAAATATCCAGCAACACCAATCATTGCGGCGTTGTCGGTGCTGAACTTGAACTTCGGGATGAACACGTCCCAATGATATTTCTTTCCAGCGGCTCGCATGGCATCCTGAAGCCCAGTGTTTGCTGACACTCCGCCTGCTATCGCCACCTGCTTGATTCCAGTGTCTTTCGCCGCCTTTATCAGTTTCTTCATCAAAGTGTCGATGATGTCTTTTTGTATCGAAGCACACAAGTCGGCCTTGTTTTCCTCGATGAAGTTCTCGTTTTCCTTGAGTTTGTCGCGCAAGAAATACAAGAAACTGGTTTTCAGTCCGCTGAAACTGTAGTCGTAGCCAGGAATATGCGGCTTGCTGAACTGAAACGCGTCAGGGTTGCCTTCTTTTGCTAACTTATTGATTATCGGGCCTCCAGGGTATCCGAGTCCCATAATCTTCGCTGTCTTGTCGAATGCCTCTCCAGCAGCGTCGTCGATGGTCTTGCCCAAGATTTCAAGGTCGAAGTAATCGTTGACCTTCATGATCTGGGTGTGACCGCCGGAAACCGTAAGACAAAGGAACGGAAACTGCGGAACAGGCGTGGGATTGTCCGGCTCTTGGGCGAAAAGCGCCAAAACATGCCCGTTGGTATGATTAATTTCAATCATCGGGATGTCCATCGCAAGCGCGAAAGCCTTTGAAAATGAAGTGCCTACGAGCAATGAACCCAATAATCCGGGACCACGTGTAAAAGAAATTGCACTTATTTGTTTTTTTTGTATATTTGCTTGCTTAATTGCGGTGTCAACAACAGGTATTATGTTCTGCTGGTGCGCGCGCGATGCAAGCTCAGGGATGACACCTCCATACTGACGGTGAACCTCTTGATTAGCAATGACATTCGACAAAACAGTCGTGCCTCTGAGGACTGCCGCAGACGTGTCGTCACACGATGATTCGATGGCTAAAATGTATTCGTTCATAGCAATAAAAGAATGCGCAAAGGTACAAAAAAGAATATTATACACGGCATTTTAATTATCATTGTGATAATTTTTGCTCTCATGGCAAGCATCATAGCTGCTTTCCGTGACCTCACCGTGCAGAGTATGATAGCGCGTTCAGTGGCTTGCGAAATGGCGAACAGACTCGAAACCGACGTAAAAATCAAGACATTTTACATAACCGAGAAACTGGAGCTTTGCCTCGAGGACGTCCAAATCAATGATATCTACGGCTATCCGCTGTTCAAGATAGGGAAGATGGACGCCAGAATTATCCCGACGATAAATGATAACGAATTGAGATTCAAAGACATATACATGAAAGATGTCTTGGGACGAGTGGTGAAATATGAAGGCGGTAAGAACCTGAATTTCAAAGATCTGTTTATGCAGCTGGGCGGGGAGAAGAAAGAGAAAAAAGAAAGTGACGGCGATTTCGACTTCCATCTGAAGGTCGACAACTTCAAACTCGACAACGGTCATGTGGTGTATTGGAATCAGAATAAAGACAAGCCCGAAAAGCTTAGCATGGACTGGGCTCATATTGATATCGACAGTATCTACGGAGTATTCAGCAATCTTGAGGTTAAACATGACTCGGTCTCGGGTTATGTTCATACTCTCAAAGGCAAGGACAAATGCGGATTGGTGCTCGAGGATGGTAGCGGCGACGTGCTGTTTTGCGAGAAATGCCTCAACATCGACAGCCTCAAACTGGTGACGGGCGAATCCCATGTCGACCTCGACCTACGTTTTGAGTACAATAACTCCAGAGCATATTACGAATTCGTTGATTCTGTGAGGATTATCGGAAATATCAGGCCATCGACATTGTTGCTCAGCGACCTGAAGTATTTCTCCTGGATTTTGCACAAACTGCCCGACAAATTCAATTTCACTGGGTATTACGACGGAACGGTCAGCGATTTCACTGTAAGTGATTTTGTGGCTGATTTTGGCAATGAATCACATATCGACGCAGATGTCTCGTTTACGGGATTGCCAGAATTTTATGATGCTTACATGGACATCACCATCAGAGAAATGCTATCGTCATACAACGACACCAAGAACTTTGCGATTCCGATTGAGTCGAAGACGGTGCCTATCCCAGAGGAACTTAGCGGCATCGGGACATATATGATGGCGGGCACTTTCCAAGGTTACGCTTTGGATTTCAAGACCCAGTTCAGCCTCGCCACAGACATGGGTGACATTGACGCCGCTGTTTATCTTAACACTACCGAAAACTCGGGATATTCGTTTAATATTGCTGCTAACAGATTGAACATCAGCGATTTGATTGGTATGGATGATGTGGAGACGACCTTCTCAATGGAGATGAGTGGTCAGGGAATGGAGGTGGCTGAAACAGAATTTGAGGCTGATGTGCATTTCGGCTCATTGAAGATTCTCGGCAATGAGTTTAAAGACTTCAATGTTCACGGAGACTTTGAGAATCAACGTTTTATAACTATAGCAGGTGTCAAACACCCGAATCTTGATCTGGATGTTTCGGCAATGATTGACCTTAAAGGTAAAATGCCGAGCTACAACATCATCGCAGACATCAGAAATGTGGACTTCGTTGCGCTGAATCTGCTTGATACTGATACCATTATGAATCTGGAGACGAATATCGACCTGCAGTTTAGCGGTAATGAGATTGACAATATTACAGGTCGTTTGGATATCAAGGACACGAGGTATTACAACGGGGAAGAGTACCGTATGAATGCTTTTAACGCCAGCGTCAGCGAGGTCGCGGGAATTAAAGATGTTGAGATAGACTGTGATTTCTTTGATTTTTATGGCACGGGCATCATCAATGCGAAGACGTTTATGAATGCCATGAAAAACACAGGAAAACACTATGTCAATATGCCGCAATGGTTCGCAAACACTGTGCCTGACACGCATAAACAGGAGTTCTCGCTGTCGATGAACTTAAAGGACACTCGTCAGCTGACCAAGCTGTTTGTCCCGTCGTTGTATGTGAGCAGCGGCACCACCATCAATGCGTCGTATACCGACGGATATTCTTACCACGGCTCGACGATAGAATCGCCTGAAGTGTGGTATAACGGATTTAAATTCAAGAATATAGATATCAGAAACACCGCAAGGTTCGACGAGTTTGTGTCACGTATATCGTGTGATGACTTTATTATGCGCGATACCACAAGCAATAATCCTGACCCGATAAGTCTTGAAAATATAGTCATTATGACAACATGCGGCCACGACCAGGTGAATACTGTCGTGACTTGGGACGATGATGATGAAGCCGACCATACCAAAGCAAAGATTACTTCTAATTTCGTTCCTCATCACGATTCCGGCGGATTGTTGAGTATCAAGTCGGAGGAGATAGTGGTCAACGATACTGCTTGGTATCTGCATCCTGACTGTCGCATTGATTTTCATAAGCTTAGAACTGATTTTAAAGATGTTTCGCTTTATACCGATTACCAGAAGATTGCGGTTTATGGCGTGATGCCGAAGCATGACACCGACACGCTTTATGCCAGCTTCCATAACGTGGATGTCTCTGATATTGACTATATTACGTTATCCGACAATCTTAATTTTGACGGAACTCTCAACGGTTATCTGGGCATCTCCGGAATGAATGAGAATTTCTCGTTCACTGCTGATATAGACTTGAAAAAGTTCTTCATTAACGGCCAGGAGGTGGGTGATGTGCTTGCTAGCGCGAAATGGTACGAGCCGAAGGAATCGATTTTCATCAATATGGAGGTTTATAACAGCCTGTTTGACAATGACAAACATGAATCGGTGGGTCTGTTAGGCTTTTATTATCCGAAAAAGCAAAAAAACAACATCAGTTTTGACTTGATGTTTGACGATTTCAAGTTAGAGACGCTGTCGCCGTTTGTAAGTAGCGTGGTCAACAGGATGAATGGCTTGGCGAGCGGTAACATGCATATCAGAGGTTCGCTCAATGCGCCTGTGATTCTTGGAGATTTGAGGCTTGACAACGCCGGCTGCAAGGTCAATTATCTGAATACTTATTATACCTTGAACGACAACATCAAGTTCGAAAGGGACAAGATAGTGTTCGATAATCTTAGCGTTCAGGACACCTTGGGTAATGTGGCGAAGCTTAATGGCGTCATAAATCATGACCATTTGAAGGACTTTAACTTCGATTTGTCGCTTCAATGCAAAGATTTTATCGCTCTTGACATCCCTTACGATAAGGCTGATGGTTTCTATGGTACCGCTATCGCTGACGGAACGGTGAAAATCAAAGGTCCGGTAAACGATATCACAATGGATATCGACGCTTTGACGAAGAAAGGCACGGAAATCGACATCCCGCTTTCGGGAACGAGCTCTGTTGACAATAATTTCGTGATTTTCGTTCAGAAAAACGAGGAATCGGACACCATTGTAGAGGATGTCGTTCCTGAAGTCGTCAATAATCGCGGCTCTTTCACTATGAATCTTGACGCGACAGTGAATTCCGACGCGTCGCTGGGCATCTACCTGCCACAGAATATGGGAAGCATCTTTGCGAGGGGCAACGGACACATCAACCTTGGTCTGACAAACGACGACATGACGCTGCGTGGCGATTATATCATCACGAGTGGAGCCTTCAATTTCACTCTGGAGATGGTGAAACGTGTCTTTACCTTGCGTCGTGGCGGCTCCATCCGCTGGACAGGCGACCCTACAGATGCCGATATCGACATCGTGGGCGTGTACAGGACGAAATCCTCTCTGACCTCGCTGGGATCGTCGGTAGTCGACTCCACCGCGCTGACGAACAACATCAATGTTGACTGTATTATCAGGCTTTCCGACAAACTGATGAACCCGACAATCGACTTCGCAATAGAGTTGCCAAATGCCACAGAAGATACGAAAAACCTTGTATTTTCTGTCATTGACACAACGAATCAGGCTATTATGGCGCAGCAGGTGTTCTCGCTCATGGTCATCGGCTCGTTCTCGTATACCGCCGGAAACAACATCAGCCGAATTGGAACTACTGCCGGCTATAGCGTAATCACAAATCAGCTGAGCAACTGGCTGTCGCAGATTTCCAAGGATTTCGATATCGGTATCAACTACACTCCGAACGATCAGCTGACCAACGAGGAGCTCGAAGTGGCGCTTTCCACACAGCTGTTCGACGACCGTCTCATCATCGAAGGCAACTTCGGCGTGATCCGAGGCAACAGAAGCGACGCCGACAACGCGAATAACATCGTGGGTGATGTGGATCTGACTTTCAGATTGACTAAACGATTGAGTCTCAAGGCTTATAACCACACAAACATCAAGAATAACTACTATTATTACTCGTTTGAAAACTATTCCGATTTCACTCAAGGCGTTGGTATCTCGTACTCGCAAAGCTTTGATAATCTGAGGGAAATCTTCAATATTCATAAGAAAAACAAGAATAAAAACAAAAAAATAGATGAACCTGCACCAAAATAAACCTTTTAAGATTTACAAAGCCTCCGCTGGCTCTGGTAAGACCTTCACTATCGTGAAAGAGTATCTTACACTTTGCCTTGGCGACAATTCTGACGCTTACCGCGAGATTCTGGCTGTGACGTTCACCAATAAAGCGGCTAACGAGATGAAAGCCAAGATCTTACGTTTTTTGCTTGGCATCAGCGAAGGCTCGCAAAACGGCGACATCGAGCAGATGCGCAATTATCTGATGACAGCCATCGGTATAGATGAAAATGAGCTCGCTAACAGAGCTAAACGACTGTATGTCAGGATGTTGCATAACTACAGCGACTTTGCTGTCTGCACCATCGACAGTTTCGTGCAGAAGCTATCACGCAGTTTTGCAAGGGAACTTGAGCTGCCGGGACAATACAGCGTCATTTTGGACAACGACGACCTTATTGATGAGATAATTAAGCGTATCTCTGATGAGATTGGCAAAAACAAGTTCATCACCACTATTTTGTCGAATTTTGTGGAGTTTAACCTTTCGGAAGAATCCTCGTGGAACGTGAAGAAACTCATAGGCGAATATATCGAGAAACTGCTCTCTGAAGACGCGTATCGAAAAGGTAACTATAAGAATTTCAGCGACATAGACGAAGAACAATACAAGGAGATAAAGAAATACGTTCATTCTGAAAATGAGAAGATGAACGAGGCTTTGTCTTTGATTATCAAGAATATAGAAGCCGAAGAAACAAGTCTTGGCATCTCCGACCAGGATTACAATGGCAAGGCGAAAACCGGCTTGCCATCAGTAAAACGCAAGATGCTCGAAGGCAAAAGCGATGTCACGACTGCGACCATCGAGAAGATTTTAAGTGGCGAGAAAAACTGGAACGACGCAAAAAGTCATGTCGCAGGCAACCATATCGTTTATGTTTATAATGATGCGATTGCAAAATATAAGTCGCTGTATTCCAAGAAGTTGGTGTTTGGAATCATTGAGAAAGACCTGTATCTGTATGTTCTGAGAAGCCATATTTTTGAGCTGATACGCCAATACATCACGGAGACGTCACAGGTACATATCTCTGAGTTTAACAAACGTATTTCCGACATTTTGGGCGACTGCTCGGTGCCGTTCATCTACGAGAGAATCGGCGAGAAATACAAGCATTATTTCATCGATGAGTTTCAGGACACTTCGGTGCTGCAATGGCAGAATTTCCTGCCTCTGATGGAAAACAGCCTGGCTTTCGGCAACATGAACATGATTGTCGGCGACGCAAAACAGTCTATTTACCGTTTTCGCAGCGGCGAAGTCGAGCAAATCATCAACCTTCCGAATATCTACAAACGACCTGAGGGAGAATTCGGGGCAAGATGCGAGGCGCAGTTTGTGAATTCAGCGCTGAAAATGTCGCTCGGCACCAACTACCGTTCGTCGAAAAACGTGATAAAATTCAACAACACCTTTTTCCGTTACGCTGAAAAATTCTTGAATTTGTCTGACGTTTATCATGACGCCGAACAGATTTACGACACAAAAAAACAAGGCGGTTTCGTCTCCGTTGAGGTGTTTCATGGCGAGATGAAGACCTCGGAATACAAGGAAAAAGTCAAATCAGCAATCTTAAAGCAAATTATAGATTTACATAATCAAGGAATTGATTATAAAGATATTACAGTCTTGGTTCGTTCCAATAGTGATGGCACCGACATCGCAAATTATCTGGTCGAAAACGGCATTGAGGTGTTGTCGGCTGAATCGGTGTTGTTGCAGACCTCCAACAAGGTCCAGTTGATTGTCAACACACTGAAACTGATGGCTGACGACAAAAATCCTGTCACGAAAAAAGCGGTGGAATTTTATTCAGCGAAAATCGGTTGTAGAGACGCACGGCCGTGCGTCTCCATAACAGAACAATCCGGCGGTTTGTACGATATCTGCAACCAGATTTGTAATAGCTACAATTTCAACGTGTTATCCGATGTGTTTCTGCAGTATTTCATGAACACCGTTTACGAATGGCAGTGCCGTCATAGTGCAGGAATCGGCGATTTTCTGGAGTTCTGGGAAAAGAAAAAAGATAAGCTGGCAGTGCAAATCACCGGCGACCTCGACTGTGTCAATATCATGACCATCCATAAGGCTAAAGGATTGGAATTCAAGGTGGTTTTATATCCTTACGCCGACACGAGTCTGAGTTCTGGACACGGATTCACACAAAATGAGTTGTGGATACAATGCGCTGATAATCAAGACACTAAAGATATTCCGCATCTCGATGCGTTTTTGCTGAAATTGTCGAAAGACAAACTGAAAGGCACGTCTTATGAGCATTATGTTGACAAGGAAAACGACAAAACGATGCTCGACATTCTCGACATTATGTACGTGGCGATGACACGAGCCAAAAACATGTTGTTCGTTTACACTAACGATAAATGTCCTGCTGGCGGATATAATCTCTTCACAGATTTCTTTGCTGATGAGCTTGATATTCAACATGTTAAGTCTGACAATGATGACGCCGACTTCGACGATTATTTTGTGAAAAACAATGAATTTGATATTCAGGAAGGCGAGGAGAAGACATCGTATAATTATGGCGATTTAGTATCTACCATATTGGAAATCAACAAGAAAGAAGATAATAAGGACAATGTTGGCATATTGGAATTAGAGGCTGGCAAGGAGGCTCCAAAATCGTTGGATTGGTCCGAAAAACTTAAAGTTGACCCTGATCCAACCATGATTTGGGCTGAAAAAGGCTCATTTATGCCTGAGGAATGGGGCGCGCTGGTGCATCAGATACTTTCACGAATCAAAACGATTGACGACGCTGAAAAGGCTTTGCGACCATATGTCAACGATGGTACTATCGATGAGGAACAGGCTGCAAAACTGCTCGAGACTTTCCACAAAGTGATTGATATTCCTGAGCTTAAGCCAGCGTTTGCAGAAGATGCTGTGGTGAAAAACGAGATGGATATCCACACTTACGACGGCAGAATCATTCGTCCTGACCGCTATGCAGAGACCCGACAAGGTGTCATCCTGATTGATTACAAGACGGGAAAAGAGCATGAGAAGTATTACAATCAGCTGCGTGACTACATGAGTGCGATTATTCAGATGAATTCCATGCAGCAAATTAAGGCTTATCTCGTTTATATAGGAGATGAGGTTAAAGCTGTTGAAGTGGAAATGGTACCTGTCATTTCGACCGAAGCAAAGCGGAGTGGAGAAATCTCAAACAACAATAAACAATTATCATTAGAATTATAACCATTAAATATTTAATCTATGAAGAAAAACTTATTGATTTTCAGCATGTTGCTTGCATTCGGCGCTTTGTCGCTGCAGGCACAGAACGAGGCTAAGATGCTGCGTTTTCCGGCTATTCACGGAAACCAGGTGGTCTTCAGCTATGCCGGTGACCTTTACACCGTCGACATCAACGGTGGTGAGGCTCGCCAACTGACTAACGACCCTGACGGATTTGAGATCTTCGCACGATTCTCTCCAGACGGGAAAAACATTGCATTTACAGGACAATACGACGGCAACACTGAGGTTTATGTGATGCCAGCGCAAGGTGGGGAGCCTAAACGTGTCACTTACACCTCCACCCTTGACCGTGATGACCTCTCGGACCGCATGGGACCGAACAACATCGTGATGACATGGAAAGACAACGAAAATATCGTATATCGTTCACGCAGAATCACTTGGGACGATTTCGTCGGACAGCTGTTTGTCGCCAACATCAACGGAGGACTGGGCGAACAGCTCCCATTCGAAGAAGGTGGCTGGATAACGTATTCACCTGACGGTCAAAAGATTGCGTTTAACCGTGTGATGCGCGAGTTCCGCACTTGGAAATATTATCGTGGCGGAATGGCCGACGATGTCTGGATCTTCGACTTCAACACAAAAGAACTCACCAATATCACAAACAACGTCGCTCAGGATATCTTCCCGATGTGGGCTGGCGACAAAATTTATTTCTGCTCCGACCGCGACAGAACGATGAACATCTTCTGCTATGACCTGAAAACAAAGGCAATCACGAAGGTTACGAATTACACATATTACGATGTGAAATATCCTTCGCTTGGTGACAACGACATCGTTTATGAAAACGGCGGCATGTTGTATCGTCTGAGCTTGAAGGACAACAGCATTCACCCGATAAAAGTGAGAATCGTCAACGATGGCATATCATCGAGAACGAAATACATCGACGCATCGAAATTCATAACCTCGGGTGATGTGTCTCCTGATGGCAAACGTATTGTCTTAGGTGCTCGCGGTGATGTTTGGACATTGCCTGTAGAGTCAGGAATTACTCGTAATCTCACAAAATCTGACGGCGTCCACGACCGCAACGTCGCATGGTCGCCTGATGGCGAATATATCGCTTACATCTCTGATAGAACTGGCAACGACGAGCTTTACATCCAGAAACAGGACGGCAAAGAGGAGGCTATCCAACTCACTGATCCTAAATCTGTTTCGGAGACTTACAAATACCAGCCTTCATGGTCGCCAGATAGCAAAAAGATTGCCTGGTACGACAAAATGAACCGCCTCATGGTGATTGACGTCGCTTCGAAGAAAGTGACTGAGGTGGCAAAGAGCCAGGCTGGTGAGATGGGAGATTTTACATGGTCGCCCGACAGCAAATGGATAGCTTACACAGATGCGAACATGTCGGAGTTTAGCAGAATATTCATCTATAACGTTGATACTCAGAAGTCTGAGCCTGTCACCGACACTTGGTTCAACTCATCGAATCCGACCTTCGACAAGAACGGAAAGTATCTGTATTTCACCTCAGAACGTGATTTCAACCCGACATACAGCAGCGTGGAGTGGAACTACGCCTATCGTGAGCAGAGCCGTATCTATTTGATTACCTTGCAGAAAGACACCCCATCGCCGTTCCTCGCAAAGAATGACGAAGTGAAAGTCGAAAAAGGCGAGGCAAAAGAAGAAAAACATGGCAAAGACAAGAAAAAAGATTCCAAGAAAGAGGATAACAAGTCGATAAAGATTGATTTTGAAGGCATTATGAGCCGTATCATCCCATTGTCAGACATCAAAACCGCATATTATTACGAGCTCAAAGGCGTTGAAAACGGGCTTTATTACATGTCTTGGGGCAACCGTGGCGGCGGCTTGTATTACTATGATTTGGAGGAAAAAGAAGCTACTAGAATCGGTGACTTCAACGGCTATGGATTGACTCCTGACGGAAAGAAGATGATTGTTAGAAAACGTTGGGACATTGCGGTTATCAACGCTCCAAAGCGTGAGGTGAAGAGCATCGACAATCCTGTCGACCTATCAAACATGAAGAAATGGGTCAACCTTCACGAAGAATGGGCTCAGATCTACACCGAGGCATGGCGTCAGATGCGTGATTTCTTCTATGCGCCAAACATGCACGGTAACGACTGGCCGGCAATCCACGACAAATACTCTGTCTTGATCCCGTATTGCGGAGACCGTAACGATGTCAACTACCTCATCGGCGAGATGATTGGCGAGTTGAACATCGGTCATGCTTACACTGGCGGCGGCGACCGTGTCGAGACATCACGTCTAAAACTAGGTCTGCTTGGCGCTGAACTTGAGCGTGACGGTAGCGGTTATTACAAAATCAAGAAGATTTTGAAAGGGGAGAGCTGGAACGACGCAACAATCTCACCATTGACCGAAATAGGCGTAAATGCTAAGGAAGGCGACTTCATCGTGGCTGTCGATGGCGTGTCAACAAAAAACATGAACAACATCTACGAGTCTTTGGTTGACAAAGCTGGCAAGGCTGTCGTTTTAACTTTAAACACTAAAGCATCGGAAAACGGTGCCCGCGACGTGGTGGTTACACCGATATCAAGCGAAAACTCGCTCTATTATTACAATATGGTGCAAAACAACATCGAGAAAGTCAACAAGGCGACCAACGGTCAGGTGGGCTACATCCACATCCCTGATATGGGACGTGAGGGCTTGAACGAGTTCGTGAAATATTTCTATCCACAGCTCACCAAGAAGGCTCTTATTATCGACGACCGTGGCAATGGTGGCGGCAACGTCTCACCGATGATTATCGAGCGTCTGCGCCGTGAAGCGGCAATGTGGACCGTGACACGCAACGGTGGCGCTGCAGAAATAAAGCCTAACCAGATGATGAACGGACCTAAAGTGTTGTTGTTCAACAAATATTCAGCATCCGACGGCGACTTGTTCCCATGGCAATTCAAGCACTACAAACTCGGAACGACCATCGGAACACGCTCATGGGGCGGTGTGGTCGGTATCCGCGGCAGCTTGCCGTTCATCGACGGTGGCACCTTGAACCGTCCTGAGTTTGCTCCGTTCGATCAAAACGGCAACTGGATCATCGAGGGTCACGGCGTTGACCCTGACATCGTCATCGACAACAACCCATACGACGAGTTCAATGGCATCGACGCCCAGTTAGACAAGGCAATCGAAGTGATTCTGGAACAAATGAAAGACTGGCCAGAGGCACCAGCAGTGCCAGCATGGCCAGATAAGACACATTAAAAAATCCACGTAGGGACGTGGCGTGCCGCGTCCCTACATTTTTATAAATTTAATTGTTTCTTCCCCAATCTTTATTAAATAAATCCCTGTTGGTAATTCCTTTACGTTAACCTGATGATTGTCAGATGAAACAACGCCTGTCATGATGATTTGGCCTGTCATGTTGGTGATTGTGAATTCCATCGGCAGACATTCGCGGTTAGATTCTACAATGGTGATTATGTTATTTGCTGGATTCGGGTAAATTTCAAATCCCGTTACATCATGTTCGGCGACATCATTGTAATTGTTGTAAATCTCGTCACAATCGACTTCACCGAATTGCAGCAGTTCCTCGCCAAAATGCCAGTAGCAGCGCATGCCGTCGACATCAAAATCGCGGTTGTTAAGCATCTTCTCCGGAAAGAAACTCGTGGTGTGACCGATTCCGCAGATGATGTCTCCACTGAATATGTCGTCCGCATCTCTAACAGTTAAAACACGATAAGTCTCTCCATTATATTCCACATTATTCACCTCATCAACGTGCATCGTAATGCTGTGAGTTCCGACATTGATTGTCCACTGGTCTCCAACGTTGGCGTTGAAATCATATAATGTGGTGTAGCTTTGTGACTGCTTGTCCCACCAATAAACGATGCCATCTTCAGAATAAACGTATTCGTGTGTTATTTTTGTGTGCAAGTCTTTGTCGTACAACGTGTTACTCTTGATAATCACTTTCGGACGTGTGCTTCCAATGGTGGTGTCAGCAACACATTCAAGATACTGGTAAGTGACGCTTCCGTTGACATTGATAATCTCGTAATACCATTCAGTGCCGACAACAGGGTAGGTGGGTTCTGTATAAATCGGTTTAGGATAGCCTATTTCGTCGAGAATCCAATAGCAACCATCTGTGGCGCCTCTGTTCAAGGCTTGTAGCAAATCGTGGGTGTTGTATTGAGCCTCCTCAAGATACCAGTTGCCTTGAGAAGCTGTTCCACTGAATGAACATGAACCTGGCAAAGTGCTCACGATGCCGCAAGCAGGTATGTCGTAATCTCCATTCCAATAGCAATTGTTGAAAAACTCTGAATTTGGACCTGTTCCTGCAATGATGCCTTTTAGTCCGTTATGATACTGAGAATGGTCTATTGAACAGATATTGTAACAATTATGAATAAATCCATCTGAGGAATATGTTCCAATAATGCCGCCGAGATATAAATCCATAGGGTTGGCATTTGCGCTATTGTTAATCATCAAATTGCCCCTGTTGAAACAGTTGGATATTGCTCCTCCGCTACTCGAGATACCGCCAATATGACTCAATTTATTATTGTATATATTACAAACGACATCTCCCATATTACCGCAACATAGTATTTCAGTTGTGACCGAATTGCCACATATTCCACCCGCATTTGCTCCGACAATTTGATTGTAATTGAAACAGTTCGTAATTATACAGTTCTTGGCTTGTCCTGCAATGCCTCCAGCAATGAAAATGCTTGAATTTTCAGAAGTAACATTAGCATGATTAGTGCAGTTATTGATAGTGGCTGATCCATTGCCAAGAATTCCTCCAGCCATTATTTGTCCGATAATCTCGCAATAATTTGTACAGTTTTCAATTGTCAGATTTCCTTCACCTTCAGTTGCTCCGATAATTCCACCAATGATACTGCCGGTAGCACTTCCAATATTGTATGTGCAATTGCTTATTTTTGATGTTTCGCCAGATTCATTGAGACAATGGCCCACAATACCGCCTGCTCTCTGTGAAAAATTCGTAATTGAGCCTTGGACAGAGCAGTTATTTACAATTGTGTTTTGAACAGAACCTGCAATAAGTCCGGTCTTAGTTCCATGAACATTGGAATCATAAATGTTGATGTTTTCAATAGTGGCTCCATTAGTGAGGCCAAACAATCCAGCGTAAGAACTGTTAGTTATAGTCATCTCACTGATTGTATGACCATTGCCGTTGAAAGTTCCAGTAAAACATGGATAATCGTCATTTATGTCAATGGGTTTTCCAATTGGCTCCCAGATATTTTCGCCACCCAAACAAATGTCATTTGTAAGGATATAATGCGCATTGCCACCGGTTTCGTTGTTGGTTTCGTATGCAAGCAAAGCCAGCTGTTCGGCAGTTGCAATCTGATAAGGGTTTTCTTCCGAACCGTCGCCACCAGCGTATGAAGAAGCGACTGTTCCGTTCCAGCATGGATTCTGGGCGTTTAACGAAATTACTGATAATGTTAAACACAATGCTGTTAGTAATAAGATCTTTTTCATAGTGTTAAATTTTTAAAACTGTATTAAATGTTTAAATCTCTTCTATAATTTCTTCAAAACTACGTGAGTCTTCATTTCCGTTCATTTTCTCCTGCTTGATGCGCGATTTGCGGCGGGCGTAGGAGTTGGTCTGCTGGTTCATCAATATTGAGATGACCTGGTTGCTGAAGCCTTGTCGTGTGAGACAGCAAATCTGGATGTCGCTGGCGGTCAAGGTGGGGTAGCGTTCAATCAGCTTTTTGGTGAAGTCGTTGTAAATCAAATTGATGAGCTCGGTGAAATCGTCCCAGTCAGTGTCTTTCAAATTGAAATCGAGGGTGCTCGCCGTTATCTGCTCCGACAATGCGAGAGCGGTGACATAAACCTTGTTTTTCTTTAGAGCCAACTCGAACTGGTTCTTCGCTTTTTCGGCCTCAAGACGAGTCTTAAGAGTTCTTTGGCGCAGCAATATGATAGTGATAATCAAAGCTATACCGAGCATTCCGAGAATTCCGCTCAGATACAAAGTGCGAGTTCTCTGCTTGGCATTCAAGACGTTTTCCTGCATCTTCAAGTCGTATTCACCTTTGATGTGCTGCATGTCGTCGCTACGATGCTGGCTGTCGGCTTCAATCATGTTTTCGTTGAAAAGCTCATGATATTCAAGGGCTTTGGCATAATCACCCTTAAGCTGATAAATGAAATATATCGTCTGATATGCCGTCATCTTGAAACCTGCTTTGTCGCATTTCGCGGCCTCGTTGAGATGCTCAAGCGCTTCATCGTCGTTTTCGAGATAATAGTTCGCCAGACCAAGCAAAAGATGGCATTGGTATGGTTCCGCGCCATTGTCAAGTGCCTCGTTTACAACGGAAATCACCTTCCCGAAATCGTTTGTCTCCATGTAGATGTCACGAGCCAAGTCAAGACTGATCTCATTAATAAAGTCTTTGGCTTTCAGCGTTTTGGCGATTTCTATAGCTTCATTATAATGTTTTTCAGCATCTTTAAGATTCTTCAACGATCCCTCTGCGCGAGCGGCATTTCTCAGCGCCTCCATCAGCTGGGTTTCGTCATTGAGCTCACGGAATAGAGTAGAGGCGACAAGATGCATGTCGCGAGCCTCTTCAAAGAGTCCCTGTAACCAATAAATCTCGCCAAGTCTGTTTTCGGCTGCGGCTTTCAATGCTTTGACATTGTTATTATCCTCATCGCAAAGGTTGAGTTTAACTAGAGCATCGGTGAAACACTTGGCGGCGTCTTCGTTTTGTTTTGCCTCGCGCAGCTCTACACCTTTATTATATACAGCGTGCGCTTCATCATATTGCGAGGTCTTGCCACATGCCACAAAAAGCGTAGCCAAAACAAGAAGTGTGATAGTAATATTTGTGTTAAATGGTCGCATTGTCTTTTGTTTTTATTGACAATGCAAAGATATAGCAAAAAATTTATAAAAAAACAAATAGGCAAGGTCAAATCAGCACCTGCCTGTCTGTTGTCTATGTTTGAAATTTTTAAGATATTGACAATCAATATGATAAAAATTGTTGTTTCTATCTTTTGTCTATCATCAACTACCATTCTACTGGTTGACGGAGCAACGGCATTGTCATGCAACGGGCTCCGCCGCCACCGCGTGAGAGCTCGTTTCCTTCGAATGCCACCACACAGCGTCTGTAGTTGTCAACACTGACCTTGCCCGATGCTACGTCGGCGGCTTTCAGAACTTCAAAACCGTTTTGGTTCAATGCCTCGATGGTGTTGTAGTTTCTTGCATATCCTAAGACCTTGCCTGGCGCGAAGGCGAAGAAGTTGGCTCCGCTGTGCCATTGTTCGCGCGGTCCGAAATAGTCATCGCCACCACCGCAGAAGATCGGCTCAAGTGGCATGCCGAGTTTCGCCAAAGCCTCGATGAGGTTGTTTTCCTCTTTGATCTTGACGTATTCGTGACCTTTCACCTCGTAATGCACGGTCTTGAACTGGTCGCTCATAATCACTGGCTTGTATGCCATGCAGCGGTCTTTGTCCAAGAATGTGAACACCATGTCGAGATGTATGAATGAATCCGGCTCAAGTGGCAGCTCCTGTGTGATGAGGTGACGTACGCCGCCCAGACTCTTCAGATGTTCCAGCAATGCCTGCACGCCTTCTTTGCTCGTTCTGGCGCCGCAGCCGCTCAAAATGATGTCGTGACGGGCAATTTCAACATCGCCACCTTCAACAGAACCCAGACCGTTCATGCTGTAACGGTAAATCGGGTTGATGGCTTCAACGTCGATAATGCTCGAATGCTTGAAGATTGTCTCAAGTATCATGGTCTCACGATCGCGCACCGTCGTAGCCATCTTGCTGATCATCACGTTGTTATACATGGTGAACGAGGCGTCTCTCATGAAGAAAAGGTTCGGGATAGGAGGGAAGATGTAACGTTCCTTAAGGTTCTTGTTGTCGTAACCCTCGATGAGTGCCGTAGCCAGCTTGTCAACATCGAAACTGCAAAGCAACTCTTTGAGATACTGCAGGTTCTCTCGCTCACAAATCTTGGATACGAGACTTTCTTTTACTTCGTTGTCTTTTAAAACATCTACCAACAAATCCTTGAAATGCAATACGTTGGTGATTTTTTGCAGACTTCCTTCAAAGTCTCTGTAGTTCTCCAACGCTTCACGATAGTTTAATATGTCACTGAAAAGGAATTTGTGGGCGTTTTCCGGTGTCATATGCTCGATTTCCTTGCCCGGAGCGTGCAAAATGACGTATTCAAGTTTACCAATTTCTGATTCAACACACGGTTTTACGCATCGAAAATAATCCATAAAGTATTCTTTTAATTAGACTGCAAAAATACAATTTTTTTTAATACAACTCAATAAATTCGTAACCATTTCCCATAGCATCCAGAAACTTCACCAAATCCGTCGTCTTGATGACGCAGGTTCCCGTGTTGTCATTCGGATGGAAACTGATATATTCGCGGTCGAGCAGATTTTTGTCAAGATACAGATACACATGGTGTTCCTCGTCGTTGATGATGCCGAAAGGGGAGACGCTGCCTGGTTTCAAGCCGAGATATTTGTCCATGCGCGCCTCGGAGGCGAAACTGAGTTTGCCCTGTTTCAGCCTGTGCTCCAAATCATGGATGGCAAGCTGCTGCATGCAATCGAAAATCACCAGATAATGGCGGTTTCCCTTGTGATTCCTGAAAAACAGGTTCTTGCAGTGCGTCCACTCGAACTTGCCCCAATAATTCAGTGCGTCCTCAATGGTCGGCAACGCCGGATGAAATATTAATTTAAAAGGTATGCCCAGCTCGTTCAGCTTGTCAACGACTTTTTTCTGTCGTTCCGATAATTCGTGATTTATCTCTGTCATTTAAAAATTTCCTTAATTCCTCCAATGCTTCCTAACAAGTTTGTAGCCTCATATGGAATGTAAACTGTCTTGTTATCCTTGCCGCTTGTCATCTCCTTCAATGTCTCGATGTATTTCGTCGCGAGCAGATACGATGCCGGGTCGGTCTTCGTTGCCTTGATTGCGTCAGCGACAAGCTGGATGGCCTGTGCTTCGGCTTCAGCCTGCATGATCTTGGCTTTCGCAACACCTTCAGCCTCAAGCAATGTCGACTGTTTCACAGCTTCAGCTTTGTTGATGGCCGATGTCTTTTCACCTTCTGAATTCAAAATCGCTGACTGTTTCTCACCTTCTGCCTTCAAAATCTCGGCACGACGGTTACGTTCGGCCTGCATCTGCTTCTCCATTGCCTGACGTACTGTCTCAGGTGGTGTAATGTCTTGAAGCTCAACACGATTCACCTTAACGCCCCATTTGTTTGTAGCGTCGTCCAACACGGTGCGCAACTTGGCGTTGATGGTGTCGCGCGAAGTCAATGTCTCGTCGAGTTCAAGCTCGCCGATAACGTTACGGAGTGTGGTCTGTGTCAGCTTTTCGATAGCGTTTGGAAGATTGTCGATCTCATAAACCGACTTCACCGGATCTACGATCTGGAAATACAACAAAGCGTTGATTTCGGTCGTGACATTGTCTTTTGTAATCACGTTCTGTTTCGGGAAGTCGTAAACCTGTTCGCGAAGGTCAATCTTTGCGGTCTCCGACATTCTCACCACCTGGCGGCCCTGATAGCCTTCCACGACTTTTCTTGTAGTGATGACTTTCGGGCGGTCGATGATAGGCCAAATGATGTTAAGACCTGCTGGAAGCACCTTGTGGAACTTTCCAAGTCTCTCGATAACTCTTGTTTCTGACTGTGGCACAACCAAAAGGCCTGCCAATGCAAATATGATAACAATAAATGCAATAACGATTACTACGTAAATCATGGCTATAATTTTTTAACTGTTAATACTATACTTTCAAATGACTCTATTTTAACTTTTTTCCCGACTTCGACTTCAGAGCCGTCGGCTGTCTGTGCCTTCCAGTCGTCGCCGTCGATTTTTACGCGGCCGAAGCCGTTTTCCTCGATTTTCTCAGTCACCACCGCGGTTTTCCCGATGATGCTGTCCATGTTGGTCTTCACGCCGTTGTCGTTGGTCTTGTTGTCAAGATATTTCACCACGACGGGACGGATGAAAACAAACGCCAGGAATGTTCCGATGGCGAAAGCCACCACCTGCCATGTTAACGACAGTTCGCATGCCGCGAGAATGGCGCCGAATACACAACCTACTGAGAAACAAGCTACTGCGAATCCGCTGGTGAAGATCTCAATCACCACGAACAAAGCCGCAATCAATAACCAAATTTGCCAAATAGTCATAATGTTTAATATTTAAGATTTACCAATGTGCAAAATTACAAATCATTTTTCAAATTTCAAAATTTTTTGGGAACGGAGTCTCGAATTTTAAATCTTCGCCTGTTATCGGATGAATGAAACATAATTTGTAAGCATGCAGTCCCAATCTCCCGATTTTGTCGTCTCCGTCACCGTATTTCGGGTCGCCGACTACCGGAAAACCTATGTCCTGCAGATGAACTCGGATTTGGTTCTTGCGTCCGGTGTCCAATCTCAACTCGACCAAAGAATATCCATCCGACACCTTTATTAATTTATAATGTGTCACCGCGAACTTGCCGCCGTTGTCGGTCTTGCTCGAAAACGTGACAAACTGTGCGTTGTCCTTGAGCCATGAGCTTATGGCGCCTTCTTTTTTACGCATCTCGCCATGAACCAAAGCCACATAACGGCGGTCGTAAACCGTTTCTTTCCAGTTTTCCTCGAATTTCAAAGCCACTTTTTTATCCTTCGCGAAAAGCAGAAGCCCCGAAGTGTCTCTGTCCAAACGATGTATCGTATGTGCATGGCATTTTTGATGATTAGCCTCAAGATATTGATTCAGAATGCCTTGCACTGTTTCTTCATCGGTGTGAGGCGAGTTGCACAAGATACCGCTGCGTTTCTCGACAACAAACAGATACTGGTCTTCGTAGACGATCCTTACCCAATGACTTTTAAGCGGTTCGCCGGTTTGGTTGCGCCCGATTCTCACTTCCATGCCTGGTTTCAACTCAAAATCGTGTTGAGTCACTTTTTGTCCGTCAACGGAAATAGAACCGCCCGAAAGTATGTTCTTTGCCTTGTTGCGACTTATGCCATTCATTTTCTTCATCACGAACGGCAAAAGTGTATCGTTTCCCAACACTTTGAATATCAAGTCTTTAGCTTTGTTGTCTTTTTTGTTTAGCATAGAAAAAATTATTTACACAAAAATAATAAAATTTTTCCATTCTTCAAGAAAAATGTATAAATTTGCAGAAGAAAACGAATTAACTGTAACACTTTGATAATACTATGACTATCAATGAATTAAAAGATGTCGCGTCGCAAGTGAGACGTGATATTATCAGAATGGTTCATGGTTGTCAGTCGGGACATCCGGGCGGCTCGCTCGGCGCTACCGACATTGTGACGGCCTTGTATTTCGACCAGATGCAAATCGATCCGAAGAACTTCAAGATGGATGGGGCTGGTGAGGACATGTTTTTCCTTTCCAACGGTCACATCAGCCCGATGCTGTACAGTATTTTGGCTCGCCGCGGTTATTTCCCGGTGGCTGAACTGGCAACATTCCGTCGTCTTGGCACACGCCTCCAAGGTCACCCGACACCTGTTGAGGGACTTCCAGGCATCCGCGTGGCAAGTGGCTCTCTCGGCCAAGGACTGTCAGTGGCTGCCGGCGTGGCTCAGGCTAAGAAACTCAACGGCGACAACCATCTCGTGTTCTGCCTTATGGGCGACGGCGAGCAGGAAGAAGGCCAGATATGGGAAGCAGCGATGTACGCTCCGGCAAAGAACGTCGATAACCTCGTTGCCATCATCGATTATAATAAGAAACAGATTGACGGTCCTACCGACGATGTGATGAACCTCGGCGACCTTCGTGCAAAATACGAGTCATTTGGCTGGAAAGTGTACGAATGCAACGGCAATGATATGCAACAAGTTGTAGATACTCTTAATGTTACACGTCAGAATGCTCATAAAGGACAGGCACAGATCATCCTCGCTCATACTGAGATGGGAATGGGTGTCGATTTCATGATGGGAACTCACAAATGGCACGGCACGCCTCCAAATGACGAGCAGGCCGCTAACGCACTTTCACAACTTAAAGAAACACTAGGTGATTATTAATTAAGTTTGAAGTGTGAAGTGTGAAGTTTGAAATTAACTACACACTGCAAACTTCAAACTTCAAACTTAAAAAAAATGAAAATAGAAGTTCAAAACTACAAAGATACAAGAAGCGGCTTCGGCGACGGTTTGCTTGAAGCCGGAAAGCGTAACCCGAAGGTCGTCGGCCTCACCGCTGACCTCACAGGCTCGCTGAAGATGGGCGACTTTGCGAAAGCATTCCCAGAGAGATTTTTCCAAGTCGGCATTGCTGAAGCTAACATGGTCGGAATTGCAGCAGGATTAGCCATTGGAGGCTACATCCCGTTCACCGGAACATTCGCCAACTTCTCATCGGCGCGCATCTACGACCAGATCCGCATGGTGGTGGCTTATTCCAACAAAAACGTTAAGATCTGCGCATCGCATGCTGGCGTGACTCTCGGCGAAGACGGCGCCACACACCAGACTCTCGAAGACATCGGAATGATGAAGATGTTGCCAAACATGACGGTTCTCGTTCCATGCGACTACAACCAGACAAAGGCTGCAACTATCGCCGCTGCCGAGCATGACGGTCCTGTGTACCTGCGTTTCGGTCGCCCGAAAGTTGCTAACTTCACTCCAGTCGACGAGCCGTTTATTATTGGTAAGGCTCAGATGATTCAGGAAGGCACTGATGTCTCGATCTTCGCCTGCGGTCATCTCGTGTGGAAAGCCATCGAGGCTCTCCCGATTTTGAAGGAGATGGGAATCAACGCGGAGCTTATTAACATCCACACAATCAAGCCGTTGGATGTCGAGGCAGTGTTGAAGTCAGTGGCTAAGACAGGCTGTGTGGTTACCGCTGAAGAGCACATGCGCAACGGTGGTCTCGGCGACAGCATCGCACAAGTCCTCGCCTTGAACAACCCTCGTCCATTGGAAATGGTTGCCGTCAACGACGTCTTCGGTCAGAGCGGCACCCCAGACGAACTGCTGAAACACTACCATCTCGACACCCCAGATATCGTCGAGGCAGTGAAGAGGGCTGTTGCTAGAAAATAAAAAAAGGAGCCATTTGGCTCCTTTTTTTATGTAGCGGGGATGAGAATTGAACTCATGACCTCCGGGTTATGAATCCGACGCTCTAACCAACTGAGCTACCCCGCCGTTTTCGGAGTGCAAAAATACACACTTTTTTAATATCCACAACATTTTTTTTCATTTTTTTAAAAAAATAATTTTTCTACTTTCATATTAGAAAAATATGTATCTTTGTAGGTTGAAATAATTGTAAAAATGTCAAATATGAAAAAGTTATTCGTATTATTAAGCGCACTGTTTTTGATGTGCACAATGGCATTCGCACAAAACGAAGTGCCAGCGGAAAAACAAAACGGTCCGGAAATCACTTTTAAAGAAACAAACCACGATTTCGGTAATATCCCTTATAAAGGCAACGGCTCCTATGAATTCGTTTTCATCAACACTGGCAACGAACCGCTTATCCTTTCACAACCGAAATCATCATGCGGATGCACGGTGCCTGAATGGCCAAAACAGCCTATTCTTCCAGGTGAGACCAACTGCATCAAGGTGACATACAAGAACACCGACCGTCCAGGCAGCTTTAACAAATATGTCACTATTTTTTCTAATGCATTGATAAACAAAGAGATAAAACTCCATATCAAAGGAACCGTCGAGCCTCAGCCAACGGAAGCAGCCCCGATGAAAATGGAAGGCGCAGGCGCACCAGTTAACAAGAGTAACTAATACCTAATTAAATATATTATGCCTAAAATTTCGAAAAAAGGCCAGTTTATGCCGGCTTCGCCAATCAGAAAGCTCGTTCCTTTCGCCGACGAAGCAAAATCAAGAGGTATTCATGTGTATCACCTGAATATCGGTCAGCCAGATATCGCGACAACTCCATACGCTCTTGAAGCTGTCAAGAATTATGACGAAAAAGTTATCAAATACACACATTCAGCCGGTACTCTTTCATACAGAAAGAAACTCTGCGAATATTATGACAGATTGAATATCCACGTCACTCCTGATGACATCATCGTGACAAACGGTGCTTCGGAAGCTCTCTCAATCGCTTTCCAGACCATCATGGACCCGGATGATGAAATCGTTATCCCTGAACCATTCTACGCAAACTATAACGGCTTCGCTCAGACTGCCGGAGTGCGTGTACGCCCAATATATTCTGAGATTAACAACGGCTTCGCTCTTCCTCCAATCGAGGACTTTGAGAAGGCTATCACAGAGCACACAAAGGCCATCCTCATCTGTAACCCTAACAACCCGACAGGTTATCTCTATTCAGAAGAGGAAATGGAACGTCTGCGTCAGATTATCTTGAAATATGACCTTTATCTCATTTCTGATGAGGTTTATCGTGAGTTCTGCTATGACGGCTCTGTCCATCATTCAGCGATGAGCCTCAAGGGTGTTGATGATAACGTCATCTTGATCGACTCAGTGTCAAAACGTTTCAGCGCATGCGGTATCCGCGTCGGTCGTATGGTGACACGTAACCGCGAAGTCATCGCCACAGCAATGAAGTTCGCTCAGGCTCGTCTGTCGCCTCCAACATACGGTCAGGTGGCTGGTGAAGCTGCTCTCGACACACCTGTTTCATATTTCGACGCTATCGTCGCCGAATACGTGAAACGTCGTGACGTTTGCGTTGAGGGTATCAACAAGATTCCAGGAGCATATTGCCCGACACCTAAAGGCGCTTTCTATATCGTGGCACATCTGCCAATCGACGATTCCGACAAGTTCTGCAAATGGATGCTCACCGACTTCAACTACAACGGCAAGACTGTGATGCTCGCTCCAGCAAGCGGATTCTATTCAACAATCGGTCTCGGCCGTCAGGAAGTGCGCTTGAGCTACTGCCTCAACTGCGACGACTTGAAAGACGCTATGATGATTCTCGGAAAAGCTCTCGAAGTGTATCCAGGTAAGAGAAGTTTCTAATAAATCAGATATTTTTCTCTGATTATCAGATAGTTATCGATTCCGGACTTCCACGATGAACGTATTTCATCCTCTGAAGCTCCGGAATCGATTTTTTGTTGCATGTCGGCAATACCAACCAATTTTATGAAATAGTTGTTGAAAAACTTTTCGTCGTCTTTCAACTGTTTTCTTGCGTCAAGAATCCACGAAAGATTCAGCTTTTGCTCGTTGTTTTGATAATTGTGAGCGTATTCGGTTAAATTCTTTCCGTGACATTCCTTGTCGGAATAAAGTGGCGCGCGATGACCTTCGGCGGTTCTCGGAATAAACACGAAATCGTCAGTCATTGCTGGATGTCCGTAGACTTGAAACGGCATGTCGGTGCCACGTCCGACACTCACATCGGTGCCTTCAAACAAACAAAGCGAAGGATAGAGGTAAACTGACTCCCAGTTCGGCAGGTTCGGCGACGGCTTCACTGGCAGCTTGTAAATCGCGTTTCTGATGTAGTTTCCGAGCGGAATCACAGTCAGGTCGCACTGAAGACCGGCAGTTAGCCATTGCTCGCCGTTGACCATTAAAGCATATTCTCCTATGGTTAATCCGTAAACTATTGGCACACAATGCATTCCGACAAATGAGGAGTTTTCTTTCTCAAGCACTGGACCGTCAACATAGAAACCGTTCGGGTTTGGACGGTCGAGCACAATGACGGGAATCTCGTTTTCAGCGGCGGCTTCCATCACATAAGTCATCGTGGAGATGTATGTGTAGAAACGGCAACCAACATCTTGAAGGTCAAACAAAAGAATATCAATGCCTTGCAGCTGTTCGGCAGTAGGTTTTTTGTTCTTTCCGTAAAGCGAAACGATGGAAATTCCGGTCTTTGCATCCACACCTGAAGCGATAGAGGCGCCTTCGTCGGCAGTGCCGCGAAATCCATGCTCTGGCGTGAAAATGCATTGAATATCAATGTTATAACTCAGTAAAGTGTCGATGAGATGCGTGCCGTTGTCCATGATGCTCGTCTGATTTGCCACAACTCCCACGTGTTTGTACTCAAGCAATGGAAGGTAATTCTCGGTTTGCATCGCGCCAGTCACAGCGTCTTTAGCATCGAGAAGTTTGAGTTCTTGAGCTTTGATATTCAATGATATAGATATGAGGATAGCAAATAAAGCTAAAATTTTTCTTGGCATATTCAATATTTTTTTTAATTTTGCAATGATAAGAAAAAAATGAACGCGTCGACATTCATATCGAAAAGAATTTTTTCTTTGTCGAAGGAAAATCTGTCCTCGACAGTGATGCGTATTGCCGTCACCAGTGTAGCTCTTGGAATCACTATCATGTTGATTTCCATTGCTGTAGTGGTCGGTTTTAAGAATCAGATAAAGGATAAAGTTATTGGTTTTGTCGCTCCGATTCACGTGCAGGCATTGAACCAGAACGAGTCGATTGAGGAGACTCCGTTTCTCTTTAATGATCGGTTGAAACACTGTCTGGACATGCCTTTCATCACAGAGATGCACAAGACTGCCAACAAAGCGGGCATCATCAAAACAGACGATGAGATTCATGCTGTGGTGCTGAAAGGTGTTGATTTCGATTACAATTGGAAGTATATTGATTCATATCTTGTTGGTGGCGAGATTCCGCAATACGTTGAGAATGAACGCTCTAACGATGTCGTTGTCTCTAATATCATTGCTCATAAGATGAATCTGAACGTCGGTGACCCGGTGCGAATTTGGTTTGTCGATCAGGACATGAAGGCGAGAGGCCGCAAATTCACAGTGAAAGGTCTCTATGAAACCGGTCTTCAGGAATGCGATGAACGTTATGTGTATTGCGATTTGAATCAGATCAGACGACTCAATGGCTGGGATAACGATGAAATCGGGCATCTCGAGATTTGGGTTGACGATGAGAAAAATATAGAGGAATACAATCGCAAGATTTACTTCGGCATCCCGACAGAACTCGTGTCGTATTCGGCGATGGACAGCTATCCGCAGATTTTCGACTGGCTCGCGCTTCAGGATATGAACGTGGTGATCATCATTATTTTGATGTTGCTTGTCGCAGGTATCACAATAATCAGTATGTTGTTGATAATCATACTGGAACGTACATCAACAATTGGTCTGCTCAAGGCAATGGGAGCGAGCAACGGACTCATCAGAAGCATCTTCCTAAAACGTTCGTGCCGTATTTTATTGATAGGTATGGCGATAGGAAACATCATCGGAATAGGGTTGTGCCTTATCCAACAATACACCAATGTCATCTCGCTTTCGCCAGAATCGTATTATCTGTCAGCAGTTCCGATTGAATTGAACATTTGGCATATCTTGGCATTGAACTTCGGCACGATGATTCTCTGGGTTTTGATGCTGCTGTTGCCGACCATGCTCATTAACAATGTAAGACCTTCAAAATCAATTAGATTCGAATAATAAAACTATAAACGTCATGATGGAAAATTTTAAAATTGAACCTTTAAAAGGATATGGCGACCTCCATTTCGGGATGCCTATCGACGATGTTGTCGAAGTGCTTGGCCAGCCTACAAACCAAGAGGAAATTGAATCCGCTTACGAAGACGACAGCCATGTTATCGTTTTGGACTATGAAGACAACGATTTCTCGGCCTATTTCGAGGGAAATGCAGCGATGAAACTCACTAATTTCTACACTTTTAACGAGAAATCAGAGCTTTTCGGTGCAAAAATCTTCGATCTTAATAAAGAAGAAGTCATCGAGTTGATGAAACAAAATGGCTACGAAGAGTTTAACGAAGACAAGGAAGACGGCGACTGCGTAACTTTTGACGAATTGAATATCGATTTCTATTTCGATGATAATCAGTTAGTTGAGGTGTTTTGGGAGTGCCAGTGAGGATGAAACTCCATAATCACCTGACGCAGATATTCGTCTGAAACGTGAGTGTAAATCTCAGTTGTCGAGATGCTTGAATGTCCCAGCATTTGCTGGACAGCACGCAAATCGGCACCGCCTTCGAGAAGATGTGTCGCAAACGAATGCCTAAACGTGTGCGGGCTTATCGTTTTCTTGATTCCGGCTTTTTCAGCGAGACTTTTTACCAAAAGAAAGACACTTTGGCGTGTGAGACTTGTTCCTCGTGCGCTGATAAACACTTTGTCGGTGAATTTCGGCTTGATTTCCTGATGAAGACGCTCGCCTTGAGTGTAGTTTATCAGCTCCTTCAACGTCTTTTTGCCTATCGGTATGAGTCGTTCCTTGTCGCCTTTACCGATAACTTTTATGAATTCGTCTTTGGTATATATGTCACTGATATTCAATGAAATAACTTCTGATACACGAAGCCCGCAACCATACATGATCTCAATAATCGCTTTGTTTCGATGACCGAATTGCTGGCTTAGGTCGATGCAGTTCATCATGCTGACGATTTCCTCATAGCTCAGCACTTCCGGGATATGCCGTCCGATAGTCGGGAAACTGACGAGCAGGGTGGGGTCTTTTTCGCAAATATGCTCCTGAATAAGGTACCTGTAAAAACTCTTCAATCCCGACAGAATCCTAGCCTGCGACGAGGCGCTGATGCCTAAATCATATAGTTTTGCGATGAAATTCTCAATATCATGATGCGTGATCTCTGTTATTGGATGAGAATCGGAACTATCCTCAAGATGTTGCCTAAACAATTCAATATCATGGCAATACGCATTGATGGTATTGTCTGACAACGACTGCTCAAGGCGCAGATAATCGCTGAAATGCTTTATCAAATTACTGTCCAATAACATTATTTAATTTTATGCAAAAATACTAAAAAAATAATTGTGATAAACCATAAGGTGTTGATAGTAATTTATGAATAGAATTTTAACGTCATTCTCGAATTACTCTCAGTACCCTGTGGTAAGTCGTAATTCTGCGTATGACATTAAAATTCTATTTTATCATTTCAAACTTTTTTGTATCTTTGCCGTTACAAATATTGAAAATATGAAGAAAGTCCATTTTATTGCAGTTGGCGGCAGCGCGATGCACAACCTCGCAATCGCCTTACACAGAAAGGGTTATGAAGTTACAGGATCCGATGACGAGATTTTTGAGCCATCGAGAACACGTTTGGAGAAAGAAGGCATTTTGCCAAAAGAATTCGGTTGGCATCCGGAGGTTTTAGATGATTCGTATGAGGCTGTGATTTTGGGAATGCATGCACGCATCGACAACCCGGAACTCGTTAGAGCTCAAGAACTTGGACTTAAGATTTACTCGTATCCGGAATATCTTTACGAGCAAAGCAAAGACAAGATCCGCATCGTGATTGGTGGAAGCCATGGCAAGACAACTATCACATCGATGATTCTGCATGTGATGAAACAAGCCGGCATCGAGACCGATTTCATGGTCGGGGCACAGCTTGAAGGCTTCGACGTGATGGTGCGCCTCAGCGAGACCGCGAAATATATGGTGATTGAGGGTGACGAATATCTAACATCACCGATAGACCGTGTGCCGAAATTCCATAAATATCATCCGCATATCGCAGTGATTTCAGGTATTGGCTGGGACCATGTCAACGTGTTCCCGACATTTGACAGTTATCTTGAACAGTTCAGAATCTTCGTGAAAACCATCGAAAAAGGCGGCTGCCTGATTTACGACGGTAACGATGTGGAGGCAAAGAAAATCGCTGAAAACGCTGACGTTCCGACATACGGCTACGAGATTCATCCGTACAGAACTGCAGGCGATGATACCATTTTGATTATGCCTGACGGAAAAGAGGAGAAGGTGCAGATTTTCGGTGAGCATAACATGAAGAATATCAACGCCGCACGTTATGTCGCGAAGCAGGTCGGCATCAGCGACGAGCAGTTTTATGAGGCGATAAAGACGTTTAAAGGTGCTGCAAGAAGACTCGAACTTCTGTTTGAAAACAAAGCCAAAGGCAACCTCGTGTTTCGTGACTTTGCACATGCACCGTCGAAAGTTTTGGCAACAGTGAAAGCTCTTCGTGAGCAATATGCAAACAAGAACTTATTGGTAGTCTTTGAGTTACATACCTACAGCAGCCTCAGCGAGGTCTTCATCGACCACTATGCGCACTGCCTCGACAACTGTGACAAAGCCGTTGTCTTCTACGACCCGCATGCCGTCGCTATCAAGAAACTCGAGATGATGACCGACGAACGCATCATCAAAGGCTTCCAACGCCATGATTTACAGGTGGTTCACTCAAAAGACGAACTGGTAAAGCTTTTAAACGGCTTGGACAGAAATAACATGGTAGGAGGCTTTATGTCATCTGGTGATTTCAACGGATTGACTACAGAAGATCTGAAATTATTGTTCTGATATTTTTAATGCCATTTTCGAATTGCTCTCAGTACCCTGTGGTAAGTCGCAATTCTGCAAATGGCATTAAAAATGATCTAATACACCATCTCCCCATCAATAAACGTGTTCATCACCTTTACCCCTGGTATTTTCTCATCATCAATACTCATAATGTCATCGGAAAGTATCACAAAATCTGCTTCTTTACCGATTTCGATGCTGCCTTTGCGGGACTCGGCGAAGTAACCTTTCGCTGCCCAGATGGTCATTGATCTTAAAGCCTCCTCGCGACTTAACTTACTGTCAGTGAGGTGTTTGCGTGCTACTGACGAATAGAAAGTCTTGAGAGGGGAGATATGTTCAATAGGGAAGTCGGTGCCGTTGATGAGCCAGCCGTTTTGCAGGAGCAAAGTCTTGTATGCGTAGGCGTACTTAACTCGTTCAGAACCAAGGCGTTCTTCCGCCCATGGCATGTCGGATGTGCAGTGCGTCGCTTGAATCGAAGGTATGATATTGTATGCTTTATAAAGCGCAAAGTCCTGTGGTGCAACAACTTGCGAGTGCTCAATACGCCATCTGAGGTCGTTTTCCCCTTTGAGAAACTTCGCATATTCATTGAGAATCATGTGTACGCCAGCATCGCCGATGGCATGGCAGCAGACTTGGTAACCAGCGTTGTAGGCCTTTTCGCAGACATGGTCATAGAAATCTTCGTTTTCAACGTATAATCCATAGGTTTCTGGCGCATCGGAATAAGGCTCAAGCAATTTGGCTCCTCGTGAACCGAGAGCGCCGTCAGCATAGATTTTCACTGAGCGCACTGTAAGCCGTTCTTTCTCAATGACTCCGAATTTCATGAAGTAATCCATCGTCTCGTCGTCAGGGTTGATCATCGCGTTGATTTTCATCTTAAGAACGTCGCGTTGCTGCAATGAATCAATCAAAGCTATGGATTTGATATCCAAACCAGCATCGGTGACGCCTGTGAGTCCATGTTTGAAACAGTCGCGTTGTGCTATCTTTAACGCCTTGATTTTCTGAGTGTTATTTAATTTCGGAACAGCAGCCTTTGCCATATCGGCCGCGTTATCGAGAAGTATGCCGTTTGGCTTAATGTCGATGCCTGTTTTTCCGTATAATCCGATGAGTTTCAATACATTGTCGCTCACAAGCACTGCGTGACCGTCAACTCGGGTAATCAGCACTTTCTTATCTGGAAACTTTTTGTTAAGCTCGGTGTTTTCAGGGAATTGCTTCACTTCCCAAAGGTTCTGGTCCCAACCACGCCCGAGAAGCCAGTCTGAATCGTTGTTTTTGTTATGTTTTGCAAGTCTTTCGAGCACTTCTTCAAACGATTTACAGCCATATAAATCGGCATATCGCACTTTCGTTTCGCCATAACCCACAAAGTGGCAGTGACCGTCGATAAAGCCAGGATAGATGCTTTGTCCTTGAGCGTCAAGGGTTTTGACGGCATTGTAATGTCTTAAAATCTCTTTGTCGGAACCGATAGCGACAAACTTGCCGTCTTTGACAGCAAACGCATTAGCTTTACTAAATTGATTGTCAACGGTATACACGTTGGCGTTATGGACTATCAGGTCGACTTTGGTTTTGCTGCAGGAGGTAAACATTGTAAGCAACAAAAATATGGCTGAAATTCTTCTCATGATATAAAAAGGGCTGACAAATTCTGCCAGCCCGTATGATTTAACTTATTGTAATACAATTACTTGTTTTGTGCTCTGACCGTCTTTGTCTGTCAGGACCATTAAATATGTGCCTTTTTCAAGTTTTGACAAATCGACAGTTGTTTTGTCGTTAATTGATTGATTATAAACCAATTGACCGGCTGTTGTGTAAACTGTAAGAACGTTTTCGCCTTCGATGTCGATGGTAATCAAGCCGTTTGAAGGGTTAGGGTAGATGTTGGCATTGTTTGCGATGTTTTCGTCGACACCGTCATGTTTTGAGAAATAGAACTCATTTGATTCCTTGTCGGTGAAGGCGCTACCTGAGACTATTGTCTGGCTGCCGACTTTCAGGCCGTAAAGACCGTTGCCGCTTTGGAGACCATTGCCACCTGCATCATAGATTGTAAATCTGTAGCAGTCATCATCTTCAAGATCAAAATTTTCTGTGTAATTCTTATGCGCTTCTTCGTATGGTCCGCCGCTCAAAACGACTTCACCAGTTGATGTTTTCACAATATCCCATGTGATTGACTGAGGGTCATCGTCAGTGCGGATTGTGAGTTTGAACGATTTGTTGAGGATGAAAGGAGCATCTTCAAAAGTGTATCTGTAAGTTCCTGGTGCATAATCATCAGCGGCGCCGTTGATTTGTGTGATTTCGAAAATCATAGCGTTGTCCTCAGATGTCTCAACATCGTCGAAGTTCAGCTCGCCAAAATTAAGCTTAGCTGTTTTGCCGGTTTCAATACTGCCTTGCCAATTCAAGTCAGTTATGCTTGTTCCGTTGACAGAAACATTGATTGCCAATGAGTTAATGGTCTCTGAACCGAAATTGGTGACATAAATGTCAGGATTGACGCTTGATGAGCAGATGGTCTTCATTGTGTGGTCCAAACTGCTTATCTTGGCCTGTTTTCCATAAAATGGCTGGAAATCATCCGATGACTTGCATCCTTGAATCATTTGTTTTGTGTTGCTGTCCTGAAGCCATGCAACTGCTGTCAACTCGCTGATGTTCATAACGTTAGCCAATGCCCATGAATATTTGAAAGCGAAATAGTCGCCAGCTTCCATAGCGTTAATGCTTGTTCCTGCTGCGCTTGGAAGAAGTTTTTTCATGACATTATGGAAGATTCTTTCGCCGTTTGAACCAGGTGCTGACGCGTATTCCATGGTCTTTTCGATAACCGAGATGTTGAGTTTCAAGTTGTTTGAATTGATTGCAGTAGTGGCTTTTCCCATAACGACAACAAACATTGTGTCTTGTGCCGCGTTGAAATAATGAGTCATTCTCATCTCGATCGGTGATTCCACTGCAGCCCATTGGTTAACCAAACTTTGACTGACGCTGCTGGAGTTGCCGATCCATGTGCCGTCACCAACTGAATAAGGAACTGCATTGATGTTGTAAAATGACACTTTTGATGAGACATCACCAGGGTTATGAAGGTTCATCGGGTCACCGGCAGCTGGCCAGTTGACATGATATTTGATGGCAATGAGCTTGTCGGTGTTATTATTAATAAGGGCATCCAAATTAGGGTTTGCGGATGCACATGGACCACATGTTGTACTCGTAAAGCATTCAAGCACAACGGTTCTCTGATTTTGAGCGTTCAAAACGCCTATGCCAATCATAAGGCTTAATGTGAGTAAAGATAGGATTTTTTTCATGATAAATGTATTAGATTTTGCAAAATTATAAAATTTCTTTTAAAAGATAGTCGTTGTCAGCGTCTTTTAATCCAAAATATTTTTGAATAGTACCTTGTTTCAACAACTCGGAACTTTGTCCTGCCGCAAATGGCTTGTTTTTCGCGATAATCCAGAGGTTGTCGGTGTAGCGGAGCAGAAGCTCGAGATCATGAGAACTGAAAAGAATGGCTTTTTTCTGTTCCTTGGCAAGCCGTTTCAACAGCGAAAACAACTCGATCTTACTCGGATAATCCAAGAAGGCAGTCGGTTCGTCGAGCATGATTATTGGTGTGTTTTGAGCAATCGCTTTGGCAATCATCACCTTCTGTTTTTCGCCATCAGATAATGTATTGAAAACTCTGTCAATCAAATTATTAACACCAACTAATTCAAGTGATACTTTAATCTCGTTTTCATCCTTTTCGTTGAGTTTTCCAAACATGCCGGTATAAGGGTAACGACCTGCTGCGACTACGTCGAAGACCTTCAGAAACATATCGTCGGGACGCTCAGTGAGAACGATGCCCAACAGTTTTGCACGCTCTTTCGGTGAATACGACATCAAATCCTTGCCGAACAACTCGATTTTGCCTCCAACGGGCTTGATATGTGTGGAAAAAGTCTTGAAAAGCGTTGATTTTCCGGCACCGTTGGGACCAACCAATGCGATGATGTCGCCTTCATTTAGCGTCACGTTGATGTCGGAGACAACGGTTTTATTGTCGTAACCAATTGATAATGATGATGTTTTTAATATTTCCATTTATTTCTTACTTTTCATGATTACTGAGATGACGACCGGTGCACCGATGAATGCCGTTACCGCGTTGATTGGCAAGTTGCCATCGAAGCCAGGCATTCTTGCGATAAGGTTGCAGAAAAGCGCCATATCCATGCCGATAAGCATCGTGGCAGGGATGAGTAGGCGATGGTCGCTGCTCTTGAACAGAAAACGTGCGATATGAGGCATCGCGAGTCCCACAAAGGCGATAGGGCCGCAATAAGCCGTCACAATAGCTGTCAAATAACCGGATACAAGGATAATGATGACACTGTTTTTCTTGATGTTCAGGCCTAGATTTTCGGCATACATTTCGCCTAACAGCAAGATATTCAAGTTCTTGGATAAGAAAAACGTCGCAATCAAACCAATGATGATGCTGACAGCGAACACTGGCATTTTTGATGTGCCGACGCCGGAAAAACTACCCATGCCCCAGATGACGAAGGCATGAATGTCTTCTTTCAAACTGAAGAACTTGAGGATGTCGGTAATTGAGCCTGCCAGATACGCAATCATTAAACCTATGATTATCAATGTCGTCATGTTTTTCATTCGTGAGCTGAAAGCTAGCATAACGAACAATACCAGCACGGCACCGATGAATGCCGCCAGACTCACACCGATTGTCGACCACCATCCGAATGAGGACACGGCAGCACCGGAAATCGCGCCTGTAAGCAGTATCACGATGCCGACACCTAAACTGGCTCCGCTGGAGATACCGAGCATTGACGGATCGGCGAGAGGGTTACGGAACAATGTCTGCATCAGAAGACCTGCCACGGCTAGAGCGGCGCCTGCTAACAAGGCCGTCAAAGCTTGCGGAAGTCTATAATTGAAAATAATGACACTCAATGTTTTATCTGCATTATCTTTGAGTAATACTTTAAGTATGTCATCAAACGGAACCATAACTGAACCGACAAAGAGATTCAGTGCAAAAAGCACTACACCAAGGATGATAATTCCTAAAATCCCGATAGTTATCCTGTTATTTCTCATCTTTCAAAATGTAAAAATATTTTGGCGTATAGTCTTCATTTGCAAGCATCTCCGGATGGAATGCAAGCACGAAATCTTTCAGCAGCATGTCGGGTTCATATTCCGACTTCTCGAAATAACCGCTTTCACGGATGTCGCACACAATGACATTGTGGTTTTTATATGCCTTAAAATACGTATATAATTCATTTTCAGCGGCTAAGCCATCATATGTAAACTTGTGGCTGGTGGAGTTCATCACGCGCCAGAAATCGGCGTCACGGGCTTTGGAAAGCACCGTTTCGGCATCTACTGGCAGACTCGCGGTGGAGTTGTTGTCGCTCCAGATGTAATCAGCGCCTGCATCGTGGAAAATCTGTGCGATATAGCTTGCGCCACCAGGCAGATACCACTGGCCTTCAAACGGCAAATCTGAGAAAACTGTTGGTCTTTTTTCAACATTCTGACAGATGTTTTTCAATGATTCATAACGACTTACGATGTCGTCAAACCATTTGTCGGTGTCCTTTTCACGACATGTGAGATAACCAATGACTTTCAGCCATTCGGCTCGTCCAAGTGGATGATTTTCAAGGTAATCGGCGAATGGAAACATCACTGCGCCGGTCAAATCACCGATTTCAGTCTTAGGTACCGTGGAATATGGCGTGTAAAGAATCAAGTCTGGGTGGAGGCTTATCACGATTTCGGTCTTCAAACTCGTCTCAATGCCAACATCCTCAATCTTTTTTTCAGCCAAAAGCCTTTTGATTTCAACGTTGTCAGTATAGTTGCTTTCGAGGATTCCTTTCACGCGTTCAATCTCGCCAAGCTCAAGAAACACTGACCATTGCGTGGATGAATATGCTATTACATTCTTTACGGGAGTACGGATAACAGCCTTGTTTTCAAGCTCTTTTGGAAGTGTCAATGTATCAGGATAGAGGTAAAACTCGCCAAGCGATTTGTCGTTCCAAGGATTTGAAACATTTACGTAATATCCTGATTTATAATTGGTTACATCGACATAACTTGTATACTGCATCAAATTGTCATTTTCGACGCCTGCATCTTTTTTATCCTTGTTTGAGTCGAAAGCACAAGAAAAGAGTATGCAAGTCATTGATAAACAGATAAATAACAACTTCTTCATCGCAAACTGGATTTAATGTGTTTTGTTTGCAAAAATAATAAAATAAATGTTTCGTTTTATTGATAAAAATTGTTTAATTTTGCAGATTAAAATATTGAATTATGGGAATTTTCATGTTTCACAGGCCTGAAATGCCTAAGTTTAACTACATTCCGAGGTATTACAACCCCGAAAAAGAGGAGCTGGAAAAGAGAAAAGCTGCGTTGGGTTTGGACTCCGATCTCACTGATAGTGAGAAACTTAGGGTTCAGATGCGACAGAGATGGGGGAGAATTGGAGATGACGGAAGGGCAAAGCAAAAAGGCTCGTCTACAAGCATGTTGCGTTATGCCATAATCTTTGGCTTTGCGGCGATAATGATATATTTCATATTCTTCACCCCTTTGGTGGAGAATTTCATCACTATGTTCCTGCATCTTGGAGGTAAGTAGTTATGTCGTTGGATATCATCAAGTTACTTCCGGATTCCGTCGCGAATCAGATTGCTGCCGGTGAGGTTATTCAGCGGCCTGCATCCGTTGTTAAGGAGTTGATAGAAAATGCGATAGACGCTGGCGCGACGCAGATCGACCTCGTTGTGAAGGATGCCGGACGTACTTTCATCACCGTGATTGACAACGGCTGCGGAATGTCGGAGACCGACGCTCGTCTGTGTTTTGAACGTCATGCGACATCGAAAATCAAGAGCGCTGACGATCTCTTTGCCATAAAAACCATGGGATTCCGCGGTGAGGCTCTCGCTTCGATTGCCGCTGTTGCACAGGTGGAACTGACGACACGACGCAAAGAAGACGAGATAGGCACTAAAATCCGTATCGAAGGCTCGAAAGTCATGGAACAGCTGCCGAAACCGGCTTCCGTAGGCACGAATTTCACAGTGAAAAATCTGTTTTTCAATGTTCCGGCACGACGTAACTTCTTGAAATCCAATGAGGCAGAGCTTCGTCATATCAACGAGGAGTTCTTCCGCATAACGATAATGAATCCGGAAATAGGGTTCACATTTGTTAGCAACGACAAGGAGCTGTTCCATCTTTATCCAGGCACCTTGAAACAACGTATCGTCGGACTTTTTGGCAAGGATTACGATGGTAAGTTGTTGCCAGTCAATCAGGTAACAGAGTCGGTGACAATCGACGGATTCATCGTGAAGCCTGAGTTTTCAAAAAAGACCCGTGGCGAGCAGTATTTCTTCGTGAACCGTCGTTTTATCAAGCATGCATACCTTCATCACGCCGTGGAAAACGCCTACAAAGAGCTGATCCCACAGGATTGTTTCCCCGGCTATTTCCTTGACATTCAGATAGATCCGAAGGAAATTGATATCAATATCCACCCGACAAAGACGGAAGTCAACTTCATCGACGTGAAACTGATATACGCCATAATGCATTCCGCGGTGCGTAAAGCAATAGGACAGAATAACTTAGCCCCGACTTTGGACTTCGACATCAACCCGAATATGGGCATTGATTTCGGTGAGGCAAGTCGCATGGATCGGCCCGTCATTGCCCCGAAAGTGGATTTTGACCCGAATTTCAACCCGTTTAAAATCAGTCCGGTACGTCACCAGCAGCAGAATTGGCGCATCGCCTATGACAATAGCGGAGATACCATCTCTAATAGTCAATTTGCTGATAATGAGCCAGTTAGCAATGTTGTCGATGATGAACAGAAGAATCTGTTTATACAGCTTCAGCAGTCTTACATCGTGACGGCAGTGAAATCAGGGATTTTGGTTGTTGACCAACATCTGGCGCATGAGAGGATACTTTACGAGAAGTATCTGAAGGAGATGGAGACCGAGGTCATTGCATCGCAGCAAGAATTGTTTCCACATCATATCTCATTGAATATCAATGATGCATCGATTCTTAAAGAGATGAAACCTGAGCTTGAAAAGATAGGTTTCCGCATTGAGGCGATGAACAACACAACTTTTATCATCAATGGAACACCTGTTGACTGCAAAGGTAGTGACGCTGTTTCGATTATTGAAAAACTTTTAGAGGATTACAAGACAAATAACTCTGGTAATCAATCAGATAGGAAATTAAATTTGGCACGTTCACTGGCATCACAGATGGCGGTGAAGGCAGGTCAGACATTGAGTGCCGTGGAGATGCAGGACATCATCGACAGACTTTTTGGCTGTGCGGTGGCGGAAGTGGCGCCAAATGGTAAGAAAATCTACACAATCATCAATGCTGACGACATAAAAACACGTTTGAACTAATGGACAATCAATTTAGACCACAAGGCTTTTCGATTTTACCACCAGTGGTAAAGAACTTATTGATAATCAATGTTGTATTTTATTTGGCGACATGGGCTGCCGAAGCGGCTTGGCGCATTGACTTATCAGATTATCTGGGCTTGCATTATGTCGGCGCATCTGATTTCAGACCATATCAATTTGTGACGTACATGTTCATGCATGGCGGTTTCGCGCATCTTTTCTTCAACATGTTTGCACTATGGATGTTCGGAAACAGCATTGAAAATGTGTGGGGACCGAAGCAATTCCTCATATTTTACTTCGTCTGCGGCATTGGCGCCGGTTTGACGCAGGAACTTGTGCAGTACATACAACTTTCTGATATTGTCGAGAATTACCAGTATGTGAGGATGGGCAACCGCAACATACCTGTCGATGAATATCTCAACATGCTGACTACTGTTGGTGCTTCAGGAGCTGTTTATGGCATCCTTCTCGCATTCGGCATGATGTGGCCAAACTCTAGGATTTACATATACTTCGCCATTCCAATTAAGGCGAAATGGTTTGTGATAATATATGGTCTCATTGAGCTTTTCTCGGGCTTTTCATCTATCGACAACGTGGCGCATTTCGCACATGTCGGAGGCATGCTGTTCGGTTTGGGCCTAATCTTATATTGGAGATATAAAGCCGGAACTTGGCAGCCGCGATTCAACATAAAATTCAATAAAAACAGAGGTTTCGAGAGCAGCAGACCGAAATCGGATTGGGACTACAACAAAGAACGTGCCGAAGACGACCGCAGAACCGACGAAATCCTTGATAAAATCAGCAAAGGCGGCTACGACAGCCTCACCAAGGAAGAGAAAGAGTTTTTGTTCAGACAGAGTAAGAAAAGCTGATGAATTTCAAAATCGCATCGGAGTTTAAGCCCACTGGCGACCAGCCTCAAGCCATAGAACAGCTGAAAAACGGCATCTTGGCGGGGGAGAGGTACCAGACTTTGATGGGCGTGACAGGCTCTGGCAAGACATTTACCATCGCCAACATGCTGGCGGAACTGAACCGTCCTGCCCTGATTCTCAGTCATAACAAGACTCTCGCGGCGCAGTTGTACAGCGAATTCAAGCAGTTTTTTCCGGAAAACAAGGTCGAATATTTCGTTTCATATTACGATTATTATCAGCCGGAAGCGTTTATTCCTCAGACAAACACCTATATTGAGAAAGATTTATCGATAAACGACGAGATCGACAGATTGCGACTGAGCACAACATCGGCACTGCTTTCGGGGCGACGAGATGTGATTGTAGTGTCCTCAGTATCATGTATTTACGGTATCGGAAACCCGGAAGATTTCAGCAAAAATGTGATAAACATTGAACTTGGCCAGAAGATTCGTCGCGACGACCTGCTTTTTGACCTCTCGAATGCGCTTTATAGCCGAAACGACATCGAATTTTCACGAGGAAGATTCCGTGTGAAAGGCGACACTGTGGATGTTTTTCCGGCATATTCCGAGACACCTTTCAGAATAATCTTTTGGGACGATGAGATTGAGGAATTGGAGTCGTTTGACCCGATAAACGGGACGAGAATCGAGAGTCTGCAGAATATCACGTTGTTTCCGGCAAATATCTTCGTCACTTCGAAAGAAAAGATAAAACAAGCAACTGAAGAGATTCTGCTTGATATGTTTAAGCAAGCCGAATATTTCCGTGAAATTGGCAAATTTGAGGATGCAAAACGTCTGGAAGACCGTGTAAATCATGATGTTGAGATGATTCGAGAGCTTGGATATTGTTCGGGCATCGAGAACTATTCGCGATATTTTGATGGACGCGCCGCAGGCACGCGCCCGTTCTGTCTGCTTGATTTCTTCCCCGACGATTTTATCACCATTATCGATGAAAGTCATGTCACCGTGTCGCAGATCCGTGGCATGTACGGCGGTGACCGTTCGAGGAAACAGACCCTCGTGGAATACGGCTTCCGACTGCCGTCGGCGCTCGATAACCGTCCATTGAAATTCGATGAGTTTGAGGCACTTACAGGACAGACAATATACGTCAGTGCAACACCTGGAGACTATGAGATGCAGAAAACACAAGGCGTTTATGTCGAGCAGCTGATACGCCCGACAGGACTTCTTGACCCGGTCATCGAGGTGCGTCCTTGCACCAACCAGGTCGATGACCTTGTTGACGAGATAATTCGCGTTTTGGGCAACAAACAACGTGTGCTTGTCACCACTCTGACAAAACGCATGGCGGAGGAACTCACAAACTACCTTAACAACCTGAATATCGCTACAAGATACATACACTCTGACGTCGATACCCTTGACCGTGTTGACATCATGATGGGCTTGAGAAGGGGAGACTTCGACGTTTTGGTGGGTGTTAACCTGCTTCGTGAGGGTCTGGATCTGCCTGAGGTTCAATTGGTTGCGATTTTAGACGCCGACAAGGAAGGCTTCTTGCGCTCGGAACGCTCGTTGACACAGACGGCAGGACGTGCTGCACGTAACGCCGACAGCAAAGTGATAATGTATGCCGACAAAATCACTGACGCGATGCGTAAAACCATAGACGAGACCCAACGACGACGCGAGAAACAGATGGCTTATAATATCGAGCATGGCATAGTGCCGAAAACAATCATCAAGCCACTCGACACAGCATGGAACGAAACCATCAACAACCGCAAACTCGTTGAATATGAAGCGGCTGAAGAGAGCGTGCGCGCTGTGGCGGAAGAGAAAGTCGCCGTTTATCGTTCACCGAAAGACATCAAAAAAGCCATTCAGGAAGCCAAGAAAGAGATGGAGAGATCTGTCAAGGAACTTGACTTCATGAATGCCGCAAAATACCGCGACATTGTCGTCGCTTTGGAAGAGAAACTTAACAAAATTGATTGAATATGAATACATTAGCAGTACCATTTTTCGCAACCGACGCCGTTTGGAACCTTATGTTGCAGTTGTGTGTTATCGCAGTTGGTCTTCTGGCTGGAAACATTGTCAGGACAAAAGTGCCTTTTATGCAGAAAAGTCTGATTCCATCAGCATTGATCGGCGGCGCTTTGATCTTGATTTTCAAAGCGATATACTCTGACTTGTTCGGTTGGGAAGATTTGATCGACAAACGTTCAATGGAAATCATCACGTACCATGCGCTTGGTCTCGGTTTTGTGGCTTTGGCATTGAAAAACAACAAAGTTGAGTCGAAATCTAGTACCATGAAAGTGATTGAGACCGGCACCTTGACGGCAAGCACTTACATCATCCAAGGCATTGTGGGTCTGTTGGTTACGATACCGATGTTCTATTTCGGAAAGCAGATTTTCTATGCCGCGGGATTGTTGTTGCCGATGGGCTATGGTCAGGGACCTGGACAGGCTTTGAATTTCGGTACTATTTACATGGACAGAGCAGCTGAACAAGGCATAATGTTTCCAGGCAAGGACTTCGGACTATCTATCGCAGCCATGGGATTTATTGTTGGATGCGTCGTCGGTGTTATCTATCTTAACATCTTGAAAAAGAAAGGCAAAATCAAGATATCTGAGATACGCGAGAAGCAGATGAACAAACTCAGCGACTATGAAGGTGAGAACGAAATCCCTGATACTGAATCAGTTGACAAACTCTCAATCCAGATTTGTCTGGTGCTTTTCACATATCTTTTGGTGTATCTCTTCAACCATTTCCTGCAAACTTTAGACCTCGGCAATTTCGGTGAGAAGACCCTCATGCCACTGATGTGGGGATTCAACTTCCTGCTTGGTACGCTGTTCGGCATCATGATAAAAGGCATCATCAAAGTGTTGAGAAAGAGACAGATAATGAAGAGAGAGTACATCAACAACTACCTTTTGAACCGTATCAGCGGATTCTTTTTTGACATCATGATTGTGGCGGGCACAGCGGCCATAAACTTCAGTGAATTCAAGGGGTTTGCCATTCCTTATATCCTGGTTTGCGGACTCGGAGCCATCGCTACGTTCTGGTTTGTGAAAAAAGTGTGCGAGCATCTTTATCCGAACTACGTCTACGAAGGTTTCTTCAGCATGTTCGGCATGCTCACCGGCACCGCTTCCAACGGCATGATACTCCTTCGTGAGATCGACCCAAAATTTGAGACACCTGCAGCAAACAACCTGGTTTTGCAGTCACTTCCAGCGGTGGCGTTGGGATTCCCGGTGCTTCTTCTGGTCAGTTTCGCGCCACAAGGATTCAAGCAAGCACTCATCACTTTGGGTATTCTGATTGCCGTCTTCATCATTTTCAATCTCTTCATGTTCCGAAAGAAAATCTTTAAGAAAAAGAATTAAAAATTCTTGTTTTTATTTAAAAAAATATATTATATTTGCAGACATGATAAAGGTGTAATGGCTTTTATCATGTCTCATTTTGTAACTAATTGAAATAGAGTAAATTATATAATATATGAGCGAAGGATTATATTCAATGGAAGCTAAGGATTTCGACAAAACCTTAGACTTGACGAAAATTAAGCCGTATGGCGACACAATGAACGATGGCAAGACCCAGCTGAGTTTCACATTACCTGTTCCATGCGGCGCAGAAGCTGTCGAGGCAGCAAAACAACTCCTCAAAACTATGGGTTTCGAGAATCCTATTGTGGTGTATTACAAAGAGTTGACTCCAGGATTCACTTTCTTTAACTGCTATGGAAGCTGCACACATACTGTCAACTATAGCACTATTTACGTTCCGAAGGTCGAGTCGAACACCATGGACATGTACGAAACCGACCAGTACATCAAGGAAAACATCGGCCGTAAGATTGTGGTGGTTGGAGCTTCAACAGGTACCGACGCTCACACTGTGGGTATCGACGCCATCATGAACATGAAGGGTTATGCCGGTCACTACGGACTTGAGCGTTACGAGATGATCGAGGCTTACAACCTCGGTTCACAGGTGCCGAATGAGGAGTTTATCGCGAAAGGCGTTGAGCTTCATGCTGATGCGTTGCTGGTCTCACAGACAGTTACACAGAAAGACGTCCATATCAAAAATATGACCGAATTCATCGAGTTGATGGAAGCTGAAGGCTTGCGCGACAAGATGATCTGCTGCTGCGGTGGTGCTCGTATCTCACACGAGCTCGCAAAGGAACTCGGTTTCGACGCCGGCTTCGGAATGAACACCTACGCTGATGACGTGGCATCATTCATCGTCCAGGAAATGGTCAAACGTGGCGTGAAATAGAAAATACAAATTAACAATTAAATATTTTGCAATATGGAAAAAAACGAAATTAGAGAAGTTATCGCGAGACGTGCTGCAAAAGAGCTGCATGACGGCGATGTTGTGAATTTGGGTATCGGACTTCCGACAATGATTCCTAACTATCTTCCGGAAGGCGTGTCAGTGACACTGCAGACTGAGAACGGCGCAATGGGCATGGGACCAACTCCTGAAGAAGGCAAGGAAGACAAGAACCTCATCAACGCTGGCGGCGGTTACATCACCTTGACACCAGGCGCTTGCACATTCGATTCAGCAACATCATTCGCAATCATTCGCGGCGGTCATGTCAACGTGTCGTTCCTCGGCGCTTTGCAGGTCGATGAGAAGGGCAACCTCGCCAACTGGATCATCCCAGGCAAGATGGCTCCTGGCATGGGCGGCGCAATGGACCTCGTGGTCGGTGCAAAACGCGTTATCCTCACTATGGAACACACACAGAAAGGCGCTCCTAAGATCTTGAAGGAATGCACACTGCCTCTCACTGCAGCAGGTCAGGTCAATATGATAATCACCGAGATGGGTGTGATGGAAATCACAAAAGAAGGCATCGTCCTCACCGAGATCCATCCTGAATTCACAGTGGAGCAGGTGCAGGCCGCTACCGAGGCTAAACTCATCATCAGCCCGAACCTCAAATCGATGCTTGACTAATATAGTTTGAAGTTTGAAGTGTGGAGTTTGAAGTTAACTGCACACTGCAAACTTCAAACTTCAAACTAAATAAGATGGATTATCAATATTTAAAAATAGAGCTTCAGGACAACGGTATCGGCATCATGACAGTGTCGGCACCTAAGTCGTTGAACGCCTTGAACTCGACAGTTCTCAAGGAGATTGACCATTTCGTCAGTAACTTGGACACCAAGAAGACACGTGTCCTCATCGTCACTGGCGACGGCGAGAAATCGTTCGTGGCCGGCGCTGACATTTCCGAGATGGTCAATCTTTACGAAAAAGAAGGCTACGAGTTCAGCAAGATCGGTGCAAAAGCGTTCCGCAAGCTGGAGACGCTGCCAATTCCGGTCATCGCTGCTGTAAACGGTTTCTGCCTTGGCGGAGGTTGCGAGCTGGCAATGGCATGCGACATCCGCATCTGCTCGAACAACGCACGTTTCGGTCAGCCTGAAGTGGGACTCGGCATCACACCTGGTTTCAGCGGCACCTACCGTCTGGCGAAACTCATCGGACAAGGCTATGCCAAGGAGATGATATACACTGGCAAGGCCATCAAAGCTGACGAGGCACTGCGCATCGGCTTGGTGAACGCTGTTTATGAGCCAGCCGAGTTGATGGACAAGGCCATGGAGATGGCACATAAGATGCTCAAGAACGCACCTCTCGCCATCGCTCACGCCAAACGTTGCATCAATGAGAGCTACGACCTCTGCGCTGACGACGCCATCGAGCTCGAGAACGTCGCATTCGGAAAATGCTTCGCCACTGCAGATCAAAAAGAAGGCATGAAGGCATTCTTGGAGAAACGCGAAGCAACTTTTAAAGGAGAATAATTAACAATTAAATTTTAGATAACATGAAAGTATACGTTATTGGAACAGGTACAATGGCAAAAGGCATCGTGAAAGCTTTCGCAGCCAAGATGCCAGTCGTCATGAAGAGCAGAACTCAGGCCAGCATCGACAAGGCTATGGGTTCAATTGCAAAAGGTTACGCCAAACTCGTTGAGAAAGGTAAGATGACTCAAGAGGATGTTGACGCTCTGTTGAAGAACATCACAACAACCACCGACTACGCCACATTCAAAGACGCCGACCTCGTCATCGAGGCTGCATCAGAAGATATGGCTCTTAAGAAAGAGGTGTTCACTGAACTCGACAAGATCTGCAAGCCGGAAGCAATCTTCGCAACAAACTCATCATCATTGTCAATCACCGAAATTGCTGCCTGCACAACACGTCCTGCACAGTTCATCGGCATGCACTTCTTCAACCCGGCCGACAGAATGGCATTGGTGGAAGTCATCAAGGGACAGCTCACAAGCGACGAAGTGACAAAATGCATTGTTGACCTCTCGACATCAATCGGCAAACAGCCGGTCGAGGTGAAAGAAGCCCCAGGTTTCGTCGTCAACCGCATCCTCATCCCAATGATCAACGAGGCTGTCGGTATCTTGGCCGACGGTATCGCATCAGCAGAGGACATCGACAAGTGCATGATGCTTGGCGCCAACCATCCAATGGGACCTCTCGCATTGGCCGACCTCATCGGAAACGATGTCAACCTCGCCATCATGGAGGTGCTTTACAACGAGTTCGGTGATCCGAAATACCGCCCACATCCACTTTTGAGAAAGATGGTGCGCGCCGGTTTGCTCGGTCGTAAAACTGGAGAAGGATTTTACAAGTATTAATAAGAAAGTTTGAAGTTTTAAGTGTGAAGTTTGAAGTTAACTGCACACTGCAAACTTCAAACTCCAAACTAAATTAATTGAAATGGATTTTAGCTATTCAAAGACAGAAGAATTGTTCCTGCAGATGATCAGATCGTTTGCAGAGAACGAGGTCAAGCCTTTGGCAGCCGAAGTTGACGAACAGGAACGTTTCCCTATGGAGACCGTCAAGAAGATGGCGAAATTAGGTTTGATGGGTATTCCGGTGCCACGTCAGTATGGTGGCGCAGGCGGATCAGTGCAGATGTACATCATGGCTGTTGAGGAGCTCTCAAGAGTGTGCGCCACCACAGGCGTTATCCTTTCAGCCCACACATCATTGTGCATGGCACCTATCCTTGAGAACGGAACAGAGGAACAGAAGATGAAATATTTGCCGAAGCTCGCATCAGGCGAATGGATCGGCGCTTTCGGTCTCACCGAGCCTAACGCAGGTACCGACGCCGCCATGCAACAGACAATGGCTGTTGACGCTGGCGACAAATACATCCTCAACGGTTCGAAGATTTTCATCACCAACGCAGCATACGCCGACGTGTTCATCGTCATGGCAATGACCGACAAGAGCAAAGGCACCAAGGGCATCTCGGCATTCATCGTCGAGAAAGGCTTCAAGGGCTTCAGCATCGGTAAGAAAGAGTTGAAGATGGGTATCCGCGGCTCAGCGACATGCGAGCTTATCTTCGAAAACTGCGAAGTGCCGAAGGAGAACCTCCTTGGTCAACTTGGCAAGGGCTTCACCATCGCTATGAAGACCCTCGACGGCGGCCGTATCGGTATCGCTTCACAGGCTCTCGGCATCGCACAAGGCGCAATGGATGAGACAGTGAAATACACCAAGGAACGCAAGCAGTTCGGAAAGTCAATCGCACAGTTCCAGAACACACAGTTCCAGATGGCCGACCTCAAGACAAAGGTTGAGGCAGCTCGTTTGCTCGTCAGAAGCGCTGCATGGAAGAAAGACAAAGGTCTCCCATACTCAGCAGATGCAGCAATGGCAAAACTCTTCGCAGCTGAGACAGCAATGGAAGTGACTACAAAGGCAGTCCAGTTCCACGGCGGCTACGGCTACACACGTGAATATCCGGTCGAGCGCATGATGCGTGACGCCAAGATTACCGAAATCTACGAAGGTACATCAGAGGTTCAGAGAATGGTTATCGCCGGTCATTTATTTAAATAGGAGGTAAGATTATGAATATTATAGTTTGTATTAAGCAAGTACCTGATACTACCGAAATCAAAATCGATCCGGTAAAGAACACTCTTATCCGTGAAGGCGTTCCGAGCATCATGAACCCGGACGACAAGGGCGGTCTCGAACTCGCTCTCCGTATGAAAGACAAATACGGCGCTAACGTTACAGTTATCACAATGGGACCTCCACAAGCCGACCTCATCCTGAGAGAAGCTTTCGCTATGGGCGTTGACAGAGCTATCTTATTGAGCGACAGAAAGTTCGCTGGTGCTGATACTCTTGCAACATCATACGCATTGGCAGGCGCCATCAAGACTATGGACTATGACCTCATCATCGCTGGCCGTCAGGCTATCGACGGTGACACAGCACAGGTCGGTCCTGAGATGGCAGAACACCTCGGCCTTCCACAGGTTTCATACGTCATCGACGCTGAACGCGAAAAGAACGGCAACTTCATCGTGAAGAAAGAGAACGAAGACAGCGTCCAGACTCTCGAAGTCGAAGGAAAATGCGTCCTCACAGTCCTCGCTTCAGCATTCGAGGCACGTTACATGACAGTGGCGGGCATCGTTGACGCTTACAGCAAGGAAGTTGAAGTTTGGGGCGCCGACAAACTCGATGTCGACGAGAACAAACTCGGTCTGAAAGGCTCACCAACAAAGGTGTGGCAGTCATTCCCGAAACAGCTCAAGGCACCGGGTGAGGTGTTCGAAGTGAGCGAGGAAGAAGCTGTGGAAATTATTGTTAAGAAACTTAAAGAGAAACATTTAATCTAAAAGTAGCCATGGATATCAAAGATTACAAAAACGTTTATGTGTTCGCAGAACAGCGCGGAGGTATGATTCAATCCGTAGCATACGAACTTTTAGGTAAAGCTCGCGACTTGGCCGACGCTCTCGGCGAGAAAGTCGTGGCAATGTTATTGGGTCACAATGTGAAAGATCAGGCTCAGAGCCTCATCGAGATGGGTGCTGACGAAGTGCTCGTCGCAGACTGCCCGGAACTCAAGGATTATTTGACAGAACAGTACTCACAGGTTGTATATCAGATGATCACAGCCGGTTGCCCAAGCATCGTCCTTTACGGTGCAACAACCATCGGCCGTGACCTCGCACCACGTATCGCTTCACGTTTGAAGACCGGTCTGACAGCAGACTGCACTAAACTTGAAATCGGTATAGTCGAGGAGACAGGCGAGAAGCAGTTCCGTTCAACACGTCCTGCATTCGGTGGCAACCTGATGGCAACCATTCTTTGCCCTAACACACGTCCACAGATGTCGACAGTGCGTCCAGGCGTGATGCAGAAACGTGTCCGCGAGGCTGGCAGAAAAGGCACCATCACAATGTTTGCTCCTAAATTCGACACAAGCAAGTTCAAAGTCAAAGTCATTGAGACCAAGATGAACTGCAAGTGCGCTGACGACATCGCCGATGCCAAGATCTTGGTGTCAGGAGGCCGTGGCGTTCACGACAAGGAAGGTTTCAACAAACTTCAGGCTTTGGCAGACGTCCTCGGCGGCATGGTGGCATCATCACGTGCCATGGTCGACGCAGGTATCATGGATCACTGCTTCCAGGTCGGTCAGACAGGTAAGACAGTGCGTCCGAACCTTTACATGGCATGCGGTATCTCAGGCGCTATCCAGCACCTCGCAGGTATGGAGGAGTCAGACTTCATCATCGCCATCAACAAGGACAAATATGCTCCTATCTTCTCAGCCGCTGACCTCGGCATTGTAGGCGATTTGCACAAAATCGTCCCGATGTTGACAGAGAGACTGAAGAAAGAAGTGGAGAAATAATTTTCACAATTATCGTTAAAAAATTCCCGGGAGAAGCGATTCTTTCGGGAATTTTTGTTTCAAAAATTATTTTTCACCAAATTCCTTGCACAATCAAAAAATTTCGTATTTTTGCATCGGGTAAGTCTTATACGACCAGCTCCTGTCAAACTCCCCCAGGGTCGGAAGGCAGCAAGGGTAGATGGTTGAGCGGTGCGATATAAGTAGCTTACCCTTTTTTGTCTGAAATGATAATTGAACCGACATATACAGGCAAACAATATTGGCTCACAACAGTCATTTCCGGATTGTTGTTAAGTGTCTTATTATCATTTACTTATATCGTATTTTATCAGCGGCTTTACGTCGAGTTCTCATTTCTTTTCTCGATAATTTATCTCATCCCGTTTGTATGGCTCAGCATCACACTGGCTTTTTTTAAAAACAAATTTGTGTGGAAAGAATTCACTTATTGGAAAGCTTTTCTGATGAGTTTCATTAGCGGAATTTTAGGATCAATCGTCTTTTGTGGCGTAATTTATTTGCTTTACGCTAACGGCGGACTTGAGAGCAGGATAGGACTTTATGAAAACGGTCGTCAGATGCGCGAGCTTTTCTCACCTTTGGCGACAGCCGTCTCCATGTTGATAATAAATGTGATATTGTCGCTGTTTTATTCATTAATTATTGCTATTTTTGCACGTAAAAAAGTTTGAAATGGATATTTCTGTAATTGTACCTTTGCTGAATGAAGAGGAATCGCTGCCTGAACTTGAGGCATGGATTCGCCGAGTCATGGAAGAAAATAAATTTTCCTACGAGATTGTGTTTGTCGACGACGGCAGCACTGACGGCTCGTGGCACTGCATCCAGCAGCTGAAGGCTAACAACCCTAATATCAAGGGAATACGCTTCCGCAGAAATTACGGCAAGTCGGCGGCACTCAACGAAGGCTTTAAAATATTGGAAGGCGATGTTGTCATCACCATGGATGCCGACCTTCAGGACAGTCCTGACGAGATTCCAGAGCTTTACAAAATGATTGAGAAAGACGGCTACGACCTCGTAAGTGGCTGGAAGAAGGTGCGTTACGACTCAAAGTTTGCGAAAAACATCCCTTCGAAGTTCTACAACTGGTCGACACGCCGCATGACCGGCATCAAGCTCCATGATTTCAACTGCGGACTTAAGGCTTACCGCAATGAGGTCGTGAAAAACATAGAGATTTACGGCGAAATGCACCGTTACATCCCAGTCATTGCGAAAGCTGCAGGTTTCACGCACATAGGGGAGAAGGTGGTACATCATCAGAAACGCAAATTTGGTGTCTCGAAGTTCGGAATGAGCCGTTTCTTGAGAGGTTATCTCGATTTGCTCACAATCACATTCATCTCGAAGTTCGGAAAACGCCCGATGCACCTCTTCGGCGGTCTCGGCAGCCTGATGTTCCTTGTCGGTTTCATCATCGGTATTATGCTGGTTGTCAAGAAGTTCGCTTTCCATGCTTACGGCATGACCAGTCGTCCGTTATTCTATTTCGCATTGGTGTGCATCATCGTCGGTGTGCAGTTTTTCCTCACAGGATTCTTGGCGGAGCTGGTTCAGTCATCGTCATCCAAACAGAAAGTTTACGGAATAGCTGAGAGATTGTAAACTCTCCAATTGATTATAATAAAAGAGCGCCGGAAACAACAATTTTCTCTGGGCGCTCTTTTAATTTAAATGAAAATTTGATTATTTGAAGTATCTGTTGTACAGTCCTTCAAAACCTTTGCCGTGACGAGCCTCGTCTTTTGCCATCTCATGAACTGTGTCGTGGATAGCGTCGAGGTTACGTTCCTTTGCCACGCGGGCGATACGCATCTTCTCTTCGCAGGCGCCACATTCAGCCACCATACGTTTGTAGAGGTTTGTCTTGGTGTCCCAAACGACCTCACCGAGCAACTCAGCGAAACGTGAAGCATGGTCAGCCTCTTCAAATGCATAGCGTTTGAAAGCTTCAGCAATCTCCGGATAACCCTCGCGGTCGGCCTGACGTGCCATCGCCAGATACATACCAACCTCAGTTGACTCACCCATAAACTGTGCGTTCAGATCTTTGATCATTTCATCACCGGTGCCTTTGGCGATACCGATGACGTGTTCAGTCACGAAGTTGAGTTTTGCGCTCTCGTCGAGGACTTTCCATTCAACAACCTGTTTGCACTGTGGGCATCTCTCAGGAGCTTCTTCTCCTTCGTGTACGTAGCCGCAAATTGGGCATACAAATTTCTTTTTCATGATATTTTTAGTTTAGTTAATGAATTATGTGTTTATTTCATTGCATGTTTGTATCCGTTAACTTTATTCCAGTCACCGCGAGTGAAATCAGGCATTTTCACTGGCATGCCGTGGTTTTCAACAGAAGCGCGTGTCAGGTCGCCAATGCATGACCACTCGGCGGCATCGTACACGTCTTCGTCAAGCGGGAGACCGTTATGCAAGCAGTAAATCAGGCGGTAATCCATGATAAAGTCCATGCCGCCGTGACCGCCCACTTCCTTTGCCTTGTCCTCGATTTCCTTTGCGATAGGATGGAGATATTCGTCCAAGATCTTGTCGCGCACATCTTTCGGTACAAAGCCGTGAACATTCAGATGCTGACCCTCGGCAAGGAAACCTTCCGGAAGATTCTTATCCATCAAGGTGAAGCCTTCAACAGGATATTTGTTTGCAAAACCTTCAGTACCAGTAAGTTGGAACAATCTATTGTATGGTCTGTAGGTGTAAACGTTATGTTCAATCAAGATGGTTTTGCCTTTGTTGGTCTGAATCATGGTAGTTGTCATGTCGCCGTTGGCAAAATCCTTTGTTCCCATCATCTCTTCAGCGATTTTCTTGCCGTTGTATGATGGCGTTGTCATCGACACGAGATATTCCATGCGGTCGCCGCGGTGGATGTCAAGCACCTGACAGATTGGTCCCAAGCCATGAGTCGCATACACGTCGCCGCCGTATTTCTGGTTGAAGTCGAGGCGCCAATTGTCCTGATATTCATGCCAATACGGCTCCAGATTGTGGATGTATGCACCCTCAGCATGAATCACTTCGCCGAACATGCCTTGTTTTGCCATGTTGAGAGCCGTCATCTCGAAGAAGTCGTAGCAGCAGTTTTCGAGCATCATGCAATGTTTACGGGTACGTTCCGACACATCGACGAGTTTCCAGCAGTCCTCAACGGTAGTTGCTGCCGGCACTTCCAATGCCACATGTTTGCCATGTTCCATGGCATAAACCGCCATCGGGACGTGTGTCTGCCAGTTAGTGCAGATATAAACGAGGTCAATGTCATCGCGTTCGCATAGTTGTTGATAAGCCGTTTCGCCAACATATTCAGCTACACGCGGCAGACCTTTGTCTTCAAGAATCTCTTTCTGGACCTTCTCGACCTTGTCGCCGATGAGGTCGCACAAAGCTACGATTTCCACGCCGTCGATGAACGACATGCGGTAAACAGCATCGTAGCCACGCATTCCGAGACCGATGAAACCAATTCTGACGTTTTCAATAGGTTCGGCGGCAAACTCCAGCATACTCGTCTGACCTTCAGCGCGTTGCGGCTCGTCGAAGACGATGGCGTTGTCCTTAATCTGATAATTTTTCCCGTTTTTGTTGTCGCATTTGCAACCGCTTATCGCGATAACAAAAAGCATCATTATCGCTGTGATGGAGAGTTTTAAGGTGTTATATTTCATATTGCCATTATTGAAGTGTAAAATTACAAAATATTTTCATTCGTACGATATTTATTTTTAATTTTACGAAAAATTTCATCATGGAAAATCTTATTGAAATAGTCTCGAAATTCGAAATCTCTGATAAAGTAGCCGAGGTGAAGCCGATGGGCGAGGGGCTCATCAACGACACGTATAAGGTGTTTGTGGAAGGTTTCGACAAGCCGAAATATGTGCTTCAGCGTATTAACAACGCTATTTTTCAAGACGTTGACATGCTGATGGATAATATTAATAAGGTGACAAATCATCTCCGAAAAAAAGGTAGAGACACACTTCAATTTTTGAAAACTGATGCCGGCAAGTCTTATTATTTTGATGGCGAAAAATATTGGCGGTTGATGGATTTCGTGCCTGATTCTATTACATATCAAGCAGTTACACCTGAATACTCGTATATTGCTGGTAAGTCGTTCGGCGAATTTGAGTCGCTTTTGTCAGATTTGGATGAGCCTCTTGGCGAGATAATTCCTGATTTCCATAACATTGAATTCCGATTGAAACAGCTTCGTGATGCAGTGGCTGATGATAAAGCAGGGCGTGTCGCGGAAGTGCAATACTATCTTGATGAAATCTTCAAACGCAAAGAAAAAATGACACTTGGCGAGCGGCTTTTCCGTGAAGGTAAGTTGCCTAAGCGAGTATGTCATTGCGATACTAAAGTCAATAATATGCTCTTTGATAAAGAAGGTAATGTATTGTGTATCATTGATTTGGATACTGTGATGCCGAGTTTTGTCTTTTCGGACTATGGCGATTTTTTAAGAACTGCTGCGAATACAGGTCTTGAAGACGACCCGAATCTCGACAATATCGATTTTAACATGGAGATTTACAATGCTTTCACGAAGGGTTACCTTGAAGGCACGAAAGGTTTCCTCCTTCCAATCGAAAAAGAAAACCTTCCGTATGCGGCGTTGCTGTTTCCATATATGCAAACCGTCAGATTCCTAGCGGATTACATCAACGGCGACACCTATTATAAAATCAAATATCCCGAGCATAACCTCGTCCGCACAAAAGCGCAATGGCGGTTGTTTGAAAAGGCGGAGGAGAAGGAGCCTGAGATGAAAAAATGCTTGACATTTTAATATTTTTTATTATTTTTGCAGAAATTTAAATTCATAAATTATGAGAAGACTCTTTTTAACTTTATTTATGGCACTGACACTCTGCTTGAGCGCCTGTGCAGACGGAAGACCGATTACATTTGAACAGCTTCCGGCAAATGCCCAAACTATTATCACTCAAAATTTTGTAAAAGAGAACATCCTGTTTATCACAGTTGATACTGAGCTTTTCGGCACAGAATATGAAGTGAAATTCAACGATGGTAAGGAACTTAGTTTTGATGGTAGCGGTAATCTCAAGAAGGTGGACTGCCAGTATGAACGTGTCCCTGATGCACTTATTCCGGCAGAGGTTTTGCAGCAGGTTCAGGCTTCTTATCCAAATGCATTCATCGTAGAATGGAAATCAGATGACGGACGATGGAAAGCTGAGTTAAACAACACTCTTGAGCTTATTTTCAACAAAAAATATCAGTTAGTTGGTATAGATGACTAGATAAAAGAAAAAAGTTAAAAGTTAAAAGAGAGCGTAAAGCGGTAATATCTGCCGCATTGCGCTCTCTTATCTTTTATCAGTTATCCTTTAACTTTACTCTGTCGGGATGTCTTTGTTCACATTCTTCGAGCCCCACAAGGCGTAGAATAGCAGGTAAGCCAATCCCACGACAATCACCCAGTAGCTCTGGAGATAGCCTGTGCCGCCGTTGGCGTCGACGATGGCGTTCATGAGCAATGGCAGGATACCGCCGCCGCACACCAACGTCATAAAGATACCGGAAGCTTTCTCGGTGTATTTACCCAGACCTTCCACTGCGAGGTTGAAGATGCCGCCCCACATCACAGAGGTGCAGAGTCCGATGAGCATAAAGAATGCCGCGTTGAGAGGAATCCTCTCGAGACCGAAACCTGCAGCGCCGTTGAATGCAGGGATTCTTACCATTGTCGATGGTCCGAACATTCCAAGTAATGTCAGAATGATGCCGAGGCACGACACTGTGGTAAGCATCGCCTTTGCGGAGACTTTATTGCCGATGATACCGCCAATCAGACGACCGATAAGCATTAAGAACCAATAAGTTGCAGCCACGGAAGCGGCAACATCATCAGCTTGGACGCCTTCTGTGAAGATGTTCAGGTCAGGGTTCTGCAACCATTTGTGAAGGACATTCGGGATGCCGACTTCAACACCGACATAGATGAAGATGCCGATAGCGCCCAGCACAAAATGACGGAACGCCATTGGACCAATTTTGTCATCGGTTTTTTGAACCATTACACGCTGTTCGTTTTCTGGAATGTCAGTTCTTCTGATAACGATGTAAGCGATGGCGAAGATTGCCAATGCGGTGTACATCAACGGGAACACGTCGCTGATTCTTGCCTCCATGATGCTTGGGATGAGCAATCCGGTGATGACGATAACGGCTGTACCCATTAAGGAGTTGAAGCTGCCGCCAATCTGGATGAGCTGGTTGCCTCTGTTGCCGCCGCCACCGAGTTTGTTAAGCATCGGGTTGACGACAGTGTTAAGCAAGCACATGCTGAAACCTGCGATGAAGGCACCGATCAAATAGACGAAGAAACTCTCGAAAACGCCCGAAAGTGTCTGGATGCCAACGCCAATGAATCCGACAGCCACAGCTATGAGAGCCGTGGTTTTGTAACCTCTCTTTTGAAGAAGGTTTCCAGAAGGAATACCCATCACAGCGTATGCTATGAAGTTAGCGAAAACGCCAAGTGTTCCTTGCCAGTTCGGGATGTTGAACTGGTTTTTCAGGATGTCGCCCATCGGTGACGCGAGGTTGGTCACGAATGAAATCATTCCGAAAAGCAAGAACATCACAATAATCGGAATGGTGTAATTTTTCTTATTTTCAGCCATAGTTTCTTTTATTTATTATTTCCACAAATTCTTTGGATAAACGCCTTTGTCGATGAGATTCTGGATCTTCTTCACGACATCCGGCTTATCTTCTTTGTATGTCACGCCAAACCATACAGCATCGCTTGACAACACTTTGAGTTTTGCCTTCTTTGCGTTGATTAAATTATTGACCATCAACGGGATGTAGAACTCAGCCTTGATGTTGGTCTGTGCAGGACCGTCCAAAAACTCTTTGAATCCAGCTTCGAGATAACCCAAGAAATCTGGGGTGAAACCGAAGAAGTTCATTGATACCAAAGTGTCGAGTGGGAGAGAGTGCTCGCCTGTTTCGTCAGTGTATGCTGCACCTTCGACTGTCTTGGCTATAGAAGTGCGCTCGACGATGGTCTGTAAGAAGTTGCATCTATTCGAAGTGCAGACACCGCGTGACACTGTGCCGAAATCCGACAATGTGTTCTTTAGTTTGTAAGCTACCATCGAATATGCGCCAGTCTTGCCGTCGCATTCCTGCAGATATTTTGCCAAGACTTCGTATGCCTCTTTGCCATAGAAATCGTCTGCGTTTATCACTGCGAACGGCTCATGGATGACATTGGCGGCCATCAGCACTGCGTGACCTGTTCCCCAAGGTTTTACACGGCCTTCCGGCACTGTGTAACCCTCTGGAAGGCACTCAAGTCCTTGATACACATATTCTACCGGAATCCCGAATTTCTCGCTGCTGTTGACTTTCTCGAACGCCTCAGCGAAATCTTTTCTGATAACGAAGACGACTTTTCCGAATCCGGCGCGCTTTGCGTCGTAAATCGAATAATCGAGGATTGCTTCATTGTTTGGACCCACACCGTCCATTTGCTTCAGAGCTCCATATCGTGAGCCCATTCCAGCTGCTAAAACTAATAATGTTGGCTTCATTTTATTAAATATTAATTATTCCTAATTTGTCTTTTCGAACGCAGTGAGAAATCTCATTCGAGCATCCTAGCTCCATCACTAATAACTACGTCATAAACCTTAGGCTCATGACCAAATTTCTTGTTAAATTTCTCTTTTGCTGTCTCCATGAACTTATCGTAAAGACCTTCTTTCACAAGGTTAATCGTGCAACCGCCGAAGCCGCCGCCCATCACTCTAGAACCTGTCACGCCGCATTCTTTTGCGATATCATTCAGGAAATCGAGTTCGTCGCAGCTGACTTCGTATTCCTTGCTCATGCCGTAATGTGTGCCGTACATACGGTCGCCTACAGTTTCGTAGTCGCCTTTTTCAAGAGCGTCGCAAACGTCCAAAACACGTTGTTTCTCGCCGATGACGTACTTCGCACGCATATAATCCTCTTGTGAAATATCATTTTTGACCTCGTCGAGCATCAACATCGTGGCATCGCTGAGATATTTCACTTCAGGATGATGCGCTGCTATGTGTGCGCAAGCATTCTCGCACGATTCACGACGTTTGTTATATGCCGACGATGCTAATTCATGTTTCACGACGGTGTCGAGCAAAACCACTTTGTATCCTTTCGGGTCGAATGGGAAGTACTCAAACTCCATAGTGGCACAGTTGAGGCGCATGAGATGGCCTTTCTTGCCGAAGATGGAAGCGAACTGGTCCATGATGCCGCATTTCACGCCGCAGTAGTTGTGTTCCGTCGATTGACCGATTCTTGCAAGTTCAAACTTGTCGATACCTAATTTATAGATGTCATTCAACGCAAAGGCAAATGTACTCTCCAATGCCGCTGACGATGACATTCCTGCTCCAAGCGGCACGTCGCCTGCAAACACGGTGTCGAAGCCTTTTGGCTGGAAACCGCGTTTCTGCATCTCGCGCACCACACCGAAGATATATCGTGCCCACGGCTCTGTCGGAGCGTCTTCTTCGCGCATTCCAAACTCGCTCATTGCCTGATAATCAACGCTGTAAGCGCGAATTTTATCGGTTCCGTTAGGATTTATCGCGGCATAAATGCCTTTGTCGATGGCTCCTGGAAACACAAAGCCTCCGTTATAATCGGTATGCTCGCCGATAAGGTTTACACGACCCGGCGATGTGTATACGCTTGCCTCATTGCCAAACAATGAACTGAATTTGTCTTTTATAGCTTTGATATTCATGTTATTTCTTTATGAAAGTCTTGATATTCTTTTCATTCTTGCCAATTATCTCAATGAGATACATTCCTGATTCAAGGTTCGAGAGGTCGAGAACGGCATCTTTGTTATTGATGACCATATCCATCACCTTAACGGAAAGAATGTTATAAATGCAAATGTGCTGTATCTCTTCTTCTGCATTGATAGTCAACATATTATCAACAGGATTTGGATACATCTTTGTCTCAAGATAATTCTCGTTGACGGCTTGTGTAACTGTATCTGTTGCCACGACTTTCACGTTGTCGATGAACCAAGAGTATGTCAAGATGTCGCTGCCGTTGTTGTGTGCGCGGAATCTCAGTCTGATGTTTTGTCCTTGGTAAGCTGACAGGTCGAGGTGGACTGGCTCTTCGAACTGGTTGACCCATTCAGGCTGGTCTACAGCGTCCCAAAGTGTGCTCCATGTGCCAGTGTTGGTGTTCAAAACATCTACTTTATAATGGTCTTGGTACGTGGCGATGCCGTATTGGCAGAATGTTTCAAAAGTGAGCGCTGTCGGGCGGTTGATCGTCAACAATGGTGTTATGAGGCTCTCATCCTGAGGTCCCCATTCTTCTGACTCGTCCCATTCAACGCCGGCCATTCTCTCGCCTTGTGGCGGCACCACATAGTATTCGTCACCGAAATAGTTTGTTGCGTATTCCGCTCTGAATCTGTACCAGCTGAACCAGCTCATCTGCAGTGATTCGATGCTCCAGCCCGCTGGAGGGAACTGCTCATCTTCAAAGCCTTCGAGGAGGATAGGAGCCTGCCAGTCCCAATGCAGGTCGTAAGGCTCGGAATCCGCTGTGTGCCCGAGTTCGTCAGCCATGTGAAACACGATAGTTGCTGTAGTATGATTTGGCTGTGCCGGCAAATTGCCAGTGTAATCATAATTTGATTTTGCTGATTTTGTCATTGTGATGTCATGCGACTGACCGTTGACAGTGTATGTTGCCTGCATCTGGTTCGGCACATTCGACTCATCGTAAACTCTCAACGTAATGCTCATCGGTGTGTCTGCCCATGTCTGGGTGCCTTTGAGCGATACGACTGTCGGTGGGTTGTTGTCTACTGATGTCGAGTTGATGAAGACATCGTCGATGCAAAGGTTCCAGCCGTAGCCGCTAACTCCTTCGATGATGATGAATCCGTAACCTTCAGGGCTGTCGAAGGTATAGCTGATTTCATACCAGTCGCTGTTCTGGCCAACAACAGGTTCAAGCATGGTGTTACGGTGCACTGTTCCGAGCAAAGTGCCGTCGGCGGTGTTTGTCGTAGGGGAGTAATACACATTGATTCTGTCAGGACCCATGATGTTGTTGTTGAAGTTGCGGAACAGCCAATAACGCACGGTGTTGCCTGTTGCGCTGAGATGCATCTTAGGTGAAATCAGGTTGCATGAGCTGCCAGCCGGACTTGTATAGCAGTAAAAACGTGCCATTCCAGCGCTTTCGTCATGAGGTGTGCATGCCGGCCAATCGTTAGAGGTCTTGCGTTCAAAGACGTAGTTGCCATTGGTAGCCACATTCTGCCAACCTGTCGGAGGGAATGTCTCGCTTTCAAAGCCTTCCATCAATGGGAAACTGTGGAAAGGTTCCCAAGCTGTGATTTTGAAATCCGCCGACTGTGTAGGTGCCGAATGTGATGACGTGACATTAAATGTGGCGTGCAACTCCTGGTTGTTGGTCAAATCCATCGGCAAAGTGGCTTTTGCGACCAACTCCATAGAAGTGTTATACGATAATGTCACCTGACTGATCTGTGAGCCGTTTTGATAAAACTCCATCGGCAATGAGCTTGTGTTGGTCAACTGATATGAGTCAGACTGCTCTCCAGTATTGCTGAGAAGGAATCTCAAATAAACAGACTCACCGAAATAAGCTGTTGTGTCGGCTGTAAGTTGTTCTAAATCAAAGTTATATTGTGCTGTTTGCTCGATGACGACATCGTCAATTGACAGATACCATGGCATGTTGGTGGCTGTGCTGTGGAATCCCACATAGAAATTTCCTGAACTTGGAGCCTGGAACACAGCCGATGCCTGTTCAAATTCCTCGTTGTCAACAAAAATCTCAGGTACCACTGTTACTGTCATCGCTGATGGGCTGGCACTTGCGCCTGCCTTGACTTCAAGGTTGAAATGGTCGACATGCCATGTTGAATACCAGAATGACACACGATAGTAGCTACCTGCAGTCACGTTGATTTCCTTGTATGTCCAGACATCTGAGTTATAAGATGCATACATATACCAGTCGCCGGAATGTGGCTTACGTCCGCGTGCGACGTTGTCGTCCGGAATGGTTATGCCGGCTTTCCAACCATTGTCATTACAAATCCAGCCAACAGGTGTCTGGTCGACTGTGTTTCCTGTCTCAAACCCTTCATCCACAATGACTTGCGAAAATGCCATCGTGGTGATGAACAATGCAATAAATGTCAAGTAAAATTTTCTCATATTTTGTAGATTTTAGATTTATTTCATTATTATTTAAGTTCTTTGAGTCTGTTTTTCGCATAAAAGTTGCCTTGTTCAGCCGCTTTTTGATACCATTTTATGGCCTCTTGCTTGTTTCTCTTGACTCCAATACCATGGTCGTAACATTTGCCAACATTAGCTATACCGTAATCACTGCCCAATTCAGCTGCTCTCATATAATACTCAAAAGCCTTTTTCTTGTCTTTCTTTACAACTTTGCCTTTCTCATAAAACAATCCTAAGTTGTTGTAAGATGGTGCATGATCTTGTTTCGCTGCCTCCGTATACAATTCATAAGCTTTTTTGTAGTCGGATGTAACTCCATAGCCATTCTCGTAGCAATATCCCAACATGTGTAACCCTCTTGCATTATTTTGGTTGGCAGCTTTTTCATACCACTTAATGGCTTCTTCATAACTGTGATCTATGCCATAATTAAAACCATAATATAGATCTCCGATATTTGCATCAGCATCAGAATAGCCCATCTCAGAAGCCTTTAAATACCATGTTAGTGCTTTTTTATTGTCTTTGTCTACGCCAATCCCATATTCATAAAAATGGCCAATATTGTTACACGCAATCATATTGCCCTGATCCGCAGCCATTTTCTCCCATTTAAATGCCTCTTTTTCGTCTTTTTCAACTCCCAATCCTTTTGAATAACAATAGCCAAGATGATGTTGTGATTCAGCAAAACCTCTTTCTGCGGCATAACGATAAAGCTTTACGGCCTCTTCTTTGTCCTCTTTGACACATTGTCCATAGAAATAACAGGTTCCCAAGGTGTTTTTCGCCGGCAGAAATCCATTGTTGGCTGCTTTTGTTAACCAAATGAGAGCCTCGTCGCATTTTTCCGTTCCTTTGTACGACTTGGCTAAATTATACATCGCGACATCATTGTTTTGCTCGGCGGCTCTTTGGTACCATTCTATCTTTTCATTTCCTTTGCAAAAAAGAGTTCCGTAAAAGTTTTGAGCCCCAGCCAATCCCTGATCCAGAGCCAACTGGCACCATCTAAGACTTTCGAGGGAGTCTTTTTGCACCCCCTGACCGTAATAATAGCAATACGAAAGGTTGATCTGACCTGTGGCGTTGCCTTGCTCCGCCGATGTCCTGAACCACTGGACGGCTTTCTCATAGTCTTGCTCAACGCCTTTGCCTGTATAATAACACGCTCCAAGGTTGTTTTGAGCTGCCGCGTCGCCGTCTTTTACCGCTTCTTGAAACACCTCAACCGACTCGCCGAAATCAGTCGTGGTTTGATATTCGATGGCAGTGGCTTCGCTAAGCGGATAAAGGCCTACATATTGATTGTAATAATACAACTCTTCGTAGTTGTTGGCAATACGAACCGTCAGTCCCAGCTTATCTTTCGCGTTACCCTGACCATATTTGTTTGTCAACGTGAGTTCATAGCCTTTTTTGCCTTTCATGGTAATTGGGAAATAAAACTCCGTAGAACTGAAATCGGGATGCATAATCTTAAGATATGAGGCGTAATAGCTGATATACAGCCAAACTTCACCTACCATATTCTCAACTATGATATACGTCTGCGCGTCACCTTGAAAAAGCAGTCTGGCTCGCTGCTGCTCGTTGATGTTTTCCGTTTTTATCTTTAAAACCGCAAATGGCTTGTCGTTGTCATCATATTGATAATCAGGGTCCTCGTTGATGTTCACAAAGCCGACAACCTCCTTGAACGAACCCGGCTTCACCTCGAGTTGCGACAATGCCGGAATCGTCAAAAGCACTGCAATTATTAGGATAAAAGTCTTTTTCAAGATATATTTTATATTTTAACCTTGCAAAGATATAAAAAAGTTTGTACTTTTGTATCATGAAAAATAATATTTTAATAATCTTGGCTCTGATAATGTTTTCCTGTACGAAAGCACCGGAGCCGCTTTATCCAGTGCCGTCCGACAACCAACTCGCATGGCAGCAACTTGAGACTTATGCTTTCTTGCATTTCGGTCCCAACACTTTCAACGACAAGGAGTGGGGCTACGGCGACGCTCCGGCATCATCTTTCAATCCCACAAATCTCGATTGCGAGCGCTGGGTGTTGATTCTCAAGGCATGCGGGATGAAAGGTGTCATCCTGACAGCAAAACATCATGATGGTTTTTGCTTATGGCCAACAGAATCAACGGATTACAACATCAGCAACTCTCCTTATAAAAATGGTAAAGGCGACATTGTGCGCGAGCTTTCCGACGCTTGCCGCAAATATGGACTGAAGTTCGGAATCTATTGCTCGCCTTGGGACAGACATGATGCACGCTACGGTTTTCCCGAATATGTCGAGACATACCACAAACAGATTGACGAGCTGACGAAAAATTACGGACCTCTGTTTGAGTTTTGGTTTGACGGCGCCAATGGTGGCAACGGATTTTATGGCGGAGCCAACGAAAAACGTTCCATTGATCCTGATAATTACTATGATTATCAACGTGCTAAAGAGACAGTGCTATCGCGACATCCTGATGCTATGATATTTGGCGGACCTTATCAGACGGTGCGCTGGATTGGAAACGAGAACGGTGTGGCAGGTGCTACAAACTGGTGCAACGCCCCTCAAATTACAAGTAATACAAGCTTGAAAATCAATACTTTCGGTAGTGAAAGAGGCACTGAATGGCTGCCTTCCGAAGTCGATGTCTCCATCCGTCCTGGTTGGTTCTATCATAAAAACGAGGACAATATGGTGAAGACACCTTTTGAATTGTGCGATATCTATTATAAAAGCGTGGGACGAAACGCCAACTTGCTGCTAAACTTCCCGATAACTCCTGAAGGCGAGATCTGCCTGATAGATTATGTCAATGCAAGTTTTTACCACATGGACATCACTAAAGAGCTGAGTCACAATCTGTTAGCCGATGCAAAAGTCACAGCTGATGACGAGCGTGGAAGCCGTTTCGCTGCAAATAAAGTCAACGACAACAATCCTGACACGTATTGGGCGACACATGATGACTATCCATACGGAACCATTTCATTTTCAATGGATAAGCCCGTCACAATGAGTCGTCTGATGATTCAGGAATATGTGAAACTGGGGCAGAGGGTGAAGTCGTTTTATCTGGAAGGCGCTCTCGATGGCGAATATTTCCCGATTCGCACATACGACACTACTTCAACGGTAGGCTATAAACGCATCGTGCGCTTTGATCCAGTTGAACTCGACAAATTGATAATCTATTTTGATGAAAGTCGCGGACCGTTGTGTATCAGTAACATAGAAGCTTATTGATTTCCAAAACCTGCGGCTCAACAGGCTTTGTGCCATCGTTGTAAATCACAAAGTCGGCTTTTGATATTTTGGTTTCTTCGCTTAGCTGCAGACGCATTCTCGAGCGCACATTCTCCTCGCTGCAGTCATCACGAAGCATAACTCGTTGTAAACGAATGTCTTCCGAAGCAGAAACAAAGATTATCTTATCGAAGAACTTATGGTAATTCTTCTCAAAAAGAATCGCTGACTCATATAGCACATAAGGCGTTGTTTGCTGTTCGCACCATTCGTCAAAGTGTTGATTCAGAGCAGGATAGAGCACCGATTCAATAAACTTCATCGCTTCCTCATTCTTGAAAAGATGATAGGAGAGGAGCTTACGATTCAATGTGCCGTCTTCGAAATACACTTCTTCACCGAATCTGTTGACAATCAAATCTTTAACGGAAGGAATAAGGTATAGTTTCTTAGTCTCATCATCGGAATAAAACACAGGAATGCCCAGTTTTTCAAACATCTTGCACACGTAACTCTTGCCGCTGCCGATATTGCCAGTTATTCCAATCTTTTTCATTGAACAATGATGTATTCGACCTCTTTGGGGTTGATGCTGATTATCTGGGTGTTATTTGGAGATAGCACAAGATTTACTGGCAAAACTTCATTGAAAAACATGTCTGAAGTATCGACTATCGCCTTGAACGACAAGTTGTTGATGATGGCATAGTCTTTCATTGCGACTATGTATCGCACGCTTGCTTTGTTCGGGTATAAGTGTATTTTTGTGTCGCCAGGAATCTCTATCGGTATCACGACCTCAGATTCCGTGTATTTCTCAACATTTACTGACACTTCCACCTCGTCGATGTCGGCGCGGAGCTTATCATCCAAATCAATCTTGGCCCAGGTTACAACATTTTGGTTCACGTTCTTTCTTGTGATGACTTTGGTTCTGACTTCTTTCGTCATGTTGACATCGTCGACAGCGCCGTAAATTACAATGGAATCAGGCGTTGACGTAGGTTCGCCGTAGTAATTGTACTGTCTCTCAAACGAAAAACTCGTCTCAGGCACTATTTTCACCTTTTTCCACGCCAATCTGCTCATGTTGAAATACTGAACATCTTCCGTTATCTGTATGTCACCGACATTTGACGCAAGAAATTCAGCTATTGTCTCGGCAATAATTCGGCTGCTGTAAGAATAAGTCCTGTCATCGTTTTTCTTATACTTCGCATCCTTTAGCGAGATTTCAACAAATCGGTTTTTAGGTGTTTTGAAGTAATAATTCAACAGCTTGAAACCAGTGGTGGTTACCGTTGCGTTCACCTCCTGATCGTTGTCCAAAACGAGCTGCGATGCCGGGATGTCGACATAATGAATGGCAAAAGGAACTGTCACGGTATAGGTGTCTGAAAGCTTGATGATGAGCCAAAGCAATCCTGCGATGAGGATAAAAACCACCATTCCGCTGAAACGCCTAAGTCCGTATGACTGTTCGTCTTTTGCCATCCTACTTAAAGCTTTACTTTAAGATATCACTTTTTTGCACCCATTGCTGGTTGAGCCATGATTGCTGACTTCTCAATCTCGATTTTCACGTTGCTGTCGATAGAAACCAACACTGTTGTTTCCTTGACGTCAACAATCTTTCCGTGGATACCGCCGATTGTAACGATATCGTCGCCCTTTTGGAGAGCTTCGCGGAATTTCTGTTCCTCTTTCTGTTTCTTGTTTTGTGGACGGATGAAGAAGAGCCAGAACACCACGAAAATCAAAACGATCATGATAAGTCCTGAATAGCCGCCGCCTTGCTGTTGTGGCTGTGCTTGAAGTAAAAACATGCTTAATGTGTTCATATTTAATAATTTAGATTTAAAAATTGTCAACTGTCTGTACCTGTGCCTTGAATTTCAAAATCGTCTCGGAAGGGTTGGTGTTTGCTTTCACGATGACACGTTTGTTTTGGAATCCTTTGTGGCCTTTGCTGTCGTATGTAATGCTGATGCCACCTTCGTCACCAGGTTTTATTGGATCTTTCGGGAATTTTATGTCGGTGCATCCGCACGTTCTCTCAACAGCGGTGATTATCAACGGAGCGTTGCCTGTGTTCTTGAATTTGTAGGTAAAAGACACCTGCTCGCCCTGAATCATCTTGCCGAAATCGTGTTCCAAGACCTTGAATTCAATCTTCGGTTCTTTGGTGTTTTTGCTTTCCGTAGCCGACGCCGGATTGTTCACCAAACCAGTGTTGATTTTATTGTCATTGTCGCCGCAAGACCACATCAAAACAACCAGTAATATGTAGAGTAACTTTTTCATCTTCCTGAATTCCAAATCATTACACTTCCTTTATAATTATAATTCTGTGTTTCACCTTTGCAATCTAAAACATAGAAATACGTTCCGTCAGGCAGGTTTCCGCCGTCCCAATCGTTATGGTAATCGTTTGATTCATAGACGATTCGACCCCATCTGTTAAATATTACGAGCTTATGGCTGAGGAAATATTTGTTCAGATCGTTGATAGGTTTGCCGTCGTCGTAACCGACCTCGAAATAATCATTGATGCCGTCGCCGTTAGGGGTGAAGATGTTCGGAACCTTAAGTTTTACTGGCAAAACGTTGATATATTTTCGGAATGTGGTGTCGCAACCTTGGTCGTTTGTAACCGTCAAAGAAGCGTATTTCTGACCTTCCTCTGTGAATGAAACTTCAGGTCTGCTGCTTGTGTAAGTGTTTTCATAACCGTCAAATTCCCAGAAGAAATTGGAGATTTCAATCATGGTGTCGTGACCGTTGTAGACAGTGTCGTTGTTTGTGAATGACCAAGTCACGTAAGGATTATCCTTATAAACAGTGTCCGCAGGATCAGAGAAAATCTGGATATTCGGATTCAGATAAGCTTTGAGACGAACGGTGTCGGTTTGAGAACATCCATATTCGTTTGTAACAGTGATTGTGTAGTTTGTATAAGCACTTAACTGTATGGCTATCTGAGGGTTATCCATATATTGAATCGGGGTGATAGGGCTATTCCAATGATATGTGAATGTGTTATAGCCACCACCTGAAGCCGTAGCTTTCACTTTTGCCGTCTTGCCGTTTTCATCGTTTTTATCAGAACAAGTCAGTGTAAGTTGCTGAAAGTCAATATCAAACTTCGGACGCATATTTATCGTGATGCTTGGGTTGCAAATCACGGAACCGGTAGCGGCATTTGTGACGTTGACATAATAAGTGGCATTGTCCTCGGTGACATTAACATCGACGTAAACCTTGTCTGTAGTGTAGTAACAATCAATGACATCGCCATTATACGTCCACTCGTAATTATAATTTGTGTTCAAATCAACACTCAAACGGACCTCTTCGTTGTAACAAACAGGCATTGTGACGCCGTCTTCAAGAGAAATCTCGCATTGTGCCTTTATCTCATTGATAGAGAATAAGATGGCAAATGCCAAAGCTATGAGTTTATATGCCGAAAACAGTTTTTTCATTTCTAATGAGTTTAATTTGCAAAAATAAGAAATTTCTTTTAATTAATGATAAAAACGAAAAAATATTGTTCGTTTTCTGTCATTTCGAGCCAAATGTAACGAAGTGAAATGCAGTCGAGAAATCTCATGCATCTGCAATGTCATATTGACACTGTTTCTGTCAAAATTTCCGATTATACCTTTTGGATTGGTTTTTGATGTACTTCAAGCAAAACAATAGAAAGGAGAAAAAACAATGAATAACAACCAGTTTAACAATCAACAGAACGGACAGGAGAAGGCCTTGGACAGGTTCGCGCGAAACCTCAACGAACTTGCCGAGAAAGGCAAACTCGACCCGGTCATCGGCCGTGATGAGGAGATACGTCGAGTGCTTCAGATTCTGTCGCGACGTACCAAAAACAACCCTATATTAATAGGTGAGCCAGGTGTGGGTAAGACGGCAATAGCTGAGGGCTTGGCGCAGCGTATCGTGAGCGGCGACGTGCCTGAAAACCTGAAGTCGAAGAAGGTGTATTCCCTTGATATGGGCGCACTTATCGCAGGCGCAATGTACAAAGGCGAGTTCGAGGAACGTCTGAAATCGGTCATCAAGGAAGTCGTGGAAAGCGATGGCGAGGTGATACTTTTCATCGATGAGATTCACACCTTGGTGGGCGCAGGAGGCGGTCAGGGAGCTATGGATGCAGCAAACATCCTCAAGCCGGCGTTGGCGCGTGGCGAGCTGCGTGCAATAGGCGCTACGACACTCAACGAATATCAGAAATATTTTGAGCAGGACAAGGCACTTGAACGTCGTTTCCAGATAGTGATGATCGACGAGCCTGACGAACAGTCGGCAATATCGATTTTGCGTGGTCTGAAAGAGAAATACGAGACACATCACCAGGTGAGAATCCTCGACGAGGCTATCATCGCGGCTGTGGATTTGTCGATTCGTTACATCTCCGACCGTTTCTTGCCGGATAAGGCCATCGACTTGATTGATGAGGCGGCATCAAGACTTAGACTGCAGATAAACTCGGTGCCTGAAGAACTCGAGGACGTGCAGCGTAAGATTCGTCAGCTTGAGATTGAGCGCGAGGCAATCAAACGTGAGAACGACACCAAAAAAGTCGAGGAATTGACCAAGACTATCAACGAGTTAGACAAGGAACGCGAGAGCATCCGCATGCGTTGGGAGACCGAGCGAGGCTTCGTGGAGCAGATCCAGAAAGAGAAGAAAAACATCGAGAACTACAAATATCAGGCCACTGTCGCCGAGCGTGAAGGCAACTACGGCAAGGTAGCAGAGCTGCGTTACGGTAAGATTGCCGAGTCGGAGGCCGCGATAGCCAAAGCCAAAGAGCAACTCATTAAGGTTCAAGGTGATAACCCGTTGGTCGACGAGGAAGTCTCAGCCGACGACGTGGCGGAAATCGTCTCACGTTGGACAGGCATCCCGGTGCATAAGATGATGCAAAGCGAACGCGAGAAGCTGCTTAACCTCGAGTCAGAGCTGCATAAGCGTGTAGTCGGACAAGACGATGCCATCGCCGCTGTTTCCGACGCTATCAGAAGAAGCAGGGCAGGGTTGCAAGACTCGAAACGACCGATAGGCTCGTTCATATTCTTAGGTACCACGGGTGTCGGTAAGACCGAGCTGGCAAAGGCATTGGCGGAGTTTTTGTTCGACAACGAGAACAACATGGTTCGTATCGATATGTCTGAATATCAGGAGCGTCATACCGTGTCGCGTTTGATAGGAGCGCCTCCAGGATATGTGGGCTACGAAGAGAGCGGTCAACTCACTGAGGCTGTGCGTCGTAAGCCATATTCTGTGGTGCTTCTCGACGAGATAGAGAAGGCGCATCCAGATGTTTTCAACATCTTGTTGCAAGTGCTCGACGACGGCCGTCTGACTGATAACAAAGGTCGTCTGGTCGACTTCAAGAACACCATTATCATCATGACATCTAATGTGCCTGAAGGCGAGTTGAGGAATCACTTCAGACCGGAGTTTTTGAACAGAATCGACGACATCATAGTGTTCAAGCAACTCACTGAGGAACAGATAGTTAACGTTGTCGCAATGCAGTTCAACAAGGTCAAGGAGATGTTACAGCCAAACGGCATCGACATCACGATGACTGACGCTGCGATGAAGTACATGGCAAAGATCAGCTACGACCCACAGTACGGCGCGCGACCAGTGAAACGAATGATGCAGCGTGAGATGCTGAACGAGTTGTCACGAATGATCATCGCCGACAAGGTGAACAAAGACAAGCCTATTACAGTCGATTACGACGGAAAGAGTTTGGTTTTCAAGAATTAAACAAAATAAAACATCGAAATACGCGGAAGACACGAAAAATGACTTTCGCGTATTTTTTATATGTGTTAAAATTTTTAACAAAGCTGCAGAATCTTATCCTTATCAAGATTTAATTTTGAAAACGCAAACATCTTCTTTCCCAAGTCTTTTAATGAAGCTCCGATATGATAAACCTAGTCATCGATAATCAAAAATCTGTCGTGAGAGTTTTTGAAAACCTTAATGTCTATTGGTTGATACTGAGAATTATGTTTTTGCAAATCTAGTTTCAGATTCTCAGAAATATGAGCGGTGTAAATTGTGGCCGATACATTGTCGGCTCTTTTGTTCAAAATTTTCAAAACTGAATCGTCGATATAATTATCAATTAGAATAATGTCTTTTTTTGCCATTCTAACTAAATCAGAAATAAAACCATAAGCGTCAAAGATCTGGCCGTCGTAGAAAATGCCTTGTATTGGAGGCAATGAAGCTTTTACAAAGAAATTGATTATTTCTTCGGTTTTACTGACTCGTTGTTCCAATCTCTCAAAACGTTGTTTGACTGCATAACCATATAGCATGTGATTCTTAATAACCGGAAGAGCCCACTTTCGGAAATCTGTACCTCTTTGTGATTTAACACGATAACCAACGGCAATAATAACATCAAGGCTATAAAACATGACTGGTTTGTCAGAAAAAGGAATGTGCAAAAAACGCACATTCCTTTTTTTATCAACCTCATTGGTTCGAAAAGCATTGTTGATATGACGCGTTATTGTTGTCCTGTCTTTACGAAATAGTTCTGTAATTTGTGCTTGCGTCAACCACACATTATCATCAACTAATTGAACTTCCAGTTGTATGTTCCCATCCTCACTTCTGTAAATGATAACCGATTTCTCGGCATTTTGACTATCTGTTGATAAAACCACCTGATTTTCCATTTTTATGATTATTTAAAGATTTCAAAAATAATGATGAATTCTTGGCAGCAAAATTACGTTATAATTTATTATTTGTCAAGCGGAAAAGTGTTAAAAATTTTTAACAAAAAATTCTTTTTTCTGCAAGAAATCTTAAAATTTTGTCTAATTTTGTAGGGAGTTTAATACAATTTTACAGAGTATGAGAGCATCGTCGCTTTTTAAACAGTATGTGTGGATGGTTGACACAATACGCAGGGCCAAGAGAATTACTTTGGCTGAGCTTAACGACCGCTGGCAGCGTACCGTGCTGAGCGAAGGGCAGCCGCTGAGCCGTTCCACCTTCAACAGGCACAGAGCCGAGATTGAGGAAATCTTCGACGTGATTATTAAGTGCGATGCTGACAATCGCTATTATATTGAGGATGACGAACTGCTGCGAAGTGACACAGTACAGCAATGGATGCTCTCAACGTTGACGGTTAGCAACATTGTTGGCGAAGCCCGCGGCTTGCATGACAGGATTTTGCTTGAAAACATCCCGACCGAGGGTGAGACGCTGCGTCAGGTGGTGGAGGCCATGCAGAGAGGCGTGAATGTCGTGATACGATACAGGCGATATGGCCACTGCGACGACTCGGAGTTTATGGTTGAGCCTTATTGCATAAAACTTTTCAGAAGAAGATGGTATTTGTTGTGCCACAATGCTAAAGGCTTCATGGTGCTTAGTTTCGACAGGATGACTTCGCTTAAGCTTACTGACGAGATGTTTGAAATTGATTCAAAGTTTGACGCTGAGACCTATTTCTCAGAGTATTTCGGCGTGATGACCGACGACAAAATTCCATTGCAGCGGTTGGTGCTCCGTGCTTTTGGTAACGAACGTTTCTCAATGAAAGACCTGCCGATTCATCATTCACAGAAGATGATAGAGGAGGCCGACGACCATATCGATTATGAGATACTGCTGAGACCTACGAGCGACTTTTTGGCATACATGCTTTCGAGAGGCCGCTGGCTGCAGGTGGTTGAGCCAGAAGAGGTGAGGCTGCAGATAGAGCAGCTACACGTTGACGCCATAAAAGACTGAGCTTTATTAAAATTAATCGCCTTTGCCAGTAAGGGATTTGTAACAGATGTAGATAAGTGCTAAGAAAACTGCTAGTGTAACCATAATTGAATTCTTTTTAAGTTATACACTGCAAAGATAGGGCAGTGGTGTACCAAAAAGTGAAACAGTGGGATAAAAAACAAAAAAGTAAGATATGTATCATTATTTGGTACAGCGGCTTTTTATTTTTGCATCGATAAATAATAGCTATATGATAATTATTAAAACACCCATAATGGATTTATTTGTATATACAATCTTATTAAAATATTAAATTGTCATGTTATACTACGAAAAAGGTTGTTTCGATTGTTAATACACACAATTTGTCACTCACATTGGATGATGTGCTTGGAATGTCGGGCGCCTTTAACCACCTTATGCGGCTGCCTTAATGGCTTTAAGGTGCTGTGATCTGACAACCTTGTCACAAACTGTTAAAAATATTTAATACTTGTTGCAAAATTTTGAATTTTATGTTAAAAATGCAATTCAAACGATACTTTTTCGGCTTTTGATGATTTCTGTGTGATATTCTGTTTTTAAGTTTGCCGTGGAATTAAAAATTTTACGACAATGAAGAAAATAACAGTAAAAAACACAGACATTACTATTTTGAAAGTCAAAGAGGATGACTATATTTCTTTAACCGACATTGCCAGGTACAAATCAGATGATCCTAATGCCGTAATAGCAAATTGGATTAGAAACAGAAATACGATAGAGTTTTTAGGATTGTGGGAGATTTTATATAATCCTAGTTTTAAACCCCTCGAATTCGAGGGGTTTAAAAAGGAAGCTGGATTAAATGCTTTTACGCTATCTCCGCAAAAATGGATTGATGTGACAAATGCTATTGGAATTGTTTCCAAATCAGGACGTTATGGCGGCACTTATGCGCACAAAGACATTGCATTCAAATTCGCAAATTGGGTTTCTGTTGAATTTGAATTGTATTTAATCAAAGAAGTTCAACGTTTAAAAGCCGCAGAGAAAGAGAATGAAGGCTGGACTGCCAAACGCGAACTGGCAAGAATTAATTATCACATCCACACTTCAGCTATTAGTAGAAATCTTATTCCACCTAAGTTAACTAGCAATCAGATCAATTATATATATGCGAGTGAAGCTGATGTTTTAAATATGGCGCTTTTTGGAATCACCGCCAAAGAATGGCGTGAACAAAACCCAGAGTTACAAGGAAATATAAGAGATTATGCTCAAACCAAACAATTGATATGTCTTTCAAATCTTGAGAATATCAATTCTGTATTGATTAATGATGGCATTCCTCAAAATGAAAGATTAGAGAAACTAAATCAGATAGCAATTCAGCAGATGCAGATATTGGAAGGGACCTCAACAATATTGTCAAACTAAAAAAGCACCGGGAATCTCCCAGTGCTTTTTGTTGTTTTTGAATCTTTCGAAACATTAAGCTTCAGCCTGTGCTTCTTCTGCTGCTGGAGCCTCTTCTGCAGGGGCTTCCTCAGCGTTCTCAGCTGCTGCTGCGGCTGCTGCCTGTGCTGCGAGTTCTGCCTTCTTCTTGGCAATCTCTTCAGCGCGTGCTGCGTTGACCTTGCTCTCAGCTTCGATTCTTGCCTTCTGGTCAGCTTTCTTCTTCTCGGCTTTTGCCTTGATCTCATTAGCTAACTTGGCTTCTTTTTCCTTCATCCATGTCTGGAATTTGACCTCAGCCTGCTCTGCTGTCATAGCGCCCTTCTGAACACCGATCATGAGGTGCTTCTTGAGCATGACACCCTTCTTTGAAAGGATTGAACGGACTGTGTCGGTTGGCTGAGCACCCTTGTTTAACCAATCAAGAGCTTTGTCAAAATTCAAATTGATCTCAGCTGGAACTGTTACAGGATTGTAAGTTCCGATTTTTTCAATAAATCTACCATCACGAGGTGCGCGACCGTCTGCAATTACAATGTGATAGAAAGGCTGACCCTTTTTACCATGTCTCTGTAATCTGATTTTTGCTGGCATAAAATAACTTTTTTAATTGATTTATAATTAGTTAACTTAAACCTACCCGAGGTTTGCGGGTGCAAAAGTACAAAAATTTTCAATATCGTCAACAAAATGAAAAAAATATATTTCCGTTTAAAAAAAATACTTATCTTTGGAAACTGATTTTACGAAAAATCACCCATTGATAATCAACAAAAACGCACTATATGTTCTTGATATTCGATACAGAAACGACTGGATTGCCAAAACTGAAAAACGCCCCGCTGACAAATTTCGAAAACTGGCCGCGAATGGTCCAGATAGCCTGGCAACTGCACGATGAACTCGGCAATTTCGTTGAGGCTCAGAATCATATTGTGCGTCCCGACGGCTTCGAGATTCCTATCAACGCCAAGATGGTGCATGGAATATCAACGGAATACGCCCTCGAACATGGCGAACCGCTTGCCGATGTGCTGAACATGTTCCTCGAGGCTGCCCAAAAGGCTAAATACCTTGTCGGTCATAACATTAACTTCGACCTCAGCATTGTCGGATGCGAGTTCCTGCGCGACCGTGGCGAGAATCCGCTGCCAAATTGGAAAATCATCGATACTTGTACCGAAAAGACTGCCGAATACTGCAAATTCCCAGGAGGCAGTCACGGACGTTTCAAACTGCCTAAACTTATTGATTTTCATAAGCTTCTGTTCGGAGAAGATTTCAGCTCTGCTCATAACGCCTGCGCCGATGTGGAAGCTACAGCACGCGTCTTCCTCGAATGCGTCCGTCTCGGAGTGCTTGATAATACTGACATTCCGGAAGGTGAGGAGTTCTTCAGAAAGTTCCGTGAGGCGAATCCTGACGTGATGAAGGCGGCGGGGATTGAGATAAAGCCGAACTATGAGGTGGAGAAGGATAAGATGGATAGGGAGGATAAGAAAGATAAAGAGGAGAAGATTGCGGAAACAGTACAAAAACCTGATGAAATCAAGTTTACGCATTTGCATGTGCACTCGCATTTTTCAATCCTTGACGGAATGTCGAAGATTCCGGATCTGGTTGACAAATGTCTGAAAAACGGAATGTATGCAATGGCTCTTACCGACCATGGTAACATGTTTGGAATCAAGGAGTTAGCTGATTATTCCGATAAGGTTAACGGAAAAGTCAAAGATAAGATTAAGGAGCAAGAGGCGATTCTGAAGAAAGAAGACGCGACAGAAGAGGAGAAAAGCGCTGCCAATCAAGAGATTACGAAGCTGAAAGGTCAGTTTTTCAAGCCTATTTTCGGTACCGAGGCTTACTGCGCTCCAGTGAACATCGCAAAGCGCGACGGCCGTACCGACCGTGGTTGGCATCTTATCTTATTGGCGAAGAACAAAACCGGCTACAAAAACCTTTGTAAGCTGGCTTCAATAGCATATACTGACGGTTTCTACTACAACCCGCGTATCGACCACTCGCTTCTGGAGAAATATCACGAAGGAATAATCGCGAGTTCGGCATGTCTCGGTGGCGAGGTGCCGCAAAAGATAATGAACGGCGACATCAAAGGCGCGGAAGAGACGATAATGTGGTTTAAGTCGCTGTTCGGTGATGACTATTACCTTGAGATTCAACGACATAAGACCGACAAACCAGGCGGTGACACAGAAGTATATGCACGTCAGGTGGAGGTCAATAAAGTCATATTGGAACTTGCGAAAAAGACCAATACCAAGGTCATCTGCACCAATGATGCGCATTTCGTTGAGGAGGAACACGGCGAGGCTCACGACCGCTTGATTTGCTTAAGCACAGGCAAAGATCTCGACGACCCGACGCGAATGCATTACACCAAGCAGGAGTGGCTGAAGACGCCAGAGGAGATGTATAAGATCTTCTCCGATGTGCCTGAAGCCCTTGCAAACACTATGGAAATCGCCGACAAGGTAGAGTCGTATTCCATCAACTCTGACCCGATAATGCCGGAGTTCGACATCCCTAAAGAGTTCGGCACCGTGGAGGAATACAAGAAAAAATTCACCGAAGAGGACTTATATAATGAATTCACGCGCGACGAGCATGGCAACGAGGTGATGGGACGTGAGGCAGGCGAGAAGAAAATCAAGAAAATGGGCGGCTACGAGAAGTTGTACCGTATCAAACTTGAGGCTGACTACCTTGCGAAACTGGCTTGGGAAGGCGCAAAAATGCGCTACGGCGACAACCTCACCGACGAGCAGAAGGAACGCATCAACTTCGAACTTCACACCATGAAATCAATGGGATTCCCTGGTTACTTCCTCATCGTTGCCGATTATATCCGTGGCGCTCGTGAAGAACTGGGCGTGTCTGTCGGTCCTGGCCGAGGCTCGGCGGCAGGTTCCGTGGTGGCTTATTGCTTGAAAATCACTGATGTAGACCCTCTTAAATATGACTTGCTGTTCGAGCGTTTCCTTAATCCGGACCGTATCTCTTTACCTGATATCGACGTCGACTTCGATGATGACGGACGTGGCAAGGTCCTCGACTGGATCACGCAGAAATACGGCAAGGAAAAGGTCGCGCACATCATCACTTACGGCACAATGGCAGCGAAATCAGCCATCCAGGATGTGAGCCGCGTACAGAAGATCCCGCTTTCAGAAGTGGCGACCATCAAGAGTTTCATCCCTGACCGCAATTTCCCTGACAATATCAAGGATGAGAAGGGCAAGTCGCCGAAGGTGAACCTCAAAAACTGCTATAAATACGTTCCTGAGCTGAAAAACATGCTCAACGGCGACGATGAGAATGTGTCGTCAATGCTAACGTATGCTAGCGAACTCGAGGACACTAACCGTCAGGTTGGCATTCATGCCTGCGGCGTCATCATCGGTGCTGATGACCTGACAAAATTTGCTCCGGTTTGCACCATCAAAGATAAGGATACAGGCGAGGATGTGCTTGTCACTCAATACGATGGACACGTCGTGGAGAATGTCGGTCTCATCAAGATGGACTTCCTCGGCTTGAAGACCTTGACACAGATCAAGGATGCCTTGGCGAATATCAAGAAAACACACGGCATCGACCTCGACATCGACCATATTCCTATTGACGATAAGGAGACATTTGAATTGTTCAGTTCGGGTAACACCATCGGAACGTTCCAATTCGAATCGGCGGGCATGCAGAAATATCTGAAAGAGCTGCAACCGACGGTGTTTGAAGACCTTATCGCTATGAATGCTCTCTACCGTCCGGGCCCGATGGATTACATCCCGAAGTTTATCGCTCGTAAGCAGGGCAGGGAGCCTATCGAATACGACTTCCCGGAGATGGAGAAATATCTCAAGGATACCTACGGCGTGACGGTGTATCAAGAGCAGGTGATGCTTCTGTCACGACAGCTTGCCAACTTCACTCGTGGCGAGTCGGACACCTTGCGTAAAGCTATGGGTAAGAAGCAGATAGCAAAGATGATGGAGCTCAAGGACAAGTTCATGAAACAAGGTCAGGAGCTCGGTCACGATGCCAAGATTCTTGAAAAGATTTGGAACGACTGGGAGAAATTCGCTTCCTACGCATTCAACAAATCGCACGCTACCTGTTATTCGTGGGTTGCATATCAAACCGCATATCTGAAGGCACATTATCCAGCGGAGTTCATGGCAGCTGTCTTGAATTCGAGTATCCGTGACGCTGAAGAGGTTGTTTTCATGCTTGATGAATGTAAGAGGATGAAAATCAACGTGTTGCCACCAAGCGTAAACAGATCTGAATACAAATTCACGGTTGACGAGCAAGGCAATATCTGCTACGGCTTGGGTGGTATTAAAGGCATTGGAGAGGTCGCTGATGCCATCAAAGATGAACGTGAGGCGAACGGCCGTTACACCAGTTTCGCTGATTTCATGGCGAGAGTAGGAGCGAAGCATCTCAACAGAAAAGTGTTGGAACAGCTTGCAAGAGCTGGCGCTTTCAGCGATTTCACAGAGTTGCATCGCGCTGCATATTTCTACATCGCTCCAGGTGAGAAAATGAACTTCATCGAGAAGTCGATAAAGCAAGTAAATGCAAGCAACGAACGCAAAAACAATGCTCAGATCGATCTTTTCGGAGAACTTGAGGCTGCCGGTGGCGATGATTTATTCAAACTCGACATTCCAGAATGCGAACACTGGTCGAACATCAAGATGCTGGAGGAGGAAAAGGAGGCTATTGGATTCTTCCTGAGCTCGCATCCGCTTGACGCTTACGAATATACAATTAGATATTTCATCGACACCAAACTGGAAAATCTGCAAAATGTCATCGACACCAAGAAAGGCACCACTATTCACATCGCCGGAATAGTGACAAATTCGGCAGAGATGACCACCAAGACAGGCAAGCCTTTTGGCAAGTATACCATTGAGGATCAGACAGGTAGCTATGATTTCGCTTTGTTCGGCGAGACGTATCTGAAGTTCCATTATCTCTTTGCTTTAGGCACGCCGTTGATGATAACGGGAATCGTTCAGGAACCTTATTATAATAGGGATTTGCCGGATGACAAGAAACGTCCTAATGAGCTGAAAGTGTTGGAAGTCAAGCTGCTGGAAGATGTTTTCGAGAAATCGAAGCGTGAGGCAAAATTCGTTATGGATATCAATAAGTTGAACAGCGAAAATGTGAAGGCAATCATTGATATCATCAAGGAAAACACAGGAAATCAGCCGTATTCGATTCTGCTTATCGACAGGGAGCACAATATGACTTGCTCGACACATCCTGAAAAAGGCAAGATCAATGCGGAAGCTGTTTTCAAAAAAATGAACGATTATGCGGATTTCGTGACGTATGATTTGTTAAAATGAAAAGATTGATAGTTATATTTATTGTTGCTGCCCACCTTGCCTCTTGTGGCAAGCATTCAGATATTACCGATATTCAGCTGCATCCAGATGCGGAGCTTATCCACATCGACTCCCTCATGCAATCCTCTCCCGACTCGGCACTGCAAACGCTGCTGTCGTGTCATTCCGAGTACGAAGTACGAGGAACCTCATCCGATATAAACGCTCACTACCAAGCATTACTAACTTCCGAAACCCTCTACAAAACCGACAACGTTCAGTCGAATCGCACCGAATTGCAAGCCGCAATACATTATTTCGACAGCCTTGCCGTGCGATATCCTGACAATGATGATATAATAATGCTCTCTGTGCGTTCCCATTACATGAACGGCGTTGGATATTATGAAAATGACAGCGTTGTTGAGGCGTGCCAGGAATATCTGAATGCGCTGGAGATTATGGAAGAGCATTTTGATATTGATGAATTATCAGAATACGAGATTAAACTCATGGGATTGACATATACCAGGTTAGGTGAATTGTATTTTTATAATGGCACAGCGCAACCAGCGATAGAATTTTATAGATACGCTTTGATTTACTTCTCAAAATTATCAAACTTCAATTTATCAAACACATATAGGCGCATTGGATGTTCCTATCGTTTAGACAACAATAACGATACTGCTTTATACTACTACAGAAAAGCATTATCTTTATCAGAAGCTGAGAACAAACTGTCAACTTATGGAGCCTCTCTAACAGAAGTTTCTTCAATATATTATGAATTAGGTTATTCAGATAGCGCATATTTGATGATAGGAAAAGCATTAATGTTGCCAATGAATGAAAGCCAGCGCATAACTAGATATCACACCATTGGTATGTTATATGAAAAAGATCATATTTATGACTCTGCAATATTTTATTTAGAAAAAAGTGTCAATAGCAAATCAGATGCGACACGAACCGTTTCTGCTGAGCTTCTAATGAATTGCTATCAAGCCGTAGGTGATAGTGGTAAAATGCAGTATTACAAAAACATGTACGGAGAACAATTGGATAAATATCGCGATGCAGTAACAATTGAAGAAGATTTAGCCAAGATATACGAAGCATATAAACTTCGCAAACTATATGAAACCAACGTTTACAATAAGAAACGCAACCGCACAATAATCATTATTGCATTACTAATCTTTGTTGTTATTTCCACAATACTTTATAATGTCAGAAAAAAGTATGTTAATATAAAGAAAACATCACACGACGACATCGAAAGAAAAAACAAGGCTTTAGCCGAAATGAAACGAAAAATAGAGGTCAATCCTTTCGTTACAGAGCCTATATGTAAATACATTTTAGATATTGTTAACGAAAATAGCTTCAAAGCAAAAGTCGATTTCAGAATTTACAAAGAATTTGCATTAAACAAAAACCAGATCATGTTGTTAAGAGATGCCGTTGACCGGCATTACGATAATTTTACACAAACGTTGTGTAAAACATATCCCGACTTGACAATAGACGACATTGATTATTGCTGTTTCTATCTCCTTGGTCTGAAAGAAGCCGACATATCCGCTCTCATACAGCGTGCCTATCCTACAGTTTACCAACGCAGCCATAAGCTAAAACGCATATTCAACACCACAGAATCGCTTCAATCATTTATTGCCGCCATGGCATATCTGCCATGTCAAAACACATAAATTATTGATTATCAATTACCACCCCTAATACATAACTTTACAGAACCTATTTTTCTTGACACATTTTCATAATTGGGATAGTTTTGTAAAAATTTTAATCAATTATGAAAAAACGTATCATTTTAATCGTGTGCATGCTCGGAGCTATCGGTTTGAGTAATGCCAACAATCTAGTAACAGAAGACAAATTAACAGTTCGTGCCAGCACTGAAAATGGTGATGAAAAAACAAATGTAGCAGAATCAATATTTGCTGACATTAATGGCCACTCCCTAACAGTAGCTTTCTCCCAAAACCTCGGAGAAGTTTCCATTGACATTTCTACCGCCTCCGGTGCAACCATTTTCTGTTTGTCGGTTCAAACACCAACAGGCTATCAGTACTACATTCCTAACGCCGGCAGCTATGTTGTGACATTCACATTGCCTAGCGGCGATGAATATTATGGAGAGTTCGAGGTGACTGACTAAGTAAAAATCTAAACAAATCAAAAAAATGTAATTATGAAAAAGTTAGCTACATTATTAATTGCAGTTGCAATTTTGCTCGGATTGAGCCAATGCAAGAAAAACAACATCGTCAAGCACAACGATGGAAATATTAGTTCTGTAACAGCCATTCAGCAAGGGCCTGATATAGAAAGAATCCTAAATTTCAACAAGGCGGTTCAGGCTCATCGCCAGAATCCTGATTTGAGAACTAGGGATATTGTTGATATTGAAGAAGCTGCCGACGATATCGCTGATCTTTTTAATGCGACTTATACGGAGCCGACTGAGCATTATGGTGAGACAGAACGCGCCGAATTCATAATCACCCTCCCAGTAAATGAAAACGGCAAGGTGCTTCTTGACGACGTGGTGGAAGCATACGAAGAACTTGTGGCATTGGCAAGAGCCAACTATCATGCAAGCGCTTTGAGCGACAAGGGCTATATTTGCATGATAGCTACAGTGGAACAATTGAGCGACAGCGAAGCCGAAGTAAGACTAATTGGAGTTTACGGTGAAAGAACAGATCGTCCTTCCACTAATGATAATTATTTTGATGAAAACTTATCATGGCCATACAAATACAATGCTGATGGACTATGTGAGCCTACAGAAGCTATTGGAGCAGATGATACGCTACTATCTGTCATTAAAAACATGTTCAATATTAGTGATATCGTTGTACCAGACGGATATAGAGCAATTGTTATCAAAGGAAAATCATCAGAATTCACCGGATACGATCATCCTGCTTGGGGTTTGTTCTGTAGAACTGGCGAATATTCACTTAACATTTGCATCTGGGGTGATGAGATGAATCTTCTTCTCTCAAACAGTATTAATGCAATCTTTACGCTTGTGCCTGATGATTTAGGCATAAGCATGACCACAGGAGTTAGCACAGGGTTAACATACCAAGCCCCATACAAAGTTATTACTCTAGCAATAGAAGGAGATAATAATTATCCACAATACATAACACACATATATAGAGTTGCTTATGGGCAGATTCAGTATATCGCGATAGGTGAAGATTTCGAAGGACCTTATGATTTATAATAAATATCATGAAACACAGATTATTAATACTAATTATATGGGTGCTTCCTTTTATTGGAAGCGCCCAGCAGTGGGTAGTTGATTTAAACGACCATGAGGACTCCTCTTTGATTTTTGATGGGGTTTCAAGTGCTGATGGTGATGTAATGGCTGTAGGGTATTTTAAGAACCTCGATAACACCTACTACCCACTATTTATGAAAATACATAATGATGGAAGTTATGAAGAGCCAAGTTACAATAATCTTCCTGATATAGCATTGTATACAGTCATAAAATTGAATAATGGCAATTATTTGTCTTCAGGGATATCCTCGGATCAATTGAAGCTCGGCGTGATTGTATTTAACAACGATTTAGATATTATATCAACAAAAATATATGATGCAGACACTATTGTCACTGGCAGTGAGGATGGATTATTAAGGACAGAGGCCCATGTGCTACTTGATGACGACGGAACCGTGGTGATGTGTGGAGCTTACCAATATCGTATAGATACATATACTGTGCCGTTCCGACCATTTTTCTACCGATTTGACGAAATGGGGAACATTCTCGATTGCAGGTATGCATATCCGCAACAAAACGAACCAGAATACAAGCTTAAAACATTCAAATGTTTACAGATTAAAAAAAGTCCTATATCTGAAGGATATCTGTTAATATGCTATGGCAGAAATGGGTCTTGTTCAGCTTTTGCTTATTATGACAAAGAATTTAATTATGTTAGTGACCGTACAATCATGAACCCTAACATCGGTTATATGGCATTGTTTCATGAATGTTATTCCGATTACATGTTATCTGATGATAGAATGCTCGTTTATGGATACAATACTCATGACTATCTCAAAAAAAACGGATTGGATCTGTTACTTGCTGATGTCAGTGTTGATGGTACTGTGAATAGTTTTATAGACATTTATCATACCGCAGACACAAGTCACAAAGAGACTGGAAATTGCATGGCTGTAGTTAACGACACTACAATATATGGAAGTTTTTATTCATATCTTTCATGGAAGAATCCTGAAGTATGGCCAGGAGCTTGCCTGTTCAACAAGAACATGGAATTGCTCGGTTTAATATCATTACCATTGGAGCAATACTATTGGTGCGGCACGTCAGCAATACTGCCAACCGAAGATGGAGGATGTATTATGCTTGGCGGTAATTACCCCAGTTTCGGAGGTAACAGGTCTTTTGGCGTTATGTTCAAACTTCTGCGCGAGGATTTCAATCCTATTCCGTGTAGTGTTAGTGAGGTGCCAAAAGAACAACTAAAAACAGTAGCATTCCCTAATCCGACTCGTGGTGATCTTAATATCGACATCTCCGATTTGCCTCAAAATACCGAGAATCGTATTAATATCACTGATATGCAAGGCATAACGAAAATGAGCCGAATAATCCAAGGTGCAGGTAATCAGCTGACAATTGATGTTTCTGCGCTTGAACAAGGAGTTTATTTTTATTCAGTTTATAACAAAGAAAATGAGATTTTTAACGGGAAATTTATAAAGAACTAAATCATGAAAATTATTATTAAAATTACGGCATTATTGTTGGCCATTGGATGTACATATATTGCAAAACCTCAAGCATGCACTGGAAGTGGTAATACAATAAGCCAACCGACTACATCATCAGCACTCGGCTCAAACAACACCGTGTCTGTAAATAATAGCACTGCGATTGGTAAAAATAACACCATATCTTATACAACTTCAACAAATCCGTCATATACAATAGGCAACAATAATAATATGACAAAGCCATATTCTATTGCCCTTGGTTCTGATATCAATGTTAATGCTTCATCGTCAATCGCAATCGGATATTTGCTTAAAAACACTACTGATTATGGTATAACTATTGGTAAAGGTAAAACAACATCTCAGCAACTCATCAATAACACCAATGGAATAATGATGGGTATGAATAGTAATATTTCAACGTTTTTTATCTCAAGCTCAATTGGAATTAACCATTCGGGCAGGATAGGTATAGGTAATACCACTAATCCTCAAGCCAAGTTGCACATAAAAGCTGACAGTTCTGGTGAAGGAGAGGACGCCGACATTATGTTGGAGCCTACAGCTTCAGGCAAATATGCGGCCATATACTTTAAAACAACAGATAATTTCATAAGGATGAGAAACACTGCCAGCATGGAGTTCAGTGCCACAAGATACAACTTCCTCGACGGACGAGTGGCATTAGGAAACATCAACGGCAATATACCTCAAGCCAATATTCATGTTTTTGGGAAAAGCGGCGAAAACGCCAACATCATGTTGCAACCGACCGACAATACCAAGAATGCAACGATAATTTTCCGCAATTCTTCAAACAATATTTCTGTCGGCTCCGACAATATCATGAACCTTTCAGCCACATCCTACTCCTTCACAACTGGCAAAGTCGGAATAGGATGTGTAAACAACATGAACGACTTCGCCCTCGCCGTACAAGGCGGCGTGGTGAGCACAAAGGTGTCGGTGTTGGATATCGACTCCTGGCCAGATTTCGTGTTCGGCAACAGCTACAAACTCATGAACCTTTATGAGCTTGAGCAATACATCAACGCCAACCAACATCTTCCCGAAGTGCCGTTGGCAGAAGAAGTGTCGGCCAGCGGCATCGACCTCGGCGAGATGAATGCCCTACTGCTGCAGAAAGTCGAGGAACTCACTCTTCATATCATCGAACTTCAGAAACAAATCGACGAATTAAAAGCAAGATAAATGAGCGCATACGTAAAGAAACTTATAACCGTCATTATTGTGATGATGGCGGGAGCGGTGTATCTGAACGCACAATCGAGAGCCTATTTCGTAAACTTCGAATATGACGCCGACGGCAACCGCATAAGCCGCACTATCACAATAGGCGACGACCGTGAAGAACGCTCCTCTAACGACACAACCGAGGTGATTCATTATACCGACATCCTTGACGAAAGTCAGATAAACATATATCCCAACCCGACTACGGAAAGCGTATACGTCAACATCACAAATCCAGAGGAGGACTTGTCGATAAGCGCCACACTGTTATCATCCTCAGGTGTGCTATTGGATTCTAAATCAATCGGCGCAGCTACCGTGGAATTCGATTTGAGCAACATGGCTGCCGGCATCTACATCCTTGAGCTGCGCAGCGAAACCGATACAAAGACCTGGAAAATCATCAAACGATAAAAACCATGAAAAACAATATATTGATTCTATTCTTTCTCGCTTTATGCTCAATGGCCTCAGCCCAAATCAATTACGATGAGGAGCATGAGGAGGAGAGTTTCTCTCTTAACACCACGCTTAACTCCAACAGAAGCTATCACTACACCGCATCAAGCCGCATCGACCTCAACCCCGACTTCAGCTACGCTCCCGTAAGAGGCAAAAGTGCGTTGTTTGAGATTGACCCGATGATGGTAGTGCCACCAAGTGCAGGTATTACTGGCGGTCCCAATCCATATACTAACACTGGTATGGTAGGAGCCATAGGCGGGACATTGAATATCAGCGCACTGGGCGGAGCTGTGTATTCAATTCCGATAATGATGCCTCAAGGTATCGGTGGTATGACACCGAATATCGCCGCGACATATAATAATCAGACAGGGAATGGCTTACTTGGATGGGGATGGAACCTGTCAGGCTTGTCATCAATTGTTAGAACCGGACAGACGCTTTATCATGATAACAATGAGACAGCTGTAAACTTTGTGGATGACCGATATTTGCTTGACGGTAATAGACTAATGCTATGCAGCGGCACTTATGGGGGAAACAACTCGATTTATAAAACCGAAATCGACGAGATGAGTAAAATTGTGGCGTATTCAGAAGGTTACAACGGGCCATCGAGTTTTGTTGTGTATAAAAAAGACGGAACTATTTGGGAATATGGCAGTACAGACGATTCAAGAATTGAGCCTCAAAATAGAAATGACGTGGTGCTTACATGGCTTGTCAACAAAATTTCAGACCGTGACGGTAACAGTATTGTTTTCCATTATAACGAGAATCAAAGCTCCGGAGAGTGGTATATCAATAATATTGAATACACTTTGAACGAGATTTCAGGCGTCAACACCATGTACAAGGTTGAATTTTTCTATGAAGACAAGGAGGATATTGAAAGTGGATATATTTGCTCAAATGCTGTGCAAAACAAAAAACTTCTTAAAAACATAGTCATAAAATACATGGTAACCGGCTCTGTCTTATATAATTATTCATTTGAATATATGGCTCCTGATAAAAGTAGTGTCAGCAATGATTCTTTTCTGTATAACAGATTGAAAAAAATAGGCCTGGCAGCAAATGATATGGATTTGAATCCTACGGTTATCTCATGGAACAGCAAGACAAAGCACTATCCTGACAATTTTCAGACATATTCATTGACTCAAAATGTGTTCAACAAAGTGCCTTTTGTCGGCGACTTCAATGGTGACGGCTATTCTGATGTGGCTTTGGTTCCTTATAAACCAGGCACGTCATATCAACATGATGTTTTAGTGGAAATGTATTTGAACAAAGGTGATGGAACTTTTGAAAACACACCGTTTTTCACAATGACAATCAATCAAATGCTTGATTGGATATATGTTGTTGATCTTAACGGCGACGGGTTAGACGACTTGGTGGCTTATTTCGAAAATGATGATTCAAAATCTGGCTGGAAATCAAAAGTTTATGCATATATAAACATGGGTAATACTTTCCTGTTTGTTGGCGAGAAGATCAGCGATAAGTATTTCACATTATATCCAGGCGATTTTTGCCATGAAAGGAAAACAAGTCTCTTTGTGCAACATACCCCCGATTCTAATGGCAATACAAAATATTCAGGGATTTTGTATTTTAACGAAAACACGCAGCAAATAAAGTATTTCGAGTTTCAAGCATTTTTTGCAGTTACCGCACAGCGTGTTTTTGTGATTGATATAGATTCTGACGGTAATCATGAAATTATGTTATTGCACAATGATCATGCGACAATTGCAAATGTCAGCAAAAATGGAAATGGTAATTATGTATTGAACAGTTTATATACTGATAATAATTTCAACAGTGAAGACTATCTTTTCCCAGGTGATTTCAATGGAGACGGCCATATGGATTTGTTGAAATATAACAACTATAGCAACAGAATTTATTGGGAAGTCGCTTTATCTGACGGGCATAGGCTTATGACGCCAGAAACATGTATGGCCAACAATCTGCTACTAGGGCTGACTTTGGCACCACAAGACCGCTATACATATTCCCTACAGAAACTTTCAATTCCTTCAGAAACAATACGAACCGCCGATTTTGACGGTGACGGAAAAACTGATGTGGCTGTCTTCAAACATACAGGAGGTGACTATTACTCTACAATTGGCTTTAAATTGTATAAAAAAGCTACTGGTGGTTATGATTTCAAAACTAAAAAACGTTACTATTTTCCTATCAACACAGGACATCAATATGTGCATTTGGGCAACTTCCTCGGACAAGAGAATATAAGCATTCTTGGCAGTGTGGAAAACACTAATCAAGTACCTAAAATCGTGTCACTATACCCTCAATCAGCAAAATATAGTGTTGAGCGTATAACTGACGGGCTGGGCAATAGACATGAATTCAAGTATGAATATTTATTACCAAAAAACACTAATCCTTTTTATGAATATGATTATCAATGGGTTAACGATGACGTAAGAACAATCCCTATACCAGTACGCGCTTTGTGCGCCGACACGGTTTTTGCGATTAATAACATACGTTGTGTGACTACATATTCGTATAAAAACCTGATGTTCAATAATAAAGGACGAGGTGTCCTCGGATTTGAGTCAAAGAAATCAAAACATTATATCAACAACGAGTTACAACAATCGGATTATTTTGAAAACAGCTTTGACTTTGTTGATGATTATAATATTTTACTGCCTAAATCAAATTCAATATACAATTATTGTAATCAATTAGTCTCATCGGAGAGTTATCGGTATAATATTTTTGTCTGTACTCATAACAACAAAGTTTTAATGCCTTCAATGAGATGTAAAACTACAATCAATTATGATAATGACAATCCAGAAACAATTCTTAACACACGAGTCGAAAATATTGATTATCAAAGCGATATGTCGTCTAACTATTATTCGGATGTTATTAATATCGCATCTTCAACAATTGGTGAAGATGCAGTATATACAGGTATATTTGCTGACGAATGTGATTTCTTTACACAAACAAATTATTTATATGACAATTTAATAAACAGCTGGCTGGTGTCACGAGTGTCAAAGGAAACAGTGAGAACAAACACTTCCGCCCCTGAACACGGAACAACAGACATCAAGAATTCGATAACTTACACTTACGACAGCAATCGCCCACATCTGGTTAAGTCGGAGATACTGAAACCTAATGACGACGGCAATAATAGGTTTGTTCTCCAGACCGACTACACATACTCTCCAAACACTGGTGTCATAAACAAAATTACAAAAAAGGTCTCAGCACCAAATGATGCTACGGTAGAAGATAGGAGAACAATCATTGAATACGGTTCACAATATCAATACAGATTTCCTACAAAGACCACCAACAGCATGGATTATGTTTCCACGTCGACTTACAACCCAAAGTTCGGCTGGAAGCTCTCAGATACTGACTATAATGGGTTCGTTACAACTTATGAAACCGATTTATTCGGTCTTGATGACAAAACAACGTTACCCGATGGCACATTGTCAATTGCTTCAAAAAGATGGTCGTTTGGCCATAGTGACGCACCACAAGGTGCCATGTATTACACTTGGAAGAAAGGTACTGGCACATATCCTTCAATGACATTCTATCACAAAACCGGCGTTCCGCTCCGCTATGTAAGCCATGGCATCGACGGACAGACTATTTATGTTGACAGGGAATATGATAACAAAGGGAACCTCTATAAAGAAAGTCTCCCTTATGAAGCCGGAAACACACCTGATGGATACACAACATACTTATACGATCAGTTTAACAGAGTCATTTTGACAGTATATCCTGACGGCACTTCTGACGAAGTGGTTTACAGAGGTAATGAAATATCATACATACATCACGATGCGGGTGATATATCATCACAGACAACAACCAAAAAATACCACCCCAACGGATGGCTTGAACAAACCACAGATTCCGGTGGTAATACAGTAAAATATGTGTACAACAGTGACGGGTCTCTGCATTCCTCGTACGTCGACGGATTCAATGCACCAATAACCATAACCTACAACGAGGCAGGCTTGCGCACAAGCATCAACGACCCGGATTATGGTCTCATGCAATACAACTACAACGCTTTCGGTGAACTCATCTATCAAAAGACACCGAAAAACGTAATAACAGAATACGACTACGATAAATTGAGCAGGAAAACCCATCGCACTATGAAGGTAACTGGTTCTTCGGATGAGATAACAATATGGGATTACAGCACGCAAGCCGGTCTTTTAGGCACTTTGGAAAGAATCAGATACGGATCCAACCTCCAAACAATCACCTTTCAATACGATGAGTTGTTGCGTCTTATCGGCAGCAACGAAACATTCAACGGAGTAACATATTCATCATCATATACTTACGATGAAATAGGACGTCTCAGCACCGAAACATATCCGAGTGGTATGGCTGTTAAGAACCAGTACAACAATGGCGGATACCTGCGTGCTGTTAAAGATTTGGATGATAATGTCCTTTGGCGGGCAGACAAACACGATATTTATGGTCACCTTACACAATTCCACACCGGCAACGGCCTCACGACATACCGCGACTATGACAGCGAAAATGGCAGGCTGCTCGGCATAATCACATCTGATGGCAGAAATTTATTGCAGAATTATGCATATACTTACGATGATTTTGGTAACTTTGCATCCAGAAAAAAGTTTGGCAGCCCCATGCTTCAGGAAAACTTCACATACGACAATTTCAACCGACTCACTGCTATCAATACTAATGGCACAACATACAGAATGGCGTATGACCGTTACGGACGCATGGAATCCAAGTCGCAACACGATTTCTCGTTTGACAACGCAAGGTTTTCAAACGACCATCCACATGCGGTTACAAGGGTACAGGCAAACCGACAACCACCTTTTGCCGGACATTCCGTGACATACACACCGTTCGACAAGGTTCAAACCGTGACAATGGGCAACGACAACCTGATTATCGAATACGGCTACGACCGCCAGCGCATCCGCATGACCGAGATAGTTAACGGCAATCAGCGTGTTAAGACCTATGTCGGCAATTGTGAGTTTATACAACCAAGCACTGGCGACAACTACAGTTTCACATACCTCTGTTCACCCGACGGCATTTTTGCTGTGGCAGAAAGCACAAGCAGCGGATTCAGGCTGCATTATGTACATACTGACAACCTCGGCAGTTGGGACATCATCACCGACATGGGGGGAGATCTTGAGCAGTCGCTCAGCTTCGATGCCTGGGGCAACCGACGCAACGCCAGCACTTGGAACGGCTCCGCTACCGACACTCATCTGTTCGACCGAGGCTTCACCGGCCACGAGCACCTTTACAACTTCGGCCTCATCAATATGAACGGCCGTGTCTATGACCCGTTCATGTCAACATTCCTCTCGCCCGACAACTACATACAAGCCCCCGACAACTCGCAGAACTTCAACAGATATGCCTATTGCCTGAACAATCCGCTGAAATATACCGATCCGAGTGGAGAAGACTTTATAGTTGCTGCTATAATCATTGGCGGCGCTATTTTGGGAGCATATAATGGTGGAGCACTAACAAACGGAGGAAATTACGATATATCACAATGGAAGTGGAATGATGCGACAATAACTGGTGTAATAGGTGGAGCTGCTGTTGGGGGTCTTTCAGCTGGAGTGGGTGTTGGAATTGCAGGATCTGGAGTTGCGTTTTGCGGCACTGCATCAATTGCAGCCTCTTCATTGGTTTATTCTTCAGGAATGTACTTAACAGGATGTGTTGCTGGCTTCGACTACGACATATCAATAAGCTTGGGGGCTGTTTCATACAATCTAACCCAAGGAGAATTTGGATACATATTCAAAAAAGGCAATTCCATTGGGGATAACATCGGTTATGGTTTAGGCGCAATCGTTAATGCGTGCGATTTATATCGTTTCGCCACATGGCAAGCTCTGTCGAAACAGAAACGATTCAACAAACTTGAAAAATGGGCTGCAAAAAATTACGAAGAAAATAATTTGAAGTATGTATCAGACTTGAAAAATAAACATGGAGTTTATGACCCTGCAACCGGCCAAATCCAATTGTCAGATTTAGCTCTTTCTCAAGACTATGGATGGGCAAAATCAACATATTTGCATGAAAGAAACCATAGATTAGAGATGTATCCCATCAAAAATCAGATCAATAATTTATCTCGTCTTGCGAAAAATGGCGATGAAGAAGCTGCAGAAACACTTAAGAAGATTTATAACGCATCTGATGCACATTCATACGAACTAGAGTTACGGTATGCTGCTAAAAACGGATTGTCATTAAGCCAATTTCAAGATATTAGAACACTTTATATCGATCATTGTTCACAGAGTGATATTACAGCTAACAAATACAATTATACACTATGGCAGTTTTTAAAAAGTTTATTATTACCATAATAATGGTGTTATTTAGCTCTTGTTCCAATATAATCTATATGTTTGGCTTAGAATCAAAATATAGTAATAGGAACAAAGGGAAACAAAAAGATCTGGTATTAGAAGTGTCTATCCCCAATGACACTCTCTATGCAAGTGGAGACCATTATTTGAAAGTAGAAGCGATGTTGAAATATACAGGTGACAATTATTACTATTTTAACCTATCCCCACTTACGTGGATGATTGATTGGGGAATTGCAGATTCTAATTCTTTTTTAAGATCATTCTATTATAATAACGAAAAGTGCAGAGTTAGTATGGATTTGAAGTTGTATAATGAACAAAGATACAGCAACTACTTGCTACGTCCTCAGAAATGCCTGACATTTGAATGTCCGCTGGATTTAACCAGATTGATCTGTCCGTCAACTAATAGTACAGAATACGGGGAATATCAGATGGATATGTATTATATTACTGATTTTCAAGATACAATTCGTTCTAACAAAGTGACATTTTGGTATTTTGAAAATTGAAAATTATTATTACACGCAAAAACGAAATTTGTTTGCAAAAAACAAGATAATTATTGATATACAATAAGTTAAAATTTTAAAACTATGAAAAAAAGAGTTCATCTAAGCTTAATCACCCTCTCGCTGCTGTTTTGTTCCTGTGGAATACATATATGTTGTTGACGAAAGCACCGGCGAGCGCATAGAATCCGTGGTTGAATTAAAAGAAAATTAGTGGCACAAGTCAAAATATTTAGTATCTTTGCATCGTTAAATAACTAATTAAAACATTTATTATGGCAATGCAGATTAATGAACAGAACTTCGAGGCTGAAGTCTTGAAGTCGGAAGTCCCAGTAATGGTGGACTTTGGCGCAACATGGTGCGGTCCATGCCGCATGATTGCTCCTTATATGGATCAGTTGGCTGACGAATACGCCGGCAAGGCGAAAGTCGTGAAGGCTGACGTTGACGAATGTGGCACTCTCGCTGCACAGTTCGGTATCAGAAACGTGCCGACCGTCCTTTTCTTCAAGAACGGCGAAGTCGTTGAAAAACACGTCGGTGGCGCTCCAAAAGCAGTTTTCGAAGAGAAACTGAAGAGATTCTTGTAATTTTTTAGCACGCAGATCTCGCAGATAACGCAGAATTAAACTTCCACAGTCCGATCTGCGAGATTTGCAGCTCGCGACGCGAGCAATCCCGCAGATTAAATAAGTAAGAACAGAAAAATCTGTAAAATCTGCGGTATCTGCGTGAGACAAAAATGGCATTAGATAAAAAAAATATTGCGTCGCTTGGAAGTCTTGAGTTTAATGCCCGGCAGATAGTCGAGGGCTTCATCACGGGACTTCACAAGAGTCCGTTTCATGGGTTTTCAGTAGAATTTGCGGAACATCGTTTGTACAACACAGGCGAGCCGATCCGTAATATCGACTGGAAACTTTATGGTCGGACTGATAAGCTATTTGTCAAGCGTTTTGAAGAGGAGACCAACCTCCGCTGCCAGCTAGTGATCGACACCAGCTCGAGCATGTATTTCCCTGTGCGTCAACGCCTTGACTATCAAAATCCGAACAAATTATGGTTCTCGGTTTATAGTGCAGCCGCCTTGATGGAGCTCATGCGTCGTCAACGTGATGCCGTGGGCTTGGATCTGTTTGACGACGATGTCACAATCCACACCGAGGCAAAGCTCGCTCCAGTGCATATCAATATGATTTACAATGAGTTAGAAAAGCTGTTGCTGCCTTACGACAAGAACCAGAAACAAACAACCAACGCCACAGCATGTCTGCACAAAATCGCTGAGATGACGCATAAACGCTCGCTGGTCATCATCTTTAGCGACATGATTGACAGCCTCGAGTCGCACGACGATTTGTTTGCGGCTTTGGAGCATCTGCGCTACAACAAACACGAAGTGGTGCTGTTCCATGTGCATGACGGTTTGCTCGAGCAAAAACTCGAGTTCAAGAACCGTCCATATCGTTTTGTGGACCTCGAATCGGGCGATGTGGTGAAACTCAACCCGACAGAAGTCAAGGAAAAATATGAGCAAATCATGAAGACTCGCAAAGACGAGCTTCTTCGCCATTGCTACCAATATCAAATCGATTACGTCGAAGCCGACATCAACAAGCTGTATGACCAGGTGCTGACAGCGTATCTCATTAAGCGTCAGAAACTTTACTAAACAACGCTACAATTTCCAAACAAGCTGCAGCTTCCCGTCTGTCTTCACGTTTCCTTCAATCAATTCAAGTCCGCTGCCAATTTCGTTTACATTGCTATAAATTGTGCTGCCGATTTTTGCGTTTATCGACAGCCCCCATCGGAGCTTGACCTTGGCTAACAGATAGATTCTCATGCCTTTATGATAGAAACTCCCGATGGCAAAGGTGTTCAGCACGTCATTCTCGTAGGCATAAACCGCCCCGACAGGACTATTGAACAACATATATCTAAATGCAAGGCTAAACGGCTGATTCTCAGGATTGTACAACACATCTTGATATATCAAATACGATTTTGTCGTTTTGCTTTTCTGAACATCATTTATACTTATTTCAACTCTGTTTTTTAAAACAAAATTATTTCCGACTGGGTAGGTGATATGAAAACGCAGCGATGTCTTACGTTCATGAATCAGTTTACGCATATAGGTGTTCTCGCCTGAGCCGTTTTTCTCTTTGTCTTTATATCTTAATTGAATGAAAAACAACGCCTTAGCATTGATTTGATGCTCAATTTGCAAGTTATAATCCTGCGTTCGGCTTGGAGCGTATGCTGTCGTTTTCACCCAATCCGATTGTGGAAAGTCGGCAGTCGCTATAAGCCTCCAGCGTGGCGCAAAAGTTATCGACGTTGATAAGTAAAGACCTTTTTCATTACGAGTCCCACTACCTGCTGCAAAAGCATTGCTGTAAAAGTTTTGATATTTCTTGTCATAATATCTGTAAAGCACAGTAAAATCTATATATCCTGCAGGTTGAACAGTTGTTCCAATCAAAGCAGCTGGAGCCAAATTGTCGCTTATGGCAGCTTCACCGTAAAATGCCATCTTTTTCAATACATAATAAAAGTCAAGTCCTTGATTTGCAAGCGTTTTGCCACAAAAATAAAAGGTATTGTACAATCTTGGATCTGGATTCAATTCACAACTCAAAATAGTTTTGTGAATAGTGTATCCAACCTGAAAATGAGCTGTTTTGTAACTCAAATTTACACCAATCAACTGTTGTCTAATCGCATGACGGTCAGCGAGTTCGCCCAACGTACGATGCAGTCCGGTTTGTTGTAAAGCGGTCACAACCAACGGTTCCTCAGTAATACTGTCAACAACGCTCACGTTTGCATCAGCTTTTTTGTTTGAATAAAACATCGTCAGCTCGAAATTTCTGAAACTTAATGTCGTAGCCGCACCCCGAAGATATCTGGCTTCATTTGCCGATTTAGAGGCACGAATTTTCTTATTTTTTCTTAAAAGTGAGCCTCCGCCTGCCGCAAACGCCACTCCTGAACCCATCGTAACCCCTTGACCGCACGAGAGTTGATAGTCGCCAAGTGCCAGCGTCTTCACGAACTTCCAATCATTGAGAAGGAAATGAAACGACACGAAATCAAGGATGTTTTTTTCGCCGGCGTCTTTCTCCATCGCAAAGCCGAATTCCAGTTTTTTCATAGAAGTAAAGCTATACCTCAGAAGCAGTTTGTTAGGACTCCCAAGATATTTTTTGTTCGGATTTTGAGCAAGAACCGAATCGCTAACATCTTGATAGCCAGCTTTTTCGTTTAAACATCGTTCCATCTGAAAGATAGTCTGATGCTTGCCATATTTCAGCAGATCTTTCGCTCGAAGTTTTTCTTTTTCCTTAGGTTTCTCAAAGACAACAAGCGGTTGCAAGATATTGAGTGTCATCTCGTCAATGCCCTCGACAAACTGCAGCTCCTCGAACATCATGAAGTCGCCAAACTGTTTTCGATAATCATTGATTTTTTCAACAATAAAAACATTAACCAAATGTAAATCAATAAGTTGATTCAACTCTTCCGGATTATTAATATTGATTTTATTCTCACAAATCGTCCAATATTCTTCAATAAGTTCCGAATAATCAATCTCGTCATCAGTGTTTTCAACCATTCGCTCAATTTGGTCAATAATGATTTCATCAGTGATGGTGTTTTGCGAATAAAGTGCGAATGGAAGCATTATTAAAATAGGTATCAAAAGTCGTTTCATAAGCCGGTCTCCTTAATTTTAAATATCAAACTGCTTTGAAATGATACTCCAGTATTTTGGTTCATTGTCGCTGAAACGTCAATAACCACACGGTTTAGCGAATATCCGACTCCTACACAGGCTGTCGCTGGATTTGTGCGCACGCCGACTCTGATATAAAAATCTTTTAAAGTGTTGTATTCCAATCCGAAACGATAGTCAAGACCGCTGTCGGAATCATATTCAACCTCTGTTGTCGCCAAAAAATCCTTCGTCACTTTATACGACAAACCGAATCTAAAAATCACCGGAATTCGTTCATTATGAATGGTTTTCAGTTTTACGTTGATAGGGTTGAAGATATAAACTCCTATACACAAGTCTTTGGTGACGTCCGATTGAATACCCAATTCGAACGTCGCAGTTCGTCGTTTGGCGTATTCGTCAGAAAACTTAAACCACAGATAATCAAGCTTTAAGCCCATTTTTAGATAAGGACCGAAAGCTCGTGCATACGCCAATCCGAGTTTGTTTTCATTGAATTTTTCAAACCCGAAACGGCTGAAGGATAGTCCGAACGTGCCGATTTTCAATGGCATCACGAAAGCACCGTTATAAAGACTCAGCTCTTTCATGAAAAATCGGTTTTCGTACGATAATCCGCAGCTAACAAACTGATAATCAGCCATTCCAGCCGGATTATTCTGAATACTCCAAAAGTCGTTGAACGACACTGAACAATTACCCGTCGCATTGCTGCGAGCGCCTGCAGTACCTGACAAATCCCAGGAAAAGCATCTGAAACTGAATAGGATTACACCTATTAATAAAAGGCTTCTTCTCATTGTATTTAGTTTTTGTTACCTTAATTTTTGCAAATGTACACTTTTTTTCTAAAATGTCAACAAAAAATATTAACTTTGTGCAAAATTTTTCGTTATGGATTATGTGTTATTATTTTCGGCTATCATAGTGCTTGTCATAGGTTTGATTGGCGACATTATCCCAGGAATTCCTGGCACTCCCGTGACTTATCTGGCTCTATTGCTACTACATTGGACGGATCGGATCAGCTATTCAGCGCAGTTTTTGGTCATCACAGGCTTGATGTGCGCCATCATAACCGTCCTTGATTATGTTGTACCTGTTTGGGGAACGAAAAAATTTGGCGGCACCAAAGCTGGCACGCGCGGAAGTACTATCGGATTGATTATCGGCATCTTAGTGCTCCCGATGCTCGGAATCGTCCTTGGACCTTTCGGCATATTAGGCATACTCGGCGGACCTTTCGTCGGGGCTTACATAGGTGAGAAGATGGGCGGAACACCAGACAATAAGGCTTGGCGTTCTGCATTCGGCTCGTTTCTCGGTTTTTTGGCCGGCACTTTCATGAAAATCGTTTACACGCTCGCCATCGGATTCTATATAATTAAAGACATCATTCACGCATTTTTCTAATATTATGAAAACAATTAAATCAATATTATTGACATTATTTGTCATCTTCGGAATCGAATCGTTTGCATGCACAAACTTCTTGGTGACAAAAGGCGCAACAGTTGACGGCTCCAACTTCATAACTTACGCCGCCGACTCACATATTCGTTACGGCGAGCTGTATTTCACCCCAGCCGCTGATTGGCCGGAAGGTTCGATGCGCACCATCTATGACCGTAGCACCAACGCCATCAGAGGTCATGTGCCACAGCCAGCTCACACTTATCAAGTGGTAGGTTATATCAATGAAAATCAAGTGGCTTTGGGTGAGACCACATTCGGCGGACGCGAAGAACTTATCGATCCTAACGGTCTCATAGATTACGGAAGTTTGATGTTTATGGCTCTCGAACGCAGCAAATCGGCACGTGAAGCCATCAAAGTCATCGCTGATTTGGTTGAAGAATATGGCTACGGCAGCGATGGCGAGTCATTCTCAATTTCCGACAAAGACGAGGTCTGGTACATGGAAATTATTGGAAAAGGCGAGGAGAAAGGTGCTGTTTGGGTAGCCATCCGCATCCCTGACGGATACATCTCAGGTCACGCCAATGCCGCGAGAATACAGACATTTCCATTGAGAGACGGCAAAAAATCTATCACTGACAAAGATTGGAAAAAACTTTATAATAATGATATAGAAGTGATTTATAAACATGATATTATAAAGTTTGCACGCAAAAAAGGCTATTTCGACGGCAAAGACAAAGATTTCGACTTCAGCGCAGCATATGCTCCCGTTGATTTTTCTGCGGCTCGCATATGCGACTTGAGAGTTTGGGCAATGTTTAACGAGGTGTGTGACGACATGGATCAGTATTGGGACTATGTGACCGGCAAAGATCTCGAACATGCCCGTATGCCGTTGTATGTCAAGCCAAACCGCAAGATTTCGTTGACAGATATGATGTCGTTTATGCGTAATCATTATCAGGGAACTGAGCTTGACAAGACACTCGATGCGGGCGCAGGTCCATTTGGATCGCCATATCGCTGCAACCCACTGTATTGGGAATATGATGGCGTCAAATATTTCAATGAACGCAGCACCGAGACCGTTCAGACCGGTTTCTCGTTCATCGCACAGTCGAGAAACTGGCTGCCAAATCAAGTGGGAGGAATCATCTGGTTTGGCGTAGATGACACTGGCTCAACGGTTTACACACCATTCTACTGTTCAATCTCACAGGTTCCATTAGAGTTCCGTGTCGGTAACGGCGACATTCTGACGTATTCCGACAATGCTGCTTTCTGGGTGTTCAACCGCCTGGCACATTTCAAATATCTGTTTTACAACAGAGTGATTGGAGAGATCCAAAAAGTGCAATATGAGCTTGAGACAAGCTATCAGGAACAAGTTAAAGATATTGACAATCAAGCTGTTAAGTTATTAAACGAGGATGGAGTTCAGCAAACCGTTGAATTACTGACTGCCTTCGCGGCAAAATCCGGAGCAAATACCGTCAAGAGATGGAAAGAACTGGATAACTTTTTGTTAGTCAAATATTTAGACAGCAATGTCAAGCAAGAGGAAAACGGCGAGTTCATCCGCAACGGACATGGTTATCCTGTCAAGCCGAAACAGCCAGGTTATCCGGATTCATGGAAAAAACAGGTCATTGAGGAGACTGGCGACCGTTTTAAACGTTAAAATATGAGAACTACAACACCTTTAGCGGAACGTTTACGCCCGACATCTTTAGACGGATACATCGGTCAGGAGCATCTAATCGGACCGAATGCCGTGTTGCGTCGCGCCATCGAGAGCGGACACATCCCTTCGATGATTTTCTGGGGACCTCCAGGAGTGGGCAAAACCACGCTCGCATATATCATTTCCAAGCAGGTTCAACGTCAGTTTTTCGTGCTTAGCGCTGTGAGCAGCGGCGTGAAAGACGTGCGCGAGGTCTATGACCGAGCGCGCATGGCTCCCGAACCGCCGATACTGTTCATCGACGAAATCCATAGGTTTTCCAAGGCGCAACAGGATTCTTTGCTTGGCGCTGTCGAGAAAGGACTCGTCACTTTGATAGGCGCAACAACCGAAAATCCGAGCTTCGAAGTGATTTCGCCTCTGCTTTCAAGATGTCAGGTTTATATCTTGAAAAATCTTGAAAAAGAAGACCTTAAAAAGCTGATTGTCAACGCGATAGATGTCCTTAAAAAGGATTTTAAAAAAGATATCGTCGTTGAGGAAGACGAGGCTCTGATGCAAATAAGCGGTGGCGATGCCAGAAAACTGCTTAACGCCATCGATTTGGTCGTGGGAATGCTCGATGATGCCGAGCCTGAAGCCGAGAAACTCATTGTAAATAATGAAGTTACAACGAAATACATTCAAAGCAACCTGCTGAAGTACGACCGTCTCGGCGAGATGCATTACGACATCATATCGGCGTTTATTAAGTCGATGCGTGGCAGTGATCCAAATGCGGCGGTATATTATCTTGCAAGGATGATAGAAGCGGGCGAGGACCCTTTGTTTATCGCTCGCAGAATGCTGATTCTGGCTTCTGAAGACATCGGAAACGCCAATCCCAACGCGCTTTTGCTCGCCAACGCCTGTTTTGATGCAGTAAATAAAATCGGATGGCCGGAAAGCAGGATAATTCTTTCGCAGACAGCCATTTACCTTGCATCTTCCGCAAAAAGCAACGCTGCTGTTGTTTCAATCGACTCTGCACAGGCTTTGGTGCGAAAAACAGGTAACCTCAGCGTGCCACTACACCTGCGCAACGCTCCTACAAAACTCATGAAAGAGATTGGATATTCTGACGGTTACAAATATGCGCACAGCTATCCTGGCAACTTCGTCGAACAAGAGTTTCTGCCTGAGGAGATCTCCGGCACACGCTTATATTCGCCTCAAGAAAACCCGAAAGAGATGGAGCTTAGACGCTCGCTAAAAGCAAAATGGAAAGATAAATATGGCTACTGATAAAGACCATATAGCATTGATGTTCAACGACATCGCTCCAACTTACGACAAGTTGAACCACATCTTGTCGCTCAATGTCGACAAGTCATGGAGACGAAAGGCTGTGAAACGACTGAAAAAGTCATTAGCCGACGTTTCCACTCCCAAGATTCTTGATGTGGCATGTGGTACCGCTGATTCAACAGTGCAAATTGCGAAAAGCATTGAATACGCTGAGATTTATGGAATAGACATCTCGGACGGGATGCTGAAAATAGGAGAGGAGAAGGTTGCAAAACTTGGACTTCAGAACCGAATCACTTTTTCAAAATCAGCTGCAGAAAACATTGATTATCAAGATAATACATTTGACGCCGCGTTTGTGGCTTTCGGTGTTCGCAATTTTTCTGACAGAAAAAAAGGATTGCAGGAAATTTTTCGTGTCTTGAAACCAAACGGCACCTTAATAATTTTGGAACTCTCTGAGCCTCATAATGTTATAGTGCGTTGGTTTTACAACCTATACTTTAAAAACATACTTCCACTTATTGGAAAATGTGTTTCCGGCAATGCTGACGCTTACAGGTATCTTCAAAAGACTGTAGAAAAGTTCCCAATGCCAAACGAGTTTATGCCATTGCTGACTGAATGTGGTTATAAAGAATTGAAAGACATAGCTTTAACTTGCGGATTATGTCGTATCTATCAAGCGAAAAAATCATAAAATGAGTAAAGTTTCATTCAAATACTGGATTAAAGCGGCCCGACCAAAAACATTGTTGGTCTCTCTGGCTCCTGTAATCATGTCGGTGGCATTTGCTTCCATCTTCGTGAAAATCAATTGGTTACCAGCAACAATTTGTCTGGTTTTCGCTGTGATGGCACAGATTCTGTCCAATTTCGTCAACGACTATGCCGATGGCATTAAAGGCGCTGACAATGAACGACTTGGACCGCAAAGAATGGTTGCCTCAGGGTTGATTTCACCATCTCAAATGCGTTACGGCATCATCGTTTGGGGTATTTTGACATTCTTGTTAGGCTGCACCTTATTATATTGGGGCGGCTGGATTTTGTTGCCCTTCGGAGTCGCGATTTTACTATGCGCTTTGGCTTATTCCGACGGTCCATTTCCACTTTCACGCCACGCATTGGGCGACGTCGCAGTGGTCTTGTTTTACGGCATTGCTCCAGTAGTTTTGACGTTTTTCATCCAAACAGGATTAGTAAATAAACAAATAATAATAGCAGGAACAGCAATAGGAATAGTCGCAAATAACTTATTGATTGTCAACAACTATCGTGATGCCGAACAGGATGCTGAAAACGGCAAGAAGACAACCGTCACTATATTCGGCAAGCGATTTATGCAAGGCGTTTATTTTCTAAATCCAATTATTGCAGTCGTTTTGATGTGCTTGATCTTCAACACCACAATATTATTGTACCTGATTCCGTTTTTGATTTACTCAATTTTTGTTGACATAAAATTCTCAAAATCAAAGGGAATGGCTCTCAACAAATTGATTGGGATGGCATCGCTAGAAGCGATAATTTTTGCATTGTCAATAACATTATACTTAATATAAAATGTCCGAAAACTTAATAATTAAAGGCGATTCAAAGAAGGAACTCTACGAAAATCTTCTGCCACAGATACAATCATTGGTCGAAGGAGAAACCGATGAAATTGCAAATATGGCCAACATTTCAGCATGTCTGAAAGACACGTTCAACTTTTGGTGGGTCGGTTTCTATCGTGTCATCGGCGAGGAACTGGTTCTCGGACCATTCCAAGGACCGTTGGCATGCACCCGTATCAGGAAAGGAAAAGGAGTGTGCGGCACTGCCTGGCAAAAGGCGGAAACAGTCATCGTTCCAGACGTTGACGCATTTCCAGGACACATCGCTTGCAGCAGTCTTACGAAATCTGAAATCGTAGTGCCTGTGTTTAAAAACGGTGATATTACAGCTGTTCTCGACATCGACAGCGAGAAAGCTTCAAACTTCGATGAAACCGACAAAGAATTTCTTGAGAAATTAGTGGCTTTAATAGCCTAAAACTCTCAAAAACTCAACAGGAAGCCACACATTGTGCATGTGAACCGCCTCCTTGAACAAAGGCGCGATTTCCTCTGGAGTAAAGCCAGCGATACCACACCCGATTTTCGTTACGAGAAAATCTTTTTGCGTGTTTTCGGCAGCAAATTCAATGAATCTGTCAACATACGGCTTGATTGTCTCAACGCCGCCTTGCATGGTCGGAATCGCATACGACTGACCTTGTAAGCCTTCACCTTGTCCCATTTTTGCCCCAAACAACACCCTGGCTGTAAATGCAGCTCCGCCTGCATGTTGTCCTTGCAGGTTACTTCCAAAAACAAAAACCTCATTCGGTTTGAGTGCGACGATATCGTCTGGTGTAAAGCGATTGTATCTCATAAACTTATATTTTTGATTTAATAAACATCTAATTCATCAACAAATATCCAGGCAGGATAGCCATAACCGCTATGACCTTCCGGACAATCATACGGCGTGACAATTATTTCCACAAAGCGTGTTTTCACTGGCTCAAACGCAATCTGAACAGGGTAGATGTAGCCATTGTAATCCGCGGGCAAGAGGTCGAAATCTTTTGACACGATTTCTTCAAAGTTCTCGCCATCATCTGAAACCAAAACTTTTACGGATTTCGCATTGAAAATCCAATCCTTCATGTTGACAAGAAGATTGAATTGAACTGAATTTATTTCTGTAACTTCCTGTAAATCAATGATTGCATCAAGATTTTTACCATACCAACCAAGCCAACGTCCGCTACGGTAATTTGAGCCTCCATGCAAGCCGTCGATGAGAACATCAGCTCCGTCGAAAGTGTAGTTTTTGTGCGGTTGCTCCTTCAAAACTATCGGTTTCATCGATGCTTTGCTGAAGTCAAAATCGGTTTTGAAAACACGACCAGTTTTTCCATTTGGATACAAAACATAACACTCCAGATGACAGTTATTAGCAATTTTTAACGGTTCCGAATACTTTTTAACACTCTGATTATCAATAGAGTACATTATATCACCATCGACTTGCTTCATCATCGTGACATTTATCACACCTTCTTTAATATTTGGCACCATTCTCACGTCGATGTCAAAAATGTGATTTGCATATCTCCAATGATACAGGTCGTAAAGTTTCAACAAACGGTATTCGCGTTTCACCCAATCGTCATAATCTTTCTGTTCCGGATTGCACCATTGCACCTCAGAAAGCGCGCCGAGGCGAGGTAACAGTCTGTATAACAACACATTAAACTCACTTGTGTATTCCGTCCAAATATTGGCTTGCGGTCCCCAAATGTATTGTTCATCATCAGCATTCAAGCCATCTGGAATAGGCTCGTAAGAATAAACCTTCTTAACCGGATTGTAGCCACCAATCGACGATGGCTCATTATCAGTGTCAAGTGTCTGATAATAATCGAAATAGAGGTAATCATTGGGTGTCATTATGACGTTATGGTGCATCTTCGCAGCTTTCACGCCACCTGAGCTTCCACGCCAACTCATGACAGTGGCATTTGGTGCCAGCTCACCGTCAAGCATCTCGTCCCAACCGATGATGTGACGCCCATGACTCTCAACGAATTGCTCCATGCGCGACATCACATAACTCTGCAGATAATCCTCCGCAGAATGTTTTTCATCACCTTTAATGCCGAGTTCCTTAATCTTAGCCTGACATTTCGGACATTCTACCCAACGGTCACGAGGCACCTCGTCGCCGCCGATATGAATATACTTGCTTGGGAATATCTCCATAACCTCAAGTAACACATCCTCAAGGAATTGCATCGCTTTTTCATTGCCTGCGCAGATAACATCCTCCGAAACGCCCCAACGCATCCAAACCTCATAAGGACCGCCCGTGCAACCAAGTTCAGGGTAGGAGGCGAGCGCTGCCAACATGTGACCAGGCAAATCAATCTCAGGAATGATGGTGATATGTCTGTCTTCAGCATATTTTACTAGGTCTCGCAACTCATCTTGAGTGTAAAATCCGCCATGTCGTATGGTGTCGTAAGCCATGGTCTTGCCAATCAATGTGCCGGAGCGCCAGGCTCCGATTTCAGTGAGTTTCGGGTATTTCTTGATTTCAATTCTCCAACCTTGATCATCAGTGATATGAAGATGAAACTTATTCAAATTGTGCAGCGCCATCGCATCGATATAGATTTTTATCGAGTCAAGAGGGAAGAAATGACGACTCACATCTAGATGCATACCGCGATATGAAAAACGTGGAAAATCATTGATAACAACAGCTGGTATTACTATTTTCTTCGATTTTGCACCAACCGGAAGGCTCTTTCTCAAGGTCTGGATTCCATAGAAAACGCCAGCGGAATTATTTGCTAATATATTTATAACTTTCTCATTAACAACAAGTTGATATGCTTCGTCATTATCCAAATTATCTGTAATTATCGAAAGATTGATAGCATTTTGCAACGTTTCATCCGAACATTTAATCACAGGTCTGAAGCCAAAAATATCATTGATGTAATCGGCAAGGAAACATGCCTCATTTTGCAAATCCTCAGCGGTTTTCGGATAAGAAATAACGGTGTTTTTATCCAAAACAAATGGTTTTTCTTCTGTCAAACTGCTTTCTTTTGGCAACGGAACAACTTGATAATCAGCGGTTTCAATTTGTTTTTGACAAGATATCAGCGTCAAGAGCGCAATACCCATTATTGCTACAACGATTCTTTTCATGGCGTGAGGATTAAAAATCGGTGCTAAATTATAAAAAATGTGGATTCGTTTGCAAAATTTTGTGTAATTTTACAACCCAATTTGCGTGACGATGAAGGTATTACATACAGCGGACTGGCATATCGGTCAGATTTTTCATAACTTTAGCAGGGAAGAGGAGCATAAATTCTTCTTCGACCAGCTTAAGTCTATAATTATCAATGAAAAACCTGATGTCGTTGTCGTTTCCGGCGATGTGTTTCATACCGCCACACCGACCATCGTGTCACAGCGTCTTTATTACAACTTCATCGTCGATTTGTCGCGCTTAGACTCTGATTTACAGATAGTTATAACCAGTGGCAATCACGATTCACCGTCACGACTCGAGGCTCCGCGACCGCTTTGGGAAGCGTTTAACGTTTCAGTCATCGGAATGATTGATTATCATACTGTTACAGATGAAAATTACTTGAATTTCGATGCATCGAAAATTGAGATTCCGATAAAACGAGACGGCGTTATCATCGGCTGGGTGCTGGCTGTTCCATACAACGACAATGTGGCAAAACATGCCTCCGAGTTTTACGAGACACTTCTCACGCATCTGAAAAACCGTCCGGATTACAATGATAATCAATGCATTGTGGCTACCGGACATCTTGCTGTGAAAAGTGCCGACATCCGTGGACACAGCGCAGATATAATTGGCAAGTTGGAAACTCTTGATATTCAAGATTTTACCGATATTCATGGAGTCAATTACTGGGCTTTCGGACATATTCATTATCCCCAGGCAATCAAAGGAATCGAGAACATGCGTTATGCCGGCTCACCTTTCCCGATCTCGTTCAACGAGAATTACCAGCATTCTGTGGTGTCTGTCAACATCGAAAATGGCAAGATCAAAGTCAATGTGATTCCGCTCCAAACCTTGATTCCAATCATCGATTTCCCTTCAAAACCAAATAGTTACAACGACGCGCTTCCTTTCGAAACCGTCATGATGCAGTTGTTCCAAATCCTTGACGAAAAGGCTTATGTGAGGCTTCATATCCAGACCGAAAAGCCTCTGACACAAGTTCAGACAACGGAAATAATCCAGGCTTTTGAGGGACATCAGGCGATGTTTTGCGGAATACAACCTTATTTTCCGGAAGTCTCGGAAGGCTCTGATAATAAAGAAGTTAAGACTCTTCGTGAGTTAAAGGCTTTAAGTCCGTTTGAACTCGGATGTTCCGTTTATCAGAAGAAATTCGACAAGGAAATGCCTGAAGAATTGAAGAAAATGTTTAAAGAAGTGTGTGAGGAGGCTGAAAAATGAGCATGAGAATCGAGAAAATCATAATCGAGAACATAAATTCCATCGAAGAAGCCGAAATCAACTTCTCAACAGGCATCTTGGCGAATGAGCCTTTATTCCTGATAACCGGCGAGACAGGCAGCGGAAAAAGCACTATTTTGGATGCGATAACACTCGCATTATACGATAAATCACCGCGTTACGAGAATACGAGGAACAAAGAAAAGACCGAAAACGGACTCACCACTATGCAAAGCACCACCAACGTGCTTCGTAAAGGCACCAACGACGGAAAAGCCGAGGTGTGGTTCGCTGTTGGAGGCGAACATTACATCGCATCCTGGCAGATGCACAAAACACGCAACGGTAAATACGACATGACAAACCGACGCAAACTCGAAGTCATAAAAGGTGAGGATAAAATCGTTCTCGAAACCAAAATTGATGCTGTAAATCAACAAGTTGCAGAATTAGTCGGCTTGACCTACGACCAGTTTGTCCGCTCGGTGATGCTCGCACAAGGCCAATTTAACACCTTCCTGACATCGGAAAAGGCAAAGCAAACCGAAATCTTGGAAATGCTTACTGGCACTGAGGTTTACTCGAAGATTGCGGAGATGGTCGGCAGAAAGAAAAACGATGCCAAAAACGATGTCGAAAAAGCGTCAGAACTTTATAACTCGTTGACAAAGAATATCTTATCAGAAGAAGATGTCGCTTCTTTGAATGAAGAACTTTCCAAAAACCAGGAGATTCTTGAGAACAACGAATCTGAAATCAAGAAACTGGAAAACAATTTGAGGAATCTTGAAAATCTCGATAAACTGAAAAGTGAAATTGATGCTTCAAAATCGCAACTCGCTGATTTACATGCTTCTTACGAAAGGATGCTTGAAGAAAAAGAGACTCTTAAAAAGCATCGTGATGAATTGAGATTACGCATCAATGAGATTTCTGGCAAGAAAGCGGTTGCGGACAGAATGCCTCTGATAATGAGTCTGTTAGAGCACGAAGTCAACTCAGAAATCAATGGTTCGATTCAAGATTCTGATTTCTCAGAGTTCTCATCACTGCTCAATGAAGCTGAAACGACTCAAAAACAAGCCGCCGAAGCTTTCGACGAATGCAATGCCCGTCTGGAAAAAGCTGATCCCGAAGGCCTCCAAACGCTTTTCAATGAACATCAAAACGAACTGGTAAAACTGGAGAACTGGAAGACCAAGTGTTTGCGTGTAAAACAGATATTAAATGATTATTTGAACAAGAAACAAATAATTGATAATAAATTAGTTGAATTAAATAATTTAAAGAAACACTTTAATATTTGCGAAAGCGATTTTCAGGCGGCAAAAACGGCCTTCGAAGCCAAAGACACTGAATATCAGATCCAGAAAAACATGGTTGCCGACTTCATGAAATCGCTCCGTGCGAAACTTGAGGATGGAAAACCTTGTCCTCTTTGCGGAAGCACCACTCATCAATATCATGATGAAAATGTGGTCAATTCCTTGTTCTCGACCATAGAAAAAGCCTGGAACGAGGCAAGAAATGCGTTCGAGAAGGCAAAAGACGAAAAAAACAAGGCGGAAGGCGAGATTAACCTGCTGAACAAGAGCATCGAAAATGAACAAAAGCTCTTGAATAATCTCTTCAACAACCTCTCCGATGAATGCAATGGCAAACCTGTTTATGATTTGGAACGCCTCGACAAGGGTCTAAACGATTGTGAATCAAAGATTTCCATTGAGAAAACAAAAATAAGTGAAATCAATGAAAAGAAAGAGGCGGTGAAAGCCATTCAAGATGAGTTGAAGCAGCTGCAAAAGAAGAAAAACGAGGCGGAGGAGGCTTATAAAGCGATGCTCAGAAAGTTAGCCATCAGATGGAAAACTCTCAATGACGAGTATTCAAAAGTCGATTCCGAAATAATGAAAATTGACGAAATCTCCAATGGAATCAAGCAAATTGAGGGCATAGAGAGACTGGATGAGTTCAAAGGCAAGATGGCTATTCGCAATAACATTGAAAAAGGCTCTATCTTGATAGGTTTCACAAGGGTTTTGACAAATCTGATCAGCAAGAGTAACGAGAAAAAAGAGATTGAAAAATGCACTGAGACTTTCGATAAAAATGAGGCACTGAAATCTCTTGAAGTTCTTGAAAATCAACGAAAAGAACTCAACTCAACACTTTCTGAAATACGCACAAAACTCTCGATGAACGCCCAGAATTCCAACCAGGCTGAGGCTTCAAAACTGGATTTACAAGAAAAATCCAATGTCTTGTCGCTTTGGACTGAACTCGCCAACGCCATCGGAACCACTGCAAGCGATAATTTCCGCGATGTGGCGCAGGCTTACACTATGCGGATTCTCCTTGACCAAGCCAACTATTTCTTACGTAAATTAAGCGGTCGCTACGAACTGACATGTTACTCCAACTCGTTGGCTATCATGGTGATGGACAAAGAAATGGGAGGGGAGTTGCGCAGCGCCAGTTCGTTGTCGGGAGGCGAGACATTCATCGTTTCTCTGGCGCTGGCTCTCGGTCTGGCGGCATTGAACGACGAAAACCTCAACATCGACATGCTTTTCATCGACGAAGGTTTCGGCACTTTGGATGGCGAAAGTCTGGAAATGGCGGTGCAAACACTCGGAAACATGCAGAAATTCGGACGCAAAGTCGGTATAATCTCACACGTCGACAGCCTCAAAGAACGTATTCCGGCACAGATTCAGGTAACGAAACGCGGTAAAGCCGCCAGCCAGGTTACAATTGTAAAAATTTGATTTCAAGTAGTAATGACGATATCTTTTTATCATATTTTAGGTCTAGTTTTATCAATTCTTTTGATTGAAGTCGTTGGTATTCTTTCAGTTAGGAAAGTCAAAAACGAAAGCGATTTCAACACAGGGGGCGGCAGAGCGGGCACATGGGTCGTCGCAGGCACCATCATCGGGACGTTGGTCGGTGGACAATCTACAGTAGGAACGGCTCAGCTGGCATTCAGTTTCGGCATCTCGGCATGGTGGTTCACAATGGGTATGGCTCTCGGATGCGTCGCTCTGGCTGTTGGTTATGTAGTGCCGTTACGTCGAAGCGGAAGCACCACATTGCTTGAAATAGTGCGCAAAGAATATGGCAGAAAAGCCGAAATATCGGGTTCTGTGCTTTGTTCACTCGGAATGTTCATCAGTATCATCGCACAGGTTTTGTCGGCTTCAGCACTGCTTATGACGCTTTTCAGCATAAAATTCTGGATGGCAGCACTGATTGCTGCAATAATCATGACATTGTACGTGGTTTTCGGCGGTCTCTGGAGCGCTGGAATAGGAGGGGTAGTGAAAATCATTCTTTTATGTCTGTCGGCATTGGCAGCAGGTACTATCGTCCTGTTTATGACAAAAGGTTATTCCGGCCTAATGGATTCTATCCGTCACATTCTGTTATCCACTGATATTCAATCAATTGACGAATTGAATTCCATCCATGACGTGAATCTGAAATATCAGAATCCATTTGCAAGAGGCGTCTCCAAAGACGTTGGGTCATGCATATCCGTGATTCTAGGTGTGCTTTCAACCCAGACTTACGCCCAAGCTATCTGGTCGGGACGAGCCGACAGCATAGCACGCAAAGGTGCTATGATCTCTGCTTTGATTTCTATCCCGATTGGTTTCGCCTGCGTGCTCGTCGGCATGTACATGAGAGCGAATTACATCACAATGGAGGAACTTAACGCATTGACTCTCATAGGCAAAGACATACCAGAAGGCATCGGCGTAATGACAAGTTCCGCACAGGCATTCCCGATGTTTGTGACCAACCACATGCCACGATTCCTTGGCGGCATCGTCCTCGGCACCTTGCTGATTACCATCGTCATCGGCGGCTCCGGCTTGACTTTAGGCGCATCGACTATATTGGTGAAAGACGTCTATAAGCCCAAAAACAAACTCTTGATTTCGCGACTTACCATCGTGGGCATTCAAATCGCCGCAATAGTGATAGCGTCTTCATTCTCAAGAAGTTACATCAACGATTTAGGGTTCCTTTCAATGGGATTGCGCACCACAGCGACCTTTGTGCCGCTCACTTTGGCACTGTTTTTCCCAGGCAAATTCAAGCCGAAATGGGTGTTTATCTCCATCATTTTCGGCACAGCATGCCTTATAATCGGTGAAATAGCGACCTTGCCGATAGATTCAATCTATATCGGCCTCGCCGGTTCTATATTATGTTGTTTGGTTGGAATGAAAAACAAGCCTCTTTAATATCTGTCGTACGGGTCATCATACGGCTCGTCGAAGCTGTCGTCCTCATAGTATTCTTCCTCATCCTCACCGAAAATGTCTTCCTCATCCTCGGCAAACATGTTTTCGCCTTCTTCCCAGTCGAAATCTTCCTCAAGTTTGCTTTCGTCAAACTCGTCGATGTCATTCATCTGGTTCATGAAATCGCGCAACTCCTCGTCAGTCATCTCATCGAGGTTGGCTGTCAACAACTTATTGTCGCGTGACGACGAACGGAGTTCCTTCAAAACATCAGGAGCGATGTAGAAATCATCGATGTTTTCCTGGCAATATTTTATGTATTTTGGATCTTTTTCAAAAACTTCAGCCAGAGTCTCACCCTCATATTTTCCAAAAGTGAAAATTGAATCAATGTCGTAAAATTTCATATCTTAACAAATTTTTGATTTACAAAATTACAGCATTTTCTTTAAAAATGCAAGTTTTTTCGTTATTTTTTGAAAATAAAATACACAGCCAGCACGAGGAAACCGAATCCCACCAGATGATTCCAATGAAACTCGCCCATCTTGAACACTTTGATGCTGATAATCATGAAAACGATAAGGCTGATAACCTCCTGAATCACCTTAAGTTCCACCAAATTAAACGGACCACCATTGACGGCAGAGCCAATTCGGTTTGCGGGGACCATTGCCGAATACTCCAACAAGGCAACGCCCCAACTCGCTAAGATAATGAGAATCAATGGCCAATCTTTGATAATCCCCATATCTTGCAGTTTCAAATTACCGTACCATGCGAACGTCATGAAGATGTTCGAAACAATCAAAAGCAATACTGTGTAAACACCTCTCATTTTTAAAAAATTTGCTGCAAAAATCGGGATTTTTTATATATCTTTGCAAAAATATTTAAAAAATGATTTCAATCGAAAATATAATAAAGGATTCAATTAACGCCAAGCAATTGATTCTCAACGATAAAGAGCTCATCAAACGAATCAATGACGCTGCTATGATGTGTGTTGAATCACTGAAAAACGGCGGAAAGATTCATTTCTGCGGCAACGGCGGAAGCGCTTCCGACGCACAACATCTCGCAGCCGAGCTTAGCGGACGTTTTTATTACGACCGTCCTCCACTGAATGCCGAGGCTTTACACGTGAATACGAGCTATCTGACAGCTGTCGCCAACGATTATTCCTACGATATGATATATGCAAGAATGTTGCAAGCATCTGCAAAAAAAGGCGATGTCTTGGTTGGCATCAGCACATCGGGAAACTCCGCTAACATATTGAAAGCCATTGAAGTAGCGAAGGAAATTGGAGTAAAGACGATTGGTATGACAGGGGAGACCGGCGGAAAAATGGCTGAATGCTGCGACATCTTGCTTAATGTCCCAAGCAAATGCACGCCTCGAATTCAGGAATCACACATCATGATGGGTCACATCATCTGCGAAATAATCGAAGCCACAATTTTCCCGAGATAATCATGGACTGGAGAGGCAAAATCGACAAATCCTGGACATTGTTCCTCGACAGAGACGGCGTCATCAACGTGCGTCTTATCGATGATTATGTCAAGAATATCAACGAGTTCGAGTTTTTGCCAGGTGTCTTGGAGGCTTTCAGAATCTTTACCGAGAAATTCGGCCGCATCATCATCGTCACAAACCAGCAAGGTGTCGGAAAAGGCCTGATGACCTTGCAAGATGTCGATGCAGTACACCAATTCATGACGAAAGAGATTGAAAATCAAAAGGGTAGGATAGACGCTATTTACGTCTGCCCGCAACTGAAATCTGACCCTGACAACTTCCGCAAACCAAGTCCACGCATGGCTTACATGGCTCAGCACGATTTTCCAGAAATAGATTTCGAAAAATCCATCATGATTGGCGACTCAAACTCAGATATAGAATTTGGCAAAAACGCAGGAATGTACACTGTTTTGGTTGGCGATGAGCCTGTAAAATGCAAACCTGACAGCAAATTCGAGTCGCTATTGAGGTTTGCAAATATATTAAAGTAACAGTTTAAATAAAGATATTTATATCATTTATTATCAAGAATATATGTCAACGTTAATATTAACGGTTTTTGTAATATACACAATCCTGATTCTGGTGATTGCGCATCTCACATCGCGTAAGTCGAACAACGAGACGTTTTTCACCGGAAACCGCAAATCACCATGGTTTGTGGTGGCTTACGGCATGATTGGAGCGTCGTTGTCGGGAGTCACATTCATGTCGGTGCCTGGTAACGTCTATACCAGCCAGTTCACGTATTTCGGCATAGTGTTAGGCTACATCATCGGTTACGCCGTGATAGCTCTCGTCTTGCTACCGTTGTATTACAAACTCAACCTTACGTCTATATATTCATACCTCGAAATGCGCTTCGGAAAGCATTCCGAAAAGACCGGCGCAGCGTTCTTCATACTGTCACGTCTGCTGGGTTCAGCGCTACGTATGTATTTGGTTGTCTTTGTGTTATACGAATTCGTATTCAAGGCATGGGGTGTACCGTTCTGGGTTCCTGCAGTGATTTTCATAGCGTTAATCCTTGTTTACACCTTCAAAGGAGGCATCAAAACTGTAGTCTGGACAGACACCTTGCAGACCACCTTCCTGATTTTGGCGGCAGTAATTACAGTTATCTGCATCTTGAAAGAGCTCAACATCTCAATTCCTGATTTACTGAAAGCCTCATCGCAAGAAGGATATACCAAACTTTTTGAAACCGACCCGAACCACAGCCGTTTCTGGCTGAAACAGATTCTCAGCGGAGCCTTTATCACCATTGTGATGACTGGTCTCGATCAGGATATGATGCAGAAAAACATGACATGCAAGAGTCTCCGTGATGCCCAAAAAAACGTGATGACTTCGAGCATTCTGTTTATCTTCGTGAACATCGTTTTCCTTTGTCTCGGCGCCTCGTTGATTTATTATGCGCAACGCACCGGTTTCCAACTGCCGACAAACGACAGTGGAGTAGTGGTCAACGACAAGATTTTCCCTGCTATCGCATTCAGTTTCAGCAAGTTCACTAGCATCGTGTTTGTCATCGGACTCGTTGCGGCAGGTTATTCTTCTGCCGACGGCACCTTGACGGCACTGACAACAACATTCTGCTACAACTTCCTTGATTTCGGCAATAAAAACGACATCTCCGAGGAGCAGAAACTTAAGAAAAGAAAGCAGATTCACATCATATTCGCAATTGTTTACTTATTGGTAATCATAGCGTTCCGTCCATTCCATAACCAGTCGCTGATCGACAAAGTATTTGAAATCGCAGGCTACACTTATGGACCGCTGCTCGGTTTGTACTCCTTCGGACTTTTCGTGAAAAACCGCAAGCCGGTTGACAAAATTGTACCTTACATCGCAATAGCGTCGCCGGTTTTGAGTTATATATTAAATATGTATTCCGTACAGTTGTTCAACGGATACAAATTTGGCTTTGAAATATTGATAATCAATGGGTTAATAACATTCACAGCATTGTTGTTATGCTCAAAAAATTCACAATCACATAAAAATTTAACGATATGAAAAAAGTATTCTTAATCTTAGCGTTATTTGCATCGTTAGGTCTTGACGCTCAATTTGTTATCACAAGTTCTAACAATGTCACAGAAGATCAGGACGGCGGTATATTCTATTATTTGCCAAGAAACATCATCAAACTGGAATTCACCGTTGAGGAGACGACTTACCACATCGGTCCATACGCAGAATTTGCCGACAAACTCATGGGAATGACTGATTACGTAAGAGAGAATAAAACGGTTTATAGCATCAAAGACGTTGATATTCAAATAGCTAACGAGGCTGACCCGAATGCTGTTTATTGCATATCCGCTGACGACAGAAGCAAAGAACCTATGCCAAGTGTCATTTTGGATGAAAACGGAATTATCCTGGCAATGGGTTACGATAGCGTGCCATCTGACATTCAAGCAAAGACTAACAGATTCATTTACTGCGATTTTAATCAGACAAGCAAACCAGAAGTTACTTTTATCGGATTCTTGGATAACGAAATAGAAGTTGAAGAAGCCGAGGAAACGGATGACGATGGGGAAGAAGGCGGCAAAAAAGCACCTAAACAGTTGACAAAAGAGGATCGCGCAAAGGCTATCGTTGATAAAATCACCAAGATAAGAAATGCTTATTTCGAGCTTGTTTCAGGTTTCCAAGAGGTTGCATACGGAACCGGTACAGCTTATATGGCAGAAAATATGCAAAACCTTGAAAATGAATATATTAGCTTGTTTAAAGGCAAAATCACGACAAGCACCTATAAAAAGACAGTGTATTACACACCTGAAGCCAACAACGCAAATAATTCTGTGACAGTGGCCAAGCTTTCAGCCACAGACGGTGTTGTTGACGTCAACGGCAAAGGCGACGCCATAAAAATACAGTTTGAGAGCATAAATTCGCTTCAGAATGTCAATCCGATGATTGATAAAGGCAAGAAAACCAGTTTCAGCAACAAACTGTTCTACAGAATGCCTGCCAAATCAAATGTCAAGGTCGTTTTAAGCAACAACGTGATTGCCGAAAAACAGCTGACAATCAGTCAGTTTGGCAAGATAAGATCATTATCGGTTAAGAACAATAAGGTATTATTCAACCCGAACACAGGTCAAATAATAACACTTATCAAGCAAGATAATGTAGTCAAGAATTAAAACGGCAGATCGTCACCGTTGTCTGAGGCGAAATATTCCTCATTCATCGGTGGCAGCGGCTGCTGTGGCATCTGTGGAGGCATCTGATTCATCGGCTGTGCGGCTGGCTGTGCTGCAGGCTGCTCGAGATCAAATCTGAATGCGCGGACGTCTGTGTACCATTTACCGTTGAATTCACGCGATTCTATGCTGATTTGAGCCTTGATAGTTTGTCCGACGAAGAAACTGTTGGCTTCATTAACGCGCTCGTTCCAGCACAACAAACAAATCTTTTTAGGATATTGTTCGATTGTCTCGATAATCAATTCTTGTTTTTTCCAAGGTCCACGTGGGGAATTTCCTTCAGTCAAAGTACCTAATTGTACAACTTTTCCAACTATTTCCATATATTTATTGTTAATTTTTTTCTAACTGCAAAGTTATTAAAAAATTCAAAACGATGTCCAGTTATACACAATTTTAACATAAAATGCACAAAAAAGATTAAAACTCCTTTTAAATTATAATATACATTATGTTAAATAGAGTGTTTAAAAAAAGGTGGAGCACTATCACTCCACCTATATTAGCTTAATCAAGCTCTTTTGCTTTGTCCATCAATTTGAGACGTGTGTAGAGAGTCTTCAAAGCGTGTTTCACTGCTTCATCGTTTGGAAGCAATTCGTAAGCTTTCTCCATGTAAGGAACCGCTCTCTCGTCGATAGTCTTAGCCTGAGCTGACATGTCGTCAGTAGCCTTCAGATAAGCATTGAAGTTTGAATATGCGCTTGGATCTTCGTCGTTAGCTTTCTTGTAGATATCAGCAGCGTTATTCATCAAAAGTGCGCCAGCCTCATAGTAAGCGTCTGAATAATCGGATTTTTCAGCGATTGCCTTCTCATAATATTCAAGAGCTTTATCCACGTCATACTGTGATGATTCGCTGTTGCCAAAAATCTGACCGAGAATCATGTAATACACAGGCTGTTCTGGATATTTCACTGCCATTGCCTCAATCTGTTCGATGATTTCACCTTCTCTGTGAAGTGTCAGATAAGTGTTAATCATATCGTTAACCAACTGAGGATCTTCTGGATACTTGGCTCTTGCAACCTCAATCATAGCGACTGATTTTTCACCATCGCCGAGTTCTCTGTAAGCGTTGATAAGTCCTGAGTAATAGCCGACTTCCTCATAACCTTTTGAGATAAGCATCTCGTAAGTTGCAGCAGCTTCAGCGTATTTACCGACTTTCATAGCGCATGTTGCATAGTTGCTCAATGCAGCATCGTCAACAGCATTAATCTTTTCAGCAGCCTCGTTTGCCTTCTGGAAGTTTACCATAGCCTCCTCGTAATTGCCGTTATTGAAGCTGTCGACACCAAGCTGATAGTACGAGTTGTCAATGCTTCTAACGTATTGTGCGAGTTCCTGACCCATTCTCATGTAGTAGTCATTGTCAAGCTGTCTGATTTTGTCGATTGCAGTCAAAACCTTGGTGTAAGCTTCCGGTTCGAGGTCGATAAACTCAGGATAAGCACCGATTTTGTAGTAAATAACTGCATAATAGTGCCATGTCTTACCCTGATTCATTGTTGACTCATGCTCTGAAGCGGCGTCGATAGAAGTTTTTGCCTTCTGCATCAAAATCTTAGCGTCACTCATCTGTTTGTCAGCCTTCTTGAGGTTTTTCTCTTTGGCTTTATCATCGCTCACTTTTGCGGCGAGAGCCTTGTAGTCGTCAGCTGCGTCGATAAGCTGTTGTGCTTGTCTCTGGTAGTTGTTAGCGTTCTGACGTTGCAGGTCTTGTGCTATAGCAAACTGGCCTAAAATTGCCAATGCCATCAATAACAATACTTTCTTCATTTTATTCAATTTTTTATTTGTTAAACTTCTTGTGGATTCTCTGTATTAACGTTTTCTTCAGTCTCGTTATTGTCCTGATTCTCAACGTTTTCAGCATTTTCATCAAATTCCTCTTCCTCTTCGATGTCTTCAGCCTTGACTTTTGTCACAGCCGCGATTTCGTCGTTGTCGCGGAGGTTGATGAGGCGCACGCCCTGTGTTGCACGACCCATAACTCTCAGAGTATCAACGGCTATACGGATGAGGATACCTGATTTGTTGATAATCATGAGGTCATCGCCGTCGACCACATCCTTGATAGCGACCAGCTGTCCTGTCTTATCGGTGATGTTCATGGTCTTGACGCCCTTACCGCCACGGTTGGTGATGCGGTATTCCTCGAGGTCGGAACGTTTTCCGTAGCCCTTTTCAGAAACTACCAGCACGTTGGTTTGAGGATCGTCGATGCAAATCATGCCGACAACTTCATCGTTCTCGTCGTCAACGGTGATAGCGCGCACACCTGATGCCGTTCTACCCATCGGACGCACGGTAGATTCGTTGAATCTGATAGCCCTACCCGACTTCAATGCGATCAAGATCTCGCTATTGCCGCTGGTCATCTTGGCTTCAAGCAACTCGTCGCCTTCGCGGATACCGAGAGCGATGATACCTGTAGCACGTGGACGTGAGTAAGCCTCGAGCGTGGTCTTCTTGATGATACCCTTCTTCGTGATGAGTGTAAGATAATGATTCTCACAGAATTCAGGACTCATATCAGTCAAGTTGATGTACGCCTTGACGTTGTCGTCCGGCTCAAGATGGATGAGGTTCTGGATAGCTCTACCCTTGCTTGCCTTGGTGCCTTCTGGGATTTCGTAGACGCGGAGCCAGTAGCATCTGCCCTTCTCTGTGAAGAACAGCATGTAGTTATGGTTCGTCGCCACGAAGATCTGTTCGATGAAGTCCTCGTCGCGTGCGTCGGAGCCTTTCGAGCCCTTGCCTCCCCTACTCTGGCGGCGGTATTCCGTCAGGTTGGTACGTTTAATATAATTAAGGTGTGAGATTGTCACAACCACTGCGTCGTCAGCGATGATGTCCTCCATCTTGAAATCTTCGGCTGTGCGCTCGATAATGCTCTTACGTTCGTCGCCGTATTTCTCTTTGACGTAAAGCAGTTCTTTCTTGATGATATCGAACTGCATTGCAGGATTTGCGAGGATTTCCTTAAGATGAGCGATGAGTTTGTGAAGCTCTTCGAGTTCATCCATAATCTTCTTGATTTCGAGACCTGCCAACTGACCTAAGCGGTATGCCACGATTGCGGCTGCCTGCGGGTCGTCGAATCCGTACTGATCCATCAAAGCCTGTTTTGCTTCCTGTGAGCCACCCTTACAAGCACGAATCGTTGCGATAATCTCGTCGACGATGTCGATGGCGCGAGCGAGACCTTCCAAGATATGAGCGCGTTTCTCGGCTTCACGAAGATCGTGCTGAGTTCTGCGCACCACGCACTGATGACGGTGCTCAACATAATATTGAATCAGCTGTTTGAGATTCAAAGTGTGAGGACGGCCGTTCACCAAGCAGACGTTGTTCACGCTGAACGAGCTCTGGAGTCCTGTCATCTGGAACAATTTGTTCAACACCACGCTTGACACGGCGTCACGTTTCAAATCGTACACGATGCGGAGACCGTTACGGTCGGATTCGTCGCGGATGTCAGCGATGCCGTCGAGTTTCTTCTCTCCGATGAGGTCGGCGGTACGTTTGATCATATCAGCCTTGTTTGTCTGATAAGGCACTGATGTGGCGATGATACGCTCGTGGCCGTTATGCTCTTCTATTGTAGTGTTTGCGCGCAAAACGATACGTCCGCGGCCAGTCTCGAAAGCGTCTTTCACGCCCTCGTAGCCGTAGATGATACCGCCTGTCGGGAAATCAGGAGCCTTGATGTACTCCATCAACTCGCTGATAGTGATGTCGTTATTGTCGATATAAGCTATGATTCCGTCGACCACCTCGCTGAGGTTGTGAGGCGGCATGTTTGTTGCCATACCGACGGCGATACCGCTCGCTCCGTTAACCAAAAGATTCGGGATGAGTGACGGCAGCACTGTTGGTTCCTGCTCAGAATCATCGTAGTTGTTCATAAAATCGACAGTATCCTTGTCGAGGTCGGCAAGCATTTCTTCAGCTATCTTTCTCAGACGAGCCTCGGTATAACGCATAGCCGCCGGCGGGTCAGCGTCCATAGAGCCGAAGTTACCCTGACCGTCGATGAGAGGATAACGCATGCTCCAGTCCTGAGCCAGACGCACCATAGCGTCGTAAACTGACGAGTCACCGTGTGGGTGGTACTTTCCTAAAACTTCACCAACTACCTTAGCCGATTTCTTGTACGGACGATTTGAAAGGACGCCCATGTCCATCATTCCGTAAAGGATACGGCGGTGTACAGGTTTCAAACCGTCTCTGACATCAGGCAATGCACGGGCAACGATAACCGACATAGAATAGTCGATATAACTCGTTTTCATGTGATCCTCAATGCCTATCGGGACAATTCGTTCACCTCCAAGTTTTTCTCCTTCTAACTGTTCTTCCATGTATCTTTTCTTTAATTTTTATAATCATAAAATAACTGACAAAAATACGGATTTTTTTTGAACTGGAAACACTTTTTATTTAATTTTTTTAAACATTTAATTAACAAATTATTTGTATTTTTGCAGTTTGAAATTTTTAAAAGATGGATCAGAAATTTTCACCAAGAGTACAGGATATTATGCAGCATAGTCGCGAGGAGGCTGTGAAGATGGGCAATCCATACATCGGATTGGAGCATATTTTCCTTGGAATCGTGGATGACAAAGACAGCAACGCAGTACAGATTCTGCGTAACTTAGAGCTTGATATTGAGGCGTTTAGACAAAAACTCGAGGCATCGATAAAGACCAGCAACGTCGTTACCGGTAACACCGACAACCTGCCGTTGACGAAGCAGGCTGAACGCGCGCTGAAGTTCACGTATATCGTGGCAAAAGACTTCAACAGCGAACAAGTGGCATCGGAACATCTAATGCTTGCGATACTTCACGACGACAATAATATTGTGTCGCAACGCCTTGAATATGAAGGAATTACATTTAACAAATACAAGAAAGAAGTGGAGAAATTGACACCGCGAGTATCAGAGCCGGAGCCTACCAACGTGTTTCAAGATGAGGACGAAGAAGATGAGACTCCAACACAAACCACTGATAAACAACAGAATAAGAAAAACACCAAGTCGAACACCCCTGTCCTCGACAGTTTTGGTCGCGATTTGACTAAAGCCGCCGAAGAAGGCCGACTCGACCCTATCGTGGGACGTGAGACAGAGTTGGAGCGCATCGCTCAGGTCTTGAGCCGCAGAAAGAAAAACAACCCTATCCTCATCGGCGACCCAGGCGTCGGAAAGTCGGCAATTGCTGAAGGACTGGCGCAACGTATTGTGGAACATAGAGTTTCGCGCACTTTGTACAACAAACGCATTGTGGTGTTGGACCTCGGCTCTGTCGTCGCAGGAACGAAGTACAGAGGCCAGTTTGAGGAACGTATGAAGTCGATACTCAATGAGTTGGAGAAAAATCCTGACATCATTCTGTTTATTGACGAAATCCATACGATCATCGGAGCAGGCAATGCCAACGGCTCGCTTGACGCATCAAATATGTTCAAGCCGGCACTGGCACGTGGCGAGCTGCAGTGCATAGGCGCCACCACCTTGGACGAATACCGCCAATACATCGAAAAAGACGGAGCTTTGGAACGCCGTTTCCAGAAAATCTTGGTGGAGCCGACGACGCCGGAAGAGACCGTTCAGATTTTGAACAACATCAAGAGCAAGTACGAGGACCATCATCTGGTAACTTACGAACCGGAGGCAATAGAGGCCTGCGTGAAGCTCACAAACCGCTATATTTCCGACAGAAACCTCCCAGACAAGGCCATAGACGCATTGGATGAAGCAGGCGCGAGAGTGCATATCAGCAACATCCATGTCCCGAACGAGATCATCGAGATGGAGAAACAGGTTGAGGAAATCAAGCAACAGAAGAAACTCGCCATCAAAGAGCAGCGTTTTGAAGATGCCGGACATTATCGTGACGAGGAAAAGACGTTGGTTGAAAAGCTCGAAAACGCCAAGAAAGCTTGGGATAACGACACGAACAGCCATCGTGAGACTGTCACAGAGCAGAACGTCGCAGAGGTCGTCGCCATGATGACTGGCGTTCCGGTTCAGCGTATCGCACAAAACGAAAGCGACCGTCTCATGAGCATGGAATCGGAGCTCGCAGGCACCGTCATCGGTCAGGATGAGGCGATAAAGAACGTGGTGAAAGCCATCAGACGCAACAGAGCCGGTTTGAAAGACCCGAACAGACCTATCGGAAGCTTCATTTTCCTCGGTCCTACAGGCGTCGGAAAGACATATCTGGCAAAGGTTTTAGCGAAGTATCTCTTTGATTCAGAAGACGCTTTGATACGCATCGACATGAGCGAATACATGGAGAAATTCGCCGTCTCAAGACTCGTCGGAGCGCCTCCAGGATACGTCGGATACGAAGAAGGCGGCCAGCTGACAGAGAAAGTGCGCAGAAAACCCTACTCCATCGTGCTTTTAGACGAAATCGAGAAGGCGCATCCTGATGTGTTCCATCTGCTTCTGCAGGTCCTAGATGACGGTCAGCTCACTGATTCTCTCGGCAGGAAAGTCGACTTCAAGAACACCATCATCATCATGACGTCGAACATCGGCTCACGTCAGTTGAAAGACTTCGGACAAGGCGTAGGATTTGGCACACAGGCGAAGAAAGATTCGAAAGACAAGAATAGTCGCGCCGTGATAGAAAATGCCTTAAAACGCTCGTTTGCCCCTGAATTCCTCAACAGAATCGACGAGGTGGTGATTTTCGAGTCGTTGAACAAGGAAAACATCAACCAGATCATCGAAATCGAGCTGAAGAAGGTGTTCGAGCGCATTAAAGAGATGGGTTACGAGCCTGAGTTGACAGAAAAAGCCCGCAATTTCATCGTAGAGAAAGGCTGGGACGAGCAATACGGAGCGAGACCGCTGAAACGCGCAATCCAGAAATATGTGGAGGATGTTCTTGCTGAGGAGATTATCAAGAATAATCCAGCTAAAGGCAGCAAAATCGTTATAGATTATAACGAGGAAAAGGAAGAAATGATTGTCAATGAATCTGAAGGATAAGATAGATAACAATTTTTTCAAGGTTATAACCGCCGCATCGCGTGAGTTAGGTTACGACTCATACATCGTGGGCGGCTATGTCCGTGATTTATTGTTGAAACGCCAATCGAATGATATTGATGTGGTTACGGTGGGCAGCGGTATTGAATTAGCCAAGAAAACCGCCGAACTGTTGCCAGGCAAGAAACACGTGAAGTTTTACGGACGTTTCGGCACCGCGATGATCAACGTGGCTGGTCATGAAATTGAGTTTGTGGGCGCCAGAAAAGAGTCATATACAGCCGACAGCCGTAAACCCACGTGCGAAAATGGCACTTTGGAAGACGACCAGAACCGCCGCGACTTTACCATCAATGCGATGGCTATCTCGTTGAATGATAAAGACTTTGGCGAATTAGTCGACCCCTTCAATGGAGTTCAGGACCTTGAAGACAAGATTATCCGAACGCCTTTAGACCCTGATATCACTTATTCCGACGACCCGTTAAGGATGATGCGCGCCATCAGATTCGCGACGCAGCTTCATTTCAGAATTGAAGACGAATCGTTTGAGGCCATCAGACGTAACGCACAGAGAATCAAGATAATATCTATGGAACGCGTCACCGAGGAGATGAACAAAATCATCATGTCGAGTGTGCCGAGCATCGGTTTCAAGCTTCTTGACAAATGTGGACTGTTACCTTTGATTTTCCCACAGATGGCAGCGTTGAAAGGCGTCGAGATTCAGGAAGGAAAAGGACATAAAGACAACTTCTATCACACCTTGGAAGTGCTAGATAATGTGGCGAATAGCGGTGGCGACTTATGGCTCCGCTGGGCTGCCATCCTGCACGATATCGCAAAGCCGATGACCAAGAGATTTGAGAAAGAGGCCGGCTGGACGTTCCACGGACATGAGGTGAAAGGCGCGAAGATGGTGCATAAGATTTTCGCCAACTTCAAGTTGCCGCTGAACGAGAAGATGAAATATGTGGAGAAGCTCGTTTACCTCCACCTCCGCCCTATCGTGCTGGCTCAAGATATCGTAACTGATTCAGCAGTAAGGCGTTTGCTCTTCGATGCAGGCGACGACATCGACGATCTGATGACACTCTGCGATGCCGATATCACATCGAAAAACGAGGAAAAGAAAGCACGTTTCCACAATAATTTCCAGATTGTAAGAAAGAAACTCAAAGAGATTGAGGCGAAAGACCATCTGCGCAACTGGCAGCCACCTGTCGATGGTACCGTTATCATGAAAACCTTCGGAATTCCTGAGTGTCGCGATGTCGGCGTGATTAAAACCGCCATCCGTGAGGCAATCTTGGACGGCGTTATCGGCAACAACTTCGAGGAAGCGTATCAGTTTATGAAAGCCGAGGGCGAAAAACTCGGTTTGAAGGTCGTCTGCGAGGTCACAGAGCCTGTGGAAGTTAAGTCAAACGGACCAGTTCCAGTCAAATAATTCACGTTTTGGAAGGCAAGCATCTCATAGTATTGGCGGGACCGACAGCGTCAGGAAAAACGGCGACCGCGATAAAGCTCGCGAAGGCTTTTGATGCTGAAATCATATCCGCCGACAGCCGTCAGTTTTACAAGGAACTGTCGATTGGAACAGCGGCTCCTACTGCTGAGGAATTGGCACAGGTGAAGCATCATTTTGTTCATAATCTAAGCATTGAAGACAAATACGATGTCGCTGATTATGAAAGAGATGTATTAGACTTTTTAAAGCAATACTTTAAGACTAAAAATATCGCCATCATGACTGGTGGCTCGGGGCTTTTTATCGATGCCGTGTGCAACGGATTGGACTCGATGCCTGACATTTCCGAAGATGTGCGAGAGAGGGTATCCAAGATGCTTGAGACTGATGGATTAGAGGCTTTGCAGAAGGAAGTCGAGAGGGTTGACAATGAATATTTTCAGGTCGTCGACAAGCAGAATCCACGGCGTTTGCAGCGAGCTTTGGAGGTTTATTACCAAACTGGCAGGCCCTACTCCACTTTCATGCAGAGAAATGTCGCAAAACGCGATTTTGACATCATAAAGTTGGCGATACTATGGGACAGAGCCGAGCTCATCGAGAGAATCAACCGGCGTGTCGACCTGATGATGCAGCAAGGTTTGCTTGATGAGGTAAAGTCAGTGTATCCGAAACGGCATCTAAACTCTTTAAACACAGTGGGTTACAAAGAATTGTTCGATTATCTCGATGGTAAATGCACATTGGAACAGGCTGTGGAGCAGATTAAGATCAACACTCGGCAATATGCGAAGAGGCAGATGACGTGGCTAAGGAAAAACAATGATTATCAATGGTTTACTGTTGATGAAATGGATGGGATTTTTAATGCCATTTTCGAATTGCTCACAGTACCACGTGGTAGGTCGCAATTCTGCAAATGACATTAAAAATCTAACACGTCATTTCGACCGGAGCGAAGCGGAGTGGAGAAATCTTAATAAAGTAAATATTAAAATATGATCAAGAATATAATTTTCGATTTTGGAGCGGTGCTGGTGGATTGGAATCCGCACTATCTGTTTGACGCATATTTCAATGACATTGAAGAATCGAACTATTTCATTGAAAATGTGTGCAATAGCGAATGGAATGCCGAGATGGACGGTGGAAAGCCTTTTGAGCAGGCGGTGAAAGAACGCTCTGCGATGTTTCCAAAATATGCCGAGCCGCTGAAGCTGTATCAAACAAACTGGATGGACACCATGGGCGATGAGATTCCTGGCATGTACGAGCTTATCAAGTCATTGAAAGCCAACGGTTTCCCCACGATATACGGTCTCACCAACTGGTCGGCGGAGACATTCCCTACAGTGCAGAAAAAGTACCGCATCTTCAGTCTTATCGACAAGATTATAGTTTCCGGAGAAGTCAAGCAGTTAAAGCCAAATCCGGAGATTTTCCATACTTTGTTGAACAGTTTTAATCTGAAAGCCGAGGAAAGCTTGTTCATTGACGATAATGTCAAAAACGTGGAAGGTGCTAAACGTGTGGGAATCAATGCGATAAGATTTGAAAACGCACAACAGTTGAGAGAAGAGTTACAGAAATTTCAGATCTTTCTTCCATAGTTTCCAATCGGGCATCATCTCATCCATGAGTGCATGAAATCCAGCTTGGTGGTTGAAATACACGAGGTGGCACATTTCGTGAATCATCACCTGGCGGATACAGTTTTCATTAAGTTTGATAAGCTGTAAGTTAAGGCTGATGTTGCCTTTTCGCGAGCAGCTCCCCCACCTTGACCGCATGTCGCGGATAGAGATTTTCGCCGGCGCCACGTTGTATTTGCGGAATCTCTCGATTATTGGAGGAAGCAGTTCGCTGAAAACGGTTTTAGCTTGGTTTCTGTACCAATTCTTCAATATTTTTTCAACTATTTCTGACGATTTAGCGCAGACAATCAATGAGTTGCCATCAATTTTAACGGAGTTTTTGTTGCTTTCAATTACCTGAAGCACATATTTCTCGCCAAGATAGTGATGAATCTCTCCCGAGACATACTTTTTCTGTTGATTATCAGCGTTTTGCAGTCTGTCGAAATGATTAAAAATCCATCGTTTGTGTTGGTTCAGGAATGCTAGCATGTCGCTTTCGCGGTACAGCAGCGGTGCCTTCACTTCTATCACTCCGTCGCGACGGATTTTTGCAGTCACGCTCCGACGATGCGAGCGCATAAACTCGTAGCGTATCTCTGAACCGTTGATGATGGTCGTTTTAATCATTTGAGTTTCGCCATAAAGCGTTCGATGTCAACGATATAGCGGATGTGGGTACCTTCGCCGATGATACCTTCGTCGTCGCATGCCGACACTTTGAAAGTAAGTTTTCGGCCGTCGATTTCTTCGAGAACGGCGGTTGCTTTTATCATTGCGCCGAGTTTTGACGGCTTGATGTGCGAGGTGCTGATATGCGCTCCAACTGTCGACGAGCCTTCCGGCAAATCGTTCTCAACGGCAGTCATTGCGGCGTTTTCCATGAGACCGATCATTGCCGGCGTTGCGAACACGTCCAGGCCTCCCGAGCCGTAAGTGCGGGCGGTGTTGCTATCGTTCACAGTAGTTGTTGACGTATGAGATAATCCGATTTTAAGCATAGTTTTAAATTTTTGCAAAGATAAGAAATTAAACTTTAATCAGGAACACCTTCTTATCCCCTTTTTTCATTCTATTCTCGATTTCATTATAGATTTTAGCCTCGAAGTCCTGGAGTTTATCGGGAGAGATTTTCGATAGCACTTCTGCGCATTGGGCCATTTCGGCGGCTTCACGGTAAAGCTCCGCCTTAAACAGCATGTTCGTTTTATTCCACGAGCAATTGCTGATATATTCATGAATTATTGTCACGAAAAGCGCCTCTTCTTCAGCCGGAACTTCATCGATGTTGCTTCGATAATAATCATCATTAAAAGCCTGTATCAGCTGATGTCTGACAATCTGCAAATCTTTTTTTGTAATCTTTTTCTCTGACTGAAGCTGCGCGTAAGCCTCTTTCCACTGCTGATACGAGAGCTCGCCACGTTCAGATGACCAATCGTCGCCTTCAACGTAAGGTTGATTATATTCGAGATAATACTTGCCGCAAGACGGGCATTTCTGCACCGGGGAAACCCTTGGCAGCATTGGAGCAATCATTTTCTGGTCGGACCAATGTTTGGCACCGAAAGTGTTGCCTGACGCCAAATTCAGCAGCTCTTTTTTCTCGCCGCAAAATGGACATTTAACAATTCTAGCGTTTGCTGGTAACATAATAAAACTGAATTGGTTATTTTTGCAAAGATACAACTATTATATAAATCATGTTCGAAAATAATATATTTTTGCAAAAATTTTAATCATGAAAAAATTAGCAATCACACTTATTTTGACGACTATGTCGATTTTTGGTTTCGCACAGGATTGGTTCGGCTACAACGTTTACAAGGCCGACAACGAGAGGATTATCGCCGCCAAGGATTATCCAGAGGTGGTTTTTATGGGAAATTCGATAACCGAGCTTTGGGCTTATTATCATCCCAACTTCTTCAGCGACAATCATTTCTGCGGAAGAGGCATCAGCGGACAGACTTCGGCTCAGATGCTGGTGAGGTTTTACGAGGATGTGGTGGCGCTTCATCCTAAGGCGGTGGTCATAATGGCTGGCACCAACGACGTGGCGCACAACGATTACTGGGTTTCGCCCGAACGCGTTGTTGAAAACATCATCGCCATGTGCAACATCGCCAAAGCCAACGGCATCGTCCCGATTATCAGCTCGATACCGCCATGCAAGGAGTTTCCGTGGAGAAAAGAAATCAAAAATGTCGGGCAAACCATCGTTGATATCAACAACAGCCTGAAGGAATATGCTGCGGCGAATAAGATTGTTTATGTCGATTACCATGCAGCATTAGCCGACGAGCAGCTCGGATTTCCGAAATCAATGAGTGACGACGGCTGCCATCCGAATGCAGATACATATTATATTATGGAAGAGATGGTGCTGAAGGCGATTCAGAAAGCTAGATGATTTTTAGGCTCTCGCAGATTTCGCAGATTTAACAGATTTTTCTGTTCTTCCAAAAGGATTTTGTTCGTTGACACTCACGGATTAGCGCAGATTGGAGTAAGTTTAAACTATTCTAAAATATTTTATTATTTCCTTGAAGTTGTCTTGAGCCGTCAAACAAGTGTCGCGGAGATAGCCATTGACATTGCCCCATTGTTGCAGTCCGCGATAGTAAAACAAGCGCAAATCTTCAGTAATTATAAACGGGATGATGTCGCTTTGCAGGCATTGCCAAAACATCAGCAGTCGCCCGATGCGGCCGTTGCCGTCTTGAAACGGGTGGATGCGTTCAAACCTCACATGAAAATCAAGAATATTGTCAAACTCGACATGTTTTACAGCATAATAGTCCGATAATAAAGCTTTTACAGCTTTGTGGACATCCTCTGGCATTGTCGTCGTCTCTCCCCCAATCTCGTTTGCCAAACGCTTGTAATCGCCAACTGCGAACCACGACTTCCGGCTGTCAGATGTATTGGTTTTCAATATCAGATGCAGTTGTTTGATATGTGATTCTGTGATTTTTTCGGCAGCGTGATCGATTATATAGTCGATGCAGCGAAAATGGTTCACTGTCTCCATTATATCGTCAACGCTGGTGTTTTCGGTGGTTATGCCGATGGTGTTGGTCTCAAAAATCAGCCGAGTCTGATCCTTGGTCAGACGGCTGCCCTCGATATGGTTGGAGTTGTATGTCAAATCAATTTGGATGCGGTGATATATGCCTCCTTTCATACGGCTGTCTTTCTCTTCACGCAGACGTGTGAGCAATTCCGACGCCTTTGTTTTGCCTTTTTTCGGCAATGGCGCGTCAGCGGGGATATTCCATGTCTTTCCAGTAAGGAAAGCACCGCTTATCTTTCCAGAAGCGCAGTAATTACGGGCTGTTCGCTCGCTGATTCCGAACTTTTCGGCAAAATGACTGACTGATATATACTCCATATTATCGGCAAGATTTTAATTAAAAACCGCTGCAAAGATACGACTTTTTGCCGATATCGGCAATATTTTGTTTTTTCTCACGCAGATTTCGCAGATTTTATTTCTGCTTCTTCAGTTGTTCCAACGCCCGGCACAGCTGGTCGGGGCATGATGTGGATTTGTAGCCGCAGCGGATGCCGTTCAATTTAGCGATTACGTCGTCGATTTTCTGACCTGTCACGAGGCGGCAGATGCCTTGAGTGTTGCCGTTGCAGCCTCCGAGGAAGAACACCTGTTGGATAACGTCGTTATCGTCGGCTGTCACATCGATGAGCACCGAGCAGGTGCCTTGAGTGGGATATTGAATGTGTTTCATTTTATCTTGTGATTTCTTTGTAAAGCGACAATCCTTTCACTGTGAGAAGGTATTTCTGGCGAGGATGGCGAGGTTTATCTGGATATAACATTCGAATATAACCTTCGGCAATAGCAGGGGTAAGATTATATTCGACAAAATTCTTACGGTCTTTCAGTCCAACAGATGCCATCATATCATTAATGGAATATTGGCCTGCTCCCATAGTTTTCACCAAACGAATTATCAACTGATTATTTGTGGTAAACTTGTCCCGAGGTTGTCCTGTACTTATGGGGGTACTTGTTGGGGTACTTGCGGGGGTACTTGTAGGGTTATCTTCAGGCATCTTCCATTCCTTTGGCGGATTAATCATCATGTACCGATTTTTTAGCGTATTATTTTCGCCCAGAAGAAGATTTCTGAAGAATCTAACTAGGAAAACCGGCTCATAATTGATACCTTTTGCAACATTACGATAATTAGCACGAACGAGAGCGTTGCGAAAATACCAAGAATTATGCTCAAACAAATCGTTGATAACATCGAAACCTTGAGTGCGCAGGTATTTTATGGTAAAAACGGCTGTAGTACGAGTATTTCCTTCCAAAAACGGATGAATCTGCCACAAATCTGCTACAAATCTGGCTATATGCTCAATAATCTGATTTTTATCCAATCCGGAATAATCAAATTGGCGTTCTTTTTCCAGATCATATTCAATAGCCATTCGCAATTGCTGGTATGGTGCATATTGAACTGTATCGCCACGCAACACCCATTCGTGTTTAGTAATATTAACCTCGCGGAAACGTCCACCATATTTGAATACACCTTCAAAAATAGCTTTATGGATTGCAGCAAGACCAGCCACACTATATGTAAAAGCATCTGTTTGAAGCAATTTTGATATATTTCCCGACACGTTGTCCGCCTCATACTTATCGGCATAATCTTTGTCGTGAACGGTTTTTGTGATATAGTAATTCCTAATACGTTCACGTGCTTCGTCGATGGTAACCTCCCCTTCAATGTTTTTTCGTGCGGTTTCCTTAAGGTAGTCGGATGTTGTAAGTCCATCTACTGCTTGCAATCCGATGGCAACGCGCCACGCATCGGCACGTTCCTTCATCCCAGGCTCCCCCTGTCTGATATACTCATCGAAGTTCAGATATAATTGATTGTCAGACATTATAAATGCTAAATGTTGTCTTTGCAAAGGTACGAAAAATTTTTGAAAGTTCAGAGGTTTATTTTATATTATCTTGTTACTTTTTTCTTGACAAAAAAGTAACCAATTTTGCGAATGTCGAATGCAGAGCCAAGTTTACTTGAGCTATGCTGAGACAAAGCAAAATCAGTAAAACTAAAAAGTCAAGCGCCATACAACGCTCTGACCGCTGTATGACGCGGGCCAACGCTGTAAACCATATGGGGCAAAGCCACATCTATAAATTGGTAAGTTTTTGTTCTACGATAAAGTTGCGCAGTTTTTCTCTCCATGGCTGGTTTTGTAACAAAATCCACAGGTCTTCATCAAAATAGGCGTAGTTAACATTCTCTTTGAGCCATTTTTTTGATGGTGTGGTTTTCATTTCAAGCACATTTTTGCCGTGAAGATGCCAGAAGTCGTCGGTGGCGAGATGCCAGAAAGGATTGGCTATATCGGCTGGCTTGTCGAATTGCGAATGACGGGTGTTTTCCGCCATCAGTTTCAGGTAGCGGTCCTCAAGCCATTCGTTAAGCACGAAACGGTTTTCTTTGAATATCCCCTGCCCTATGCCATCAATCAGTGCGAGCAGCAAAACAGGCTTTGCGACTATCACCTCGCCATGGATTTTAGCTTGGCGGAGGTTCAGGATACGGTTGGTGTAGTTGGAATAGGTTTGTTCCATGATAACGATGTTATTGTTTACTTCATGAGAAATGTTTTGCAAATATAAGAATTTTTGCCTTAACAGGCGGTTTTTTGTCACTTTTCCCTTGATGGAAAAGTAACCAAAAGATCAAGGCCCGAATAATCGGCCCCCGCTGCAGCCGGTCTAAGGCTGTGATTCTCAACGTGGGTAGTGTTTTCTTACAAAAACAAACGACTGGGCGCCCCACTTGAGAATCAGCGCCTTAGTCCGTCTTTTTGGCCATCGCTGCCCCGCGATTCGGGCCACGCCCACCGCACCGCGAAGCGACGTGGGGCGAAGCCTTAATAGCGACAGCATTATAGGCCCTCTCTTCAATAACCTTTCAAATAAATTTCGTCACAAGATTTCCGCATTTCGTCCCCAATAGACGATTTTCGTCACAAAAACTGCAAGTTCATCACAATTTTTAAGAAATTCGTCACAAAATAAAGATGGTATTAAAAGAGTCTTGGGTTGGTATTGAAAGTGTTTATTTGTTATAATCTAATATAATCTAAATTGCACTTGGTTATTTTGTGGCAAGATTTCACAATAATCTTTATTGACGACCCTTGCTCTCAACAATTTCATATCAGTAAAATTTCTTGTAATATTTTGAACCAGTTCAATATAATTATCCGAACCATCTTCCTTCTTGTGATAAAACGGCTTAATTGATGCACAATTCTTATGCTCAAACAAAGTATTTAACAACGTTCTATCAGAATTACCGCACGAATGACCCATAATATAGATTTGATATGGAGAGGATTCTATAAACTCTAACAAATTGCGATAGTTTGGTGATTCCAAATATCTAATAGATTTAATGTGGCGTAAATACTCATTATCATTTTTATTCAAAATCTCTTTATAATGCTCATCCAACTCGTCTCCATATCCAAAGATAACGCTATCTGGATTTGACAAAGAGCCATGAATATGAATAATTGTAGCATTACGAATATCAGAAAAGTATCTATCAGCAAAATCTGTATAATTAAAGTTTAAAACCAAGATTCTATCAAGGGTGTTGACCAGCTTCTTATAATCAACTCCTGCCAAACGAATTTTTGTTTTGGTTTTATTAAGCCAATCCAAAGAAATATCATGTTCAACAAAAGGCGCTGTTATTAAATCATGAACGTTTTTATTGATTGAAAAAGTGGTTTTACCGATTTGAATCTTCGACAAATAATCAATCAAATACCTCCGAATAACGTCCAAATCATCATTGACAACTTTTGTTTCAATGGCATATTGTGATGCATGACTTAGATAATTATAATAGATACTTTCAATATCAACCCACCTTCTTGTTTCGATAGTATTACATATTTCTTTAAAAAATGGACTCAAATATGTAAAATTACACAGCTCTTCATTGTCTTTGGCGACTTCAATTGTAAATTTTTCATCCCAGTGATATGATCGATTATCTCTCCTCAATAAACCCAGGGCATTGAACCAGCTATAATTCTTCCATTCTTCACTTAATTTAAATGAACATAATTCATCTGTCTCTACATTATTAGAACCATGTATCAATCTATAACCCCATTGTATCCAATACCACTCAATAAAATCAGAATAGCGCGTGGGAAGCCCATGCGCTAAATCAAATCCGTTGCCGACAAGAATAATTCTGTTCATAATTATAATCTATTCCAGTATTTACAAAAACTATCAGCCTCAACTTCTACATATAGTTTGATATTATCGTTAGTTTCTCTTTCTTCGTAAAGTCTGCCATTTTTTACATCCAGCACACAAAACACCATGTTTTTAGGCGCTTTTTCACCAAGACCATCTCTCATGAGCCAGGTAATCATATCAGCCTGCTTGCGATCAAATTTCTCGTTAATATGTAGGAACAATTTAATTAGATACAATTTGTCCTTATGTTCCAGACATACCTCCGGATTGATTGAAACATTTAAATGACCTTTATGCCATTTCCCTTGTATTGGTTTCTTCCAAATGGCTTTCTTCTTTTTATTCCAAAATTTACAATATCCATCTATTGCAATATTGTAATTTTTTTGTTTATCTTCCGACACTTCTTCAACAACAGATCTCAATTCATCTTCCCCTGCATTTAACTTGTGCACATCCACAATTTTTTGTTTTAGTTTTTGCCAATAATCTTTATAGGCTTCATAAGGTTCTAAAGCATCTTCTTTAGCTTTTTGAATTGAACTGATTTTAGTAATGCTTGAATTGTTTAAAAAACTCATAAAATGAGTCAATGAAATACTTATTGTGTTCATAATTTTTAATTGTTTATTACATCAACATTTATTAATTATTGTCGATGCAAATATAATAGCAACAGGTTCAGCCATACTGAACCTATCCATGTTTTATATTTCTTTTAAGCCTAATTCTTTCAAAAAGACATTAAGCTTTTCTTTCGATTCCTTAATGTTCTTTTCGATGTTTTCCAGCTTTTCCTGATTCCCTGCAAGGTCTATCTGGACTTCTTCCTGAGCGAGACTTACATATCGCGTGATGTTGAGGTTGTAGTCGTTATCATGAATCTCCTTGAGACTGACACGATGGCTGAAACGCTCCTCTTCAGTACGGGTACGATAGGTTTCAACAATCTTGTTGATATGATCCTCCGTCAATTCGTTTTGCTTTTTACCCTTTTCGTATAGTTCAGCAGCATTGATAAAGAGTATATCATCGCTCTTACGGCATTTCTTCAGAACAATGATGCAAACCGGGATACCTGTTGAGTAGAAAAGATTACTTGGAAGGCCGATAATGCAATCGATATTGTCGTCAGCAAGAAGCTTCTGGCGAATAGCTGCTTCAGTACCACCACGGAACAATACGCCGTGAGGCAGAATAATTGCCATTGTGCCATTGTCGCTCAGATAGTTGAAACCGTGAAGCAGGAATGCGAAATCTGCAGCACTCTTCGGAGCAACGCCATAGTTTTTAAAACGCGGATCTTTTGAAGTCTCATCATCTGGCTCCCACTTTAAGCTGAATGGCGGATTTGCAACCACAGCATCAAAAGTAACAGGTTTCACTGGATTGCTGTCCTTAAGCATAGCCCAATCGTTGGTGAGCGTATCGCCATGGAAAATCTCGAACTCCGAATCGTGCAGACCATGAAGCAACATGTTCATACGTGCCAAGTTGAAAGTGGTGACCTCTTTTTCCTGACCATATATCTTGCCGATCTTGCCTCCCTTATCCTTCATCTGACGGTTGACGTTAAGCAGTAAAGAACCCGAACCGCAAGCAAAATCAAGCACATTACGTAGCTCGCTCTTGTGGCCGGTTGCAGGATCTTGACAGTCGAGCGTTACGATGCGCGACAATATGGTACTCACCTGTTGCGGCGTGTAGAACTCTCCTGCCTTTTTGCCACTTCCTGCCGCAAACTGACCGATGAGGTATTCATAGGCATCGCCCAAAATGTCGCCTTTCTGATCGAACTCCGCCAGTTTTTTCTCCAAGGTAGTGATGATATTGCACATCATCTTGTTGCGCACCGGGTAATCCTTACCCAACTTTTCGCTATCAAGGTTGATTTCAGAGAAAAGCCCTTTGAATGTGCCCTTGAAGGATTCCTCTTCAATATGGCGAAAACTTTCTTTTAGCTCAGACAAAAGAGTTGTATCTTGAGTGCGAGCCAACTCATGTATCGCGCTCCACAAATAATTAGGTTTAATGACATAGTGTGTGCCTTTACGCATCATGTCTTCAAACTCCTTTACATCGCCTTCATTCTCTTTGTACCAATCGACTAGAGACTTGTCGGCTGGCAAATCGCTGCCAAGCTCAACATGAGCGGCAGTTTCGTAACGGGCGCTGATATAGCGGAAGAACAGCAGCGACAGCATATAATCGCGGAAATTATCGGCTGTCATTGCGCCGCGAAGCACATCGGCCACGCTCCACAAAGCTCTGAAAAGTTGGTCTTTCTCCTGTTTGGTTAATTGGGTTTTCTGTGTGTTTCCCATGTCTGTATGTTTTTTGTTTCTATTATTTCTTTTTCTTTTTACTATCGTTGATTTCCCTTTCACTGCGTTCATCATTCAAATCAGGCAGTATAAAACGATATTTATTCTTGATATGATTGAATAATGTCGTCAATGAATCTTTGTTATCCTCATTCATTTCTTGAGGTGCAAAAAATGATCCTTGATGTGAAAAAACGTTCACAATACGTGAATATAAATCAATAAGTTCTCCTTTACTAAAAGCCGGCTCGTCAAATATGTTACCTTTATAATTTATCCCATCCAAAATAAATCGGTAATCAAAATGCCCGAAAAATTCAGCCATTTTCTCCATTACACTACGCATTATTGTGAAGTGATATGTGTAGAGTTTGTCTTTTTGAATTGCACTTTGGATTTCGCTCATCATGGCTACATTATAGTAGAATGGTGTTTTATCACTCATATTTTTGAGAATCATCTCATCATTCTGTTTATCACGATGTAGATAGTAACGACCAAGCTTTATATCGTTACTCAAACCGTGCATCATCACATGGAAGAACAGAGCATGGTGCGTCGAAATGACATACTTAATTCGGCGTGAGAGCTCTCGTCCGCTTTTTATTACATTTCTTTCATTTTGTAAGCTGTCTCTAATGACATTATACAGTTGAGCTGCAAAAACAATCACATTATTGTCATCAAGCGAGGACATCGGATCGTCTATGTAGATATATTCTATGTCTTTATACGCATCGTTGCCACCAAGTACTTGATCCATGATGCAGCGGAAAAAACACCAAACAAACAGACGTTCCTCGCCACGTGAAATTTTTATATTCTCAATCGGCTCATCGATGATTACTTGTTCACCATTTAGTTCCTGAACAAATTGATTCTTCTTGCTAAACACGACATAAGTTGGAATCTCTGATTCTTTTTCATTATCAACACTTTCTTCCGATTCAGCGCCTTCAGAATTCTCTTTTCTTAATTTTTCGTAATGAAGTTTAAAGTCAATATCTGTGAAAACTTGTAGATATCTGTGTAAATCAGCAGTGAGATCATAACCCGCCAAACCTTTAATAAGGGCTGAATCCGTATTGATTTTCAATTTATATTGACGATTATTCTCGTTATTATCAAGGTCGTTATCCCAAGTGAAGAGGTCTTCAGTATATGCATTGTAATAAAGCGTGTGCTGAGGCGTTTCTTCGCCACGTTCATAATGGGCAAAATCATAAGACAGCCGCGTTTTGCCAGTGCCATTATAAGCGAACACAAGAGCACAGTTGGTAAACCTGTCACTTTCGTCTTTATCAAAACAACGGCGTAGAGCCTTTATTATATTATCATTGTATGCCATATCGTTGGTTATTTAGATGGTTGTGGAAACAGTTGCTGCATCAAACCTTTTTTATGGTTTTTCAGGGCTTCCAGCTTAATTGTTTCACCATTTATAACATCATCCAACGCCGACAGACATTCGGCAACCTTCTGGCGCTCTGTTTGTGAAGTAGGGATGATAACTGAAATTGCCTCAATTGTTGATTTGTTTACGGAAGGCACAATTCCACCTGAATAATCCGAAAGATTAACTCGATACATCAGATAGAATATAAAATCATCATTACATTCATCTTTGGCCTTTACAGCAGCTGCATTATTATCAATCAAACAAGGCACACCCGTTTTTATCCGTTTATTGGAACGAATTGCTTCTCCGATTTTAGCAAAGATTGTAGAGCCAACAGGGATAGGTTTGGCGTGCAATATAGGAAGTAACGAATAATCAATAAAATTAGCTGCTTTAGAAATAATTCGTTCTCCTTTATCGACAGCCGCGGATATGTCTCCTACTTTGCAAAACGGAAGCTGGCCTGTTATCTGACCCTGATATTTATCCGGGAAACCATAACCTTGTAATACATATGCTATTTCTCCAATCTTTTTTTCTTGCCAATCACCTTTAAAACCATTAAATCGTAATCTCGGAGCCTTTTCCCCCTGTTGCGGAAACATCTGCTGCATAAGGCCTTTTTTCTTTTCCTTTAAAGCATCAACTTTTTGACCTTGAGCTGCAATTAGATTATCCAATTCAGAAAGGCAGGAAGCAATTATCTTTTGCTCATCTTTATCTATTGGTAAGCAAACTACTTTGGAAACGAATGTATCGTTTGTAATATTTATTGTGTTTTTAGCTCCCTTTTGGACCAATGACGACAAATAATTGTTGGTATTCGCTGAACTCTCGAAATAAGAATCAAGTATATACCCTATGTATTTATTGATAGGCGAATACACAGCATACAACGGAGATACAATAACGTTATATGGTTTTTTATTCATCTTAACAATACCATAAGGGAAATCTCCTGTCGGGCTTTTAGTATAGATAATATCATTAGGTTTTGCCAAGTTATATTTTGACGTATCTGCCGCTGCAAAAGAACGTCCCAAATACTCAACTTGATTTATAACACCTTTTGATACCGAAACGGAATGAACTTCGCATTTTCCATCACTTTTTGTCTTGTGTTCGAACAAGAATTTGGATAATGGTTGTTCTTTCCATTCTCCCTTAAACCCAGGGAATCTAAGGCGCGGTGTATTACTCATATTTGTTTCGTTTTTATTCATTCTTCACATATGCGTTTAGTCCTTCAATAGTGCTTCCGCCAGATAACAGCGTAAACAACGGCGCAAGTCGAGCGAGCAAATCTTCCTTGGCAGCCTTGCGTTGCTTCCAATTGTCGATGTGGCTCAAGAGTTCACGTAATGTATCCTCATCGATGCGGCGCAACTTGGCGGTTTCGTCAACGAAAAGCTCTAAAGCAATTGTATCGATACTGTATTCCTGCGCAATAGCAGCTATCTGTTGGTTGAAGCGCTTATCCTTATATGCTTTGTAGCGCTCACGAATCTCACTTTCGCTCAAGCCACTACCCTTCTCAAGTTCCTCTTCGATAAATGCTTTCAGGTAATCGCGTTCGTTCATCAAATCAACACTTCCCGAAAGTATGTCTAAGAGCTGTTCCTTGGTAATCTTCACTTTTTCAACCTTGGTATTGGTATATTTAGCCAACAGCTTCATAATGTAGTCGTAGTCAACCAAGGCCGAGCTGAACAGCGACAATTCAAAGTCGGGTTCATCTCCCTCTGGTGTAAATTCCGTGCGACCGCCTCCAGTAGGACGTGTGCGGCGTGCGAGATCGAGATAAGCCGTGCGGAACTGCTGCAAGGTGTCTTCCGGCATGGCAGTTTCGATAGCTGTCTTCAATTCATCAGAAATATCGACATATTGGTCAAGTTTAAGGGCCAATCGCTGCACGTCTTTGAAAGCATTGATAAAGGTATTGGAGTTTTCGCCTTCCGGGATGTTTAACACTTCCTCAGGTTTGCAGTCCAATCCCATGCTGTTCATCACAGTTTCCAGCTTATCGATTGCTTCTTTATACTTTTCAACCACTTTCTCAGCGGGTTCAACAATCCAGTATTCCTTGCCTTTTTCACGCTCGAAACCGCTAAACAATACCATAGCTTCCTCCATGGCATCCTTCAAGTCGCGATAACAGATAATGTTGCCGTATGGTTTGGTGCCATCAAGAATTCTGTTGGTTCGACTGAAAGCCTGTATCAGTCCGTGCCATTTAAGGTCTTTAGCTACATAAAGCGTGTTAAGGAATTTGCTGTCAAAACCTGTCAGCATCATCTCAACCACAACTACAACATCAAGTTTCTTGCTGTGAGGAAGATCTTTGTTCGGGAATTTCTGGTCTTTGATGCGTTGTTGCACATCGCGATAGTATTCATCGAAAAGATCAACATTAAAATTAGTGCCATACTTTTTGTTGTAATCGTCGATTATTTCTGCCAATGCACTCTTGTTGCCTTCTGGATCTTTCCTGTTGTCGGCATCTTCCTGCGGCAAGTCTTCGTCCGAGTTATTCTTCATTGGCGGAGTAAACACGGCAGTAATGTTAAGCGGGACATAATCAGGGTCGTTTTGAGCCCGTTTTTCCTGTTCTTCCTTAAAAATCTGATAGTAACGTATTGCATCAGGAATTGAAGGAGTGGCGAGCAAAGCATTAAAACGCATTTGTGCCGTAAGTTTGGCATGATTGTCAAGAATATGCGCTACAACCTGGTTTTTTGTGATAGGTGGCACGTTATTTTGTCCTTCTTGAGCTTTATTGCCATAATACTCCACCTTGAAACGCAAAACATTATTATCGCTAATGGCGTGAGTTATTGTATATTCATGCAAACACTGCTGAAACACGTCTTTGGTGGTCAGGTGCTCTGCCTTCTGCCCTTCCACACGTACGGCATAGCTGTTTTCCTCGAAAATAGGCGTTCCGGTAAAGCCAAAAAGTTGAGCTTTGTGGAAGAATCTCTTTATTGCTTTGTGGTTTTCGTTAAACTGTCCGCGATGGCACTCGTCGAAGATAAACACAATCCGTCTGTCTTTCAGACGTTCCAAACGTTGGTAGAATTTATTCCTATTCGAGGTATCCAAAGCAATTCCCAATTTCTGAATAGTTGTTACGATAACCTTGTCGGCATAGTCGGTGCTTTCGAGTCGGCTAACCAGTGCGGCGGTGTTTGCATTCTGCTCAACACAGCCTTCTTGGAATTTATTGAACTCGTCGCGAGTCTGCTTGTCGAGGTCTTTTCTATCGACTACAAACACACATTTTTCTATGTCGTTATTGTATTTGAGCAACGTTGATGCCTTGAAACTTGTCAGAGTTTTTCCACTTCCAGTAGTATGCCAAATATAACCATTTTGGTTGCCTTGCGATACACAGTTTACAATGCTTTCGACGGCATAAATCTGGTAAGGACGCATCACCAGAATCTTCTTCTCAGTTTCAACCAAAACCATGTAACGGCTAATCAACTTGCCCAAGTCACATTTTTGTAACATCATGTCGGAAAAGTCGAACAGCCGCACTATCTTATGATTGTTACGGTCGGCAGCGTGATACACCGGCAGGTAGTTATTTGTGGCATCGAAATGGAAATGCTCATCGTTATTGTTGGCAAAATACATGGTATCGCTTCCGCCATTGCTGACGATGAAAAGCTGCATGAAGCACATAAGCGTGTTGGTATAGCCGTTGCCACGATCCTGTTTGTAGCGGACAATCTGCTCAACTGCTTTCAGCGGAGACACGCTGTGCCTTTTCAATTCAATCTGAACCAATGGCAATCCATTTATCAGGATAATTACATCATAGCGTTGGCGACTATTAGCGGTATTGATGGTAAGCTGGTTTATTACCTCGTACTCATTTTTGCACCAGTCGCGTAAATTAACGAGACTATAATCGAAATGTGTCCCATCGTTACGTGTGAATGTCTGGCGTTCGCGCAGATGCTTAGAGGCTGTAAACACATCGGAAGTCACATTTTCCGAAAGGAGCTTTCTGAATTCGTCGTCGGAAAGTGAAACGTAGTTGAGACGTTCGAATTTTTCGCGAAAATTCTTTTCGAGCGAATCCAAATCGCGGATATCGCTACGATAAGTGTATTTCAGCTCCACTAATTTGTCAAGGAATTGCTGTTCGAGTTGTGCTTCGCTCGGAATCATAGTTTTTTGTTTTTGAGGTACGACGGTGCAAAAGTATAGCCATTAGGTTCAGTCATATTGAACTTATTAGAATAATTATCTAATGCAACTTTTATACGCTGGATTATTCTCATCTTAAAGTATTCAGGTTCAATCACTTGTACATTTTCACCAAATGACAGAATCTGTTGCTCCAATTCATAGTTTAAATGAACATTAATTGTTATTATAGTGCCGTTTTCATCTTCGCTGATAAGTTTTTGAGTACCATGAAGCGGTTTTGTCTTGATATAAGGCCAACTTGATGATGACACCCAAAGCTTCACTACTTGAGGCTCAATACGACTGTCTTTCGAAACGCCAATCATATCGTCAAAATAGTCAAAGAAGTTGACATCTGTAGGTTTATACGGCATATTTGCATTTTCCACATTTTTGATACGGTCAAATGCGAAGTTGGCCATATAGTTTTTCTCATCATCCCACCCTATCAGAAACCAGCGTTTGTTATATTGTTTAAGGTAATATGGATGAACTATAATAATCTCTTCCTTATCTTTCTTGAAACTTTGGTATGATAATTTCAGAGGTTGTTTGTCGACGATAGCATTAAAGAGCGGGGTAAAAAACTCTAATCCTACAAGGTCGAGATTTTCATCAAAGCCCACAACTTCATCCGTAGTTTCATCAATCTTCAATGAAGCTCCAACACGTTCGGCTATTTCATCCACCCAATTGAATTGTGGCATGCCTTTGAAACGTCTCAACAGTCGCAAAATTTGCGTCAGTTGGATTATTTCATCAGCTTTCATTGGGGTTTTAAAGATTGAGAAGTCAGGATCTTCATATCTGTAGTATATGTTACGGCCTTCTCTGTACGATTCAACATCGGCACCTGGATAGATTCTTTGGATTTGTTCAATGTCGGCCCTGATGGAATTCATAGCGGTAACAGGGCTAAAATCTCTCTTCTCCAATTCTTCATTGCAACACTCAAATATCATCGCCGTTGAATACTTTCGCTTATGGTCGCTCAAGCATTGGTCGATGACCTTGATACGGACATCAGAACTTTTTGTTTTAGGCATTACGTGCTCACTGTTTTGATTGGTGCAAATATAGTGAATGTTTTTGATAATTGTAATAAATTGTAAAAATTTTTTAACATTTCCGTTTTTAGCTTATAAGCTTAATAGCTTAGAAGTTTAATAGACTGTAGAACACACTAAAATCGGTCTGTTTTGTAAAGAAATTTTTAGATTTCTTGCAGAAAAATGAACTTTTTGTTAAAATTTGTTAACAATTAATTCCTTGACAGATAATAAATTATACCGTAATTTTGCAACCAAGAAATTCGACATTATTTTTGAAATCTTTTAAAATTGTAAAAAATGGATAATCAAATAATTTTATCAGCAGACGGTCAGCAATCGGAAAAGTCGGTAATTATTTACAGAAGCGAAGACGGAACAATTCAATTAGAAGTGCAACTACATGAAGAAACAGTGTGGCTGACACAAGCCCAGATGGCTATTCTATTCGAAACAACAAGGAATAACATCACAATACACATCGGCAACTTGTTTAAAGAAGGAGAGCTGGAAAAAATTTCAGTATGTAAGGAATCCTTACTAACTGCATCAGACGGAAAACCTTATAAAACAAAGATTTACAATCTTGATGTAATAATATCAGTCGGATATCGTGTAAAATCCAAAAGAGGAACTGATTTTCGCAAATGGGCTAATAAAGTAATTAAAGATTTTATTCTTAAAGGCTATGCTGTTAACAATCGACTCGACAAATTAGAGGTAAAAGTTTATAAACTTGAAGAAAAAACAGCCGAAATTGAAACCAAAATCAAAGGTCAACTACCGCCTCATGAAGGCGTTTTCTACAACGGTCAGATTTTTGATGCATATAATTTTATTTCGGATTTAATCAGAATGGCTAAGAAAGACATCATTCTAATTGATAATTATATCGATGACTCAGTTTTGAAAATTTTGAACAAACGAGAAGATAACGTCTCAGCTACAATCTACACCGCTCATATTTCTGAAAATCTTAAACTGGATTTAGAGAAGCACAACTCCCAGTATCAGCCAATAAGCATTAAGCAGTTCAATAAATCTCATGACAGATTTATGATTATTGACAATGAAGTATATCATATCGGGGCTTCATTAAAAGATTTAGGAAAAAGAATGTTCGCTTTCTCAAAAATGGAAATCGGGAAAGAGATAATTCTTTCCATTTTGTAATTGTTGTAACAATTAGCGTCCCTTGCATCATGGCTTCGCCCAACGTCGCTTCGCGGTGCGGTGGCCAGCGCCAGACGGCGGTTCGAGCTTCGGATGGCGCTTGATCTTTTCGGTTCATTTTCCATCAAGGGAAAAGGAACAAAAATCTCGCCTGACAAGGCATAATAATTGTTAAAATTTTTTAAGATTTTATGCAAAATCCCGCAACTTTTGTTAACAAAAATTAACACTAAATTCCTTGACAGATAAGGAATTATAACCTAATTTTGCAACCAAGGAATTCAACGTTATTTTTGAAATCTTTTAAAATATAAAAAATGGATAATCAAGTAATTTTATCAGCAGACGGTCAGCAATCGGAAAAGTCTGTAATTATTTACAGAAGCGAGGACGGAACAATTCAATTAGAAGTGCAACTACATGAAGAAACAGTGTGGCTGACAAGACCACAAATGGCTTTGTTATTTAATACAACACCACAGAACGTCACGATGCACATTGGCAACATATACACAGAAGAAGAACTTGACGAAAATTCAACTAGTAAGGATTTCTTACTGGTTCAAAAAGAAGGGAATAGGAGTATAAAAAGGAGAGCAAAATTTTATGATCTTGATGTTATAATTTCCGTCGGCTATCGCGTAAAAAGCAAACGAGGCACACAATTTCGCAAATGGGCTAATGCTGTATTGAAGGACTATTTGCTTAGGGGTTATGCCGTCAATCAGCGGTTTGAACGATTGGAACAACGTGTCAGCAAAACCGAAGAGAAAATCGATTTCTTTGTTAAAGCTTCGCTATCTCCTGTCGAAGGCATCTTCTACGATGGCCAAATATTTGATGCCTACAATTTCATTTCAGATTTGATTAGGATGGCTAAAAAAGAAATCATTCTTATAGATAATTACATTGACGATTCGGTTCTAAAAATTATAAACAAAAGAGCTGACAATGTCTCAGCTACGATTTATACTGCTCATATTTCTGAAACTCTTAAACTGGATTTAGAAAAGCACAACTCTCAGTATCAGCCAATAAACATTAAGCAGTTCAATAAATCTCATGACAGATTTATGATTATTGACAATGATGTATATCATATCGGCGCTTCATTAAAAGATTTAGGAAAAAGAATGTTCGCTTTCTCAAAAATGGAAATCGGGAAAGAGATAATTCTTTCCATTTTGTGATTTTTAAAAATAATTTCTATCTTTGCATCAAATTATGACATTATGGCTTTATCATTATTGATTTTCGGACTGATCTCAGGATCACTGCTGGCGGTGCTGGTGGGCTTTATCGGTGCCCGTCGCCGTATCGGCTTCGGCTGGACATTCTTCCTTTCGGTGCTGTTCACACCTTTCATAGGCCTGATCATCTGCTTGTTATCGGATAAACTGCCTGATGGTGACCGCAACTGGGGTTGCCTCGGAAGCATACTGGCAATTCTTACAATAGGAATCCTGGCATGGCTGTTTTTAGCAGTACTGGCAGCAGCATAAGTCAGCCTTTTAAACAAAAAACAAACAAGCTCCAGTGACGCTGATAACCGCGCCGATGACTTCGCGCACCGTCACTTTCTGATGGAAAAGTATTGCCGCAGGAGCGATGATGAGGATCGGCGTGAGCGCGAAAAGCGTCTGCGCGATGCCTGCCGAGGTGTACTGGGTGGCAAGCAACGACGCACTGACACCGATGAATGGCCCGAAGATGGTCGACGCCAGCACACACCACATCGCCTTGCGGTCGTTGACAGCATGATGCAATTGCTTCAACCCGTCTTTGTTAAACAAAACCAACGCCAGGAAAAAGCCAGTCAAGCCGATGTATGCACGAATCGTGGTAGCCGCAATAGGCACGCTGATGCTCACCGGCAACGGCAAGACAGCGCCTTCAAAAACAGAGTCCTGTGCGATATTCAAAGCCTCAAGAGCCGCATCGTAATGCGTCAAACCGACCTTGCTCAGCACCAAACCGAAGCCTTGGCAGATTCCTGCCATCGCTGCATAAAAGATGCCTCTCGCCGGCAGCTTGAAATGTAGTTTCTGTTTCTCCGAACCATCACTTTTTGAAAGTATCGACAGGGCGATACCGCTTAACGTAACTATCATTCCAATGATGGCTATCGGGCGCATGTGCTCACCAAGCAACAGCCTTCCGGTGATAGCCGCCGTGGGCGCTGAAAGCGTCATAAAAAGTTGGCCAAAACGCGAGCCGATATGAATATATCCCTGCATCAGGCAGTAGTCGCCGATAACGTAGCCCACCACACCAGAGAGCAGCAGCCACAGCCATGTGCCACCATCGGCATATCGAGGATAAGGCACACCCATCACCAACCACAGAGTAAGCACCAGAAGCACAAGCGACATCGTCATCCTTATAGTATTAAACGGCAACGAGCCCATGCGCTTTGAGCCGACCTCGGCAAACAAAGCGGTGGCAGTCCACGAAACGGCGACAAATAAGGCTATAAGCTCCCCTATAAACATGGTTATTTCAATAGTATCAAATCAGGCCGCAAAAATAATATTTTTTAATGTAAATCAGAAAAAAGTGTGCTAATCTGCGAGAAAATGTTATACCTTTGCAAAAAATTAGGATTTTATGATGGAATTGAACACTTCTTATTGCTCCGACAAGTATCAGTATACGATGGGCAAGTCGTTCTACGACAATGGGATGAAGGACAAACGCGCTGTTTTCAACCTCTTCTACCGCAAGGCTCCGGATACCAACAACTGGGCTGTGGTGAGTGGCGTGCGCGAGGTGCTGAAGATGGTGGAAGGCCTCGGAAAAGCTGACGAAAGCTTCTTCGAACAGTTCCTGCCTGGCGATGAATATGAAGAAGTGCGCAAATATTTCGCCCAGATGAAGTTCACAGGCAACATCTACGCCATGCGCGAAGGCGAGATAGCGTTCCCGAAAGAGCCTATCATCACCATCGAAGGACCAATCATCGAGGCGCAAGTGCTTGAAACTCCTATGCTTTGCATCATGAACCATCAGATGGCGGTGGCTACAAAGGCATCGCGTGTGACACGTAGCACCACCAAGCCTATCAGCGAGTTCGGAAGCCGCCGCGCTCATGGTCCTTGGGCTGCCATATACGGCGGAAAAGCGGCGTTCATCGGCGGCTGCCAGAACACATCCAACATCGTGACTGGCGTGGAGTTCGGCTTCCCGGCATCAGGAACGATGGCTCACAGCTACGTCACCTCGTTCGGACCAACGGTGAAGGGCGAATACGAAGCGTTCGACAAATATATCAAAACACACAAAAACGAGGTGCTGATACTCCTCGTCGACACATACGACACCTTGAAATGCGGCGTCAAAAACGCTATTAAGGCATTCAAAGCCAATGGCATAGACGACTCCTACCCTTACGGCTACGGCATCCGTCTCGATAGCGGCGACCTAACCTACCTCTCAATAAAAGCTCGCGACATTCTTGACGAAGCTGGTCTTAAGAATTGTAAGATATTCGCTACCAACGCGTTAGACGAATATCTCATCACAGAATTGGAACGTCAGGGTTGTAAAGTCGACAGCTACGGCGTGGGTGATGCCATCGCGACAAGCAAACATAATCCTTGTTTCGGAAATGTCTATAAATTGGTGCAAGTCGACGACATGCCGGTTTTGAAACGATCAGAGGAAAGCAGCAAGCTGATAAATCCTGGTTTCCAGATCACATATCGTATCATCAAAAACAACAAATTCAAGATTGACGTGACTTGTCTGCGTGGTGACAAGCTTGCGCAAGCCATTGAGAATCATGAAGAAATAACCCTTCGTGATGAGATGGACAGACTGAAATCGACCACCTTCCCTGCCGGTTCATACGAATACCGCATCTTGCAGCCGCAGGTGATGAAGGACGGCAAACCGATTGTGGAGTACGTCTCAATCCAGGAGAAACGCAACTATTACCTCGACAACCTCGCCCACCTGGACGACACCGAGAAACGTCTCATCAACCCGCACTATTACAAATGCGATATCTCCGACGACCTTTACGATTTAAAGGAAAGATTGATTGAGAATATCGTGAAGGAAATCGAGGAATTCGATAAATAAGCCATTATTAGCCATTAGGTTTTAGCCATTAGCCATTAGGTTTATCTAGTGGCTAATGGCTAGTGGCTAATGGCTAAACCCTATATCTGTTTCAGCAGATTTACCATTTCGATTGCGGTTGTCACTGCATCGTAACCTTTGTTTCCGGCTTTTGAGCCAGCGCGTTCGACGGCCTGTTCGATGCTGTCTGTTGTGAGAACGCCAAAGATCACTGGCACTTCGGTCTGGAGACCTACTGTTGCGATACCTTTTGTAGCCTCGTTAGCGACCATGTCGAAATGCGGTGTTGCGCCACGGATGACAGCGCCAAGGCATACGACGGCGTCATATCTCTTGCTTGCAGCCAATTTCTTTGCCACGAGCGGAATCTCGAAAGCGCCCGGAACCCAAGCCACGTCGATGTTTTTCTCATCGCCACCGTGACGTTTGAAAGCGTCGATGGCACCACCCAACAGCTTGTTGGTGATGATTTCATTGAAACGGCCAGCCACGATGGCGATCTTCTGGCCCTGAGCTAATAATTTTCCTTCTAAGATGTTCATTTTTATATAGTTTAAATTGTTAATATTTCTATTTTCGGTCGCCTTCGGCGAGAAATCTTTCAAAATCTATTTTAAAATCTTTCAAAATTCTCTTCGTAGAATATTTTGTTAGATTTTTTATTAGATTTTGTTGGATTTCTGCCCGTCAGGGCATCCATTTATCTCTTTAACATGAAGCATGTGCCCCATTTTCTTGTATTTAGTGTAAAGATAGAATGCGTCTTTTTCATTGCAGGTCATCTCGATAGGCTCACGACCGACGATTTCGATGCCGTATCCTTCCAAGCCACTGATTTTCATCGGGTTATTGGTCATCACGATGATTTTCTTAGCTCCCAGATCCGCTAATATCTCAGCGCCGGTGCCGTAATCGCGCAAGTCGGCAGCGAAACCGAGTGCGAGGTTAGCCTCGACGGTATCCATGCCTTTATCCTGCAAAGTATAAGCTTTCAACTTGTTAATCAAGCCGATGCCACGGCCTTCCTGACGGAGATATAGCAGCACTCCCCTGCCTTTCGCCTCGATACGGCGCATAGCCTCCTGCAGCTGCTCGCCACAGTCGCAGCGCATAGAACCGAAAGCGTCGCCAGTCAGGCATTCTGAGTGCACGCGGCATAAGACAGGCTCGTCGGTGGTCAGGTCGCCTTTCACCAGCGCCACATGATGCTCGCCAGTGATTTTGTCAACGAAACCGATGGCTTTGAATGTGCCGTATTTTGTAGGAAGTTCGGCTTCTGTGACACGTTCCACCAACACTTCTGTTTTTCTGCGGTATTTTATCAACTCGGCTATCGAAGTGATTTTCAAGTTGTTAGCCTTTGCAAACTGCACCAGCTCTGTTGTACGCATCATGGTGCCGTCCTCGCGCATAATCTCGCAGCACAGACCGCATTCCTTCAGTCCGGCGAGACGCATCATATCGACGGTAGCCTCAGTGTGGCCGCCACGTTTCAACACGCCGCCCTCGCGAGCCTCAAGCGGAAACATGTGTCCCGGACGACGGAAATCCTCAGGACGGACGCCGTCTTCCACCACCTTGCGAGCAGTGATGGAACGTTCAACGGCAGAGATGCCCGTCGTGGTGTCTCTATGGTCAATCGAGACAGTAAAAGCGGTGCAGTGGTTATCGGTGTTTTCCACCACCATCTGATTGAGTTTCAGACGTTTACAAATCTCAGAGCTCATCGGCATGCAAATCAGGCCTTTGCCGTATGATGCCATGAAATTCACGTTTTCAACGGTCGCAAACTCAGCCGCACAAATCAAATCACCCTCATTCTCACGGTCAGGGTCGTCGACAACGATAATCATTTTGCCGTTGCGCAACTCCTCCAACGCTTCCTCAATAGTGTTAAAATCTTTGTTCATTTATATTAAAAATTATTGTCATTCAATAAGTTAAGTAAATTTTCATCCCTCTTTGCGGTAAAACTCCCGACAAATTTCTCGATGTATTTTCCTACGATGTCGTTCTCCAGATTCACGGTGTCGCCGATTTTTTTCTTCGTCAATGTCGTCTCGTCCTGAGTGTGCTGGATGATGGAAACGCCGAAGTCGAAGCTGCTTACATCGGTGACTGTCAATGAGATACCGTCAATTGTGATGGAGCCTTTCTCCACGATATATTTCAAAATCTCCGGACGTGTCTCGATTTTGATGCGGATCGCCTTGTCGTCTCTGCTCATTTTCGCAATGACGCCAGTGCCGTCGATATGTCCCGAAACAATATGTCCGCCAAAACGTCCGTTTGCAGGCATTGCTCTCTCACAATTCACCAAATCGTTGATTCTCAAGTCTTTGAAGTTGGTACGATTCATCGTTTCCGGCATCACGTCGGCTGTGTATGAGCCTTTGTCGAATGTCGTCACCGTCAGGCAGACACCGTTGGTGCAGATGCTGTCGCCCACATGCATGTCCTCCAAAATCTTCCCGACAGCGATGGTCAGCTTGATGCTGTTGGCGTGCCGCACTATGGCTTTCACCTTCCCGATTTCCTCAATTATCCCCGTGAACATATCTTTCCTTTAATTAAAATATCTCCGTTAATATTTTGAATATCAATATCTTGCAAAATTATCGCATCGCACATCATGTCGATTCCCTTGCCTGCGACAGGTGTCTTCGACTCGCTTCCGCCAATGATTTTCGGTGCAATGAACGCCCACACCTCATCCACGCATCCCGCCTCAAGAAACGCCGCATTCAATGTTCCGCCACCTTCAAGCAAAAGAGAATCAATGCCTTGCGCACCGAGTTTAATCATCAAATCATTTATATCAACATGCCCATTGGTTGATGCACAATGCATTAACTCACATCCTAAATCTGCGAGATCCGCTCGCTTGCGAGCTAAATCCATATCGTCATCCAGTTCTGTGTTATCTGCGAAATCTGCGTGAGCTATTATTGTCCGAAATTTATTTGCAGTTCGAACCAATTGACAATCAACAGGTATCCTCAATTTGCTATCAACCACGATTCTAACCGGCTGATGATAATTTCCTTCCAATCTGCATGTCAGCATCGGGTCGTCCGCCAAAACAGTGTTGATTCCCACAATCACGCCAGCCATCTCACTACGCAATTGATGCACCATCTTACGTGACTCCTCATTAGTCACCCACTTGGAATCGCCAGTGTACGCTGCTATTTTCCCGTCAAGGGTCATAGCGGTCTTCATTATGACATACGGTCGCTTGGTGGTGATGTATTTAAGAAACACTTTGTTCATCTCGCGGATCTCATCTTCACAAAGTCCCACCTCCACCTCAATGCCAGCGTCTTGCAACATCTTCACGCCTTTTCCTGCTACAAGTGGGTTTGGGTCGAGGATGCCGACAAACACTTTTTTGATGCCTTTTTCGATGATTATCTCGGTGCATGGAGGCGTTTTTCCATAGTGGCAGCAAGGTTCAAGTGTTACATAAAGTAAAGCATCTTTAGTTTCTGTTTTACAATATGTTAAAGCATTACGTTCAGCATGAAAACCACCATATTTCTCATGATATCCTTCAGCGATAATCTGGCCGTCTTTCACGACGACGCAACCCACCAAAGGATTCGGATGGACGAAGCCTCCGCCCTTTTTGGCAAGCTCAATGGCGCGCCGCATAAACTCGATGTCTTTTTCACAATATGACATAAAAAAAGCCCTAAATCAAAATCAGGGCATCATATTTGAAAAATTTAACCAAACTAAACTTCTCTCATCCGGACTTTAACCGTCGGTTTCGGAATTTCACCGAATCAGTTCCCCTTGGGGAAGTCGCGGACTGTCACCGCCGGAAAGGAATTTCACCTTGCCCTGAAGTTTTCGACTGCAAAAATACACAAAATTTTAATATTGTGCTATATTTTATTGCATTTTTTTAATAAAATGAAGTCGAGAGTGACCATAGCAGCCATCGCCTCGACCATCGGAACCACTCGAGGAACAACGCACACATCGTGACGGCCTTGTATCTCAATTGTCGTCGCACTTCCTTGAATGTCAACGGTTTGCTGTGGCAACATAATAGAAGGAATCGGCTTGAAAGCGACATTGAAAACCACGTCTTCACCGTTTGTGATGCCTCCTTGAACTCCGCCAGAGTGGTTGGTCTTGGTGCGAATCCGCCCGCCATCATTGACAAACTCATCATTGCAGACACTTCCTCTCATGCTTGCAGCATCGAATCCTTCGCCAATCTCAAAGCCCTTCGCAGCGTTTATCGACATCATAGCTTGTGCCAACACCGCATGGAATTTCATAAATGCAGGCTCTCCCAGCCCCACAGGGACGTTTTTGATGATTCCTTGAACAACTGCGCCCACGGTATCCTTTTCATCTCTGTAGCGGCTTAAAATGCGTTCAATCTCGTCTTTTGAGAAGCCCTCGTTTCTCTCCTCTCCTATCTGAATCACATTCGATTGAATTTCAATGCCTTGCGATTTCAGAATTTGTTTGGCGATAGCACCCGCCACCACACATGGCAACAAAGTCCTCGCCGAGCCTCTGCCTCCGCCTGCATAATCCCTGATTCCATACTTCTCTTGGTATGTGAAATCAGCGTGCGACGGACGGAAAACATTCTTAATATTCTCATAATCAGAGGTTTTCGCGTCTTTGTTGCTGATAAGGAACGCTATCGGAGTGCCAGTTGTCTTGCCTTCAAACAAACCTGACAAAAATTCCACCTCGTCAGGTTCTTTTCTGGTCGACATGGCATTGTTTTGTCCCGACTTCCTGCGAGCCAACTCATTTTCTATCAATGATTTGTCAAGCAAAATGCCAGCGGGGCAACCGTCGATTACTCCGCCGATAGCTGCCCCGTGTGACTCTCCGAATGTGGTCAGACAAAATGCCGTTCCAAATGTATTCGAATTCAATTATTGTTCGTTTAAGATTTTTATCTTTGCCTCGAGAACCTTAACGTCGTTCTTGATCTTGGCGATTTTCTTCTCGTATTCCGCTCTCAGAAGCTCAGCCTGCTTGCTTCTTGCGAAGAATCCGATATTGTTCTCCAATGTCACGATTTCATCACGAAGTTTCTGAATCTTGTTCTGGAGGTTCAGGCGCTCTCTTCTGACCTTGTCGCGTGAATCAGGATCTTCTTTCAGGCCTGAAATCATATTACGGTACTCGTTGGTAGTCAATTCGTTATCGTTAGCACGCATCTTGTCGAACATTCCGTCGATGAGGCTGCGGTACTCGTTCTGGATAGCATCTTTTACCTTCATCGGGACGTGACCGATAGCCATCCATTCGCGCTGGAATCCGCGGATTGCCTCCATATTCTCGTTGCGGTCTTTCTTGAGTTCGAAAGCTTTGATGCGCTCGATGAGATCTTTCTTTGCCTTCAGATTCTCGTCCTCTTCGCCTTTGATTCCTGAGAAATGCTCAGATTTCTTGCCGAAGAAGGCGTCGCAGGCGCTGCGGAAACGTTTCCAGATCTTGTCGCTGTGACGTTTTGGCACCGGACCGATGGTCTTCCACTCTTCCTGAAGCTTCTTGATGCGGTCGGTGGTCTTCTTCCATTCTGTAGAATCGACGAGATTCTCAACTTCCACGCAGATTTGCAGCTTCTTGTTGTAGTTTTCCATCTGCTGCACCTTGAGTTTGCTGAAGAATTCCTTCTTGGCCTCGAAGAATGTGTTCATCGAGCCTTTGAAGCGGTTCCAAATCTCCTCGCTCTGTTTCTTGGCGACAGGACCGATTTCCTTCCACATCTTGAACAAATCATTGACGTCGTTCGACTTCTTCTGATATGCGTTGATGCTGTTAACCGGTTCATTTACAATCTCTTCCATCTTCACGCAGATTGCCTCTTTAGCGTCGAAGTTGGCTTTTTGCTCTTCCTCGATCTTTGCGTAATGCTCGCGGCGAATCTGGTTGACTTTATCGGTTGTGTTCTTGAAACGCTCCCAAATCTCGTCTTTCTTATCAGCAGGAACAGGACCGATTTCCTTCCATTCATCGTGATATTTCTGAAGGAGTTTGAACGCTTTTGTCTGTGATTTCTCAAGAAGCAGGAGTTCTGCCTTTTCGCAGAGTTCAACTTTAGCTTCGAGATTCTTCTTCAGGTCGAGGTCACGTAACTCTCTGTTAATCTTAACTTTATCGTAGAATTTCTCGATAAGGAAATGGTAGGTGTTCCAGATATTTGAGACCTCGTTTGCCGGCACCTGACCGATTTCTTTCCATCTGTCCTGGAGTGCGCGGAAATCGTCGTAGGTCTTCTTCAAAGTCTCCTCAGAGTAAATCAAAGCCTTCAATTCCTCAATGATTGCAAGCTTATTCTGAAGATTCTCAGCTTTCTGCTTTTCCTGTTCTTCCTTATATTTTTCCTTATTTACCTTGTAAATGTCGAAAGCGGCTTTGAAACGCACCTCAAGCGGGTCGTCCTTATGCTCATAGCTTTCTTTGTCGCCACCGTCGAGGATGAATTGCTCCATCTCCTTATCACGGTCAATTTTATTGAGTCTCAAGAAGTTAGCTTTAATAGCGGCAACTTTGTCCTTGATTTTAGCAACGTCAGAATCTTGAACTGTTTCTTCAAGAAGCTCAACGAGTTGGAGTTTATTAAGGTTCGAGAAATCGAATTCCAGTTCCTCTTCTTCCTCGTTGTCGTTGTTCAAATCAAGCTCGGCATCCTGCGGAAGTTCCTCATTTTGAGGCATAATTTCTTCTTCAGGAAGCTTTGTTTCTTCTTCATTAGCATCAATTTTCACATTGATTTTTACAGCACCAGGCAAAATTGTCGGCTGATTGAGTTTCTCAATTGTCTTGAGTTCGGTAGCGTTCATTTTTAGATAAATGTTTGATAATCAATAATTTAATTAAGTCGTTATCAGAATTTCGCTTTCGCAAAACTCGATATTAGAGTAAAAATAGGCTGCAAAGATAATAATTTTCTCATGAAATTGCATTTATTTTGAAAAAATTTTGTAAGTTTGTAACCTAAATTTTTGCGTATGTTGACTTTGGAAGAGATTAAGAAAACTATAGCGGAACTCATTGAAAATCTAGGAGAAAAAGTTTTGGAAACCGTCGCGATGCCTAGTTCTGGCTCATCGAGACGCTATTTTAGGGTGAAGACCGACAAGCGTTATTTGATTGGTGCCCACAATCTCAATATTGAGGAAAACGACGCTTTTTTCAGTTTTTCAAAGCATTTTCATGAATGCGGACTCCCGGTTCCTGAGGTTTTGGTGGTCTCGCCTTCCAAAGAGATTTACATTCAGACTGATTTGGGCGACGACACTTTGTTCAATCACGTCGAGAATTGCCTGAAAAACGGCAAATATGACGAAGAAACAATCGTATTATACAAAAAGACACTCGACAAACTCATTGATTTCCAGACAATTGGACATAAAGGACTTGATTATTCAAAAGCCTTCCCGACTGCCGAATTCGATGAGATGTCGATTATGGACGACCTCAATTATTTCAAATATTGTTTTTTAAAAGAACACGAGGAGATTTCGTTCAACGAGACACGTTTAGACGCTGATTTTCAACGACTTGCACAATATATCCTCGAGGCTCCGTCTGATTTCTTCATGTATCGTGATTTTCAGTCGCGCAACATCATGATAGTCGACAACGAGCCATATTTCATTGATTATCAAGGAGGTAGAAAAGGACCTTTGCAATACGACGTAGTTTCATTGTTGTATCAAGTGAAAGCGAGGATTCCAGAAGAGTTGAGAGCGCAACTGATTGATTATTATAAAAATAGATTGGCTGAGATTTCTCCGCTACGCTTCGCTCCGGTCGAAATGACGAACGAAAAAAATCGTCATTCCGAGCGACTGAAAGGAGTCGAGGAATCTCCTGCACATGATTTGATTGAATCTTTTGACAAATATTTTCCTGCTTTTGTATTGTTAAGACTGCTTCAAGTTCTCGGCGCTTACGGCTTCAGAGGCTTGATACAGAAGAAGTTACACTTTATGCAGAGCATTCCGTACGCCATCCGAGAGATCATGATAGCTTGCGAGATTTGGTCGTTGCCTTTCGAATTGCCGGAACTGCAGGCTGTTATAAAACAGTTCGGAGTCTTATTGAAGAAATACGAACAGATTGAACCTGAACGACTTACAATAATAGTCAATAGTTTCTCATTCAAAAACGGAGGCGTTCCTTACGACAAGAGCGGCAATGGCGGCGGTTTCGTTTTCGATTGCAGAGCTTTGCCAAATCCTGGTCGTTATTCGGAATTCAAGAAAAGCACTGGTGAAGACGCTGATGTCATCGAGTTTTTGGACGACAAGCCCGATGTGCATTACTTCTTGCAAAACGTCCAAATGCTTGTGTTTCAGTCAATTGACAACTATCTTGAGCGCGGTTTCAAGAACCTGCAAGTCAACTTCGGATGCACTGGCGGACAGCATCGGTCGGTGTTTTTCGCACAGAAAGTCGGCGAGATGATTCACGAGAACTACCCTATGGTCAACGTTGAAATCAATCATTTGGCACAACATAAAAGTCACGTCTATGAAGCAAGGTAGAAGAACGGCATTTATCCTCGCAGCAGGTCTCGGAACCCGCCTCAAAGAACTTACAAGTGACAAGCCAAAGGCTTTAGTGTCAATAAATAACAAGCCTTTACTTAAAGTTGTACTTGAAGAGTTGATAAAACAAGATTTTAACCATTTTGTGGTTAATATCCATCATTTTGGGGAACAGATTTTAGAGTTTGCAGGAGATTTCTCCACTACGCTTCGCTTCGGTCGAAATGACGAGGGGGTTGAGATTGAAATTTCTGACGAGCGACCGCTTCTGATGGACACTGGAGGTGCAATCCTTCAGGCTCTGCCATATTTTGAGCAAAGTGAGGCTGTCCTCGTCCATAACGTAGATGTGCTCACAAATGTTGACTTGAAAGGTTTTTACGATGATTTCTGCAAAAGCGATGACGCTGCCTGGCTGCTGACACAGGAACGCAACAGCAAACGCAAGCTGGTTTTCGACAATAATGACAATTTTCTTGGAAGATTCAATTCGGAGACCAATGATTACGACGGCAAAGGTGCACTGCCAAACGACTGCAAACTATTGTCATTCAGCGGAATACATCTTTTCAAGCCACAATATTTCAAGGAATTTGAAGTAAAACCTTGTTATGTCTTTGGATTATATCAAAAAATCGCTGAGAATCATAAAGTTACATCAAAACTGATACATCCAGACTACTGGTTCGATTTGGGAACGCAGGAACAACTGAAAAACGCAGAATCATGGCTTTCATCCAAAAGATAAGTGATTATATCACAACGCATTACGATTTGACAAAGGAAAACATCACCATTGTTTTCCCGAACAAACGTGCGGCTTTGCAGTTGAGAACCGAACTCGCGAAAACCATAAAAACCAACTTCTGGGTGCCGCAGATTCTATCAATCCAACAGGCAATGGAGGAATGGAGCGGCTTGCAACTCATTGATAATATTGAAGTTATCTTTGAGATCATCAAGATGAACCAGGAGTTTTTCCCATACGCCGCCCAGATGGCGAAGGATTTTGACGAAATCGACCAATATGGAGTGGATGCGGCAAAGCTTTTCGCGCATTTGAAGGATGCAAAGGAAATTGAGGAATGGAATCTGAGCCTTGAAAACAGCGTGGAATCGAATTATTTGAAGTTTTTCGGCTCGCTGCTCTCCTATTATAATAATCTTCGTGCCACTCTTCAAAAAAACGGTCAAGGTTATTATGGATTGATAACCAATACTTTAGCATCACTCGATGACGCGGCTTTGCAGAAATGCACTCAAGACCGCAAAATCATTTTCGCCGGTTTCAATGCTTTGACAACAACCGAAGAGAATATCATCGTCAGAATGGTAGAAAGCGGTAATGCAGTGATGCTCTGGGACTTAGATCGTTATTATTATGAAGACGAGAAACAGGAAGCGGGTTATTTTGCAAGGAAATTTTTCCAGAAACACCCGAATATCGAGAAAAACTTCATCGGCGACAATTTCCTGACTCAAGCAAAAAAGATAAACATAATAAGTGTTTCAGGTAATGCTGTACAGACAAATGCCTTGCAGTTACAGCTGAGCCAAACGCCTGAAAACCAACAAGATAAGCGTGCTGTCATACTTGCCGACGAATCGCTTCTGATACCTGTTTTGAATGCGATTCCGCAGTCTGTCGGTGACATCCAAGTGACGATGGGCTATCCGTTTGACAAAACCATTGTGTATCACTTTATGGATCAATGGTTTAGGTATCAGGACTCGCTTACCGATGATGATAACAAGATATATCTTTGGACGTTTCTGCGTTTCTGTAACACAGACTTTATCAAATTGATATTCAATGGTTTGGAATATGACAAGCTGAATGCTTGGTTGATGGAGATGGCAAAGAATTCGGTTTACTATTTCAAGAAATCGGATTTGAAGATATTTGAGAGTTTCGAAAAGCTTTATGAGTTTTTGGATATAGTGACGAGGAAATGGAAAAACACGAAAGATTGTGTCACAAATCTCAAGGAGATATTGCTGGTTTCCATAGCAAAACTTGATAAAGACAACAATTTTGTAAAGAATCAGATCAGTGTTGCGGGAAGGATTGTAAACCGAATTGAATTGCTGCTTAACAAGTATACGGATTACATCCAAATCATTGATTTACAGATGCTTTTCACGCAGGTGGCGAGTCAGATGTCGATAAATCTGCAAGGCGACAAAGAAGGTCTGCAAATCATGGGACTTCTTGAGACCCGAAACCTCGACTTCGACACCATACATTTTTTGAGCGTCAACGAAGGTGTTTTGCCGCAAAACAAAAACAATAACAGCTTGATTCCGTTTGACTTACGCAAAGATTACGGTCTACCGACGTATAATCAGCAGCAAGCGGTTTATGCATATCACTTCTATCGTGTGCTGCAAAACGCCAAGGAAATCAACTTGTATTACAACAATATCGCTGATTTGTCGGGCATGGGCGAACCTAGTCGTTTCATCAGGCAGTTGGAGTACGAATACGCACAGAAAAACGATAAAGTAAAGATTGAGCATTGGCAGTATAAGTCGCCGTCAATCAATGAGAAACATGAAAACATTGAGGTGGCGAAGACCGATGAGATGCTTGAAAAAATCAACAGCCTCTCACCCACTTCCATTGGCTGTTATGTGAGATGTCCGCTGCAGTTTTACTGGAAAAACATCGAAAAAATCGAGGACAAGACACCTGACGAAGAGATTCAGGTGAACGTTGTCGGCAGCATTATCCACGCAACTCTTGATAATTTCTATAAAATATTCGGCAACGAGACGATTTCGCTGGCATTGTTTGATGCGATGTATGAAAAACATTTCAAAGAATGTTATCATAAATCATTGATTGACAATGGCTTTGCGAATGGTCTGCCTGAGACGGGGTTTAACTATCTCAACAAGACCGTCATTGACAACATGCTTGCAAATTTCATAAAGTTTGAAAGAAAATTCTTGGAATCGGGCATACAGTTAAGAATCGTAGACACAGAGAAAGAGCTCAACAAAGATATTGATATTCAAGGACATAAGGTCATGTTACACGGTTTTGCCGACAGAATCGACAAGGTCGGAGATGAAATCAGGATTATTGATTACAAAACCGGCAAAGTGAACCCTTACGACGTGAAAATCAACGACAAAGTTGTTGGAATCACGTCGATGGCAGAGAAATCAATACAGTTGTTGATGTACAAATACCTGTATTTGCACGAGCATCATGACATAAAGCCAGATTTGATACAGCCAGGCATCATAGGTTTACAGAAATTGAGTCACGGAGTTTTCAACTTGGAAATCAACGAGTTGCATGAGCTTCACAACAACTTTGAAGCGACTTGCGACAAGTACTTCAATGAGTTTTTGCAAGAGCTTTTCAACAAAAACATCCCATTCACACAAACTGAAGAAGTTAAAAACTGCAGTTTCTGTGATTTCAAGAACATCTGTAAACGATGATAATCACCTGAATATCAAGTCAATATAAACAGGCAGATGATCAGCATAGCCACCATAGTATTTCGGTCCGACATAAGTCCGGAACAGTTTCACGCCTCCAAATGATTCATCCTTTTCAAAGAGGAAATCAGCATGAAAGATTTGAGCGCTGTTTTGTACATATTTCAATCCTTTATCATTGTCAATCAATGACCTGGAGACAATGATTTGGTCAAAGATCTGCCAGTTGTACTGATGTTTCAGTGTTCCTTCGAAGCCAAGTTTCTTTCCATCGGTGAATAGATTCACCAAGACATCACCTTTCACTAGGTTAATCATACTTGGGTCTTCCGGCGTATCGTTAAAATCTCCCATGATTATGATTTTTGGGATGGTTTGATGCAGAAAAACCAACGAATCCACTTTGTGTTTCAATGTGTTAGATGCAAGCATGCGCAGTTTTATCGTCTCACGCTCGCCGCTGTAACGAGACGGCCAGTGGTTGACGAAAACATGCACGGTATCCCCTCGCCTGTCGTAAAACTTCGCATATAGTATATCGCGCGTTTTGTAGTTTGGATTGTCAGGATTTCTCACCTTAACCGCTTCAGTATAAACGAGTTGCAGTTTATCAATGCAGTAAACCATAGCCACATCGATACCACGTTTGTCGTCGCCTTCATAATGAATTATGCGGTAATTATGCGTTTTCAGCGGAGTTTGGCAGAACAACGAGTTCAAAACATATTGATTTTCAATCTCCGCAATGCCAAGAACCGCCAACGGCTCGTTTTCAGAAATGGCAAGAATCGCCTTGTATAGGTTGTTACGTTTCTTGTAAAACCTCGACTTCGTCCAATGCTGACTGCCATTTTCAGTGAATTCGTTATAGACACGTGTAGAATCGACGAAAGGATCGAAGAAATTTTCGAAGTTCCAGAACGCGACACGAAACCGCCCGTTCTCTTGAGCAACGGCTTCAAAAGAGCTAACTATCTGTAATACAATGATTAACAAGAATAGCAACGGGACTTTTAATTTAGATAAAGGTCTCATTTTTATTAGTTTTTAGACAAGCAAAAATACAAAATATTTTGAAATGTGACCTGATTTTTCATTATTTTTGCAAAAAATTACAACAGGATGAACAAGTTTAACAAGATATTTTTTATCCTATTAATATTTCTTCCGATTATTGGCTTTTCGCAGGCTGACATTCGCATATTCCTTAATAATCAAGAGGATAGCGTGTTTTATTTTTGCAAATACAGAGGTGCGAAAACGACCGTTATCGACACTTTGACGATTCCTGAACTCAGTATTTTCAATTATTTCAGATATCATAGTAAAGAAAAACTGCCTGAAGGAATATATCTTCTGAAAAACAGCAAAAACTTCCCGGTGACGGAGATTTTGATAGGAAAAAAGCAGATTTTCACCTTGTATATCAATGATTTGGAGGATTTAAACACATATAAAGTGAAAGGTCGAGCCAAAGAGACTGCGACTTACTTCAAACTGATGGCGAAAGTGAGGCAAACGGAAGCAAATATTGCAGCTTTGGCAAGCGAAAAAGACCATTATCCTGAAAATGTGAGGAAAATCGATTCGCTGAGGCAAGATTTGGAAAAATTTGAGGAGTCGTTGAAAACCAAAAAGAAAGACACCTTTATTAATATAGTTATCCGCTCACTGAAACAGCACGATTTCGAGCATTATTGGGACGATTTCCCGCTTGACGATGCGAGAATCCTCACCTATCCGTTGATAGACAACAAGTTGGACACATATTTCGACAACCTTTACGCCAACGCTCCTAAAATCAATAATGAAATCGACAAAATCATAGCAAAGACTGGCGATTGCGTTGAGGTGCGCGATTATCTTATCTGGTATTTCTACAGAAAATATTACAGTCCGAAATACATGAATCTGGATGACGTCTACATTCATCTTGTTGACGAGTATTTCCTGAAGCTGGAGATGAGAAACGTGTCGGAAAGCGTTGTAAACCTCATGGCGGACCGTGCCAATTACCTTGAAAACCTAAAAATCGGAGCAAAACTTCCAGAGATTGGACATCTCTATTCCATTGACGCTCAATATATTGCGGTTGTTTTTTACGACAAGACATGTCATAAATGCGCGCAAGAAGGCAGGATTTTGGAAGAAATCAAGAGCCGTCATCCGGAAATGGTGATTTTCCCGGTGGAAGTGAACTCAACGGGTATAGAAAACTTACTTTCTTTGTACGATATTCAGACCACACCGATGATATATGTGCTTGACAAACAAAAACATATCATTGCAAAACGTCTCAAGGCGGAACAGGTTGAACAAATTTTAAACATGGATTAAGATGAGCAGACACGACACCATTTGCGCTATCGCAACGGCTTCCGGAGCAGGAGCCATCGCAGTTATCAGGATTTCCGGAGAAGACAGCTTCGGCACTGCGTTGTTAATATTCAGAAAGAATGGTAAAAAGCTGGAACCCAATGACATAGAGCCATACAAAGCTTATTACGGTCAGATTATTGACACCGTTCCGGAGAAAAAGCCGATGATTGATGACGTGATAATGACGTTTTATAAGTCGCCCCACTCCTACACCGGCGAAGATTCCGTTGAGATTAGCTGTCACGGCTCAGAATTCGTGAAGCAGAAGATTTTGGAGTTGCTTTGCATCCGCGGCTGCAGGCTAGCTGAACCTGGAGAGTTCTCGAAACGCGCATTCATAAACGGAAAACTCGACCTGGCGCAGGCTGAAGCTGTCGCTGACCTGATATCGTCGCAAAATGAGGCAGAACACAGGATTGCGATAAACCAACTGAAAGGCGGTTTCTCAAACGAGCTCCGTGACTTACGCTCAAAACTCGTCGATCTGACATCGCTTTTGGAGCTGGAACTCGACTTCTCGGAAGAAGACGTGGAATTTGCCGACCGCACCAAGCTTTACGAGCTGCTCGACACCGCATTAAAACATATTGGCAAGCTAACTGATTCATTCAGAATGGGTAACGCCATCAAACACGGCATCCCTGTGGCTATCGTCGGAGAGACGAACACAGGAAAAAGCACACTTTTAAATGCCATTTTAGGTGAGGAACGCGCCATCGTTAGCGACATCGAAGGCACCACGCGCGACACCATTGAGGAGACGTTCAACATAGAAGGCACGATGTACCGTTTCATCGACACCGCAGGCATCCGCGAGACATCGGAAACCATTGAAAAGATTGGTATCGAGCGCACTTTCAAGAAGATTTCTGAAGCCGACATAGTAATTGGATTGCTTGATGGAACCAAGTCGGTTAAAGACATCATTAAAGCATGGAAAGACATTGTCAACCGCGTTAATGTGTTGAAACAGGAACTCATCATCATGGTGAATAAGAGCGACATCATGGATGCAACGAAAATGTTTACCCTGAACGACGATTATCTCGATTATATGAAGTCGACTTACGAAAAAAATATTGAAAAACATGGCGGCTACATGACCGATGAATACTGTTACAGCATAACCGGCATGGATTTGTACGATATCCACGGTCTGCTTACATTCTCGTATATGTCGGCAAAGAATCCGGAAGATATTGAGAACTTGAAAAGCAGCATACGCCATCGTTATACAGACATTCCACAGATCGACGGAAACACCACTTTGGTGAGCAACCTCAGGCATTTCGAGGCTCTTACACATGCGAAAGAGAGTCTTGAACAGGTGAAAAACGGCATGGACAACAAACTTTCCGCCGATTTGCTTGCCGAGGATTTGCGTCAGGCACTATATTTCATTGGCAGCATCACCGGTGAAGTGACTAACGGAGAGGTCTTAAACAACATTTTCGGACGTTTTTGCATCGGAAAGTGATATATAATTCAAATTATTTAAAAATTATTGTATATTTGCACCCGATAAACGGTTTATAATCATAAATGATGTGGGATGTTAAGTAATTCGCAATATTTGTTATTCTTTACGATAAATTTGGTTTATATAGTCGTCTGTATGTACGGATGTCTTTTGAAGACATTTTATATTCCAGAAGCGTATAAGGATATCTTCGGCGAGCTCCACCCCACCCGTTATACTCTTGCCAACATGTTTATGATGCAGGTTTTAGAGTTTCCATTCATCTTTATGATAGGACGTCCCGAGGTGCTATTCTATATCAACGGCACATCACTGATGTTCCTCACCGCATATCTGGTTGTTCTCATCAAAGGTTATTTCTTCCTTGATTTTTACAAACCGAAACGGCTTTTGTATTTCCTGCATCCGACAATGATAGTTTGGTTGGTGCTTTTAATGCCTGTTTTAGGAATCATAGAATTCACTCCTTTATACAAAATGATTATGACCATTGTGGTGCTAATGATAGCTTTGTCATATATTTTAATGCTTGACAGATGCAGGTTAAAATTAGTAAACCAGATACGTGAGCTTGACGAGGACGAATTCTCAAGTGAAGAAGACTTCCCGGTAACAATTGCCCGAAGAATGAAATGGTTACCGTTGCTTGTATGTATAGCACTTATCGTCACATTCCTTACGAACAACTATTATGTAAAAATGGGACGTGACATCTATTTCATCATAATAAATGTTTGGTTTGCAATTTACACCTTAAACCCACACCGCAAGACCAAGAAACTTCCACAGGAACTGAAGAAAAAGGATGTGACAGAAGACTTATCCACACCTGTCAAATACAGACTTTCTGAAAAATACTGCAAAGAGACCGAGCAGAAACTGGTTGAAATCATCATGGCAAAGAAACTCTATCTTGAAGAGCACCTCACCATGAATGATCTGACCGAGGTTATGCACACCAACAAAAACTACCTCAGCGAAGTCATTGCAAGAAGCGTTTATCAGTCGTTTTACAAGCTTGTAAACACGATGCGCATCGAACATGCATGTGAACTTTTGAGAAATGATCCGACAGCAAAGCTTGAGCAAGTGGCAATTGCGTCAGGATTTACATCCGGAAGTAGTTTTTCGCAGGTTTTCAAGCGTTTAATGGATATTTCGCCAAAGGAATATATCAGCAAAATACACGCAAAATAAAATTCGTACACCCAAACTAAAATTTTTACACGGAAAATAAAATTCCGTACTCCCACACTAAAGCGATTTACACGCACAATAAAATCATTTACACGCAGAATAAAGTGATTCTCGTGTGACTGCCATATTTTTGCAGCCGAAAACAACGATATGAAAAACACTATCTCAAACGGCACAAAAATGAATTCAACAACAAGTTTAGTTGCGAGGAAACTCATATTGACTCTCCTCGTTTTACTAATGACAACCCTGGCGTGGGCACAGAAGCTTTCAGGGGGTGGTACGGAAGACAATCCATACCTTATTAATAATGCGGCTGATTGGACAACATTCACAAACAATGTCAACAAAGCTGTTAGTCCTTACGTAAATGCTTACTACCGCCTCACCGCCGACCTCAACCTCGGAACAGAAGCAGAACCAATCACCACTGTGGTAGGCCATCAAAGAAACAGACAATTTAAAGGCAATTTCGACGGTGGATTCCACACGATTCACTTGAATATGAAACGCCAGAATGACTTCGCTGGTCTTTTTGGTACCACCGACAATGCAACAATCCAGAATCTTACAGTCGACGGAACCATTACCACTGACCATAAATTTGCCGGAGGATTTGTAGGTTATTCAAACAACGCCGCTGGAAACACCACAAGACTCATCAACTGCATAAGCAGAATTCATATCATTTGCGACAGTATTCATGAATATATTGACTACTACGGCAATGTTGTTGAGGAAGGCACCAAACCATTCGACTGTACTCATGGCGGATTGGTCGGACAAAACGAGTCTGGAAGCATTAGTTTTGAAAACTGCATCTTCGAAGGCAGCATCACTGACTCAAAAGCAGTGAAGACAGCTAACAAATGTACAGGATTCATCGGATGGGTCAACAACTCTGTTTATTACACCAGCTGCACCATGGCTGGAACAATTGATGTTAAGCCAAACAACGATGATTTGAAAGACAGCATGGCAAATTTCCACAGAAAGGCAGCCACAGCAAAAGTCTATTTCAATGGTCCGTCATATTATATCTCTGACTACACATACCCTGGTTTGGCAGTTCAAGGCACTCAAGCTCCTACAAAAGAACCTGAAAACGTCATCTCTAAAAAATACACATTTGAAGGAACCACTTATTATGTACCAAGCGCAGACATCTACGCTGACGATGTGACCTATTACGGCAGAAATCTCGTTGAGGGCAAAGATTACAGCCTTACAAAGCAACATACAGACACACAATATATTATCACTTTCCAAGGGTTAAACAATTATGGCGGAGTCTACAAAGAAGTATACAATGCGATTGATGTGGAAATCACACCTTGGGATGCAGATAAAAAGACTGGCTGGTATGCCATCTCATCACCTAACCATGATATAGCTTTCAGCGAAGTTGAGAATTTGACAAGTGCAATACACAACATATACCGTTACGACGAAAAGAACCGTTTGTGGCAGGAATATAGAAACGCGGCCAATATTTATAGTGCCTTTGAGAATGGACGCGGCTATCTTTATCGCACATTAGACAACGGCGGAACTATTACGTTTAACGGTACCCCTAATCGTGGCGATGTTAATTACACATTGTCATCGACATACAAAACAGATAATTGTACAGGATTCAACCTCATCGGCAATCCTTATGCGCACACTATTTATAAAGGCACAGCAATTCCTAACGACTATCTGGCAAGTGGTTACTGCCTCTTGAGCTCCAACGGAACATGGCAATACAAGACCGATGCTGAAGGCATCCCTGCAGCCACTGCAATTCTTGTTCAAGCCAAGAACCTCAGATCGACTACAACCATCACGATGAAAGACATCGAAGATGCTCCTACCAAACGAGCCAGCAACGATAACATCTGGTTCACAGTATCCAACGGAAAGTATGAAGATGCCGCATGTATCGAATTCAGCGATGGCGAAGGCTTCAACAAGATGGCTCACTACAACGAAGACGCACCAATGCTTTACTTAAGCTACAACGGTCAGGAATTTGCATCAGCCAATGTGAATGATGACACAAAAGTCATCAGCCTTTGCTTCAAGACAAAAGAAATGAGCAGATATAATCTCAGCATAAAAGCCAATGGCATGTTTGATTATCTCCACCTTATCGACAGAATGACTGGCGAGGACGTGGATATGCTTATCGACGACGAGTATTCATTCATCAGTTCGAGCAACGACGATGCCGAGCGTTTCATTGTGAAGCTCAGCTACAATGAAGGTAGCGAAGCCGCCGATGAAGTGTTCGCCTACCAGAGTGGCAGCGACCTCATCATTAATGGTGACGGTGAGCTCCAGGTGTTCGACGTTACAGGACGTATGATGATGAACTTAAGCGTCAATGGAAACCAACGTATTAATGGGCTTTCACAAGGTGTCTATGTTTTGAGACTACTTGGTGAAGACGTAAAAACACAAAAAATCGTCGTAAGGTAAACAGATTAAGGATAACAGATTAAAGCAGAGAAAAAATGAAAAGAATAATCTTAACCATTTCAATTATATTTACACTATGTTTATGTGCTAACGCTCAAAACGACGGCTTCTTTAGCAGTTGGAGCGGCGATTACAGTGACAGATCATCTGGGGGGATATCTAGTCCGGGATTAATAGCGCCACAAACCCTAATCGGAAACACAGACAACGCAAATGCCACTCCTCTTGGCAATGGAATTTTAGTACTCTCCGTACTCGGCGCTTGCTATTCAATATTCAAAAGAAATAGCAAAGATTAGTTAATCAGTTATATGTTAAGTTGTAAGGACGCGCTACGGCGCGTCCTTGCGTTTTTTATACATTTTTCTTGGCAGGTTGAAAATAAAACTCTATCTTTGCCAAATATTTGCAGCAATAATAGGATTTTATGAGTCAGAATATTTCAAAACTTAGAAATATCGGTATCGCCGCACATATCGATGCAGGCAAGACAACCGTTTCGGAACGTATTTTGTTTTTCACCGGCGTGAACCGTAAACTTGGAGAGACACACGACGGGCAGGCCACCATGGACTTCATGAAACAGGAGCAGGAACGTGGCATCACCATCGCTTCAGCGGCTATCACGGCACATTGGAACGACTATCAGATCAACCTCATCGACACTCCCGGTCACGTTGACTTCACCGTGGAAGTGGAACGCTCTTTGCGTGTCATTGACGGCATGGTGGCGGTGTTCTGCGCCGTCGGAGGCGTGCAGCCACAGAGTGAGACAGTGTGGAACCAGGCAGACAAATACCGTGTGCCTCGTATCGCATTCGTCAACAAGATGGACCGCACCGGCGCCGATTTCAACGAGGTGGTAAGCCAGATGAACAAATATCTCGGTGCCAACGCAGTGCCGCTGCATCTGCCGATAGGCGTTGAAAACGACTTCGAAGGCATGATTGACCTCGTCAGCATGAATTCGGTGATTTTCAAAGAGAAAGAACGTATCGTCGGTCCTATTCCGGAACATTTGATGGAACAGGCAAAGGCAGCACGTCAGAACCTCATCGAGCACGTCGCTGACTTTGACGATGACATCGCTGAGCTGTATCTTGCAGAGGAAGAGATTCCACTCGACATGCTGAAATCAGCCATCCGCAAGGCTACCATCAAACTTATGATGGTGCCTGTTTTATGCGGATCAGCATATAAAAACAAAGGTATCCAACTGTTGCTCGATGCTATTGTCGACTACCTCCCATCACCAAAGGACCTCGGTGCCATCATCGCACACGACCCATACGACGAGGAGAAGACATGTCAGCGTAACCCTATTGAGAGTGAGCCGTTGGCAGCCTTGGCATTCAAGCTTATCAACGACCCGTATGTTGGCCAGCAGACATTCATCCGTGTGTTCAGCGGCAAGCTCACCAACGGAATGAGCGTGTACAACACCAACAAAGGCAAGAGCGAGCGCATTGGACGTATCTTCCGCATCAAGGCAAAGGAACGCGAGGAGATTCAAGAGGCTGGCGCAGGCGAAATCGTGGCTCTCGTGGGTATGAAGATCACACGTACCGGCGACACATTATGCGACGAAAACGCACCACTGTTGCTTGAAAACATACACATCCCGCCAGCGGTCATCGAGATGAAGGTGAACCTCGAAGACAAGAAAAACCGCAACAAACTCGGCGAGGCGTTGGCAAAACTCTGTAACGAAGACCCATCGTTCCGCGCACATTTCGATGAAGAGACTGAAGAGACTATCATCGCCGGCATGGGCGAGCTGCATCTCGAGATTATCGTCGACCGTTTGAAAGACGAGTTTAAAGTTCCGGTAACCGTTGGAGCACCATCGGTGTCGTTCCGCGAGACCATCACCTCACAGTTCGAGTGCAATTACCGCTTCGTGAAACAGACCGGCGGCAAGGGACAGTTTGCACATACCGTAATCCGCTTCGAGCCTAACCCAGGCAAGGGATTCGAGTTTATCGACATCACCAAGGGCGGCGTGATTCCAAAAGAATTCATACCATCGGTGGAAAAAGGTCTGCAGGCTGCTATGAACAAAGGTCCATTCGCAGGTTATCCTGTCGTTGACGTGAAATGCGTCCTCGTTGATGGTAGCTCCCACCCTGTCGACTCATCCGACATGGCGTTCCAGCTCTGCGCCCAGATGTGTTTCAAGCAAGCATTCATGAAGGCAAATCCAGTGTTGCTCGAGCCTCAGATGAAGGTCGAGGTCAACACTCCTGACGACTATATCGGCAACGTTACCGGCGACCTCAACAAACGTCGCGGACGTATCGAGGCGATGCGACGTTTCCGCAAAGGCTCGCAGAAACTCGATGCTTTCGTACCTTTGATGGAGATGTTCGGATACGCCACAGCCTTGAGAAACATCACGTCAGGTCGCGCAAACTACTCGATGGAGTTCAACAACTACACTCCAATGCCAAAAGACAAGCAGGAGGAAATCGTCAAAGAACGCAATAAATGAGCAAAAAATACAGAATAGTCGTCATTTTAGCAGCCATAATAATATGCTTCGTCGTATTATATCTGGCAGGACCATTCCATGAGCCGATGCCGTTATGGCTTTCGATCATACCGCCTCTCATCGCCATAGCCATTGCCTTGATATTGAAAGAGGTGATATCGGCGCTGTTTTTAGGCGTGTTATCCGGCACATTCATCATGGCGCTGTTTGCCGGACAAGAACCCGGCATGGCAGTTGGCAGCGGCCTTATGCGTGTTGTCGACACATACATCACCGGCTCGCTCTTCGATAAAGACCATGTCACAATCATCATCTTCACTCTGATGATTGGCGGAATGGTCAAGATTATCTCGGCCAACGGAGGCATGCAAGGTATCGTGAACTGGCTGCTGAGACGTGCCAAAGGGCCACGTTCAGGACAGTTCATGACATTCATCATGGATCTCTGCATCTTCTTCGACGACTATTCCAACACCCTGATGGTCGGAAACACCATGCGACCTGTCGCCGACAAGCTCAAGGTGTCACGCGAGAAGCTCGCCTATATTGTCGATTCCACGTCAGCACCAGTGGTTGCTATAGCTTTCATCACCACATGGATAGGCGCTGAGCTAAGTTACATCCAGGAAGGCATCGACGTGATCGGCATCGAGGCATCGGCATATTCTGTGTTCGTCAACTCATTGAGATACAGCTTCTACCCTCTTCTCACGCTGTGTTTTGTGCTGCTGATAATATACACTGGCCGCGACTTCGGTCCTATGCTCAGAGCGGAAAGAGAAGCACGTGTAAAAGAAGATTCATGTTCGGGAAACGCTGATAATATTAACAAATCTGCACATGGCATCGATGCATTGGTTCCATTGTTAACTCTTATTTTCGGAACAATCATCGGACTTTTCGTCACAGGCTACGACGCATCAGTTTGGCAAGACGCAAGCCTCGACACCTTCTCGAAACTGTCAGCAACTATTGGCAATGCCAATTCATACCTCGCATTACTTTGGTCGTCGCTCATCTCATTGCTTTCTGCAATAATAATGACTTTACTCCGAGGCTCGCTCGAGTTCGGCAAGATCATGGAAGAGATGATTGACGGCTTCAAGCTGATGTTCAACGCCGTTTTGATTCTCACGATGGCATGGTCTATCGCATTGGTTACCAAAGACATGCACACTGCAGAATTCGTCTCGGATATACTTTTGAAACTGTCACTGTCGCCATTCATCGTCCCAGCTTTGACATTCATTTTAGCCGCTTTGATAGGCTTCTCGACAGGCACTTCGTGGGGTACGATGGCAATACTTTATCCTTTGATTTTACCGGCATCATGGATGCTGTGTCAAGACCAGGGATTTAGTGTCACAGCCACCATGCCGTTGTTTTATAATGTTGTAGCCTCAGTGATGGCAGGCGCCGTTATGGGTGACCACTGCTCGCCTATCTCCGACACCACCATCATGAGTTCGATGGCATCGGGATGCAACCACCTGCAGCACGTCAAGACACAGATGCCTTACGCACTGACAGTGGGTTCAGTAGCTTTGTTGATTGGAGTTTTGCCAACAGCCTTAGGATTGCCGGCGTGGGTGGCGTTCGTTATCGCCATCGCAATCCTGGCAACAATAGTCAGGTTTGTTGGCAAGAAAGTCTAGAGACTAAAGACTAGCGACTAAAGACTTCAACGTCTGTACAAAATCATTGATATCGTTTTCTGTGGTGTCGAACGAGCACATCCACCTTACCACGTCTTTGTCTAAATCCCAGTCGTAGAAGAAATACTGCTTCTGAAGCTCAGTCCACACATTGCGAGGAAGCTGTGCGAAGACTCCGTTAACCTGGACAGGATACACGACTTTCACCTGCGGGATGTCTTTCACTGCATTGTACAGCAGCTGTGCCATGCGGTTGGAATGTTCTGCGTTTTTGCGCCAAAGCTCGTCTTTGAAATAAGCCTCGAACTGCACAGCCAAAAACCTCATCTTCGAGCAGAGCTGAAGACCTTGTTTGCGGCGGTATTTGTAGTCTTTCGCCAACACAGGATTCAGAAACACCACAGACTCTCCTATCATCAGGCCGTTTTTGGTGCCGCCAAATGAAACAACGTCTACACCAGCGTCAGTGGTCATCTCCTTGAACGTGCAGTTCAGCGCCACTGCCGCGTTTGCGAGACGTGCGCCATCCATGTGAAGATACATGTCGTGTTCATGCGCCAGTTTTGCCAATGCCTTGATTTCATTGATGGTGTAGAGTGTTCCGAGCTCAGTGGATTGCGTTATCGTGATAGCTTTAGGCTGCGAATGATGCTCGAAGCCGAAACCATGCATGCGCGTCATCACCAACTCTGGCGTCAGCTTGCCATCAGGTGTGTCGACAGTAAGAAGACGGCAGCCGACGATACGTTGTGGAGCACCGCATTCGTCCACGTTGACATGCGCCGTTTCCGCACATATCACTGCTTCATGCGAGCGCACCATAGCATCGATAGCCATGGTATTTGCACCCGTGCCATTAAATACAAACGACACAACTGCTTGATTTCCAAACTGTTGCTTAAATAGTATCTCTACTCTGGCGCAATATTCATCGTCGCCGTATGCCAAAGCATGGTCAACATTAGCTTCAGCAATCGCCTTCAAAACCTCAGGGCTGATACCTGAATGGTTGTCGCTTCCGAATCCTCTTTTCATAATTTATAGTTTTTCACTAACAATTTCTGCTATATCTTTCACCTTAACCGGTGATTTTCGTGCAAATGTCTTCAAACACAACGGACATGCAGTCACAATCTCATCAGGATTGTTGAACATCAGGTCGTTGACAGAGTTTTCAGTTATCGCGTCGCGTTCCTGCTGGGTCAGGTTAAAGCTTCCCAAGCTACCGCCACAGCAGATGCTATTCTCTTTTTCAGACTTGGCATCTACTATTTGACCAAGAGAATGAATCACATAGCGAGGCTCGTCGTAGATTTCGAACGCGCGTCCAAGTTCACAAGGGTCATGATACACATATTTCGTATCACCTCTATCGACATATATCTTACCGCATTTGATGAGTTCTTCGATGTACTGCGTATGATGCAGAATCTCAATACCTTCGAGATGATATTCATCTTTAAAGACCTTGTAGCATATCGGGCATGAAAGCACCAATCTCTTCGCTCCTGATTTCTTAATCAGCTCAGTGTTTTTCTCAATCATGGCTTTGGCTTCAGCAACCTTTCCGCTGAGAAGCATCGGGCGACCGCAGCAGATACCACCGTTCTCATCCATGATTTGGTAGTCCTCGCCTGCCTTGTCCATGATTTGCTTCATGGCACGCATGATTTTAGGTGTGAGCTGGGTCATGCAGCCGGCGAAATAAAGGACATGAGGTTTATGATTATTTGTTTGAGATTTCTCCGCTTCGGTCGAAATGACGTTGAGATACGAATGGTCGCTATTAATATTGTATGGCACTGCGGCTCGCTGGCTGAATTTGATGTCGCATGACTCGATGCTCAACGGGCATATCTTCACGCATTTGCCGCACATGAGGCAGGTCTCCGCGATGCGTTGCGACTCTTCAGTGTCGTTGTTTCTGAGTTTTTTCATGAAATATGCCGAAGTGTTTCCGCTCATCTTGTCGTTGACGCTCATCGGGCATGCATCGATGCAGAGTCCGCACGACGGACAAGAATAAAGCTCTGCCAAAGCGTAACCTTTTCGTGGTTCAGTGACTTTTATGCCTGCATGACGCAGCAAGATGAACAACGCCTCCGTCGGGATATGCATGTAGCGTGTGAACGGCAGCATGCACATAAATATCAGCAAGTCAATGGAATAGAGCCACCAAAATGCCATGATATTGGTCTTTTCGGCTATCAGTCGGAACGGGAAAATGGTCCACAAAGCGAATCGAATCAGGGTATCGGCAAAACCGAAATGCATGACGCGCTTCACCCCCACTATCTTCGAGTGAATCTTCTTCACGACAGCAATCAGGATGCCACTGATGATCATCAGAAGGAAGAAATCCATCAGGAAGGCGAAAACCGGTGTCTCTTCAGCAAAATATTTGAAGAAAATCGGGTAATAGAAGTTTGTAAACATACCCTGAAGTCCTTCAACCTCAACACCTTGCAACGGTTTTAGGGTAAAAAGCATCACGTGACCAATCACGATTATCATGAACCAGCCGAAAGCTATGGCGGTGTGCATGTAACCTAGCACGGGGTTGCGTTTCCAAATCTTCACATGGAACAAACAATCGCCAAACAGGTCGCGGATGTTAGCCCACGCTGTCTTGGGCGTCACCAGCGAGCGCCCAAGCTTCTTTCTATCATCTTTCGGCAGCTGGCTGATTACTCTTATAAGCCCCACGAAGCAGTACGTCAGCACGAAAGCCATGCCGAGCACAAACGGGAGCACAAAAGGATGGAATATCTGTGAGTTCATCGTGTAATGTCTAACAAAATCTTACGAATGTTGATGCCGCGCGGACACACCAAGGTGCATTTTCCGCAAAGCATGCAACGTTGAATCATTTTATTTGCCTCGTCTTCTTTGCCTCTCTGAAGCATCAGAAGAAGTCTACGGAAGCTCATCTCGGTGAAGTTACCCGCCGTGCAAGTCGCTGTGCATGAGCCACATGCGATGCAGGTGTTCACGTCGGGATTGGTCTCCTTCAGACGGTTGAACGTCGTCAGGTCGATGCTGTCCATCTTGACGTGCGAGCTTGGTGACAAACAAAAACCGAAATCCATGGCTTACCTATTAATATAATTATACACTTGAGTAGCCACTGAGCGTGCCTCGCCGATGGTGTCAGGCAGTGACTTCGGGGCGGTGCAGGCTCCTGCCACAAACACGCCGTCCTGAGCGGTGTTGTTCATGCCGAGATACATGTCGCTGTTCTGCATGAAACCGTCGCTGTTGTTGGCAACGCCGAGCTTCTGCTGTATCGCGTCTATGCTCTTGTTTTTCTCCATGGCGCACATCAACACAAGCACGTCGAGAGTCATCTTCAACGGCTTCCCGAACAAAGTGTCTTCAGCCTTGATGACGAGTTTGCCGTCCATGTCTTCCGACACCTCGCAGACACGGCCACGCACGCATTTCACGTCGAAGTCTTTCTGTGTCTTCAGATAAAGGTCTTCGTAGCCAGGACCGAACATACGCAAATCCATGTAGAAAGTGTAAACCTCAGCATCCGGGAACACTTCCTTGATCTCGCAGGCTTGTTTCAATGCTGTGGTGCAGCACACTTTCGAGCAATAGGTGTTGCAGACCTTCACGTCGCGGGCGCCCACACAATGCACAAAGCCGATCTTCTTCGGGTTGTTGATGCGCTCGTCTTTGCCGGTTCTGAAGAATTTCTCCAGTTCCACGCTGGTCATCACGTTATTGTAAATGCCATAGCCATATTCCTGCTTTCTCTCGGCTTTGAAAATGTCAAATCCTGTTGCGAGAACCACAGCCTTGGCGTCAATCTTTTCATTATTACTTAAAACGGCATGAAAACTATCGTTATCTTTTTGAATATCAACAACTTCAGTATTCAGATAAGTCTTTACGTCTTTCACCTGGTCAAGCATCTTCTCAACCACGTCTTTGGCAGGATGAAACGCCGGAAACAGTCTGTCCCACTGTGCGATATGTCCGCCAAGAGCCTCGCTTTTCTCAATAATAATAGGTGTCAGCCCCATTTTCTGAAGCTGTGTGGCTGCTTCCATTCCAGCGGCGCCACCACCGATGATAAGTATATTTTCTTTCATAATATCTTGATTATCAAACTGATTTAATATGCATTGGGCATTGCGGCACGCCTAAATCCTTGCCGTTCACGCCTTGATATTTTCTCTTCGGGTCGTAAGGGATTCCCATCTTCTCAAGCAACGGCTCGATGGCGACCTGATGCACTTGAAGTCCAAGGTCCCACGGGTCGTAACCCATCACCAGACCTGCCACCTCTTCGTAGGTCAGAGCCGGGATTCCGTAGCCGTTTTTGCCATATGTCTTGCCAGTCTGCTCCGCGATGACATATTGCCATCTGTCAAGGAAATAAGGGCATCCAGGACAGTTGGTGATAATCAAATCCGGCTCGTACGGCTCCATCGACTCGAATTTCTTATGGGTGTTCGACACCGAATAGCCTCTGTTAGCTTGCACGAAATACTGACGAAATCCGAATCCGCAGCACTGACGGCGTTCCGGATAGTCGACGACCTCGCCGCCCCATGCCTCGACCATTCCGACGAGAACATGCGGGTATTCCGCGCCGCCGAAGCCCTTCGACGGAAACATCTTAGAATAGTGGCATCCGATGTGCTCGACCACCTTCAAAGGCTTGCCAGTCTTAACATTCACAAGCGGGAACTTCATCTGTTTCGCGATGTCGAACCTGAATTTGTAAATCATATCGCTGGCATGAGCGAGATATTTCGGCTTAGCGAACTCTTTCTTGCACGAATCCCACAAATACTGGCGGATTTTGGCTTCCAACTCAGGAAATTCATGCCAGGTCTCAAGCGTCTCGGTGTACAGTCCGAATGAGGTTATGCATGAGCAGACGTAGTTTTCGTAGCCACTCTCATGCATCAGCGCAAACTGCCGTGCAATGATGGTCATTGCCGTCTCCTGTGGGATAGAATCGCTGTGATAAGCAATGCCGCCGCAGGTTGTATGATATTCATTTTCGTAGAAGTCTTTTCCAAGCTTGTTTCTCACGATGTCCAAAAAAGTCACCTCCGAGGCAGGCCAAAAGCTCTGTCGGATGCAGCTTCTCACATAAAAATAATGGTCATCGGGAATGTCTTTCTGATAATCAGCCCAGATCTTCTGTTTTCCTTCAACTATCATATTGTCAAATTAATTCAAAATTAAAACTCTACTCGTTCAGGTGTTTCTCCGCATTATTTATCGTGTAAACACTCATAAAATACTCCTCGTCTGTCATGTTTTGTCTGACGGCTTCTTCGTGAGCGTCGCCAAGCACCTGTTCCATCAACTCGGTGGCGCCTGTCACGTCAAAAATCTTCTTCAGCTGGTCGAGGCTCTCCTTCGGGATCTTACGCAGTCCGCCCGGGCCGTCGCCATCGAGGTTCGAGCCAAGACGCGCATGGATGTCGTCCAAATGTTCGTTGATCCATTTTCCTACAGGACCAAATTCCTTGTGCGTCTCATATTCGAAAGTTCGCGGATAAACGCAGTAGCCGTAGTTTAAGATATTGGAACACAAGTCTTTAACCACGATATATTGCTGTTTCCCCTTCTCCGAAAGCATGTAAAGTCCGGTTCGCATGGCAAGTTTTCTCAAAGACATGACCACCAAGCCTGGCGCATTGGCACGCGGACAACGTGTCACGCATGACATGCATTCGCCACAGTACCAAATTGTGTCGCTCTTCAAGAGTTCCTCCAAATCGTCCTCGTTTTTACGAGCAACGATGTTCACTATGTTCTTCGGATTGTATTTGTAGAACTCAGCGGCGGGACAAACAGCCGTGCAAACACCACAGTTCATGCACGCCTTCATTCCTTCTTTTATCCTGTAATCCTTGTACAATTCGTCTACAAGATGTCCCTTAAATCTATATTCCATAAAAGTAAATTAGTATATAGTAAATCATTTTACTAACAAGGTGCAAAAATAGCAAAAAAACAAATTATAAATCACAATAGTAAAATTTTTTACTAATTTTTAATTTTGTATTTCAGAAAAAATTATTTTTGCAAATTGAAAGAAAATTTTTTAATTTAAATTTTAAATAAAATGTGTGGAATAGTAGCATACATTGGAAAAAGGGACGCTTACCCGATTCTGATTAACGGATTAAAACGCCTCGAATATCGTGGCTATGACAGCGCCGGAGTGGCACTGCTCAACGAGAAAAACGAACTGAATGTTTACAAGACAAAAGGAAAAGTCTCTGATTTAGAGAACTTTACAATTGCCAAGGACATCAGTGGCCACATAGGTATCGCTCACACACGTTGGGCAACTCACGGCGAGCCTAACGACATCAACGCACATCCACACTTATCGCGTTCGGGCAATCTGGCACTGATTCACAACGGCATCATCGAGAACTATCTCACCGTTAAAAAAGAGCTCCAGCACCGCGGTTACGAATTCAAATCAAGCACCGACACCGAGGTTTTGGTGAATCTCATCGAAGATGTGCAGATTACACAGAAAGTCGACCTCTTTGAGGCGACACGTATCGCTTTGAACCATGTCAACGGCGCCTACGCCATCGCTTTGATTGAGAAAGGTCACCCTGACACATTGATTGCAGCGCGTAAAGGCAGTCCAATGGTCATCGGAATCGGCGACGGCGAGTTCTTCATCGCTTCTGACGCCACCCCTATCGTCGGAATGACATCACAGGTGGTTTACATTGAAAATGAAGAGGTTGTGAAGGTGAAACTCGGCGAAGACCTTAAACTTAAGACCATCGACGATGTCGAGATGACACCTTATATACAAGAGTTGCAGCTGAACCTCGAGTCTATTGAGAAAGGCGGCTTCGACCATTTCATGCTGAAGGAGATTTACGAGCAGCCTACCACAGTGCGCGACACCATGCGCGGACGTCTGCACGCTGACCTCGGTAAGATCACTCTTGGTGGCATCTTCGATTATGAGAAGAAGATTCTCAACGCACGCAATATCATCATCGTGGCTTGCGGCACTTCATGGCACGCCGCCCTTGTAGGGAGCTATCTCATCGAGGTGTACGCTGGCATCCGCGTGAAAGTGGAATACGCTTCAGAGTTCCGTTATCGTGAACCTGTCATCTACCCTGACGACGTGGTCATCGCCATCTCACAATCGGGCGAGACAGCCGACACACTTGCCGCCATCGAAATTGCGAAAAAGAAAGGCGCCACCGTTCTCGGCATCTGCAACGTCATCGGATCGTCAATATCACGTGCCACCGACGCTGGAATTTACACACATGCTGGTCCGGAAATCGGTGTGGCTTCAACAAAAGCATTCACCGCACAAGTGGCTGTTTTGACAATGCTCGCCATCCATCTCGCGGAACTCAACGGCCACATGCCGAAGTCAAAAATCATGGAGCTCATCCATGAACTTGATATGATTCCTGAGAAGATTCAGACCACTTTGGAACGCAGTGCCATCGTGAAAGACATAGCCAAAGAGATGAAAGACTGCCACAACGCCATTTATCTCGGCCGTTTGCAGAACTTCCCTGTCGCTCTCGAAGGCGCTCTCAAGTTGAAGGAGATTTCTTACATCCATGCAGAAGGATATCCTGCAGCCGAGATGAAACATGGTCCTATCGCATTGATAGACAAAGACATGCCTGTCATCTTCATAGCGACAAACAAGTCGACATACGAGAAAGTCGTGTCGAACGTTCAGGAAGTCAAGGCACGTCACGGAAAGATCATCAGCGTAGTGACCGAAGGCGACGTCCTCGTGAAAGAGATGTCAGACTATGTCATCGAAATCCCTGATACTGAATGCACCTACGCTCCTTTGTTGGCGACAATTCCACTGCAGCTCCTTGCCTACTACATCGCTGTACAGCGTGGTTGTAACGTCGACCAACCAAGAAATTTGGCAAAATCAGTGACTGTTGAATAATGAATGAGACGTTTTCTTCTAATTATAATAATAACGCTCGCCTCTGTGGCGGCATTTGCGCAACATACCGTTGTCAAAGGTAAAGTCGTTGATATAGAATCAGGAGAGACTCTTCCTTACGCAAATATATCGTATGTCGTTGACGGTAAGACTTATGGAACCGCCAGCGACATCGATGGTTTTTACAGACTTGAATCCGACCAGATTTTTGATTACGTCACCTTTGAATACGCCGGCTACAAGCCTTACAAGGTGAAAATCAATCGTTTCACAACGCAAACCGTCAACGCCAAGATGGAATCGGTGTCCATAACGCTGCCGAAAGCCGAAATCAAGGCGAAACGAAAAATCAAGGAACGCTATAAACGTAAAAACAATCCTGCTGTTGAGCTTATTAAAAAAGTTCAAAACAACGCCGAGCGAAACAGCCTTACCGGCTTCGACTACTACCAATATGATGAGTATTCAAAACTCGAACTGGGTCCGTCGAATCTCAGCGACAGCCTTGCGACAAAGGGTTACATGAAAAACATGAGTTTCGTGTGCGAAAACATGCTCACTTCACGTCTGACAGGCCGCAACTACCTCTCGATGTATTTCGTGGAGACGCTGTCAAAGACCTATTATCGTAAGGAACCGCATTGCCTCACCACGGAAGTCACAGATTCCAAAGACGTTTTGCTAAGCAAATTCCTCGATTTCACATCAATGGAGGCGGTCATCGACAACTGGATCGGCTTCGTCGACGTGTATCAACGCAACGTCAACCTGTTCAACAACGAGTACACCTCCCCGATGTCGCCAATAGCTGTGGCTTTCTACCATTTTTATATTGTCGACACAGTACAATATGAGAATGAAAACTGCATCGTTTTGGCGTTCACTCCTGCCAACCAGATGGATATGGGACTCTGCGGAAGTCTTTGGATTACAAACGACACCTCTTACATGGTGAAGAAGGTGCAGCTGCAGATTCCAAAGCACTCAGGCACCAATTTCGTCGAGGCAATGATGTTCGAGCAGGAATATAAAAAGGTAGGTTCGGTGATGCTCCCGACACATTACAGCCTCACCGCCGACATCTTTTATCTTGGTGTAGCCTTGCACGGCAAACGTTCGGGCGTCTTCTCAAACATCGAGATCAACAAGCCGATGCCTGACAATTTCTATTCCAACAAACCTGAGAAAACACGAAGCAAGACGTTTTACGACCATCGTGACGACGAAGAGTATTGGAAAGAACGACGCACAGACAGCCTATCCACTCATGAGAAACGCATCGCCGAAGATAACGAAAGGCTCAAGAAAGTATGGCGTTTCCGAATCCTCTCAGGTACAGCTTTGGCTATCGGATACAACTACATCGACTGCGGTCCTATTGACATAGGTCCAGTTTTTAACATGTTGAGTCATAACGACATAGAAGGCTGGCGTGTACGTTTTGGCGCAAAAACAAACACACGTTTCCACAAACATATCTTCCTTGAAGGTTTCTTGGCTTATGGCACGAAGGACGAGAAATTAAAGTATCGTGGCCAGATTATGTACTCGTTCAACAATAAAGTCAACAACCAGTGGGAGTTCCCGATGAACCTGCTGACGTTGTCGTATGAACACAACACCACCGTGCCGCGCATGGATAACTTCGGATATAGCATCAACGAAGACCTCGACCGCCTCGGAAGGTCAATCAGCCGTCAAAAGAACCGCAAGATGATTTTCGTCGACAAGCTGAGGATGCAATACGATTATGAGTTGCAAGCTCAAATCGGCTTTAAGCTTTTCGCTGAATATAAGGAGCAAAGACCGCTTGGAGAACTCATTTACGAGACCAACGGAGGTAAGATTTACAATCCGTTCATCACAAATGCCGTCGGTTTCGAAATACGTTTCGCATACAACGAGAAAGTCTATCAGATTCACCAATATCGCAAGCCGCTGGCAAGTTCGGTAGCGCCAGTATTCACCATCGGCTACAGCTACGGCGGCAAGTATCTCGGCTCCGATTATGAATATCATAAAATCCAGGCGATGTTCAGCAAACGCTGGTTCTTAAGCGTACTCGGCATCGCAGATTTGCACATCACAGGTGGTTACGTTGCCGGCGAGGTGCCCTACCCTCTCCTCTTCGCCCACCGTGCCAACCAAGGCATCTACTACGACGAACGAGGATTCAATCTCATGAACTACAATGAGTTTGTCAGTCAGTATTATGTTCAGGGAACATTTGACTACAACTTTAACGGATTCATTCTCAACAGGATACCTCTCATCGGCAAACTAAAACTCCGTGAAGTTCTGTCTGTCAAGGCTGTCTGGGGAGGACTCTCCAACGAATGCAACCCGGCAAGCGGCAACGAAAGTCTTTTCAAGTTCCCTACCGCCCCCGACGGAAGCACACAGACCTACACTTTGGAAAAAGAGCCATACGTTGAAGGCGGAATTGGTATAGCTAACATATTCAGTATCTTGAGGATAGACTATGTACGACGCTTCAACTACCTCGACCATCCTGAGGCAGACAAATGGGGAATTTTCTTTTCGTTAAAAGTGAAATTCTAAAGGATAATATCTTCCAATTTTACTTTCGGCACGTAATGCACGCCGTCAACACGGAAATATGCACGGCTTTCGTCAACGGAAATCTGTTTCAGTTTGATGTTTTCAGCGCCTTTTCCAACAGCAAGTATCGCCAACGGCTCATATTTCAAGCCGAAATGTTCAACGATATTCGCCTTGTTGAACGCGCAAATCATCACACAATTCAAACCCATTTCAGTTGCCTTCAACGACATGCTCTGTAACGAAATTCCCAAGTCAATGTCGATGATTTTGGTCTCAGGTGCCGAGGTGCAGACAATGATAAATGCCTCAGGCTCAGTGCCTTCGTATGGTAGATGAAGCTCCGGAAGCATGCCGCCGAGCTTGATGTTTTTCAAAACGAAGTCCGCGTCCTCGCCTTTAGTCACAAGCTTAAATCGCAGCACCTGCTGGTTCTTCCCCGATGCGATCTTCGTGTTCACATTCACGATGCGACGCAGCATGTCGTCAGTCACCACAAAGTCTTTTTTATAGCCTCGATAACTGCGGTTTTTCTCAAACAAAGCGTCCAAAGAGACATGCTTACTCGTTGATTTTCTTGAACCTGAAGCGAATTCTTCCATTCGTTTCTCTAAATATCCGTCTGCCATAGCTTAAATTTTAACATGCAAATATAGGAATTTTTTTTAATTTTGCGCCATAATAATCATGAAAATGAGATTTGTAAAAATCATATTACTCATTATCGTTGTTTTTGTTGAAATAGCTGCAAATGCTCAGATTTTCAGCGTGAACGGCTGCGTTATGGACAGCGTCACAAAGCAGAAGCTGGCGTTTGTTAACATCACCATCAACGATGACGGCAAATTCGGAACGACAACCGACATCGACGGAAGCTTCAGCATAACAAGCAAAAAAGAGATTGAGAGTCTTACTTTTTCATACGTCGGATACAAGAAAAAGCACGTTTTTTCGGGAGATTTCAATCAAAAAAACAACAAGTTTTTTCTTAGTCCCATAAGTTACAAACTTGATGAAGTCGTTTTTTACGCTGGTGAGAATCCAGCCCATCGCATCATCGACAGCGTGGTGAGAAACCGCAAGCACAACAACCCGGAAAGGCTTGATTACTACTCATTTACGATGTATGACCGCATGGTTTTCACTATCGACACCACCGAGGTTGCAGACTCTGTTTTTCTGGATTTCGGCAAGCTCTGGCGCGAAAACGATCTCATGGTCATGGAGACAGTCTCCGAGATTTATCACAAGAAACCGAACAAAAACAAGCGCGAAATCAAGGCAAATCTGGTGTCGGGACTCAAAAATCCAATGTATTTCTACGTTCTCGACGGGATGCAAAGCACCCATTTTTATGACGAATTCATCACCGTTTACCAGAAAAACTACGTCAACCCGATCACGCCAGGCAGCAAGTCACGTTATTTCTTCGGTTTGGAATCCGTGATGCCTACCGCAGAAGGCGACTCCTTATATATAATATCGTTCAAGCCACGCCGCGGCACCACTTTCGACGCACTCAAAGGCGTGATGACAATCACTTCAGATGGCTGGGCCATCGTCAACGTGAAAGCCGAAGCCGCCGACAAATCGAACACTCTCGACGTTAAAATCCAGCAGCTTTACGCGAAAATCAATGACTCTGTATGGTTTCCGGTGCAGCTCAACACTGACATTGTTTTTCTGCGAATGCTCGCTGAAGACCATTCAATGATGCTTTCGACGGGCATGACTGCCGAGAACACCAACACTTCACTCAATGGCATCGGGAAAAGCTATATTTCTAACATCAATCTAACCGAACCCATTGATAATAAGAAGTTTGGCTCAACTGACATCGATATTGCCGAAGACTCTGGAATGAAAGACGAGACATTCTGGAAATATTATCGAAACGACAGTTTAAACCAAAGAATATTAAACACTTACAAAGTCGTCGACACCATAGTCGAAGACATGGTCAATGAAATGGGCATCGACTTTGACCAGATTTTGAATACCACCAGCACCATCCTCAAAGACGGTGCCATCCCATGGGGCAAATTCAACATCGGCTTGTCAGATTTGATTAAGTACAACATCGCAAACAAGTTTTATCTCGGATTAGGTCTGACAACAAATGAAAGACTCTCGAAACATTTAGGTTTTGGAGGCTATTTCGGCTATTGGTTCGGTGCAAAACACGCCAACTATGGCGGTGATATCAATCTGAAATTCAATCGAAAACATGATTTTGGCTTACGCCTGAGTTTTGACCACAAATACGTCACTGTCGGTGATTATGGTTTCATTAACGGTTCTAAAAACCTGTTAAACGAGAGCAATTACAAGGATTTTTACGTCAAGTGGACAACACTGAACACAACGGCGGCGGCAGAGTTATCCACTCGTTTCTTAAAGGTTTGCAAAGGTTTCGTGCGATTCAGTCTAAGCGACAAACTGATGTACGACTGGTACAGTTTCCTTTCAAACGACATGGTTTACAACGGAAATTTCAGAATCACGACCCTCGATTTCAGACTTCGAATCGCACCTGGAGAGCGTTACATGCTCACAAACAAAGGTCTCGTCACCGTTGAGCAAGGCAGGCCTTTGATATGGCTGTCGTACCAGAAAAGCTTGAAAGGCATTTTGGATTGTCCATACAATTTCGACAAGATTCAAGCACAGCTAACTTATTCGTGGTTAACGCGTTATCTCGGAAAAACCACCATCGTGCTTCAAGCCGGATACGTGTTTGGCGACACTCCGATTTTCGAAAACTTCAACATCTACGGCACCAACTACGGCTTCGAGTTATATGCTCCAGAAAGCTTCGCAACAATGCTTATCAACGAGTTTGTCTGCGACCGATTCGCATTGCTTTTCTTCACTCATAATTTCGGTAAGTTCTTCAAAACCAAATGGTTCAATCCGGAATTTATCTTCGTAACAAATGTCGGATGGGGCGACATCAGCAATATCGAAAAACACCAAGGCATCGAACAGAAAAGCATGAAAGACGGCTTCTATGAAAGTGGTTTGGTAATTGATAACTTATTGAAAATCAGCACAGCACAGATTGGTTTTGGTGCATATTATCGCTATGGTGCCAACTCTTTCGACAAAGTCGCCGACAACTTCGCTTTCAAACTGAAACTCTCGCTCAAGCTATAACGTTTTGATAATACTCAATCAAACCGTCCATTGGACTCTTGAGAATTTTAGAGCATTTAATGTTATGATTTTCAAGCACTTGCAGAAGAATATCTTGAAAAGCAAACGCTATTGATCCAACAAAGCCGACAGCTTGAGATTTCTCCATTACGCTCCGCTCCAGTCGAAATGACAAAATGAATGCCTCAAAACATTCAGTCACTATATTTTTAACATATTGATTATCAATATTTTCATAAGCAAATACACTGAATTCAGCCAGATATCTTGACGGCTGCTCTCCTTGATAAACACGTTTCAGAAATGCATCACGATTCAAATGATATTTCTCATCAAACTTAGTGCGCAATTCTTCAGGCATGATGCCCAAGAAATAATCATGGACGATGCGCTTTCCAATGTGACAGCCACTCCCCTCGTCACCCAACATAAATCCAAGAGACACAACACTTTGCGTGATGTCATTACCATCATAAACACAGGCATTCGAACCCGTGCCAAGTATACAAGCCACGCCAGGATTACTTCCGAAAAGCGCATGACATGCAGCCAAAGTGTCGGGATACACATCAGCATTCGCCTGTGGGCACAACTTGCTAAAAATCAGTTTTATCTTCAACTGATTGCCATCGCTGCCGCATCCCGAGCCGTAAAAATAAACATTACTAACATCCTGATTATCAATAGATTTTATCGCCTCACCAATAATATTGTTCATCGTCAGATTATCAGTGAAATTCGGATTAAATCCATTGGTAATGAATCGTTTGGCAACATTATTGCCATCTAGAAGAACCCACTCGGCTTTCGTTGAGCCACAGTCACAAATCAGTATCATTTTGAAATTTTTTGCAAAGTTAAAAAAAACTTCACACCTATTAATATATTTGCTACATTTGCACACCAAATTATTGTAACTATGGGAAGAAGTATGAGAAAATGGCGTGTTGAGGACTCGGCAGAGCTCTACAACATCAACAACTGGGGCATTAACTATTTCTCTATCAACGATAAAGGCAACGTGGTGGTGACGCCGCGTGAAGGCTGTGCCTCCGTTGACCTTCGTGAACTTGTCGACGAGCTTCAGCTCCGCGACGTGTCGGCTCCTATGCTGATACGTTTCCCCGACATCATCGATACTCGTATTGAGAAAATCGACTCCTGTTTCAAGGAAGCTGCCAAGGAATACGATTACAAAGGCAAGAATTTCATCGTTTTCCCTATAAAAGTCAACCAGATGCGCCCTGTGGTCGAGGAAATCGTGAGCCACGGCAAGAAATTCAACATCGGATTGGAAGCCGGTTCAAAACCTGAGCTTCACGCTATCATAGCATCCAACACCGACAGTGAATCGCTTATCATCTGCAACGGCTACAAAGACGAGAGTTTCATCGAGTTGGCATTGCTCGCGCAGAAGATGGGCCGCACCATCATCATCGTGGTTGAGAAAATGAATGAGCTCCGACTCATCGCCAAGCTGTCAAAACAACTGAAAGTCACGCCAAAAATCGGTATCCGAATCAAATTGGCAAGCTCCGGCGCAGGCAAATGGGAAGACTCGGGCGGCGACGCGTCGAAGTTCGGACTCTCATCTTCAGAATTGCTCGAAGCACTTGAATATCTTGAGAAAAACAATATGATGGAGTGCCTCAAGCTGGTGCATTACCATATCGGCAGCCAAGTTACAAAAATCAGAAGCATAAAAATCGCCTTGAAAGAAGCCGCACAGTTCTACGTTCAGCTTCATAAGATGGGCTTTAACGTTGAATTTGTTGACGTTGGCGGCGGCCTCGGTGTCGACTACGACGGCACACACTCTGCCAACAGCGCCAGCTCGGTCAACTATACCATCCAGGAATATGTCAACGACGCGATTTTCTCTATCGTCGACGCCTGCGACAAAAACGGACTCACACACCCGAACATCATCAACGAATCGGGGCGCGCTTTGACGGCACATCACTCCGTTTTGATTATGGAAGTGCTTGAAACAGCGTCACTTCCGACATGGGACGATGACAATGAGAAAGTTGAAGACACTGACCACGAGCTTATCCACGACCTCTACGAGACTTGGGAAAACCTCACAAGCAAGCAGTCGTCGATGCTCGAGACCTGGCACGATGCACAGGAAATCCGCGAGGAAGCCCTCGACCTCTTCAACATGGGACTTCTCGACCTCAAGACACGCGCAAAGATCGAACGTATTTTCTGGTCTGTGGCACTGGAAATCAACCAGTTGGCATCACATCAGAAACGCGTCCCGGATGAGTTGCTCGCACTGCCTAAGTTATTGGCCGACAAGTATTTCTGCAACTTCTCAATGTTCCAGTCATTGCCAGACGCATGGGCTATCGACCAGGTATTCCCTACCATGCCGATCCATCGTTTGAACGAATATCCTGACCGCGAGGCGACTTTGCAAGACATCACTTGCGATTCCGACGGCAAGATGACCACTTACGTCACCGGCCACAGTCTGTCGCACAACCTGCCAGTTCACACTCTTACGAAGAATGAGCCATATTATATCGGTGTGTTTCTCGTTGGCGCATATCAGGAGATCTTGGGCGACATGCACAACCTCTTCGGTGACACCAACGCCGTTCACGTCTCCGTCGACGAGAAAGGTTATTACATCGACCAACTCATTGATGGTGAGACAGTTGCAGAGGTCTTGGAATATGTCCAATACAGTCCGAAGAAGCTCGTTAGAACTGTCGAGTCGTGGGTTACAAGCTGCGTAAAAGCAGGAAAGATTACTGTTGAAGAAGGAAAAGAGTTCTTATCTAATTATAGATCAGGACTTTACGGATATACTTACCTCGAATAATGAATAATTTTTATAGATTTTTGAGATACGCCATGTTTTTGGCGGTAGGAATGGCATGTATGATGCCAGCAATGGCCCAGCTCCCATTCACCTTGACTACGGCATCAGATATAACCAATGGCACACAGCATTATTACCTGATGCAATCTCTCGACCGCACCACATTCTATGCCATACCACATTCAGATGCCGAAGATTCCAAGGTTTCCACTACAAGCATTCCAAATGCCACTATGCGTTGGTACTTCATGGACGCCGGAATTGAGTCCGGCATTCAGTATTATTATATTGTCAATTCAACAGGCAGATGTTTGTATCATTATGACGACAACCATGACGGCATCCGAATAAAGAATACCTATGCTGAGCTTTCTTCTTTGTCTGATAACGAATTAAACAAGTACAAGTATTATCTGACGCAAACTGGGTCATATTATTACATCCACCCCAAAGGTGCTCCGAGTTTATATTTGAACAAGAGAGGCACTAACCATAATTATGCCAATGACTATTATATCAAAGCTAGTACATATACTGATGCTCCTTCAATATGGCAATTCGTCGCTGTTGGCGATGTTACCTGGCCACAGCCATTCACAGTATCTACCGATGTGGAAAAGCATTATTACAAGTTTCAGAACGTAACCAGCACATCGTTTTATCTTTCCAATTCTGGAGAATGGACAACAGTCAGCAATACGGGTGATGAGGAAAACATCTGGTATTTATTGGAAGCCGGCGTGGATGCGACTTATTCGAGCTGCCATTATTATTTCATCGTGAATGCCTCAACGGAAAAGTATTTGTATTACACGGGAGGTACAGGTGACGATGTCGCCAAAGTTATGGATTACAATTCTGAGGAAGCTGACAAGTACCGTTTTCTCATCGTTGATGCGGCTTACAAACCCGACAACAACAATTATACAACAGCTTATACCATCGTTCCAAAACTAAGGCAAACTTCTTTTTCTGGTAAGGATAGTTTCGCTCCCATAGCGATGAGTAATGATTCCCACTTACTTCTCAAGAATGACCGAGGCAATGGCAATTACGATTCCCACTGGACATTAGTGGCAACGGAGTATGTCGGTGTCACTGTAGAAGCACCGACAATTACCAACAACTACAACGGCACCATCTCGCTGAGTACAACCACACCAGGTGCCACGATATACTACACCACCAACGGCGATACCCCCGACAACACAAGCACAGCGTACTCTTCAGCCTTCTCTTTGGGTGATGCCACGGTCATAAAGGCCATCGCTTATCTAGACTTAGATTATTCTGATGTGAGCACCTACAACGTGCCGAAATATACCACTCCAACCATTAGTTTTGACAACAACATTTCTAAGGTTACCATAACTTGCACTGATGCCACGGGGATTTACTACACCACCGACGGCAGCACCCCTACCACATCCAGCACTGCTTATAACGAACCATTCCCCATTGCCTCTGCCACCACGGTGAAAGCCATCGCCACTCACGCAGGCTATCTCAATTCCGATGTGGCAACAAAGTACATCCAGGGCAATAACTACTCACAGAATTATCTTACATTCAACGTGCTCACTGCCGGAGAAATTCCTTGGAAGTCCTTTGGATCTGGAATGGAAAAAGAAATCTTTTACAGAATCAATGGCGGTTCATGGACATCAATAACAGCTGGAAGTAATACCATAAGTGTCGCTGCTGGTGATGTTGTAGAATTTAAAGGAAGTAATACAACATATGCAAGTAGTAATGCTAATTATTCTGGATTTGATGGAGGTACCGCTACTTATGAAATCTCTGGTAATATAATGAGTCTTATCTATGGTGATGGTTTCATTGGACAAACTGAATTAACTGGAACATATAATTTCTGTTCTATATTCAAACAGTCAAAGGCTGTATCAGCAGAGAACTTGATTCTTCCTGCCACATCACTTACAGATTGTTGTTATAGGGCTATGTTCAGCAAGTGTACAACATTGGTGGAGGCACCCGCCCTTCCGGCCACCACGTTGGCGACATACTGTTATTATTATATGTTTGAAAATTGTGCAATAACAGTTGCGCCAGAACTTCGAGCTCCTGTATTGGTATCCTACTGTTATAGTAATATGTTTAATGGGTGTTCAAACCTTAATAATATATTATGTCTTGCAGTAAATATGTCAGCATCAAATTGCTTGACAAACTGGGTAAACAATGTTTCTGCAACAGGCACCTTTGTAAAGAAAGAAAGCGTAACCTGGTCTACTGGCACTAGTGGTATCCCAACAGGATGGCTTGCCGTTGATGATGGTACTCCAGATATCCCAACAATATCATGTTCTGGTATAGATATTGAGTTAATTTGTGGAACAGAAGGTGCTGATATATACTATCGGTTAGACCCTAATGTAGACTATGAGCAGTATACAATAATAATACCAATGTCTGGTGACACCTTCGTTGAATGTTATTCAGAAAAGGAAGGAAAAACAAGTGCAACTATAAGTCAGACTTGTGTATATGATAATAGAACTATCTATGAGTATTCAAATCAATCTCTTGCTTCATGGACATACGGAGGTAATACAATAACAACACCTTATTCTGTTAATGCAATTGACGGTCATTCCTCAAATTATGCAAAAGGTACATTTAATTTTGAGACAGATGTTAATCTCCGTAGCCAACAGCCAACATATCTATGGTTCCAACACGCAGACCAATCCGCATCAATTTATGTCGACAACAATCTTGTAGAAAAACACTGGGGAGGCTATAATGCGTTCTTCGTCGATATTACCGATCATGTTCATAAAGGCACAAACCATATCAAGGTAGCATTGAAAAACAATGAAGGAAATGTACTTGCCCCTTATGCTGGTGACTTTAATTTCAATGCCACATTGGGTAATGTAAAGCTGTTTACAAGCCCATGTTTACCTTCAATGAGCTATGGCTATGATGGATTCCATATTACTTCAACAGTGTCTTCAGATGAAGCTACAATCAATGTAAAAACGACCATACCAACTGGTGCTTCTGTCGTATGTACAATAACAGACGGAGACACTCAAGTGTTCACTGATACACAAGACAGTACTGGAGAGGAAATGGTATTCACAACTACCATTACAAATCCTCATCTATGGAATGGTACACTCGATCCACATTTGTATAACGTGAAACTTGAGATATATCACGACGATGAGTTGTATCACAGCTACGAAAGACCTTACGGTTTGAGATTCTATGAGTATGTAATTAATGAAACAATTAATGAGAATACATACACTGGTTTCTTGCTTAACGGACAGCCTTACTTACTGAGAGGCGTGTGTGTACACGATGACTTGGAAGGAAAGGCAAATGCACTCAATGAGGATGATTATACACAAGAGTTTAATATCATTACCGATTTAGGATGTAATTTCTTGCGTCTTGCGCACTATCCTCATCCAAAGGAGGTCTATGACAAGTGTGACCAATTAGGAATTATAGTACAAACTGAAGCACCTTGGGTAAACAAGTCAACAATTAATGAAACAGAAGACTATTGGACTCACCTTGAAGGACAATGTGCTGATATGGTAAACCAACATTACAACCACCCTTGTATTCTATTTTGGGGTGTGGGTAATGAGATAAATACCAATTATACTAGTACAACTGATGGTAAAAACTTTGTAAAAAGCAAGATTGAAAGCTATAGAAACACTATTAGATCTTTGATGCCTAATGCATGGGTTGGTTATACTGTAAGTCACGGAACACAAGATGGTTTGGGTACATTTAACAACCCTACTGTCGATTGGATAGGTCAGAATATCTATGTCGGTTGGTACATAGACAAGACATCAAATAATCCTACAAACAGACTTAATACTGCAATAAATAATGCTAGCGGACACAGCGTCCCATGCGCATTCTCCGAATATGGTTGCGGTGGTACACGAACATGTCATAGCGATGACTTTATGTCGACAACAACAACGGGTAATAACCCAAGACACGATATTGAGTATCAAATGTGGCTGCACGAAGGCCACATTGCAGCCATCAAGGACAAACCAGAGTTAATATTCACATCTCAGTGGCAGTTGTTTGACATTGCAGTATCCAACAGACAGGAAGGCTATAAGGTCTGCTTGGATGGTGAGACGGTATTTGACAATGATGAACTCAAGCGATTGAACAACAAAGGTCTTGTTGAGAGAGATCATGTTACAAAGAAGGATACATACTATCTTTACAAGGCTTGGTGGAATACAACGGATAAGTTTGTACATATCTGTGGTAAAAACTACTTAAACACAGAGGATAGGGTCATTAAGTGCTACACTAATGATGGTAGTGAATTGACATTATATGTAAATGGTGCTTCTACTCAAACAGTGACTGTAACAGATAATATTGCTACATTCACTGCCAGGAGCTTCAATGATGGTGATGTTATTACGGTAAGTGGTGCGACAACAAATGATACATTTACTATCCATAATTATGGTGATAATGTTTTCATCACTGAAGGCGACTGGAATACAGATTCCAACTGGAGCGGTAATGCCGTGCCTGACGATGGAAGCAATGTCGTGATTGCAGCCAATGCCACCATCCCAGCTAACAATGTTGTAAATGCTGGAGAAATCAGCATAATTCCAGGGGCGACTCTCATCATTGCCGACGGCGGCCAGCTGTATCACACCAACGCAGGCGTGACAGCCACAGTGCAGAAGGACATCACTGCCTACACTGTGCTACAAACTCAAGGCGAAACAAAGACCGACGGCTGGTACCTCATCGGCTATTCCTTCGCGGGAAACGGCGCAGTCGATGAAATGGACAACCTCTTGGAAAACGAATACGACCTATTCTATTACGATGAGCCGACGCATTATTGGCGCAACTACAAGAACGATGCCAACAGTTTCGCAAACCTCGAGACCTCGAGAGGCTATCTTTATGCCAACAGCCAAGATGTCACCATCGGTCTGAAGGGTACGCTGAACGCGAGCAATGCCAAGGTGAGCATACCTTTGAACTACACTACCACTGCTGGCAGTTTGATAGGCTTCAACCTCGTTGGCAATCCTTTTGCGCACAATGTCATAGCCTATACAGGAAACCATGTCGCAGAAGAGTGTTATCGCGTAAACGACACCAGAACTGACGTGATTGTGGACAATATCAGCAACGAAAATCCGCTGAAGACTGGCGAGGGATTCTTCGTAAAGGCTACAGATGAAAAAGCCTTCATCACTTTCAACAGTGGTACAAAAGACGAGATGAAAAAAACGGAGCGCATCAAATTGGAAATCAGAGAGAATGACCAGCTAATAGACCGTCTCATAGTGAAGCGCGAGGGCGAGCCTTTGAAAAAAATCACCCTGAACGAAAACGGTACGAAAGTTTTCGCCATGCATAACAATCAGAAAATGGCCGTCATTCCAATTGAAGGCAACGAGCTGCCTGTCTACTTCGAGACCGACAAAAACGGCACCTACACGATTTCATTGAGCACTGAAAATACAACATTGTATTATCTCCACCTCATCGATAACATTACTAATGACGATGTCGACCTGCTCACAACTCCGAGCTATAGCTTCAATGCCTGGACGATGGATGATTCTGACAGATTCAAGCTTGTGTTCATTTGTGGCGAAGCAGACGACGACAATAAAACATTTGCTTTCATCAACAACGGTGACATCATCATTACAGCTGATGTTGAAAATGCAACCTTGCAGGTGATTGATGTGATGGGGCGTATGATTATTTCACGTAATGTAAACGTTTTAGGACACGTCCCTACAAACGGGATGGCATCAGGAACATATATCCTGCGTCTAATCAGCGGAGACAACGTAATCACCCAGAAAATAGTGATAAGATAAAAAAAAAGACCTTCAATCGAAGGTCTTTTTTTATCTCTTGTGTCGGGGTAGCAGGATTCGAACCTG
>DBYZ01000013.1:0-44926 GCA_002311655.1 Bacteroidales bacterium UBA1173
GATAGGGCGCAGGTGTAAAGACGGCGACGTCAAAGCCGAGCGCTACTAATAGCCCGAACACTTCACGGACCTAGTCCGGACAACAGCACTGCCGCAGTGTGTGAAGTGTTGAGAACAATGCGAAACGCGAGTGGTTTTTCCCGCGTACTCCTTCAGACCATGTCGAGATGAAAGAATCTTGAAGAGACACATGGTGACTATAGCACGGAGGTCCACCTCTTCCCATTCCGAACAGAGAAGTTAAGCCCCGTCGCGCCGATGATACTGCATTAGCTTGTGGGAAAGTAGGTCGTCGCCAAACCCATACACGAAAGCCTGCCCTTTTTTAGGACGGGCTTTTCGCGTTTTATTTGTTTTTTTATTATCTTTGCAGTGTGAAAATTTTAAGAGTAATATTATTAATTATAGGTGTAATGACATGCCGTTTTTTGATGGCCACCACTACCCTTTTGCATGAAATTGATTCTACAAGAGTTGATTCCACATTGGTAAGATATTTTTATAATTCTATTGAAAATCAACAGATTGGAGACACAAAAGTTTGGGACACCACTACCCTTTCAGCTTCATTCTATGATCCGACAAACCCACTTTTAAAGTATTATCAGGAATTAAGCAATTCCGGACACGCACATAAAGATTTAGAGTTTACTTTCCCCACTTCAATCGGATTTAATAACGATTTAGTATCATACGACAAATTTATAGTCACAAAAAGAAAAGTCCTCTACCCTATTGTTTATCAACCATTTACCGAGATAAGCTACATGATGGGAAGCAAAAAAGAGCAACATCTCAACGTGCTTTTCTGTAGAGAATTTTTGCCAAGGTTTTATGTTACGCTGAATTTTAATATCGATTACGCACCATCTGTTTATCAGAGAAGTTATGCGCAAAATCTATATTTTGTCGGCAATTTCAGATGGAACACAAAAAATGAACGCTATGGTGTAAACGGATATTTCTTTACCAATAAAATCGATGTTTATGAGAATGGCGGTATTACACATGATTCAATATTCGTTGATCTGATTGAAACTGACAAGAGCGTTATTCCGGTTAATCTTATGAAGGCTAGCAACCTGATTAAAGTTACTGGTTTCGGACTCGACCAATATTTCATTTTAGGCAAGCCAGGAAGAATCAGATATTCATTTGATTATCAGAGAAATAGATACGTTTATAAAGACACAGACTTATCGTCAGGGTATTATTATGATTTCGATCCGGTTTTGAATCCTGATGAGACATTTGACAGTCTGACTTTCTATACAATTAAAAATGGAATCAATTGGAGCTCATTGAGTTATGGTAGATATAACAATGACATTCCTTTTTATCTGACTTTTGGAGCTGAACATAACTACACACATCACAACGGATATACAGAAATTATTAGTGGTGAACAGTTTGGTAAGATTGATTATCAGGATGTTAGGGCTAAAGCTGAAGTTATTGTAAATATTTTCAAATCGACAAGAATCACTGGTAAAGGCGAGCTTATTTTCGGCGGTTATCAGGCTGGAGATTTCATTTTGTACGGCCAATGGAAACAGTTTTTAGGCACATATAAAAAGAATTACGGCGCTTTAGTATTTGATGTCAATCTCTCCAGAAAATCAGCGGATTGGTTTGAAGAGACCTATTATTCGAACAATTTCAGATGGAGCAATGATTTCAGTCCGGCGACATATCTGAGACTTCAAGGCGCTTACGAAACACGTTGGTTATCAATAGGTTTAAAGCAGACAACCATTGATCATTACATTTATTTCGGTGAGAATGCGAAGCCAGTTCAGTATACTGGAACGCTCAACATCACCTCAGCATTTGCGAAATTTGACATAAAGCTGAAACATTTTGAAATTGGCGGTATCGCTTCGATGCAAGTTACTGATAATGATAATGTTATACATCTCCCATTGTTTTACGGAAAATTAAAACTCGGATGGAACATCGCTATTGTAAAAGGTGTCTCGACAGTGCAACCTTCAGTTGTAATCAATTATTTCACAGAGTATTATGCTGATGCATACATGCCAGCATTGAGGACTTATTATTTACAAAATGATGTTAAAATCGGAAATTATCCGTTCCTGGATCTGTATATCACATTTAAAGTCAAGAGAGCCAATATCTTTGTGGGGTACACAAATTTCTACTCTTTAGCCAAGGATAACAGGTATTTCACAACGCCACATTACCCGATGAGGGATTCGAAATTCATATTCGGAGTAAAATGGCGTTTATACAAATAGTTAATTCATGCCACGCTGCTTCTTGATTCTATCGTAAGCATCGTTGATTTCCTGGAATTTCTTTTCTGCGGCTTTGCGGACATCTTCGCCAAGATAAGCAACTTTATCGGGATGATTTTTCTTAGCCATTTCGCGATAAGCTTTCTTGACTTCATCGTCAGAAACGGAAGGATCGATACCGAGGATAGTGTATGCATCGTCGACCTGTTTTACAAACATTGCCTTAACTGATTCATAATCAGAAGACATGATGCCCATATAACGCGAAATTGTTTCGATGACATCGACTTCATTTTCATGAACTTGTCCATCAGCGGAAGCGATACCGAACAGATAATGAAGGAGTTGCAGTTTTGAAGAATAATCCATGTAGCGGCCAACCTGCTGGCTCACATCAGCGACTTGAATATCCTGTTTGAGAATTTCACGCAAAGTGAGAATATATTTTTCCGCCTGTTCCTGACCAAAATTAGAGAGGAAGAAATGTTTCACGTAGTCAAGCTCAGATTTTTTGACGGAACCGTCGGCTTTCATAACTGCTGCGGATAGGACGAGCAAACTTGATGAGAAGTCTTTTTGGCGTGGTGTAGTACCAAGAAATTCAGTATCTTTCTTTGAGTAATTTCCACCAAAATATGAACCCAAAGCAGCGCCAATAATACCGCCCAATGGTCCCAAAGCCCAGAATCCTACAAAGAAACCAAGAATACTCGGGAAGCATCCGCAACCTCTATTTGATTGATTATCAGAGTTATTATTCATATATCACCTATTTTAATTTTTTACAAAGATACAAAAAATTTAGATATAATAATGTATTGGTTATCATTTTAAAGAATGACGGTTTTCAGTCTCGAAGTCTTTCCCTTCTAAGGCCTGAAAACCATAAATCTTTATAATGTTGAGAAAATTTAAATGTTGAAAAAAATGTGAAAAAATATTATGAATTTTTTGAAATTTTTTCTAATTTTGCGATTTTCAAAAAAATAGGTAGCAAATTTTGCGAAAATATTGAAAATCATATAGAAGAATAACATTTAATCATTAAAAAAAATGAAAAAAACCAAGTACGTTTATCTTTTCGGCAACCGTACAGCCGAGGGTAACTCAACAATGAAGAATTTGTTGGGCGGAAAAGGTGCTAACCTTGCAGAGATGTGTCTGTTAGGTTTACCTGTTCCAGCAGGTCTCACAATCACAACTGAATGCTGCACAGCTTATTACGCTAACAATTGCCAGCTTCCAGCAGGTTTGATGGACGAGGTTCATGCAGGTATCAAGAATATGGAGAAAATCATGGGCATGAAATATGGCGATGCTAAGAATCCTCTCTTAGTGTCATGCCGTTCAGGCGCGCGCCAGTCAATGCCTGGTATGATGGACACCGTTTTGAACATTGGTCTCTGCTCAAAGACTATCCCTGGTTTGATTGAGAAAACAAAGAACGAGCGTTTCGTTTACGATTCATATCGCCGTCTTATCATGATGTACGCTGACGTCGTCATGGAGAAGGCTGAAGACAGAGAGCCTGTCAAGGGCAAAGGTATCCGTAAGATTTTGGACGACAAACTCGATGCTTTCAAGGCAAAGAAAGGTTACAAGTCAGATACAGACATCACAGCTGCCGAGCTCAAAGCTTTAGCTGAGGATTTCAAGAAGATCATCAAGAAAGAACTCGGAACAGAGTTCCCAGACGATGCAGAGATGCAGCTTGAAGGCGGTATCAGAGCCGTGTTCAAGAGCTGGAACGGCAAGAAAGCCGTGTCATACCGTAGAATCGAAGGTATTCCGGAAGATTGGGGAACAGCTGTCAACGTGCAGACCATGGTGTTCGGCAACATGGGTGAAAACTCAGCAACAGGTGTTGCTTTCACACGTGACCCTGCAACAGGTGACAACAAGTTCTACGGCGAATGGCTGATCAACGCTCAGGGCGAGGACGTCGTGGCAGGTATCCGCACTCCTAACCCATTGAACAAAGCTACCAAGAACGAGAAAAACAAGAAGATGCCTTCAATGGAAGAGCTTATGCCACAGACTTACAAAGAGTTGTGCGACGTTCGCGAGACATTGGAGAACTTCTACAAAGACATGCTCGATATCGAGTTCACAATCCAGGACGGTAAGTTATACATGTTGCAGTGCCGCGTTGGTAAACGTACAGGTGTTGCTGCAGTCAACATGGCTCTCGACATGCTTCACGAAGGCAGAATCGACGAGGCTACAGCTGTCATGAGACTCGGTGTCAACCAGATTGACGAGCTCCTCCACCCTATCCTCGACGCTAAAGACGAGAAGAACAAGAGCGTTTTGGCTCACGGTCTTCCGGCAGGTCCAGGCGGTGCGGTCGGTAGAATCGCATTGAGCAGTGAGAAAGCTATGGAATACAGAAACGCAAAGCAGGCTAACATCCTCGTCCGTGAAGAGACCAACCCTGAGGACGTTGAAGGTATGCGCGCTGCTGACGGTATCCTCACACAGCGTGGCGGTATGACCTCACACGCAGCTTTGGTTGCACGTGGCTGGGGCAAATGCTGCATCGTAGGTTGCGAGGCTGTCCATATCAACGAGAAAGAAGGCACTGTGAAAATCGGTGAAAAGACATACAAAGAAGGCGACATCATCTCACTCAACGGAACAAAGGGTTATGTGTACGACGGTTCAGTGAAGACCATCGACGCTACAGAGAACAAACGTTTCCAGGAGTTCATGAAACTCGTCGACAAATATCGTAAGATGGGTGTCCGCACCAACGCTGATAACCCAGACGACGCACAGAGAGCTGTCAGCTTCGGCGCTGAAGGTATCGGCTTGTTCCGTATCGAGCACATGTTCTACGGCAAGAACAGCGAGAAACCTCTTGCAAAACTCCGTAAGATGATCCTTGCTGACACAACAGAAGCACGTAAGGCAGCTTTGGCAGAACTCGAGCCATACATCCTCGAGTCAGTGAAGGCCACAATGAAGGTTTTGGACGGCAAACCGGTGACATTCCGTTTGATGGACCCACCATTACACGAGTTCGTGCCTCATACACTCGACAAGCAGAAGGCTGTTGCTGCAGATCCTGAGTACAACATCACTCTCAAGAAGCTCCAGAAACGTATCGAAGAGCTTAAGGAAGTCAACCCGATGATGGGTCTCCGCGGCGTACGTCTCGGTATCGTTTATCCAGAGATTTCAGAGACACAGTTCCGTGCTTTATTTGAGGCTACAGCACAGTTGATGAAGGAGAAGAAACATCCACATCTAGAGATCATGGTTCCTCTCACAATCAACGTGAAAGAGCTTGAAAATCAGAAAGCTATCGCAGAACGCGTCAAGGCTGAGATGGAAAAGAAATACAAAGTCAACATTGAGTACATGTACGGCACAATGATTGAGATCCCACGCGCTACATTAGTGGCAGACAAGATCGCTGAGGTTGCACAGTTCTTCTCATTCGGTACCAACGACTTGACTCAGATGACATTCGGTTTCTCACGCGACGACGTCAACTCTATCGTTCACAGCTACATCGACCAGAAGATCATCCCTGCCGATCCATTCAACACATTGGATCAGGAAGGCGTTGGCCAGCTGGTGAAGCTCGGTGTTGAACGCGGTCGTTCGACAAGAGACAACCTGAAGTGCGGCGTTTGCGGCGAGCACGGTGGTGACCCTGCATCAGTAGAGTTCTTCTACGGCGCAGGTTTGAACTACGTTTCATGCTCACCGTTCCGCGTGCCGGTTGCAAGACTGGCTGCGGCACAGGCAGCGATTAAGGCTAGCAGGAAATAGTCTTTAGTCTTTAGTTGTTAGTCGTTAGATATTAGTAGAGACGCCACGATGTGACGTCTCTACGTTTTTTTAGACAGGATTAACAAGATTAACAGGAATTATACAGAATTATCCTTGACTTTGTCAGATTAAAGTTGTATTTTTGCACTTGATATCGAATCAAAATCAAAAATAGTAAAACTTATGGTATGAGATGATGGTTCGCATAATTGCGAAATGGGAGTTTATTGTTTAACTATTAAATAAAAAGGTATGGCAAAAGAGGAGTTTTACGAAAATGATGTTAATTCTAATGATGGTTTAGAACTTATTAAACATAAGATTTTTGAGTTGCGCGGATTACGTGTAATGCTTGATTACGATTTAGCAGAGTTGTACAGAGTAGAAACTCGTGCCCTAAACCAAGCAGTAAAACGTAACATAGAGCGTTTCCCTGATGATTTTATGTTTCGGATTACTGCTACTGAATGGAATGACATCTCATCACAAATTGTGATGAGATCCAGAGCTAAACGCCCGAAATCCGCATTGCCCATGGCGTTTACAGAACATGGTGCACTAATGCTAGCAAGCGTTTTACGCAGTTCTATCGCAGTTGATATGAGCATTAAAATCACACGAGCATTTGTGGCTATTCGTCATGCTTTACCACTTATTGCAACACAAAGAGATGTTGAAGATTTAAAACAACTAGTTAAAATACTTGAAGAATCACAGCAAGATTTGGAACAAGTTTATGAAACTCTTACTAAGATTGGCGAACAACAAACTTCGTTACCAGAGATAGGATATAATGCTATTAAAAAGAGAATGGATAATGGGGAGTACAATAGATAATTGACGCTTTTTCAAAAATAATTATGCTTTATTCCGAAAATTTTCTATTTTTGCATTGTCAAATCAAACAAATTGTATTAAGAAACAGACAGTTAAATAAAGTATAAAGACATATAAAAAGGCGTTTTCGCTTTTAAATATTGTAGAGGTGTGTAATGGTACACCTCTATATTTTTAATTCGAGGTGATTGTATTTTAGGATTTTTGTAATTTTACATCGTTAAAACTCAATATATGATAGTCGATAAAATCAAACGCTACGTCTGGCTACTCGATACAATCTACCGTTCTGGAGAGACTGGTATTACCTTCGATGAAATAAACGAAAAATGGCAACGTTACGATTTGCTTTCCGAGGGCAAGCGTTACCCCAAACGCACTTTTGAGCAACACAAAGACGAGATACAGAGCATCTTCAATGTCGAGATCTGCTGCGACCGCAAGACCAACCGCTATTATATTGACGACAGGGATGAACTTCGCAACAACAATCTGGTTTTAAGGTGGCTCATCAACACCTTCAATCTCAACAATATCATTGGTCAGAGCAAAAATCTCAAGGATAGAATTGGTCTTGAGGAGATTCCGGCTGGTCAGGAGCAACTTATCGACATCATCGACCTGATGAACAACAGCCACACCTTCGACATGGAATATCAGAAATTTTATTCCGATGAAAAGAATCTGTACAAAAACATGGAGCCCTACGGAGTCCAAATCTTCCAGCGTCGCTGGTATGTGCTGGCCAGGAACCCCGAAAATGACACCCTCCACACGTATTCCCTCGACCGTATTGTCAGTTTGAAGAAGAATAACAACACCTTCAAAATGCCGAAGGATTTCTCCATCAGCGATTTCTTCAGCGATTGTTTTGGCATTATCAAGGATGAAACTCCAGCTCAGCGCATCATTTTGAAAGCTAACAACTTCCAAGCTAAATACCTCAAAACTCTGCCACTCCACGAATCACAGAAAGTCGTCTCTGAAGACGAAAACTTTACTGTTTTCTCCTATTATTTAAAACCAACTTTTGATATCAAACAGAAGGTGATATCCTATATGGGAAGTGTTGAAATTGTTGAGCCTCAATCCTTCAGAGAAGAGATAATTGAGACCATTGATGAGATGAGAGAACTATACAAATAATTTGCTTCCACATTATATTTGCACTGGTATATAGTAAGTTTGCAACAGAAAATTTTTATATCATGATGCCTATTATTCAAAACTATCAGGACTATTTAACAGAAATCAAGAATCTGTTTGCTGATTATTATATTCGATATCAAAATGGTAATGAAATCTTTGCTGAAATCATCAAAAGAGGTTATGCTGTTCCTATCAATGTCAATATTGATAATATTAAAGTCCTTATATGTGGTATAAATCCATCATATCCTGACAAAAAAGATAGGTATGAAGAGATTAAATATCCTGCATTTAAACAGTCAATTACAGATAAGCACCCATACTGGTCTAATATGCGCAACAACATCATTACTGGTATTCCAATAAACTGTGTAGAATCTATTGATTTGTTTTCATTAAGAGAGTCAAATCAAAACTTTTTAAAAAACAAATGCTTCAACAATCCCGATTTATTGAGATTTCTTATTGTAAATCTATGGTTAACTCAACAATTAATCGAAATTATTTCACCCAAGTTAATAATAGTAGCTAATAAAGGACAATGGGGATATTGGGGTGTTCTTGACAATATATATTGGATGGGTTACAAATTCAAAAAGGAACCAGTAAAAGTATATTCGGAAAAAATGCAATTGTTGGAAATAGAAGGTTTGAAAGATACCATATATGAAAATGGACTGTTCAAAAATGGACCAATAGGAAAAATAGAATCTAATTTTGAAACAAGATTGTCAGGAACCAAAGTTTTGTTTACTTTATTTCAAACTGGAAGACATAAATGCCAAGAATCTGAAAGGATAAAACCAGGTATGATTAGCGATATTCTTACGAATTATTGTTAGCAAGTTGTATTCATAATAATAGTTCAGACTTCCACATTGCTTTTGTGGAAGCCTTTTCTATTTTTGCCTCGTAATAAAAATTGTACCATGAATATCAAACAATATATTCTCGACAATAGCGACTCAAGCATCGACATAATCAAGCATCTGGTAAACACCTTAACACCCAAACAGCTTGTTGAACTCCGCGCCGCAACCGACAACGAAGATGTTTGGTTTTACACCAACAGCAAAATCAACGCCAAAACTTCTAATGAAGTCAAAACTGTCAACGTTCCGCTTCAGCAGCTGCTCGACGATTTCAACAATCCTCGCAGTGGCAAAGTCCATGAAGCTCGTCGTGAGCTGAAAAAACGATTCGAAGCCCAGTCTTTTTCAGATCAAGAAACTATCATCGCCGCTTTCATGAACAAAGCCTCAAAGACCGATGTCGTCTGGTGTTCAAAATATTTCGTCGAAAACTACGCTGAGACAGTTGTCTATCAAGAACAACAGTTTGATGTCGTTGGCTATATGTTCTGGAAAGACGAGTATCTTGATGTTATCAAACGTCACTGGGAACACGATATGGATAACTATAAGTTATTAAAAGCCATTGTTTTATTCGATTCTGCCGAGTATTTGAAAGAGCGAATCAGGCTTATTGAAGCTGAAACTCCCGGCATCATCGACCGCCCATCATATTCAAGCCTTTTATTGAAAGTATGCGAGGACAAAAGCTATCTGCCTCCGAAAGAGCGCCTTACTCCACCACAATATGCCTATATCGCTGCCAAAACAGGACGCAATATCACTCCTGAAGAAGCTTCTGCCGCTCTCGTTTGGGCAGTCAATAATGCATCTAGCTGGAGTTTCAATTTTGCTCGCAATCTCCAAGGTCATCTCACCTTCCGGGATTTCAAATACAGCACTCTCGGACTCTCACTTTGGTCGCTTTCAAAACTCGGTTATTCCGACATCATTATAGCCTTCAATGAATGGATAAAACAAGTTATTTCGAAACTGGAATCCTTAAAAGTTGTTAATAATGAAGCAATTGACAAAACAGTTAATAAAATGAAACATGAAGTGTTACAACTTATAAAAATCTAATCAAACTTATGTTTCCATCTTCTGTGACTCCACAGCCAGTAATACGGATGGTTCTTTATCGTTTGTTCAAGTAATTCAACGTATTTCTGCATGATGGCGCCTTCGGGAAGGTCGTTTGGATGCTCGCAGATTTCATGGACATCGAGGCGGTATTTGCCGATGCGTTCTTTTATGACTTCATAATATAAAACAGGCAGATCATATTTCCTGGCAAAGCCTTCTGAGCCACGGATGAAACCTGTCTTACGATGCAGAAAATCAGTGACATAGCAGCGCTCGGGATTGCTCGGGTTCTGGTCGGAGAGAATCATGTAAGCTGCCGGGATGTGGTTCTCTTCATGATACGCCATCACCTCACGTACGTTATCGTGGAATACGACTTGGTCACCGTAACGCGTTCTGGCTCTGTTGATTAGCTTCTCAAAGACCTTGTTGGTATTGTGCGCCCCCACCCCTATTCCGTGGTGCTTGAACTGCATGTCGACACTCAAAACCATCCATTCCCAGTTGTTGTGGTGACTCGACATCAAAACGACGCTCTTGCCTTGGTCGAAATACTTGTTCACCACCTCAGGATTAGAGCAATGATAACGACGCATTACGTTTTTGCGACTCATTGTCAACATCTTAAGCATCTCGGCGGCAAGCTGCATGAAATGCCAATAATACTTGTTTCTCGCTCTCCTCACCTCTCGCCTGCTCCATTCCGGAAACGATTTTGCGAAATTATCGTCGATAATCTTCCGTCGATACCTTATCACAAATGCCATTAATATATAAAAAGGTATAAAAATCACGTAAAGAAGCGCCAAAGGCAAAATCGATAGCGGATATAATATGAAATAGAACAAAAAATACGTCATCTCTTAAGTTTTGAGCTGTAAAATTACACATTTTATCATTTTCAAAGCTCAAAAAATTTTATTTTTTCAAAATGTTTGTTTTTTAAATTTTTTATTACGAACTTTGCAGAATATTTAGAGGAATTCAATTGTATTAATTTTTAAGATATGGCAAACAACATTAACGAAATCAGAGAGGCTTTGGCTTCATACGGCATCAAGGATGTCAAAGAAATTTATTATAACCCATCATACGAAGACCTTTACAAGGCTGAGATGAACCCTGCTTTGACAGGTTTTGAGAAAGGCGTTGAGACCGAGCTTAAGGCTGTCAACGTGATGACAGGTATCTACACAGGCCGCTCGCCTAAGGACAAATACATCGTCATGGACAAGAACTCGAAGGACACTGTATGGTGGAACACTCCAGTTTATCCAAACGACAACCACGAGATGAGCGAAAAAGTGTGGGAAGAAGTGAAAAACCTCGCAAAGAAACAGCTTTCAGGCAAGAATCTTTACGTCGTTGACGCTTTCTGCGGAGCTAACAAAGACACCCGTATGGCTGTGCGTTTCATCATGGAGGTGGCATGGCAGGCACATTTCGTGCTCAACATGTTCATCAAACCAACTGAGGAAGAACTGAAGACTTTCAAGCCGAACTTCACAGTTTACACAGCATCGAAGGCTAAGGTCGAAAATTACAAAGAGTTAGGTCTGAACAGCGACACCTGCGTGGCATTCAACGTGACATCACGCGAGCAGGTCATTTTGAACACCTGGTACGGCGGCGAGATGAAGAAAGGTATGTTCTCAATGATGAACTACTATCTGCCATTGAAGGGTATCGCATCAATGCACTGCTCAGCAAATACTGACATGAAGGGCGAAAATACCGCTATCTTCTTCGGTTTGTCAGGAACAGGAAAGACCACCCTTTCGACCGACCCGAAACGTCTCCTCATCGGTGACGACGAGCACGGCTGGGACGACGAGGGCGTGTTCAACTTCGAAGGCGGTTGCTATGCAAAAGTCATCAACCTCGACAAAGAGAGCGAGCCGGATATCTACAACGCCATCAAACGCAACGCATTGCTGGAAAACGTCACTGTCGACGCTAACGGCAAGATCGACTTCAAAGACAAGAGCGTGACCGAAAACACACGTGTCAGCTACCCTATCGAGCACATCGAGAAGATTGTGAAGAACGTGCGCCCTGTGTCAGCTGGTCCAACAGCAAAGAACGTCATCTTCCTTTCAGCAGATGCATTCGGAGTGTTGCCTCCAGTGTCAATCTTGACACCAGACCAATGCAAATACTACTTCTTGAGCGGCTTCACCGCAAAATTGGCAGGTACAGAACGCGGTATCACCGAGCCTACCCCGACATTCAGTGCATGCTTCGGCCAGGCATTCCTCGAGTTGCATCCAACAAAATATGCTGAAGAACTCGTAAAACGCATGGAACAGAGCAACGCCAAGGCATACTTGGTGAACACAGGCTGGAACGGAACTGGCAAACGTATCTCGATCCGCGACACACGTGGTATCATCGACGCTATCTTGGATGGCTCAATCGAGAAGGCTCCAACCAAGAAGATTCCATATTTCGACTTCGAGGTTCCAACAGCATTGCCAGGTGTCGACCCGAAGATTTTAGATCCACGCGACACTTACGCAAATGTCGAGGATTGGAACAAGAAAGCCGAAGACCTCTCCGGCAGATTCATCAAGAACTTCGCTAAGTTCACGACGAATGACGCTGGCAAGGCATTGGTGAAGGCCGGTCCACAACTTTAATTAGACTTTAGACATTAGACCTTAGACTTTAGTTAGTCTAGGGTCTTTTTTATAATCATTAAAAATTATTAACATGAAAAGACTCTTACTATTAGCAATTGCAGCGTTTTTTGCATTGACAATCAGCGCACAGGAGTATTATGTGTCGAAGGACACTGGCAGCAACCGTGGTGACGGCAGCAAGGAGAAGCCGTACAAAAACCTTCAGAAAGCCATCGACGCTGTTCCAGAAGGAGCGACAATTTACGTGGCAGAAGGCAACTATTTCGGAATGCTTGACGCCGGCAACATCAATGTTACAAAATGCGTAAAGATTTACGGCGGTTACAACACCACCTTCAGTGAGCGTAACATCTTGACACACAGAACAATGGTTCAGCCGACAGCAGAGTCGAACGGCACTGCAAAAGGTGGCGGAACGATGATCATCAAGGTGAACAATCCGAATGGTGAGATTGTGGTTGACGGTCTTTTGTTTGACCGCGGCAACAGCATCTCCTACAACCAGCGCGGCGAAGGCAAGCCAAAAGGCGTTGAGTCACCGATGATGAACCCGATAGGCACTGGCGGAATCGGCGGTCCAAATCTCGACCAGACCAACGTTTTGACTACAGAGACAAGAGAGTTATATCTCGACAATCCAAATTGCAAGACCATCACCATCCGCAACTGCGCTTTCGTGAACGCACCGAATTACGGAGTCGGCGGAATGTTCCAAGGTGAGGTCACCATTGACAACTGTATTTTCGTGAACTGCCGTATGATTGCCTGCGATGTTATGGGCAGTAACGGACAGAAGTACCAGACAGTTCATTTCACCAACAACACAGTTTTGTTCACATGGTCACGCTTGAAAGACTACGACGATATGGGCTACGGTTTCCGTTACAACAACGGCACTCACAGCTATGTCGACCACTGCATCATCGGCTGCAGCATCTATGCAGGTCTCGATCGCGCACGTTTGGACTACAAAGACAAAGAGGCACAGAAAATCGCAGAAACCACAAACAACATGTTCTTCTTGAACCGTCGTGCTGACGCTGCACTCGCCGGTGGCGGCAAGTTCTTGATGATTAACGTTGACCAGTTTGAGGATGCTGAGGCTTTAACTGAGATTGACGGCTGCATCGGAATGTCAGATCCGAAAGTCTTCAACGGCAAAATCAACGAGGCATATCTTAAGGGATTTGCAAGCGCAACATACAAAGAGAGTGCTGACTACCAACCAAGTTCTGCCGACAACAAGCTTCGTGCTGCTTTAGGCTTGAACAAGCAAGGCACACTCAATTCATCAGCATCGATGTTTGCAAACAGATATCCATTTGAGGACGCTTTGAAATTGTTCGGAGCTGTGAATGGATACGGGGCACAGTTGCCGAAATAAAAAACAAATAAAAAAGGACCGAGCGACGCTCGGTCCTTTTTTTATTTAGTTAAGCATCACTGGCATGAGAAGCATCAGGATGTCCTCGTCGGCATTTTGGTTGTCGACTGGGGTGATGATACCGGCACGGTTTGGTGCCGACATCTCGAGCTGAATCTCAGTCTGGCTGATGTTTGCGAGCATCTCCTGGAAGAATTTCGAGCTGAAGCCGATTTCCATGTCTTCGCCTGAGTAGTTGCAAGTGAGGCGTTCCTTAGCTTCGTTCGAGTAGTCGAGGTCTTCGGCTGTGAGCACGAGTTCCTGACCGCTAATCTTGAAGCGAATCTGGTGTGTAGCCTTGCTTGAGAAGATTGCCACACGTTTGATTGCAGCGTTAAGCAACTGACGGTCAACGATAAGCTTGTTAGGATTTGTTGTCGGGATGACAGCCTCGTAGTTAGGATAACGACCTTCGATGAGGCGGCAAATCAGCTTATACTCGCCAAAAGTGAACGATGCGTTGGTGTTGTTGAACTCGACATGCACAGGTTCATCGGCACGACCAGCGAGGATGTTCTTCAGTTGGTTGATAGGCTTCTTAGGCACGATAAACGATGCAGCTGCATCCGACTTCACGTCCATTCTTCTGTAGCGCACGAGCTTGTGAGCGTCGGTTGCCACGAATGTGAGGCATGTGTCGCTCATTGCCATGAACACGCCTGTCATGATTGGGCGGATCTCGTCGTTGCCTGTAGCGAAGATTGTCTTCTCGAAGCCGCAAGCGAGCACGTCGGCTGGGATATCCCACACAGAAGGCTCGGCGATTACCGGCACTTGCGGGAATTCGTCGCTCTTATGGCCGACCATTTTATAACGGCCCTCGCCTGTCGTGATTTCGATAGCGAGAGTTGCTTCGTCGATATTAAATGACACCGGGATGTCAGGGAAATTCTTCATCACGTCGATAAGCAGACGTGCCGGGATGGTGACCTGTCCCTTGCCTTCCACCATGTCAGGTTTGATGGAGACAGTCATCGTTGTCTCAAGGTCAGATGCCGTGATTTTGAGTTCGTCATCGTTGATATCGAAGAGGAAATCGTCCAAAATCGGCAATGTGTTGCTTGAATTGATGACACCACTGAGTGCCTGGATTGCTTTTAAAAGCTTTAAACTCGAAAGAATAAACTTCATAACTCCAATAATTTTTCAAACTGCTAAATTACAACATTTTCTTTAATTGCAACTCATTTTTTAAAATTATTTTCTAATTTTTTTAAACCTTTGCAGGAATTTGTCTTTTTCGCCTGAATTGGCTTTCATATATTCAAACCTACCCAACGATTTCAGTTTCATGGTCACGCGTTTGCCTTTATTCAGCTTATCCATACGTTTGTTATATGCGTCGACCGAAGACGATGTCGCCAAAACGCCGTTCTTGTAGTTGAAATAGAGCCATTTATTGCCGTTTTCAAGATACATCGTCAACTCGGTACCTTCTTTATAATCAATGAGTAAGTAGCCGTTGGTGTTTTGTTTTACGTTTCTGCCCATCACTCTTCTGATTGTCACTGCCTTATCGCTGTAGAAGCAATGCAGGCTGTCGTCCCAACGCATTGTAACTTCGTCGAAGGAAAACATCACGGCTTCTTTCGCGACTTTTCGACGCATAGTGTCGTTTGTACGGAAGAACTGTTTCTGAATTATCTCAGTCAGTTTCTTATCGAACGGGAAGTTCCACGATGAGCCTGTTTTCAGCTTAAGGTTGACGTTATTGTGGTCAATATCCTCATTAAACACACCGTCAGCCACGAAAGCCACCGTTGAATTGGTGAGACCGAGGTTAATCCTGCTATCGACGGAAACGAGGCAGGACTTGTCGTTGAGATACATCTTGGAAATGTAGAAACTACGCTTGTTTCTATCGTATCTGACATTACCTTTGATTGAGGCGACAGACTTCTTATTAGGATTCTTGTAGGTCTCCTCCGACATAAACGAAGTGTAGAAACGCTTCTTGACAGGGTCGTAGAACACACCGCTGTTATGGTCGAGGTCGTTCAGGGCGATGGTCAGGGTCTTATCGCTATGCTTGCTAAGGTCGTTGATATCAGAAATGATGATTTCCTTGATGTTATGCTTTGATTTAAACCATTTGTAATCGGTGCCGCATTTTGTTTTTATCTGGAAATCGCCATTGAAAATGAGGTTTTTCTCTTCGGCGGTAAGAGTGAGGTCGCCATAGAAATTGAAATGCATACCGATGGTAAATCCGTCGTCTTCTCTCACGTGGGAGATAGCCGTTGTGAATCCTTTGTTATCGGAATGAATATCGGCGAACTCGATACCCTTATGTTTATTCGAATAATACATGAAGCCGTGGGCATGATAGCGGTTCATCTCGTCGAAATACACCGTAGCTTCTTCGAACTTATGCTTGTAATCCTTATCGACGATAGAGATTGCAACCTCCTGAATTGTATCGATTTTAGTATCTCTTCTGATATTAATGATACGTTCCGGAGGGTTGATTTTGACATCCGCCAAACTGATAACCTTGGTATCATAAGCAGAGATGACGAAACTGGTCAGGTCGAAGTCGCATTGCGTAAGCGCGAAGTCGATTACGCTGGTCTTGACGTTGGTGGTCTTGAGCCAGCTCCTTTCGTCGCCTGTGATGGCAACCATTTGATTATCAATAAACCACTCAACATTAGAGAGGTTAGAGTTGACTTTATTAAGTGGGAATCGCAGTCGGCTTGTATTGTCGATGCCTTGGAACGAACCGTGACGAGTGATGTAATCGATTGCCGAACGGTAGTTTGTGGCCACAAACGATTCCGAGTTGCCGAAGCCAGCCATCACGGTAAATTTAGACGAGTCGGCAGTCAAATCCATCTCTTTGAAAGTGAAATACTTAGAGTCGATTTTCGCTTTCTCGACATTCAGACGTCCGTTGCCGAAGAAACCAGTTGAGTCGAGACGTGCGAGACCAGAGAAGTCGGAGTTGACGTACATCATCATCGGATGTTCGATGGTTTTCAGCAACATCTTGCAGCGTTCCATGTTAAGTCGCATGCTCAGCACATCAACGGTGACGTAAGGATATGATAGATTGCCTTCATTAACTGCGAGCATCTCGAAGCTTCTGGTAATACAGTTAACAGAATCAGGATAGAAATCCAGCTTTTTTGACTCGATAAACGTCGTCATGAAGTTCAGCGAGCCATCGCCGTAGAAACCTTGGTTTGAAAGATGTATCTTATTGTTAAACACGGCTTTACCATCATAAATGGCAACACCTTTAGGATCTTGCACATAATGTTCAAATCCCAAGGAGTTATCCTCCATCACCGTCAGAGTTTCTTCGAAATCAGGGAAAATGCCAGATTTGAACACGCCATCCTGTTCAAATTTATCCATTGCGAAGATGCCTTCCACACGGAAATCAGGAATGATAAACTTAAACCTGTTCCTGTCAAGTTTTCCGCCATTTATTGACTTTCTGTCGAAATAAACATAAGATTCCTTGTCGCTGTCGAAAATCGGATACTTCTCGTTGTAGATATATCCGGATTTATTGTCTTTGTCATTGATATAGAAAGTTCCGGAAGTATTGACGATTACGTTGCCGAGTCTACCTTTATCGCTTGTAAACGCGATTGAGTCAACGTAAGGGAATTCGATAAGAAAATCATCATATTTGAAACGGCTGTCATGAGTGTAGAAGCCATATCGGCCTACTCCCATATAACCAGAAAAGTCGATGTCGAGATCTTTTTTCACCACGATAGTCTTGTCATAGGGCTGAATCACTACTCTATCAATCGTATCGTTATGCTCGAATTGGCTTAAGATGACGTTATTTACGCCAAACATTTTCAGGTCGGTCGATTTCATGTCAAGCACGATATTCGGCGAGAAGTTGTCGGTTACAGAGACGACACGAATCACGTCATGGTCTATTTTTTTACGGCTCGCATTGACAGCTATATAAAAGTCATGTTTCGGGTAGGCGATACGACTGTTGTCATCATAGTAAAAATAGCCGCGTCTGACAAGAAACATCATCATTCTGAGTGTCTCGGTACCTTCATAACCCAGAAAGCGTGACAGTTCGACCAAATCGACCTCGTCGACATGATAAGTTTTCATGTAGTTGTCAATCAGATATAGAGGATTTACCACATCCATCATCTGAAGGTCGTCGAACTCTATTCTGTTGAAGAAATTACCGGATTTAAAATACGCAACGCTTTCATTATTAGGCGTTTTCAGTTTATTGAACACCAGTTCATCCTTGTCAATATTCCAATAGAGAGCCTCTGAAAACACGTCGATGTTGTGATATGAATCCCAATACGGTCCGTTGATTCGCTCGGCTATAAAAGTAAACTCACGACGCGGATCGTCGTATTGCATTGCGATTCCGTTATGGCTCACTGAGTCGTTGGCAAAGTAAAGCCTGAAATTGATATTATCAGACCGCACTCTGCCGTTTGAGAACAGGAAACTCCTGGACGTGAGTCGTGCTCTGATTGTGTCGTGCTGCATGACAATCATCTCGGCATTGTCGAAACGTGTTCCCATGATGCTGAAATGACGGCCTTTCATGCCAACCAAGCCGCTGACATAGATATTTTTGAAATAGTTTTTCTTGACGTAATAGTCGGAATACGAGACAAACGAAGGAAACTCCGCCGCATTTATCGACACGTTCACCAAAGCCTTGTCGCTAAATTTTCCGACAACAGGCTCCGACATCATACTCTTATTATATAAGACTGCTGAATCGGCGGAATATTCCATGTTTTTCATGTTGATGAAATAGTCGGCGAGTTTTACATAGACATCGTCCATGTTGAAGCGCTGCCAGCTGACTCTTCCGCCATTGCCTTTCCACGAAAAATCCAACAAATAGAAAGCGCCTCTGGTGTTTTTGATTACCGAACTGTCGCTTCTCGCCACACAGATCAAATCGCCGTTTTCCACGACAATTTTAAAATCTCCATCATCGGAAAACTGATACTGGGCGTTACGGAGGCACCATTTCACACCATTTTTACTATTCAGCACCTCTTCGGCAAAAAACTTCTCCGAAAAAATCAAAAGATTTTTAAAAGCGGTCTTTCCCTCCTGCTTATACAATTTCGCAGAGCATGCCAGATAATTGGAAAGATTGTCATGAAGATTGTTGGAATATGCGAGATTGTTGACTATCCTGAAGAAGACGAAAAACATCGCATCGTTTTTCAGGCGGTCATCGACAAGATGCTGGGCTATATCTTTGACGGCGTCTTTCTCTTTTCTGTTGAAACGTCCATTCTGCCAGCGTTCGACGAGCTGTGGCACCATTTCCTTCGAGCGTTCCTGGATTTTTTCATTCGTGCTGTTGAGCAAAATGTCGCCCACCTGGACGATAAACACATCGGAATCGGCAGAAAACACGAAGCGTTCCTGTGCGAGAAGCGTCATCGGAAGCAAGAAAAGCAGAAAAACAATGAATCGTATATTCCTTAGCATTTCACGCAATCTTAAGTAAATTATCTAATAAAAACCGCAGCTGTCCACTCGTTCTTCTTGATATGATTCGAATAAGTCAAGCCGAGACGCTCAGCCTCGTTTCTAATCAACTGTAAATCAGCCTCATAGAATCCGCTGAAGAAGATTTTGCCTCCACGTTTCAGACATTTGACATATTCGTGCATGTCGCGCAAAAGTATATTGCGGTTGATGTTAGCGATAATTATGTCGAATTGTCTGTTGTTCAACGAGTTAGCATCACCAAGTTCAACTATAATTTCATTCTCATTGTTGAGTCTTACATTGTCGAGAGCGTTGCGGTAAGCCCACTCGTCATTGTCGATTGCGACGGTTTTTGCTGAACCGAGTTTCTTTGCCAAGATTGCCAAAACGCCTGTTCCCGAGCCCATGTCGAGCACGTCTTTGTCTTTGAAATCCTCGGTAAGCATGAGCTTTATGATTTGCGCTGTCGTCTCATGATGCGCAGTACCGAACGACATCTTCGGCTCGATGCACAGGTCATATTTATAGCTGCTGTCGGCTTCGTGGAAAGGAGCACGTATGCGGCAAGTCTCATCAATAACAACTGGCTCGTACGATGACTCCCATGTGGCATTCCAATCCTGGTCAGGGATGATTTCCTTTTTAAGTATTTTAACGTCAGACAGTTGCTCAAGAGACAAAATACCATCGAGAGCTTCTTTGTTGAACGCGTTCTCGGCGCAATAGGCGGTGAAACCTTCGTCGACATCCATGAAGCTGTCGAAGCCGACATTGCCTAGCAGTTCGGCAAACATATCTTTCAGAGCCTCGTTGTGAGGATTTGAAAATGTGTAAGCGATGTAATTCATTTTCAATTACTTAGAAGCCTGTTCACAGATACTTGCAAAATCTTCAGCCTTGAGTGATGCACCACCGATGAGACCGCCGTCAACGTCAGGTTGTGCAAAGAGTTCGGATGCGTTCTTTGCGTTGCAGCTGCCGCCGTAGAGGATATGAATCTGGCTTGCGATGTCGTCGCCATATTTCTCTTGCACGAGTTTGCGGATGAAGGCGTGCACTTCCTGAGCCTGCGCCGGAGTCGCTGTCTTGCCCGTTCCGATAGCCCAGACTGGTTCGTAGGCGATGATAACGTTCTCAATATCAGCGATGTCGAGATGGAACAGCCCCTCCTCCACTTGTTTGCGAATCACGTCGAAATGCTTGTTGGCTTCGCGTTCTTCGAGGACTTCGCCCACGCAGAAAATCGGGACGATTTCATATTTGAGAGCCTGGTTGACCTTCGCGGCAAGCGTTTTGTTGTCTTCGCCGAAGTATTTTCTGCGCTCGCTGTGGCCGATTATGCAGCAGCTTACGCCTATTGAGTCGAGCATCTTAGCCGACACCTCACCAGTGTAAGCCCCTGAGTCCCAAGCCGATAAGTTCTGTGCACCCACTTCAAACAGCTCATGCTCCGAAGCTTCGTCGGTAGCGAGCTCGAGGTATGGGAACGGAGGGCATATTATCACTTCGCATGACGGTTGTTTCTCGTCGAGAAGTTTTTCAAGGTCTTCAATAAGGCATTGTGCCTCCTCGAAATCGAGGTTCATTTTCCAGTTGCCGGCAACGATTTTATTTCTTTTCATGATAAATAGATTTTTCGTTATTAATTTAATAATGTGCAAAGATAATAAAATCTCTTGCAGATTTCACAGAAAACGCAGAATTTTTTCTCTCACTTTATTGATCGTTTTAAGAATATGCAAAAATCAGTCTGGGTAATTTCTTCGAAATCACCGCAAGGCCTGATTTTTTGCATATTCTTAAAATTAGTTGATTGTTACTTCGAAGAGTCGGTTGTTTCTGGTGTTGTCGTTTTTGAAAAGAAAATACGCTTTTCCGTTGTAAATCCTGAGGTTTTCGATGAAAGCGAAGCCGCTGATTGTGTATACGGTTTCGGCTGTTCCAGTTTCAATGTTAATGCGTTTGATTGTTGTCACGCCACCATCAGTGAAGGTGGTGTAGAATTTGCCCGTTGCCCAATCCATAATCACTTTCTTGTCCCATTTCTTGATGACGCGCATGTCGCCTCGCCAGTGTTTATATTTATGAAACGTTAAAGGATATTCTTCAATGACTTCTCCTAAGTTATTGTAAACAAACAGCTTATCTTCGTCAAAGGAGAACAGATAAATCCTGTTGTCGTAAGCGAAAACCGGGTCGTAAGTGGGCTTAGGATCAAGAAATCCTGCCGAGCGGTAAAACGTTCCAAATCGCGGATTGAGCAGGTTTATCATCAGATCACGGTTCTCTTCGTTGACGCAGTGATGCAGTTCGTGCGCCTTCTGGTCGCCGCCGATGTTGAAGTAATAATAATAAATCTCTTGTCCGAAGAAAAAGTATCGGCCGCCAATGAGAAGGCTGTCGGTGGCGCACACAATATTCTTGAAAAGACTCACAAAACGCTTGGTCGGAGTACGATACATCAGCTCCATCTCGAAGACATGGCCCATGGCGGTTTTATGTCCAATCTGCCAAACATCTTCGTCAGAAACGAGTTGCATCTCGCCGTAAACGTCTTTGTAGATATTGAAATAATCGGGACTTACTTTCAGTTCGGTGAGGGTGTCGCAGGCGAAGTTAAGATGCAGCAAAGAATTATTACGGCGACGGCGCGCAAGAAGATAAATACCCTTCTCGTTGATTTCAAAATCCATAACGCTAACCACCTTATTATTATAAGCCACATGAGGGGCGCTACTGACAATCTCCACCTCGGGCAGCGACTTCTCGTCGAATTTCACTTTCAAGATAATCCTCTTATTAAAATCAAGAGAATCAATGATATAAGTAGTACTCGTAAACGAAAGATGGCGGGTGTAGATAGTGTCTCTGGGTTGCGATTTGGTCAGTGAAAACTGACCGTCACTATTGGTAAGGGTCAAAAAAGTCGAGTCGATAGTATAAATGCCCACATCGCGAACTGGCTTGTTGCGCTCATCGACCACAACGCCTCTTATGACATTGTTTTGCGCATAAACGCTATAATGCGACAGGATTAATAGGACAAAACAGCCCAATAAAAGTAAAAGTCTTTTCATGAGATTAAGTTTGGTTCTGCAAAATTACAGCATCAAGACCTTTTTGTCAATACCTAAAACCCTAAAAAGAATAGTAAAATTCCTAAAAAGCTTAAACGGGTTTTCAGAATATGCGAAAATCAGTCTGGATAATTTCTTCGAAATCACCGCAAGGCCTGATTTTTCGCATATTCTGAAAACTGTTTATTTAATTCTTAATCAATCGCTTACAGAAATTCTTAAATTCTTTTTTAGATGACCAATGTTTCATGATGAAGAACGAGCCACTGGGGATGCCACACATGACTTTCCAATCCTGATAGACGATTCCGTCGTAGCTTAGTACGCATCTGAACGGGTCGTTTTGTTCTGCTTTTTTGGTCAAATCAAGCCAAAGTTTGGCAGCTTCAGGAGTCATGTGCACCGACATCGGAGTGGTGTTTCTATATGATTCATGCACTACTTTTTGGATGACAGGTTTGCCGCCGATGACTGCCGAGCTGATAGCTGGACCTTCGTGGGTAGTCTTCTTCAAAGCATAAATTCTCTGTTGTTCATCTTCAACCCAGTTTTCTTTCATAACAACAAGAGAATCATTATGTTGCCACCAATTCATAACTGAAGAAACATCGTTAATTGGAACCAATGTATCTGAATAATACTCCCAAATAGCCAGTTTGCCTTCTGTTGACACGTCGCCAGCGGCACGCTCATAAATTGATGGATGGACAAGAGCATAGAAAAGGTTGAAGCAGACACTGAACACCACTACCATAGCATAAAAGAATATTCTATACGGCTTGTCCATTCGTGACGATGCTTTTCCTTCGATTGCATCAATATGCTGAATTACATTGTTGCAATGACCCACGAAATTGCGGTAAAGCATGGCAAATACAAACAAGAGAACCACTCCAACAGCAAAGAAATACCAATTGGCATTATAATATTGCTGCGTATTGATATCAGCAATATTTTGAGTCATATCATCCCTATTGATCAAAACCAAACTGACAAGCAAGTAGCTGACTAGGAAGAGGAAACCGGTATATATGGCATAGCCAGTCTTAAGTTTCTGCATATTTTTTGAAAGCGTAAGCAGGTCGGAATTCTCCATCACATTACGTTTCACATTACGGGTAAGCCAAAGCTCATAAACAACAGCCAGTATCAGCAACAAGGCAAGTCCGCCAAACCAAAGCAAACTAAGGTTTGGTGCCAGCAAAAATGCCAGTCCGAAAGGCCATGTCAGACCTTGCCAGGCATAGATTGCTATGAGCAACGCTGCCATGATTGGATAAGTTATCATGACGCTTTTTCTGTATCTTGCGAAGAAATCGACTTCGTTTTTGATTGCCGACTTCATCAGACGGTCGTTGATGATTTCCTGCTGGTCGAACTGCTGTTTGAGCGTTTCGTATTGGGCTTTAAGCTGTTCAAGCTCGTCGAGATTGTTTTTTTCGTTGTTTTCCATGACGATTCCTTTCATTTTTTGTTTGACATTTTCACCAATTTGTCTTTGATGCGGAGCAGTCGCACCCCCACGTTGTTTGGCGTTATCCCGATGATGGCGCCTATTTCATCGTAGTTAACGCCTTCGAGCCAAAGCAAAATCAAGCTTCGGTCGATCAAATCCAGCTGGTTGATGCGGTCGTAGAGCTGGCGGATTTGCTGAGTCGACGGGTCATCGGCCTCATACGGGTCGATGTCGATGGTCAGCGGCACGGTGCTGATGCGGAGGCGTTCCTTGCGGTCGTTGTTGATGGCGGCGTTGAGTGCCACACGGTAGATCCAGGTGCGTGCGCTGCTGCGTTCGGCGAAGCTGTCGAAGCCTTTCCACAGTCGGATGAGGATCTCCTGAAACAGGTCATCGACCTCGTCGGAGTTCTTCGAGAACATGTAGCAGACCGTGTAGATTGTGCGTTTGTGCTCCCTCACCAAAAGTTCAAATTGTCGTTCTTTTTCAGTCATAATCTAATTAAATTACGCCTTTTTAGACAACGGAATTGTCATTTTATTACATGAAATTACAATTTTAGGATTAAATTTTTGCAAAGATACTATTTTATCCTTACTCTCGGATCTAAAATGCCATAAATTATGTCAACTACGATGTTGATGATGATGAGCATCACTCCTATCAGCAACACTGCGCCCATGACGACGGGGAAGTCGAATTTGTCGAGGGCATCGACGATGACAACTCCAATGCCTTTCCAGTCGAAGACGTATTCGACGAAGACAGCACCGGCAAGCAATGAGGCAAACCATCCGGAAACAGCAGTAACTACTGGAGTCATGGCGTTTCGCAATGCATGCACACCGATGACTCTAAACCGTTTCAAACCTTTGGCTTTTGCGGTTCTAATGTAATCCATCGACATCACCTCAAGCAATGTGGTTCTGGTGAGTTCAGTAATAACTGCCAACGGACGCAAACCAAGCGTCAACGCTGGCAATATCAGGTTTTTAAGGTCGAGATATGAGCCAGTGCCATAGTCGTCAACGGAAAAAAGGCTTCCAGTCATGCTGAGACCTGTCACCGACTCCAAAACGAAGCCAAAAAGCCATGCGACGAGGATGGCGGCAAAAAATGAGGGAAGCGACATGCCTATCGTGGTGATAAACAACGTCAAACGATTCAAAAAGTTGGAATTTACGACGGCTGTGAGCACGCCGAGAAGCACTCCTATCACAAATGCGAACAAGATTGACACGAAAGCCAGTATCAAAGTGTTGGGGAAAGCCTCGGAAAGTATTGTCCCCACTGGCCTTTTGCTTTGGTACGAATAGCGCAGATACGGTGTTTTAAATACAATCTTCGTGCCACCGACAGTCGCGAGTCTGGCATACGGCTCGTATTTCGTCAAATCTTTGTTTTCGTTGTAAAACGAGATAAAAGAAAGGTCGTTCAGATAGTCAACGTATTGTTTGCCAATGCTTTGGTCGAGTCCAAGCTCATGACGGATAGCCTGCACGTCTTTCTCATCGGCACGCTGGCCGAGCATCATGCGCACCGGGTCGCCGGGAACGATTGTGAAAAGGAAAAACACCAGCGTCGCCACGCCCCACAGGACGAGGATTCCGTAAAGTATTTTTCTCACAATGTACGCAAACATACTATTTCACCAGCGGAAAATCGATTTTCGACCACTTATTCTTAATGACTCCGTTATCAATCAGCATCAAGCCTGGGTTTGAGCGCACCATGGTCTTCAGTTCCAACTCGTCGCCGTAATAAACATCGTTGAAAATAAGATATTCTTTATTCAATTCCTCAACATATTCAGGCAATGATGCAGTCAGCCAGATATAATCAAATCCTTGACGATAAGCCACTTCCGTCATTTTTATGCAATTATCGAAGTCTTTTTCAGTCAATTCTTCAAGATGAGTTGAAACAAAAACATACAGATTCTCCGTCTCAAACAAAATATGTGTAAAGTCCTCGCCTTCCGCATCTAATATTGCGAATCCGAGAGCATCTGAGCCACCTTCAGTGCGTTGCGATACGAAGGTCCACTGACTCATCCAAACGCTGTCGTTCCAAGGGTAGTTCGGCGACTCAAACTCTTGAGTTTCACCAGTTTCGTTGTTCTGATACGTCACAAAAATCTTACCAGCGTCATAACCTTGCGGAGTCATATCCTTCCCCACTTTCCAGTCCATGAAATCGATGGCTGGCAGATGGCGGATGTTATGAATCTCAAACCATGTAAAGCCAATCATAAAGATGATTGCAAGCGTCCATTCTCCCAAAAGCGTTAACCGTCTGTTTTTCAGCGACTTATTGTTTATAATCACTGGCAAAAGCACCAGGTCGATGACAATATTTTTGCCAAATGTCTGCCAGTTTGTGAGTTTTATCGCCGTTCCGAAGCATCCGCAGTCAGGAACGAGGTCGTACATGGCATCGAAAAACGTGGTGGCGGTGAAAAAGATCATAAGGAGGGTCGCGCCGAGCGTAGCGAGGCGCGACAATACGTTGGTAATTAGACAGATACCAACAATAAACTCCGCCAGAATCATCACCACGGCAAGCACCAGAGCAGCGTCGTTCATCCACTCGATGCCGTAAGCGGCGAAGTATTCAAGCATCTTGTACTTCGTGCCAAGCGGGTCAACTCCTTTCGTGAAACTGCTGAAAATAAACAGCATTCCGACGAGTATCCTGCATACTGCGACGACCGTTTTCTTTGCTGAGCCTGCCATTATTCTTTCTTGCCTTCGTTTATCAAAATCATGCAGAAGACAGCGTAATTTATCATGTCGTAATAGTTCGCGTCGAGACCTTCTGAAATCAATGTCTTACCGTTATTGTCCTCTATCTCCTTGACTCTCAATATCTTCATCAAAATCAAATCGGTCATCGAGCTGATACGCATGCTACGCCAAACCTCATCGTAATCGTGGTTTTTCCTCGTCATAAGTTCGTAAGCTTCGTCAAGAACCTTTTTGTAGAGTTCCGAAGCTCTCTCGAAGTCCAAATCCGGCTTATCAACCACGCCAAGCTGCAGCTGTATTATCGCCATCGCCGAATAGTTGATGATGCCAATAAATTCTGGCTCAACGCCTTCATTTACAAGATGTTCCTTCTTTCTTTGCAGGCTCCTGATGCGGTTAGCCTTGATATAAATCTGGTCGGTGAGCGACTCTGTGCGCATGATACGCCATGCCGCACCATAATCCTTCATCTTTTTGTCGAAAATTTCGCGGCACTGAGCCACAACTTGCTGATATTCTGCTGTCGTATCCTTCTTCATTGAAAAATTTTTTATAATTTTGCGATTGTAAAATTACACATTTTTATGTTACAAATAACTAGTAGAGGACATTTTTTTTCGTGGGACCGTCCAGTAGTGATGGGAATCATGAACGTTACGCCTGATTCTTTCTACGATGGCGGTAAGTATCAAGGACTTACGGCGGTTTTGGAGCATTGCCATAAGATGGTCTCAGAGGGTGCCGACATCATCGATATCGGAGCTTTTTCCACCCGACCAGGCAGCGAACGCATTACCGACAAGGAGGAAATCGACAGGATTATTCCAGCATTGAAAGCCATCAGAAAAGAGTTTCCAGATATTCTTATTTCCATCGACACATTTCGTCAAAGCGTTGCTGCTCAATGCATTGCAGAAGACGCAGATATAATCAACGACATCTCGGGCGGACTTTTCGACGAGGCGATGATACCGTATATCGGCAAAAATCATATTCCATATATTTTGATGCACATCACCGGCACCCTCGAAGGAATGCACCACGAGGAGATTATCAGCGAGAATGTCCACGAGAAAGTGCGACTGTTTTTTGAAAAACAGATTAATAAACTCTTGGAATTTGGTGAGCAGCAGATCATTTTAGACCCCGGAATCGGCTTCAACAAGACCATTGAATGCAACTTCGCCTTGCTTCGCGATCTCGACAAATACCGCGTCAATGACTTGCCAATTCTGATTGGAATCTCCCGTAAATCTTTGATTTATAAAACTTTAGGATTCACACCGCAAGAGGCATTAAACGGAACAACAGTATTAAACACCATCGCTTTGATGAACGGCGCTGATATTTTAAGAGTGCATGACGTGAAAGAAGCCGTCGAATCAGTGAAACTTGTGCATGCTGTTTATTAATCGCACGCAGATCTCGCAGAATCCGCAGATTTTCTCTATTCTTCCACATGGATTTGTTCGCAAGCGAACTAATTCTTCAATGTCCATTTCTGCGTTTTCTGCGATTTCTGCGTGAGAAAAAAGAAAAAATTTTTCATTTTAGAAAATATTTGTATTTTTGTGAGTTATTTCTAACGTTATGGTTGACTTGATGATAAGCGCTTTCATTCAGATCCGTTATTTGGACATTCTGGATATATTTCTGGTGGGATTGTTGCTGTATTTCCTTTACACGCTGGTGAAAGGAAGCACGGCGATCAACATCTTCATCGGCATCGTGGCAGTGATTATCGGCCTCAAAATTGTGACATTGCTGCACATGGAGCTCCTCACCTACATCCTCGGCGCCTTTGTCAACGTCGGTTTCATTGCATTGATTATCATCTTCCAACCAGAAATCCGTCGGTTTTTGTTAAGCATCGGAACATCCAAGTTCGCCATCGGTTTCCGTAGGTTTTTCGCCCGTTTCGGCGTGACTTACAAAGATTCTGACGACACCGACCTCGACCCTATCTGCGAGGCGTGCATTTCAATGGGTAACGACAAGGTCGGCGCTTTGATACTTCTCACGCAAGAGAATGATTTACAAGACATTATCGACACTGGAGTGGTTATAAATGCTGACATCAGCAAGCCTTTGCTTGAAAATATTTTTTTCAAAAACAGTCCGCTCCACGACGGTGCAATGGTCATCTCAAACAACAAAATCGTCGCTGCCCGTTGCATACTTCCAATCACGCAACAGACAAGATTACCAGGCAGTTACGGTCTCCGCCACCGTTCAGGTATCGGCGTTTCCGAGACCCACGACTGCATTGTTTTGGTTGTCTCCGAAGAAACCGGAAGCATCCGCATAATCTTCGACGGCAAAGTCACCGACGTCAAGCCTAGCGAAATGAAGGCCAAAATCAAGGAGATTCAGAGCAGGAAGAGACTTTAGCCATTAGTCTTTAGTCGTTAGCCATTAGTTTTTTAGACAGGATTTACAAGATTGACAGGATTTTGTCTTTCTAAATTCCCATTTCATAATGTTTTATAATTCTGATTGGATTTCAAATTGATGATGCAAATAGACAACAGCTTGGGAGTTTTGACAAGAGCTTGCTAAAAAATAAACTAAAAAAAACGAGCCGGAAAATTTCAGCTCGATCATGTTTAATTCTCAATCTGTCTCAACAGGTTTATTGCTTGTTGATTACCTTGAGCTGCCGCTTTCTCCAGCCATTTTTTCGCTTCCACATAATCGATTTTTACTCCAACACCATTAACATACATTACGCCTAAATTATATTGAGCTTTAGCATTGCCATTATTAGCTGCTTTCAGATACCACTCCATGGCTTTTTTATAATCTAAATCTTTATAATAAAGACTCCCCAAAGACCATTGTGCGACAACATTACCGTTATCAGCACTTTTACGATACCATTCAATTGCTTTTGCTTTATCCTGTTTTACTCCACGGCCATATTCATACATATTTCCCAACATTCCCTGTGCTGTTGAATTGCTTTGTTCTGCAGCTTTATTATACCATAATATAGCTTCATCGTAATTCTGTTCAACACCTTGTCCCATATCATACATACGAGCTAACAAAACTTGTGCTTCAGCACAGCCACTTGTTGCAGACTTATTAATCCATTCAAATGATTGTGCATAGTCTCTACCTCAACCAAGACCTTGATAATACATCAGTCCAACCATATATTGTGCTTCTTCGTCTCCATTTTCAGCAGATTTCAAAAACCATTTTCTAGATTTTTTATAGTTTTGACGTACACCATGACCTTTATAATACATCATACCAATAGTACCTTGAGCTTTAGCATGTCCATTATTGGCCGATTTTTTAAACAATTCAAATGCTTTCTTTTCGTTTCCTAAAAGCAACTGTTTCTTACCATCTTCATAATAATCATCTGCTGTTTGAGCAAAAGCCGCAACAGACATAAATAATCCGAAAATAAAGGCTAAAAGTACTTTTTTCATGACTAATAAATTGTATCTTTCAATGCAATTTTAACGTTACAAAACTACGAAAAATTATTTTCAAAACCAAATTTTAGAAAATTTCTTCAAACATCTTCTTGTATGCCTCCACTTTTTTGTCAAAGGGCAGTGGATAGGCTCGTGAGGATGATGGCAATCGGTATAATTTAAGGTTTTCTCTTAATAAAATACTGTTGTTTGGTGATGGTATTTCGCTGATATTGAAATAGTTACAGACTTCTACTGTGGCTTTTTCACCTGTGGTGGCAATGGCTTTGCATTGAGGTATTCGCTTTAACAAGGCGTTAATATCGGTGCGCTCGACGATTTCCAGGAAGGCATCGGATGCATTGTCTTTCAATCGGTTAACGGCTGAAGCTGTATCATACAAAGCTATCCCTTTATCGTTTAAAAATGCTATTATCTCATTCATTTTGAAGCATTTACGCTCCAAATCAACGAAATGGTTCTTGTCGTTAAACCATATCGCACCCTCAATACGCCAATGGTCGTTAATGAAATTAGGGTAGAAAAAGTCCATGCACCAGCGCTTCTTCGGCGGCGGGAAACTGCCGAGGAACAACACCTTGGCATTGGCAGGAAGAAAAGGCTTAAGTGGATGATACTCAATCATTTTATCTCAATCAGATAATCCCCATCTGTTTTGTAGAAATATCTTTCGTATGGGTCGTAACGGTATCGATAGACGGTATCGATAGCACCAACTTCATGATTATCAATGTATTTGTTCATCATGAAATCGTAGCAGTAACCTGCATAAAGGCGACCTAAAAGTGTGGCAAACTTATAAAAACCATCAATGTTGATAGTATCGCAGTAAGTCTTTGAAATTACCTTATTTTGCTGATAATCAACATCAAAAACTACATCAGTGTCGTTGAAATAGTTTTGCTCAGTAAACGTCATCGTGGTGGTTGTGTCGTTAGACAGATTAAACCAAGTGGCGACATTAACCAGGTCAACGGGGACATCCAGACAGTAACGATGCTCATAAATCCAATCGCAGTACTTCTGGTTCTCGCACACCTCCGTCACCTCAATTCGAGGGATCTCAATCACCCAATGTGTGGAATCAGGTTGCGAGGTTTCGCCTTCCCAATACTCCACCGTCAAACCGTAATCTTTTAAAGTTTCTTTCATTGTTAAGTAAATGATATCTAATAACTTATCATCATTTACTTTATCAATTACTTTAACTTGTTTTTCAAGGTATGCGATTTGGGTTTGGAGTGATTCTTCTGCCAATTCCGCCGGGATTGAATCGTTGCGGAGGTTCCTCTTAACCAAACGTTCAGGCATATAGAGAGCGACGACGGTGTTTCTGTTGTTTTTCACAAAACGCCGTGCTATACCGTGCTGCTCGGAACAGGCCACAAACAGCATGATTAGCGCTGAAACAATGATTAAGAGTTTGTTTTTCATATTAGAATAACGTCAGTTGACCGTCTTTATTGTCTTTTTCCTTCTCTGAGTCTTCGGCATCCTCTATGGTCTCAGAACCCTCAGATTGTTGTTTTTCCTCTTGATTATCAACAACTTCAGCATTCTCTGCGTCATCTGCGTGAGGCTTTTCTTCGTCAATCTCCGCGACAGGCTCCTCTTCAGCTGGTGGTTCAGGCACTTCAAACGGCTCGAGGAACTCGTAATAGTTCACGTCGTGGACCGATAGACGTTTACCCTTCGCCTTGTAGCTCTTCACGCCGATGTATTCGTCAACGTTAATTTCTTCATCCTCAAAGTGTTTGCCGCTAACACCGTCGTTGAATTTCAGCAGCAGTCTCGGCACAACATCCATGTTAACGGCAATCAGCTTGGCATCTTCGCCTTCGCCGATGAACGAGATTCGTTTGTTCAAAGGGGTGTCTTCATCAACAGTGAACCTCTTGATATACATCAACTTAGTCTCAGATTCGATGTAAAGAACGGTGAATATCGTCTCAGGCTCGAACTTGAAAATCATCGTCATGTCGTCGTCGAAATGCGTCGAGAGGTCGAAGTTCGTGAGACGGAACTCGCCGTTTGCGTGTATCTGCATTATCCTGTCGTTGCCCGAATAACGTCCAATCGAGGTGCCGCGACCGTCGGCATTAAGACGTTTCACGGTGTCGTCGTACCAGATCTCGCGTGCCGAAAGGGTCGAGACACCTTCCTCACGCTTGAAAATACGGCTGACAGAATGGTTTGTAAGCTTATTTCCTCTACTTGCGCGTCCTTTGATGTCCAAAGTGGCGAAATCGTAATCAAACGAGAGCTTTTTGAGCTTCGGAGCGGGACGCAGCTGCACCTTGATGACTTCCGCCTCTCCGTTAGGATTTGCTGAGAAATAAGCCACTTTCGAGCCTGCCTCACCCATCGTCAGGTCGTAAATTCTGTCGTGCGTGATGCCATCGACGTAGAAACGTTTGACATAGTAAGGATTTCCTGGCTTTCCGTTGCGATAAGCCATGTTGTATATCGTGCGTTTGTCGCCTTTATGATAGATGTTTGCGTAGATAATCTTCTCAGGTCCGACAAACAGCTTAGGCTGCAGCTTGACCACTGAGAACGTACCGTTTTCGCGGAAAACAATGACATCGTCGATGTCGGAGCAGTCGCAGACATAACCGTAAGCGTCCTTGTTTTGCTCTTTCTTGAGGCCTGCGCCAGTGCAGATGAAGCCTTCCTCCTTGTTGACGTAAAGTTTTTCGTTGTTAGCCGCCACAGCCACCGCCGAGATATTGTCAAAGTTGCGGATTTCGGTCTTACGCTCGCGTCCTTTGCCGTATTTGCGCTTGATTTCCTCGAAATAATGGATAGTGTAATCCACGATATGGTCGAGGTCGTATTTTACCTGCTCGATCTGCTTCTCGATGTCAAGTAATTGATCCTCAGCCTTTTTGATATCGAATTTTGAAATCTTACGAACCGGCTTCTCGCAAAGTTTGAGCACATCGTCGCGTGTTATTTCCTTCTTCAGCTTCTCGCGATACGGGTCGAACGCCTTCTCGATGGCATCAACTTGAGCGTCAAAGCTCGGAGCGTCTTTTTCCAAAATCTTGTAAAGACGTTTCTCGAAGAATATCTTCTCCAGCGAAATCCAGTGCCATTGGCCTTCCAGCTCGTCTAAGGTGTTTTGAAGCTCCCAACTCAACAAATCCAGCGTGTGGTCGGTATTGTGCCTTAAAATGGCTGAAATGGTCGTAAATTCGGGTTTATCGTTATGAATCACACAGGTGCAGAGACTGTTCAGCTTGACTTGGCACTTCGTGAAAGCATAAAGTGCGTCGATTGTCTGGTCTGGTGACACGCCTGGAGCCAGATGTATAACGATTTCTGCTGTTTTCGAAGTGTTATCATCAACACGGCGGATCTTTATCTTGCCTTTTTCGCCAGCTTGAGTGATTGACTGAATCAGTGTCTCTGTCGTCGTTCCGTATGGTATCTCAGTGATTACCAATGTCTTTTTGTCGAGTTGCGAGATTTTTGCCCTCACCTGCACTCTTGAGCCGCGACCGCCGTCGTTGTAACCCCTAACGTCAATCAGACCGCCGGTTTGGAAGTCTGGATAAAGCTCAAAAGGCTCGTCTTTGAGGTAAGCGATTGATGCATCGAGCAGTTCGTTGAAGTTATGAGGCAGAATTTCCGATTTCAGACCTACCGCAATGCCCATGGCGCCTTGGAAAAGCAGCAACGGGAACTTTATCGGCAACGAAATCGGTTCTTTGTTACGGCCGTCGTAAGAGAACGTCCAATCCGTTGTTTTCGGGTTAAAAACAACATCTAATGCGAATTTCGACAGACGTGCCTCGATGTAACGAGGAGCCGCCGCGCCGTCGCCGGTGAGGATATTGCCCCAGTTACCCTGGCAGTCGATAAGCAGGTCTTTTTGGCCAAGATTCACGAGCGCGTCGCCGATGGAAGCGTCGCCGTGAGGGTGATATTTCATGGTGTTTCCCACGATATTCGCCACTTTGTTGTAGCGTCCGTCGTCGATTTCCTTCATGGAATGCAGGATACGGCGCTGCACAGGCTTCAAACCGTCGTCGATCTCAGGCACAGCGCGGTCGAGGATGACATAAGAGGAGTAGTCCAAAAACCAGTTCTCGAACATGCCTTTCAGAGGCACCACACGGTAGCCGTCGCCCGACTGCACAAGCATTCCCGACTCTTCTTCCGCCGTAGGATCGAAGCCGTCGAGCACCTGCGTGACATCGTCGCCAATCTCAGTTATCTCTTCAAGTTCCTGATTATCAATATTTTCGTCGTCAAAATCTGCCATCTGTCTCACAATTTTTCGAACGCATACGATGCGTCCCTACATTTTCAATATTATTCGCACAAAAATAATAAAAATTTCTATTTCCAGAACCGCAAAACCAAAATTTCTATCAACAACGCGCATAACGCCATGATTATGAATGATTTCCACATCATTGAGCGACGCACCATCATCTCCATAACATTGTTTGAGCGGATATCATCGGCTTTCATCACGGCGAGTACATTCAAACCTTTGTCTTTCAATAATTTATCGACTTCTTCCCTATCAAAAAACTTCATTTTCGACTCAAGGCGGCTGTCGTTCCATGCCGTTGTTGCAAGCACCTCATCGCCGTGGTTAATAGTATAGAAACCGGTGCCAGGAAGCTCATCGTAAAGCCTTATCAACGCTCGGTTGTTGCGCAATTCTACCATCGGAATCATCTCGAAGGTGTTTTCAACGTCACGGATGCGGATATCGCCTTCCGAAAATGCCGTCAAATCATTGACTGACAATTCTTTATCAACGCCAACGGTATATGAGAGCCTGTTCACCTGACCGCCCAGCATCGCAATTTTGTACATTATCGGCACGAAGAGCGAGTTTTCGGTAAAATTGGTCCAGTTTTTATCAAACTTTGAGGCAAAAGCAAATACGTTTCCTGCTCCAATTTTACTTAAAGTAAAGAATGAAGTACCGTTTTGTAATGATATGAGGGATAACGAGTTATTAAAACGTGATTTATTTATTTGAACATGCTTGTACACCTTCGGCAAATCAGCATTTTCGGGAATGGAAACGAATATGTCATCAAAGAACGGATGCTGCGATGCGATAGCATTAATGCTTAACGTATCCTCAGAGAACTTGGAGCTCTCAAAGTTTTCTGAACTCTCCGAAGGTAACAGAACCACACTGCAGCCTTCTTTTGCCAAATCAAAGATTGATTGCATCATTGTTTCGTTGACAATATCGTCGCCATCGATGATAATCAGCTGACAATCAGAGAGATACTGCTGGTCGATGCGGCGAGGGTCGATGCGAGTGTAATTGAATAATGAATCTTTGGAAAACAATGTTTGAATAGCGGAAACGCCATTATCCGTTGACAATTCCACGATTTTGATGACTGGGCGTACGTTCAATGTGAAATTGTACGCATCATCAAATGTGATTGGGAAATCGTTGATTGAAACACTTCCTTTTCCATTCTCATTCAATATAAATTGCATTGAGATGTCATTTCTGCCATTTGCAGGCACATCTATTGTATTGAATGCCACCGCCTTACCATCGATTTCGAAATTCACCGGGAGACCTTTTATCTCCTTGCTGCTCTCGTTGACGACGCGCACGTTGATTTCATTGGCGAGGTCTTTTTGAAGTATCGGTGACGACAGCCAGACCGTGTCGATATATATATTCTGTTGATAATCAGACTTTAACGGCATGGCCACGATTTGGATTGCCGAGTCAGCGACGATGCCATCGAGGTTCATCATATTGTCCTGAAAATCGGAATACATAAACAACGAGGCTGATTTGAAGCCGTTTCTGCGCATTATCATCTGCAGATTCTCGTATAAAACGTTGATACTCATCGGAGAAGACTCAGTCTGCATCGCATCGATGCTCATCAGCATCTCGTCCTGGTTCATAGGGTATTCGTTGTCGGGCTGACGACTGTTGGTGAGCAGCACAAACCTCTGCGAAGGGCTGATATTACTGACAATTTTGCGTGCCGACGCCCTCGCATCCTCAATCAGCGAAATCTCCGACGACTGGCTCTGCATCGACATTGAGTTGTCGATATACACCGCCACCAAATTGTCGGCGTCGTCGGTCTTCAGTTTCTGGTCTGGATTGTAAGGATAAGCGAAAGCAAAAACGAGTGCCGCTACAAATAACATCCTCATTATCAATGCGATAATGTATTTCAGTTTCTTCGTTTTAGCGTTCTCCTGCTCTATCGTCTTCAGCGTGGCGGTGTTGCTGAAATACACTATTTTATGCCTTCTGAAGTTGAAAAGGTGAATGATAATCGGGATTGCCAAAGCGAACAGGCACCAGAGTATATTTGGATAGAGAAATCGCATTTAAAATCTAATATTTTAGGTTGCAAAGATACAAAATTAATCTTATCTTTGCATGCTGAATAATTAGAAAATTATGGCAAAAGATTTAAAACCTCATATCGGGATTTTCGGGCGGATGAATAATGGTAAAAGCTCGATAATCAACAAGTTAACAGGACAACCAATGGCGATTGTGTCGGATCAGGCGGGCACTACCACCGACCCAGTGAAGAAAGCTATCGAGATTTTCGGCATCGGTCCAGTGGTGCTCATTGACACCGCTGGCATCGACGATATGAGCGAACTCGGAAAACAGAGGGTTGAGAAGACTTATCAGACGACAAAGGAAATCGACTGCGCGATTTTAGTGATTGCAGGGAATGTTTTTGGGGATCCGGAAAGGAAACTGATTGAGGAATTCAGGAAACATGAGACACCGTTTATAGTCGTTCACAATAAATCTGACATCGAAAAACTCGAAAAAAACGAATTTAAAGCATTATTCGAAGAATATAATGTTAATACAATAGAGTTCAGTGCGTTACAAGATGAGCCAACAGCTATTGTAGAAGCTTTGAAACACGCAATTCCAGAGAGCGCTTTCAAACGTCCGTCGCTGCTCGGAGGAATTATCAAGCCTGGTCAAACCATAGTTTTGGTTACTCCGATTGACGACGAAGCTCCTGAAGGACGTATGATTCTTCCTCAAGTGATGGCAATTCGCGATGTACTCGACAATGACTGCATCTGCGTGGTGCTGAAAGAGACAGCTCTGCAACAGTATTTCGACAACAACCCAAAGCCTGCATTGGTAGTCACTGATTCGCAGGTGTTTGGTTTGGTGAATAAAATCGTGCCTCATGATGTGCAACTCACGAGCTTCAGCATCATCCTGGCCCGACTGAGAGGCGATTTCGAGAATTATCTGAAAGGCACCCCTCACCTGTCGAACCTCAAAGACGGCGACAAGATTCTCATGCTCGAGTCGTGCACTCACGAAATCAGCTGCGGCGATATCGGACGAGTGAAACTGCCGAATCTTATAAGAAAATTTACTGGCAAAAACGTCGAATTCACTTATCTTTCAGGTCTGACACCTATTGAAAACATCGGACAATACGCCATCGCGATACAATGCGGAGGCTGCGTCGCCACACATAAGCAATTGATTAACAGAACAAATCAAGCTGTCGAACACGGCATCCCGATTACAAATTACGGCATGGCGATTGCTTATATGAATGGGATTTTTGAAAGAGTGACGAGAGTTTTTATTCGCTAGTCGCTAGTCGTTAGTCTTTAGTCATTAGACTTTAGACTTTTTTAAAAAATGTTTAATCATATTTAAAAAAATAGTATTTTTGTAAGACCAACCAACAATAGTTTGTAGATGACCTAAAGTCAAGATAAGTTATTGAGACTAAGGGCTTTACGAATAAAAAGTCAGAGCCGGAAGAGGTAATAATCCGACGGCAAGGGAATTGAAACACGTCATTTCTCAGCTGAATTTTGTTGTTTTGAAAGAAAAATAACAATAAAAAAGCTAAAAATATGCAATTTCATCCAGAAAAATGCAGAATTCCTGACGAGCCTAACCGCCCGTTCATCGATTCTGAAGAGATTTGGGACTACATCAACAACACCAAGAGCACACCAGAACGCGTGCGCGAAATCATCAACAAATCCTTGGCAAAGAACCGTCTGACGATGGAAGAGACAGCCGTTCTCGTTAATACCACAGAGCCGGCATTGGTCGAGGAAATCAAGGAAGGCGCGAGAGAGCTGAAACGTCGCATCTACGGCAACCGTATCGTGCTCTTCGCCCCTCTCTACGTGGGCAACTATTGCGTGAACAACTGCAGCTACTGCGGTTTCCGCTCATCGAACAAAGAACAGATCCGCACCACTTTGACGGACGAAGAGCTCGTCCGCAACGTGGAGGCTCTCGAAGATGACGGTCAGAAACGACTAATCCTCGTTTACGGTGAAAGCCCGAAATACTCACCAGAGTACATCGCTCACACCGTGAAAGTGACTTATAACACTAAGAAAGGCAAAGGCAGCATCCGCCGCGTGAACATCAACGCAGCTCCATTGGATGTGGAAGGTTTCCGCACAGTGAAAGAGGCTGGCATCGGTACATATCAGATCTTCCAAGAGACTTACTGCCCTGAGATTTACAACGAATATCACCCGATCAACACCAAGAAAGGCGACTACAACTACCGTCTGACCGCCATGGACCGCGCCCAGCAGGCAGGCATCGACGACAACGGTCTGGGTATCCTATTCGGCTTGTACGACTGGCGTTACGAGGTGCTGGCAATGATTCGTCACACCAACCACCTCGAGGCTTGCTTCAACGTAGGACCTCACACCATCTCATTCCCAAGAATCAAAGACGCATCGGGCTTGAGCATCGACAAGAAATATTTCGTCGACGACGATGTGTTTGAAAAAATCATCGCCATCTTCCGCCTGGCAGTGCCTTACACCGGCATGATTCTGACAGCCCGCGAGGACGCCGAGTTCCGCGCAAAAGCCATTGAATACGGTATCTCACAGATTGATGGCGGCACTAACCTCCAGATTGGCGACTACAAATATCACCACGAGGAAGAGGAGAAAAACAGCGACAAGCAGGAAGACCAGAACCTGCATCGCGAGCAGTTCAAGATTGGCGACGACCGCACCTTAGGCGAGATCATCGACAAGCTTCTTGACCACGACTTCATCCCGAGTTTCTGTACAGCATGTTACCGTTTGGGCAGAACCGGCGAGCATTTCATGGAGTTCAGCGTGCCAGGCTTCATCAAGCGCTATTGCACGCCGAATGCAATCCTCACCTTATCGGAATACCTTGTGGACTACGCGACACCTGAAGTTGCTGCAAAAGGCTGGAAAACCATCGAAAACAACTTCAAGAACGTTGACCCGCAGTTCCTCGATGAACTCAAGAAGCGCATTGAGAGGATTAAACAAGGTGAACGCGACCTTTACTTCTAAGTTTTTAGTCGTTAGTCTTTAGTTGTTAGTTTTGACCATTGTTTTTACTAAAGACTAAAGACTGGCGACTAATGACTATGAATATGATTTTACTTCAATTTGGATTATATAATGAATGATGTTTGGGTGACTGCGATGAGCAGTCACCTTTTTTATTTACAGACTCAACTTCAAGCCCATAAAATAAGTCCGCGGGTATGTCGGGCCGTAGATATATCCCGCATCGCGGTATGCACCTTTGTCAAAGTCGTCCTGATAGCTGTCGAATATGTTCTGTATGCCGCCGCTGATCTGCAAAGTCGTCCCGACGCAAAGCGGGATGTCATAAGTGAGTTTTAGACCCATATCGAAAAACGAAGACGTGATTTTTTCACAGTCTTTTTCAACATATCCAGCGTAATGCTGCACCAGCATCGAACCTGTGTAAATTCCCGACACCGATGCCTTGAAACGTTCTGTTATCGGGCATAAAACAGTGATATATCCATAACTGTCAGGGGTACGGAACATGCGTCGCTGTGGCACGATATCAGGATTGTCGCTCCATGTCTCCGGCTCTGTATAGCGGCTTTGCTGGTAAGTGTATCCAATCTGCACAACAAACTCATCACGTTGCAGTTGCGCCTCGATATTAACGCCACCAACATGCGCGCCAGAGCCGTTACAACGCTCCATAATCATATTCCCTTGTTCATCAGTGCCATTGGGACGAAGCACAAATACGTCGTTCAATACGGTGTAGAATCCTTCTACCATAACATCAAAGTCGAATGGGCCGATAAATCGTTCCCACCCTATCGAGCCACTGAAACTATGACTGTATTCTGGTCTTAGGTCCGGGCTTAAGACTATGATAGCCACATCGCCACCCACCGCCATGATATGAAGATCCTCATCGAAAACCTGAGGTGCGCGAAAACCTGACGAATAACTCAGTCTGGTTGTCACTGACGGCACTATTGCCCATCTCACATTGGCCCGAGGGCTGAAAACAGGTTTGTTCATCATGCTATGTTTATCGACACGAATACCGAAAAGCAGTCCAAAACTCTTGTTTTTCCATTCATTTTGAAGGAAAGCACTCGCCACATCGGCATGCTGGTCAATATAGCGTTTATATGCAGGTTGCTCATCGGTGAGATGATTTGTGGACCATTCAACGCCAGCCATCAACGTTGACGGCATGAAAATCAATCGGTTAAAGTTATATAAAGCCTGCGAACCAAGCACCGAACTGAAATCTTTCGACATTCCGTAGGCATTCAAATCGTATTGTGTCCCATAATAAGAGTCGCGGTTGATATTCTGCAATGAGCCATACGCCGACATGTGGAAATGAGTGTCTTTGCTAAGGTAATCGTATGTCAAGCCACCGCCGTTGATATGATGTTCAGCCTGCTCCGCCACCTGACAGAGATGTGGCTGGAAGTCGATGCTGTCGCCTCCGCGTCGGAACTCATACAAGCTATGATATTCCGCTGTGATTTTAGAGCCTTTGCCGAATTTATAAAATGCGCGAGTACCAATATTCATGGCTTTCTGTTTGCCAAGTTCGGTAAACCCGTCACTGTCGCGGTCATAACCCTGGCGATTGTGTGAGGTTCCGAAGATATAGGCGCCGGCTTTGAAATCTGACGACACCAGAGCGGCGTTGAAAGAGCTCATGTTATCCCATGATTTTCCATCGATAAGTTTTGCAGTATGCCCAACATTAAGAGAGTTCTTAATAGGTTCACGTGTAATGATGTTCACCACGCCACCAATAGCATTGGCACCAAACAAAGCCGAACCGCCGCCGCGTATCACCTCAATACGGTCGATCATCGAGACAGGAATCTGCTCAAGACCGTAAACGCCAGCCAAAGCACTGAACACTGGCCTGCTGTCGATAAGAATCTGTGAATATTTTCCTTCCAAGCCATTGATTCTCAGCTGATTGGTACCACAATTCTGACAAGTGTTCTCAACTCTCAAGCCAGGCTGATAGTTCAATCCTTCAGCAAGATTTATCGCATTGACCTGCTCCAATGTCTTGGGTCTCATGACATTGACAACAACGGCCGCTTCTTTTCTGTTCACAGCCACACGACTAGCCGACACCACCACATCATTCATAACCTGTGTATCTGGCTCTATCTCGAAATTCATCTCCTTGCTCTCCCCTTTTTTAACATAAATCTCCCGTGTTATAGTAATATATCCCACAGAAGAAACCTCCACAACATGTTTTCCTTCGGTAAGATTAGTAATGAAAAAGTGACCGCTATCGTCAGTCGGAGAGCCTTTGGTCGTGCCTTTTATCGACACATTGACATAAGGAAGATGTTCATGCGTCTGTTTGTCAATCACATGACCGAAAATATTGGCATCGGTGTTTTGTGCCAAAGCAGTAATACCAAAAATCAATAATACAAGTAATAATGTTATTCTTTTAATTTCCATATTTATTTTGTTAATAAATGATTAAAACTTTTTGCAAAATTACATCCGCAAATCCGCAACAAATTATCACCATTTAATAGTGAATTGACAGCTACAATAAGTTGTTAATCAGAATGCTCTTTTAAAAACGCCTTTGAGTCGCCCCAAGCGTTGTAAAGCACCTTATGCCCTATCGATTCCATGCGGATGTCGAGGCATGTCTGGCATTGGTCTGGCTTGTCTTTGACACAAGCTTTATCAGGATAAATGAGATAATTCTCACGGAATTCGTTTGGCGTGAGGTTAGGCATTATGACGTTTGCCCCCACCATGATGGCTTTCTCGCGTCCGAGCGGGTCGACGGTCTGGTTGGCAGTAGCCGCCACCATATTGATTTCAGGCATCATGAGGCGCAGGACGGCAATCATCTTCAAGGTGAGATTCATGCGGTCTTTTGCCGATGGAATCTGGTCTCTGAACTCCCATAAAGGCGTGTCAGGATGTGGGATAAACGGACCCATGCCGACCATAGCGACGTTGAGTTTCTTGAAGAATAGCAGGTCATCGGCAAGGTTATCAAGAGTTTGGAACGGAAGTCCCACCATGACGCCGGTGCCGGTTTGGTAGCCTAGATGCAACAGATTATCTATGCATTCGAGACGTTTCTGGAAATTATGTTTTGAATCATTAGGATGGATTTTATAATATAGAGCCTCATCTGATGATTCGATTCTTAAAAGATAGCGGTGTGCGCCAGCTTCAAACCAGCGACGGTATGTCTCCTCAGTCTGTTCGCCCAAAGAGAGCGTGATTCCTAGGCTTCCATTGTCTATTTTCTTGATTTTCTTTACAAGATATTCGATTTTATCGACGAATTCCTTATCGTCACGCTCGCCGCTTTGGATTGCGACAGAGCCGTATCCGAGTTTATGAGCCAGATGTGCACATTCCAAGACCTCGTCGTCGCTCAACGTATATCGCTCCACTTTGGTGTTTTTTGCGCGCACGCCGCAGTAAAGGCAATATTTCGAGCATCTGTTGCTATACTCTATTAAGCCGCGCAGATGAACGTAGTTATCAAGATATTTGAGTTTGGTTTTCAGTGCCTTGTCGAAAATCTTAGACATCTCCTCACCTTCCGCGGCAAGCAGAATCTTCAGATCTTCTTTTGTAAACTCACGTTTATCAAGTATTTCGTCGATAAGGCTCATTTTATTCGGCTTTTTCATCTACAGGCTGTTCAACAACCAACACGAGACGGAATCCGTTGTAGCTGAATCTGGCGTCAGGGAGGTTGTAGCCTCTGCTGGCGATACGGCAAAGTTTAGAGCCACGGCTCCAGCTGCCGCCACGAAGCACTTTATTGTTCCCGCTGGCTTTGCCTTTCGGATTTTTTATCGCTTTGTCTTCATAGTCACCATACCAATCCATGCACCATTCCCACACGTTGCCGCTCATATCATAGATTCCAAGCTCATTTGGGGTTTTCGTTCCCACCGGCTGTGTTCCAGAATCGTAGGTATTGCTGGTATACCAAGCCACATCGTTCACCACATCGCTGCCGCTGTATTTATGACCTTCGCTCTTATTGCCGCCTCTTGCAGCATATTCCCATTCAGCCTCATAAGGCAGGCGGAAATTCTCTCCTGTAAGTTCATTCAGTTTTTTCACAAACGCCTGGCAGTCTTTCCAGCTCACTCTATAAGCCGGGAAATTATCGCCATAACCATAACCTCTCCATCCGCCGCTATCGGTAATCTCGCTGCCCATCACAGCCTTCCAAAGTCCCTGTGTAACCTCAAATTTACCGATATAGAAGTCATCAACGACCACTTTATGGACAGGTTTCTCAGCATCATAAGCCTCCTTGCCCTGTTCACTTGTTCCTCCCATTTGGAACGCGCCGCCTTCAACATATATCATCTCGAAAGTCACATCATTGACTGTGAACGACTTAGGAGACATTGGTTTCTCTTTTTCTTTCTCTTCTTCCATTTGCTGAGGTTCTTCTGCAGCTATCACCTCAATTTTTGCAGCTATTCTCTGAGCCAAATCTGAAATAACCTTAGCGCTACCGGCGATTTCCGTGATAGTCGCCTTAAACATCGTTTCTGTTTCAGCAGTCTGAACATTCACAGATCCGGCAAGCACCACAAAACTATCCTCAACAAGGTTGATATTACCGTAAATAACTCTGTTTGCATTGATAGCTTTTCCAACCTCAATTCTCTGCTGTTTTTTCATCCCATACTTATCAAATCCCAGTTCTTCAATAGCTTTATACACTTCCGCAGTATCCAGGATTACGCAGTCCTGAATCTGGAAAGAGGTCTTAAAAACATTAGTAACACTGTCCGCAAACTCTCGAGGCACTCCATTACCTGCGTTAAAATCAAAAATGGCGATAGTTTGTGCTTTCACGATCAAGCACATGAAAATCACCGTCAGCAGTATCACAAATTTCTTCATATTTCGCTATCAATATTAATTTTGCAAAGATATAAAAAATATTTTAAATATGGGCGAAAAAACAAAAAAAGGGATGCCGTAGTGGCATCCCTTCAAGTTTGTGTTTGATCAGAATTAGATGATACCCTGAGCCAACATAGCTTTTGCAACGCGCATGAAGCCGGCGATGTTAGCGCCCTTCACGTAGTTGATAGTACCGTCAGCCTGTTTACCATACTCAACGCACATGTCATAAATGTCGTTCATGATCTTGTGGAGTTTCTGGTCAACTTCTGGAGCTGTCCAGTTGATGTGAGCTGCGTTCTGGCAGATCTCGAGACCTGATGTAGCAACACCACCTGCGTTGACAGCTTTACCTGGAGCGAATGGAATACCTGCCTTCTGGAATGCCTCGATAGCACCTGGCTGGCAACCCATGTTAGAAACTTCAGCGACATATTTCACGCCGTTCTTGAGCAATTCCTTAGCATCTTCTTCTGCCA
>DBYZ01000013.1:44980-45159 GCA_002311655.1 Bacteroidales bacterium UBA1173
GCTTTCTTACCAGCGGTGAATTTAGCTTTGCCTGGGAATTTGTCGGCCATATCCTGAACCTTGTTACGGTTTGAAGCACGCATATCGAGCATGTAGTCGATCATTTCGCTTGTGATACCGTCAGCGATTTCGCAAACGCCGTCTGGGCCAGAGATAGCGACGACCTTAGCGCCGAGTTC
>DBYZ01000013.1:45221-59762 GCA_002311655.1 Bacteroidales bacterium UBA1173
TCACCCTTCTGGTGAACCATGCGGTCGACATAGTACATTGCGCCGAAACCTGTAGCTTCTGGACGGATCAATGAACCACCCCAGCCGTAGCTCTTACCTGTAAGAGCGCCTGTGCTGTGCTCGCGAGCGAGTTTCTTGTAAGCACCGTAGAGGTAACCGATTTCACGGCCGCCAACACCGACGTCACCAGCTGGTGAATCCTGGTCAGCACCGATGTTTCTCCAAAGCTCATACATGAAAGCCTGGCAGAAACGCATGATTTCAGCGTCTGATTTTCCTGTTGGGTCGAAATCAGCACCACCTTTACCACCACCGAGTGGGAGGTTTGTCAATGAGTTCTTGAAGATCTGTTCGAAACCTAAGAACTTAAGCATTGAAACGTTGACTGCTGGGTGGAAACGGAGACCGCCTTTGTATGCGCCGAGAGCGGCGTTGTACTGTACACGGTAACCTAAGTTAACCTGCACCTGACCTTTGTCGTCAACCCATGTCACGCGGAATGTGAAGATGCGATCTGGTTCAACTAAACGTTCAACGATCTTTGCAGCCTCAAATTCTGGATGCTTGTTGTAAACTTCTTCGATTGATTCGAGCACTTCGCGAACTGCTTGCAAATACTCTTTTTCGCCTGGATGTTTCTTTTCCAGGTTTTCCATGATAGTTTGTACTTTCATTACTTTTGTATTTAAAGTTAATTAATACGTTTATGAATTTTCCTTTAAAATTTTCTGCAAAATTAGCACTTTATTTTATATTTGACAATTATTTTCAAAAATATTTTTATTTCGCGTTTCCAACATACTCTCCTTCGTTCCAAATCAAGATTTCACTGACACTTCCGTCGATGTTGTAATGTATCTCCCTGCCATGTTTCACATTGTTTTTATAATGGATTTCGGCATTTTGATACGCTCCGCCATCCGCAAAACCTTTCTGAACGCCAGTACCTTTATCGTAAACCGCGTTGCTTCCAATGCTACCGTCAGCGTAATACATAATCCAGCCGCCATGCATCATGCCGTCGAGATACTCACCCTCGACAAACGGCTTGCCATTGTCGTACCATTGATAGAACATGCCGTTCAAGACACCATCCTTGTAAGTCGATTTTTTCACAAGAGTACCGAAAACATTGTACTCCTCCACCACTCCATCGTATTGATTGTCTTTATAATACGACTTCTCCTCAAGATTTCCGTTCTCGTACCAACGCATCGCCTCACCGTTAAGAACGTTCATCGAATAAGTGACCTCCATCTCTGGCTTTCCGTTGCGGTAATACCATCTGCAAACACCATCCAGCTTACCGTCGGTGTAACGCAACTCGGATTTCACGATTCCATCGCTCCAATATGAAACCACGGTATCGTCCTTTTCTCCACAAGAAAGAAATAAAAGATTGATTGTCAATAATATAGAAATAATTATCTTATTTCTCATAACCAGTTGTCAAAATGACTTTGTTGTAGCCTTTAAACTGATAAACATTCCAGAAAGTGTTCTCATAACCCGAAAAATCATAATCCTGACGGAACATGAAGCGCGTATGAAGCAATGGGATATTGTAATTCGGCAGGTTTTCCATCATTTCGCAGCCGAAAAGCTTGAGAGCGTTGAGGAAATACCACCCAATATCGAAACCCTGATATGCGTAGTCGTTAGGTTCAGTCTCGTATCTGTTTCTGAATTTGCAGATAAAACTTTCTGTCCTAATACCCTGATAATCAATATAGGTATCATCAAAATAGATGGCATGCATCTTCATCAGGTTATCGTTGAACAGTCCGCTGAATTTGCTCCATTCAGGCAATAAAATCACGGTGATCGGGAAATTCTCGGTAAGTTTCGTCACCTTGTTGACGATTTCGTTGGCAAAAACCTTATCAGTTCCATAAACGATGAAGAGGTTGTTTCGCATCGTTGAGGCGTAATCCTGCACGAAATTCAAACTGTCCCGCTGATAATTGATATTGACTATCCTATTATGAAAAACGGTGCTATCGTCGACACAGCGTCTCAGCGAATCGAGGTTAAGACTTACGTTATCAGTACGATAATCATGCTCTTCAAATTCGACTTTCAGGTATTTCCATCTTTTATGATGGCTCTTGATAACCTTAACTATATGATTATTATCAACATACGAACAACTGTCGATGTTACGCTCAACGATTTCGTTTATCTTTTCAATCATTACAGCATCACTAAATGAGTCTTTGCCGATGATAAACACATTGTTGGCGTGATAATAATTTTTGATGATACTGTCGAGTGGTGCGAGCTGTGCGTCAAGTGAAGGCTTCACTTTTATCACATTAGGATGATTCTCAACGATTTCCGAGCGCTGAGTGATAGGATTCACTATCGGGATATTGTTCTCGACGGCGAAATTTTTCACCACGTTGAACGGCTTGAGATAAAACGGTCCGACGATCAGGTTGGCTGTTGCCAGCCATGGGTCAACAATGGCGGAATCGGCTTTTTTCACGTCGTTGTCGACATCGTAAACCTTCAGGTCCAACTTCATGTTACGGCTGCTCACCATGGAGTCGGCGGCAATCATGAAACCTTCATAAAAATGCAGGAACGAGAACGGCTTGGTGAGCAACGTCTTGTTTGACGGCTCAGCATTGAAAAACTCCTCATCGACCTGCTCAAGATACAGAGGCACCATGAGTGCCACTCGGCATGTGTCCTGTGCCTTGACCTCCACAGAAGCCAAGAAACACAGGCAAAGCGCGATATTTAACAGTTTTTTTATCATTTATTCTCGTTATGTGGGAGCGGCACAAAGCCGTTGCCCATCACTTCAGCACTTTCAATCACGTTGACAAACGCGTTCGGGTCGATGCTGCGCAAGTTCATCTTCAACTTAACCAAATCGGTGCGGTTGAGGTTGGTGTAAATCATCTTACGCTCCTGACCTTTGAACAATCCTGAGCCCACGAAACATGTACCACCTCTATCCAAGTCGTTGATAATAAACAATCTGACCTCTTCAATCTTATCAGTGATAATGAACGCTGTCTTGTAGCTCTTGATACCGTCAACCACAAGGTCGATGATCTTGCTTTCTATCACAATCAGGAGGATTGAGTAGATTGGCAGACGGATCTGACCAAGCAGAAGCGATGTCAAGGTGATTATCGAGTCAACTATCATCACTAACGTACCGAGAGAGATTTTAGTATATTTGTGCAGAATCATCGAGATGATGTCGCTGCCACCTGAGGTGGCTCCTGATTTGAACACGAAGCCGATTGCGAGACCGTAGATACCGCCAGCCACGAGTGTGTTGAGGAAGTAGTCAGGCTTGAAATACATGTTTGTTCCGAGGATTTCGAGCATCGACTTGTCGATTGTCTGACCTTCTGTGACCTCATGAATGAACTCAAAAATCACAGGTTTGTAGCCCCATGTCGACTCAAGCACGAATGTGGCTCCAAATATGAGCAATGTCGACAAGATGGTCTTAAATCCGAATTTCGGTCCGAGAATCCATGTGCCGATAAGGAGCAGCGGTATATCCATGCAGATGGCGTACAATGACACTTTCCAAGGATACAACGCGTTGAGCACGTTGGAGAGACCATAGGTGCCGCCTGGTGCGAGATGGTAAGGATTAACGAACATCACGTCGCCCACGGCGAACAAGACGCTTCCCAAGATAAGGAAGGCGTAGGAGATTATTTCCTGTTTCCAGTTGATTTGTTTTGTCATATTACTTATTTTTTCTCTCGCAGATCTCGCAGAATCCGCAGATTTAGTTATTTTTCTATTCTTCCACAATGATTTTGTTCGCAAGCGAACTGATCCCGCAGATTTTTACTCCCATTCTATAGTCGCTGGCGGTTTAGAAGAAATGTCATAGCACACTCTGTTGACGCCTTTGACCTTATTAATTATATCATTTGAAACTTTTGCCATAAATTCATACGGGAGATGCACCCAGTCGGCGGTCATTCCGTCGGTGGAGATGACTGCACGCAGAGCGATGGTGTATTCGTAGCTGCGCTCATCCCCCATCACACCGACGCTCTTCACAGGAAGTAGCATCGTTCCGGCTTGCCAGATGCTGTCGTAGAGGTTGTCAGCCATCTCGTTTGGATACGATGCGCTCGGCAGTTCACATTTCCACTCTCTCAGCCCACGGATGAAGATATCGTCGGCATCACGCAGGATGCGGAGTTTCTCTTCAGTGACTTCACCAAGGATACGGATTCCGAGGCTCGGTCCAGGGAAAGGATGACGACCTACCAGCTCGCGTTTGATGCCTAATGCACGACCCACGCGACGGACCTCGTCTTTGAACAATGCGCGCAACGGCTCCACAATCTTGAGGTTCATCTTTTCAGGGAGACCGCCCACATTGTGATGCGACTTTATTTTGCAGCTCGGTCCGTTGACGCTTACGCTCTCGATGACATCAGGATAGATGGTGCCTTGTGCAAGCCATTTCGCGCCTTCAATTTTCTTGGCTTCAGCCTCGAACACGTCGATAAACGTGGAACCGATTGCCTTACGTTTTGCTTCAGGGTCGGTGACGCCTGCAAGTTTGCTTAAGAACAGATTACCAGCATGAACGCCTATCACGTTGAGACCCAAGTCTTTATATGAATCGAGAACGTCTTCAAATTCGTTTTTTCGGAGAAGACCGTTGTCGACGAAGATACATGTGAGGTTTTTACCAATAGCTTTGTTGAGCAAGACTGCAGCCACGGTGCTGTCGACGCCGCCTGAGAGACCCAGAATCACCTTGTCGTCACCAAGTTTTGCTCGCATCGCATCGACGGTGGTGTCGATAAACGAGTCAGGAGTCCAGTTGCCGTGGCAGCCGCAGATATTCATCGCGAAGTTTTCGAGCATCTTCGGACCTTCCTTGCTGTGGAACACCTCCGGATGGAACTGCACCGCCCAGGTATCCTCGCCGTCGATTTTGTATGCGGCGTTTTCCACGTCGTCAGTCTTGGCGATAACATGAGCGTTTTTAGGCAGACGAGCGATAGTGTCACCATGCGACATCCACACCTGCGAGGTCTTTGACACGCCACGGAAAAGAATGTTATCCTCCTCCACCACTGTCAGCATAGCGCGACCATATTCACGTGCCAGTGACGAGTTCACCTCGCCTCCGAAATGATGCGCCATAAACTGTGCTCCGTAGCAAATTCCGAACAACGGCAGACGGCCTTTTATGTTCGACAAATCGGCGAAAGGAGCTTTCTCGTCGCGCACCGACGAAGGGCTTCCGCTAAGGATAACACCTTTGATATCGTCAGTGATTGCCGGGATCTTGTTGTATGGATGAATTTCACAATAGACGTTGAGCTCGCGCAAACGGCGGCCAATCAGTTGTGTCACTTGTGAACCGAAATCTAAAATCAGAATTGTTTCCTGCATAATGGTAAAATTTCGGTGCAAAAATACAAAAATAATAGCGACATTTAACATCAATATTTAAAAAAATGTTATCTTTGCAACGTAACAATCATCATTATGGCAAAAGCATCAAAAAAACCGGCAAAGCCGAAGAAAAAAGGCAGTTCGAAGAAGAAAAACTCAAAAAATATCTTCACAAAACTCATTGTGATTATTTTTGTAGTGATATTGGCTTTCTTTATGATTTTCAGCATCTTCAAGCCATCAGGCAAGAAGAATATCGAGAAAAAGGAGACACCAAAGGTTACAACCGAGGTTACAAAAGAAACAAAACCTGCTGAAAAACCGAAGACCACAGCTGAAAAGAAAGATATTGAGATAAAAAAGGATAAAAAAGAAGAGAAAAAAGCCGCAGAGACCAAGGTGGTGGCGAAAAGCATCAAGGGAACATGGCAAAGCACCACTGGCGGCGCATTCCTCACCATGGACGGGAAAGGATACCGCCTCGATTTCATGGGCGTGGACAGCGACAAGCCGATTATCGGAACATACAGCGTTGACGGCGATTTGATTACATTTATAAATCAAAAAGACCCTTGCAAGGATGTCAAGGGTCTTTATGAGGTTAAGTTCATCAAGAACGAGATCGGGTTCAAGTGCAAATCCGACGATTGCATCAAGCGCAAGGCCACCCTACCAACCAAGTGGGAATGGCTCGACGCCGAGGATTAGTCCTCAAACCACTGTTTCTTCTTGAAAAACGTGGTGTAGATGAACATCACGACAGAAATAAACACCAGTCCGAGTCGTGAGGCTTTGTAGTCGCCTGCGAGGTCGTAAACCACGAAATCGTAGACCACGAAGCACACTAATCCCAACAACACAAAGAGAAATGCGACATTCAATTTGTTAATGACCGTGCGTCTGCGATCAGGGTCATAAATCCGTTTTGCTATTGCCGGCATGCCGAAATAAAGCGCCACATAGAGGGCAATCAATGTCAGTTCGATAATTCTTTCGATATCCATAATTAAATACGTTTATTTTTCTTAAGTGCTTCATTTATAATCCATTGGATCTGCCCGTTGATGGAACGGAACTCGTCCGCCGCCCACTTCTCAACGGCATCCATCGTCTTCGCGTCGAGGCGCAGGACGAAATTTTTGGTATTATCCTTTTCTTTAGCCATTTTTAAATTATTGCCGGAAGCAAAGAAACTACAGTAACAATTGCAATAAATATTCCCGCAATCACCCAACTTCTTGTTGTTGTAACAAATTTACAATCAACGAGTTCCGTCTCATCTATAATCTTTACGGTTTTTGTCATCTCGTCATAAAGCTGATGTGTTTGTTCCATATCTTTGAAGTTGATGTAAATGCTTTCTCTGACAGTCTCAATCTTAATAATAGGGCCTTTGAAGTGATTTTCGATATAAAACAGAGACCTTTTGCCGCCTAGGATTCTGAAAACGCCTTTCCACATTTTCAATCCGGCATAACCGTTGGATCTCATCATGACTTTAGGCAGTTTTTCCACCATACTGATAGATTTTATCACATAATTAGGAATGTTTGCCGGATAGACGAAATCGTTGATAACTATGAGATCGTTGAAAATCTCGAACTTGGTCTTTTTCCTGAAAATCTCCAGAAAGACTATCGTCAGGACAAAGACCAGCACCATCATAAGCCAAAACAGCGTCATATCATTCATAATCAATAATTTATTTTATTTGACATAATCTTATCTTCAGAAATAAACTGGTCGTAAACGAATAATATCAATGTCACCACTGCCATTGTGATGATTCCGGCGAGACCAGCGACGCCGTTGATGAGGTCGCTTCCACCGCTGATGAAAAGCATCGTAGCACCAGCCAAAGCGTTGATTGTTCCGTGGAAAATGGCGGCCGGATAAACTGACTTCGCTTTTAAAACTAGGTAAAGCTCGATTGGAGTCATTGCAAGGCACATCAAAACCATCATGAAAACGCCAGCGGTACGATGAACCATGTAGTTATGTCCCATGAGGATAATCGGGAAATGCCAGAATCCCCAAACGACGCCGATGAAGAGGCACGCCACCCAGAAGTTCTTGCCTTTCAATGCGTTGACGAGATAATTACGCCAGCCGTACTCCTCCCCGAACGCTGCAACAGCGTTGATTGTGATGCCTGCGAGAAGTCCGGAAACCAAAGTGGTTATAATCATAGTTTTCGGATTTTGCATCGCCATGAATTTTGCTTGATCTTCCGGAGAAAGGTTTTCAAATCCTGGAATTGCCGGCATGTGGAAACCAAGCGTGCAGCCTTCGAACAGCGAGTTTATAATAATGGTGACCGCGACAATCACGACAGGCAGCAGCCATGCGATGAGCCACGACCATTTGATTTTGAACTTCAGCAAGCCTGTGCTGCCGAGTTTTTCTTTATTTATAATCTGAATCACGATTGCGCAAATCAATGGGAAAAACATGTAAATCGACGCGCAAAGCGAATACAATTTAAGATTGTCGGTTGTGTTGTGGATTCCCATTCCAAACCATATAAAGGCGGCGAAAATCCAGCTTGCAAGGCAAACTATTATTGAGAAATATATTGCTTTTTTCATAATCTTATTGATTTATTGATACAAAGTTCCAGTGTTTACTACAGGTTGCGCGGCATCGTCGGCGCAAAGTACCACCATCAGGTTGCTGACCATAGCGGCTTTCTTGTCGTCGTCGAGTTCGACTACTTCTTCGTCTTTGAGCTTGTCGAGAGCCATTTTCACCATCGAGACGGCGCCTTCGACAATCTTTTCACGTGCTGCGATGATTGCTGCCGCCTGCTGGCGACGAAGCATAACCGCTGCAATCTCTGGAGAATAAGCCAAGTAGTTGATTCTCGCTTCAATGACTTCGAGACCCGACATTGCGAGACGGTCGTTGAGTTTTCCGAGAAGTATGTCGTTGATTTCCGAACCGCCGGCACGCAAAGTCAAATCGCCATTGTTGATGTCACCGTTTTCATCGTAGGCAAACATGCCAGCCACCTCGCGCAAAGCAGCGTCACTCTGCACTCTCACGAAGCTCTCGAAAGCACGCATACGGCTCATCACGGCAACACTATTGCCCACTCCCGAAGGGTTGGCGGCCATAGTCTGAGAATCGATTTCAAACATAGCTTTGTATGTGTCTTTCAGCTTCCAAACAAGAATCTGACCGATCATAATCGGGTTACCGGTTTTGTCGTTCACCTTGATCGGGTCAACGTTGAGATTACGGGCACGGAGAGAGACTTTTTTCGATGAATAGAACGGATTCACCCAATTAAAACCGACTTTTGTCATGGTTCCCTGATATTTTCCGAAGAACACCATCACCATCGCCTCATTCGGCTCGAGCATACGGAAACCGAGACACATGATGAAATCGACGACTATCATTGCGATTCCGCCAAAGAGCAGCCACAACGGCTCACCTTCTGTCAATTGTGTAAATCCGTAGATTATCAAAGCAACGATTGCGATGACCACAAACAGCATCAAGAATCCATTTATTCTCAATCCTTTAAATTCAAATTCCTTGTTTTCCATAGTTGTAATTTTAAGATGATTATTTAATTTATTGTAATATCATTTTGATATCATTTTCACATCGCAAAAATACAACATATTTTTTAATATACAAGAAAAATTTGAAAAAAATTTTCTTTTTTATTTTTCACGCAGATCTCACAGATAACGCAGAACCGGACACGTAAAAAAAAGCTCGCAAGCGAGCGGAAATCGCAGAACGCTCTGTGAGATCAGTTCGCTTGCGAACAAATCCATATGGAAGAATAAAAAGTCTGCGGATTCTGCGAGATCTGCGTGAGATTAATTATCGTTATCCAAGAGTTTAGCAAATGCAATCTTGAACCAAGCAGTATAATTCTGAGGATTTTTCTCGATATCCTTTTTGATATTCTCGATGGTCTCGTATTTATACGACTCCACTTCTTCCCTATTAATAATAGGTGTCGCGTCGGTGGTTCCGATGAACACATGGTCGAACTCATGTTCGGTGAGCCCCTGCATCACGTCGGCCTTGTAGATGAAGCTGAACGCCTCCTTGAGGTCGCACTCCATCCCCATCTCCTCCATTAGGCGGCGTTTTGTGGCATCTTGCAATGACTCGCCGTCACGCGGATGACTGCAGCAGGTGTTGGTCCACAAACCAGGAGTATGATACTTCGTGAGGGCGCGCTGTTGGAGCAGCATCTCCCCTTTGCTGTTGAAAATGAAAATCGAGAAGGCACGGTGCAGCGTCGGGTTGACGTGAGCGGCCTGCTTCTCCATCAAACCGATTTGATTGTCTTGATTATCAACGAGGACGACGTATTCGGGCATAAGCTACACGTTGAATCTGATATTGATGATGTCGCCGTCTTTCACCACGTAGTTCTTTCCTTCAACAGCGAATTTTCCAGCTTCTTTCACAGCCTGTTCGGAGCCATAGTGCAGGAAATCGTCGCAGCTCATCACCTCGGCGCGGATGAAGCCACGCTGGAGGTCGCTGTGGATCACGCCGGCAGCTTCAGGAGCGGTGTCGCCCACATGGATTGTCCAGGCACGAGTCTCGTCAGGACCTGTTGTGAAGTACGACTGCAGCTTCAGTGTGCTGTAAGCGAGACGAACAAGCTTGTTGACGCCAGGTTCGGTTAGACCAGCATCTTCCATAAACAGAGCACGGTCAGCCTCGTCGAGTTCGGCGATCTCCGACTCGAGTTTTCCGGCAAGGATAATCATGTCTTCGCCATGAAGAGCGGCTTTCACAGCCTCAGTGTATTTGTTTCCGGTGAGAGCCGATGCGTCGTCTACGTTGCAGACGTACATTATCGGCTTGACCGTAAGCAGCTGAATATCTTGGATATACTTCTTATCTTCTTCAGGCACGTTGGCGGTGCGGGCGTTCTGCATGTTCTCGAGACATTCTTTGTATATCGTGAGCACCTCGAAAGCGCGTTTGTTGTCTTTATCGCCGTTTTTGAGCAGTTTCTCAACGCGTTGCAGCTTACGTGTCACGAGGTCGAGGTCGCGCACCTGAAGCTCAAGGTCGACGAGTTCCATATCGCGCACCGGGTCGATGCTGCCTTCGCTATGCGGAACATTGGGGTCGTCGAAACAACGCAAAACATGGATGAGCGCATCGACGGTCTGCACCTCGGCGAGGAGTTTGTTACCGACACCCTGACCGCCCTTGCTCAAACCCGGAAGGTCGACGATTTCGACAGTGGCTGGCACGATACGCTTCGAATGTGAGATATTGTCGATGAGTTTGAGACGTTCATCGCGCACCTCGCACATTCCGATGTTCGACTTCGTGGCGAAGCCAATCTCCGCCTTAGTGTTTGATATACAATTGAATATGGTTGTTTTTCCAGTGTTGGATAGTCCGATAATTCCGCAGTTCAGTGCCATGATGATAATTTTTTGCAAAGATAGGAATTTTTTTATTTGTTGTCTTTAAAATTCTCTTTTGTGACTAATTTTGATGGAACAATATCGTCAACCATGACACAATTCTTATAAGTATGAAAAAACACTGTCAATTTGCCTTTTTTAACCAGCAGTCGTTTTTCATTCTTGCGAACAATAGAACAGATACTCCATATCAATGGAGGAATCAAATCCGCCATATATGACAACGTGTCAATCTCCTCATATAGCCCCACAACATATTCAATACTCGAGGCTTGAGTGTTAATTGATACTATAAAATCCTTTATTTCGCTTATCTTTTTTTCTACCCTTTTTGAAACTCTAACTTTGTAAATTTTCATAATGCTTTGCAACACAATCCAACAACTTGTCCCTAAACTCCTCAAGAGAGATGCTTTCTCTCAACTCCTTTTCCTCCTGATACCTATTGAAATTCACTCGGTTATTTTTAAGGCTTCTTTTTTTGATAGTCAGTTCATTTATCATATAATTATCGTTTTAAAATTTTCGCAAAGATACAAAAAGTTTTGGGAATATCAACATTTTAGTTGAAATATTTTTTATGTTAGACAATCTGATTATCAATTGTTAACAAAAATTAACATAAGTTGCAGAAAAAAGAAAACAATGGTTGCAAATATTCAATTCACATGAAACTTGCATTTGGGATAATTGCTACATCCATAAAACCATCCATACTTTCCACTACGTCTAACTAGGCTTCCTCCACATTCCGGACATATACCAGATACTATTTTTGAGTTGTATCTTTGTTTTGCAGCATTCACATTTTGTATATGACTTTGATGATCGACCTCATCTCCAACATCTTTTCTAATAAGAGTTTTTACTATTACATCAACATCGGTTTCAGAAACACAAGGCATATCATAGTTTTGTATAGTTTTCAGTAACATATCGCTGTATATGACATGGTATTGCGATGTAACGCCCTTAATCACTGCACTTCCAGCAAAAACCACTATAGGAACAACCATAATACCAGGCCAATTTCTCAGAACTTTCCTTATTGCATACATATGTGCCAACGACTGTTTTACTGGATTATAAAAATGGTTTTTCGTTACGTATGAATAAGTTTTCCACCATCTTTTTCTATATGTTACATCCGTAACTATAATCTGCGTCCACTCTTGGCTATTATCATTGCCATAAATCTCCCCGCGATAGTTCTTAGTTTCAATTGCAAACACGCCGTATTTAGACACCACTATATGGTCAATCTGAGTAGTTCCAGTAGCCGTTCTCAAAACCACATCATCTAAAATTGTATATTCATCAGACAATTTAGATAGAATATAACGAACAAATTTTTCACCATATGTACCTATATCAGCTGCTCTTTTTTCACTATCTGTTCCAATATCGACTTCTCTTTTCGGGATCTGTTTTAAAATCCTGAAAAGCACAAAGCATATTATAACTATGATTATTATTTTTAACATATAGAAATAAAACTATTCCAATAACATATTATAATTCACATAATAACACAAATTAGCAAAAACAATCTACTTGTATATATATTTTTCATGCCATGTATATATCGCATTCATGCAATTATTAACAGCATTTCTTACAGCATATCCACTTCGCTTCGCTCTGGTCGTTATAGCAACGTTCCCCTATTCATCTTGCTCATAATAATACGAATAGTCAATGCCTTTCATAAAGATTTCACGGTCGGTTATGCGGTCGGTCAAGGCTGGTTTAAGTAATGATTTTATGCGAGAGGAATCAGTAACGCTTCTGCGCATCGCACTCAGATATTTCTTTTTGTCGATTTTGCTCCAATCAACACACATCTTCAACTGTTTCTTAAAAATCAAGTCAAGCCAGATGCGAGTCGAGCGGCCGTTACCTTCCATGAAAGGATGAGCCACGTTCATCTCAACGTATTTGTCAACTATCTCGTCAAATGTAGTTTCAGGCATCTTCTCGATAGTTTCAAGATTTTGCATCAGATACTCGGCACGGCAAAAGATTGTTCCACCTTTAGAAATGGTCTTTGTGCGAATCTTTCCAGCGAAATCGTATAGTCCGCCAAATAAATAGGCGTGAATTTGTTGAAGACATTCAACTGTTCCTGAATTCATTGATTTCAAAAAGCCATTATCAAAAATGGCATATGCTTTTTTGCGACTCTTCCCATCAATAGTATCATCACCATCTAATTGTAAATTTGAAAACTCGGATATTTCTTTCATAATAGTTGGTTCCTATTTTTAAATGAGTTACAAAGATACAAAAATTATTCTAAACTACAGCCATAATTTGAAACTTTTTGTTTGATTTTTATACTACAAAATCTCCCTCGCTATCCATGCACACGCCTCTGCATCAGCCAATGCATGATGATGGTTTTCAAGATGGTAGCCACAGGCCTCGGCGACGGTGTGGAGCTGGTGGTTCGGGAGGAGTTTGCCGAAGTGACGACGAGAGGCTCGGCAGGTGCAAAAGAATTGATAATCAGGGTAATCCATCTGGTAGCAGCGGAACACTGCCTTCAGACAGCCTTCGTCGAAGGGACTGTTGTGGGCCACCAGCGGCAAGCCCTCGATGAGAGGCGCCACCTTCTCCCACACGTACGGGAAAACCGGAGCGTTTTCGGTGTCTTCCTGCCGCAAGCCATGCACGCGAGTGTTCCAATAATAATAGTAGTTCGGCTCGGGCTGAATCAGCGAATAAAAGCTGTCGACAAACTCGCCGTTGCGTACGATGACAACGCCCACGGAACAGACGCTTGTGGGACAGTTGTTGGCGGTTTCGAAATCTATCGCGGCAAAGTCGAGCATTTTAGTTGAGAGTTTACTAACATGTTTATGTTGCCGCCGGCATTAAGGCCTTTAGGGGCATTAAGGGCGTTAATGGCATTAGTGGCGGCGGCGATGATTATTTTTCCAATTCTTTTAAAAATCCATTGCACCCTTCAGTTAAATCATTATAAGTCTTCTCGAAATCGCCGGTGTACCATGGGTCAGCGACGTCGCGATGATAGCCGGTGTGCGACATCATAAGGGTGATTTTGTTGTCGACATCGTCTCCGAGGAGTTTTTTCAGATTTCTCAAATTATTCTCATCCATGGCGATGATGTAATCGTAGTATTCGTAGTCGTGGCGTGTGATTTGGCGAGCTTTGCGGTAGCCGTATTTTATACCTTTTTGGAACAGGATTCGTCGCGCTGGAGGATAGATGTCGTTGCCGATTTCCTCTGTGGAGGTGGCGGCTGAGGCGATTTCAAACTCCTCTGCCCTGCCGGCTTTCTCTACCAAATCCTTCAAAATATATTCCGCCATCGGACTCCTGCAGATGTTCCCGTGACAGATGAAAAGCACCTTTATTTTATTCATACAAATTCTTTTTTGCAAAATTACAAAATTTTTCTCACGCAGATCTCGCAGATTTCGCAGAAATTCTATTCTTCCTCACATTTAATCTGCGCAAATCGCTCGCGTCGCGAGCAGCAGATCTCGCAGATTGGACTTTGGAAGATAAAATCCGCGTTTTCTGCGGTATCTGCGTGAGGCAAAAAATAATTATTAAAAAAGTTATTGTGTTTCAAAAAGTTTTGTATCTTTGCAGTCCATTTCGAGCCTTATTCCGAAATTGGATTTTGTAATTGAAAGTCAATGACTTGAAATGGACAAATAAAGTTTAACAATCCTCGATTGCCTA
>DBYZ01000018.1:0-6108 GCA_002311655.1 Bacteroidales bacterium UBA1173
TGATATCGTTTTAACATGATTATTTAATTTTCCGCAAAGGTAAAAAAGAATTATAAAATAGACAAAGAAAAATAAAAAAAGGACCCGCTAATTGCGAAATCCTTTTATTCAATAATCAATAACCGTTATTTGATTGGATGATCCTTTGCAAACATCTGCAGTCTCTCTGCCAAGACCGGGATCTCATCTCTCTTGATGAGCGAGGTGCAGGCGCGGATACCTTGTTTGTCGCTGCCGCAGGTGTCCAACGAGATGGCCGAGATGCCGTAGTACATCATCTCCTCGACGAGGTCGGCGCCCTTGAAGCCCGGATAGCAGTAGGTGAAATAGAAACCGTCAGCGATAGGCTCTCCGAGGTCTTCATCGTATGTGATGTAGAAACCTGCTGCCAAGAATGCGTCTTTCATCAATTTTGCCTTCTTGCCGTATTCCAAAACATCGTCACGGTAGTTGTAGATGCCGTCGTTAACAGCTTTCAAAACGCCTTGCAAAGCGTACTGTGCCGAGTGTGACACGCCTGATGTCAGCGGGTGTAATGCTCCAAATAGGATGCCGCGCAGGAAGATCTCCTGGCCGCAGAATGCCTTCAAATCAGGATAATGGCGCGCTGCGAGCTTGTCGCTGATGGCGAGGATGGCGCAACGTTCGCCGGCGAAGCTGAATGCCTTCGAACTTGAAATCATCAGCATGTAGTTGTCGGCATATTTGCCAACTGTCGGCTGATAAGGAGCGACACCTGGATGGCTGTAGTCCTTGCGGAAATCCATGCCGAAATATGCAAGGTCTTCAAGAACGATGACGTCGTATTTGTTGGCGAGTTCGCCGATGATCTTGAGTTCTTCGTCGGTCAAGCACACCCATGTAGGGTTGTTAGGATTCGAATACAGCATGCTGTGAATCTTGCCTGTCTTGAGGATGCTCTCGAGTTTCTCGCGAAGCTTCTCGCCACGGTAGTTGTAGATGTCGAACTGCTCCATCGGGATGCCCAAAACCTTGCACTGGAACTTGTGAACCGGGAATCCTGGGTCGATGAACAACATCGTGTTCTTTTCCTTATTGATGTGACCAGTGATCATGAATGATGCGAAAGCGCCCTGCATAGAACCCACTGTCGGGATGCAGTTGGCTGGTGCCACTTCGAGGTCGAGGAAGTTCTTTATGAAACGTGATGCCTCTTTCTTGAGTGCCGGCACGCCGTCGATTGGCGGATATGTCGCTGCCACGCCTTTTTTCACTGCTTCAACCTGTGCGTCGATGCCTGCCTGTGCTGCCGGAAGACCCGGATTGCCAAGCTCCATGTGTATGAACTTCACGCCGCTGGCCGCCTCAAGGTCGAATGCAAGCTTGTTGATCTCACGGATACCGGCTCTGCCGATGCACGGAAGATTGCTGTCTTTGAACACTTTTTTCGCTACTTCTACTGGAATTACGTTATTTTTCATGATAATATCATTGATTTTTAATACTTTACCAAATTGAAATTCAGACTGCAAAGATATTAAGATTTATTTGATATAACAAGGAAAAAAGAAATTATTTTAGTCGTTAGTCTTTAGTTGTTAGTTTTTAGTATTGGGGATGTTGCTAATGACTAGCGACTAAAGACTAAAAACTAAAAAAGAGAGGCAAAAACCTCTCTTTTGTGGGTCGTACTGGACTCGAACCAGTGACCTCTGCCGTGTGAAGGCAGCGCTCTAAACCAACTGGGCTAACGACCCAATAAAAAAACGCCATCGGCGTTTTCGTGGGGCGAACAAGGATCGAACTTGTGACCTCATGCCTGTCAAGCATGCGCTCTAAACCAACTGAGCTACCGTCCCATTTGCGGCTGCAAAAGTACAACAAATTTTTATTCATCCAAACTTTTTTTGTAAAAAAATTTTTCATATTTTTGAATTTTCAAAATTATTGTAAAATGAAAAAAGTTAAGTATCTGTTAATCATTGCGTTAGCTTTTGTCGTTAACATGACATCTTTCGCACAGGAAAAGAAAAATTTCGAACTTTCCGACATCTATGAACGCCCGACACTGCAAATTAAGAGCGTCAGAGGCATGAATCCGATGCGCGACGGCGAGACTTACGGTACCATCGAACGCGGCGAATTCAATATTTATAATTACAAAACGGGTGAGAAAGTGAACACCTTGTTCAACTTCAGGGGACTCATCCCGGATGGCGATACACTGCCGATTCGCGCTTACAATTACATCCTAAGCGACGACGAGTCAAAGGCTTTGTTCCTCACAAATGTGAACTACATCTATCGCCACTCGTTCACTGCCGATTATTATGTCTATGACCTGAAAACCAAGAGCCTCAAACCTCTTTCGGAAAACGGCGGCCAGCGACTCGCAACATTTTCACCTAATGGTAAGAAAATTGCTTTTATGCGCGATAACAACTTGTTTATCAAAGATTTAACTACCAATGAAGAAGTCCAATTCACTTTCGACGGACTCTACAATAATATTATTAATGGTGCTCCTGACTGGGTCTACGAAGAGGAATTCAGTTTCTCACAGGGTTTCTTCTGGTCGCCAGACAGCAAGAAAATAGCCTATTATAAATTCGACGAGTCAAAGGTGAAGGAGTTCCAGATGGAGGAGTTCCAAGGTCTCTATCCTGATTGGTATAGCTTCAAATATCCAAAGGCTGGCGAGGATAACTCTGTGGTCGAGGTCTATGTCTACAATCTCGACGATCAGACAACAAAAAAGATGGATACTGGCGAGGAAACCGACATCTATCTGCCTAGAATGAAATGGACTAACGATGCTAATGTTCTTGCTATTCAAAGACTAAACCGTCATCAGAATCATCTGGAGATCCTTGCCGCAAATGCGGAAACTGGAGAGACAAAGGTGTTCTATGATGAGGAAAACAAATATTACATCGACATCACTGACGACTGGACATTCCTCAAAGATGGAAAATCGTTCCTCATGACAAGCGAGAAATCGGGTTACAACCATATTTACCTCTGCAAACTCGACGGCTCGGAAGGCGAGGCACTTACATCGGGCAATTGGGACGTTACCAAAATCTATGGCTTCGACGGCAAGGAGATTTATTTCCAGGCAGCTAAAAACTCACCGGTTGAACGTCAGATCTATGCTGTCAATTTGAAAGGTAAGATGAGAGAAGTCGTTGGTAATGTGGGAGTTAACAATGCTCGTTTTAGCAATACTTACAAATATTTCATCAACATCAACTCAACAGTGACTAAACCACACGAATACACCTTATACAATAATAAGGGAAAAGTCGTGAGAGTTTTGGAGGATAACCATGAGTTGGTTGAGCGCCTGAAGGAGTATAACATCAGTGAGAAAAAGCTTATCAAGATCAGTGACCCGGCCTTCGCGATGCCTGACGGAACCACTGTTGACGTCGACGGATGGATGATTCTTCCTACCGATTTCGACCCTAACCAGAAATATCCTGTCTTGATTTATGTTTATGGCGGTCCGGGACATCAGACTGTGTTGAACCAGTGGGATCACAGCGACTGGGATTGGATGCAGCTCCTTGCTCAAAAAGGCATTATCTCTGTGTCAATCAATAACAGAGGCAGTGGCGCTCAGGGCGAGATGTTCAAGAAAATGACTTATCTCGAACTTGGAAAATACGAGACCGAAGACATGATAACCGTTGCGAAATATATGGCTAAACAGTCGTATGTCGATGCCGAAAAGATTGCAATCTACGGATGGAGCTACGGCGGTTTCATGGCTGCCAACGGAATCACCAAGGGTGCCGATTATATAAGCACTGCTGTGTCGGTTGCGCCGGTCACAAACTGGAGATATTACGACAACATCTACACAGAACGTTATATGCGTACTCCTCAGGAAAATCCTGAAGGCTACGATGCCAACTCGCCAGTTAGCAATACCAAGATGATTAAGGGTAACTATCTGCTTTGCCACGGCTCAGGAGATGACAACGTTCATTATCAGAATGCCATGGAACTCATTAAATCAATGATTGCCAACGGCGTGCAGTTCGATCTGATGATTTATCCTAACAAGAATCACGGCATCTACGGTGGCTATGAGGAATACGGTGACGGCGAATGCAGAATGCACCTCTTCACTAAGATCGACAATTTCTTGTTTGAACACTTGCTTGGCGAATAATAAAGCCTCGCGCAGATTGCGCAGATTACACGGAATTCTTCCATATAATTCTCTGCGAAATCTGCAGCTCGCTTTAGCGAGCAATCTCGCAGAGGGAGAATGGGAAAAATCTGCTTAATCAGCGGAATCTGCGCGAAAAAAATAAATACAATTTTTGTTGCAGATATCAAAATAAGTTGTATTTTTGCAGCCTCATTTTGAGATTAGTTTTTTTAGTTTAACAATTAAAAGAAAGAGAGAGTATTAAAAATGATTATTATTCCTGTAAAAGACGGTGAAAGCATCGATCGCGCTTTGAAACGCTACAAGAGAAAGTATGAGAAAACTGGTGTTGTGAAAGAATTACGCAACCGCCAAAAATTCACAAAACCATCAGTCATCAAACGTGAAGCGTTGCAGAAGGCTATCTACGTGCAGAAGCTTCGTCAGGCTGAAGAGAATAACTAATCGTTGTTCGATTCTTGCAAGAATAGAATCAAAGAAAAAATCGCTTTGGGAAACCATGGCGATTTTTTTATTAATTCCCTTGACTTTTTAAAAATTCCTCCGTATCTTTGATGCGTAATTTGGAGGCGGTTATGCTCGAGAGGTTTTTAAGATATATCCAAACGGAAAGACGATACTCAAATCTCACGGTATCAGCGTATAAGAAAGATTTGGAGCAATTCGCGGAATACCTTATTAATATATATGAGCTAAACGATATCACCAAAGCCACGAACCAGATGGCGCGTTCTTATGTAGTTCGCCTGAAGGAAATGGGGGAGGAGAACCGCTCGATAAACCGTAAAATGTCGGCGCTGAGGTCGTTCTACAAGTTCTGTTTGCGCGAGGAAGCCGTTGAAATTTCACCTATGCAGGGCATCAAATCGCTGAAACAGCCCAAAGAACTGGCGAAATTTGTTCCGGAGCAGGACATGGAAAAGGTGCGTTTTGATGGCGACGGCGACTTCAAAGTGCTTCGAGACGAGCTGATTTTCGAGATGCTCTATCAAACCGGCATGCGTAAGGCGGAACTGCGTGGATTGAAAGACAGTGATGTTGACAAGATAAGCCTTCAGGTGAAGGTTTTGGGCAAGAGAAACAAGGAGCGCATCATTCCGATAAGCAGGCAGCTGCTGGAGATGATTGAAAATTATAAAAATATGCGCGACGAACAATTTCCGGAGCGCGGCAACGTTATACTGATAGTCGATAACAAAGGAGGGGAGATGAGTCCCAGCTTCGTTTATCAGGTGGTTCATAGGATATTGGAAGGAGTGACGACGCTCAAGCAGAAAAGTCCGCATGTGTTGAGGCACACATTTGCCACGCACATGCTGAATGAGGGCGCGGATATCAGGGCGATACAGAAAATATTGGGACACAGCAGTTTGAGTTCCACGCAGATATACACGCACAACACCATAGAGCAGTTGAAGGAAATATATCAGAGTGCCCATCCGTTGGGTGACGAATGATAAAAATATAATTTTATAAATCTTTAAATAGGAGGTTATTATGAAAGTTACGATTAACGCGGTCCATTTCAAGGCAGACAGCAAGTTGGAAGAATTCATCACGAACAAGATCGAGAAGTTATGCGGAAAGTTAGATGATGCCATTGGTTCGGAGGTGACATTGAAATTAGACAATACCGACACGCCGGAAAACAAGATTGCTGACATCAGAATCATGTTAAAAGGCAACGATTTATATTCAAGCAAGCAGTGCAAGACATTTGAAGAGGCTGTTGACAAGGCTGTCGACGCTTTGAAAAATCAGGTTGAAAAACACAAAAACCGCTTCGATAAATAGGTCTTAAGTGTTGATACACAATACTTTGACTGCCTTTTTGAAAAATTTTTGAAAAATTTTATAAAAAAAGGTTGTCGGTAAATAAAAAAGTTGTAATTTTGCACACCATTTCGCAATGAAGGAATGGTGTGCTTTTTTTAAGCAAGTTCTTTGAAATAAAAGCCGGCATA
>DBYZ01000018.1:6206-69311 GCA_002311655.1 Bacteroidales bacterium UBA1173
GGGTCCAAATCCCTCTGCCGGCTCAATGTTGATAAGGTGTTAAGGTACGTTGGGGGAGTCGCATAGCGGCAATTGCAACAGACTGTAAATCTGTCCTCGGATGAGTTCGGTGGTTCGAGTCCACCCTCCCCCACGAATGCGGAAGTAGCTCATTTGGCAGAGCGAAAGCCTTCCAAGCTTTAGGTAGCGGGTTCGAGCCCCGTCTTCCGCTCTCGAAAGCCGGCGTAGCTCAGTGGTAGAGCACTTCCTTGGTAAGGAAGGGGTCACGAGTTCAACTCTCGTCGCTGGCTCATTTGGTATGAATATAAATAAGGAAATTAAATTGAATATTAACCTTAAGTAAACAAAAATAGTATGGCAAAAGAAAAATTCGAAAGATCTAAACCACACGTTAACATTGGTACAATCGGCCACGTTGACCACGGTAAGACAACTTTGACAGCAGCTATCACACTTCACCTGTCAAAGAAGGGTTTGTCAGAAGTCAAGACATTCGATGCTATTGACTCTGCTCCAGAAGAAAAAGAAAGAGGTATCACCATTAACACAGCTCACGTTGAGTATCAGACAGAAAACCGCCACTATGCGCACGTCGACTGCCCTGGTCACGCTGACTATGTTAAGAACATGGTTACTGGTGCTGCTCAGATGGACGGTGCTATCATCGTTGTCGCTGCAACAGACGGTCCTATGCCACAGACACGTGAGCACATCTTGCTCGCACGTCAGGTTGGTGTGCCACGCTTGGTTGTTTTCTTGAACAAGTGCGACCTCGTTGATGATGAGGAACTTTTGGAACTCGTCGAAATGGAAGTCCGCGACCTTCTCAGCAAATATGAATTCGATGGTGACAACACACCTATCATCCGCGGTTCAGCACTCGGCGCATTGAACGGTGAGCCACAGTGGGAAGCAAAGATCGACGAACTCATGGAAGCTTGCGATACATGGATTCCAGAACCAGAAAGAGCTGTTGATAAACCATTCTTGATGCCTATCGAGGACGTGTTCTCAATCACAGGTCGTGGTACAGTTGCTACAGGCCGTATCGAAACAGGTGTTATCAAAGTTGGTGACCCGGTTGATATCATCGGTATGGGTGCTGAGAAACTCAAATCAACTGTTACAGGTGTTGAAATGTTCCGTAAGATCCTCGACGAAGGTGAAGCTGGCGATAACGCAGGTTTGCTCCTCCGTGGTATCGACAAGNNCGCCGTGGTATGGTTATTGCAAAACCAGGTTCAATCAAGCCTCACAAACACTTCAAAGGTGAAGTTTACGTCCTTTCAAAGGATGAAGGCGGTCGTCACACCCCATTCAGAAACAAATATCGTCCACAGTTCTACTTCAGAACAACTGACGTTACAGGTGAAATCACCCTTCCAGAAGGAATGGAAATGGTTATGCCAGGTGACCACGTCACTATCGAAGTGAACTTGATTTCAGAAATCGCTATGGACAAAGGTCTCCGCTTCGCTATCCGTGAAGGTGGTAGAACAGTCGGTTCAGGTCAGGTTACAGAAATCATTGACGACTAAGAATAACTCCAGAGTGCTCCTAACACGAGCACTCTGACACACAGGCGTAGCTCAATTGGTAGAGTGGTGGTCTCCAAAACCATAGGTTGAGGGTTCGAGCCCTTCCGCCTGTGCTAATAAGAAAAACAGTTCAAACAAAATGAAAAAGTTCATAAACTACGTAAAAGAATGTTACACCGAGTTAGTCCAGAAAGTAAGCTGGCCAACTTGGAAAGAACTGCAAAGTAGTGCTGTCGTCGTATCCATTGCTTCCCTTATCATCGCTTTAGTGGTGTACTTGATGGATAAGTCTTTTGAAACCTTGCTGGAGGCGTTCTATCGTATCTTCTAACAAGGAAATGTTTGATCTAAAAAATCATCATTCAACTACTTTATTAAATCACAGATAAGATGAGTGAGCAGAACGAAAAGAAATGGTATGTGATTCGCGCGATAAGCGGCAAAGAGAAAAAAGTAAAAGAGTATCTCGATGCTGAGTTGTCACGCAATACTGCATTACAGGATCTGATTTCACAAGTGTTGATCCCGACAGAGAAGGTGTATTCGGTGAGAAACGGCAAGAAAGTCAGCAAGGAAAGAAATTACCTTCCTGGCTACGTTCTCATTGAGACCATTCTTGATGCCGAGGTCATGCATCTTATCAAGGAAACACCGAATGTGCTGGGATTCCTCGGCACACGCGGTGGCGATCCTGACCCGCTCCGTCCATCGGAAGTCAAACGTATCTTAGGAAAAGTTGACGAGATGACAGAAAACGGCGAAGGTTCGGAACTCGAGTTCATTGTAGGCGAGACCGTGACAGTCAACGACGGACCGTTCTCCAGTTTCAGTGGCGTGATCGAAGAGGTCAACGATGAGAAGAAAAAGCTCAAAGTTATGGTGAAGATCTTCGGTCGCAAGACACCTCTTGAACTCAGCTACTTCCAGGTGAAGAGAGAGAGTTAAGAATAATGGTTAGTGTTTTCATTTAACTTTTTATAAGAAATTCAAATGAAAGAAGTAAGCGGATTAATTAAACTGCAAATCAAAGGAGGAGCCGCTAATCCAGCACCACCTGTCGGACCAGCATTAGGTTCAAAGGGTGTGAACATCATGGAATTTTGCAAGCAGTTCAATGCTCGTACACAGGATCAGGCCGGTAAGGTTTTGCCAGTCATCATCACTGTTTACAAAGACAAGAGCTTTGACTTCGTTGTAAAAGCATCTCCAGTAGCTGTCTCTGTACTCGAGGCTGCAAAAGTCGCCAAGGGATCAAAAGAGCCTAACCGTTCAAAGGTTGGTTCAATCTCATGGGACCAGGTACGTGCAATCGCTGAAAACAAGATGAAGGACTTGAACTGCTTCACCATTGAATCAGCAATGAGCATGGTCGCCGGCACAGCTCGTAGCATGGGTGTTAAGATTACAGGCGAATCACCTTTAAAGTAAGACTAAGTCTTAAGCATTTGTAGAACAAACAAAAAATTAAAAAATGGCAAAAGTATCTAAAAACAGAAAAGAAGCTTTAGCTAAGTTCGACAAAAGCAAGGTCTACTCCTTGACAGAAGCTGTTGATATCGTAAAACAGATCACTTACACCAAGTTCGATGCTTCAGTTGATATCAACGTACGTTTAGGTGTCGATCCACGTAAAGCCAATCAGATGGTTCGTGGTAGTGTGACACTGCCTCACGGTACAGGTAAAGTTACCCGCGTGTTGGTATTATGTACGCCAGATAAAGCACAGGAAGCTCTCGAAGCAGGTGCTGATTTCGTCGGATTCGAGGACTATGTCCAGAAGATCAAAGACGGTTGGACCGATGTCGATGTAATTATCACAATGCCTTCATTGATGCCAAAGGTTGGTGCTCTTGGTAGAATCCTCGGACCACGTGGATTGATGCCAAACCCGAAGACCGGCACAGTGACAATGGAAATTGGTAAAGCTGTTAAGGAAGTGAAAGCTGGTAAGATTGATTTCAAAGTTGACAAGTACGGAATCATCGACAGCCGCATTGCAAAAGTGAGCTTCCCAGCTGAGAAGATTTATGAGAACGCAAAGGAAATCCTTGCTATGATCATCAAATTGAAACCAGCAGCAGCTAAAGGTACTTACATTAAGAGTATCTACATCTCAAGTACAATGAGTCCGGGTGTTCAAGTGGACGTCAAATCAGTAGCCATCTAACCCCTTAAATAAGTATTGACATGAGAAAAGAAGATAAAGAAGTTATCATTAACTCGATAGTGGACCAGTTGACAGCATGTCCTAATTTCTACTTGACAGACATCGAGGCATTGAATGCCGACAAGACAAGCCAGTTGAGAAGACAGTGCTTCAACAGCCAGGTCAAGCTTGTTGTGGTGAAGAACGCATTACTGAAGAAGGCCATGCAGAGAGTCGGTAAGGATTACGGTGATCTTTACGACGTTTGCAAAGGCACAACAGCAATGATGTTGTCAGAGAATGGCAACGCCCCTGCAAAGCTGATCAAGAAGTTCCGCAAGACTTGTGACAAGCCAATCCTTAAGGGAGCATACATTGAAGAGTGTGTGTACACTGGCGACAACATGCTTGACGCATTGTGCAACATCAAGTCTAAGAACGAACTCATCGCTGACGTTATCGCATTGCTCCAGTCACCAGCCAAGAACGTTATCAGCGCTCTTCAGAGTGGCGGCAACAAGCTCAGCGGCATAGTGAAGACCTTATCCGAGAGACCGGAATAATTCAGAATGATTATCATTCACAGAGATTAAAAAGAAAAATAAAAATAATTGTATAACAAATAAAAACGTAAAAAAATGGCAGATTTAAAAGCTTTTGCTGAACAATTAGTAAACCTTACAGTGAAAGAGGTTAATGAACTCGCAGCAATTTTGAAAGAAGAATACGGTATCGAACCAGCCGCAGCAGCAGTTGCAGTAGCAGCTCCAGCAGCAGGTGGTGAAGCCGCAGCAGCAGCTGAAGAAAAGACTTCATTCGACGTTATCCTCAAATCAGCCGGCGCACAGAAACTCGCAGTCGTGAAGCTCGTTAAGGACTTAGCAAGCCTCGGACTTAAAGAAGCTAAAGACTTAGTTGACGCTGCTCCTAAAGCTGTTAAAGAAGGCGTGAGCAAAGAAGAAGCTAATGCACTCAAGACTCAACTCGAGGCAGCTGGTGCAGAAGTCGAAATAAAATAAGTTTATTTCCTGCTACAACAGGCATAAATACCTCAGCCCCTCCATATAGACGGGGGTTGAGGTTTGTGCCTATATTGTGTTGTATTCCGCCGTCTATATAATATAATAGCTTTAAATAACAATTAAAACATAAACACTTTGGCAGACATTAAATTAGATAGAATCAGTTTCGCGTCAATCAAGAAGCCTTTCGACTATCCTGATTTTCTGGATATTCAGCTGAAGTCATTCCGTGATTTCTTCCAGCTCGAGACTAATCCCGACAATCGTAAAAACGAAGGCCTGTTCAAGGTATTTGCGGAGAATTTCCCTATTACCGACGCCAGAAACAACTTTGTACTCGAGTTCCTCGACTACTACATTGATGCCCCACAATATACTATCGCTGAATGTATAGAACGTGGCTTGAGCTATTGCGTAAGACTCAAGGCAAAACTGAAACTTTCATGCAACGATGAGGAGCATGAAGATTTCGAGACCGTCGTCCAAGATGTGTATCTCGGCTTGATTCCGTATATGACACCACAGGGTACTTTCGTCATAAACGGCGCAGAACGTGTTGTTGTATCACAGTTACACCGTTCTCCGGGCGTTTTCTTCGGCTCAAGCGTGCACACCAACGGAACGACGCTGTATTCAGCGCGTATCATCCCGTTCAAGGGCTCCTGGATGGAATTCTCGACCGATATCAGCAACGTGATGTATGCCTATATCGACCGCAAGAAGAAGTTGCCTATCACCACATTGCTCCGTGCTATCGGATATGAGACCGATAAGGACATCCTCGACATTTTCAACCTCGCCGAGGAAGTGAAGGTGACAAAGAGCGGTTTGAAACGTGTGGTGGGTCGTCGCCTCGCAGCAAAAGTGTTGCACTCATGGTTTGAAGACTTCATCAACGAAGAGACTGGTGAATGCGTGACAATCGAGCGTAACGAAATCATCATCGAACGCGGTGTCATCCTCGAAAACGAACACATCGATAAGATTATCGAGAAGGGCGTTAAGACCATTCTCCTCGACAGAGAAGAGATCAATACCAACGACTACGCCATCATTTTCAACACATTACAGAAAGATACCACAAACTCGGAGAAAGACGCTGTCGAATACATCTACCGCCAGCTCCGCAACGCTGAACCGCCAGATGAGGAAACAGCACGCGACATCATCAAGAAGTTGTTCTTCTCCGACAAACGTTATGACCTTGGAGAAGTCGGCCGTTACCGTATCAACCGCAAGCTCGGCTTGAACATTCCGGAAGACGTCAAGGTTTTGACAAATGAAGATATAATCGCTATCATCAAGTATTTGATCGAGCTTTCAAACAGCAAGGCAGAAGTTGATGATATCGACCACTTGAGCAACCGTCGTATCAGAACCGTGGGCGAGCAGTTGTACGCACAGTTCGGCGTTGGTCTTGCACGTATGGCAAGAACAATCCGTGAGCGTATGAACGTCCGTGACAACGAGTCATTCACACCAACCGATTTGATCAATGCAAAGACATTGTCATCGGTCATCAACTCGTTCTTCGGCACCAACCAACTGTCACAGTTCATGGATCAGACCAACCCGTTGTCAGAGTTGACACACAAACGTCGTATCTCTGCTTTGGGTCCTGGCGGTATCTCACGTGACCGTGCAGGTTTCGAGGTGCGTGACGTTCACTACACACACTACGGACGTCTCTGTACAATTGAGACACCTGAAGGTCCAAACATCGGTCTTATCTCTTCACTCTGCGTGTTCGCTAAGATCAACAACCTCGGATTCATTGAGACTCCTTACCGTGAGGTTAAGGAAGGCAATGTCGATTTCCAGAATCCGCCTGTTTATCTCACCGCAGAAGAGGAAGACAACAAGATTATCGCTCAGGCATGCACCGCTATGGATGACGAAGGTCATATCACAGAGGAGATGCTGAAAGCACGTTATGTGGCTGATTATCCTATTGTCACACCAGACCAGCTCGACCTCATCGACGTGGCACCTAACCAGATGTCATCTGTCGCTGCATCATTGATTCCGTTCTTGGAGCACGACGACGCTAACCGTGCTTTGATGGGATCTAACATGATGCGTCAGGCAGTGCCGTTGATGGCTCCTGAGGCCCCGATTGTCGGAACAGGTATTGAACATTATGTGGCAAGGGATTCACGTACATTAGTCGAAGCTGAAGGCGACGGCGAAGTAATTTTTGTCGATTCAACAAAGATCACTATCAAGTACGACAGAACCGACAAGGAACGTCTCGTGAGCTTCGATGACGATGTGAAGACATATAACCTTATTAAATATATAAGAACAAACCAGAGCACAAGCATCAACCAGAAGCCTATCGTAAGAAAAGGCCAGAAGGTCACAAAGGGACAGATCCTTACAGAAGGTTATGCTACACAGGGTGGCGACCTCGCATTGGGCCGCAACTTGAAGGTTGCATTCATGCCTTGGAAGGGTTACAACTATGAGGATGCTATCGTGATTTCTGAGAAGATCGTCAAGGAAGACCTCTTCACTTCAATCCACATCGAGGAATTCACCCTTGAGGTGCGTGACACGAAACGTGGTTTGGAAGAGTTGACCAACGATATCCCGAATGTCAGTGCAGACGCAACTAAGGATTTGGACGAGAACGGTTTGATCCGCGTCGGTGCCGATGTGAAGGAAGGCGATATATTAATAGGTAAGATCACGCCTAAGGGCGAGACCGACCCGACACCTGAGGAGAAGCTGTTGCGCGCCATCTTCGGCGACAAGGCAGGCGATGTGAAGAACGCATCACTCAAGGCAGGTCCTTCAATGAAAGGTGTCGTCATCGGAAAACGCTTGTTCTCACGCGTGGTTAAAGATCGTAAGGCTAAGTCAAAAGATAAGGACATCATCGCTGAACTCGACGCCGAATGCCAGAAAGAGCTCGACGCCTTGAAGGCTCGCATGATGGAGAAGCTCATGTCGATGTTGAACGGCAGAACTTCAACAGGTGTTTATAACAACTTCAAGGAGACCATCATCCCTAAGAAGGTGAAGTTCACCCAGAAGGCTTTGTCACAGATCGATTACATGACTGTCAATCCTTACAAGTGGACTACAGACGCTGAGATTAACGACTGCATAGTGAAGTTGGTGAACAACTACAACATCAAGTGCAAGGAAATCAACGGTGTATACAGCCGCAAGAAGAACGTGGCAAGCGTTGGTGACGAATTGCCGAATGGTATTGTCCAGATGGCAAAGGTTTACGTGGCACAGAAACGTAAGCTCAACATCGGTGACAAGATGGCAGGTCGTCACGGTAACAAAGGTATCGTTTCCAGAATCGTTCGCGAAGAAGACATGCCGTTCCTTGAGGATGGTACTCCAGTCGATATCGTGTTGAACCCGTTGGGCGTGCCTTCACGTATGAACTTGGGTCAGATTTACGAGACAGTGCTCGGTTGGGCAGGTCACGAGCTCGGACTGAAGTTCGCTACACCTATCTTTGATGGTGCTACATTGGAAGAAATCAACGAATATATGAAGAAGGCTGGTCTTCCTGAGAACGGTAGAGTTCAGCTTTATGACGGCGAGACAGGCGAGCCGTTCGATCAGCAGGCTACAGTGGGTTACATTTACATGCTGAAGCTGCACCACATGGTCGACGACAAGATGCACGCACGTTCAATCGGACCATACTCGTTGATTACGCAGCAGCCTCTTGGTGGTAAAGCACAGTTCGGTGGTCAGNNTTCGGTGAAATGGAGGTTTGGGCACTCGAGGCATTCGGTGCATCTAATGTCCTTCAGGAGATCTTGACAGTGAAGTCAGACGATGTCGTTGGTCGTGCCAAGGCATACGAGGCTATCGTCAAGGGCGAGAACATGCCGACACCAGGTATACCAGAGTCATTCAATGTTTTGGTTCACGAATTACGCGGACTCGGACTTGAGATTACGTTTGAATAAAAAAGCTCTTAATATTTTGTAAATCTATGGCTTTAAATAAGAATAACACATTAAACAGCAACTTTTCAAAGATTACCATCAGCTTGGCATCGCCGGAAAGCATTTCCGACCGTTCATACGGTGAGGTGTTGAAGCCGGAGACAATAAACTACCGCACCTACAAACCAGAGCGCGACGGTTTATTCTGCGAGAGAATCTTTGGACCTGTGAAAGACTGGGAGTGCCACTGCGGTAAGTACAAACGTATCCGTTACAAGAACATCGTTTGCGACCGTTGCGGCGTGGAAGTGACAGAGAAGAAAGTCAGACGTGAGCGTACAGGACACATCCAGTTGGTTGTGCCGGTGGCGCATATCTGGTATTTCCGTTCGCTTCCTAACAAAATTGGAGCTTTGCTTGGTATTCCGACCAAGAAACTCGACAGCATCATTTATTATGAGAGATACGTCGTGGTTCAGCCGGGTATCATGGCCGAACAAGGCATAAACAAACTTGACCTGCTTACAGAAGAGGAATATCTCGACATTTTGGAGAAGCTTCCTATTGAGAATCAGCATCTTCCGGCCGAAGATCCTAACAAGTTCATCGCCAAGATGGGTGCTGAGGCTATCTACGATTTGTTGGTTCAGATTGACCTTGAGAAAGAAGCCGGTGAACTTCGCGATAAGGCACACAAAGAGACATCACAGCAGCGTAAAGCCGATGCTTTGAAGCGTTTGCAGGTGTTTGAGGCATTCCGCGAGGCTAACAAGCACGTCGAGAACCGTCCAGAGTGGATGATTTTGAAGGTCATCCCTGTGACACCACCTGAGTTGAGACCATTGGTCCCGCTCGATGGCGGACGTTTCGCAACATCAGATTTGAACGACCTCTATCGTCGTGTCATCATCCGTAACAACCGTCTTAAGAGACTCATCGAAATCAAGGCTCCAGACGTGATTATGCGTAATGAGAAACGTATGCTTCAGGAAGCTGTTGACTCATTGCTCGACAACTCACGTAAGTCAAGTGCCGTGAAGACTGACTCTAACCGTCCGCTTAAGTCATTGAGCGACAGCTTGAAAGGTAAGCAGGGACGTTTCCGTCAGAACTTGCTCGGTAAACGTGTTGACTACTCAGGCCGTTCGGTTATCGTGGTCGGTCCGGATTTGAACATGAACGAATGCGGTCTTCCAAAGGATATGGCAGCTGAGCTTTACAAACCATTTGTCATCCGTAAGATGATTGAAAGAGGTATTGTGAAGACAGTGAAGTCGGCAAAGAAGATTGTCGACAGAAAAGACCCGGTCGTGTGGGATATCCTTGAGAATATCTTGAAGGGACACCCGATTCTGTTGAACCGTGCTCCTACATTGCACCGTCTTGGTATCCAGGCCTTCCAGCCTAAGTTGGTTGAGGGTAAGGCTATCCGTCTGCACCCATTGGTATGTACAGCTTTCAACGCTGACTTCGATGGTGACCAGATGGCTGTGCACTTGCCACTCGGCAACGCGGCAATTTTGGAAGCCCAGATTCTGATGCTCGCATCACACAACATCCTTAACCCTGCCAATGGAGCTCCTATCACGGTGCCTTCGCAAGACATGGTTTTGGGTCTGTATTATATCACAAAACCACGTAAGAGCACTCCAGACCATATCGTCAAGGGTGAAGGCAAGAAATTCTATTCAGCAGAAGAGGTTATCATTGCCTACAACGAGAAGAAAGTCGATATGCACGCCATCATCTACGTTAAGGTGCCGGTCCGCAAGGAAGACGGCTCAATCGTTGAGGAGATGGTGGAGACAACAGTCGGTCGTGTCAAGTTCAACCAGGTTGTTCCTGCAGGATTTGGCTACATCAACCGTCTGTTAAACAAGAAGGCCTTGCGTGACATCATCGGTGAGATGGTGAAACTCCTTGGTACAGCTGTGACAACCAAGTTCTTGGACGATATCAAGAACATGGGTTACTACATGGCTTACAAAGGCGGTTTGTCGTTCAACCTCGGCAACGTTTTGATTCCTTCTGTTAAGGAAGAGTTGATCCGTCAGGCCAATGAGGAAGTGAACGCCATCCGTGAGGAATACAACATGGGTTTCATCACAGGCAACGAACGTTACAACAAGATTATCGATATTTGGGGTCACGTCGTCACCAAGTTGACCGACGAGGTTATGAAGCTGTTGCCTCAGGACGACCAGGGATTCAACCCAGTTTACATGATGTTGGATTCAGGAGCTCGTGGTAGTAAGGAGCAGATTCGTCAGCTTTGCGGTATGAGAGGTTTGATGGCAAAACCACAGAAATCGACAGCAGCCGGTGGCGCCGAGATTATCGAGAACCCAATTCTTTCGAACTTCAAGGAAGGTTTGTCAGTGTTGGAGTACTTCATCTCAACTCACGGTGCTCGTAAAGGTTTGGCCGATACCGCTTTGAAGACCGCTGACGCTGGTTATTTGACCCGTCGTCTCGTGGACGTCGCTCACGATGTTATCATCACTGAGAAAGACTGCGGCACATTGAGAGGTTTGTCAATCGGTGCTTTGAAACGTGGTAAGGAAATCGTCGAGTCATTGTACGACCGTATCCTCGGCCGTGTGGCTTTGCACGACATCTTCCACCCACAGACAGGCGAGTTGCTTTGCAACGGTGGCGCTGAGATCACTGAAGACATCGCGAAGAAGATTTGCGATTCACCATTGAAGGATCAGACCATTGAGATCCGTTCCGTGTTGACTTGCGAGTCGAAGAAGGGCGTCTGCGCCAACTGCTACGGACGTAACCTTTCATCAGGCAAGCTCGTTCAGCGTGGTGAGGCTGTCGGTGTTATCGCTGCACAGTCAATCGGTGAGCCTGGTACACAGTTGACCTTGCGTACATTCCACCAAGGTGGTACAGCGTCAAGCACATCAGAAGACTCAATGATTAAGGCTGATTACAGCGGCAAGATGATTATCAACGACTTACGTGCTGTTGACTATGTCGATAAGGACAACAACAAGTATCAGGTCGTGGTGAGCCGTGCATCTGAGATGAAGATTTTGGACCACAACACAGGTGTGGCTCTCGTTACAGAGAACATCCCTTACGGTTCGAAGTTGTACATCCCGGCAGGCAGCGACGTCAACCAAGGCGATATCATCTGCGAATGGGATAAATATAACTCACTCATCATTTCTGAGCATGACGGTAAGGCACGTTTCGACAACATCGTTGAAAACGTCACATTCCGTAATGAGTCAGATGAGCAGACAGGTTACAACGAGCGCGTCATCATTGAAGGCCGTAAGTTCTCGAAGAACCCGTCAATTTCAATTGTTGACAAGTCTGGCGAGGTCATCAAGTCATACGACTTACCTGTTGGCGCACACGTCATGGTTGAGGACGGCGACAAGATTCATGCTGGTGACATCCTGACCAAGAAGCCACGTGCTACTGGAGGTTTGGGCGATATCACCGGTGGTCTTCCACGTGTTACAGAGTTGTTTGAGGCACGTAACTCTTCAGAACCGGCTATCATCTCTGAGATTGACGGTGAGGTCTCGTTCGAGAAGAAGCTCGTGCGTGGTAACCGTGTGTTGGTTGTCACATCGAAGACAGGCGAGGTGAAGAAGTACCTCATCCCGACAACGAAAGAGGTTCTCGCTTCAGAAAACGACTATGTGAAAGCCGGTCAGCCATTGTCGGAAGGTGCTATCACACCAGCCAACATCTTGGCTATCGAAGGCCCAATGAAGGTTCAGGAATACATCGTGAACAACGTTCAGGAGGTGTACCGTTCACAAGGTGTGACCATCAACGGTAAGCACTTTGAGGTTATCGTCCGTCAGATGATGCGTAAGGTTGAAATCGACGATCCGGGCGATACAAGATACCTCGAGGGCGAGCTTGTCAGCAAGATTACGTTCCAGGAGACTAACGACGACATCTTCGGAAAGGTCGTTGTTACAGATCCGGGTGATTCAGATACATTGTTTGTTGGTCAGATTATCTCGGCAAGAAGACTGCGTGACGAGAATTCATCATTGAAGCGTCGCGACCAGAAGCTCGTCGAGGCACGTGACGCGAAACCTGCTACGGCACACCAGGTGCTTCAGGGTATCACACGCGCCGCTTTGCAGACCGACAGCTTTATCTCGGCCGCTTCATTCCAGGAGACAACGAAGGTTTTGACACAGGCTGCTATCAGCGCCAAGACCGATTATCTCGAGGGTATGAAGGAGAACGTCATCGTGGGTCACAAGATCCCAGCAGGTACAGGTTTGCGCGAATACGACGATTTGATTGTCGGTTCGAAAGAAGACCTGCAGCCTGAAGAGGTTGTCGCAGAACCTGTTGAGGCGTAAGAGACTTTAGACTTTAGTCTTTAGACCTTAGATATTAGTAGAGACGCCACAATGTGACGTCTCTACATTTTAAAAATGAATTGTAAAATAAATGATAACATTATGGAAAACAACAACAAGAAACAATTGAATATCGATCTTCCGGAGGCTGTTGCCGACGGCGTTTATTCAAATTTGGCTATCATCAGCCATTCACCTACTGAGTTTGTTATTGATTTCGCACAGATTGCACCGGCTATGCAGAAGGCAAAGGTGCGCTCAAGAGTTATCATGACACCTCAGAATGTCAAGAGGCTTTACAGGGCTTTGGCTGAGAATTTGCAGAAATACGAACAGAATTTCGGTCCTATCAAGGATGTCAACGACACTGTGGCTCCGTTTACCATGGGGTCAGCAGGAGAGGCATAATAAAAAAGCCTGCCGAAAGGCAGGCTTTTTTGTTTATATAAACTCCAGTTTGTCTTGAGTCGTGTTCTTTTCGCAGTAGTGGCAGTGGAGTTTGATGTTGCCTTCAGCATCTTTTATCACCGTGAACTTGGTCGGAACGTCGTGTTCCTTGTTGGTGACGCAGTTAGGGTTGAAGCATTTCACAATGTGTTCGATGCGATCAGGAAGAGTAACTGTTTGTTTCTTGATAACTTCAAAATCTTTGATTTCGATGATTGAAGCGGTAGGAGCCACGAGGCCGATTTTGTTGTAGTCTTCAGGTGCGAAATACTTGTTGGAAACCTTAATAAAGCCTTTCTTTCCGTATTTCTTGCTTTCGACGTTGGTGCCGAAATACACTGGGGTGCTGACTTTTTCGAGACCCAGAATCTTAACGACTTGGAACACTTTGTCGGCAGGGATATGGTCTATTACTGTGCCATTTTCGATGGCTGACACAACTAATTCTTTTCTCTTTTCCATAATTCTGATTTTTATTTAAGTCCTAAGATTGTTGCAATAAGAGCTTCGCGGGCGTAAACGCCGTTTTGGGCCTGTTGGAAGTAGTAAGCCTTCGGGTTGCTGTCGACATCCACATGGATTTCGTTGACGCGTGGAAGCGGGTGCAGCACGCGGCAGTTAGGCTTGGCTGCATCGAGCATTGCGTTGCGCAATACGTAGGAATTTTTCACTTTTTCGTATTCCTCAGGATCTGGGAAGCGTTCGCGCTGGATACGTGTCATGTAGATGATATCTGAGTGCGGGATGGCTTCTTCGAGTTCTGTATATTGATGATATTCAAGGTGTTTGTCTTTGATATGCTGTTTTACCACGCTTGGCAGCTTGAGCTCGACAGGTGATACGAGGTTGAATTTTGCGTTGAAGTTGCACATTGCTTCAACCAAGCTATGAACTGTGCGGCCGTATTTGAGGTCACCCACGAGAGTTATCTCGAGGTTTTCGAGAGTGCCCTGTGTTTTGCGGATGCTATAGAGGTCGAGCATACATTGAGTAGGGTGCTGGTTGGCACCGTCGCCTGCGTTGATTACCGGCACTTTAGACACTTCCGATGCGAAGCGTGCCGAGCCTTCGATAGGGTTGCGCATAACGATGAGGTCGGCGTATGATGCCACCATGGTGATTGTGTCGGCGAGTGACTCGCCTTTCTGTACGCTGGTGCCGGCTGTGCTGCTGAATCCGATAACGTTGCCGCCGAGCAGCTGGATGGCGGTTTCAAAACTAAGACGTGTACGTGTTGAAGGCTCGAAGAAGAGCGATGCGATGATACGTCCGTTGAGGAGGTTTTGGTGCGGGTTGCGCTCGAAATCTTCAGCAATATCGAGAACATGGCAGATTTCCTCAGGAGTGTAGTCGCTGATGGATATCAGGCTACGATTTTTCAAGGAGATAGACATTGTGGTAAAGATTAATTTGATTATCGGAATGCAAAAATACGATAAATTTTTTAGATGTCAAGAAAAAATATGCAAAATATTTTTTACAAAATATGCAGCCAAATGAATGAAATCTTAATAATTTTTAAGAAAAAAGTTCTTGACATGTAAGAAAAATCGCTATATTTTTGTAGCGCAAAGATGAATGTAATTTATGAAACAAGTCGTTTTAAAAATGGTTCTTTAAAGTCTGCGGTTTAGGCACAAATAACCGCAGACGACGACCAATTAATGTTTTTTGTGCAGATGAAAAATATTTTATTAATTAAAAATCGTGTTTATGAAACGTAAGAGATTTAAGGGGATTACATTGATAGCGCTTATGGCGATTTGCGCTGTAGTGTATTTTGAGGCGTGTAAAAAAGAAATTATTACACCTATTAATAATAAAGCTTGTCCGGAAATCGTCAATCCAGAGTATACTGATCAGGCTAAAGCCATGGTTAAACGAGTCAATAGATTTAAAAGCCAACTAATTGATAAAGAGAATGTTATGCGCAGTGGACTTTGTGTTCCTGTTGACAGCGTGATATGGGATGTTGAGGCATTATTCAATGCGGAGTACACCTGTTCGGAGAATAAATATCTGGAGACGGTGAAACAGGAGCTGGAGTTTGTTGTTAATGTCAACGAAAACAATGAAGTGCCATTTGGTGATGTCGCTGATTTATATGAAAATATCACGGAATCTGTTCGACAGTTGTATTCCAATGATGGTATCAATTATGATAAATCGTTGAAGGCTGTGGTGGTTGATAAAGGAAATGTTGATGGTAATATTGTGAGTATCAATGTTTTTGTCGTATCTGGCAGAGTTGATAGCGCCAATTCGTTGAAAGATCCTGTGCAAGGACCGTTTGGACCAGGCGACTGCTGGTATTTTGGAGAATATGGCGGTACGTGCGATGATCCGTCAATTTTCGGTGACGCAGCTGAGATTATTGAGGACACAATTAATTATTATTATGGAAACACGAGTGTGCCTCAGTCAGGGTTCAGGAATATGAATTTCGGCATGTTGAGAGTTTCACTTGAAGGTAATGAATACGTGGATTCGAACGGAGAGCCATATATTTATTTTTATGGCATGGATGAAGAACCACCGGTATATTTGAATTATGAGATGCTCAATTATTATTATACCAGAGAACTGGAAGTCTTGTTGCATTTGTTACCTTCGGATCTGATAAATCAAGAGATGATGCCAGATGTCCCTGCATTTATTGAGGTTGATATTTCGGGAATGTTGGGTTATGTCAATAATGGCAGTTATTTCCATCATAAAAACTATGTCATTTATGGGCATAAATATCCAGTTCCTGAGCAGGAATTACCGCCATTAAGGGATTTGTTGAATTAAAACTTTTATAGTCATCATGAGGAGAATCCTATTATTAATATTGTGCTTTTGTTTTATTACTGTGCATTCACAGCAATGGGTTATTTCAAGTATTGCAGAAAACGGCGTTGTTTTACAAAGTGGCGACTGCAACGGTGACGGAAATTATATTTTCGGTGCTTGTGATAATGGGCCATTCGGGTATATGAATGCGTTTGCGATGTATGTCGATAATTATGGCGCTTTTAACGAAAGGAGATTTGATTTCGGCAGTTACAAGTCGCATTTGTGCAATGCCATATGTTTGGAAGACGGTAATGCTTTTGTAATTGGAGTGAAGGGTGGAACCATGACTGATCATTTGTATGATACGTTATGGGTTATGATTATGACACCTGAACTTGAGATTATTGAAGAAAGGAATTATCCTGTTGTTGCTCCATATATCACATGGACTACCGATATGTACTTGGAATTCAACAACTATGGGGAAATCATAGTATTGGCAGATGTTAGTGAGAGGAATTATCCGTATGTGACGAATGGTGTTTATGCAGTGTTCAAGATGGATTTACATGGCAATATGATAAAAAGCCGGTATTTTCCAGACGGACATGGCGTTAATGGAGCAAGGCCCACCGGTATAATAAGAGTTCCAGACAGCGATTATATGATGATGTTGGGTAAGGGTTTTTCTGTCAACGGATTTCATAGTATTTGTTATATAGACAATGAATTGAACAAGGTAGCGGCTTATCCTTTGTCATGGCTTGAGGATAATTGGAATCACACTGATTATTGGAAAGATAACGGGCATTTTCTGATGTCGTCGATGACACATCATCAGGGAGGAGGAATTGGTTCCTATTATGCAGCGGTTTTTGAGGTTGATAATCAAGGCCGTTATATTGACACATTGGTATATGACAGGGCGGACACATCAGATTATACAGCGCAATTCGGAAGTATGGCCTATGTTGATGACGAAACCATATACATAGCGACATATTGGGAAAACGGAGATGACGAGATGCCTTCTGATGCTGTTATCTGTTTGATTGACAGGGATTTGAATCTTAGAGGAATTAAGAAATTGAAGGTTGATGATACAAAAATAAGGCTTATGCATTGCCAAAAGACATCTGATGGCGGTTGTCTGGTTTACGGACGCAGCAAAAAAAGTTATGGCAGTGAATTGTTATGTGTTTGGAAATTGTCAATTGAAGATTTTGTGATTCCGTATACTTTGTATGAAATGCCGGGGGTCTTGCGACACCAGGAAGTCTATCCAAATCCGACAAATGGTATTTTGAATTTGATAGTTGATTATGATAATCAAGATTGTAAGGTTATAATAAGTGATCAAAGAGGTCGCAAGTTTTTTGAGCGGAAGTTCGAACGCCCGAGTGGTGTGCTGACGTTGGACTTGTCGACACTTGAAAAAGGGGTGTATATTTATGAAGTTTTTACACGCAAAAATTGTACGCAAAAAGGGAAGTTTATTAAAAATTAAAGATTAACATTAAATTTATAATTATGAAACCACGTATTTTTTTATTTATCGCAATATCGTTTATTGCAAGCAACATTATTATGGCACAGGAAAAGGGCGGGTGCGATTTGTGCGGTCCATCGGGTGCGACACAGAATCAGGCGAAAGGCAATTATTCCGCAACGATAGGAATGAATAACATTACTATTGGAGCGAATTCTATGGCTGTTGGCCAGGCCAATAAAACCGTTGGTGCCACATCTTTCGCTTTAGGTAAATTTGCAAGAGCAAACGCCACCAATGCAGTTGTTATAGGCAGTGGTATGGATAATACCGATGCTAAAGCATTGATTAACAATTATTCAGGAACGCTGATGGTCGGTTTTAACAGCAATCGTCCAACTTTATTTGTAAGCTCGTCAAATGGCTTGTCAACTACTGGCAGGATAGGGATAGGCAATGTCACTAATCCGACGGCGAAGTTGCACATGTTGTCTGATTCAAACGAAGATGCCGGGTTTATTTTGGAGACATCAAACAAATCGTCGAAAAGCGCATTTTTGCAATTATACGATGACAAACATAAGATCATGGTGTCGAAAGAGGGTATGCGTATTGAATCGCCGGATAATATAACGCTTAGAGGTAAAGTTGGAATCAATACTGATAACATATTTACCGGTGATTATGATTATACATTGGCGGTAAAAGGCGGCATTTTGACGAGTGAAGTGTATGTCAAAGAAGTAGATGAATGGCATGACTATGTGTTCGATGATGATTTTGAATTAATGTCGCTGCAGGATTTGGAGGAATATATTGAGAAAAACGGACATCTGCCGGATTTGCCATCCGAAATGGAGGTGAAGCAGAATGGATTTAATGTGGCAACCATGGAAGGTGTTTTGTTGAAAAAGATAGAGGAACTGACTTTGTATATTATCCAATTAGAGCATAAGTTGCAGGAAATCAAGTAATTATATAATACATATTGCTATGAAGACGAAATATTTTTTAGTATTTCTTGCGCTGTTATTGTCTCCAGTTTTTAATAATGAGGTGTTTTCTCAGAGGTGTCTTGTTTTTAGATATGACAATGATGGGAATCGCGTAAAACGGTTTGTGGATAATCATTGTGATGAGGTCAAAACCCGTGACGAAGTGCAGGAAGTCGTTGTAAATGAAGTAGTTGCACTATATCCTAATCCAACTGATGGTCAGATTATGGTTGTCTTGGAAGAGGAGTCAATGCACGGATTGGCTAACTGTAAATTGTATGATATCAATGGAGTGCTGATAATTGAACAAAATCTGTTTAAAAAAGAAACAGAGGTTGATATTGGTAATGTGCCCGTAGGAGTTTATCTTTTAAAGGTATTTGCGGGCAATGACGAGTTTACTAAGATTATTGTGAAACAATAAAACAATTATGTTATGAAAAGAAAATTGTTATTGATAATGTTGCTGTTAGTTGGAATTGTTGTCAATTCGCAGACTTATCAGCAGACAAATATTGTGCTGGATTCTGAAATTCCGAAGGATAAAGATTTGCTTTACGAAGCGTCTACTTCAATAAAATTGCTAAATGGGTTTTATTGTAATCCGAATGCAAATAAATCGGCGGTGTTTTCAATTGACAGATATGGAGTTTTTCCGCCAGATGAAGGCGTTATCGGCGGACCGATGTCGTCTGCGATGAATGGCGTTGTCGGGGCATTGCCTGGAGAACTTGATGTCAGTGATTTGGGGGCCGCAGTTTATTCGATTCCAATAATTATGCCAAATGGAATAGGAGAGATGACGCCGCAGCTGGCTGTTACCTATAATAATCAGGCAGGAAACGGACTCTTGGGTTGGGGCTGGAACTTGTCAGGATTATCGTCGATTGTCAGGGTGGGCCAGACGTTGTATCATGATGAAAACCAGACAGCGGTGAATTTTACTGATGACAGGTTTATGTTGGATGGCAAGAGGCTGATGCTTTGTTCTGGCGATTATGGCGGAAACGGCTCCATATATAAGACTGAAATCGATGAAATGAGTAAAATAGTAGCATTTACTGATGGTTACAATGGTCCGGCTCGTTTTGTCGTGCATAAGAAAAATGGGACTATATGGGAATACGGTTGTACTGATGATTCCAGAATTGAGCCGCAAAACAAAAACGATGTGGCAATGATGTGGCTCGTTAACAAAATTACAGATCATTACGGTAATTATATCGCTTTTAATTATATTGAGAATCAAAGTACTGGAGAGTCATATATCAATAGTATTGATTATACGTTGAATGAAAAATCCGGTATACAATCAATGTATCGTGTGTTTTTCGATTATGCAGAACGAGATGATATTGAGGCCGGTTACGTGTATGCTAATCTTGTTCAAAACAGGAAACTTTTAAAGCATATTTTGATAAAAAATATGATGTCTGGGTCAATAATATACGATTATTCGTTTGATTATATGTCACCGGGAAATTATTCCGATGATCTGAAGTTTATGTATCATCGCTTAAAAAGCATTGGCTTGACAGCTGATGGCATGTCGCTGAATCCAACGATAATACATTGGAATAAAAAGAGCCATTATCCTGATAAATTCTTGACATATTCGTTAGATAAGAATATGTTTAATAAAGTTCCGTTCGTTGGCGATTTCAACGGTGACGGCTTCTCGGATGTCATTACTGTACCTTATAAAATTAGTAATTCATATTCATCAAATGTAACGGCATCGGTGTATCTCAACAAGGGAGATGGCTCTTTTAATAATGCATATTATACTTTCAATTTTGACAAAACGCTTGAATGGATTTATGTGGTCGATTTTGATGGAGATGGTTTGGATGACGTGGTCTCTTATTATGCCAATTATGATGAAAATGTTAGCTGGAAGTCAAAATTATATGTATATATGAATAATGGCGGAGCGTTTTCATATCTCGGAGAGGTGAGCAGTAATAGGTTTTTTACTATTTATCCAGGTGATTTCTGTGGGGAGAAGAAAACCGGTTTTTTCTTGGATTATAATAACAAGGGGTATTCTAATGTGTATTTTCCTGCCGTTGTTTATTATGATGATAATTCACTAAAGAAACAATCGCTTGATTATCAATCGTATCTTGATGCTCCTGAACGTGTTTTGGTGGAAGATATTGATGGTGATGGACGCTCCGAGATTTTATATCTGATGGAAAACAATTCTGCGGTTGCAAAACTGCATCATTATGATAACGGTTACAGTTTTCAGAGATTGTATTATTATGATGGTTTTGACAGCGACGACTTTCTTTTTCCAGGTGATTTCAATGGCGATGGCTATACTGATTTTCTGAAATATGACAATAGAACATATTGGAAAGTGGCTTTTTCTGATGGCGAAAGGTTAAAAACGCCGGTTCCATGCGGGAGTAATAATCTTCTGAGAAATGTGGTTTTGGTTCCACAAGACAGATACCTTTGCTCTTTGGAAAATTTGTCAATGCCTACTGTTACTATTAGAACCGTTGATTTTGACGGCGATGGCAAAACTGATGTGGGCGTTTTTAAGAACGCTGGAGGCAACTATTATATTGAAATCGGATTTAAAATGCAGGAAACCGCCAATAATAACTATGGCTTTGGTGATATACGACGTTTTTATTTTAATATCAATTATTCGCATCAATATGTGCATCTGGGGAATTTTCTGGGACACGAAAACATTAGTATCCTTAGCAGCGTTCGCGAAAATCCATTCAATTATGAGATTCCTAAAATTGTTTCCTTGAATCCGCACACTTCAAAGTTTAGTGTTGAGCGAATCACTGATGGCTTGGGTAATTCGCACGGCTTTGACTACGATTATCTGATGCCCAAAGACAATTCTTTTTATCACTATGATTATCAATGGATTGACAATGATTTGAGAACTGTAGCTTTGCCAATTAAAGCACTTAGGGCTGATACTGTCTATTCGGTGAATAACAAACCTTGCGTCACTGAATATGCATATCACAATGCTTTGTACCATCAAAATGGCCATGGTCTGCTCGGTTTTATCAGAAGTGAGTCTAAATTATTGATAAACAATGTTTTGTATGAGAGAACAGTGCAGAATAATGACTGTGCAACTCTTGATGGTAATTATTTGCTATTGCCTTTAAAACAACAGACATATAATTATAATGACCAGTTGATAGCTGATACATACTATAATTATGAAAAATTTTCATGTGTGCAGAATGAGAAGGTTGTTATGCCTCTGATGACTGTCAAAAAAGCTATTTCTTATGATTGTGATTCACCTAGCTCTGTTTTAAAATCAAATATAGAAAATATTGATTATCAATGTGATATGCTGAATCATACTTATACTGACATAGTTAATGTTGATGAAATAATCTCAGGAACAGATGGTTATTATGTCGGAAATGATGCGAGTTTGTGCTCATTTTGGCAGTCTGTGGATTATGAATATGACAATATTGTGGCGGAATGGATTGTGTCTAGAGTGTTAAATGTGCGAAAATCAACGCATTATGAGGACAATGATGCCGTTGGAAGTTGCGAATTATATGAGTATTCTGGCAATAATCCATATCAGATTTCGAGAAAAACCGTTTTGCCGAATCCAGATTTTAATTATGCGGATCCGTTGAAAATAATTGCTGAATATGCTTATGATAACAACGGTCATGTGGTTATGCAATCGCTTACGACTCCGTCGGCAAAAAACGATAAGGTGACAAGAATTAGTTATGGTGAAGAGTATAACTTTCGATACCCGACATCGACAATAAATGAAAACGGTTGGGAAATCAATCATACCTATGATAATGATTATGGGAATGTCATTTCAACTATTGATTATAATCAGTTTGAAACACATGGAAATACTGATCCATTCGAAATTACGGTCGAAAAAACAATGCCCGACGGATTGAAAAACGTGGTTACAAAACGATGGGTGGCTAACAACAAACATGCGCCTCAAACTGCCATGTATTATTGCTGGGAGAAGACCACCGGCAGTGCTGAGACTATGACGTTTTTCAGTAATAATGGCAAAAAACTCAGAGAGGTTACTTTCGGTTTGAACGGTGAGCCTGTCTATGTGGATATGTTTTACGATGATGTCGGAAATATAGTCGCTGAATCAATGCCGTATATTGCTGGTGATGATATTCAGAATGTTTATTATATTTATGACAAAAATAACAGGTTGATGGAGGAACTGCATCCTGATGGACTTGTAAAAAACTATAGCTATAATAAGCTTCAACGAACAATCACAACGACTTCGGCTGAAGGGGCTTCACGAACTGTGGTTGAGTCATATAATCCTATGGGCTGGCGTGTTCAGACAATAGATATTGGCGGAAATACCATAAATTACTCGTATTTTAGCGATGGAAAGTTGAAAAATTCCATGTTGGGGAATGATATAGCCACCAAAGTCGAATATGAGTATGACAACAAGCGTAATATGACCAAAATCAAAGATCCTGCAATTGGAGAAATTTCCAGTGTTTACAACGCTTTTGGTGAATTGATTGAAAAATCCACAGCTAATAATTGCGTCACAACATATAGCTATGATAATATGGGCAATATGATATCGCGACAGGAATCGGGCAGAGATGGCCAAAATGTTGTGACGACACAATGGATTTATGATAACAGCAAGGGTAAAGTCGGTATGTTGTCTTCGGTCGTTTACGGCGATTTACATAGCATTTCTTATGAATATGACGCTCTTTTAAGGAATATTGGCATAATAGAAACAATAGCCGGCACTGACTATATGACAAATTACACTTATGACAATGCCGGCCGTGAGGAAACAGTGACATATCCGAGTGGGGTTGCCGTTAAAAAAATGTACTCCAACTCTGGATATTATAAAACGATGATTGATGCTGCTGCTGAAACCGTGCTATGGCAGACACAAAAAGCAGATGCTATGGGCTATATCACTGAGTGTCAAGTGGGAAATGGCTTGACAACACAGAGAAAATATGATGAAAAAACCAAGCTGTTAACTGGAATTGATACCAGAAGTGATGAAAAAACATATCAGAGTCTGTCGTATTCTTATGATGGATTTGGCAATCTTAAAAACCGCACGAAACTTAACGGAACAACAAGAAGTGAGAGTTTTGTTTATGATAGCTTTAACCGTCTTGTCGCAATAAAGCTCAATAATAAGTTGACTGGTTCTATGGAATATGATGATTATGGTAATATTTTGTCTAAAACCATTGATGACAAAGGTGTTTTCTATGATGCACGATATGATGGTGCTTGCCCGTATGCAGTCAGCAGGGTTAAGACGGATTTGGAGGACTTGTCTGGCTTGAATCACAATATCGAATACAATGTTTTTGATAAAATATCGCAAATCAACAGCGGAAAGAATTCATTATCAATAGATTACGGCTATAACTATGAAAGAATCCGTTCAGTGGAAAGCAAGAATGGGAAAACGAAAACTAAAGTTTATGTATCTGATTGTGAATTTGTTGATGACGAAAACTCTGGTGTCGTTTATACTTTCTTGAAAGGACCGATGGGCGTTTTTGCGGTGTATCTAACAGATGAGAATCAACAAAACTCGCTGTTTTATGTGCATAAAGATCACATGGAATCATGGTGTCTAATCACTGATGAGGATGGCGAAATTGTACAGAAAACCAGTTATGACGCTTGGGGTAATCCTAGAAATAATGATACCTGGACAGGTGGCTATAATGGCGAATTGATGTGCGACAGAGGCTTTACGGGACACGAACATCTGTCGTCGTTCGGAATCATAAATATGAACGGGCGCGCCTATGATCCGCTGCTCTCCATGATGATGAGTCCGGATAATTACATCCAAAATCCGGATTTTTCTCAGAATTATAATCGCTACATCTATTGTTATAACAATCCGCTGTCGTATTGCGACCCGTCCGGCGAATGGGTGGAGTGGCTTTTGTATGGGGTGTTCAATGGGGCAGTAAACGTTATCTCTAACCTTGAAAATATTGACAGTTTTGAGGAAGGGGCATTGGCGTTCGGCGCTGGATTTGTAAACGGCTGTCTGACCCAAGGACTGTCTAACAGCTCGCGCGTTTTGCAGGTTGTCGGAAATGTTTCCGGAAAGGTGCTTGAGACTGGAGTCAACAGCTTTGTGAAGCAAAATAAGAGCAATAACCTCAATTGGAGTATTCTTGAGAACAAAAGCTTTAAAACAGATGTGATGTATGCGCTGGGTTCAGGTCTCACAACATCAATTCTTGATGCATACTTCGTCAAACCAGTGAAAAAAGATAAGGGTAAAGACTTGATGAGTATGTTGAACAATTACAAAAAAGACCAACATTGTCTTGTTTCAGCAGCCGGCAAAATTGTAGGAAATATTTTCGCCGGTAAGGATATTTTGGACGGTTTTGCTCTATCTCGCGAGCGTATGTTCGATGTATGGCAGTATGTTACATGTTTCAATAATATGTTGTATGAAGGTATTGAGTTTGATGCTAGCTCGAAATCGCTTGGCAGTTTCTTCAATACATTATTGAATATCAATGCTTCAGGAGCTATGCGCGAGATCGGCAACGACATGAACGGCTGTTATAGCGCGATTCGCTCTTTATTTGTAAAAAATGGTTAGTAATTAGTGTTTTTTTACTATCTTTGCACCCAAATTCAAATAACGATTTGTACTATGCTGGAATTGATTTTGAAACAACTTTTTGTCGACGCTTTTAAGAAACTCTATGGTCAGGAACCTCCTGCGCAGAATGTGAGCTTCCAGAAAACGCGTCCTGAATTTGAAGGCGATTTTACCATTGTGGTGTTCCCGTTTGTGAAAATGGCAGGAAAAGCGCCCGAAGCTCTAGCTAATGAACTCGGAACAGAGATGATGCAGGAAAGCTCGTTTATCGCAAAATACAACGTGGTGAAAGGCTTCTTGAACCTCCTCATTTCCGACAGCTATTGGATTGACTTCATGCAGAAAAATCATCTCAATGAACAGTTCGGACGAAAAGAGGTTTCGGGCAAACCTGTAGTAGTGGAGTATTCCTCACCGAATACCAACAAACCGTTGCACCTCGGACATATCCGCAACAACTTGCTGGGCTGGAGCGTCAGTGAGATACTGAAAGCTAACGGCGAAAATGTTGTGAGAGTCAACCTCGTGAACGACCGTGGCATCCATATCTGCAAGAGCATGATAGCCTGGCAGAAATGGGGCAACGGATGCACTCCACAGTCGACGGGCAAGAAGGGCGACCATCTCATTGGCGACTTCTACGTGATGTTCGACAAGCATTTCAAGGAGGAAGTGAAGAGCCTGCTGCCGGCAAACTACGATGAATTAACCGACGAAGAGAAAGAAAAGGCGAAAGCAGAGGCTGAAAACGCTTCTCCGTTGATGCAGGAAACACGCGAAATGCTTCGTAAGTGGGAGGCTGGCGACAAAGAAGTGCGTGAACTATGGGAGATGATGAACAACTGGGTTTACGAAGGCTTTGATGTGACGTACAAACGTCTCGGAGTGTCATTCGACAAGATTTATTACGAGTCGCAGACTTATCTTTTGGGTAAGAGCACTGTGATGGATGGCTTGAAGAATGGCGTTTTGTATCAAAGAGACGACAACTCGGTGTGGTGCGACCTTCGTGATGAGGGATTGGACGAGAAACTGTTGCTGCGTCGCGACGGAACTTCCGTTTATATGACTCAAGACCTTGGAACCGCTCAATTGCGTTATGACGAGTTCCATCCGAAGAAACTGATTTACGTGGTTGGTAATGAACAGAATTACCACTTCGACGTGCTGAAACGTGTTTTGGTGAGATTGGGCTTCGAATGGGGTAACGACATTGAGCATCTTTCCTACGGTATGGTTGAGCTTCCAAGCGGTAAGATGAAATCGCGTGAGGGTACTGTTGTCGATGCCGATGACCTTATGGACGAGATGGTGGCAACGGCGAAGAACGTGTCGGAAGAACTGGGTAAAGCTCACGGATTGAGTGATGAAGAGGCCAACAAACTCTATCATGTGATAGGATTGGGCGCTCTCAAGTATTTCATCCTTAAAGTAGATCCGAAGAAGACGATGCTGTTCGACCCGAAAGAATCAATAGATTTCAATGGCAATACTGGTTCATTCATCCAGTATACACACGCCCGTATCTGCTCGGTGTTGCGTAAAGCCGCTGAAGCTGGCGTTGCTGTTTGTGACGATGTTGTGATAGATAGCATCCAACCAGGTGAAAAGGCTCTTATCACCAATATTCACGCTTGGCCAGGAGTGCTTGAACAGGCAGCAATAAACCGCAGCCCCGCTATGATTGCCAACTATATCTACGACCTCTGCAAGGGATTTAACCAGTTCTATCAGGAATGCAGTATCTTGAAGGAACAGGACGAGCGCCGCAGAGCATTCCGTCTGCAGTTGGCTGCAATGACAGCGCGTTTGCTTCGTAACGCTGGCGAACTGCTGGGTATGCAGATGCCAGAGAGAATGTAAAGAATAGTAAAGATGAACGTTTTTTATTTACCGGACGCTACAGAAGGAATGGTCTCCTTCCCTGAGGAGGAATCAAAACACTGTGTCAAGGTTTTGAGGATGCAGGCAGGAGACCGTTTCTGCGTCACCGACGGCAAAGGCTCGCTGTATGACGGCGAACTGGTGGAAGCGCACCCTAAACGTGCCACCGTATGCCTGACAAACAAACGTCCGGGTTACGATAACAAGACGTTCAAACTAGAAATAGCCATTGCGCCTACAAAACTCAACGAGCGCACGGAATGGTTCCTTGAAAAAGCTACCGAGATAGGCATCGACAAGGTGCAGCTGTTCGCATCGTATCACTCGGAACGCCGCGTGGCGAACGTGGAGCGTTTTCGTAAGGTGATGATAGCCGCAATGAAACAGTCTATAAAATCTAAACTGCCTGAGATTCAGGATGTTGTCGATTTTAACAAACTCGTGAAACAGCCTTTCGACGGACAGAAATTCATCGCATGGATCGACGACGACGTGACGGAATTGTTGTGCAACAAATACGAAAAAGGCAGCAACGTCATGGTGCTTATCGGTCCTGAAGGCGACTTCAGTCCGGAAGAGGTGCAGCTGGCAAAAGACAACGGATTCATCCCGGTGAGCCTCGGCGACGCGCGCTTGCGCACGGAGACGGCGGCAGTGGTGGCTTGCCATACAGTGAATCTTATAAACCAAATGTCAAAATGAAACGATTCTTGACGGTGGTATTTTTGCTGCTCGCGTTGGGACTTTCAGCCCAGCAGACGCAGATAGCGCTTCTGAAATACAGAGGCGGCGGAGACTGGTATGCCAACCCTACATCGCTGCCTAATCTGGTGAAGTTCTGTAACCAGGAACTGCACACTGACATCAATCCCGACATAGCTACAGTGGAGGTTGGAAGCCCTGATATCTTTAACTATCCGTTTGTGCACATGACAGGTCACGGAAACGTGAGTTTCGACAAGGCGGAGTGCGAAAACCTGCGCAACTACCTGCTCGGTGGAGGATTCCTTCACATCGACGACAACTACGGACTAAAGGATTTCATCATGCCGCAGATGCAGAAGGTGTTTCCTGAGCTGGAATGGGTCGAGCTGCCGTACTCGCATCAGATTTTTAAAGAACCATACGAGTTTCCTAACGGACTGCCCAAAATTCATGAACATGACCTCAAGACTCCTCAGGCGTTCGGCATGTTTTACGACGGCAGGCTGGTGTGCCTCTTTACCTACGAATGCGACCTCGGCGATGGCTGGGAAGACCAACGTGTGCATAAGGATTCCGACGAAGTCAGACTGAAGGCACTGAAGATGGGAGCTAACATCATTCAATACGTCTTCACCAGATGAAATGTCCCTACTGCAACAGAGAGGTCTCGGGCAGAACCGACAAGGTTTTTTGCGACGACAAATGTCGTAATAACTACTATTACAAGATCAATGGCGAGCGGAGTACATATATCCGCAACATCAATAAAAAACTGTTGAGAAACCGTGGCATCCTGAAGACTTTGAATCCTGCCGGAAAGAAATATGTGGTCAAAAAGACACTTGATGACCTGGGCTTTGATTTCACTTGTTTTACAGGGGTTTACAAAACAAAGAAAGGGAAGGAGTATCGCCTCGTTTACGACCAGGCGTTCTGCCTTGAAGACGATAATAGGGTGTGCTTACTTGTTTTTTATCGTGATGCTGAGTCCGTCATAAGCTAACATCATGTTCGACGGCAAGGTCTTGTTGACATCCTCGGCTTTTCCCATCGAATGGCTCACATGTGTGAACCACGCTTTCTTGACGTTAAGCTTCTGCGCAATCTCAATGGCTTCGGGCAAACTGATGTGTGAGTAATGTTTCTCCTTGCGCAATGCCTCGATGATTAGATATTCAACGCCTTCAAGCTTTTTCATGCTTTCCTCAGAGATGTAGTTGAAGTCGGTGACATAGGCGAAGTTGCCGATGCGGAAGGCATAGCACAGCATGTGAAGATGCGTCAATGGAATAGGCTCAATGGTTAACTCGTTGATAACGATAGGCTTATTGTCTTTGATATCGATGAGATTATAAGTCGGAGCGCCGGGATAAAGCTCATTTTTATCAACGAAAGCGTATGAATACTCGCGCTTTATCTCCTCTTGTGCTACCGGCGACGCGTAAATCGGCATCGAGATGTTTTGCAGGAAATTGAACGAACGGACGTCGTCCAAACCTCCGATGTGATCCTTATGATGATGGGTGATGAGGATGGCGTCGAGGTGCTTCACGTTCTCGCGCAACATCTGCTGGCGGAAATCAGGACCTGCATCCACACAAATCGTGGTCTGCTCAGTCTGAATCAAAACAGAAGTGCGCAAACGCTTGTCGCGAGGGTCGGTCGACATGCAAACCTCACAGTCACAACCGATTACAGGAACGCCTTGCGATGTGCCGCAGCCTAAAATGGTAACCTTCATCATAGTATTTAAAAATCGGTGCAAAGATAATATTTTTTTACGTTATTAATTGAAAAATTCGTATTTTTGCAAGTTTGTTGAGTATATCATCAGAACGATGGAAGCTATTGTCAAATTATTTAGGCGTCGCGCTATAAACGCGTTCCTGAAACACAGGAAAAGCTGCATACTTCCGGATATTGGCAAGTATCCGTCCATTGCGGTTTTGCTTGATCAGGATCAGTTTAAACGCTACAAGGAAATCGAGATGACTTTGACAAAGTTTTTCGTCATGAAAAGATATACCTTCATCGTCATCGTCGACACTCTCCCGAAAGACGTGATGCAAACCGACCGTTATTTTTTCATCAAAAAAGAGGATTTCAACTTCTGGGGACTGATGAAACTCGAGAAAAAGGAGTCGTTGATAAGCATGTCGTTCGATATGGTGATCGATTTTTCGAAATCGTCGGATGTGATTTATACCCACAGCTATATTATGACGTTGATTAACAACACGTTCAGAGTGACTTTCGGAAGTACATGCCCAACACTTTACGACATGGTTATCGATTCGAAAAAAGACGATGACATCTTGAACAGAATAGAGATTTTGAGGAATTATTTGTCAATGTTATTGGGAAGAAGATGAAAATGAACCCGTTTATAGGTACTGGAGTTGCTTTGATAACTCCTTTTAACGATGATTTTTCCGTTGATTATCAATCGTTAAGAAACATCGTCGACTACACCTTGCAGAATGGTGCCGACTTCCTCGTGGCTCTCGGGACAACTTCTGAAGCTCCGACAATGAACGCCGAAGAGAAGGCAAAAGTGGTGAAGACCATCATCGAGACTGCCAACGGCCGTTGCCCGATTCTTTTGGGAATGGGTGGAAACAATACCGCTGCTATGGTGGAAAACATTAAAAATCAAGACTTTACGAAGATTGACGGCATCTTGAGTGTCGTCCCTTATTACAATAAACCTAACCAGCGTGGCATGAAGGCGCATTTTACAGCTGTCGCCGACGCATCGCCAGTGCCGGTGATATTGTACAACGTGCCGGGTAGAGTGGGAGTGAACCTTCAGGCTGCAACGACAGTGGAACTTGCTGCGCATCCAAACATCATAGCAGTGAAGGAAGCATCGGGCAACCTTCAGCAGATAATGGAGATCTTGCGTGACAAACCTGAGGATTTCAGAGTGCTCTCCGGTGACGACGGAATCACCCAGCCGATGATGGCTCTCGGTGCTGAAGGCGTGATTTCAGTGGCTGCCAACGGCTACCCGAAACAGTTCTGCGAGATGGTACATCTGATGCTCGAAGGTAAAAACGAAAAAGCGCTTCCACTGCATTATCAGATGCTCAGAATGAACGGACTTATCTTCGCCGACGGGAATCCTGCAGGAATAAAGGCACTCATGGCTCACGCGGGATTGTGCAAGAATGTGCTGCGTCTGCCACTGGTGCCAGTGAGCGATAACGTCCGTCAAGAGATTGAAAATGAATATGATAACAATTTGAAATAAAAGTTAAAATTTAATACACAATGAAAACAAAACTTTTTTTAATCCTCTTCTTGTTTGTTTCTTTGGGAATGACAGCACAAGAAACAAATCTCAACAAGCTCATGCAAAACCGCAATGAGTATTATTTCACTTTTGAACTTAACGGAAACGACAATCTTCAGCAAATCGCCAAGACCATTTCTGTTGACAAAGTCGATGGAAATGTTGTGACAGCTTATGCTAACAACAAGGAATTCAGCGAGTTCCAGAAGATGGGTTATGAAATCACACTGCAGACACCTCCTTCAATGATGTTTGAAGCCGAGATGTGGGACGGCAACAACCGCGCGGAATATGATTGGGATCAGTATCCTACATATTCAGCTTATGAGGCTATGATGTTCCAGTTTGCAACCGACCATCCTGACATGTGCGAAATCATCGACCTCGGCACTCTTCCGAGCAACCGCAAGATTTTGATTGCACATATCAACAATGGCAATGGCGCCGGCAAACCGAAGTTCTTGTACACCTCAACAATCCACGGTGACGAGACAACAGGTTGGATGCTGATGCTCCGTTTCATCGACTATATCCTTGAAAATCCTACACTTCCTGAATGTGCAAACATCCTCAACAACGTTGATTTGTATGTTGGCCCTAACACCAACCCTGATGGCACATATCATGGAGGAAACAACACTGTCAACGGCGCTACACGTGCCAATGCAAATGGTGTCGATATGAACCGTAACTACGCCGACCCTCATGGTGGCCCACACCCTGATGGAAATGCTTATCAGCAGGAAACTGAGTGGTTTATGCAGCTCGCAGAGGATAATAACTTTGTGATGGGTGCCAACTACCACGGTGGCGCAGAGGTTATGAACTATCCATGGGATAACACCTACACTCTTCATGCAGATGACGCTTGGTATCAGCTTATCTCACACGAATATGCCGACCTTTGTCATGTACAAAGTTCAAGCTATATGACCGATTACAACAACGGTGTCACCAATGGCGCACAGTGGTATATGATTGGCGGTGGCCGTCAGGACTACATGAACGGCTATGCCGAATGCCGCGAGTTGACAATCGAGTGCTCAAACACAAAATGCCCAAGTGCAAGCCAGATGCCAAACTTCTGGAACATCAACAAAAACTCACTCTTTGCATTCGTCAACCAGTGCTTGAACGGTATCCATGGCACAGTGGTCGATGCAGAGTCAAAAGCTCCTATAGGTGACGCTACAATCACTATCGTTGGTCACGATGACGAGTATTCAAAAGTGTCGACACAGCTTCCTGCTGGCGATTTCCACCGTCCGATCAAAGGCGGAACTTACAATGTAAGAATCACCAAGAACGGCTATGAGGCATACGAGACACAAGTGACAGTGGCTGACGGTGAAGCTATTACAATCCAAGCTGAACTCGTGGCACTCGAAGGCATCGTAGCAGACTTCACAGTCGACGCAACAGCAGTGTCAATAGGCGGAACAGTGCATTTCTACGACAACTCATGGGGCGCACAGCTCGTGAACTGGGACTGGGAGTTTGAAGGTGGCTCACCTGCAACATCTACAACAATGAATCCTACTGTGACATATAACGAAGCAGGCACATTCGGCGTACGTCTCACAGTGACTAACGCTGACGGTGAAAGCGACACAAAATATATGCCTAACTACATCTCGGTAGTGGAAGCTTATAACATGCAAAATGGCACAGTCAATACTTGCGACGCTATGTTCTACGATTGCGGCGGTCCGACAGCAAACTATGGCAACAACAGAGATTTAACAATGACATTCTTGCCAGCCACAGAAGGTGGTATCATCGAGGTCGAATTCCAGTCATTTGAAACAGAAAACAACTACGACTTCCTGTATATCTACGATGGAACTTCAACATCGGCATCACAGATTGGACAATACTGCGGCGGTAGCAATCCTGGCACTGTGACAGCTACCAACCCTGAAGGTGCTCTTACTTTCAAATTCACATCCGACAGCAGCGTTGACAGAGAAGGTTGGGCAGCTCACGTGTATTGCCTCGGTGTTTCATATCCGTTGCAGGCAGTAGCATACGCTGAACATAATTCAATGAACATTGGTGAGACAAACACTCTCCACGTTGTCGCGACAGGCGGTACTGGCGAATATTCTTATGATTGGCAGCCAGCCGACAACCTCGACGACGCAACATCTCCAAACCCTGTGTTTACAGCAACAGAGCCTGGCGAATTCACATATGTCGTGACTGTCAGCGATGGTGAGGAATCAATTGATGCATCAGTGACATTTACCGTTCTCGACAACACAGATGTTGAAGAAAACATGGGCGAAAAGGTGTCGGTTTACCCGAATCCTGCCACATCAATCGTAAACATCAACGGATTGAGCGACTTCGCAAATCTTGAGGTTCAAGTTGTCAATCTTCAAGGACAAGTTGTGATGACAGTCGTCAACTCATTGGAAATCAACGTGAAAGATATTGAATCTGGAATCTATTTCATCAATATCGATTGCGACGGAACAAAGATTATCAAGAGAATTGTTGTGGAATAATTTTCCACAATAATTTTCTTTGAAAAGACGTTAATATAAAGCTAAAAAAATCGTAATTTTGCAGCATGCTTAAAAATAGGTTTTTCTTATTGGTGATAATGTGTTTACTGGGATGCGTATCTTGCAGTAAATACTCGAAATTGCTGAAGGGAACGGACAACGAGGCGAAGTATAAGGCCGCCATGGAGTATTATGAACAGGGCAATTATGACCGTGCGTTGCAGCTTTTCGACGTGATGCAGGCGTATTACCGCACCAAACCTGAAGGTGAGACGATAGCATATCTCACCGCTGAATGCTATTACCATAAGGAAGATTATATCATTGCAAGCAGCTATTACAAACGTTTTGTCTCGAAATATCCTTTCTCGCAACATGCTGAGGAAGCCTTGTACAAGAGCGCGACATGCTATTACATCATTTCGCCTAAAATAACTCTTGACCAGTCGGATACCTACACTGCGATAAGTGAATATCAGAATTTTATCGATGTTTATCCGCAGAGTCCGAAGGTGGCTGAGGCTAACGGCCGCATCGACACCCTTCGCATGAAGCTCGAGGAAAAGGAATACGACATCTGCCGACTTTATTTCAAGATGGAGGAATATCAGGCGGCGATAACCACTTATGAGGCGTTTTTAAGAGAACATCCAACCACGGCATATCGTGAGGAGATTCTTAACAACATGGTTATCAACTACTACCGTTACGCAGAGAACAGTGTCAAATCGAAACAACGCGAGCGTTATGAGTTGGCTTTGGAGAAATACAACACCTTGTGCTATGTGTTTCCTGAAAGCGAATATATCGCAAAACTGGAGCCGACAATAACTAAAATCAGAGAGAAATTGGAAAAATATAAATCGAATAAATAAAATGATAGACTTTAGAAAAGTTAAGACGGAAACAACCGCCATCACACGTCAGAAAGACCAGTTCTACGTTGGAACAGGCAATATCTACGAAACAGTAGCTATCCTTGCAAAACGCGCAAACCAGATCGCAACAGAAGAGAAGCAGGAACTCAACAAGAAGATTGAGGAATTCGCTTCACAGAACGACACTTTGGAGGAAGTTTTCGAGAACAAGGAGCAGATTGAAGTCGCAAAATTCTACGAGAGATTGCCGAAGCCTACTCTTATCGCTATCGACGAGTTCTTGAACGACAAGCTTTACTATCGTAATCCTAACAAGAAAAACGAGGGCGACTTTTAAAAATGCTCACTGGAAAGAAAATCCTGATAGGAATTACGGGAAGCATTGCCGCCTATAAGATTCCGCTTCTGGTAAGGCTTCTGAAGAAGCAAGGTGCTGAGGTTCAGGTCGTGATGACCGATGCGGCAAAAGATTTCGTAACACCACTCACGTTAGCAACGCTGAGTGGTTTACCCGTTTTATCGAAGGGCTTCGACCATGAAACGGGCAAATGGAACAGCCACGTGGAGCTCGGTCTTTGGGCAGACCTCTTTGTGATAGCGCCAGCATCGGCAAACACCTTGGCGAAAATGGCAGCAGGAATAGCCGATAACTATCTGTTAACTGTCTGTCTGTCAGCGAAATGCCCTATCATGTTCGCCCCTGCGATGGACCTCGACATGTACAAGCACCCTGCCACTCAGGAAAACATCCGCACTCTCATCAGCCGCGGTTACCGTTTCATAGCACCTGCATCAGGCGAGCTGGCATCGGGATTGTGCGGCGAGGGTAGGATGGAGGATCCTCAGGAGATTTTTGAACGTATCAAGGAGTTTTTCCAGAACAAACAACGTTTCGCTGGCAAGAAAGTGCTGGTGACAGCAGGCCCTACTTATGAGGCAATCGACCCGGTGAGATTCATCGGAAACCATAGCTCAGGCCTTATGGGAATTGAGATTGCACGCGCTTTCGCCGACCAAGGAGCCGACGTGACATTGGTGCTCGGACCTTCGTCGATCCGCCCTGAAAGAAGCAATATCCAGGTGGTTCCGGTGACATCGGCAAAAGAGATGTTCGACGCATCAACAGCCGCTTTCAAACGAGCCGACATAGCTGTTTTGAGCGCAGCAGTAGCGGATTTCCGTCCGACAGTGGTTGCAGATCAGAAGATTAAGAAAGACCCTAACAAGGACGAGATGACACTGAAACTCGTCAAAACGGATGACATTCTTAAGACTTTGGGTCAGAACAAGAAAGAGAAGCAGATTCTCGTAGGTTTCGCACTAGAGACTGAGAACGGAATAGAGAACGCGAAGAAAAAACTGCATTCCAAAAACCTCGACATGATAGTGCTGAACACGATGAACGAGGCTGGAGTGGGGTTTAAAACAAAGACAAACAAAGTCAACATCATCACCAACGACGATGAGGTGCGCGCTTTCGAGCTGAAGCCGAAGAGTGAGGTGGCTAAAGATGTGCTTGACGCTGTATATCAATTACTTACAAAATAATAGTTATGAAAAAAATCATCCTTCCGATATTGTTTTTGCTCTGTTTTTTAACACAGAATATGCGTGCTCAGGAGTTTAACTTCACAGTGACAGTCAATGCGAAACAGGTGGCGGGTACCGACCAGCGTCTCTATGAGTCATTGCAGGAAGCTGTTACAAACTTCATGAACAACAGAATCTGGACAAACATTAAATTCGAGGAGCAGGAACGTATCGAGGGAACGATTGTGATTGTGGTGAAAAACAAGGAAGGCAACAATATCGACGGAGAGTTGAATATCGGTTTGCGCCGTCCGGTTTATAAGTCGAACTACAATACGCCTCTGCTGAATTTTATCGATACCGACTTCAGTGTCAATTATGTGGAGTCGCAGCCGCTCGATTTTAACGAGAACTCGTTCATGTCGAATCTTACCTCGATATTTGCGTTTTACGCTTATTACAGCCTCGGTTTGTATTTCGACACATTCGGACTTTATGGTGGTGATGAGATGTTTAAAGCGGCAGAACATATTGTAACTCAGGCACAAAGCGCCACGGAGAGCGGCTGGAAGGCTTTCGACAGCTACAAAAACCGTTACTGGCTGCTTGAGAGCTTCACCAACACCGCTTATCGTCCGTTGCGTCAGTATATGTATGAGTATCATAGACTTGGACTCGACGTGATGGGTAACAACAAGGTCGACGACGGACGCGCCGCAATGACAAAATCGCTCGAATATGTTAAAGCTGTCTATAACAGCAAACCAAACTTGTTTTTCCTTCAGATTTTGAACGACACCAAACGCGACGAGTGGAAAAACGTCTATTCGCAAGGACCTCAGCAGGAACGCACGAAAGCGGTCAATATCTTCCGCGAGATTGACCCGACACACGCCGAGGAATACGAGAATCTTCTGAACGCCAAACCGAAATTCTAAAGAAATGTTAAAGCACCTCGCTATAGGTAATTATGCTTTAATCGATTCATTGTCAATGACTTTTGATGATGGATTTAGCGTGATTACAGGCGAGACAGGTGCTGGAAAATCCATTTTACTCGGTGCTTTAGGCTTCGTTCTCGGTGAGCGTTCCGACTCAAGCATCATGCTTGACGAGACAAAAAAATGTACCGTCGAAGCGACTTTTATAGTTGATAATGAGCGCTTTAAGCCGTTTTTTGAAGCCAATGACCTCGATGTTGAAGAGGAACTGATATTGAGACGTGAACTCACGCCTACCAAGAAATCGCGTGCGTTTATCAACGATACACCGGTGACATTGCAACAGCTGAAAGAGCTTGGCTCTCAATTGGTTGACATACATTCTCAGCACGATTCACTGCTCCTGACAAACGCCGATTTTCAACTGAAGATTGTCGATGACGCAGCCGATAACGGTGCATTACTTGTTGAATATCAGGAAGTTTACCATAAATACGCTTCTTTGCGTAATGAGCTGAGATCTCTTCGCGAGATGGCTCGGAAAAACGCTACTGAAAACGATTTCTTGGCATTCCAACTCGACGAATTAGTCAAAGCTGACTTGCAAGATAATGAGTATGAAGAGGTTAGCCAAAAATTGGAGCTTCTTGAAAATGCCGAGGAAGTGAAAACTCTGCTTGCTCAGTCGTTGGGTACACTGAAAGATTCGGAGTTCTCGATTTTAGGCCAACTCAATGATTTGAAATCGAATGTTGACCGTTTGAGAAGATACATACCTCAAGCTGAGCAGTATCTCGAGAGGATAGACTCAACAAAAATAGAGCTGAAAGATATTGCGCAAGACCTTGATAATCTGCAGGATAGCACCCAGTTTGATGCTGATTCCCTGAATGAAATCCAGGAGCGTTTCGACTTGATTCAACGCCTTATGATGAAACACCATGTTTCTGATTATGCTGAATTGCTTGGAATTCGTGAAGATTTGCAGAAAAAAGTGGGAGATTTTGCAAATATTGACGAGGTGATTGCAAATAAGGAGCAAGAGCTGAAGAAATGTGAGAAGGATCTGACAAAACTAGCTGATAATCTTTCAGATAGAAGAAAAAAAGCAAAAGCGCCGTTTGAGAAATCAGTTACTGAAATCTTAAAGCAGCTGAAGATGCCTTATGGCGTTTTTGTGATTGAGATCTCAGAGAATTCAGATTTCTCGGAGCAGGGAAGGGATAAGATTCGTTTTATGTTCTCTGCCAACAAAGGCGTGAAACCTGACGATATGAGTCGTGTCGCTTCAGGCGGTGAACTCTCCCGTTTGATGTTAGCAATTAAGGCGGTGGCGGCTGAAAACGCATACATTCCAACACTGATTTTCGATGAGATAGACACTGGCGTATCTGGCGAAGTCGCATCGAAACTGGGCGATATCATGCAAAAGATGGGGGAGAGCCTGCAAATTGTATCTATCACGCATCTCCCGCAGATTGCGTCGAAAGCCAAGAATCATTTCTTCGTTTACAAAGACGAGAGCGAACAAAAAACACGCTCATGCATCAGACAACTGTCTCACGATGAGCGTGTTACGGAAATCGCTAAAATGCTTTCCAACGATAAAATAACCCCGGAAGCAATTCGTGCCGCCGAGGTACTTATTAGTTTGTAGTTACGAGTTTGAAGTTTGAAGTTGGTATTTAACTCCAAACTTCAAACTCCAAACTTCAAACTTTATTTGAAGATTTCCTTGTACTTCAGTTCCTTAACATTTCCGAACTTTCCAAGAGCCTTCATGTCGATTTTCTTCTTGTTTCCTGACATCATGATGATGACCGGACGGTCAGCGACGTTCTTCTTGTAGAATTCGTAAACGTCTTTGTATTCGGTCTTCTTGATGATTTCCGTCGTTGCCTGACGTGGATCGTTCTTGTAACCCATTTCAAGCCAAGTGTTTACGTTTGAAGGTATGTCTCTGAAACTGATGTAATCAGATGCGCGTGAGAGGATGAGAGCGTCTTTCGATGCGTTGAACTTCTCCATACGCTCAGGCATATCGGTGATGAGGTTGTGGAACACCTCGATACCTTCGTTGGTCTTGTCTGACTGTGTGCCGAGGAATCCAAACAGGAAGCCTGGTTTTCTGTTGAGATAGTCGTATCCAAAGTAGCTGTAGGCAGTGTAACCCAGTGAGCGGAACTCTCTAATCTCTTGGAACACAATTGAATACATGTCGGTGCCGAAGTATTTGTTGAACACCAATGAGACGGCTTTTTCGTTTTCGTTTAGTGTCTCACTTGGCACGTGCATGAAGATGTTGCTCTGGCGGAACTTCTTGCTGTGAGCCATAAAGATCTGATTCTCAGTGAAATTGTTCTCGACTCTGTACTGTTTTTCGGCTTTCACCACATCATTTCTGACAAGGTTATGCTTCTCCAAAGCGGCGATTACATCTTTAGGATTCAGGTTGCCGACAAACAACACTTCACCGCTGTAGTTGACAGCGTCTTTCACCTCGTTGAGGAGCTGCTCGCCTGTGCGTTTCTTCCATTCTTTGATAGGTGTCTCGGTGAGATAGCTTGATTTTTCGCCATAAAGTGCATACTGGCGCACTGCCTGACCCCATGTCGAAGCGTCTTCTTTCATGGTCTCTTTCTCCATCTGGTCGTTCTGGGCGATGATGTCTTTCTTCTTCTCATCGTTGGCTGGAGTGTTCAGCTTTTCCTCGCAAAGAGCTAAGATGCGGTCCAAATCCTTCTCGAAACCTTCAATGACGATATTGGTGTTGCTCTGGTTGCAGTAAATATATATAGTGGCTCCAAGTTTCTGAAGCTCAAGGCTGAACTCCTCGAAGCTCTTGTCCTGTGTGCCTTGCATCTCCCAATAAGTCACAGCGCGGTTGATATCAGGATTGTTGATGGTCCCGAAGTTGTGTGTGACGCACAAAGTGAAGATATCGTTATATGGATTCTTCGATGAGATCATAGTGAAGCGGTCGTTTATCTTGTTGATTACGACATCTTTCTCAAAATCTATGACCTGTGGCGTGACCGATGGAACCTCTTCAGCCTCAATCATCTTGGCGAATTCTGACTTGGCGTCGGTGTTCTTTGCCTCGATAGGCTTCCAGTTTGGCTTGTCGACCTTGTCTTTAGGAGCCGAACCCATCTTCGAGCGGATGTCGAGGTAGTTGTCGTTGTAATATTTGTTTGCAATAGCGACCACTTCGTCTTTTGTTATGTGTTTAATACGTTCAGTCTCAGCGAGATACTCATCGTAAGTCATGTTGCGTGACTCGAGCTCGAGGAATAACTCAGCGAGATTCTCAAGATCTTCGCTTTCTTGTTCGCGTTCTTTCAGCATGTTGATACGGATAGCCTCAAAGAGGTCGTCGCTGAATTCGCCTTTTTTAAGTTTCTCGAGATTTGCGAAGATATAGCTTTCTGCATCCTCAAATGACTGTACGAGCAAGTTTGGTACGTACATGACGATGTTGGCACCGTTGTCTTCAAGTGAAAGAGGCATGAGCATTGCCATCATGATGTTGCCGTCGAGCATATCTTTGTCCATGAGGCCTGTCTCGCCGTTGCTGAAGATGCTTGATGCTATTGAAAGTGGCAGATAGTCTTGGTCAGAGTTGCTGACGCCTCTCCATGCTAAAACGCCCATCTTGACAGGCGACATCTTCACGTCTTTCACTGTCGGACCGTTGAAAACTGGAAGGGTATACTCTGGCTGTGCTGGGATTTCACCGCTGTGCCACACGCCAAATTTCTCTGCTACCATTGGCTCAATCTCATCGATGTTGATATCGCCGACGAGGATGAGGGTCATGTTGTTGGCAACATAATAGGTGTTGAAGAACTCACGCATCTTGCTTGTCTGAGGATTCTTCAGATGTTCGGTCAGACCGATGATAGGACGGCCGTATGGGTGTTCGCCGAAGATTTCCTTGAACATATATTCTTGAAGTGCGTTGATAGGACCGTCGCCATACATGTTTTTCTCCTCGTACACTGTCTCAAGCTCGCTCTGGAAGAGACGGAACACTGGGTAGCGGAAACGCTCGACGTAGACATCCATCCATTTTGCTATCTGGTTGGAAGGGAAGGCGTTGAAATACATTGTCTGGTCGTATGCTGTGCCTGCGTTCAGACCGGTGCCACCCATCTTGGTGAGGATCACATCGACCTCATTCGGAATGGCGTAGTCTGTTGATGCTAACGACAACTCGTTGATTTTCTTTTGAATAGCAGCGCGCTCGTTGACGTCTGTCGTCTCATGCAGCTTGTCGTACATGATGTCGATGCTGTCGAGATACACCTTTTCGGCCTCCCAGTTGATGGTTCCGATTTTGTCGGTGCCCTTGAACATGATATGCTCGAAATAGTGAGCCATACCTGTTGCGTCGGCAGGGTCGTTCTTACTTCCGGCGTGCACATACACAGCGCCGTAAACCTGCGGTGAGCTGTGGTCTTCGCACATCACCACCTTCAATCCGTTGTCAAGTTTCGTGGTCTTGACCTTCAGCTGAGCGTTTGCAATGTTGACGCTCAACAAAATGACTAATGATAAAAGTAATTTTTTCATATTTTTAAAATAAATTTTTGCAAATATACAAATTTTTAATTGTCATTCCGAACGAAGTGAGGAATCTCATTTGAGTTTTGTCAAATCCTCAAATGATACGCCATACAATTCCATTTTTTTCAGGAATTCCGGCACTTCATTCTCAATAAATTCCTTTTTCTGTTCCTCGAGAATCATCTCGCGGGCATTCTCGCACACGTAGAATCCTATTCCGCGTTTCGTGGCGATGATGCCCTTGTTCTGCAGTCGTTCGAACGACCTCATAATCGTGTTGGGGTTCACTCCGAGTTCGATTCCAAGTTCGCGCACCGACATCACACGGTCGCCGCTGCGGAATTCGCCACTTAGAATGCGCTCGCACACATGGTCGTAAATCTGCAGATATATCGGTTTATGTCCGTTAAAATCCATAGTTAATCAGTATAATGTTAGTATTTTTGAGTCTTGATTTTGTAATATGTGAGCCACAGCATCACTGCTGAAACGATAGCCGAGAAAATGAGTGATACATTTATCATGACGTGAATCATGTGTTTGATAATTTCTGCGGCGTTTTCTTCATTCATATAACCGAACCATCTTTCGAACAAATTCTCATGATTTGCAGCATAATTGACCATAACTATCATGAAAAGTATGAACAAAAGAATCAGAATGCCAATCATTTTGCCGGTTTTGCGTTTTTTGAACACCATATTACCAAACATGAAGATTGACGACAGCATCAAAACACTCAAAACTTTTGTGATAATTATCATGGTTGGAGTAAATGTAGTTGACAATAAATAGTAATCCTCATCGTCAAACATCATTTTATCTCTCCACATGTCTTTCAATTGTGAGATTTTGTCGAAATAATCAGCAATTGCGAAGCCTTGGTAAGGGCCGCCGATGACTGCCAGAATCGAATCAATTGCAAGTGCGCCAGCCAAGTATATAATAGGTGCTACAATGACGCAGTAAAACACCATGCTGATGAATTTCTCAAGCGATGAAGCCGGCATCATGGCGTAGCCTATGCCTTTGCGCTGGTCGTTGCAGTATTTGTAAAGCCTTGCCGGTGCAATGATTAAAAGGATTTTGCCCAAAGTGTTGAGGATTCCTATTCGTGAGAAAGCATCCATGTGGGCATGACTCGGTGTCAGGCTGGCAAAAAGCCACATCACCACAGGTATTGCCCATAAAATTATAAGAGCCAAGCCCAAATTTTGTGCGAAGCTGGCGCCATCATGTTTGATGACTTTTCCTAATCTGCTGAAATCTAATGTGTTGTTCATTTCATTAAGTTTTTGATTGTTTCTTTATTTTTCATTACCGCATTGAACAGCGCCTCGATGTTGACGTTGCTTTCTTCGTTGTTGACGTTGCGCATCACGTTGATGTAGCCGCCAGGAAGCATCTCGGTGTAGTAGGCGTTGTCGAGTCTCTCCGGACCGTATTCGAAGAAAATCTTCTCTGTAATCTTCGAGAAGCTGGCGTTGAGAAGCACGTCGTCCTTGTCCAAAATCACGATTGGGTCGATGAGGTTTTCCACATCTTTCACCTGATGTGTCGAGATGATGACGGTGGTCTCGTCGCTGCAATATTGCGAAATCACCTTGCGGAACAAGGCTTTCGAAGGGATGTCGAGGCCGTTTGTTGGCTCGTCGAGGAAGAGATAGTCGGTCTGCAACGACATTGCGCAGGCTAACAAGGCTTTCTTCTTCTGACCGTGCGACAACTCGTTGAATTTCTTTGACAAATCCACTTCAAGCTCTTTCATGAGCTGGTTGAAAAGCTCGTAGTCGTAGCGAGGGTAGAAGACGCCCGTTTTCTGGATGAACTTCTCCGGAGTGGTGTCCTCGGTAATCACTTCCTCAGGAAGGAAGTATACATTTTGCAGGAACTCCGGCTCTCTCATGGAAGGGGTGAAGCCGTCGACTATCACGCTGCCGTGCTGTGGCTTCTGCAGACCGCATATTAATTTTAATAAGGTGGTCTTGCCGACGCCGTTTTCGCCCAAGAGTCCGTAGATGTTGCCCTTTTCGAACTCCAGGCTGATTCTTCTGAAGACTTGTGTATTCTTGTAAGCGAAGTCTAAGTTATTGATTTTAATCATGTTATATAATATTTGTTGTTAATTTTATGCTGTACTAGTCATCTAATACACTGCAAAAATACAACAAATTTTTTACATAGCAAGAAAAAAAGGAAATTTTTTTAATATTTTTGCATTTTTATTAAAATCATCAATGAAAAGATTTTACATTTTTATAATTCTTTTTGCTTTTGCCGCCACAATTAAGGCGCAGGCACCAGCAAATTATTACAGCACCGCTGAAGGGAAGACTGGTACCGCGCTGAAGCAGGCGTTGCACGATATCATCGACGACCATACAACAATTTCATACTCACAGATTTGGAATGCCTTCGTCAGCACTGACAATAAAGGCAATAACGTGGTGTGGGATATGTATTCCGACGGAGCGAATTATACCTATCATTATACCGGTGACCAATGCGGGACCTATGATAGTGAAGGCGACTGCTATAACCGTGAGCATTCATGGCCGAAGAGTTGGTTTACAGGCGATGAAAATTCTGTTCCGGGTCGCGATCTGCACCATATTTTCCCGACAGATGGCTATGTCAATCAGCAGAGGAGCGACAATCCGTTCGGCGAGGTTGCCACTGCGTCAAATACTTTCAAAAATGGCAGCAAACTCGGAACTTGTAAATCATCCCTTGGATATACGGGTACGGTGTATGAGCCAATCGACGAGTACAAAGGCGATTTGGCTCGTGCTCTTATGTATATGAGTGTGCGTTATTACACTGAAGATAGCGGTTGGAACACCTCAGCTATGACTAACAAATCGGAAATCAAAAGCTGGGCAATAACAATGCTGCTGAATTGGAGTGATAATGACCCTGTGTCAGCAAAAGAAATAGCCCGTAACAACGCCGTTTATGCCATCCAAGGGAACCGCAATCCATTCATTGATAATCCAAATTATGCCAGGCTGATCTGGGATCCTAACTATACAAGCGATTGCACGATTGCTGTTGCCGCAAGTCCGGAGGAAGGCGGTGAAGCCAGCGTGACAGCCAGTGTAATCACAAATGCTTCAATTGACTTCACGGCTCAAGGATATTCTAATGACCAGGTGATAAGCAACGCCACATTGGATTCTCATGTCGGTGTCACATTCAACCAAGGTACAAACAACAATGCACCAAAATATTTTACTTCGGGTACGGCAATCAGATGTTACGGCGGCAACTATTTTACTGTCAGCACCTCTTTGGGTAGCATAACGAAAATTGAGTTGACCTATGGCTCAAGTGATGGCAGCAATACAATAACGACCAATGTCGGTACATTCAGCACTAATACTTGGACAGGAAACTCTTCATCGGTGACGTTCACCATTGGAGGCACATCTGGCAATCGCCGGCTCCGTGGTATCGCAGTCACTTATTCGGCTCCAAGCAATCCGGCGCAACAGGTTACTGTCGTATCAGGCACAACAGCCACTTTGACGGCTACAGCAAATACCGGCTATCATTTTGTGAACTGGACAAAAAGCGGGGTGGTGGTGTCAACAAACGCTACCTGTAATGTCACAGTTACCGCCAGCGGCACATATATAGCCAATTTCGAACCTAACATTTACGATATTTACGTTTCGGCAAGTCCTTCAGCAGGCGGCGTGGTCTATATCGGCGATGCCCCGATACCGGGAGGTAATACAACGAAATCTATTGATTTTTCAGCACAAGGATACGATAACGAACAATCGATAAGCGAGGCAACAATAGATTCTAATGTCAATGTCACATTTAAACAAGGCACAAACACAAGCAACGCACCTAAATATTATGATACTGGCGCAGCTATCAGATGCTATGCTGGTAACAATTTTGTTGTAGATGCTGGAACAAAATACCTCAAATCTATTACAATAACTTATGGTTCGGGTGATAACAGCAATGAAATTACCACAAATGTCGGCAGTTTCAATGGATCAACTTGGACTGGTAGCGCTACATCGGTTACATTCACCATTGGCGGTACATCAAAACACCGTAGAATTCATGCCTTGTCGGTAACTTATTATACTTCGGGCACTCCAGCTGTCACTCATACCACCGTCACTTATGGAAATACCGCTTCAATCACAGCAGTTCCTAACGACGGCTACTTCTTCACCAAATGGACTGAAAACAACACAAGCACCGTCGTCTCTCCCGATGCTTCCTGTGAAGTCACCGTGACAGGAGATATGACATTTAAGGCTAACTTTATCCCTGCAACAATTAGTGAAAACACCACAATCCAGTCGTTGACAATGGGCGAGAATAAGACCCTCACCGTCAACTCGGGCGCTAAACTCACTGTTTCTGGAACGATAACTCAGGCTTCGGGTGCCAAAATTGTTCTCGAAGACGGCTGTCAGCTCGTCAACAGCACCGCAAACATCAATGCAACTGTCGAAAAGAGCATCACCGCATGGACTACGACCCCTTCGAAAAACGGCTGGCACGCCATATCAACGCCTGTCAACAACGTGGCTTTTGCTAATGTGACAAATCTGAGAAGCTCCGATTATAATGTTTATCGGCTCAACGAGACCAACATTACATGGGAAAACTGCAACGACAACAATAATATTTACACATCGTTTGAAAATGGCCGCGGCTACATCTATCGTAAAGGCGACAGCCAAACGATAGCGTTTAATGGAAATTTGAACGTTGCCAATGTAACCTATCATTTGACTTATACCTCATCGGTAACTAAAGGCTTCCACCTTATCGGAAACCCGTATCCGCATATTATATATAAAGGTGCAGGCGCTGCTATCCCTAACGATTATCTCAAAGAGGGATTCTACACCATAACATCTGCCGGCGGTTTTATCCCTGGAATTGACAAAACAACTCCAATATCGCCATGTGAGGCTATTCTGGTCCAGGCTTTGAACACTGTCGTAAATGAAAATCTGATAATAACAAAGACCACTGCGAAAGGCGCAAAGAGAGATTTTGACGATAACATTATGTTTGCCGTATCGAACAGTCATTACGAAGATGTGGCTTACGCTGTGTTTAAGAAAGGACAGGGATTGAACAAGATTGAGCACCGCAACGAAGATATCCAGATGCTCTACGTCCAGCAAAATGGAGAAGATTTCGCCATCGCCAATATCGATGAGACTGTTCAAGTGTTTAACCTTAACTTCCATGCAGCCACGACAGGAAAATACACCTTGAAGGTTAAACCGACAGGCGACTTCAGATATCTGCATCTTATCGACAATCTCACAGGTGATGACATCGATTTGCTCATCGATGACGAGTATTCATTCGTTGGTTCGTCGAAGGACCAGGATAATCGTTTCATCGTAAAATTCCGTCGTAATGTTGACAATGTTTCTGACAACGAAATATTTGCTTATCAAAACGGCAATGAAATCGTGGTTGAAGGCGACGGTGAATTGCAAATCTTCGACATTACAGGAAGAATAGTCGCCAAACAGCATGTAACTGGTGTGGAGCGGGTTCGCAAACCGTCTCCATCAGGCGTTTACATATTCCGATTGATTGGAAACGAGGTGAAAACACAAAAAATCATTGTTAAATAATTGAAAAGGGGAGGAATGATCATGAAAAAGTTGTTTTTGATTTTGTTTTTAGCAATGAGTGTTAATGTTTTCGCCCAGCACAGCGATGGTTTTTTCAATAATTACGAAAATGATTATTACAACAGATTAGACGAACCTGTCGATATCGGATTGTATTTCCCTTCTGGCATGCTTGGTTCAAACTATAACGAGCCGGGTGCTCCCGTTGGCAGCGGCCTTCTGATACTCACCCTCCTGGGCGCAGGCTACGCCATCAGAAAAAGAAAAGAGTGAGGTTTAAACTTCACTCTTAACTTTAAACTTCAAATTGTTAACTTCAAACTATTTCTTTATGCTGAGTATTACTCCCAGCGCCACTCCCAAAGCCGCTGCAAACAACACCTGCAGCGTTCCTGGCAGTAAGAAGGTGATGGTGTGAGCCGGATACCAGAACAGAGGTATCGTCTTCTTGAAAACGAAGCCGTATTGAACGTTCCAGTTTATCTTTTCCGCCAAAGTCTTCTGTATCTCAAGCGGTTTACTGAAGAATCCTTTCAGCGTGCCACCTGTCTCGGCAATGTGGATATCGGTGATTTTGTGGAATGTCATAAAGACTGGCGCAAACAGCGTGTTCATCAGCACGCTGACGCACAACGCCACGAAGAACTTGCCCCAACTGAGGTTGTTTGCAAACCACCATCCAGCTTTCTTGATGTGGAATCCTCTCTCAAGCAGAACTACAGTTCCGGTCTTGAAAATGGTCATTGCGGAAGCGATAACGACACCGAGAACGCCCCAAACGAGCATCTTCGGCAACAAACCGAAGCCTTCTTTATAATATACGCCTTCCTTGATTCTCAGCGAAAGCATCTCGCCGAAAGTTCCCAAAATTGCGAACTTGAAGAAGCTCATCAGCAAGCCGTGTTTGTTGGTGTTGCGGATAAACCACTCCCATGCGCCTGGGATAAAAGCGAAGCCGCAGATGACCGCGGCTATCACTATAATTGTTATTTTGTCTGACTTTTTCATTACTTCTCGATTCTAATTCTTGCGTCGACAGCCACCACGTTCTTCGGGTTGCCGAGCAATGGGTTGAGGTCCATCTCAGCAATCTCAGGAGCTGCCATCACCAATGCCGCCACTCTTGCAATCTGCTCGGCGTAGACATCGATGTTGACTGGCTGCTGACCGCGAACGCCTTGCAAAATCTTGTATCCACGGAGCTTGGTGAGCATGTCCTTAGCCTCTGGAGCGCTGATTGGCACCAATGAGCTCTGGACGTCTTTCAGCACCTCGATGAAGATGCCGCCCAAGCCGAAGAATACCTGATGTCCGAACTTCGGGTCACGGATGGCACCGATGTAAACCTCAGTACCGTCAAGCATCGGGTACATCTCAACGGCGTAGGTGTCTTTGATAGCCATCAAGCGGTCGAACTCCTTGTCGACGGTCTCGATGTCGCGAACATTCAAGGTCACGCCGCCCACATCTGACTTGTGGACTGGTCCCACGACCTTCATCACGAGCGGATAACCGACCTCGTTGGCGAAGTCTAATGCTTGTTGTTTCTTGTCGACAACGCGGATCTGCTTCTGTGCGATTCCTGCTGCGTCCAACAATTCGTAGATCTTGTCAGGGGCGATGTAACCGTTCTCGCAGCTGTCGATGCACTTGCGGATGCGGGCGGTGTCGATCTTAGGCATCTCCACGTTCTCAGGCTGTGGCTTCGGTGTGTTGTAAACCTTGCAAATTGCGTTACCGAGCACACATTCCTCTGGGAAGTTTATGCGGCCTTTTGCGATGAAGTCTTCGATCTCGCTCTTCACGTTGATGATTGAAGGCAGGACGGGGAAGATAGGCTTCTTGCAGGTCTTCATCTTCTGGTCAAGCAGGTCGTAAACCTCTTTGTTGCTGAACAATCCCGGTGAGCCGAAGATGACCACTGAGAAATCGATGTCGGTGTATTCGTTCTCGACGGTGTCGATGATATATCCGAGCTGCTCTGCTGTTCCTGTTGCGAGGAAGTCGATAGGGTTGCCCACTGATGATCCTGCGAAGAGTTTCTCAAGCAATGCCGGGCTTGCCGGATGTTCTTTCAATGATGGCACTTCCATGCCGCCGTTCGACAAGACATCTGTCAGCATGACTGCCGGACCGCCTGCGTGTGTTATGACGGCGCAGCGTTTGCCTTTGATTTCTGGGTGCATGAACACACCGCACACTGTCGTCAACTCCTGACGGTTCTGGCAGCGTACGATGCCTGCTTTCTTGAACAATGCGTCGACCACGGCGTCGTTGGTTGCCAAAGCACCTGTGTGTGACGATGCTGCGCGGCTGCCTGCTGCCGAGCCACCAGATTTGATAGCTGCGATGTGGCATCCTTTGTTGATGAGGCTGCGTGAATGTTTCAGTAATCTCTGTGGGTCGCCGATTTTCTCCATATAAAGCATGATGACGTGGCTCGACTTCACTGGGTCGAAGGTCTCGTCAAGGTGTTCCAGCACGTCCTCGATGCCGAGCTGAGCGCTGTTGCCCACCGCCCACACGCTGTTGAACTTAAGTCCGTTGCTCATGCCGTATTCCTTGATGAACACTGCTGTTGCGCCTGAACCAGTGATGAAATCGACGCCCTTCGGGTCGAGTGTCGGGATAGGGGTGTCGAAGCATCCTGCGTAGTTCACGTTGAGGAAGCCAGTGCAGTTAGGGCCTATCAAGCTGCCGCCGACGCTGTTGATGGTGTCGACGATATGTTTCTCGATAGCGGCGCCTTCAGCGTTTTCCTCAGAGAATCCGGCACTGATGATGATGAAGCCTTTGCAGCCTTTCTCTTTTGCCAAAACATCGACGGTCTGGGCGCAGAACTTCGCGGCGATGCACAAAATTGCGCATTCCACCTGCGGAAGGTCATCGACCTTGGCGTAGCATTTCACGCCCTGTACCTCGGTCTCTTTCGGATTCACTGCATAAACAGGACCTCTGAAAGGGCTCTCAAGAAGGTTTTTCAAAGCTTTTCCACCAGGTTTGTGGATGTCTGACGACGCACCGCACACCACGATGCTCTTAGGATTTAAAAGTTCTCTTGCAATCATATATCTGTATTTTTAATTTGTTCAAATTTTCTGCAAAAATACGATTATTTGACGGAATTTAAAAATAATTTTGAATCTTTTTCATCAAACTTCAAACTTCAAACTTCAAACTTCAAACTCCAAACTTCAAACTTCAAACTCCAAACTTCAAACTTCAAACTGTCGGCACGACAAACCGTATCGCCTGCTGCTTGTTCTCCACCACAATCCTTTCTCCCTTCAAAATCTCGCCATCCAATGAGACACAGAATCCCTTGCCGCCTTCAATAACAACCTGTTTTGCTCGGCGATAGACTATATATTTCTCGAATTTTGGATTGTCAAGATGCGTTCCGTTGGTATAGTATTTTTTCAATAATGCAAATTTTAATCTTGAAACTGGCTTGATGAGGCACACTTCCATCAATCCGTCGTCATTCGATGAGCGTGGGGCGCATTGGTAACTGCCGCCTACATATTTGCCGTTCGCGATGGTGCAGAGGCATATCTTTCCGTCGTTGAGCTGCTCGCCGTCGGCATAAACGGTGCATTTTGTGCGCATTCCAGTGAAAAACGCCTTAAGCACCGCGATAGGGTAGCACATCTTGCCTCCGATGATAGGGTAACGGCGGATTTTATTCATCGTCTTCGCTACAGCGGAATCGAGCCCGAAATGCGTGGCGTTTAAAGCATATCTGTCGTTCACCTGCATGATGTCGACACGTTTCTCTATGCCGTGTATGGCATTTTCAACGTTTCTAAACATCTGTAAATCACCGAAATACTTGATGTAATCGTTGCCGCTGCCGTAGGCCAAGACTGCCATGCTTGCATTCGGATATCCATAAATGCCGCTAGCCACCTTGTTGATGGTGCCGTCGCCGCCACAAGCGTAAAAACGTACCTCCTCATCCGGATGAGCATCGAGGTGTTCTCTTATCTGACTTATATTGTCTTTAGCTGAGTTTGGTGTAAAGATTTCATAATCAATGGCTTCACTCTCTCTCGCAATCGCATTCTTCACCTCGTCGAGGCATGAATGCTCGCCGGCGACGGTGTTAACAATGAAAATATGCTTCATAATCGTCAGTCTTTAATATAGGCGTATGTGACGACCTTGCCGGATTTCTTAATTGCGAAATGCCACTCATCGTCAACTTTTTTGCGATAGATGCGCAGCACGTCGCCTTCCAAACTCTCTGCCTCGTAATGAATCTCCATCTCCTTGATAGTCATTGACTCCAAATCCTTGACGGAAAACGAGTCGAGAACCATCATGCAGTATTTTGTATTGTTGGTATGATGCGATAGGTCGATGTCGCAGGCCCTGATGGTCTTCTCGTAAACGAAGTCGTCTTCGGTGAACTCGTCTTTGAACTTTTTGAATGTCGGCTCGCATGCTTTCTCTGTAATGAATAGAATGTCAGGGTAGTGGATGCTGTCGGTTTTTCTCAGGCGTCGTGTATCTTTGTCCAAAATAACCCATTCAGCCACGGCGTTGACTGCTGGTTCGTTGTCTGTTCTCAGAATCTGATACGAACGGAAACACTTCAGCACTTCGAGTGCCGACGGCCATGTCTTCAAAATCACGTCGTCGTGGTCTTTAACCACACTCTTGAACTCGAATTTTATGCGGCGCACCACCCAGAAGGCATTGTCACGTTTCGCCAGCGTCGGCAGGTCTATCTCGAGCATCATGGCGTTGGCGTCAGCGAGCTCCTCAAACAAGGTCTGCATCATGAAAGGACTCAACCTGTTCACGCTGTCGCAATAGCTCGACCAGACCTTGAAATTCTTAGTATAATGGTTGTTATTCATATTCAATTTATAATTCCATTCTTTGTTTTTGTCATTCCGAGCGAAGCCGAGGAATCACCGGCATTTGAATGCTTCAGTAATATTCGATGGCGGTGATTTCTCTGCTCCCTATAGTCGGTCGAAATGACGTGTGGAGCGTCTCTGTCTTACCGCTTCAAACGTCACAATAGCCGTCGTCACGCTAACGTTCAAAGAGTCGGCAATGCCATTCATCGGGATTATGATGTTCTGATCGGCGGCGTCAACCCACTGCTGAGAAATGCCTGTCGCCTCAGTTCCCATCACAATGGCAGAGGCTTTTTTAAAGTCGGCATCCAGATAATCGATCGAAGCTTTCAGATATGTGCAATAAATTGTTATATTATTGTCTTTCAACCACTTGATACATTCTTCCGATGAGCATGCGAACAACGGTACAGAGAAAATGCATCCCACGCTGGCGCGGATTGCATTCGGGTTGTACAAGTCGGTTCTCGGGTCAGCAATGATGACTGCATCCACGCCTGCTGCATCAGCGGTACGCATCACAGCACCGAGGTTTCCTGGCTTCTCCACAGTCTCCAGAACTATGATGAGTGGGTTTTTCTTTGGCTTAAACTGTTGTAAATCAGCGTATTTCGGAATAGCTACAGCAAGAAGACCGTCGCTGCCTTCACGGTAGGCAATCTTCTCGAACACTTCCAACGAGACTTCCTCAACCGAGCGCGCCGTTATCGCTGCACCGTCTTTTGCAATATCTGGACACACAAACAACGTATCCACCTCAAAACCACAGGCGACGGCGCGCTCTATCTCACGGCGTCCCTCGATGAGGATGCGGTTCTGCTCACGGCGCTCCGATGCCTTCTCTAACTTAATGATATTCTTTATCTTAGGATTGGTTTTGCTCGTTATCATGACTTAGCCTCCTTCTTTTTTAACTGTGAGAAAATCAAGCCGATGACGACCATCACAATACCCAAAATCTTGTTCGTCGACAGCATCTCAATACCTAAAATGAAACTGAAAATGCCAGTAAACACTGGGATGAGATTGCTGTAAACGTTGGCTCTCGACGCTCCGAGCTTGCTGAATGCGAACGCCCAAAGTGAATATGCGACAGCGCTGCAAAGCGTTCCGAGGCATACCAAAGGAATGATGTATTCGCCAACGTTTCCGAAATTCGATGGCTCAAACTGCTCCATTATTATCGTCAGCGGAATGAAATAAATCATACCGACAATATTTTGCATCCAAGTGATAGTCAATGGCTTATAAAGTTTTGTCAGCTTTGCTAATGAGATGGAATAACCCACCGCCACTACCACCGCGCTGAACAGGAAAATCACGCCTTTAGGTGATGCGACAAACTCAAGGTCTTTGTTGATGAGCATCACCATCACGCCAAGGAACGACACGATGAGACCTATAATGTTCATCGGCGAGAGTCTTTCCTTCAAGAAAATTGACGCTGCTATAGGTGTCACCAAGGGAATCATAGCGATAATGGCAGAACCGATGATGGGGGAGGTGTTTTTCAAGCCGTAACCCTCGAAGATGAAGTACAAAAACGGCTCGAACATCGCCGCCAAAGCGAACAAACCCAGATGTTTCCGCTCGACTTTCTCGTTTAATTTGAATATGAATAGTATCGCCGTGAAGAAAATGGTGGCGATAACCAACCGCAGGAAAATCGTCGCCGTGGGGTTCAGATTTCGGTACACCTGCGTCGACCAGATGAATGATAACCCCCAGATAATCATGGCGATAACGCCTGCAATGTGAACTATGTAATTCCTGTTTTTCATGACGCAAAAATAGTCAAAATAATTGATTCTTTATTCAAAATAATTTTGTAATTTTGTAATTTAATAGTTTAAAAATGAAGAAAATTCTGAAATATCTATTATATCTCATAATCGCATTCGTGGGTTTCCTCATTGCGATGAACATTTTTGTGCCTGTTTATGTCTTTGACGAGCCGGTGCCTTTCCACGGTGATTATCTTCATAACCCTTATCAGGATATCGACTCAACCTATTGGAAATGCTGCAACTTCCATGGACATACACGTCAGTACGGCGGTATGACAAACGGTCGCAACAACGGCAATGCGGTTTACGACAGCATGTATCGTCTTTTCGGCTACGATCACGTCGGAATTTCCGATTATAATAAGGTGAACGGTTTCGAAGATGGCCGCGACCCTGGTTTCATCCCAGGCTACGAGCATGGATACAACGTCTGGAAGACGCATCAGGTGTGCCTCGGAACAAAAAAAGTGCGCCGTATCGATTATTTTTTCTACCAGACGCTGAGTCATAAACAGCACATGCTCAATAGGTTAGGCGAGCAAAATAGAGTTGTGGCAGTGGCTCATCCGAGTTTCGTCGACGGCAGCTATAACGTTCGCGACATGAAATATCTCAGCAACTATAAACTGTTGGAGGTTCTGAACGGTTTCGTCAACTCTCCTGAGCATTGGGATATGGCGCTTTCAAACGGTCATCTTGTATATCTGATCGCCGATGATGACACTCATGATGTGTTGAAAGTCAATGATATAGCGATGAGAATCACTTATCTCAACGCCAAAGATAATGACGCAAACCAACTTTACGATGCGCTTCTCTCGGGCAAGGCTGTCGGCATTCATTTTAAACTCGACAGGGAAGAAAAGATGGACGACAAAATCGCTCGTTTTAAACGCGACATACCTTATTTAAATAGTGCTAAACTGAATGGCAGTGCGTTCTCTGTAAATGTCACGAAACCAATAAAAAAGGTCGAGTTTATCGGACAGAATGGAGCTTTGCTGAAGGAAGAAAACCATAAAAAAGAACATGAGGTTTTCAATGCTTGTTATCAGATTCAGCCATCAGACCAATATGTGCGCACCGTCCTGACATTCTTCGACGGCACCACGATGTGGCTTAACCCTGTCACACGTCATGAAAGCTCTATAATTGAAAAACAGCGCCTCGACCACATCTCTTATCTGTGGACCGCAGCACTCTGGACCATTTATATCGGAATCATTTTACTGATAATCAAAACCCTGCAAAAAATCAGGCCTTCGTGTTTCCGCAGGAAATATGCAGCCTGATTTTTGCAGGGTTTTGATTTCTACAAACTAAAATGCGGGATCGGCTCTAACTTGAACAGATTCTTCGCGTGTTTATCGTCAATCTTCGCCTTTATTGCCTCGTCTTCGCAAACGCCTGTTCTTATGTATTTATCTAAGGTGGCGTAGGTGAATCCTAAATTGTCTTCGTCGCTCTTTCCGCACAATCCGTCAGACGGCGTCTTTTCAACCAGTTCAATCGGCAAACCGAGCTCTTTTCCGATGGCTTTCACTTCCTGCACTGTGAGCCCGCCGAGAGGGGAGAAGTCGCCGGCAGCGTCGCCGTAACGTGTCGAGTATCCGACCCAGTCTTCCGAGAGGTTGCAGGTGTTCGCTACACGACCGTTGCATGACTGCGAAATGGCATACAATGCTGTCATTCTCAATCTTGGCGGCATGTTGATAACTGTCTGATTAGCAACTTCTTTGTTGAGTGTTACTAATTGCTTTTTAACCTCTGCCATCAAAGCGTTGTAGGTCTCGCCAATGTTCACGCAGAAATATTTTATTCCAAGGTGGTTTATCAGTTTCATGCTGTCGGAGATGTCTTTCTGCACCCCGTTTGGCATCGTCACGCCGATGACACGGTCTTTGCCAAGCGCCTCAACGCATAATCCTGCCACTATGCTGCTGTCCTTGCCGCCAGAAATGCCGATAACAGCATTGCAACCTTTGCCATTAACTTCAAACCAGTCTCTAATCCATTGAACTACCTGGTTTTTAACTGTTTTTGCATCAAATTCTTTCATATTAATTATAATTTCTTTCTCCAAAAATCTTGCTTCCGACTCTCACCATGGTCGAGCCTTCTTCAATGGCAATTGGGTAATCATGCGACATTCCCATTGAAATCTCCTTAAACCATTCACAATCAGCGAAATACTTCGATTTCAAAGTCGTAAAAATCTCTTTCAGATGCTTGAATTCCTTGCGAACTTGCGCCATGTCCTCGGTGTTTGTCGCCATTCCCATCACGCCGCAGATGCGCACGTTTTTCATCGATTTATAGATGTCGGAATTCAATAATTCCTCGGCTTCATCCATATTCAGACCAAATTTGGTCTCCTCTTCCGCGATGTGGAACTGCAGCAGGCAGTCGACGACCCTGTCATGCTTTGCCGCCTCCTTGTTGACGGCTTGCAGCAGATTAAAGGTGTCGATAGAATGTATCAGCCGCACATATTGGACGATGTATTTTATCTTGTTTGTCTGCAGATGCCCGATGAAATGCCAGTCGATGTCCTTGGGCAGAACCTCGTGTTTGTCGCGCATCTCCAGCGCATGGTTCTCACCGAAAACACGTTGTCCGGCATCGTAAGCCTCCTGGAGGTCCTCCACTGGTTTCGTCTTCGACACCGCTACCAACAAAACTCCCGAAGGTATTGTTTTTCTTACTGTTTCCAAATTTTCCTTTACCATGATGACAAAGTTTTTAAACAATGCAAAATTACAAAAAAAATTACTATCTTTGCAAAAATTTAAATCTATGAAAAAATACGTTGTTTATCTCGTTAAGATATTGATTTTCTTCATTGTACTATTCGCTTCGATGAGAATAGTCTTTATCGTGAACTACTGGCATCTTGTCAATGTAGACATGGTCCCGTTTGTCGAGATTCTGAAAGGATTTTTCAAGGCGCTGCCGCTTGATATCGCAACAGCTTGCTATATCATGGCGCTGCCGGCTCTCGTGATGTTTGTGTTTACTTGTCTTAACAAAAACATCAGCTACCGTTGGATGCGTTGGTATTTTTATGTCATCATCGCTCTTTACATCCTCGCTGTCATGGGGGAGATTGGTATTTACGGGGAATGGGGTACTAAATTGAGCGCCAAAGCTTTAGCATATCTGGAGAACCCTTCCGAGGTGATAAATACGGCTTCAACACAACAAACGGTGCTGCTTATCTCGCTTTGGGCATGCTTCACGCTGCTGTTTGGCTGGTGGTACGTCCGCTGGATCGAGCCGTCAAACGAGGTCAGACGCGAAAGGAAAACGGATTGGTTTATGTATCCTTCGGTATTCGTGCTGGTATTCGGTCTCATTTTCATTGGAATGCGCGGCGGTGTCGGCGAAATCCCGATTTCCACAAGCTCGGGTTATTTCAGCAACTATAAGATTGTCAACATCATGACCGTCAACCCGGCTTACAATCTGATTGAAAACATCACCAACGACCGCAAAGTGAAAGACAACGCTCATTTCACCTATATGAATTTCGAGACGGCAGAAAAAATCACGAAAGAGACACATCAGGTGGAATGCGATTCGACAATAAACATCCTGAAGACTGAGCGTCCTAACGTGTTGATAGTCTTGCTCGAAAGCTGGTCCGCCGATTTGATTGAGTCACTTGGCGGCGACCCGAGCATAACGCCGAATTTCCATGCATTGGAGAAGGACGGATTGCTGTTTACCAATTTCTATGCCTCGGCAAACCGCTCACAACAAGCTATCGCCTCGATAATCGGCGGCCTGCCAGGACTTCCGGTGACGACAATCACCAACCATCAGGAAAAATATTACGCCATACCGTCAATTATCCAACGTCTTGATTCTCTTGGATATTACTCGAGTTTTTACTTCGGCGGCGAGCTGAATTACGGCAACATCCTATCGTATCTCAGATATAACGAGTTTAACAGAGTCATCGAAGGTAAAGACGTGAACGAGCGTTTCCATAAGGGAAAACTGGGAATTCAGGATACCGACATGCTGCCGTGGGCTGCCAAGGACATCAACAGCCAGCCGGAGCCGTTCTTTACCACTATTTTCACGCTAAGCACGCATTCTCCATACGATTATCCGAAGATTTTCGAGGAACTGGAATGGCCTCAGCTTGAAAAAGTGTTTGTGAACTCAGCGAAATACACCGATATCGCTTTAAAACTCTTCATGGACAGGGCAAAACAGCAGCCGTGGTACGACAATACGCTGTTTCTCTTCATGGCCGACCACAGTCATCCGTCGTATAAGAATTATCCGCTGGAATCCTTTGAATATCATAAGATTCCGTTGCTGATTTATGGCGAGCCGCTGCAAGATTCGCTGCGCGGAACCACTTTCGACAAGATTTGCGGAAACACCGATATCCCGGCGACGATTTTGGCCCAACTGGGTGCAAAACACGATGAGTTCATCTGGAGCAAAGACGTATTCAATACATGCTATAAGCCATTCGCTTTCTTTGAGTTATATAGCGGTCTGGGCTGGAAAACCAATGAGGGCGAGTTTGTCATCACAACGAATGAAAGGGTCTTGAAAAACACCTTCCCGGAAGAGCAGTCCGACAGCCTCACACGTCAGGGAAAGGCTTATATGCAATATCATTTCGATTTGTTTAACAGATATTAAAATATTTTGTATTTTTGCAGTTTAAAATAAGGAAAAAATAAGGATATGTTTGAAGGATTAACCGAGAAACTGGAACGTTCGTTCAAGGTACTTAAAGGACAAGGATATATCACGGAAATCAACGTGGCTGAGACTTTGAAAGAGGTCCGCAAGGCGTTGCTTGACGCGGATGTCAGCTATAAGATTGCTAAAGATGTCACTAACGAAATAAAGGAGAAAGCCCTTGGCCAGAAGATTCTGACTGCAGTGTCGCCAAGCCAATTGATGGTGAAGATTGTGCATGATGAGTTGGCAGAACTCATGGGGGGCGAACATTCAGAGATTAACATCAAAGGTAATCCGGCAGTGGTTCTCATCGCGGGTCTCCAAGGTTCCGGTAAGACCACTTTCTCGGCTAAACTCGCCAATTTCCTGAAAAACAAGAAGGGTAAGACTGTGATGTTGGTGGCTGGCGACGTGTATCGTCCTGCCGCTATCGACCAGTTGAAGGTCCTCGGCGAACAGGTGGGAGTGGAGGTATATTCTGAAGAAGGTAACAAAAACCCTGTTCAGATTGCTGAAAACGCCATAGCAAAGGCTAAAAAAGACGGTAAAAACGTGGTTATCATCGATACCGCAGGCCGTCTCGCTGTCGACGAGGAGATGATGAACGAGATAGCGAAGATCAAAGAGACAGTGAAGCCGCAGGAGACCTTGTTTGTGGTTGATTCCATGACAGGTCAGGATGCTGTGAACACTGCCAAGGCCTTCAACGACCGCCTCGACTTCGACGGCGTGGTGCTCACCAAACTCGACGGTGACACACGCGGTGGTGCCGCATTGACAATCCGCACAGTCGTCGAGAAACCTATCAAATTCGTGGGTCTCGGCGAGAAAATGGACGCTCTCGACATCTTCTACCCTAAACGTATGGCTGACCGTATCCTCGGCATGGGCGATATCGTGTCACTCGTGGAACGCGCACAGGAGCAGTTCGATGCCGAAGAAGCAGCCAAATTGAAGAAAAAACTCGCAAAGAACGAATTCAACTATAACGATTTCCTCAAGCAGATTCAGCAAATCAAGAAGATGGGAAGCATCAAGGACCTCGCCAAGATGATTCCAGGCATGAATAAAATCAACGATGAGGATATCGACGACGACGCCTTCAAGAGCATCGAGGCTATCATCGGCTCCATGACACCGGAGGAACGCGAGAATCCGAAAATCATGAACGGAAGCCGTAAACGCAGAATAGCTCTCGGCTCTGGTAACAGCATTGAAGAGGTGAACCGACTCATCAAACAGTTCGACGAGACCTCGAAGATGATGCGAATGATGACAACAGGCGGCGCAAAGAAAATGATGCAGATGATGCAACAAGCAAAACGAAGAAAATAAATTATAGACAATGGATATACAAGACAAAATCATCGACGGCAAAGCCATTGCCGACGCAATGAAGAAAGAAATAGCGGCTGAAGTCGCAGGAATGTTGGACAAAGGTATGGACGCACCACATCTCGCTGCAGTGATAGTAGGCGAGGACGGCGCTTCACAGACTTACGTGGCATCGAAAGAGAAAGCCTGCCAGTCAGTGGGCATGACAAGCTCAGTGTATCGTATGCCTGCCAACACAACAGAGGAAGAACTGCTGAAACTTATCGATTTCCTTAACAACGACGAGGAAATCGACGGCTACATCATCCAGCTGCCTCTGCCGAAACATATCAACGAGACAAAGGTGATCCACTCAATAAATCCAAAGAAAGACGTCGACGGCTTCACACCTTTTAATATTGGTTTGATGCAGCTCGGTGAGCCTTGCTTCCTGCCTGCAACACCTGCGGGAATCGTGGAATTGCTGAAACGCAGCGGCGTCGAGACGGCCGGAAAACATGTGGTGGTGCTTGGTCGCTCTAACATCGTAGGAACCCCAATCAGCGTTATGCTTTCAAGAAAAGGTGCCGACGCTACAGTGACGATATGCCATAGCAAGACGCAGAACCTTCCTGAGATCACACGTCAGGCCGACATCCTCGTGGTGGCTATAGGCAAACCGTTGTTCCTCAAGGCCGACATGGTGAAACCTGGCGCAGTCGTCATCGACGTGGGTATCCACCGTATTGAAGACACTACAACAGAAAAAGGCTATCGTATTGAGGGCGATGTCGACTTCGACGAAGTGGCGAAAGTGGCATCGAAAATCACACCAGTGCCGGGCGGCGTTGGTCCTATGACAATTGTGTCATTGTTATACAATACTTTGCAAGCTAAAAAAAGGAAATAAACCATGAAGAATTCTCTCAAAAGCTTAATTATTCTGGTGTTGACGCTGTTTTTGGCGGCACCGGTGGCATCTTATGCGCAGAATTATCATACCAAGTCTAAAAAGGCTGTTAAATATTATAAAAACGCTAAGAAACAGTATGATAAGAAGAAATATCCGAAGACCTTCAAGTATCTCGATAGAGCTTTGGATGTTGACCCTAAGTTTGCGGATGCATTGTTGCTGAAAGCCGAGCTTTCATTGACATTGAAAGATGAGGATCAGGCTATTGAGAGCTTTGAGAGAATGTTCGCCGCCGACTCGTTGGCATTCCCTAAGTCAGCGATAACATTGTCGAAACTGTATCTGACACATTTCCGTTTCAGCGACGCTGTCAAGATTTTGAGATGGTATGTCAAGGTGCCTAACCAGAAGTCTGCATTGGTGTCTCAGGCAAAAGATCTTCTTGTGATTGCTGAGTTCAGAGATGTGGCTTACAATAATCCGATTGCATTTGACCCGGTGAATCTTGGCGCTAATGTGAATACCGAAGGCGATGAGTATATCAACCAGATTCTGCCTGACGGAAGCCGTATTTTCTTTACACGTCGTGGTGAAGTCGTTGACAAACAAGGTCTTAGAGATGAGGCAATATACTCGTCAGCAATTATTGACGGAGAGTATATGCCAGCCATTCCGATGAATCTCGATTGGCACAACAACAAAAGAATGGGCGCATTGACAATGTCAGCCAACCAGAATAGAATGTATTTTGTTGGCATCGACTTCATCGACAGCCACGGCAGAGGCGATATTTATTACTCTGATTTCGTTGATAATCAATGGGCTAAGCCTGTCAACCTTGGCAATATCGTGAACACTTCTACGATGGAGTCACAGCCTTGCATCAGTGCCGATGGTAATGAACTGTATTTTGTGAGATATTCAAGGACTTACGAAAGCACAGACATCTATTATAGCCAGTGGTATCAGGGCAAATGGAGTAATCCTAAACCTATCACGCAGGCTAACTCTAAAGGCAATGAGATGAGTCCGTTCATCCATCCTGATGGTAATACCATGTATTTCGCCTCTGACGGCTTGCCGGGTATGGGCGGATATGACATCTTCATGAGCAAGAAACTGTCGAGAAACGAGTGGAGCACGCCGCTGAACCTCGGCTATCCTATCAATTCGGAAAAAGATGAGATCAGCTTCGTGGTCAGCTCTGATGGTAAGAAAGGATATATCTCTTCGAATCGTGATGGCGGAATGGGTGGCTTCGATATCTATGTCTTTGATTTAGACCAGATTGACGCTCCAGATTCAGTTGATATGAAGCGTTTTGTGATGCATAACATCAACTTTGAGTTCGACAGTGCAGTCCTGAGCGAGTCATCGTATGTTGCGATAGATTCTCTCGCAGCTTTCCTTACAGAAAATCCTTTGATTAAGATAGAAATCTCTGGTTACACCGACAATAGCGGCAGCGACGAGCACAATATGACATTGTCGTTGGAACGTGCCGCAGCAGTGATGTCGGCATTGATCGACAGGGAAATCTCAGTCACCAGAATCGAGGCTGTCGGTTATGGTGCCAGCCGTCCGCTTGTCCCTAACGACAGCGAGAAAAACAAGGCATTGAACCGCCGTGTCGAGGTGAGGGTGATTTATTGATAAAAACATCTTTATTAATATAAGACGTCATATCGGTTTACGGCGTCTTTTTTTTGTCAAAAAATTTTACAGCAGTGTAAAAAATCTTTACACTTTTTCTTTTTGTTTGTTTGTTAAAATACAGATAATAAAGGTGTTATGAGTTTGGCATGGCTTTTGTGCTATTAATAATGTAAAATCATTAAATATGAAAAAGTCATTTCTTTTTTTAACACTTTTGATTCCGATGTTGACGCATGGACAGGATACTGTGGTGATGGGTTTAAAGGATTGCATGCAGTATGCTGTGGAGCATTCGACGAAGGTGAGGATTCAGAATGCCGACAACGACGATGCGAGAGTGGCACGGCGTGATGCCGTGTTAACGGCATTCACGCCGCAAGTGAGCGGAAACACCTATGCCTACTACAACTTCGGTAGAAGCATCGACCCAGAGACGAACGTGTATAACACTGTGACGTCTTTTCACAATGGATATAATTTATCGGCAGGCATAGATTTATTCAACGGCTTCGAGGCTGTTAATAATTTGAAGATCACCAAGACATCACAGCTGATGGGCAAAACCAAGTCGCAGCAGATCGA
>DBYZ01000002.1:0-34065 GCA_002311655.1 Bacteroidales bacterium UBA1173
ATACATTGATTGTCAAAAGGTTGGAAGGAAAAATTTCCGCAAAAAGGCGCCACTCGGGCTGCGTAAACTCCGTTTCCAAGGCCCTCGCCGGCACCTTTTGCAGAAATTTTTACGCCAAATCTCCAGAAATAAAAAAAATCTTCTTATCGGTAATCTCCATTTTGATCATTCCGATTACGATAAAATTGACCAAAATGCGTTCGGCTGGTTTGCGTTTTAGGTGAGAAATTTCCAAAAATTCTTCAAAACTGATCTTTTCATGTTCATTTAGATATCTAAGAAGCAACATTTCTTCGTCTGAAAAAGTTATTTGGATGTTATTTTTGTCTTTTTCATGCTTCCATACCTTAGTTAATATACTATTGGCGACGATATTCTCATCTTTTACGCGAACATACACCTTATATATATTATTATGGTCGGGAGCTTTGTGTTTGTGATGTCTGCTTTTGGGTATAATGACTTCTAAAACAGTTTTGCCGTTTATGTTCCATTCTTTCGCAGTGTATTCGACTTCCGGACGGCAATACATCTGGGCTGCTGTCTGAATCATGTGTTTTTCTTCCTCGGATCTGATTCCTGAAATAGAGCCGTTGTCTTTTACACCTATTAATAAACGTCCGCCATCAGTGTTGGCGAAGGCAACAAGAGAGCGCGCAATCTTTTTGCTGTCGGATACCTCAAACTTGAAATCCAACATTTGATGTTCGCCTTCCGAAATCAATTTTTGTATGTGCCCAGCCATTGTCTGATTTTTTGCAAAAATATGAAAAAAATCCATAACGAATATAAATTTTCGGAGTCGTGAGTAGAATAGGGTGGAGGTCTTAAAAAAGCCATTTTTAGGCGATTTAAGAGCATCTAATTTTTAGACGTGGAATCTTGCTAATGGCGTAAAAAAGTGTCTTATATGTAAAATTTAAAAATGTAAAACGATGATTCTTGAAATTGTCGTAAAAATTTACAAAACTTAAATATATAGTGTAATATATTGAAAAACAGCGATATAAACAAATGTAAATTACAAAATTACATGCGTAAAATATTTTTGAAAAAATCACAAGACTATAAAAGCATGTAAAAATGGCGAAAAATGCTGTAATATACAGAAAACCAATTAAATAAGTAGTTAAAACAAAGTAATAGATTAAATATATTGATATGTTTTAGATTTTTTATTACAAAAGCAATATGATGTTTAACTAAATGAAAAACAATATTTTAAATTGTATTATATAAGAAAATGTTGAAGCATTTTTGATCATTCGTCATGTTTACAAAAATAAAATCAAAAAAATTAACTTATGTATCGATTTAATTTTTACTTTTGTAATCTCTAACAATGTTAAAAATGAAATTTTCAGGAGGGAGATACTATGGAAGAAATCAAGGACAGACTTGCACACATTCTAAGAGCAAAAAATTTGACAGCTTCTCAGTTTGCCGATTTAATGAAAATCCAGGCTTCAAACGTGTCACATTTGTTGAATGGAAGAAATAAACCGAGTCTGGATTTTTTAATGAAATTGAAGGAGGTTTTTCCTGAATATAGTTTCGATTGGATCATATTGGGAAAGAAACCGATTACAATAAATGAGCCGAATCCAGTAGTTACTGAAGACCAACAGATGAAATTTGATGAAGTTGAAGAGGAAAAAATCATTGAGTTTGATGAAGTTGAAGAAAAAAATGCTAATGTAACACAAATTCTTGAAAATCAAGGAATTGAGAGGATAATTGTTGTTTATAAAGATAAAACATTTGAAATTCTTAAACCACGACAGTGAAAATTACGATTGGAAAGTTGTTAGATAAACAAAAATTTGTATATTTGTTCCCTAATATAAATAAGGTGAAACAATGTCTAAACAATTGTTTTTCAATCAATTCCGTGAAATACTATCACAATATAAACGTGTCGTAATAGTTTCGCATGTCAATCCTGATGGTGACGCTATAGGTTCATCATTGGCGTTGTATTATTTCCTTCTGAAGTTTGGAATTGATGCAAAAGTGATTATTCCTAATGATTTTCCATCATTTTTGGCATGGATGCCAGGGGTGGAAAATATTTTAATATTTGATAAAAATGCTGAGAAAGGTGTTGAATTGTTGAATTCAGCGGATTTGATTTGTTATCTGGATTTCAATCATCCATCACGTACTGGATTGGTTCACAATGACTTATGCCATTGCAAAAATACACCAAGAGTTTTAATCGATCATCACAGAGATGCTGATTATTCTCAGTTTATTGCATATTTGTCGGAGGTTGAAACGTCAAGTACATCTGAATTGGTAGCTGAATTGATTCAACATTTTGGTTTTGACAAATATCTTGATGACAATATCGCCACATGTTTGTTGGTTGGCATAATGACTGATACAGGCTCGTTTGCGCATTCGATTTATCATCCGGATACGTTTGAAATTTGCGGAAAACTTATCTCTCCTACAGTTGATTATCAATTGATACACAGTAAGATATACAGTACATTCTCTGAGAATAGGCTGCGTTTGTTGGGATTCTGTATCAGTAACAGAATGACAATTCTGGATGGTTATAATACTGCATACATTTATCTTAGCAAATCAGATTTGGAGGAGTTTAACTATCAAGTGGGTGATACTGAAGGTGTTGTGAATTTCCCACTAATGATTGACAATATCAGGATGTCTGTGTTAATCACTGAACGTCAAGGGGTTATAAGATTTTCGTTTAGGTCGAAAGGTGATTTTTCGGTGCATGAGTTGGCGAAAGAGCATTTTAATGGCGGAGGACACACTAATGCGGCTGGTGGAACGTTGGAATGTGGTATGGAACAGGCAATTAAGGCGTTTTTGGACGTAATGCCTCAATATAAAGAGGAGTTGAATAAATAATGATAAGGTTTTTGAAGATATTATTAATGGTTTTTGTTGTAAGTTTGGTGTTACTGGCATGCAATGAAAAACAGGATAATAGTAATAATATTGATAAGAAACAGAGAAAAGAAAGTCTTGAAAAGACCAACAGATATTTGTATTTGAAGGAGAAAGAGGCAATTAATGACTATATTGAGCGTCATGGAATTGAAGTGGTCAGAACTGGTTCCGGAGTATGCTATCGCATTGTAAAACAAGGACTTGGTTCTAAGATAAAGCCAGAAGAGGTTGTTGGTATGGAATATGAAGTGAGGCTTTTAAACGGTGATATTGTGTATAGTTCGAAAGAAGATGGCATAAAAGAATTTGTTGTAGGTCGAGGTGGTGTTGAAAGCGGACTTGATGAAGCTGTGCAATATATGCATAGAGGTGATGTGGCGGAGATTATTATTCCTTCACATCTTGCTCATGGACTGATTGGTGACGGAAGAAGAATTAAAGCACGCACCCCAATTGTTTATAAGATAAAAATAATTGATAATCAAATAAATAAGTAAAAATTAAAAAAATGAAAAGAGCATTTTTAATTGTGACGGCATTATGTTTAATGCTTTCAGTGTTTGTCGGCTGCAACAGCGGACAGAAAGGTTACAAGACAACTGACAGTGGTTTACAGTATCGTTTCCATGTAACAAATCAAGGAGATATTCCTAAACAAGGTGATATTATTGATTTTGCATGGAAGTGCACGGTAAATGATACAACAGTACTGATTCCTGCATCACCTTATATGATTAAATTGCAAGAACCAATGTATGACGGTGATTTGATGGAAGGTATAGCTATGATGCACAAGGGTGACTCTGCATCATTTGTTGTTAATATTGACTCGGCTGCCACTTATATCTTTGGTAATCAGCAGCTTGCTGATCAGTATGGCGATGATGATATCATGAGATTTGATATTAAGATTAACGATTTTTATCCAGAAGAAGAGTTGGTTATAAAGATGGTTGAAGCAATCAAGCAACAGTATCCGGAAGAGTCTGCCAAGGCTGAATCAGAGATGAAACAGTATTTTGCTGATAATAATATCGTCGCAACTCCAACAGCATCAGGACTTTACTATGTTCAGACAGCTGAAGGTAACGGTGAGATGCCTGCTAAAGGTGACAATGTCAAGGTTCATTATACTGGCAAATTGTTGAATGGAAAAGTGTTCGACTCATCACTTGAACGCAATGAACCTATCGAGGTGCCTATCGGAATAGGTCGTGTTATTCCGGGTTGGGACGAAGGTATCATGATGATGTCAAAAGGTGAGAAGGGTGTGCTTTATATCCCTTACTATCTTGGATATGGCGACAGAGGCGCAGGTGCTGACATTCCGCCATTTGCAAATCTTATCTTTGAAGTCGAACTTATTGATTTCGAATAGATTATGAAAAGACTGCCATCATATCTTATAATCCTGTTATTTGGTGTAGTTTTCTTTTCGTGTAAAAACTCTGTTTATAAGGGTTTTGATAAAATGGAAAACGGCGCTTATATGCATTTTTATGATGTCAACAAACAAGGAGATATGCCATTAATCGGCGATGTCGTTGTTGTTGACATAAAGCAGACAATGGGCGATTCCTTATTCTATTCTTCAAGTTATGAGGATAATGGAACCATTGAATTTGAAGTGACGGAATCTTCGTTTGTTGGAGATATGATGGCAGGTCTTTTAAACATGCATGTTAACGACTCTGCAACAGTGGTATATCTGCTGGACTCAATGTGTATCAATGTGTTAGGAATGGATGAAGTGCCGAGCTATCTTATCGCTGGTACACCTATTTATGTTGATATGAGGTTGAAAGATATTATTCCAGCGGAAGTGATTGAAGCGCAAAGACAGAATGAGTTGCAGATAATGAAACAGAATGATGAAGACCGTTTGGCGATGTATTATTCAGATGTGAATAATAAAATCACAAAAGACGGTCTTATTATATTGAATGTCAAAGGGAAAGGACGTGGGGCAAAGGAAGGCGATATTTTGATGATTAACTTCAATATGATTACTCTTGAAGGCGATACATTGCTTGATTTGTTTAACAGAGAGCCTGTTGCTGTGAGATGTGGTGATGTCGAGCTTGGCGAAGGCTTTGCTGAAGCGATGAAATATGTTCCTGAGGGAGGAGAAGCCCATTTTGTGATACCTTCGTCGTTGGCATTTGACAGTGTCGGGCTGAACACTTCGATATTGCCTTATACATCATTCGTGTTGAACGTAAAAAATACAAGAATTCTTACGCAAAAAGAGTATGAAGAAGAGCAGAGACAGCTTTATGAGGCTCAGGAAGCGGAGAATTTGAAAAGATTGGAAGAAGAACCGGCCAGAATTGAGAAATTTGTTAAAGATCATAATGTAAATGTCGCTCCAAGTGCCACAGGTGTTTATTATCTTGAGATAAAGCCAGGAAACGGTGCCGCGGTTGAAGCTGGCGATTTGGTTGCTATACATTATAATCTGTATAATTTGGACGACAAGCTTATAGAATCCAGCTATGAGGTAGAGCCACTGCAGTTTGTTTATGGTAACGATGAGATGGTTCCTGGCATTGAAGAAGCACTCGGACACATGAGAGTGGGAGGGAAGTCGACAATAATTGTCCCATCAGCAATGGGATTTGGAGACATCGCCATTGATAAGGATTTACCTGCAAATTCAGCAGTTGTTTTTGATATCGAACTTATTGACGTTCAGAAGCTCCATTAGTTTCGTAGAAGTCTTTCTTGTCAGCATGGAAACAGTCGATGGCTGTTATTATAGCCATGCAACTCCATACCGGAACCGCTAGTTTGTCGGTATCGAGGAAGTTGTTGAGTGTTCCATGAACGAAATAGCCTAACAATGCTAAAGTAGCAGCAAGCACTAGTATTTTCGATTCTTTATTCTGTGCTTTTCTGTATGTCATCAAGCCACAATACATAAAGACAACCACTAATGACACAACAATTAAAGAGCCAGGGACACCTTGTTCTGCAAGTGCTCCAATATATTCGCTGTGAGCGTTGCCCATATCGCCTGAATTAGTGCTGATGATGGTCTTGTTTTTCGACTCTTGGAATGGAGCGTAAACAAACTGGTAAGTTCCTGGTCCCCAGCCGACTAATGGTCTCTCTTTGAACATCCTGATAGCTGAGTTCCAACGGTTTATACGTTCAAGGTTTGATGCATCTGTTGAGATATTCGTCATTGACTGTATGTTTTCCACGATATTTCCAGAAGCATCTTGGTCGTTCTTTGACAAAGAATCAAAGATTTGCTGTTGGAATGAGAAGAACAACACAATCAAAATGGTTGAAACAAACGCAATGTATTTGAACTTGATCTTGAGGAGTACGCATGTCAATACTCCGAGAGCAGCGATGAGGCTGATCCAAGAGGCGCGGCAGAATGATAGCACTATTGCCAAAAGAAGCAAGCACAGCACTATTACTACGGCTATCCTTTTGTTTCTCTGCATGTTAGGCATGAAAAGATATGCTGCGCAAAGTATGATGTAGATTGCCAGAACAGCACCGTAAGCGGTATGGTCATTGTAAAATGGAGTCATCACCCAGTGAGCGGTGTCGCCGTCAAAACCATGCATTGCGTGGTTGGTTATTGTGTATATAACCACTATGACAAGTCCTGCGATATACAGCCAGATGAATCTGTTGATATTTTTAGGATTTTTAAACAACAATGCGCACAGGAAGTATGACGGGACGATGAACCAAAGTCGCGACATAATGAATTTCAGTGAAACGATAGGCATTTCGCTGGTAATCGTGGTGATGCACATCCAGATAAACATGATATATATCACTATTGAGATTGGATGTGTGCTTATTTTAAAGTCAAACTTACGTTCATAAAGGTATTTCGCCACAAAAAGGACCAAAACTCCAGCAAGAAGTGGCTCGGAAGGCAGTGAAACGGCCAATCCGCCTGCGACGGTCTCTATATTAATAGATAAAGGTGTAAGAAGCGATATTAAAAGCAGGACTTTGTCCAATGAGAAAACGTATAACAGCAGTATTCCGACGACAGCCGGCAGAGCAAAAGCAAGATAAGTGTCTTTTTTGACAACGAAATAAAGACCTATTGCGACGAATAACGCCACAATAATATATAATGCCGCTGTTTTAACGTATTTCTGCATTATTTAAGTTTCTTATTATCAAAAAGATAGATGACGATAATTGTCATCACGAAAGCAGCCAAAGCACATAATGCGACTGCCACCCATCTTACTGGGTATGCTTTCTTATCTGACACAAACGGCTCGGAGATCACGTTTGAGAATGTCATATCAGCTTTGTAGAAACGAAGTTCCTGCTCGTATTCGAGGCGGGCGACGCTATAAGATTTGTTCTCGGATTCAATGAGTTTTTTGAGTGCTACGAATTCCGGTCCATATTTCTCCATGTTTTCCAAAAGCTCGTTAGCTGTGTCATTGTTGCCTTTTGAACCAATGATGCCTTTGGTAACCTCGCGAGTTTGGTTTTCATAGTCCAACAGACCGTATTCTTCTGACATTTCGGCCATGCGTTTTGCCAAAGAATCGATGAAAAGCTGTTTCTGGTCAAGTTGGTATTTGTACATGTTAACAACTTCAAGTCTCTTCACTTTGTGGAGTTTTCCGACTTTATAGTCATATAATCTGATGATTTCATTAGCAATAGCACAAGCGATTTCCGGATCTTTGTCCATAACTTTGATAAGCACAGCATCGTAAGGGGTTCTTGAGATGCGGACATTGTCTTTGTACTCGTTAATGAGAGCTGTTTTCCAGTATTTGTAACCTTTGTCAATTTTGTAATGCTTCATAAGGTCGAATTTCTCGACGATAGAATCCATGATTTCATTTGATTGCATTATCTGGAGCATCTGCTCGGTGAAAGTTTCGTCAGAATATGCGGAAACGTTGCTAGGGTAGAGGACTGCCTCAGATTTATACAAAGGTGTAATAAATGTTGGACCTGAAAACACGGCACCACAAACTGCCGCTACAAGTGTGATTATGATTATGTGCCATTTCCACTTGAAAATGGTTTTAATCATGGTTGTGTTGTCAAAATAATTACTCATCTTGTTTGTTATTTTTATTTTCTGAATATTCGAATGCTGCCAAAACCATAATAATGATGATAAGAGTGGCAAAAAATGTAACTGTGACAATCACCCATCTTATCGGATATACTGGTTTGTCTGATATATATGCGTTTGTTATGACTAATTTGTGAGGAATTGTTTCTGTAGCGTTTAACCTCGCATCGTCATATTTTGTTTTTAATAATGTAAGATAATCCTTTTTAATTTTGATGTCATTACTGATATCATTATATCTGTGGCCGTTTTGAGAAAGCTTATTTATTTGATTCTCAATGTTTTTCGCTCCTTTGTCGTTGCCTTTTGCAAGTTCAGTGGCAAGTTGTTGTGATAGAGTGTTGATTTGAATATCGTAATTGTAAATTCCTTTTTCCCTGTAATACTTCAAAGAATCTTCAAGAACATTTATCTCGTCGATTGTGTTGTTATATTCTCTTTCAACGATTTCAAAAGCTTTGGCAGATATCTCACGCTGCATCTCGTTCATGGTCTCATCAAACAAGGCGGCTATGTCGTTGGCAATGTTCGACGCTATTTCCGGATCTGTATCCAAAACTATGATTTTCACTGAGTTATACTCTGTTCTTTTGATTCTTATCTTGTCTTCATAAGCTTTGATAAGTTTGCTTTGCTTATATTCGCAGTTGTTATCGATTCCATAATGGTTCATCAGGTCGTATTTCTCAATGATTTTATCTCTGATGATTCCTGAGTTCAAAATCTGCATCATATGTTCGGTCTGTGACTCGTCGCCAATCTCGAGAGGGTCGACATAGATGAGATTGTTTGTATTCATGACCGCCTTTGATGCCGAATAAGTCGTTGTAGGATACAGTATTACACTTGATTTATATAACGGCTTTATGAATAATTGTGATGAGAAAAGTATTGCCAATACAACAGCTAATACAAGGATAATCAATATATTAAGTTTGTTTTTAAGCAATAGTTTAACAATACATTTAGAATTCATCTCTGTCATATGAGAACACTTTTTCAAATAATCTACAAAAATAGTGAAAAATCTTTAAATAATGGAGATTTTTTTGCAAATTATTTCTTAATGTTTTTCATTGAGGAGAGGATAAGCTCTTTTATCTCATTGTAATTCAGCATCTTAGTTATAAATGCGATAATCACGCAGGTTGCTGCCGCAATGCCGAATGATGCCCACAGATTGATTGTCAATGTTGTTGACAGATAAGCGGTTACACTTACTAATATCAGAAATACTACAATACGGATCCAAAATACATTGCCGAGTTTGAGGTTGAAAATCTTTTTTGCGATGAAGAATTGTATCACGCATGTGACAAATTGCACGCAGAGGCTGGTAAATGCGGCTCCAACTGCTTGAAAATGAGGAATAAATAAACAGTTTAGAGTGATGTTTAATACAACTCCGCATGCGGCGACTATATTCAAATGTTTGAGATTCCCGTTGGCAGTCAGCAGCGTTCCAAAGATGTAAGTGACTGATATTGAGACGAAACTTCCCATCAAAATCATCAAAATGGTTGATGCTTCGGTGTTGTTTTGTTCTGGATACATGATATCCATAAAATTGCGGCTGTAGAAAATGCACAGCACTGCGATGATGCAAGTCATGGATAGCATGATGCTAAACGATTGTTTAACAAGGCCTTGCAAGTCTTCTTTTTCTTTGATTATAGCTGCAAATAAAGGAAGAAGAATTACGGAGAACAGGTAAGAAATGTTATTCCCGGCATCGAAAAGTCGCCATGCCTTTGCGTAAACACCGGCTTGCGATGCTGCGATGTCTTCGGGGAGCAATCTTTCGATCAGGACAGGCTCGAGACGGTTGTAGAAACTCATCAGAAGTACAAGAAGAGCGTAAGGAAGGCTCTTTTTGATTATCATTATCACAAATGGGATATTGACTCTGATTGTGAGTTTTCCTGTGTGTTTCAACACAATGACAATAGCAATGACAAGCGTTATGAGATACGATGCCGATTGCGCGTAAATATATGTGTAAACGTTGAAATGCTCTTTAGGGAAGAATCCAGACCACAGCATGAAGCTGCAGATCAATATCATAAGAACACGGTCGAGAACTGAGAGCATGCTGTCTGTCTTGAAAAGGAGCAATGCGGAAATATTTGACCGCACATATAATATAAACGACAGCAAAACCTGGTTAAAGCCAACAATTGCAAGCAGTTTCAGCTGTTCGCCACGATATCCTATCAGCCATCCTATGATAAAAATTACAAGGAAATAAAGCACTGTGAGGAATATTTTCGCTTGTGAAATGCCCACAAAATGCTTTGAAAGCAGCTGATTGTTCTGCGCGATGTTGCGGTTGTTGAAATTTGTCAGACCGAGGTCCAGCAATATATAAAATAGGTATGAAAACTGCGAGATGGCAAGATAAAGACCGTAGGATGTGTCCCCGACAAGGTTTTGAACGGCAACGTCGATGCCCAAAATCCAAAAGGGCTTTATCAAAAGATTGATAAAAAGTAAAAAAATGATATTTTTCAGAAACTTTTTATTCATTACCAGAGTCTGACAATTTTAATTAAAAAATTACGTTACAAAAATAGTACATTTTGATATATTTTCGTATATTTGCACATTAAAAATTTAATAATTGAAAAATTATTCGGAAAAGGAAATATTGGAGATCGAGAGATCGTATGAAGAGCTGATTCAGCTGGTGGGTGAGACGATGACGTTGGAAGAGGTCGGTTTTATTGGGAAAGCCTACGATTTGTGTTGCTCGAAATATGATGGTATGCGAATGCGTTCAGGCAGGCCGATGGTGCTGCATGTGATAGAAGTCGCCAAGATTTGCTATTCCGAGATGGGAATGCACAGTAAGACCATTGTTTGTGCGTTGCTTCACAATATCACTAGGGTTTCAGATGTCACATTTGATGAAATCAAAGAACAGTTTGGAGATAGAGTTGCATTGATACTCAAGGGATTAGTGAAGGTGATGTCACTCAATATGTCGCAGATTTCGACTCAATCTGACACGTTCAGGAAGTTGTTCCTCTCGATGGTGGATGATATCAGGGTGGTGATGTTGATAATTGCGCATTGTCTTTCAAATTGCCGTCATCAGGGTGATATTGACGTTTCCGGTGGAGTTGAGAAGTTTTTTGAAATCACGAAGTATCTGATAATTCCGATAGTTCATCGTCTTGGCCTTTACAATATCAAAAAGGATTTGGAAGAGGCGGTGATGATACACGAAAACCCCAAGGAATACAAGGAGATAAATGAAAAAATCACGATGTCGCATGTGGTGCAGGAGGAAAAGATGGCGAATTTCCTTTTGCCGATACGTAGGGGATTGAGTGAAGAAGGCATTGATTACACCATAAAATGGCGCACAAAGTCGATACCGTCGATTTTTGCCAAGATGAAGGCTCAAAATGTGCCATTTGAACAGGTGTACGACCTTTTTGCTGTCAGAATTATCATAAACAATTCAAAAATCAAGGAAGAAAAGGCTGATTGCTGGAAAGTATATTCCATTGTTACAAATCTGTATCAACCTAATCCTCAACGACTTAGAGACTGGATAACAAAGCCTAAGGCATCGGGATATGAGTCGTTGCACACAACGGTGAAAAACGGAGTCGATTGGGTGGAAGTGCAAATCAGGACCTTGAGAATGGATGAGATTGCTGAGAAAGGCAACGCGTCGCATTGGTCATATAAGAGCCATAACGACAAACATCAGACTGCTGATGAGTGGTTGAACCAGATACGAAGCATACTTGAGGACACCGACCAATCGGATTTCAATCCGTTAGACGACAAACGCGCGGCGAAAGGAAAGTCTGACAAGATGTACATAATCACGCCACAGGGAGAGGTGAAACAGCTTCCGGTTGGCTCAACCATCCTTGATTTTGCATTTGAAGTGCACACGCAGGTAGGCTGTCATTGTATCGGGGCGCGCGTTAACGGCAAAATGCAGCCGATCCGTTATGTCTTGAGTAATGGCGATCGTGTTGAGATTCAGATAAATAAGCGTCAGACACCGAAAGCGGATTGGCTGAATTATGTCAATACTGAGAAGGCTAAATCGAAAATCAGGAGGTTTTTGAAGGACGAGGAGATGAAAGAGGCGGAACTCGGTAGCTCGATTTTCCATAGGAAGCTCAAAAACTGGAAGGTTACATTTAATGATAAGATTTTCAGTGAGTTACTGAAAAAATACAATTGTGAGTCTGGTATTGAGTTTTATCATAATATCGCCACCGATCAGATTGATCTTGCTGAATTGAAGTCATTTATTTTGGCTCAGACAGAGGAAAAAGAGGTGCATAGGGTGGAAGAGGAGCAACGTAAAGACAAACCTGTTGAAAATGAGAACGATGCAATGACTATCGGGGCGAATATCAACGGATTTGCGTTTAAGATGGCGAAATGTTGCAATCCGATTCCTGGTGATGATGTTTACGGTTTCGTAAATGTTGGTGGTGGAATTACGATTCATAGAGTCAATTGCAAGAATGCTATTGCGATGAAGAAACGCTATCCTTACCGTCTTGTAGATGTGAAATGGCAGGGCGATGTGCCGTCAAGAGCCACAATCAAGGTGGTGGCAAAGGATAGTTTTGGTATACTCAGTGATATCACAGAAGTGATGAAACAAATGGAAATCAATATCATAGACGCTTCGATGGGAACCAAAAACGGTTTGTATGAAGGTCGTTTTGTGGTTCATGTGGCAAGCGTCAATTATCTGGAGCAGCTAATACGTAAGCTGCGTTCTTTGAATAATGTTACAGAAGTTCAAAGAATTGACTGATAATCAATTACTTAGTCATAATATCGATAATCTCGGTATCGGTTTCTTTCATGCCGATTGATCCGACAAGTCCCACGTTATTGATAGTGTCTTCGATGTCGCATCCAACGATGCCGTCGCCAGCTTCAAACTGCTGTCCGTTTTTGTACATGTAATAACCGAGAATGCCTGATTCCACTGATGCTGCTATCTTTGCCGCGCATGAGGCTTTTGCGCCGTCGCAGATGATTCCGGAGACTGTAACAACGGCATTTGTGAGAGTATGTTCTATCACGTCGAGGCTTTCTCCGAGAAGGTATGCGATGCCGCAGGCTGCTGCGCAGCCTGCGCTGACGGCTCCACAATATGCCGAGAGTCGTCCAATGCGCGTTTTCTGGTGTATGGCGGTGAGGTTTGACACAACCAAAGCTCTGTAAAGGCGGTCTTCATCAATGTTGTATTCCTCTGCGTATGCAATGACTGGCATGGATACCGTAAGTCCTTGATTACCACTGCCGGAGTTGATGATGACAGGTAATTCGCAACCATTCATGCGTGCGTCGGAACCTGCGGCGGCACGGGCTTTTGCTTTGACCTTAATGTCGTCGCCATAGTATTTTAATAAGGTGCTGCCGATGTTCGCGCCCCAGTTGTTGTTTAAACCTTCGTCGGAGATGGCTTTGTTATATTTTATCTGTCGTCCAATTGTCTCTTTAATATCTTGAATATCAACGCTATCCGCAAAATTGACTATTCCAGCGATGCTGAGGCAGCTGCGATCGGTGAGTTCTTTGGTCGGTTTGGCTATTGTCTCGCTATGGAAGAGGATTTCATCATCTTTTTGGATATGCACTATATTGGTGTGGAATCCGCAGATTCTCACGTCAGCATGATGATTACCGCTGTATTCGATGATTGTGACATCCAGTTGTTCTTGGCAACTAACGTGTTTTACTGTGATAGGGGTGGAGTCGAGGTATTTCTCGGTTTCCTTTTTCTGTTCTGAAGTCACGTTGGCAATTACTTCAAGTGCTTTGTCAGGGTTTCCTGCAACGATTCCGACTGCCACGGCTGCTTTTATGCCTTTCATTCCGTTGGTGTTTGGAACAATTACGCTCTTGACATTCTTAATGATGTTGCCGCTTGCCAAAACTTCAACTCTGTCGGGTGTTGCGCCTAAAACCTGATGCGCTTTTGCAGCTGCGTAAGCCAGACATATTGGTTCAGTGCAGCCCATGGCAGGGACCAACTCTTCTTTTAAGATGTTGATATACAATTGATAACGTGAATCAGACTTGTTCATATTAGTTGCCTTTTGTTATTTCCATTGTGTAAATTTCTATACTTCCGTTTTCAGGAAGAAGCTCTATCCATGTGTTGTCCTCGCTAAACCATTTGTATTGTGAGCCTACACGGATAATAAAATCATTGACTTTATTGTCGTTCGGAACGGTGACTGTGAAGCCGCCGTTTTTAATATTCTTGCTTCCGTAAGAAATATATAAAGTGAATGGTTTGTCGCCTGTATTCTTGGCTTTTATTAAAACGTAGTTGCCTCTTCTTGTGCTGATGTCAACAGGAGTGAAATCAAAGCGTTTGCTTTGGTTCGAGGCGATATTAATTGTACTTGATACTAACACAACAAGTCTGTTGTTAGCCAAAATAGTGCCAATCTCCTCGATTTTTTCGGCAGGGTAAGGGTTTCCTGTATTTACCTCGATAGCCTTGTTGTAGAACTCTATCGCTTTTTCGTAGTTCTTGCTTTGCATCATGGCATCGGCTGTTCTTATATATCCATTGTATTCATTTTCAATAGCTTGGAGACGATGATTCTCTTTTTGTTGAGCTATTGAAAGCTGTTGTTGCGCAGTTTCGTCATTTGGTTTATTACTCAATGCTATATTATATTGTGTTATAGCTTCTGTGAAATTGTCGTTGTTTAACGCAGCGTTGCCAGCAACCATGGCGTTGTTATAAGCTTCAAGTTTGAGACGTTGGATTTCTTCATGGAAACCGGCGATAACACCAAGTTTTTCTGTTGCTGTGGCGTTGTTTGGATCAAGAGCCAAAACCTGGTTGAATGTTTGTTCGGCTTCCTCGTATTTTTTATCTGTAAGCTGTTGATTACCAGTGTTAATCAAGTTTTGGACCTGGATCTTACGCTGTCTCTCGGCTTCTTCTGCAGCCAAACGTTGTTGTTCGGCACGCTGTTGTGCAAGCTGCTGATTTGCCTTATCTTCAAGTATTTTCTTGTATTCCGGACTGTTCATAACTTCGTCGACACGTGTTATCATGCCGAGAGCGTAGGAGTCGTTAGGAATTACTGATAATGCCTCTTGGTATGCGTTTTTTGCCTCAGCGTAGGACTGGTCTTCATAAAGTGCATCGGCTTCAGCGATCTTAGCATCGTAGCGGTCGGCGATGTTTTTCTTTGTCTGAAGCTCTTTTATCTTGTCTGACAGCTCTGTCTCATTTGGGAATAATTGCAGCGCCTGTTCGAAATATGAGATGGCTTCTGCATATCTTTTTCTTAAAGTAAATTCTTCACCTTTTGATTTAAGTCTATCAAACTCAGCAACTTTAGTATTGTATGCATCTTTCTTGTTTTTTGCGTCCTGATACTTTGCTTGTGCGGCTGAGTTGTTCGGATAAACTTTCAAAGCTGATTCATATTGCATCACAGCTTCGGCATATCTCTCATCTTTCAAAAGCTTGTCGCCCAATTTTATCATCTCATTGAACGATGCGAGTTTGTCTTTCTCGTCTTTAAGAATTGTGGCGATTTCAGACTTTTTACCCAATGCATATTCGTCTTTAGGGAAGATCTTCAATGCTTGGTTGTATTCGTTGAGAGCCTTTTCCAAGTCGTTGTTTGCGTAATATGCGTCGGCGTTGTCAATGTGTTCAAAAAACAGCTCTTCTTTTCTGTTTTCCTCCTTGATTCTCAATAATGTATTGTCTAATTTGCTTTTCGCTGACGCGTCGTTCGGTCTAAGTCTCAAAGCCTCTTGATAATATGTTTTGGCCTTGATATACTCTTTTTTATTGTATTCTTTGTCTCCAGATGAGATTAGTGATTGGAAAGTAGGGGTTTTGTCTTGCGCTAAGACTTCCGTTGTCGTTAAACAAAGAAAACCGAAGGATAATATGAACAAATACTTAATTAATCGCATTTTAATTGATTTTTCCGTCTTTAATTGTTAAAGTTCTGTCTGCCATTTTTGCCAAATCGGGGTTGTGTGTGACTATCACAAAAGTCTGTCCGGTCTGCTCCCTTAGTTTGAAAAACAATTCATGGAGCTCTTTGGCGTTCTGTGAATCGAGGTTTCCGGACGGTTCGTCGGCGAGAATCACGGCCGGGTCATTGATGAGGGCGCGCGCTACTGCAACGCGTTGCTGTTCTCCTCCCGACAGCTCTGATGGCTTGTGGCTAGCTCTATCTGTAAGATTAAGATATTCAAGTAATTGATTGGCTTTACTTAAAGCTTTACTTTTATTTTCTCCTGCTATAAATGCAGGGATGCAAATGTTCTCCAAAGCGGTGAATTCAGGCAAAAGATGATGAAATTGGAACACAAAACCGATATTCTTGTTACGGAAAGCGGCGAGAGTCTTCTGGTTCATTTTACTTACGTTCTGTCCATTAATGATTACGTCGCCTTTGTCAGCTTTTTCAAGTGTTCCGATTATTTGCAGCAATGTTGTCTTACCAGCGCCTGATGCTCCTACAATAGTGACGATTTCGCCCTTATTTATCTGAATATCAATGCCTTTTATAACATCAACATTGCCAAATGACTTAAATATGCCTTTTGCTTCTATCATTCGTCTTCTTTTTTACCGTTTGTTTGAAGTTTTGCTCTTGTGAAAGGCTTGTTCCTGTCAAAGAGATATCTAAAAGTGATGTGAGTTTTGTAATGGCTTGCGCCTACTTTATCTATCATCTTTAACATTGGAGGGTTGAAATCACCTATCCAATTGATTTGCAACTCTTTATATTTAAATCTCTTTTTAATGGCTTGGTTTTCAAGTGAACATACAAGACCTGATTCAAGTCCTTTTTTGCGATGTTCGGGCACTATGCCAAAAACAAGAGATATTGCACGGTCGCAAATTCTTGAAATCTTTATTCTCCAGAAAATACGTAACTTATTGAACCCTTTGTCGTTGCCATTTAATCCCTTATAAATCTGATTAAGGTCGATCATCATGAGGAAGAAGCCGACGGGTTCGCCTTTATAATAGGCGAAGTGCATCAGTCGAGGGTCGATGATAGGTTTGAGGCTGTTGAGAAGCCCCAGTGCATGCTGGCGTGTCAGTTTCGCAGCTCCTGGTATGGAACCCCAAGATTTGTTATATATTGTCAGGAAATCATCGGCATAGCGGTCAATTTTACGTTTGTCGAGGATTTCAAAAGTATAATCAGGGTTTTCGTATATTCGTTTGGCTTTTTCGTGCAGAATAGGGTCGAAGCCGCCAGGGATGAGGTTGCGGCGGAATGTAAACTGTTTGAAATAGTCCTTAAATCCATAGTTTTCAAAGAGTTGCTGATAATATGGATAGTTGTAAGGCATATTATAAACAGGGTCGGTAAAACCTTCCACAAGGCATCCCCAGAAATAGTCGCGATCACCAAAGTTTACTGGACCATCCATGGCTTCATATCCGCGTTCTTCAAGCCATTTTTTTGCAGCATCGAAGAGAATGTTAGCGGCCTTTTGGTCGTTTATGCAGTCGAAGAAGCCGCATCCGCCTGTTTTTTGGCCGTTTTCCTCGTGTTCATAGACTTTGGAGGTCTTTTCGTCGTAAAACACTGCTATTCTTCCAACAGTCTTGCAGTTGTCGTCAGTCAGATAGTATCTGGTAGCGTCACCATGGCGGAAAAGCTTGTTCTGATCCTTGTCGAAGACCTTTTCCACTTCGCGGTCAAGCGGTCTGACATAATGGTTGTCGTTTTTATATAATTTTGACGGAAATGCAAGCCATTGCTTGATTTCTCGTTTGGTCAATACTTCGTGCAGCGTGTATTCTGACATTCAATTCTTTTTTACACAAATAATTTGCAAAAATAACAAAAAATATGTAATTTTGTTGTGAAAATTTAAAAAAATGAAAAAGATTGATATTCAAGAGAAATACGCTAAGTTTATAGATTATTTTGAGAAGACAATGCCTGTCGCTGAGTCTGAATTGAAGTTTTTAAATCCGTATCAGCTTGTTGTAGCCGTTATTCTTTCTGCGCAATGCACCGACAAACGAGTGAATATGACAACTCCGGCGTTTTTTGAGCGTTTTCCAGATGCTAAATCGTTGTCTGAGGCTACTCAAGATGAAGTGTATCAATTGATTAAGTCTATTTCATATCCTAATAACAAGGCCAAGAACCTGATTGGTATGGCTAAGGGTTTGATGGCTGATTTTGATGGCGTTGTGCCACATAACATTGATGATTTGCAGAAACTGCCTGGAGTAGGGCGAAAGACTGCAAATGTTGTTGTCGCAGTGGCTTTCGATAAGCCTGCAATGCCTGTCGATACTCATGTTTTCAGAGTTTCGGCAAGAATAGGTCTGAGCAAAAACGCAAAGACACCGTTTGATACTGAAATGCAGCTAGTGGAACATATTCCGCAGAATGTTCTGTCGAAAGCTCATCATTGGCTGATTTTGCACGGCAGATATGTGTGTTTGGCGCGAAAGCCTAAGTGTGAAGAATGCGGTATAAAAGAAATTTGCGATTTTTATCAAAAAAACAGCAAAAAAGTTTGTTGATGTAAAAAAATGTTTATATTTGTAGCGTTACAGTTTGATTAAAAACTCGTCAAAATTGGGCTGTGGCATTTGTGAAAAGTAATTATTATTTTGTTAACTTATTGATTTAAAACTACTTAGAAAATGGCAAAGAATATCGAGGAAGATGTCGAGAAAGTGAGACAGGAGAAACTAAAGGCTTTGGAAGCCACATTGGGAAACATTGAAAAATCATTCGGAAAAGGCAGTATAATGCGTCTTGGTGACAATCATCAGGAGAAAATTGATTCAATATCAACTGGTTCTATAGGTTTGGATTATGCTTTGGGCATTGGTGGTATGCCGCGCGGAAGGATTATTGAGGTTTACGGACCTGAGAGTTCGGGAAAGACCACATTGGCGTTGCATGTCATCGCTGAGGCTCAGAAACAGGGCGGAATCGGGGCTTTTATAGACGCTGAGCATGCTTTTGACCGTTTTTATGCCAAGAAACTTGGTGTTGACATAGAAAACTTGTTGGTTTCACAGCCTGACAATGGAGAACAGGCTTTAGAAATCGCTGAAAACCTTATCCGTTCAGGCGCTATCGATGTGATAGTTATTGACTCTGTTGCAGCTTTGACGCCAAAGAGTGAGATCGAAGGTGAGATGGGCGACAGCAAGATGGGTCTGCAGGCCCGGTTGATGTCGCAGGCGATGCGTAAACTTACCGCTTCAATCAGCAAAACATCGACAGTGTGTATATTTATCAACCAGTTGCGCGAGAAAATCGGCGTGATGTTTGGTAATCCGGAGACAACAACAGGTGGAAATGCTTTGAAATTCTATAGTTCAGTACGTCTTGACATACGTAAGGTGAGTCAGATTAAGGACGGAGAGAATATCATGGGTAACCGTGTGAAAGTGAAGGTGGTGAAGAACAAGGTGGCACCTCCGTTTAAGAAAGCCGAGTTTGATATCCTTTATGGCGAGGGAATCTCACGCATTGGCGAGATTATCGACATCGGAGTGGAACTAAACATCATCAAGAAGAGCGGTTCGTGGTTTAGCTACAACGAAACGAAACTCGGACAGGGTAGGGACGCATTGAAGAAACTGCTTGAAGAGAATCCGGAGTTGTGCGATGAGTTGACTCAGAAGATCAACGAAGCTCTGAAAGAGACAGATCAAGACCTTTAATATATTGAATATCAAACACTAATGAAGAGAGTTTTTCTGGTATTGGCTTGCGCTCTGATGATTGCGAGCTGCACTGAAAATGTAAATAAAGATAATAAGCAATCTCAAGATAATCAGCAGATTGCGACAGATAACGTCAATGTTGTTGCTGATTCTTTGGATGTAAACAGTTATATCAACCGCGCTAGATGGTATTTGGCAAATCAGCAGGTTGGGAATGCCATTCGTGACATCAACAACGCATTGTCAATTGACGGTAAAAATGTTGACGCATTGCTGGTTTTAGCTGACATTTACTATGCTTTGGGAGATCAGGACAATATTTTGTTGACGTTGAATAAAGCCACTGAGATAGCACCTTTGGATTCCAGACCTATTGTTAAATTGTCGGAGTTGAGTTTCCTTCAGGGAAATAGCAATATGGCGAATGCATATCTTGATAAGGCATTGGAACTCAATAGTATAAATCCTCAGGCGTATTATATGCGCGGCATCATCTGCATGTCGAAAAATGATACAGTCCAAGCTTTGAAACAGTTCATGAAGGCAAGAAGCCAAGATGATACATTTATTGATCCTGTTCTGCAGATAGCCAGCATTTATTCGGCTCAACGCAATCCAATGGCTCTTGATTTCTATGCATTGGCTCTTCAGATGGAACCTGATAATCTTGGGACTTATTATGATTTGGCAATGTTTATGCAGGATAATGGTAATCCTGAGAAAGCACTTGAGATTTACGACACTTTGGATGCAAGGATGCCAGGAAACTATCAGGTGTTGTTCAACAAAGGTTATGTGAATTTGGTTTATCTCCTTAATTATGACAAAGCTATCGAAGAATTTGATAAAGCGTTGGAAATCAATCCAAAATCTGTTGATGCTTTATTGAATGAGGGTGTTGCTTACGAACAAAAGGGGAACTATAAGAAAGCTAAAAGCATCTATCTCCAGATATTAAAGGATAATCCTAATTATCAGCTGGCGATAGATGCTTTACACCGAATGGGTGAGTAGAATCAACTATTTACAAACAGTTGGGCGAGTTCTTCGAGGTTTTCATCGAGTTCTTGCTCAACACCGCTTAACTCGTTGATGCTTTCAAGAGGCTCGTTCATGCTAAAGTAGAACTTGATCTTAGGCTCTGTGCCTGAAGGTCTCACGCTGATTTTAATGTCATCTTCGGTGAAGAATTGTAGCACGTCTGACTTCGGTAGGTTGATAACAGTGTCTACTCCGAAGTTGAGGTCTTTGCTGATTCCTAGTTTATAGTCTCTGATTTCTGTAATTCTCGAGCCAAGCAAGGTCTTCGGTGGATCTTGTCTGAAACCGAGCATCATCTGCTTGATTTCTTCGTTGCCGCTGATGCCTTTCTTTGTCAGAGATACAAGTTTTTCGCGATAAACGCCGAATTCTGCGTATATGTCTTTGAGAACCTGGTACAACGTCTTTCCTTGTTCTGCAGCCCATGATGTGGCTTCAGCGAGCATGAAACATGTTATGATTGCATCTTTGTCGCGCACAAAGTCACCGACGAGGAATCCGTAACTCTCTTCGCCGCCGCAGATGAACTTCTCTTCAGGTTTGTTCAAAATCTTGTCGGCGATATATTTGAAACCGGTTAGCACGTCGTATGTCTTGACGTTGAATTTATTGGCTATCTTCAGCAGTAAGTCGCTGGTTACTATGGTTTTAACAATAAACTCCTTGCCAGTCAGTTTGCCGAGTTCCTCCCAACGTGTGAGGATGTAGTAGGTGAGGATGCTGGCAGTCTGGTTGCCGTTGAGCAGTATGAAATCGCCTTTGTCGTCTTTCACTGCGAGTCCTACGCGGTCGGCATCAGGGTCGGTGGCAAGCACAATGTCTGCATTAATTGCCTTGGCTTTTTCAATAGCCATGTTCATTGCGGCCTTCTCCTCAGGGTTAGGTGACACCACTGTAGGGAAGTTGCCGTCTGTAACCATCTGTTCCTCAACAGGATAGAAGTTCTTGAATCCTGCTTTTGCAAACAGTTTTGGCATAATCTGACCGCCGGTTCCGTGAATTGGAGTGTATACAAACGACAGGTTTTTATGTTTTTTAATAAGTTTTGGTGACAATGAAAGGCTCATCACTTTGTCGAGATAAATTTCATCAAATTTATCGTCAAGCATTTCGATGAGTTTTGAATTGCCTTTGCGTTTCACCATTGAGATATCGGTGATTTTCTGAACCTCAGCGATAATGTTTTTGTCATGTGGGGCAACAATTTGTCCGCCGTCTTCCCAATACACTTTGTATCCGTTGTATTCTTTCGGGTTGTGCGATGCAGTAACCACAATACCTGATTGGCACTTCAGTTCGCGAATGGCGAATGAAAGTTCTGGGGTTGGACGTAATGCACTGAATAAGAATACTTTAATACCGTTAGCGGACATAACATCAGCGGTAATCTTTGCGAATTCCTTGCTGTTGTTACGACAGTCGTAAGCTATTGCAATCTGTGGCTGTTTTAAGTCGGTAAATTTCATTTTTATGTAATTCGCCAAACCTTGTGTCGCCATTGCCACGGTGTAAATGTTCATGCGGTTCGTTCCAACGCCCATGATGCCTCTTAAACCTCCGGTTCCGAATTCGAGAATGCGATAGAAACTTTCAGTCAGTTCGTTATGGTCATTGTCGATGAGATTTTGAACCTGTTTTCTCGTTTCCTCATCGTATTGGTCTGATAACCAAGACTTTGCTTTTGCAAGTATTTCTGGAGAAACGTTATCCATAATATAAGATTTTAGTTATTAATTTTTTTATCCTTATTGTCAACTGCAAATTTATATAAAAAAGTAATACCAAGCGACTCTTTACATTGAAGAATTGGTTTTTGTCTGTCGTCAATCATAAATTTTACGTTGTCATCATAGATGAGGTGTACGTTGATAATCGTTGATATACTTTTACTTACGGTGAATTTTATGCCTGTTTCCCAGTCGACATCGATATTCCAACGGTTGGCGCGATTTACGTCCATGTAGTTGTTATAAAGGTTGAGAGTCGAGAAAATGCTGACATTATTCTTGAAATCCTGCTTGTATTTTATGAGAACATTGAAACCAAGCTCGCCGAGGAATCTTTTTCCGGGAATCCATGTGCTGTCGTTGTCAACTATGTTCCAATATCCGGCTTCGACACCAAAGGAGCCTTTGTCGGCAAGATTCTGGTCGTTTACAAATGTGAATTTTCCTGCCGCAGGACTAAAGAATACGCTGACAATATTATGAATGTTGTATGTGTAACCTATTGATACTGTGAGATATGCTGGTGCAAAGAACTTTGAGATGGGGATGGAGTCGTTGGGATAAGAATAACCGTTTGTAAACTGTGTCTTCAACATCGCGATAGATGTAAAGGTGAGGTTTTTCTTGTTGTTATGTGTCATTGTCATCGACAATTCCATACGGTCTTCAGTTTTCTCCCATCTCTTGTCTTTCGGAAAACTCTGTGCACCATAGATAAACAGACCCGTGGTGACGTAGTTGAACATGCTTCGGTTGTAGGTGTATTTGAAGTTTGCCGATGCCTTGCCGCTCATATTGCTTTCACCGCCCGCCGCCCAGTGAGTAATCGCTAACTGATTGAATGTCATGCCGATGCTGCCTTCAAATTTGTGCCATATCACGCGCTGTTTTGGGGCAATAGTATCCTCCGAAAAGCCTCTGTTCGTTAAAAATATAAACAATACGAACAGAATGCCTCTCGCTAACATACTGATACTCTTCAAATTAGCTTTGAATTCCGGCATTTTAACAAAAAATCAATTGCACTCGTTTTCCGTGTGCAAAGTTATAAAATTATTAATTAAATTTGCAAAAATTTATTGTATGAAATCTATAAAAATTTCATTGGAAAAGTCGGAGAAAGACCTGTTTATGCAAAGTAAATGGTGGGGCAACCCCGATTTGCCTGAAAAATTTGATGTTCCCGACGATTTAACGTTCATTTGTCAGTTAAGATGTGACGAGTTGGCGACTTATGATGAGGATAATCTGCTTCCGCATAAGGGAATGCTGTATTTTTTCGCTGCAATCGACTATTATTTCGGGCATTTTGATTCATACTATCCCGTTGATTTTTATTGGAATAATGAAGATGTAAAGGTGTTTTATATAGAAGATATTGATAATCAGACGTTTGAGCAGGTGGTTTTTGTCGATGACGATGACAAACCTGTTGCTATGAAAGAGCTGAAAATGACATTTTCAAGTGCTCCGGTGCTTTGTGACGGCAATAAAATGCTTGGTGAGCCTTATAATCGTGAATGGGAAAATTGGGATGAACCGTATGATGATTGGATTGAGCTTTTGCAAGTCGATTCCGATGATTATGACGAATGTACTTTAAACTTTATGGACTGGGGTATGTTACATTTTTTAGTAAATCCTAAAGATTTGAAAAACAAGGATTTCAATAAGGTTACTTCATGTATTTGTTCAACATAAAAAAGATATGAAAAAAACGTTTTACGACGAATATGAGGAGCGGAATTTTGAAGTGGAAATTCCTGATGACTTATACAAAAAAGCGTACGAGGAAAACGATTTTGACGCTTTGTATGAGGTGGGGATAATTCTGGAAACCGAAACCGAGATTTCGCTTGCTGTAGTTGCAGAAATCATGGAAGATGCATACGCTGATGGCGAAGGTAGTGAGGACGCCTACGAATGGCTGCTCGATTACCGTCATCCTGATGGCGGATATGACGCTTGGTCTTAAAGCTTTTTAGTCAAAACCTCAGCAGTATAGCTCTCTTTGCATTTTATTAAATCTTCTGGAGTGCCAGCAAATACAAGGTAACCGCCTTTGTCACCACCTTCTGGACCGAGGTCAATGATCCAGTCTGCAGTTTTGATTACGTCAGGGTCGTGCTCGATGACAACGAGTGAATGACCGTTGTTTATCAATGCTTCAAAGGCTTTCAGAAGCTTGTTAACATCATGGAAATGTAAGCCTGTTGTAGGCTCGTCGAAGATGAACAAAGTAGGTCTTTCGTTTGTGCCGTTGACCAAAAATGATGCCAGTTTGATACGTTGAGCCTCGCCGCCTGAAAGGGTTGAAGAAGGCTGTCCCATCTTTAGATAACCTAATCCTACATCCTGTAATGGCTTGAGTTTCAATATGATGCGGTCAGTGATGTTTTTGTAATCATTTGGCTGGCTAAAGAACTCAATGGCTTCGTCTATACTCATTTCGAGGATGTCGAAGATGTTTTTGTCGAGGAATTTTATCTCGAGAGCCTCTTCTTTGTAACGTTTTCCGTGGCAAACATCGCATTCGAGGTAAACGTCGGCCATGAATTGCATCTCAATCTTCAATATTCCTTCGCCTTCACAGTTGTCGCAGCGGCCACCAGGGACATTGAATGAAAAGTAACCAGCCTTGTTGCCGCGCATTTTTGCCAGTTTCTGTTCTGCAAAAAGGTTCCTGATTTCATCAAAAGCTTTGACGTAAGTCACTGGGTTTGACCGTGTTGACTTGCCAATAGGGTTCTGGTCAATCATCTCTACTGATTGTATTGCTTGGATGCTTCCACGCATCGAACCGAAGGATCCGGTCTTGTCGGCGGTGCCTCCAAAATGCTTCTTCAATGCGGTGTAAATGATGTTGTTGACCAGTGATGACTTGCCAGATCCGCTGACACCAGTAACGACTGTAAGCACATTCAAAGGCACTTTTACGTTGATATTCTTGAGGTTATGTTCGAGGCATCCGGTGAATTCAATGGAGTTGTTCCATTTGCGGCGATATTTTGGCAATGGAATCTCCATTTTGCCCGTAATGTATTGAACTGTAAGCGAATTGCCAGTTTTTTCCATCGCTTTTATGTCGCCTTGAAACACGAGTTCTCCGCCGAAACGTCCAGCATACGGTCCAATGTCGATAATCTGGTCGGCGGCTCGGATTATTTCTTCGTCGTGTTCGACCACAATGACTGTGTTACCTATGTCACGAAGACGTTTTAAAACTTTTATAAGTTGTTGAGTATCACGTGAATGCAAACCAATGCTTGGCTCGTCCAGGATGTAAGTTGAGCCGACCAAACTGCTGCCAAGTGATGTCGCCAAGTTGATTCTCTGAGACTCGCCGCCAGATAGCGTGTTGGATGCGCGGTTCAATGTGAGGTATCCGAGTCCGACTTCAATCAAAAAACTGATGCGGTTTCTGATCTCAACAAGCAGGCGCTCTGCGATGGAACTATCTGATTGTGAAAGCTTTATCTCATCAAAAAATTTCTGAAGCTCGTTGATTGGCATGGTAGCCAAATCGGTGATGCATTTCCCGTTGATTTTCACGTAGTTGGCTTCTGGGCGCAGGCGTTTTCCGTGACAATCGGGGCAGGTGGTCTTGCCGCGATAACGTGAAAGCATTACTCGATATTGGATCTTATATGATTGATTCTCAACGTCTTTAAAGAAGTCATCAATGCCCATGAAGTAACGGTTGCCTTTCCAAAGAGTTTCTTTCTGCTCTTCTGAAAGCTCGAAATACGGTTTGTGTACAGGGAAACCGAAGTGATGGGCGTTGCGGACCAGTTCGTCGCGGTAATAACACATTTTCTCGCCTCGCCAGCAGGCAATGGCATTGTCGTAAACCGACAGTGACTTATCCGGAACAACCAAATCTTCGTCGATTCCAATGATTGTGCCGAAGCCTTCGCATGTTTTGCATGCTCCGTATGGGTTGTTGAATGCGAAAAGGTGCGTTGTCGGTGGCTCAAACGTGATTCCGTCGGCCTCAAAACGAGAAGAGAACGTGAATTCTTTATCGTCCACTAAGATGATGCAGGTGTCTTTTCCTTCGTAAAATGCAGTCTGCACTGAATCGGAGAGCTGGCCAACCAATTCTGAAGAGTTCTCGTTCACTTTCAGGCGGTCGACCATTATACGGATATCTTTCGGCTTGTCTTTGCCTTTCTCTTTGAGGTAATCCTCGATTCTTATCGCTTTTCCTTTGACAATCAATCGGTTGAAACCTTGTTGAAGAAGGATGTTAAGATGCTCTTGATGCGTTCTTTCTTCTGGTATGACGATGGGAGCGAGGATGTATACGGCTTTTCCTGTTTGCTCGAGGATGAAATCTACCACATCGCTTACCTGGTTGCGTTTCACTTCTTTACCTGATACTGGCGAATAAGTTTTGCCTATGCGAGCATACAAAAGTTTGAGGTATTCATAGATTTCCGTGGTGGTTCCGACGGTTGAACGCGGGTTGCTTGTCATGGTGCGCTGCTGGATGGCGATGGCAGGCGAGAGGCCTGTAATCAAATCGACATCAGGTTTGCTTAGGCGACCCATGAACTGGCGGGCGTAGGCACTCAAGCTTTCGACATAACGGCGTTGACCTTCAGCGTAAATGGTGTCGAATGCCAACGACGACTTTCCGGAACCCGACAAACCCGTTATCACGATAAGTTTGTTTTTCGGAATTCGTAAGTCGATGTTTTTCAAGTTGTTAACTCTAGCACCGTGGATTTCTATATTCTCTAATTTGTTCATCGTCAACTATGATACCTCAAAAAAATTGCACGAAATTACAAAAATTTTTGTCATCGTATTAAAAAATGTTATATATTTGCAAAAAATTAAGACATAAACTATTGTTCAACCAATAAAAAAATAGGAGAGACGCTATAGATAATTTTTACCCTTTTTGATTGTATAACCTTAAAAAAGGGGGACTTATGTCTGAGATATTAAACGATAAAGAACTGGTGCTACGTTATCAGAATGGTGATGTTGCCAGTTTTGAGATGTTGGTTGATCGTTACCAGAACAAGGTTTTTTCATACATTGCGATGCTTGTCAAGGATAAGCAGCTCGCTGATGATATTTTTCAGGACACTTTTTTGAAGATTATCAGAACAATCAAGGCGGGAGCTTACAAGGAAGAGGGCAAATTCATCCAGTTCGCGATGCGTATCGCGCACAACCTTATTATAGATTATTTCCGCAAGGTCAAGCGTTTGCCTATGGTTGACCCGACGAAGGAAGACTATGATATGCTTGATAATGCCAGGTTTACCGACCCTTCAATAGAAGAGCAGATGATCACAGAGCAGATTCATGATGACATCCGCAAGATGATTGAGTATCTGCCTGAAGAGCAGCGCGAGGTTTTGGTGATGAGGATGTACGACGACATGTCGTTCAAGGAGATAGCTGAAGCCACAAATGTCAGCATAAACACGGCATTAGGTCGTATGCGCTATGCTTTGATAAACCTTCGGAAGATGGCAAAACAGAAGAATGTGGCGCTCACGGTGGCATAGTTTTGAAATTTTAACAAAAATTTTCGATGGTGTAAAATAAAACGGTAATAACGGGCGTTAAGATTTCAAAATACAAACGAAATCGAGTGCCTATGGTATTAAATTCTACACTGTCATTTGAAGATATGGTAAAAAATGTGCTGCACGACATGTGCTCTGAGATGCAGCCAAGTCGCAAAACACTGGATACAATTCTTCAATACGCCGCTACTTGTGAGTGCGCCTAAGCAATGAGTAGAGGTTTTATCAAAGAAGGCGATCAGGAAGAGATTCCGATGGTGCCGCCGAGGGCTTATCTGCCGAAAGGCATGCCCAACTACGTGACGCACGAAGGTCTGGAAGCTTTGAAAAAAGAGCGTGAAGGCCTTGAAAATGAACGTGTTGCGTCGAGTGGAAACTACATGATGAGCAATTTCATTGATGCAAAGATGAAGTTGCTCATTGATCGTATTAATTCTGCCGTGGAGGTGGATTTGACCAAAGCCAACAATGAAACCGTGAGTTTTGGAGCTTATGTGAAATACAATGGGCGGACTGTTCGCATAGTTGGCGTTGATGAGGCTGATTTTGCGAAGGGATTGCTGTCGTTTATCTCGCCAGTGGCGAAGGCGCTGGTGGGGAAGAAAGTGGGCGACAAGTTTGAAATCAAGGTGCCGAAAGGAACGGAAGTGATTGAGGTTCAGGGGATTTGGTATGAACGACAAGAGCTCTCACAGATTGCACAGATAACACAGATTGAGACTCCATATAAACAACCAATTTCTTCGGCTCCCAAAGTTCTCACGCAGATACCGCAGAAACCGCAGATTTTACAGGACAATCATATCGATTTATCCGCTAAAGCGGAGGGATTTCGCAGATTTGAGCCTGAGGAAAACATAATGGAGTTTCTGCCTGTTGTTAATGAGCGAGGCATTATTGTGGGGCGCGCGTTGCATATGGAGTTGCATAAAGGCAATAAAATTCTGCATCCTGTGGTGCATCTGCATGTAATTAATAATAAAGGAGAGGTCGTTTACAGATATTGGTGGCATGTGGCGTTTGGCGATACGCCGGAAAAGACTCTCAAACGTAAATTGACGGAAACGTTAGGATTATCTGGCGTTAAGCCGAAATTGAAGAAACAGTATACAAGAGAAACGAAGGCCGAAAAAGAGCTCGTTTTTGTCTATGTCATAAATTCTGACGAAAATTTATTAAAAACTCCCGAGGGTAAGGAATATTTTGATATTTTTGCAAAAGATTAGGATTGTAAAAATATTGAAAATGGTCTTTTCTCCAAAACTCTTCAGCTGCCTGAAAAATTACGACAAATCGCAGTTCACAGCGGACGCGATGGCAGGACTTATTGTTGGTATTGTGGCGTTGCCGCTGGCGATTGCGTTTGGTATTGCTTCGGGCGTGGGTCCGACGGAAGGTCTTGTGACGGCAATCATCGCGGGATTTATTATCTCGTTTTTTGGCGGAAGCAAGGTGCAGATTGGCGGTCCGACAGGCGCATTCATCGTTATCATTTACGGAATCATTCAGCAACATGGATTGGGCGGCTTGATGATAGCAACCATCATGGCGGGCGTTATCTTGATTTTGATTGGAGTTTTCAAACTCGGCAATGTTATCAAATTCGTGCCATACCCTGTGGTTGTTGGCTTTACCGGCGGTATTGCGCTTACTATTTTCTCAACTCAGATGAATGATATGTTCGGACTGGGCATACAGAATGTGCCGGCGAACTTCATCGATAAATGGATTTGTTATTTCCAGAATGCCACGCATGTCAATTGGTGGGCTTTCGGCGTTGGATTGGCTAGTTTGTTGATAATCATTTACAGTCCGAAGATCTCGAGAAAGATTCCTGGATCGCTTGTCGCAATCGTGCTTGTGACGTTGGTCGTCTGGCTGTTAGAGCGTTTTGCCGGAGTTACGGGCATTACTAAGATTGGAGATTTGTATGAGTTGCCTACAAGCATTCCGGCACCTAAGCTGCCGAGTTTGGGCATTTCTGACGGCAAATCGTTGATTCAGCTGATGACCGAGTTGGCGCCATCGGCGTTTACAATTGCTATGCTGGGCGCTATCGAATCATTGCTTTCGGCAATGGTTGCTGACGGTGTGATAGGCGACAAACATAATTCAAACACAGAGTTGATCGCACAAGGTATGGCCAACATCGTGAGTCCTTTGTTTGGCGGCATTCCGGCTACAGGAGCCATCGCCAGAACGATGACCAATATTAACAACGGCGGCAAGACACCGGTGGCAGGATTGATTCATGCGGTGGTGCTACTTCTGGTGTTGCTTTTGTTGGGCCAGCTTGTGGGATTGATACCAATGCCGTGTCTGGCAGCGGTGCTTATCATGGTGGCTTATAATATGAGCGGTTGGCGTACCTTCAAGATGCTTGCGAAGAACCCGAAGTCGGATTTCGCAGTACTTATCGTGACGTTCCTTCTGACGGTGATTTTCGACTTGACCATAGCAATAGAGCTTGGGCTTGTCGCATCAATTGCATTGTTCCTGAAACGTACCAACGAAGCTACGGTTATCAGGTCGTTTACCAATGAAATTGATCCTAGCGACAACACCGATGTGGCGATGAGCAGTGAGGAGAAGCTGCATATTCCGGAAGGTGTTGAGGTTTATGAGATTGATGGTCCATATTTCTTTGGAATCGCCAATAAATTCGATGAGATTGATAAATCGGTGATAGGAAGGGAGAACAAGGTTCGAATCATCAGAATGAGGAAGGTGTCGTTTATCGACAGCACTGGTATTCACAATCTGGAGTTGCTGTGCGATACCTGCAAGCAGCGTGGCATGATTGTTGTTTTGTCAGGTGTCAATGTTCATGTGAGGGCCACGTTGGAGAAGGCTGGAACCATCAAGAAGCTCGGCGACGAAAATGTTTGCTCGCATATAAATATTGCTCTGAAGAGGGCGGAAGATATTGTTAATCAGCTGGTCAGTTAATCAGTCGATCAGTTGGTTGGTTAATGAGGTTCCTCACTATGTTCGGAATGACAAGTGAGGAACTTTTTATTTATGAAATCATTATTTAAAATTATTATTAATAATGTTTGGATTGTTAAAAAATAATCCCTAAATTTGCACGCAAATTTTTGTTAAACTGATTTGAATTAAAAAATTAAACAAATTAAACATAAATGGCTATGAATAAGCAGATTACATTGGAGCAGGCCGTTGAGAAAGTTCACGACGGCATGACAATTATGTTCGGCGGATTCCTCGGAGTGGGAAGCGCAGTGCAGATCATCGACGCTATCGTTGAGAAAGGCGTGAAAGATTTAACAATCATCGCTAACGATACCGCTTACGACAACATCGCCCACGGTAAGCTCGTTGCTAACCATCAGGTGAAGAAGGCTATCGTGTCGCACACAGGTACCAACAAAGAGACAGCGGCTCAGAAGAACGCCGGCACTCTCGAAGTTGAATACGTTCCACAGGGTACATTGGCAGAGCGCATCAGAGCCTACGGCGCAGGTCTCGGCGGAGTCCTCACCCCAACAGGTCTCGGTACCATCATGCAGGACGGCAAGGATATCGTGAAAGTTGACGGAAAAGACTACATCCTCGAGAAACCTCTCAAGGCAGACATCGCTTTCTTGCGCGCCAACATCGTTGACGAATTTGGTAACATGGTATTCCTCGGAACAACCAACAACTTCAACCCACTCATGGCTACAGCAGCCGACTACGTGGTCGTTGAGGCCGAGAAACTCGTGAAAGTTGGAGAAATCAAACCGGAATGCGTACACGCATCAGGAATTTATGTTGATGGTATTTATGTTGAGAAATAGTTTGAAGTTTGGAGTTTGAAGTTTTAAGTTATTAGAAAATGGAAAAAGAATATAGAACAAAGATTAGACTTCGCATGAGTGCGAAGGATGCCCACTACGGTGGCAATTTGGTTGACGGCGCACACATGGTTCACCTCTTTGGTGATGTGGCTACCGAACTTCTGATTATGCGTGACGGCGATGAAGGTCTGTTCTGCGCATACGACATGATTGAATTCAAAGCCCCTGTCTATGCAGGCGACTTTATCGAGGCTGAAGGTTGGATTGACCGTGAAGGCAACACATCACGCCACATGTTGTTTGAGGCTCGCAAGGTTGCTGTAGCCCGTCCAGACATCTCTCCATCGGCTGCTGACGAGCTCGACGAGCCAATCCTGGTTTGCCGCGCTTCAGGCACATGCGTTACACCAAAAGATTGCCAAAGAAAAAAGTAAAAAATTATGGATAAACTGATAATCACAGCTGCTATCTGCGGCGCAGAAGTAACAAAAGAACAGAATCCTAACGTTCCTTACACCGTCGAGGAAATCGTACGCGAGGCTAAGTCGGCAGTCGATGCTGGCGCTGCTATCGTTCACCTTCACGTCCGCTGGGACGACGGCACACCGACACAAGACCGTGGCCGTTTCCAGGAATGCGAAGAGGCTATCCTCAAAGTTTGCCCTAACGTGATCCTTATCCCTTCGACAGGTGGTGCAGTGGGTATGACACCAGATGAGCGTCTTCAGTCGACTGACACCAACCCACGTCCAGAGATGGCAACATTGGACTGCGGTACATGCAACTTTGGCGATGAGATCTTCGACAATACCATGCCGACAATGCGTGCTTTCGGCAAACGTATGATTGAGCGTGGCATCAAGCCAGAATACGAGTGCTTCGAGATGGGTCACCTCGACACCATCTTGACTATGGCTCGCAAGGGCGAAGTTCCAGGCAACCCGATGCAGTTCAACTTCGTGCTTGGCGTACCAGGCTGCACACCGGCAACAGTGGCTAACCTCTGCTGGTTGGTCAACGGCATCCCGGCAGGCTCGACATGGACTGTGACAGGCGTTGGACGTAACGCATTCCCAATGGCAGCAGCAGCTATCGCCATGGGCGGCAACGTACGCGTGGGATTCGAGGACAACCTCTATCTGTCAAAGGGTGTCTTGGCAAAATCAAACGGCGAACTCGTTGAGAAGGTCGTGAGATTGGCTAAAGAACTTGGCAGACCAATCGCTACTTCGGATGAGGCACGTGAAATTTTAGGATTAAAACCGAGAAAATAGTTTGAAGTTTGCAATTTGAAGTTTGAAGTTATATTTAATAAGAATTATTAACAAATTAAAAATTTAAATAAAATGCAGAAACACGGAAACAAATACGGTACACACCGCGTGATTGAACCAAAAGGCGTTCTTCCACAACCAGCTAACAAACTCGACAACAACATGGACGAAATCTGGGACAACGAGATTTTGATTGACGTCCAGACTTTGAATATCGACTCAGCATCATTCACCGACATCCACAACTATGCAAAACAGCAGGCAGGTCCTGGCGCATCAGAGGATAAGATCATGGAAGAGGTGAAGAAAGAGATGTTCCTCAACGTCGAGTTGCAGGGCAAACACCGTAACCGTCGTACAGGCTCTGGCGGTATGCTCCTCGGTAAAGTCGAGAAGATCGGTGACGCTTTGAAAGGCAAGATCGACCTCAAAGAAGGCGACCGCATCGCTACATTGGTTTCATTGTCACTGACACCTCTCCGCATCGATGAGATTTTGGCTATCCGTCCAGACGTCGACCAGGTTGACATCAAAGGTAAGGCTATCCTCTTCGAAAGCGGTATCTACGCTAAGATCCCGAGCGACATGCCAGAGAAACTCGCATTGTCAGCATTAGACGTCGCTGGTGCTCCAGCACAGACAGCAAAACTCTGCCAGTACGGTCAGACAGTTGTCATCCTCGGCGCTGGTGGTAAGTCAGGTATGCTCTGCGCTTACGAGGCAAAGAAACGCGTCGGCGTGACAGGTAAGGTCATCGGCATTGCCAACAGCCCTAAGTCAACACAGCGTATCAAAGACCTCGGCTTCTGCGACATCGTCGAGAGCGCTGCAGGTATGACACCAGTTCAGGTTTATGAACTCGTCGAGAAACTCACAAACGGCAAGATGGCCGATGTGACAATCAACTGCGTCAACGTGCCAGATCAGGAAATGACAGCAGTCCTCTGCACAAAGGA
>DBYZ01000002.1:34171-79356 GCA_002311655.1 Bacteroidales bacterium UBA1173
TTCACACTTCAGGAACTCCGTGAGAGCCCGAAACTCAGAAAGATTTTTGAAGAACTTTATGCTTAATTGAGAATTTAGTCTTTAGTCTTTAGTCTTTAGTCGTTAGAAATGATGACAAAAAGACTAAAGACTAGGAACTAAAAACTAAAGACTAAGAATATGGGAGAATCAAGAAGAAAAATAATGTTCCCGGAAGTCACTGACGAGCAGTGGAACGACTGGAAATGGCAGGTGAAGAACCGCATCGAGACCCTTGAGGACTTGAAGAAATATGTGAAGCTGACCGAAGCTGAGGAAGAAGGCGTGAAGAAGACCCTTTCGACTCTGCGTATGGCTATCACTCCATATTATCTGAGCCTCATCAACCCTGACGATCCGAATGACCCGGTCCGTCGCCAGGCTATCCCTACGGCTGCTGAGACACACATCGCACGCGCTGACTTGCTCGACCCGTTGCATGAGGACGAGGATTCACCGGTTCCAGGATTGACACACCGTTATCCTGACAGAGTGTTGTTTCTCATCACCGATATGTGCTCAATGTACTGCCGTCACTGCACACGCCGTCGTTTTGCAGGTCAGAAGGACGACGAGTCACCAGCCGACAGAATCGAGAAAGCATTGGAATACATCGAGAAGACAGAATGTGTCCGCGACGTGTTGCTGTCAGGCGGCGACGCTTTGATGGTGAGCGACAAGAAGTTGGAATACATCATCGGTCGTCTCCGTCAAATTAAACATGTCGAGATCGTTCGTTTGGGAACACGTACACCTGTGGTCTGCCCACAGCGTATCACTCCTGAGCTTTGCGACATGCTGAAGAAGTATCATCCAATCTGGATCAACACACACTTCAACCACCCGAACGAGGTGACGCCAGAGTCATTCGCAGCATGCGAGAGACTTGCAAACGCCGGTATCCCGTTAGGTAACCAGAGCGTGTTGCTCCGTGGCGTCAACGACTGCGTGTACGTGATGAGAAATCTCGTCCACGACCTCGTGAAGATGCGCGTGCGTCCGTACTATATCTATCAGTGCGACCTCTCTATGGGTCTTGAGCACTTCAGAACACCTGTTTCGAAGGGTATCGAGATCATCGAAGGTTTGCGTGGCCACACCTCAGGATTCTGCGTCCCGACATTCGTCGTCGATGCTCCAGGCGGTGGCGGCAAGACCCCGGTCATGCCACAGTACGTGATCTCACAGTCACCAGGCAGAGTGGTGCTGCGTAACTTCGAAGGCGTCATCACTACTTACACCGAGCCTACAGAGTATCACAGCGAGTGCAACTGCCCAGAGTGCCAGGCACTTAAGAAGAGACTCGAGGCTGAGAGAGTGGAAGAGGTCGACAGAAACAAACCTGTTGACGGCGTGATCACATTGCTCGAAGGCGAGAAGATGAACATTGAACCTGCTCATCTCTATCGTCATGAGAGACAAAAAAATAACAAGTAAAAAGTAGCTTTATGAGCGAGAAAAATTATCAGAAAGTATCAAACTGGAAGATCATCTTTGTGTTGATTCTTGTAGTTTGGATGGTAAACATACTGATGTCGTTTGTTTACAAGACACAGCCGAATTTCTTTATGTTTACATGGATGACTAACCTCTTTTTGAGCTTGGTTGAAACATTACTTTTGGCAATTTTATGCTATGTCTTTTATCTTTTGTTCTTTAGAAAAAAGAATAGAGATAACGACACTGATGTTAACGACGTTCAATAAGTTATGCCTTTTATTGAGGAACTTGTAAAATACAGAAGTTGTTCTATCGTGGGGCTGGCGAAAAACACAGGCAAGACAGTCAGTCTGAACTATGTGTTAGCACGCTTGCCTCTCGATAGAATGCGTATTGCATTGAGTTCCATAGGGATAGACGGCGAGACGACGGATCAGGTGACCCGCACCGCAAAGCCGGAGATAACCCTGCAAGAAGGCACATATTTCGGGACAAGCGAGAAACACTATCTGCAAAGACGGCTTGTTTCGGAACTTGTCGAGGTGAGCGATGAGAACACCTCGTTGGGCAGGATAGTTACCGCCAAGGCGTTGACAAAAGGCAAGATTTTGCTTTCGGGACCGTCGTCGAACCTTGGTTTGAGACGTTGGAAAGCCTCGATGGAGAAATACAATGTCGATCTTATCATAATTGACGGGGCGCTCTCGCGAATGAGTCTGGCGTCACCGGCAACGAGCGAATCGATGATTTTGGCAACAGGAGCGGCATATTCTGCCAACATAAACAACCTCGTGCAGAAGACCGCTTTCGTGGTCGATATGGTGAACCTGGATTTGACATCAGAAGATAACAGATTGAGGTTCAAAGATATAGAACACGGAGTGTGGGCTGTTGACGACAACGACGAGATGCATGACCTGAAGGTGACATCATCGTTATCGACGAACATCTGCATCGACGGCATCGAGCATTGCAAGACATTGTTTATGAGTGGTGCGCTCACCGACACTTTCCTGAATCACATTCGCGGAAAGCGTATTTTTAAAGAGACGGAGATAGTGGTGACTGATTTTACGAAGATTTTCCTTACACCTATATTATATAAGGGGTTTGTGAACGGCGGAGGTAAGATCAGTGTGATGCAGAAGAGCAAGCTCATCGCGGTGACGGTGAACCCGACGGCGCCAAACGGCATGGTGCTTGACTCGGACAGACTTTGTAAAACAATGTCGGAAGCCATAGGACTTCCGGTTTATGACTTGAAAAAATGCGACTGAAACAACTCATAGAACAACCCTGCGGCCTGAAGTTCATGATTGACAATCTGGACACACATTCGGGCTATTCGCGTCGTCTGCTTTTGGATACCGAAATGCCAAAAGACAAGGCGATTATTGAGGATAACTATAAGATTCTCAAGAAGTTCTATAATGTTGTAAATGTAAAGGAGAACCAAAACCAGATTAACACCTTGCAGTTTAAGCTCTGCAATCTGAAGGAGATTCAGGGCACGATAAACCACCTGAAGAGTAAATATGTGTTGAATGACATTGAGCTTTTCGAGGTGAAACATTTGGCACTGCTTTCGATTGACATTCAGCAGATTATCAATAAGCTTGGGCTGAATGATTATGTTTTTATCCCGAATTTGGAAGAGGTTGTCAAGATTCTCGACCCTGACGGAATGAAGATTGCGAGTTTTTATATTTATGACTCGTATTCAGAGAAGCTGAGCGAGCTGCGCCGCAAGATGAAGGCTAAGGAGGAGTTTGATGAGGCGGTCTTTAACGAGATGACTGCGATTGAAGACGAGATTCGCGCCAAGCTGTCGATGCAACTTTCAGGATATGCCGATGAACTTGAGGTGGCGCAGAAGTCGTTGGCGTTCATCGACTTAAACCTTTCGAAGGCGTATCAGATGATAAAATACGACCTCTGTTTCCCGACTATTTCGAACGATGGAGCGACGGAATATGAGGGGTTGTTCAATCCGGAGGTGAAAGACGCGCTTGAGCAGAGAGAACGCACATTCCAGCCGGTGGACATAGCATTTTGGAACAAACCGACGTTGATTACTGGTGCCAACATGGGAGGTAAGACGGTGGTTTTGAAAACCTTGACGCTTTGCCAGTACTTGTTCCAGTTCGGATTTGGCATTCCTGCGACAAAAGCCAAAATTGATTTGAAAGATGAAATCTATTTCTGCATTGGCGACGAGCAGTCGATAGAGAAGGGATTGTCGTCGTTTGCGGCGGAGATGAAAAATATCGATGCTGTGATAAAGGCATCGCGAAGAGGAGGAAAGATTTTGGCGTTGATTGACGAGCCGGCGAGGACCACCAACCCGAAAGAGGGAACGGCTTTGGTCTCGGCTTTGGTGAAGGTTCTTGAAGTTGAGAACGTGAGTTTGGTCATGACGACGCATTACGATATAGAACCGACAGATTCAAGACGTTTGAAGGTCAAAGGTTTTGAAAATGGCGCAATGAACTACGAGCTTGTTGAGGTGAAAGACGGCGAGGTACCACATGAGGCACTGAACATTGCTGAAAGCTTAGGGATTGATAATGAATGGATTGAGAAGGCGAGAGGGATTTTAATTATGGCGAATTCGACACAATTAAACATATCGAATTCGATAGGTTTAGATTTAAAGTGGTCAAATACGACCACTTTAGGAAAAGAGAAAGGTAGAAAAGCATGAAGAAAATAGTAGTACAAGATTCAGAGATTAGTATTATATCGGTTCAAGAAACTGATTATATATCCCTTACAGATATGGCTCAAAGTCAAATGCAGGAACAGATTATATACAAATGGATGAGCCTAAAAAGCACTATTGAGTATCTTGGAGAATGGGAGATGCTTTACAATCCGAATTTTAATTATACCGAATTCGGTATAATTAGAAATATGGCTGGTAGTAATAGTTTTGTGTTGTCTGTAAAACAATGGATTGAAAAAACAAATGCGGTTGGAATATTGGCAAAAACAGGTAGATATGGTGGTACCTATGCACACAGAGATATTGCATACCATTTTGGAATGTGGATAAGCCCAAAATTCCAATTATTACTGGTAAAGGAATACCAACGCCTAAAAGAAGAGGAACAAAAGCAACTCGGTTGGTCGGTGAAGAGGGAGTTGGCGAAGATAAACTACCATATCCACACGGATGCCATTAAGGAAAACCTTGTGCCTGAAGAGATTGACGCATACCATCGTTCGTTGATTTATGCCAATGAAGCCGATGTTTTGAATGTGGCGTTGTTTGGTGTGACGGCAAAGGAATGGCGCGATGCAAATCCTGAGATGAAAGGTAACATTCGTGATTATGCCAACATCAACCAGTTGATATGCCTTTCGAACATGGAAAACCTGAATGCGGTCTTTATTAATAAAGGTATGACGCAGCAGGAAAGACTGATTGAACTGAATAAAATCGCCATTCAGCAGATGAAGGTGCTGGAGGGTGTGGAAGAAAGGAGAATGCTGAAATGAGAAAGAAAACTAATTTCATTTACATCCTGCTTCTGCTCCTGATGATGGCAGGTAAAACACTGGCTCAAGAGTATTTACCTATGGTTCAGGAAGGAAACGAGTGGCACACCCTATATTGGGGAATGTCACCACTTTATAAATATAACTATGTTTTTAGCTGTTCTGGAGATACACTCGTAGAAGATGTTCGTTATTCGAAACTCATAAGAACATTAGATGGAGGAGAACCGTATCTTTTTACCTTGCTTAGAGAAGAGGACGGTAAGGTGTGGGCGCGTTATTTTTTAAATGATCCGACGGAATTTTTACTCTATGATTTTACCGCCCATGTTGGCGACAATTTGATTGTTGGGGATTTTGGGACTAATTATGTTGTTGATTCCATTAGCACCGAGCAGATTGGTGGGCTTGACAGGAAAAAGTTTTGGCTTGTGACTAATGATTATTTGGGGAACCCTCAAGTTAGAGAAACATGGGTTGAAGGCATAGGTAGCAACTTAGGAATGCCATGGAGCGGATGGGGCGTTGGAGTTTATGATTTCTATTCGCGTTTGCTGTGTTTCCATCAAGATGGGGAGCTCATTTGGCAGAACCCTGACTATGACGGATGTACCTATACCGCTGTTGAGGAAATCCAAAACGAAGAAACTGTGACCATTTATCCCAATCCTACCAATGGAATGGTCAACATTGATGGTTATGAGATCATTGAAGTGAAGGTTTACAATGTCCTTGGCCAGTTGGTGAAAGAAACAAAAGAGAATGTGATTGACCTGTCGGCACAAGAAGCAGGTATTTATATATTAAAGGTGATTACCCCTTCGGGTGTCATCACGAAACAGATTGTAAAGAATTAACGAACAATAAATCAATTATTTAAACAACATAATGAAAATATGACAAGCAAATTAGGACTTGATTTTACGAAAGTTGAGTATGCAAGAGGTTTGGCGAAGAAGATTGCCGACCAGGTGCAGGAATTCGTTGAACAGTACACCACCGTCGCTGTGGAGCGTACTTTGAGCCGTTTGATGGGCATCGACGGCGTAGATGAGAACCAGGTGCCGCTGCCGAACGTGGTGGTCGACACATTGAAAGAGAAGGGCGTGCTGAATGAAGGCGTGCTGTTCTTCATCGCTAACGCCATGATACAGACCGGCTTGAAGCCACAGCAGATTGCAGAGCAGGTGGCTGCCGGCAAGCTCGACATCACCAAGGTGGTGACACGCGACGCCAAGAAGATTGCAGAGACACTGCAGCCAGTTGTTGACGAGAACGTGAACAAGATTCGCGCTCGTCACGACCGCCGCGACCATTATCTGAACACCATCGGCGAGGGGCCGAAGCCATACCTTTATATTATTGTGGCAACAGGTAACATCTACGAGGACGTGGTGCAGGCACAGGCTGGTGCACGTCAGGGTGCTGATGTCATCGCTGTGATTCGTACTACCGGACAGTCGTTGCTCGACTACGTGCCATACGGTGCTACAACAGAAGGTTTCGGCGGCACATTCGCAACACAGGAAAACTTCCGCATCATGCGTAAGGCATTGGATGAGGTGGGCGAGGAGCTCGGCCGTTACATCCGTCTGTGTAACTACTGCTCGGGACTCTGCATGCCGGAGATTGCCGTCATGGGTGCTTTCGAAGGCCTCGACGTGATGCTGAACGACGCTTTGTACGGCATTTTGTTCCGCGATATCAACATGCAGCGTACTTTGATCGACCAGTACATGAGCCGTATCATCAACGGATTCGCTGGCGTCATCATCAATACCGGTGAGGATAACTACCTGACTACAGCCGACGCTGTGGAGGCTGCTCACACCGTGTTGGCATCAGACCTCATCAACGAGCAGCTTGCATTCTCAGCAGGTTTGAAAGAAGAGCAGATGGGTTTAGGTCACGCTTTCGAGATGGACCCGATGCTTGAAAACGGATTCCTCCTCGAGCTCGCACAGGCTCAGATGACACGTGAAATCTTCCCGAAGGCGACGTTGAAATACATGCCTCCGACCAAGTTCATGACAGGTAACATCTTCCGCGGTCACATCCAGGATGCCTTGTTCAACATCATCGGAATCTGGACACATCAGGGAATCCAGCTGCTCGGTATGCCTACCGAGGCTATCCACACCCCGTTCATGAGCGACCGTTACCTCTCAATCGAGAACGCGAAATACATCTTCAACAATATGCACAGCATTGGCGAGGAGATGGAGTTCAAAGAAGGCGGCATCTGCCGTGAGCGTGCTAAGTTGGTGTTAAACAATACTATAGCATTGCTTGAGGAAATCGTGAAGGAAGGCTTGTTCACCGCTCTTGAAAAAGGTATCTTCGGTGATGTGAAACGTCCGAAGAACGGCGGTAAGGGTCTCGAAGGTGTCACTGCAAAAGGTGAAAACTACTACAACCCATTCGTGGAGATCATGAAGGGTAAGAGATAATTGATGAATAAGATTCGTCCGTACGTTCTCCCGATAGCCATAGTGCTCGGGCTTTTGTTCCATACATGGTGCGGCCAGTTGAAGGTGATTGTGCCGTATCTGATTTTCAGCATCTTACTGCTGAATTTCGCTGCCGTCGACGTGAAAAAACTGCGTTTCTCGAAGATGGCTGTATGGCTGATGCTCTATCAGATTGTGGTGAGCATTGGGATGTATTATCTGCTGACGGCGTTGAATGTCAATGAGTTGATAGCGCAAGGCATACTCGTTGGCGTTCTCTGTCCGGTGGCGGCGTCGGTGGTGGTGATATCGTGTCTTCTTGGCGCGAACCGCGAGACGGTGACGAGCTACACCATCATCGGAAACCTCATGGTGGCGGTGTTAGCTCCGATATATTTCTCGTTCATCGGGAACCATCAGGAGATACCGTTTTGGACATCTTTCTTCATGATTATCAAGAAAATAGGCGTTGTGATAGCGCTACCGTTCTTTGTGGCATTGATAGGACAGAAATTTCTGCCAAAGGTCAACGATTTCCTTTGCAAAATCAAAGGATTGTCGTTTTACCTGTGGGCGATTGCATTGTTTATAACCCTTGGCCAGACTATAGATTTCATGTTTTTGGAAGGAAAGGAGAACATCACGCCGATAATATGGCTGGGAATCGCATCGGTGATATTCTGCGCGATACAGTTCGGATTGGGCAAGTTCATCGGATATAAATATGGCGACATCATCGCGGGCGGACAGCTGCTCGGACAGAAGAATTCAGCGATGGGAATATGGATGGCGAATACATATCTTAACCCGCTGGCTGCGATTTTTCCGGCACTGTACTCGATTTGGCAGAATCTGTTTAATAGCATACAACTTTGGATACATGATAAAAAATAACAGATAAAAGATAAAAGATGAAAACATTAAAAACCGCATTATTGATCATGGGAGGCATGGTAATGTTATCCGCATGTGATACTCGCTACAAAATAAAGGAGTATCCTAAGGCCGAACGCGACGAGACCGTCGTGGATGATTATTTTGGAACAAAAGTCGCCGACCCATATCGTTGGCTTGAGAACGACACTTCTGCAGAGACCAACGCTTGGGTGGAGGCGGAGAGAGCGCTCACAAATGAGTATCTCAGCCATATACCGCTCAGAGCTAAATTGAAAGATCGCTTGACGCAAATCGCTGATTATGAGAAGTATGGCGTCCCATCGAAGCGTTTTGGCAAGTATTTCTACAGCAAGAATGACGGTTTGCAGAACCAGAGCGTATATTACATGCAGGATGCCAACGGCGGTGATCCGGAGGTGCTTCTAGACCCGAACAAACTTTCTGATGACGGCACGGTTTCACTCGGTGGCATGAGCCTCTCGCATGATGGAAAATATCTCGCTTACACTATACAGCGCAGCGGTTCAGACTGGGTCGAGATTTATGTGAAAGACGTGGCGACGAAGGAACTGCTTCCAGATCATATCGAATGGGCCAAGTTTACTGGCGCAGATTGGTATAAAGACGGATTTTTCTATGCCGCTTACGACAAACCGGTGGCAGGCAAGGAGTTTTCGAATGTCAACGAAAACCATAAGATTTACTATCATAAGCTCGGCGACCCACAGGAAAAAGACCAGCTTTTCTATGAAAACCCAAGTCAGCCGCGCTATTTCCACGGTGTGGCTACCGACGAGAATGAACGTTATATGTTCCTCTTCGAAAGTGGACAGGGAGCAGGCTCCACACTTTGGATTCGTGACATGGAAGACCCTAAAGGCGAGTTTGTGCAGATCGCATTCGACATGGATTACAACTATTCGCCAATCGACATCATCGATGGAAAGATGTATATCATGACGAACTACGGCGCTCCGAGAGGCATGGTTTGTGTGGTGAATGTTGAAGATGTTAACAAGGCTTCGATTGAAAACTGGGAGGTTCTTATTCCTGAAAGTGAAAATGTGATGGTAGGCGCGCAGATGGGTGCTGGCAAGCTCATCGTCACATACGACAAAGACGCTGCAAATCACGCATATGTGTATAATTTAGACGGCACTTTGAAGCATGAGATTCAGTTCCCGACATTCGGCTCGACAGGCATTGTTAGTCGCTACGAAGAGTCTGAGATTTTCTATGCTTTCACCTCGTTCACATTCCCGACGACGATTTATAAATATGATATCGAGTCGAACACATCGGAGGTGTTCCGTGCACCTAAGGTCGATTTCAATCCTGAGGATTACACAACCGAGCAGATTTTCTTTACCAGCAAGGACGGCACAAGAGTTCCGATGTTCCTTACTTACAAGAAAGATTTGAAGAAAGACGGCAAGAATCCTACATTGCTTTATGGCTACGGCGGCTTCAACATCACTTTGAATCCAGGATTCTCGGTGATGCGCATCCCATTCCTCGAGATGGGCGGTGTTTACGCTATGGCTAACCTCCGTGGCGGCAACGAATACGGTGAGGAATGGCATCTTGCAGGCACTAAGTTACAGAAACAGAACGTGTTCGACGATTTTATCTCTGCAGCTGAATACCTTATTGATAATAAGTACACTTCACCGGATTATCTCGCAGTTAACGGTGGCTCAAACGGCGGTTTGTTAGTCGGCGCAGTCGTCAACCAGCGTCCTGAGTTGTTCCGCGTGGCGGTTCCTCAGGTCGGTGTGATGGACATGCTTCGTTATCATTTGTTCACCATCGGCTGGAACTGGGCAAGCGATTACGGCACAAGCGAAGACAGCGAGGAGATGTTCAAGGCGTTGTACGCGTATTCACCGCTTCACACAATAAAGAGCGGTTCGGATGTACATTATCCAGCCATCATGGTGACTACAGCTGACCACGATGACCGTGTCGTTCCGGCACATTCGTTCAAATATGCCGCTGAGTTGCAACATGCACAGACAGGCGACGAGCCTAAGATTATCCGCATTGACAGCAAAGCCGGTCACGGAGGAGGCAAGCCGATGGCGAAAGTCATTGAGGAACAGGCTGATATCTATGCCTTCATACTTTACAACATGGAAATTGAATAAATTTTTTAACTAATAACATATAACGATGAGATTCAAACATTTATTTTTAGTTTCACTATCATTATTATTAATAGGATGTGGAGAAAAAGATGACAAGACACAGACGTACGATCCGGTTATTCCGGTTAAGATTTCTGCTGTGGAATTCACTGACGGTACAAACTTCCGCAATTATGTGGGCTCGCTCAAGAGCGAGGTGAAGATGTCTTTGTCATTCCCTTTGGGCGGTAATATTACAGACATCTACGTCCGCAACGGACAGAGAGTCTCTCAAGGTGCTATCATCGCCAAAGTTGATGAGACAACGTCAAAGAGTTTGCATGATGCGGCATTGGCGACACTCAATCAAGCCGAAGATGGTTATGAGCGTCTGAAAGCAGTGCATGAGGAAGGTGGTATCAGCGACGTTCGTTGGGTACAGATGGAGACCGATCTCTCAAAAGCCCGTCAGGCAGAGATTTCGACACGCAAACACCTAGACGATTGTACTCTTTACGCTCCACAGGATGGTATGGTCAGCATGAGTGATCGCGTCATTGGTGAGTTTATGCGTCCATCAGAGACATTCTGTAACATTATCGATATGGACAAACTCATTGTTGAGTTTTCAGTTCCTGAAAAGGAAGTGGGAAATGTTAATATTGGTGACAAGGCTATAGCACAGATTCACGCTCTGGGTGATATCGAACGTGAAATAAAGATCACCGACAAGGCCATAGTATCCAATCCTTTTGGTCACACTTACACTATTAAGGCTAAGATCGACCTCGCAGGATTAGATCCGCTGCCAGGCATGGTGGTGAAAATCCGTCTCAACAGCACAGCAGCGTCAGGCATCATAGTGCCGGCTTCATGCGTGCAGACAGTATCTAACGGTCTTGCAGTGTGGGTGTTGAAGAATGGCAGATCATACCGTCGTATCATTGAAGTCAGCGACTTTGTGAAAAACGGCGTGCTGGTAAGCAAAGGCCTCGAACATGGCGACACCATCGTCACGGTGGGCTACCAGAAACTGTTCAACGGAGCTAAAGTATCTTTTTAATAACCAAGAAATTTTAAGATAATGGCTCAGAAAAGAAATATTATCGAAGCTGCTATGAAGAACAACGGTCTTGTGTTCTTCTTTATGGCAATTATCGTCATTTTCGGCTTTTTCTCGCTTCCTCGTTTGAAGAAGAATGAGTTTCCGGATGTGACGATACGTACCGGTGTGGTGGCTGTCGTGTATCCTGGCGCAACTGCCGACGAGATAGAGCAGAGGGTGGCAGGTGCTACCGAACAGTATCTGTTCACGTTCAGTGATGTGGACAAAAACAAGACATATTCATATTCTAAAGACGGAATGCTCATTATCATTGTCAACTTGGTTAATGATGTCAAAGATGCCAAGATGACATGGTCACGAATCCGTCAGGGATTGATTTTGTTCAGAATGACAGACTTGCCGAAAGGTGTGATGGCGACAGCGGTCATCGATGACTTTGGTAATGCCTCGTCGTTGCTTCTTGCCATCGAGAGCGACCAGCGTTCATCGCGTGAGCTGCGTGAGTTTGCCGACAAGCTTTCTGAGAAACTGCGTACCATCAAGACGATGGGTAACATCAAGATTGTGGGTGAGCAGAAGGAAGAGATTGCTGTTTTTATGGATCCGGCGCGCATTACACAATATGCCATATCACCAGCAATAGTTACTGCTGAACTCGCCGCTCACAGTTTGCGCACTATCTCTGGAAAAATTGAGAATGCCGACGGTCAGGCCTTGATTCACGTTGAAGTGCCTGTCGATGACTTGTATACATTGAATGAGTTGGTTGTGTTTGCTGATCCTGTGACTGGACAGACGGTGAAGCTGCGTGACGTGGCACGTATCGAACGCCGTTATAAGGAATCATCACAGTATATCCAATATTCCGACAGCTTGGTCAATAACAACCGCTGCCTGATGTTCTCAATGGAGATGCGTCCAGGCTACAACGTCGTTGCATTCGGCGAGGAGGTGAACGAGAAAATCGACGCTTTCCTTGCGACGGCGCCACCTGACATTAAGGTGCACCGTATCACCGACCAGCCTGTAGTGGTTAACAAGTCTGTGATGTCGTTCTTGAAAGACCTCATCGAAGCTGTCATCATCGTTATCATAGTGATGCTTATGCTGTTCCCGTTGAGAACTGCTTTGGTGTCATCGACATCTGTGCCGGTATGTATCGCGGCAGCTTGGGCAATCATGTTCCTCCTCGGAATTGAGCTTAATACTGTTACTTTAGCGGCTCTCATCGTTGTTTTGGGTATGATCGTGGATGACTCGGTGGTTGTGATCGACGGCTATTCCGACATGTTGGCGGAGGGACACTCGCGCTGGTATTCGGCGGCGGTCTCAACCAAGAACCTCATGACATCAATGCTCATCGCGACATTGTCAATCTCGTGTATGTTCTTCCCGATGTTGGCAATCATGAAAGGCACAAATATGGGCGATTTCGTTAAGTTGTTCCCGTGGGCTATCTTCATCACGTTGGCGTGCAGTTTCCTGTATGCAATCTGGGTGATTCCGTTCATGTCGGCAAGTATGATTGCTCCGCAGAATCCTAACAAACGCTCGAAGTTCGAGAAGATTCAGGCTAAGTTCTTCGATGCCCTCCAAAACGGATATAAGAAGCTTCTCAACCTGTGCTTCCGCCATAAATGGGGTACAATCTTCGTCGCTGCATTGTCGGTGGTGATCGGACTTTTCTTGGTTACGAAAGTCAATATCCAGATGCTTCCTAAAGCTGAGCGTGACAGCTTCGCTGTGGAGATTCATCTTGCATACGGCAGTTCGATCAATGAGACAGCGGCTGTTGCCGACTCCTTGACGAAGATTCTGAAGGCCGATAAGCGTGTGAAGTCAGTGACGGCATTCCTCGGTATGGCATCGCCACGTTTCCACATGACTTACGCTCCAGAACCTACGCCGACGAACGCCTACGCGCAGTTTATCGTGATAACAGAGTCGGAAAATGCTACGAAGGAGATGATGAATGAATATCCGAAGAAGTATGAGAACTACTTCCCGATAGCACAGATACGCTTCAAACAGATGGATTATCAGATTGTAAACGCGCCAGTGGAGTATTACATTAAAGGTGATGACTATGAGACACTTAGCGCTATCAGCGATTCAATCATGACATTCATGAGAAAAGACCCGAACCTGTTCTATGTCCACTCTGATTTTGACGAGTCGGAAGAATTCATTCAGGTAGTGCTTGATGCTGAAGAAGCCACACGTCTCGGCGTGACACAGTCTACGTTGTCGGTATATCTTGCAGGTTCTTTGACAGGAAGTAGCATCGTGTCGTTATGGGAAGGCAGCTATAACCTCCATACCACGGTATATACCGAAGGTGTTCATGAAATTGATTATGAAGGCCTTGGAGATATGTTGATTCCAACTGCAAAACCTGGTGAATGGGTGCCACTGCGTCAGGTCGCAACTCTGACACCAATGTTCAAACATACCAACATGCCTCATCGTAACGGTATGAAATGTATCACTGTCGCTGCTGACGTTGTACCTGGTGCCGGACAGCTTAATGAGTTCGGAAAGATTGACGAATACATTGATTATCATCTTAACATTCCGGACAATGTTATCATCGATAAAGGTGGTTCGATGGCGGTGACAAATGAGACAATGCCTTCGTTGCTGATGGCAATTCTCGCAGCCATCGTGGTGATGTTTGTGGTGCTTATTATCCACTATGCAAAGATCGGTATCTCAATACTTTCGCTCTCAGTGTCAGTGCTTTGCGTATTCGGTGCCACATTCGGACTGTGGATGTTCGGTCTCGACATGTCGGTGACAGCAATGTTGGGTGTCATCTCACTTATCGGTATCATCGTGCGCAACGCCATTATCATGTACGACTATGCAGGTGAGCTGCGTGCTAAAGAACATGTGTCGGTTCATCAGGCTGCTTACGAAGCAGGTCTGCGTCGTATGAGACCTATCTTCCTGACTTCAGCGACGACAGCTCTCGGCGTTATCCCAATGATTCTCGCAAAGACATTGCTTTGGGAGCCTATGGGCGTGGTGATATGCTTCGGCACAATCCTTACATTCCCGCTTGTCGTGACAGTGCTTCCTGTGGCTTATTGCCTCGCTTTCGACGCTGGCGAACGCGACAAGAAGTTCTTTAACAGAATCAACTTGAGATTCCTGAAGAGACTCGATAAACGCGATGAACGCAATGAGAAGAGAAATAAAGACCTTAGTCGTTAGACATTAACTTTTAGATATGAAAGATATGAAAAGATATATTTTGATAGTGTTTTTGGCGGTTTTGGCAATCGGAATGAATGCTCAAAACGCCGATGTCCTTACTCTTGATTCATGTTTTGCTTTGGCGAAAGCTAATAACGCCCAGATCAGGACAAATCAAATCGAGATAGAGAAGGCGAAGGAAGTTAAGAAACAGGTCTATACCAAGTATTTTCCACAGGTCAGCGCAGGTTATTTGGCATATTATGCGGTTAATCCTATTATAAGATATGGTGTCAACGACATTCACGATGAATTGGGAGAGATCCTTAAAGCTATCATTGAACTGTTAAATGAAGACGGCGCTCATATCCCTACAGAGGTTGAGCTGATGCATGGAGGACAATCAATCAGCGCTACGGCGATTCAGCCTATCTATGCTGGCGGACGAGTCAGAAACGGCAACAAACTTGCGAAACTTGGCATTGAAGCCGCTGAATTGAAGGGGCAGGTATCGGAACGCGATATGTTGGAAAACATCGAATCCACTTATTATCTTATCGTCGGCTTGAAATCGAAGGTTGGGACGTTGGAGACGGCGCTGAACCTCATCGACTCGCTCGACCGTGTGGCTGACGTGGCTTTTAAAGCAGGTCTTGTCACCAAAAACGACAAGTTGAGAGTAGCCCTTGAACGTAACAAATTCCAAGCGATGCAACTGCAGCTTAACAATGGCATAGTTCTTGCATCACAGCTGCTGTGTCAAAAGATTGGTATTGAATATCCTGAAGAGGGGCTGAATCTTGACGATGATATCAATCGTGCTGACGTCTTCACGGAAAATGAATGTTTTGAACGCCCTGAGATGAGACTTCTTCAGCTTCAGATCGATGCGGAGGTCTTTTACAAGAGACTGTCGAGAGGCGAGGCTCTTCCGACTATTGGAGTAGGAGCGATGGTGACGTATGGCAACATTATTAAGAGCTACAAAGGCAACGCCATATTCTTTGCTAATGTGAGTGTGCCGATTACGAAGTGGTGGGAGACATCGCATAAGATCAAGGAGCATAACCTGAAGATTGAACAATACGAAATCATGCAGAGAGACCTCACAGAAAAGATGTCGCTGCAGGAGAAACAGGCTTATAATCAGATGATAGAGGCGGAGGCGTTGATGCAATCCGACGAGGCTGCTCTCGACATGGCACAGGAAAACTACCGTGTCGCAGAACTCAACTATCGCGCCGGTATCAACACCGTGACTGATGTCCTTGAGGCTAATGCATTGCTGTTGCAGGCACAGAACGCCATCACCGACCGCCATATCACATATGTGACGGCTCGTCGTAGGTATCACGATCTGACAGGAAAATAAAGCAATTTGATTGTTTTGAAAACAAAAAGCTGACGATTACATCGTCAGCTTTTTGTGTGCATGGGCCTCAACCACGTTGATGACATAGTCACCGAGTTTCTCGCATTCGCAGATGATGTCCATGTATTGAACTCCCGCTTGATAGTTGTAACGGCGCTCATTGATGTCAATAACGTTGGCCTCTCTGAGCTGTGTGCGGTAGTTGTTGATTTCGTTTTCTATGTTCAACGACTCGTTGATGTCGATGGTGTTCTGGTCGTCGTCAAGCACTTTCTGCATGTGCTCCAGTGCTTTTTTGCAAAGCTCGAACATATAGCGGATGTGAACTTTTTGCTCATCGGTGAAATGCTCGTTCTTCGTGTGTTTCTGGTTAATGGTGCGCGCGAGGTTGAAGCAGCTGTCGCCAATACTCTCAAGCTCGCCGACTTCACGGAGCATGAAACGAATCTTGGTCTTCGTTTCCGGACTCAGATGTCCTTCAGTCACTTTGTTGAGATAATTGGCGATTTCAATCTCCATGTTATCGGAAATCTGCTCGTATTTCACAATCCTTGCGTATAGTTTGCTGAAATCCTCATCGTTTTTGGTCTCAAAAAGCAGATTCGGGATGAAACCGAACATCTTGTTGGTTCTCGTCGAGAACAGACTGATTTCCTTTTGAGCCTGCAAAGTTGAAAGCTCCGCAGTCGATAAAAGTCCTCCGGCGATGAATTTCAGTCTTGACTCCTCGTCTTCTTCTGAAACGTGAGGTTTAATGACCTTGCACACGAAACGCTCGATAGATTTGACGAATCCTATTTGTATCAAGGTGTTGGTGATGTTGAAAGTGGAGTGGAAGGTAGCCAAAACTACTGAAATCATGGCCAGATTTTCGGCGTATCCTGGGTCGTTTGCCGTAAGATTCATGTCGAAGCCTACAAACCTGCAAATGATATTTATGAAAGGACGGTATAATATCAACGCCCAAGTAACACCTATCACGTTGATACTCAAGTGCGCAAACGCTGCTCGTCGTGCCTGCGTGTTGGCACCGATAGCCACGATGTTAGCCGTGATTGTCGTTCCTATGTTCTCGCCAAGCACAAGCATAATACCTTGATCGACATGCAAAACGCCTGTCGTACATAAAATCATGGTTATAGCCATTATTGCGGCACTTGACTGCACACATAGCGTCAGAATCGTTCCCATGAACAGGAAAAACACTGAGTTCCAGAAGCTTGGCTCGTTGAAACGTGAGAAAAACGCACTGATGGCTTCGTTGGCGCTCGGGTCTTGAACCAAAGCGAAACCGGTCTCTTTCAATGTTCCAAGACCTAAGAATAGGAACGCTATGCCAAACATAAAGTCACCGATGATACGGCGTCTCTTCATGTATAGCAGAATGATTCCTATAAAAAACGCAAGATATACGAAGTCGGAGATGTTAAACGAAAAGCCCAATGACATGATCCATGCCGTCACCGTGGTTCCAATGTGCGCTCCCATGATAACAGATATTGACTGCGTCAAGGTTAAAAGTCCCGCGTTGACAAATGATACTGTCATAAGGGTGGTCGCCGTTGACGACTGTACCGCGGCCGTGACGAAAACACCAGTCAACAATCCCGTGAAACGATTGGTGGTCATGGTGCTTAAGACATGACGCAGCTGTGGACCTGCCATCTTCTGCAAAGCATCACTCATCGCCTTCATACCGAACATGAGAAGAGCGAGACATCCTAAAAGTTTCAATAAAACAAAAAGTGTCATATTCTTATCGTTTTTAAGCCACTAAAACTGGTCGCAAAATTAGAAAATTATTTGTTTTTTTACAAGTTGTCTGGTGATTATTTATTTGTTCTCCTGCGTTTCATACGCTCTGCCAAACTGCTGTAACTTGAGTTCCTTTTGGGCAGCGTGACATATGTGTCGTAATCGTCGAAATGCTCTTCAACAATCCTGAACGCCTCATGCACTAGGTCTTTGTCATATTGCATCAACTCATATAACTGGTCTGCCATCCAATATCTCAAGATGACTTTTTCATTCAAATCAAGGAGTTTTGCTAGTTTTATGGCCTCGCTGCGTTCGATTTTGATCTTGCCGTTTTCTTTTCTGTTGTATTTCGATTGCGACATGAACATCTCTTTAGCTATCTTCGTTTGAGACATCCCCGAGTACATCCTTGCTTTTTTTATGGTTTCATGTAACATATTATTTGGTGTGAAGATCTAAGATTTTGTTAATTAATTCATTAAAATCATGATAATAGTTTGACACATCGGTCGAGTCATTCGCCGTGTCGTCAGAATAAAACCTGTCGGCGGAACCCACAATTTGATGTCCTAACTCATGTCTGATGATGTAATCGTCTGATTGTGAACGGATTGCTGTCGTGGTGTAAACGTTAAACAAACTCCCGCCACAGTTGTTTTCGTCGTTAATCAGAATCAAGGCGTAATCGTAAGGAGCCTGTGTCGCATATTCACGAAACGCCCATTCATCGTAAGCTAACGCATATTTTTCATGCCCTAGAGAGCCACTGCTAATCTTGAGGCTGTTGCCTGATTTTACTGGCGGAACCTGAACAGCATGCACGTTGAAATCTGTTTTCCTGTCGCGATAAGGTTCTGCATTGATGAAGATGTTGTAAAAATGCAGCGCGTCGGCATCAAATTTCTTAATCTCATCCAATGTATATCCATCACCTAAAATCACTATGTCGACTTTTTCTTTGGGGTCGCCGCTGTCAAGCAAACGTACAAGTCGGTTGTTGTGGTTCTGTGTCGGCTCAACCAATGCTTTGGCTCGTCTGTCTATTACATATTCCCAGACTGGTTCTGTAATGTCAAGAGAATCAATCTTATACATCGTTAGCTTGGCGTTTTTTATCGGATAAGGTATTCTTATCGACTCGTTGAAAGCTCTCTTTTTCTGTTGTGCTTCCTCAGTCATTCGCCACTCGCTAAACACTGTGCTGATGCAGTCGGAATAGAGTAGCTCTTCTGTAGCGACGTCCCTTACCTCGTAAAAATAAGCGCCCAAACGATAAGGATTCACCATGTTTTTCGTGCGTCCGTACCAAAGCCCGTCGTCGTAAATCTTGTCGAGTTTGAACGCTTCGCTGTCGGCGTCTCCTGTATGTACAAGATTGATTCTTAGTGTTTTATCTATGAAATGCTTCCCAAAACCATTGTCTTCATTTCTTGTGCATGAAATGAACGCTATGATTGTCAAAAGGAAAGCAATTCTTCTCATTTTATTTGTCTATCGTTGCCAAAAACTCTTCATTCGACACTGTTTTCGAGATTCTGTCTTTCAAGAACTCCATGGCTTCCACTGGTGTCATGTCAGCGAAGTGGTTGCGCAATGCCCAGACACGTGCAAGAGTGCGCTCGTCGACAAGCAAGTCGTCGCGACGTGTTCCTGATGCCACGATGTCGATGGCAGGGTAGATGCGCTTGTTCGACAGACGGCGGTCGAGCTGGAGCTCCATGTTACCTGTTCCCTTGAATTCCTCGAAGATGACCTCGTCCATCTTAGAACCAGTGTCGATGAGTGCTGTCGCCAAAATTGTGAGAGATCCGCCGCCTTCGATGTTACGTGCAGCACCGAAGAAACGTTTCGGTTTCTGCAAAGCGTTGGCCTCGACACCACCCGAAAGCACCTTTCCTGAAGCAGGCGACACGGTGTTGTATGCGCGTGCCAAACGTGTGATGGAGTCGAGCAGAATCACCACGTCGTGACCGCATTCTGTCAAGCGTTTTGCCTTCTCCAGCACGATGTTTGCAATCTTCACGTGCTTGTCGGCTGGCTCGTCGAATGTTGAAGAGATAACCTCAGCCTTCACGCTGCGTGCCATGTCGGTGACCTCTTCAGGACGCTCGTCAATCAATAATATAATAAGGTATACCTCCGGATGGTTTGCTGCGATGGCGTTGGCAACTTCCTTCAGCAACACTGTCTTACCTGTCTTAGGCTGTGCCACTATCAAACCACGCTGACCTTTGCCGATAGGGGCGAAGAGGTCCATGATTCTTGTAGATACAGTGCCTCCCTGATGGCCGGTAATCTTGAACTTCTCGTCAGGGAACAATGGCGTGAGGAAGTCGAATGGGATACGGTCGCGCACCTCATCAGGGTTGCGTCCGTTGATTTTGTCGACCTTCACCAAAGGGAAATATTTCTCGCCGTTCTTTGGCGGACGAATCATTCCGAGGATGGTGTCGCCGGTCTTCAAACCGAACAACTTGATCTGCGACTGTGATACGTAGATGTCATCAGGTGAGTTCAGATAGTTATAATCCGCTGAACGCAGGAATCCGTAGCCGTCAGGCATGATTTCAAGCACGCCTTCCGCCTGCACCACGCCGTCAAACTCGCTGATGAGCTCGTCACGTTTCTGTGACTGCTGAGGCTGAGGCTGCTGAGGTTGAGGTTTTACTTCGTAAACTTCCTGTTTTTCCTCAAACATCGAAGGCATGTCTTCAACAACAGCTGTCTCAACTGTCGGTTCTTCCTCGTTGTCTTCGTTTAATATCTCGTTGGCGATGTCAACAACTGCAGGTTTCGGCTTAGGATACGACACGTGACGGGTCATCTCGCGCTCGTCGCTGCTGTCAAAAGTGGTTTTGATGACGTCAGGACGCTTTCCAATCCTCGGACGTCTGCCACGTTTCGGGGCTTCCTGTGCCGGAGCAGCTTCTGCAACCGTTTCCTGCGGTGCGACAACTTCCTTTTCTTCTTTAACTTCTTCAGTTATTACTTCCTTTTTCTTTCTGCCCGGACGGCCTTTCGGCTTCTCAACAACTGCTGGGGTTTCCTGCGGTGCTGATTGTTTCTCGATGATGCTGTACACCAGGCTTTCCTTTGGCAAGCTGACTTTTTCCACACCAAGTTTTAATGCAATCTCCTTGAGCTCGGCCATGGATTTGTCGTTAAGTTCAAAAATATCGTACATAAAAAGTCAATTTGTTTAGACTCGATTTTTTTAAGAATTTTCTCTGAATTTTGTGAAAACAGACTTGTTTTCGTTGAAATGTAACAAAAACTTAAATGGTCTTTTGTTCATTTGACGTTGCAAAGATACGATTTTTTTTCATACAAGCAAATTTTTTATTAATTTTGCGGAAAAATTTTAGATATGATTCAGAGAAGACAGACAATTTTTATGCTTTTATCAGCAATCGTTAGTGGTTTGCTGTTTTTTATGCCGTTAGCGTCATTTGAAACTGGCGATAGCGCTATGAGATTCACTATTTTTGGAATACAAAACCCAATAGAAACGTTAACTTTATCAAAATCATACACTTGGCCTCTTATCGCACTTACAGTATTGATGACGGTTCTGCCAATCTATACTATATTTATATATAAGAAACGTGAGCTTCAGGTTAAGCTTTGCCATCTGGCAATGTTGTTGAACATCGTTTTCATCGGCTTGGTGTTTTTATACTATGATAATGATATTCAAAAGATTATCGCTGCCGTTGAAGGCGATTCGTATGAACTCGACGTGGCATATTTCTTCGGCATGGCGTTTCCGCTGGTGAACCTCGTCCTCGAGATTCTCGCCATAAAAGGAATTAAAAAGGATATAGCTTTGCTGAAGTCAATCGACAGACTTCGTTAAATACTTAACGTTTCTTTTCGTATAACTCCATATTCTTGATTTCATTTCCGTCGATTTGGAATCTCAACATCGTTATCACTTTGTGAAATCCTGAGTTTCCAGCTGCTCCCGGATTGATGTGGAGCAGGTGCAGGTCATGGTCGTTCATCACCTTTAATATATGTGAGTGCCCGCTGATGAAAATGTTTGGTTTCTCTTTGATTATCAGTTCTTTAATGCCTGGTTCATAACGGTTCGGGTAGCCGCCGATGTGCGTCATCATAACCTTCACGTTTTCTATTGTGAAGATGTTGATTTTCGGAAACATCAGGCGTATCTTTTGGTCGTCAATATTTCCATAAACAGCCCGTAAAGGCTTGAAGGCAGACAGACTGTCGGCGACATCGGTTCCACCGATGTCGCCGACATGCCATATCTCATCGCAGTCTTTGAAAAACTCAAAGACTGCAGGATTAAGCCATCCGTGTGTGTCTGACAATAATCCTATCTTCTTCATGATTACGGAATCTTATAAGAGATGCCGAGGCTCAACACTTCCTTGAACTGACGGAAGGTGGTGCCTTCAACATGGCTCAATGGTGCGATATCCTCATCATAGACCAAACGAGCGGTGATGTTGCAGCTCAACCAGTCGTTGACCTTCATAATCAAGGCGTTGTCCCAGTCGAAGTCAACAGGGCAAGTGTATTTCTCGCCAAGAGCGTTCTCATTGCCACCAATATAGTCGTAGAAAGCGATGAGTTTTGAGCTGAACACCACGTTCTTTACAATCTCATAGTTGAACTCTGCTGTCAGCTGGGCACCAAGCTCCCAACGAACCTTCTCACCGTGTTTGATAACGTTGCCAAGAGTGTCATATTCGGCTTTTTTCACACCGAAAGCACCGGCGTCAGCAAGTTGTACGTCGTTGACAAGGGTCATTTTGGCTGTGAGAGGAGCGAGGTTTACTTTGAAATGCTCGTTCGGAACCCACTGAGCACCAAGACCTAACGTGAAGTAACCTGGAGCCATGAATCCAGAAATACGGTTTGTGCTGTCGGCAGCATAGTTGTAACCGTTTGTGAATTGGCTCTGGAATGTAAAGTCGGCTGTTGCGTACAATTTGTCGTGATAAATGTTGTAACCATACAATGAACTCAGGAAGATGCGGTCGTCAGTCTTGATTGGCTTTTTGTCAATGTTATAATAGCTGTAACCTAACTGCAAATCAATGCCGTTGTCCCATTTGTGGTTGCCGTTTTTGTAGTTGATGTCGTACTTGGCGAGACCAAGGAAGTTGATGTTGTCCTGTCCACCAGCTGACCAGTTGTCGAAATGACTCTGTGCTATGTTAAAACCGACGTTTCCGCCGTGTGTCCATGGTGATGCCGGAGCATCCTGCGCAAATGCCACATTCACCGAAAGCAGCAATGCGATCAAAGGTAAAAATAACTTTTTCATTTTATAAAAATTTATTGGTTGATATTCTAATAACTATTTCCATCATGATAGTTCCGCTCACCGATCTGGAATGTGATGTCTTGTGTGGTTTTTGTCCTCACAAGGCTGTCGTGTCTCACTCCTGGAATCCATAACAGATTCTGTATCAGTCTGATAGCTTCGTTATCGCAGCCTCCGCCAACGCTGTTTTCCACGGTGATGTTCGAGGCCCTTCCATCAGTCTCAATAATGAAATCAAGTTTCACAGTGCCATTAATCTCAAACTGTTTCGCCTGATCAGGGAACTCAAGGTTGGTGCGCAGATATGCCGCCATCGTCACCTGCGGATTGCTGAAATATGGTCTTGGAGCCTGATGTAAATCTCTCAACTCATAAACAGCATTGCTTTTCTGAGCTGGATATTCCTGTTCCGGCAACATCAGACGCGGATTTTTCTCCTCAGCTTTCTTATAACTCTTCGGTGAGAACTCAACAGTATAATAATCGTTGTAACTCGTTGGTTTTCCGTTGTTTAACGCCGGATTCCACTCAATCATCTTCACCAATCTTATCGCCTCTGCGGCACATTGATCGTCAAAAGCGTTTTCAACCCTGTAATTGCTGGCGTTTCCATCGGCGTCAACGTCGTAATAAACAGTGATTTTGCCGCCTTTTTTGTCAAGCGCTTCCTTTGGATATATAAGGTGGTTGTGAATGATTTTCTTTGTCAACGCAAAGCCTGATTTCGGTTCCGGTGCCTTCGTCTGGGCGTTGAGATTTATTCCTAAGATGCTGAATATCAATAAGATGATAAATGGTGTAGTTCTACTGTTTTTCATAATTCAAGTTCAAATTCTAAAAATCAACACTGCAAATTTACGAAATTTTTAAATGATAAACAAAAATTTTCGTATTTTTGTACCACTATGATTAAACATAATACGATAAAAAAAGAAGACGACAACATGGTTTTCGGCGTTCATCCCGTTGAGGAAGTCATCAAGGCAGGGAAGGAGCTGGAGAAAGTGTTTGTTCAGTCTGGCTTGCGCTCGCAACAGATTTCAGAGATTGTTAAATACGCCAAGAATCACGAGGTCCCGGTGCAGTTTGTGCCGATTGAGAAGCTGAACCGCCTCACTCGCAAAAACCATCAGGGAATTGTGGCTTTCGTTTGCCCGATTTCTTATCAGACTATCGAGAATGTGGTGCCGATGGTGTACGATGAAGGTCGCATGCCGTTCGTCGTCATCCTCGACCGTGTCACCGATGTGAGAAACTTCGGCGCTATTGCCCGTACATGCTATGCTGCTGGAGTGGATGCCATCGTGATTCCGTCTCGTGGCAGCGCTCTCATCAACGGCGACGCCATGAAGACTTCGGCTGGCGCTCTTTCATTAATTAATGTGTGCCGTGTCGAGAACATCAAAGATACCATCGATTTTCTGAAGGCTAGCGGCTTGAAAGTCATCGCGTTTTCTGAGAAAGGCAAACAGACTATCTGGCAGGCGGACCTTACCGGACCTATCGCCATCATGATGGGTTCTGAGGAAGACGGCATCAGCGAGGCATACCTCAAACGTGTCGACGACCATCTAGTCATCCCGATGCCTGGAGACATCGATTCGCTCAACGTCAGCGTCGCCACTGGAATTGTAACATTCGAGGTGGTGCGACAACGTCTTGGATAACAATAAAAAATCCCGTCATGCTGCAGCGTGACGGGATTTCTTTCTTGATCAAGCAATCTCTTAGTTTTCTTTCTTCTTGAGAACTTCTTTGATTCTTGCTTTCTTTCCACGGAGACCTCTGAGGTAGTAGATTCTAGCTCTGCGGACTGCACCTTGCTTGTTCACTTCGATGCTGTCGATCATTGGGTCAGCAATAGGGAAGATTCTCTCAACACCGATGTTGTTAGAGATCTTTCTTACTGTGAATGTGGCACGGTTGCCTTCACCTGCGCGCTGTAACACAACACCCTGGAATTTCTGTAAACGTTCCTTGTTTCCCTCAACAATCTTATAAGTAACGGTGATTGTGTCACCTGACTTGAACTGTGGAAAATCTTTTACTTGTACTTGATCTTCAACAAATTGGATTAACGCGTTTTTCATTTCTGTTGTATTTTTTTATCTTATTTTTTATCTTCTAAAAAAGCATGCAAAAATACAAAATTTTTGAATACTCCCAACATTTATTTTATTTTTTTTATTTTTTCGTACATCTCAGGTCTGCGAATCTTCGTCCTTTCCAGTGCCTGCTGGTATTTCCAATCGTTGATGACTTGGTCGTTGCCCGACAGAAGTACCTCCGGAACCGCCCATCCTTTGTATTCTCGAGGCCTTGTATACACTGGCGGCGACACCATTCCGTCCTGAAATGAGTCGGAAAGTGCTGATGTCTCGTCGCTCAAAGCACCCGGAATCAGACGGACCAGACTGTCGGTCAACACGGCTGCAGCAAGCTCGCCACCTGATAAGACATAGTCGCCAATGGATATCTCTTTCGTGATGAGATGCTCTCTGATTCGTTCGTCGATGCCTTTGTAATGACCGCAGAGCATAATCAGGTTTTTATTCAAAGATAGCTGATTTACAACAGGTTGTGTCAACAATTCCCCGTCGGGACTCATGTAGATTACCTCGTCGTAGTCTCTCTCTGATTTCAACTTGGTGATGCAGTTGTCGACGGGTTCAATCATCATTACCATACCGGCACCAGCCGAGAAAGGGTAGTCGTCGACACGTTTGTGCTTGTCGTTGCTGTAATCGCGGAGGTTGTGGAGGTGTATTTCCACCAAGCCCTTGTTGATGGCTCGTTTCACTATCGACTCTGTGAACGGACCTTCGAACATTTCTGGGAATATGGTAATGATGTCAATGCGCATTTTGATGATTTTTCGCTGCAAAATTAGTAAAAATTATCATTATATTAATAAAGGTGTTTTGAAATCTATTTGTTTTTTATCTTAATTTGTTGATTATCAGTTTATAAAAATTTTTTAAAAATTTTGTCGAACGTATTAAAAATATATGTAATTTTGCAACGCTTTTCAGATGAGGAAAGCAGAAACCCTAGCCCAGGTGGTGAAATTGGTAGACACGCTACTTTGAGGGGGTAGTGACGATTGCGTCGTGCAAGTTCGACTCTTGTCCTGGGCACCAAAGGAATCCAAGAAATTCCACCCAAAGCCCATGTGGTGAAATTGGTAAACACGCTACATTCAGGGTGTAGTGAGCGGACGCTCTTGGAAGTTCGAGTCTTCTCATGGGCACAAGATATAGAATCGGTTGAAAGCCGATTTTTTTATTGCAGTTTCTTCACGATATCGTTAATCCTATTAAGTTGTTCCGGAATGTTTATGTGCTGTGGGCAGTGCGAAACGCATTGGTTGCATCCGATGCAGTGTTCCACTTGTCTGTCGGCTTCAAGCTGTCGGTTGTACTCGATGAGGAAACGACGACGCGCCTTTCTGTAATCCTTTGATTGTGAATCTTCTACGATAGTTCCTTCGTTGACACACTGGTTGTAAAAACTGAAGTTTGTCGGGATGTCGATGCCGTAAGGACATGGCATGCAATACTGGCATGAAGTGCAAGGAATAATAGGATATTTCAGATACAGGTTCGCGATATCCATCAACATGCTCAACTCGGCTTCGGTACAAGGTTGCAACGGGCAATAGGTTCTCAGATTGTCCTGGAGATGCTCCATGTATGTCATTCCGCTCAAAACTGTAAGCACGTTAGGGTAGGTGCCTACAAAACGGAATGCCCACGATGCCACGCTGTTTTGCGGAGCATGCTGTTTTAACGTATTCGCAAGAACATCAGGGAGTTTCGATAATCGGCCACCAAGGAGCGGTTCCATGATGACGGCCGGAATGTTAAGGTCGGTAAGACGTTTGTAGAGATAGTCGGCGTTGACATTGTCTTCATCGACATCGTGAGCGTGCTCCCAGTCGATGTAGTTCATCTCAATCTGCACGAAATCCCAGTGATACTTATTGTGATTGTCGAGCAGCCACTCGATGACTCGCTGGTCGCCGTGGAACGAGAACCCGAGGTTGCGGATACGGCCTGCCTTGCGTTCTTCTTGCACGAAGTCAATCATGCCGTTCTCAATATATCGTTTCTGGAAGGTGTCCCAACCGCTCAGTCCTTTGCTGCCGTTGCCTACAGAATGCAACAGATAATAGTCGAAATAGTTGGTTTGAAGCTTTTCAAACGAGTCGTGGTACATCTTTATTGAGGCTTCACGGCTCCAAAACTGTGGCGCGAAATTAGAAAGTTTTGTGGCTAGATAATACTTCTCGCGAGGATAACGGCTCAACGCAATGCCTGTGGAAACCTCAGAGTTTCCTCGGCAATACACAGGTGACGTGTCGTAATAGTTGACACCATGCTCCATGGCGTAATCCACCAGTTTGTTCACCATCTCCTGGTCGATGACATTGTCTTTAAAAGGCAGTCGCATCATGCCGTAGCCTAAAATCGAAACACGATCGTTGGTGTTGTGGTTGACGCGGTATGTCATTTTATCCTTAGGGATGTCACCCAAAGAATATGTCGTTTCTTTATTGTAATTGTCTGATTTACAGCCTGATAAAGCCACTGCTGATACTGCTGCTGTGGCACCGACTACCTTTAAGAAATCTTTTCTTGATATATTGTTTTTTTCCATTTTACACCTCCCTGTGAATTAAGTTACCTTCGACAAATATTGCTGAGAACGGGCGTGCCGGACACACATGTTCGCATGCGCCGCAGCCGATGCAGCGTTCCTCGTTGATGATTGGAATCTTCGGCGATGACTCGTCATCAGGGTCGTAATGCATCATCGTGATTGCTCCTGACGGACAGTGTTTAGCGCAGTTGCCGCATGTCACGCCATCGCGCAGAGGCACGCAGTTTTGTCCAATCCACACGGCGTGACCTATTTGAATTGAAGTCTTCTGCTCGGGTGTCACTTTTGTTATTGCGCCTGCCGGACACACTTCTGAGCATGTTGTGCAGCTCGGTCGGCAGTAGCTGCGCTCGTACGACATCTCCGGCTGCATGAAAGTATCAAGTTTTGATGAGGCTCGCAATACGTCATTTGGGCAGCTTTGCACGCATAACTGACAGCCTGTGCATTTTGAGGAGAAGTTGTCCAAACTCACCGAACCTGCAGGTTTTAAAGGTGTTTCGCGTTTTGGAGCTTTCTTTTTGACTATGGTGGCGAGACCGCCGTCAACGACTTTTTCCTGTGCTTTTAAAGTTGAAGCAGTAGCAAGAACAGCTATCGTCGAAAGGAAAGTCTTACGTGTGGTTTTTCCTTTATCACTAATGAAATCTGGTGATTCGGTGGCTTTCATATATTTGTGATAGCCATATTTCATTGCGCCTTTGTTGCATTTGCTGATGCAGTTGAAACAGGCTACGCATTTTGAGTAATCGATCTCGTGTTTTTTGGAGTCGATGGCAGAGCAGCGGCAGTTTTTCTCGCAAAGACCGCAGCTGACGCATTTTTCTTCGTCGAAATGAGGTTTGAATAATGAGAATTTTGACAAACAGCCCAAGACCGTTCCTACTGGACAGATGTTGTTGCAGTACCAACGTCCGTTTACTAATGCTAAGACGGTGATTGTCAAGAAGTAAGCTATTGCGATGATGAACATCGGCAGACTCTTGATGTATACGTCGACATGATAGAATGCGTAGCTGTTCCAGCGTTCGGCAAAATATGCTAACACATTGTTAATCAGGCGATAAACAGGGGAGAAGAGGTTCGATGCAAAACGTCCGAAGATGCTGTAAGGCTCAATGAAAATCGCGACACCTGTGAATCCGAACGCAATCAGCAAAAAGAAAATCAAGCCGATGCCATAACTATATTTCTTGCGTCTTTTGAAACTGTAACGGTTCTTTTTTCGTTTCTCGGCAATATGTGCGATGCCGTCCTGATAAATGCCTAGTGGGCATATTACTGAACAGTAGATTCGTCCGAAAAGCACAGTGATTACAACTATTGCAATTAAAATCACAAAGCTTGAGGCAAGAATCGCCGGCACAAACTGAAGCTTCGCCATCCAGCCGAAATAAGCGTGAAGCGCTCCTGAGAAATCCAGAAATAGCAGCGTAATCAGCGTAAAGCAGATAATCGCCAGGGTTATTCTAAGTTTTCTTAACATATTATTTGTTTTATCGTCATTTCGACCGTAGCCCTTAGGCGGAGTGGAGAAATCACCGCCATCTTAAGAAATCAGAATCTATTGTATGCCGGTGATTTCTCGACTACACTACGTTTCGCTCGAAATGACGAGATTATTAATTATATTTAAAAACTCTGTTTCGTCAATTATTTTAACTCCTAGAGTTTCAGCTTTCTTTTTCTTTTCTGGTCCCATCTTATCTCCAGCGACCACGAAATCGGTTTTCGAGGATATGGAACTTGAATTCTTTCCGCCAAGATCTTCAATCTTTTGTTTGATGCCATCGCGTGAGAAGTTTGCGAAAACACCGCTGACAACGATGGTTTTTCCTGCCAGAACCTGATTCTCTGATTTCGTTTTCTTTTCTTGCGAGAATTGTAAGCCGAACGCTTTTAATCTGTTGATAATCTCAATGTTACGCTCGTCATCGAAGAAACTTCTGATGCTTTGTGCTATGGTTCCGCCAACGTCTTTAATCTCCTGCAACTCCTCCAAAGAAGCGTTGATGAGGTTGTCGATATTGCCCATGGTGTTGGCGATAGTCTTAGCCGTCGTTTCGCCTACTTCCTTGATTCCCAACGCGTAAAGCACTCTTGCGAACGGTACTTCTCTTGATTTTATCAACGAATTAAGGATGTTGTTGACTGTTTTTTCTTTAAAAGATACCTTGCGTGTCACCGTTTCCGGGAACAGGCTTGACTCATCGACAAATGTCTCAACTTTCTCAAGTCCATAGAGTTTGTCATATGTCAGATCGTAAAGGTCTGCGTAATTGTTAATCAGATGGTTATCGAATATTACTTCAACCTTTCCTTCACCTAAACTTTCTATGTTCATCGCTTTACGGCTGATGAAGTGCTCGATGCGTCCTTTGATTTGTGGAGGGCATCCCATGCTGTTAGGGCAGTACCATGCAGCTTCACCTTCATTTTGCACCAAAGTGGCACCGCATTCAGGGCATTTTGTGATAAATTCGACCGATTTTGAGTCGATTTTACGTTTTTCGTGGTCGATTCCGACAATTTTTGGGATGATTTCGCCGCCTTTTTCCACTTTTACGGTGTCGTCGTAATGTAAGTCAAGTTGTTTTATGAAGTCGGCATTGTTTAATGTCGCTCTTTTGACCGTAGTTCCAGCAAGTTGCACCGGCTCAAGATTCGCGACAGGCGTGATTGTACCGTGTCTACCAACTTGAAAATCAATGCTTAAGAGCTTGGTGTTGACTTGTTCCGCCTTGAATTTGTATGCTATCGCCCAGCGTGGTGACTTGGCTGTCATTCCGAGTTCTTCGTGTTGTGCGAAACTATTGACTTTTATGACGATTCCGTCAATGTCGAACGGAAGATTCTTTCTTTGAACATCCCAATAGTTGATGAAACTCTCAATCTCGTCGATGTTTTTGCACACTTTGATGTAAGGCGAGATGTTGAATCCCCATTTCTTTGCTGCCATAAGACTTTGATAATGAGTCTGATACGGCAGATTGTCCATCATCATGTAGTAGCAGAAATTGTCGAGTCGGCGACTTGCGGCTTCTCTGGAATCCTGCAGTTTTATGGTGCCTGCTGTTGCATTTCTTGGGTTTGCGAACATCGGCAGTCCCAGTTCGTCGCGTTCGGCGTTGACTTTGTTGAAGCTGTCATGTGGCATTATCACTTCGCCGCGCATCTCGAGGAAATTCGGGAAATCACCACGAAGTTTCAACGGAATCGCGTGGATGGTTTTTATATTTGCTGTCACTTCATCGCCTTGAGCACCGTCGCCGCGTGTGACAGCGCGCACCAAAACGCCATTCTCGTAGGTTAGACTGATGGAGACGCCGTCAAATTTAAGCTCGCAGACAAACTCCACTGGCTCTTCGATGGTCTTCTCGATACGTTTTATGAAGTCGATGATCTCGTCGCGATTATACGAATTGGCGAGCGAAAGCATTGGATATCTGTGCTTTACAGTCGGGAACTCTTTGGTGATGTCGCCACCGACACGTTGGGTGGGAGATGTCGGCAATGCCAGTTCCGGAAACTCTTTCTCAAGCGCAATAAGCTCGTTCATCAGCATGTCGAAATCGTAGTCGCTGATGCTCGGCTGAGCCAAAACATAATACTTATAATTGTGACTGTCAATCGTTTCGCTCAGTTCCGCAATCCGTTTTCTTGCCTCGTCTTTAGTCATAACTTATCAGTTTATAAGTCCAAAGCAAAACCACAACATTGATGATGGCAAAAATCACATAACATGTTTTCACAATCAAGTGATTTTTACTCCAAAATGATGAGTTTTTATAATACTCTTTCCACCCTACAAAACCTGCAATAACGAATGTCGGAACTATTGCGAAAGTATATATTGCATTACGATTTGGAAATACTGTGTAAAACAATATCATCAGGAATGTTGGCAAAAACAGCAACATATACTTACGCCACACTTTGAAAAATCCGACGAAAAGCAAGATACTGAGTGGAATCCAATAGAAAAGCAAAACAAAAATAGAAGTAGCCTCAAAATTCCAATTTTGGATATTGCTGAAAAGATAATCTCCACTATTTCTAAAGAAGTCAATCATGTTGACAAATGGACGATGCCAAATTATAAGATCAACTATTGCTTGGGTGAGTAAAACAGCAATAACATATCCAATAAGTGTCATAATAGCCCCTTTCTTATTATTCAATATGATAAGGGCAATAATCACACCTATAAAATATATCAGACTTTGGTAATAAACCGCAAAACCAAGTCCAAGAATAAAACCGGAGATTATATAAGTTGTGCGGTGCGATTTTTCTATTTCATTGTTAGTTAACAAGTTGTCTTGTTTTACTATCAGTAAAGTTCCATAAAGAATAAAAGGAAGCATGACAGTTTGTGGTAGCGGATGCACGCTTAAATATGGTGCTAATCCCCATATCGTAAGCAGCAATGCAATCTCCAAAGCTGTTGTTTTATCAGCGATAATCTTTGTGATTCTATAACTTAAAGTGATGATTAACAACGAGAAAGCCCCTAAAGCCAACCTTACACCATAAACCAGCCAAGGATTATCGAGCCATTTTAGAGGTATGTTGTAATAGTTAAAATAATGATCATCAATCATATAGCCGCTAGTAAATATCACCGCAAGAATCCTTAAGACGATCGCCAGCGACAAAATATACAGCAGCGGATGCTTCAAGCTGAAGAAAAACAGTTTTTCTTTCATAATCAATTACTTATATGTGCATTCAAAAATATCTTTATTGTACAAATCGTTGTAATACTCCTCGGTTTCGCGGCATTCTTTCTTTGAATATGCCCCATACATGATGCCTTCCGAACCGTCTTCAAGATTCTTACAATAACAGTTTCTTTCGCAGGAAGAGAACATGACCGCGATTATTGAAACTAGCAGAAATATCGCCAAAAATCTTTTCATGATTAAAATGATTAACTTGCAAAGATAACAAAATTTTTTGACTCTTCAATTTTTATTTCAAAAAAAAGCTTAATTTCGCAATATCATTTTTTACAAACTAAAAAATTTTCATCTTATGAAAAAGAAATTTTATATAGTATTGAGTATCATAATGTTAGCTTTGTGCGTGAAAGCACAGGACGTCGAAATCAAGGACTGGTGGAACGATTTGTCGGTATTTCAGGTCAACAAAATGCCTCCACGAGCCAACGTGATTCCGATGCCGGCCAAAATATATTCAAGAAGTCTGAACAGCGAGTGGAGATTTAGCTATAGTAAGACTCCGATGGAGGAACTTGACGGATTTTACGAGCCTGGCTATAACTCGCAACAGTGGGAGAGGATTCCTGTGCCGGGCAACTGGGAGCTTAACGGCTATGGCGAACCTGTTTATGTGAACGTTGCCAATGAGTTTAAGTCGAATCCGCCTTACGCTCCGACGGAATACAACCCTGTGGGACGATATATCACTGAGTTTAAGATTCCTGCAGAATGGTCGGGACGTAATATTTATCTCAACATCGGGGCGGTGAAATCGGCAATGTATCTTTGGGTAAACGGCAGTTTTGTCGGCTATTCCGAGGATTCAAAGACTCCGGCTGAGTTCGATATCACACCTTATGTGACTTGCGGCGAGCCTAATATGCTTGCGATGAAAGTCTACCGTTTCTGCGACGGTTCATATCTTGAGGCTCAGGATTATTGGCGCATGAGCGGTATCACTCGAGATGTCATAATCTATTCAAAACCAACGCTTAACATCTTCGATTACTACGTAAAAGCCGGTCTCGACAGCCGTTATCAGCACGGAACTTTCGAGATGACCGCCGACATCAATTTCGATCCGAAGAATTTTCCAAGCAAATTCGATGTGGAAGTGGAGATTTCGGGTGTTGATAAAAACGGTAATAATCTGAGGAAAACTTTTGTGAAGAATGTTCGTAAAAAAGACCTTAAGCCATTCAAAGACAGTAAGTTATATACTATAGCGTTTGAAAAGACCATAATTCAAAACGTGATGCCTTGGTCGGCCGAAAAACCGAATCTCTACACTTTGACGATAAGGATTAAAGATAAGAAAGGCGTTGAAATTGAGAAAGTTGGCACGAATATAGGATTCCGTACCGTGGAGATTAAGGACGGATTGCTGCAGGTTAACGGAAAACCAATCATGGTGAAAGGTGTGAACCGTCACGAACACAGCGGAATTACCGGACAATACGTCGACAGGAAGACTATGGAGCTTGATATCAAAATCATGCTCGAAAACAATATCAACACAGTTCGCACGAGCCATTATCCTGATGATATTTATTGGTATGAACTGTGCGACAGATATGGCATTTACGTCATTGATGAGGCAAACAACGAATCGCATCCGCAGGGCTATGAGGAAAACAGTCTCGCTAAGAAAGACGAGTGGAAAGAGGCATTTTTATATAGGTGTAAAAACATGGTCGAACGCGACAAAAACCATCCGTCAGTCATAGTGTGGTCGGTAGGAAACGAGTGCGGCAACGGCGTTTGTACAAAATATTGCTACGACTGGATGAAAAAACGCGACACAAGGCCTGTAATCTGCGAACGCGCTGGTTATGACGATAACACTGACTACATCGGACTGATGTACGCTGGAGTCGAATATCTCACACAATTTGCCGAAGAGCATCCCGACAAGAAAAACCGTCCTTTTATCATGGTTGAATATTGCCACGCCATGGGTAATAGCTGCGGCGGATTGCAGGATTATATGGAGGTTTTCGAGAAATATCCTCAGATTCAAGGCGGCTGCATTTGGGATTTTGTCGACCAGTCGATTATACAATATGACGAGAAAATGAAGACTGAATGGTATGCTGCAGGCGGTGACCTTGGCAAGATTCAGGATTGCGGTGATGACGACAGTTTCTGCGTTAACGGATTGATTACCAGCGACAGATTACCGCATCGTCACATGGCTGAAGTGAAAAAATGCTATCAGAACATCAAAGTGTCGGCAATAGATGTCGACAATGGAGTGTTTAAGATTGATAACAAATTCATTTTCACTGACTTAAGCGATTTTGAATGCGTCTATACCATCTTCTCAAACGAGCAGAAACTGGCAGACGGCAACGTGGAGCTGAACTGCAAGCCAGGTGAATCACAAACTGTGAACATACACATTCCTGATCCGTTTAAGGCGGAGTCGTTCCTGCCAGTGAAGCCGAATCAGGAGTATTTTATCAATTTCTCGTTCAGATTAAAGACAAGAAAAGGCTTGCTTGCTGAGGGTTATGAAGTCGCTTACGACCAGATTCAGTTGAATATCAGAAAGAAAGACCCGGTGAAGGTTACAAACACTCCAAAGGTTGAAGTGCAGAATAACAATAACGTTATCGTATTGAAAAACAAGGACTTCACTTTCATGATTGACAAAAAACAAGGCGTTCCGACATCGTTCGTATATAAAGGTGCGGAACTGCTCGAAGCTCCTATCAAGCCTAATTTCTGGCGCGCGCCAACGCTTAATGACGATGTTGACTGGAACGCCAAGAGATTATGGAAGGCTGCTGGTCTGGACAGTCTCGTGATCGGTACCAAGTCATTCAACGTCAATAGAATAGATGCTGGCAACGTTGAGGTTTCGGTGGCTTTGGAGTTTATGAATAATAAAGGTGAATTGGTGCTGAAAACCAATCAGTTGTATAAGGTTAACGGCAACGGCGACGTCGTGGTTACGATGAGAGTGACGCCAACAAAAATAGTTGAGACGTTCCCGAAAATCGGCACTCAGTTTGTGATGCCGTTAGATTATAAAAACTTGAAGTATTTCGGAAAGGACACCGAAAATTATCCTGACAGAAGCACATCAGGAAGGGTAGGAGTGTATGACATGAACGCCGGCGCTTTGTTTGAGATGCACGAGGAACCGCAAGAGAGCGGCAACCGTACCGATGTCAGATGGTTCGCATTGACAAATAAATATGGCGACGGACTGTTTGTGAGTGGCAAGGAACACCTTAACTTCAGTGTTTACCGGTATTCTGATGCTGATTTGACAAGAGCTGAGCGAATCAATCAGATTGTGCCGACAATGAGTTGGACGGTTAACATTGACTGCAAGCAGGCTCCTTTGGGTACCGCCACATGCGGTCCTGGCGCACTCGATAAGTATCTGATAAAGAATGATGTATACGAATATACATTCCGTTTGCGTCCGTTCAAGAAGAGCGACACTACGCCGGAAAAATTATATCAACAAGATGTTTTCAACAAATAATTAAGATATGTTTAAAGGTCATCCAAAAGGTTTGTACGCCCTCGCTTTAGCCAATACTGGCGAGCGTTTCGGCTATTACACAATGCTTGCAATCTTCGTGTTGTTTTTGCAGGCTAAATTCGGTCTCACCGCACAGACGGCAGGTCAGTTCTATGGAATTTTCCTTGCCGCGGTTTATTTCATGCCAATACTTGGCGGTTATATCGCGGATAAGTTCTGGGGCTTCGGAAAGACAGTAGTTACTGGCATTCTCGTGATGTTTGCTGGTTATCTGCTGCTGTTCACTCAGAAAGACGCTACTGGCGGCATGGCGTTCACGATGATGATTATTGCGTTGCTCTGCATCGCTGTGGGAACAGGACTTTTCAAAGGCAACCTTCAGGTTATGGTAGGCAATCTCTACGATGACGCGAAATATGCTGCGAAACGTGACGGTGGCTTCAGCTTGTTTTACATGGCAATTAACATCGGCTCGATGTTTGCTCCAACGACAGCGACGGCAGTCACTAACATGTTTTTGGGCAAGAGCGGTCTCACCTACGATGCCAACATTCCTGCGTTGGCGCATCAGTTCCTCGATGGTACCATCACTGCCGAGGGAATGACGCGATTGGAGACTCTGGCATCGGCACAGTGCGGTTTCAGTGGCGACATGGCAGCATTCTGTAATAATTATATCGATTCATTATCAGTGGCTTACAGCTATGGATTCGGCGTGGCTTGCATCTCATTGATACTCTCAATCGCTATTTATTTCGGTTTTCGCAAAACGTTTAAGCACGTCGACGTTCGCAAGGGCGAGAAGGCTGTGAATGAGGAAAAAGTTGTTGAACTGACACCAAAACAGACCAAAGATCGCATTGTGGCGTTGTGCCTCGTGTTCGCCGTCGTTATCTTCTTCTGGATGGCGTTCCAGCAGGCTGGCCTCACTTTGACGTATTTCGCTCGTGACTACACCGCATCGGTGGCCACTGGGTGGACGAGAATCGGATTTGACGTGTTTACTCTTGCAATGATTGCCGTTGGTGTTTACGCCTTGTTCGGAGTGTTCCAGAGCGATACAAAACGTGGTAAAGCCTTGTCGGGACTGCTGCTGGCGGCGTGCGTGGCAGGTGTGTGGTACAAAACGGTGAATGTCCCTGCGCAAGTCAACCTTTTACCGCAGATCTTCCAGCATTTCAACCCGTTCTTTGTTGTGGCTCTGACGCCGGTTTCGATGGCACTGTTCAGCGCTTTGGCAAAGAAAGGCAAGGAGCCATCGGCACCTCGTAAGATTGCAATGGGCATGCTTGTGGCTGCACTCGGTTACTGTGTGATGGCAGCTGCTTCAATAGGATTGCCTTCACCGAAAGAATTGGCGGCAACAGGTGGCGTAAGTCATATTTTAGTGTCACCTAACTGGCTGATTTCCACTTATTTAGTCTTGACATTCGGTGAGCTTCTGCTCAGCCCTATGGGAATCTCGTTCGTGTCGAAGGTGGCTCCTCCGAAGCTCAAAGGCTTGATGATGGGACTATGGTTTGGCGCCACAGCCATCGGCAATTATCTCACTTCAGTCATCAGCTCAATTTGGAACACCGGATTGTCGCTGGTCATGATTTGGGGTGTTCTCATCATACTCTGCGTTATCTCGGCAGTGTTCATGTTCTCGATGATGAAACGTTTGGATAATGCCACCTCGGAATGCTGATTTTGAGGACTATATAAACAAAAAAACGCCGACATTATGTCGGCGTTTTTTGTGAACTAGGCGGGAGTCGAACCCACAACCGCCTGATCCGTAGTCAGGGACTCTATCCAATTGAGCTACTAGTCCATTGCTTTCGCGTTGCAAAGATACAGCTTTTTTCAATTTGTCAAGCAAATTTTCAATTTTTTTTGCTGCTCTTTTGTGGGGGAGGGTGGACTCGAACCACCGAACTCATCCGAGGACAGATTTACAGTCTGTTGCAATTGCCGCTATGCGACTCCCCCGAGGATTTTTGCGCTGCAAAATTACGACTTTTTCCGCAATCCGCAACATTTTTTATGAAAAATTTTTAAAATTTCCCAATGGATTATGTATCAATAAATTACAGAACATTGCCGTAGCGATGAAGCATGAAAACATCCTACAGCCTTGCCTTCCGGATAGATATTTGTACGCACATTTGTCGGCGTTCCCATCATAGGATTGGTGCCTGTGCTGGTCGCAATCTCTGCTATGTAGTGCGCATAATCACGCGGTATAGACCATAAATCCAATGTCACCGTGTCGCCATGATGCACCACCTGAAGGCTGTCGCGCTGGTTGAGGCCGTAAATAGGGAACTCGCCTGCAAGTAGCACCATCAGCGGACCGTTGAAATAAATGCCAGCATAACCCATTGTCTCAAAAAGTTCGCATTTTGTGAGAGTGTCGCCGCCGACATCCTCGCCGTTGATGGAAACTCTCGCCATGTAATAGGTCTTCGGGTCGTCGGTGGTCTGGAAATATGGGTAAACGCCAAGATAATGCTTGAACTCCAAGTCGTTGAAAACCCATTGCTTGACGCGGATGGAATCGATGCATTCCACGTTGATGTTCATCTTTGAGTCGGCATAATAGTGCTGGTTGCCGTCCTCGTTGGTGAAATCTATCGAGAGGTGATAATTATGCTCTGGTTGTCCTGCAAACTCGTTGACTGACAAGTATTTACCTGGATTATCCGATTCTTCATACCATATTGTATCGGCACCGTCGATAACGTAAACTATTGCATCGGAAATCATCTGAGGATTGCCTCCGTAGAAATCGTCTGTGTAGCTCAAAATGACTTCATGATGTTTGTATTCGTCTGTTATTGATGCACTTACACCTACAAGACGGTCGCCTTCCTGAGTGTCGATATGCATCTTTTCGGTGCAAGCCGAAAGTCCGATGATGATTGATAATATGATGAATGCCTTTTTCATGTCTTAGTATTTGAAATTGTATGATATTGAAGGAATTACGGAGAAAAGATACATTCTTTCCGTCTCAATGGTGTTGTTTTCGCCAGGCTTGAACATCACCGCCCAGGTGTTGTGGCGTCCGTAAACATTGTAAACCGAGACGTTCCATTCGCCTTGCCAACGCTCGTGTTTCTTGCCTTTCCAAGTGACTGAGAAATCGAGACGATGGTAGTCGGGATAGCGGCTCTGGTTGCGGTAGCCGTTGTAAATGGCATAAGTTGAGCCGTGGTCGCTGAATTTTCCGTAAGGATAAGTCACAGGCTGACCGGTGTTGTAAATCCAGTTGGCGGAGGCGTTAACTCTGTCGGAAAACTCATAGTTCACAACGATGCTGATGCAGTGTGGGCGGTCGTATGGCGAACGGTATTCCTGGTCGTGGCTGATACCTTTCACTGTGCGGAATGAACGACTGTAAGTGTATGCTATCCAACCAGTTAGCTTGCCGTAATTCTTTCTTATAATAAACTCTGCGCCGTATGAGCGACCTTTTCCGACACGTACTTCGCCATCGATTAGCAGGTTGCCGTAAAACACCGCATCGTCAACAAAATCAATGACATCGGTGAGGTTTTTGTAAAATATCTCACCAGAGGTCTCAATGTCGTTGCCACGGAAATTGTGGAAATATCCGACGGCAAACTGGTCGCATTTCTGTGGCTTGATGTTCGGACTCGAAGGGAACCATACATCGAAAGGCAGACCTCCTGTGGCATTGTTTGCAATTTGCGCATACTGCACAGTCCTTGAATATGAAGCCTTTACGGATGAGACAGGGGTGAGGCGGTACATCATCGCGAGACGCGGCTCTAGATTCACTTCGGTATTGAAGATCACGCCTTTGTCGTAAACGATAGAGTCGTAGTTGACATAATTCTCATCGAAAAGATATAAAGTCTCATTGCCGATGTTCTGATACATCGAGAGTCGCAGACCGTATCTTATTGAAAAGAAAGGAGTTATGTTATGATCATGACCGTAATACAATGCCGATTCGATGGCTTTTCTGTAGACTTTCGCATTGTCGTCGACATTCATGAACTCTGCCACGACGCCGGTTCTGTCGTGAAGTTCGCCTTGGCTGTAGCGATGGAAAGTGCTTGATATACCGAACCTTGCGGTGATTTTGTCGTTCATCAGCCAGGTGAAGTCGTATTTTCCAGTATAATCGTTGATGCCAGCCATTATCGAGAAATCGTAAGGTTTCATGGTCACGTCGACATCGTATCTGTATCTCGTGAGATGAAACGAGAGGTTTGATGTCAGCTTGTCGTCGAAGATATGGTTCCAACGCACAGTGGCAGTGGTGTTGCCGTATCCGATACTCATCATCTTGGCGATGCCTATTTTGTCGTAGCCGTTGTAACCTGAGAGGTAAAGACGGTTGTTTTTGTTAAATACATGAGTGATTTTCCCGTTGATGTCGTAAAAATGAAGCCGAGTGTTTTTTATTCTATCTATAATATAAGGTGCGATAAGACCTCCGTATGTGACACGTCCGGCGAGCATAACGGCGGTGCGCTGTTTGTTGAACGGCATGTTGACCATGAGGCGGCTTGTGAGGATGCCGATGCCTCCCGTCATTGTGAAACGGTCCGGAATCTCGTCTAAAGTCTTGACATCCAGCACCGAAGAGAGTCGGCTGTCGTAGCTTGCCGGGATGTCGCCTTTGTATAATGTGGCGTCTTTCACCACGTCGTTGTTGAACACTGAGAAGAATCCGAGGAAATGCGAGGCGTTGTAAACCGGAGCGTCGTCGAGGGTGATGAGGTTCTGGTCTGGGGAGCCGCCACGCACACTGAATCCCGAGGAACCTTCAGATGCAGCCTGTACACCAGGCAGCAACTGTATCGCCTTGATGACGTCGACTTCACCCATCAAAGCAGGGATCTTCCTGATTCTCACCATCTCGAGTTTCTGCATGCTCATGGCAAGCTCTCGCACGTTGGCATCTTTCTTCTGACTCGTAATCACGACATTGTCGAGCATCTGTGACTCGCTTTTCATATTGATATTGAATCGTTTACGAGTCGCATCGATAGTTATTTTCTTTTCTATGGTGGTATATCCGAGATAAGAGAAGCGGATGGTATATTTGCCAGGTTTCAGCTGTAAATCGTAATATCCGTTGTAGTCGGTGATGGTGCCTTTCTGCAAAGAGTCGTTGTATACAGCCGCCCCCACAAGCACCTCTCCGCTGTCAGCATCCTTGATTGTGCCGAAAATGCCCGACTGGGCATAAGCGCCAATAGATACTAACTGTATCAGTATCAATAATATATATAGTTTTTTCATATAAAATTCTTTGGTCTGCAAAAGTATAACTTTTTTTGAAGAAAAATGTCATTTATATCAAAAAAAGTTTCAACTTTGCGAAATGTGTTAAAAGTGTTGTTATGAAGTATAATTTTGATGAAATTATTGATAGGACAGGCACTGAAAGTGTCAAATATGACTTAAGGGAAAAGATTTTCGGCAAGGCTGACGTCATTCCGATGTGGGTTGCCGACATGGATTTCCGTACGCCTGATTTTGTGAGAAATGCGGTCATTGAGAGGGCGAAATACGATGTTTACGGTTATACTTTCCGTGAAGACGCTTATTTTGAGGCTGTTGCCAGCTGGATTCATCGCCGTCACCAGTGGGACGTGAAGAAAGAATGGATGACATATACACCTGGCGTGGTGAGTGCTTTTAACCTTGCGGTGCTTGGACTTACCAAAGAAGGCGACGAGATTATCATTCAGCCGCCGGTTTATCCGCCGTTTTTCCATGCCGTGGAGAGCCATAACAGAAAGCTAGTGCAGAACCCGCTGGTTGACACTGACAATGGCTTTGTGATGGATTATGAATTACTTGAGAAACAGGCAAAGACAGCTAAGATGTTGATACTCAGCAATCCTCATAATCCTGTGGGACGATGCTGGACGAGAGAAGAGTTGCAGAAGTTAGGCGATATCTGTATGAGAAACAATGTGTTGGTGTTTTCCGACGAGATACATTGCGATTTGGTACTGCCTGGCTTTAAACATACGCCTTTTGCCAGTGTTTGCAAGGATTTCGAGCAACACAGCATCACGGCGCACGCGGCAAGCAAGACGTTTAATCTGGCTGGCATGGCGACATCTACAATTATCATCCCAAATGAGGAACTGCGCAAGCAATATGTTGATTTTGTTGACAGTACGGAGGTGAATCTCGGCAATATCTTCGGCAAGGTTGCCACCAAGACCGCGATGGAACAAGGGGAGGAGTGGCTGCAAGAGTTGCTGAAATACATTCAGGGCAATATCGACTATGTTGTGGAATATATTAATAAGGAGTTGCCGAAAATCAGGGTGCATAAGGCTCAGGCAACATATATGCTTTGGCTTGATTTTTCTGCATATGGTCTTGATAACGAGCAACTTAACCATAAGATGATATTCGAAGCCGGATTGGGATTAAACAACGGCAAGGACTTTGGAAAACAAGGTGAGCGTTGTTTGAGAATAAATTTGGCGTGTCCGAGAAGTGTGGTGAGACAGGCTATGGAGAAAATGAAAAAGACCTTCGCTTGAAGGTCTTTTTTTGTGACCCGCCTGGGGCTCGAACCCAGGACCCCCACATTAAAAGTGTGATGCTCTACCTGCTGAGCTAGCGAGTCATTGAACTATGCGTTCAATTGCGACTGCAAAAATACTATATTTTTCAATACCTGCAACAAAAATTTTGAAATTTTTTTATTCCAGAATTCCTTTGCCCTGACGTGTTATAAGTACCTCATTTTCAGTGCAATCCACGATTGTTGACTCTTGGTTGTCGCCATAGCCGCCGTCAATGATGATATCGACACGGTCTTTATAATGCTCATTAATCTCCTCTGGATCGGTCAAAAAACCTGAAATTTCGTCCTCATCAAGGATAGATGTGGTCATTATCGGACAGCCGAGTTCCTTCACAATATTGGTGATTATAGGCTGGTTGGGGATGCGTATACCGATGGTTTTGCGTTTGCTCTGGAAAATCTTCGGGATGTTGTTGTTTGCTTCCAAAATGAAAGTGAAAGCGCCCGGAAGATTACGTCTCATGAGTTTGAATACATCGTTGTTTATCGGCTTGGTGAATTCGGAAAGCTGGCTTAAGTCATTGAAGATAAATGAGAAATGAGCCTTTTCCTTTTTGATGCCTTTAATCTGTGCTATGCGCTCAAATGCCTTGTTGCTTCTGATGCTGCAGCCGATGCCGTAAATTGTGTCTGTAGGGAAGATTATAACACCATCATCCTCGAGACATTCAAGAATCATCTTAATGTGTCGAGGATTAGGGTTTTCTGGATGTACTTGTAGAAACATATTGTGATCCGGTTGGGATTCGAACCCAAGACCCACAGCTTAGAAGGCTGTTGCTCTATCCAGCTGAGCTACCAGACCCTTGCCTTTAGCGACTGCAAAATTACAAAATTTTTGTAAAATGATACCAAAAATACAAAAAATAATTTGTATTTTATAAAAGACTGTATCTCAATGACTTATCCTTATTTTCTGGCTGTAGGAGGTTGCGGCTTCGACTTTTTCACATTGATTACGTTGCCCATAAACTCCATTTCGTTGGTCTCAACAACAGCTTTGTAGGCTTCAATATCATGAGGCATCTCGATGAAACCATAGCCTTTTGAACGGTTTGTCTCGTGGTCCATAATGACTTTACATGAGTCAACTGTTCCGAAGCGTTCGAACAGACGTTTCACGTCGTCTACTGTCGTTCGAGGAGATAGGTTTGCAATAAAAATCTTCATAAAAAGTATATAGTTAATAATAGATTTACAACTGATTAAAAATCAGCGACAAAGATATGTATTTATTTTTTACTAACCAAATAATTTTATGAAATTTTTATATTATTTTGCTGAATCCATTATTTTACTGATGATTTCAGTGTTGTCCATGATGCCGGTAAACCTTTCTGCACCTGGTCCGTAAGAGAAAACTGGGACGAAAATTGCCGAGTGACTGCCAGTTGTGAACTTGAAATCGGTACGTGTGTATCTGCTTTCAGGGTCGACAAAAGTGAGGCCGCCTGTTTCGTGGTCAGCGGTGACTACGACCAGAGTGTTGCCGTCTTTTTCCGCGAAGTCGAGAACAACGTCGAGAGTCTTGTTGAAGTCGCGCATTTCTTCGACAAGGGTTGCCGAGTCATTGTCGTGGCAGGCGAAGTCTATTTGAGAACCTTCGATCATGAGGAAGAATCCCTTTTCGTTGTCGAGCATCTCGATGGCTTTGGCTGTTGCGTTAGGCAGGAAATCGCCACGTTTTGGAGCTTCAGGGAGGTGTTTGCGAGCTGCCAGCACCATGGTTTTGGCGTTGTTGTCCTCAATTTGAGGCAGGGAGTCGTAGATGTTCCAGCCTTTTTCCCACATCTTGCTGATAAGGTCAACGCCGTCTTTGCGTTCGGTGAAATACTTCTTGCCGCCGCCAAAGAGCACGTCAAGACCTTCTTTTTCTGATATTTCAAGAGCAATCTCCTCGTTATTTTGTCTGCTTATGTTATGTGCGAGGAAATCTGCAGGGGTGGCGTGTGTCACAGAACAAGTAACGACGACACCGGTCTTTTTGCCTTGCTCAGAAAACATCTCGAGCATGCTTGGCACTGGAATGCTATCCGTATCCATTCCAACGACACCGTTGTTTGTTTTTTTGCCGTTTGCTATAGCGGAACCGCCTGCTGCTGAATCGGTTATCTCATTTGAAGCAGACTTGGTGATAGAGAAACCGGAGTAGGGGAAACGCTGGAATGCAGTTTTCTCCGGACTAGTGAGGATTAGTGAATATACCTGTGCAGGTCCCATGCCGTCGCCAATCAGTACGATAACGTTTTTGGCGGATTTTGGAGCCGATTTTTCATTGTTTGAACAGCAAGAGCTTGAAAATAAAGCGGTTGCAATAAGTAAAAAAGTAAATAATCTGCGAGTTTTCATGGTAAAATTATTTTTTGCAAATGTAATAAAAATTTGATTATCAATAGAAAAATCAAGAAATAAAAAATTTTTCAAAAAATGTTTGGTGATGTGTAAAAATGTTGTATCTTTGCACCCGCAAAACCACAGAACACGGAGAGGTGGGTGAGTGGCTGAAACCAACAGTTTGCTAAACTGTCGTAGCCCCTAAGGCTACCGGGGGTTCGAATCCCCCCTTCTCCGCTTCATCGGGGCATAGCGCAGTCCGGCTAG
>DBYZ01000015.1:0-205 GCA_002311655.1 Bacteroidales bacterium UBA1173
CAGAGCGATAATCAGTAAAAGTCTCTTTGTCATTTATTAAGTTTATTTATTTGTTAAATCGTCTTATTATACTATTTCTTACGTCTGCGTTTGATTGCATACCCTGCGCCTAAAGCGGTGAGGATTAGCAGCCCGCTGCCGAGAGGCGCGTTGTAGTCGTTGCCGGTGCCGTGAGCGTTTGGCAGGACAAAGCCGATGTCGTTTC
>DBYZ01000015.1:400-55483 GCA_002311655.1 Bacteroidales bacterium UBA1173
TTTATCTCACCACTATTTTCTGTGTCATACCATTTAACCTTAAGATGTAAACGCCGGTTGTCGACGGTTTCTCGATTGTCTCCACACCGTTCACGTGCTGGTTCATCACCTTGCGTCCCATCAAATCGAACACCTGCAACTCGCCCTCACAGCTGACGATGATATCATTGCCTTCCTGGTAGGCGAAGATGCTGCCAGTCTCGACCTGGGTGAACACCAAGGTGAACCTGTCGTCACGGTCGGCTGTCGAGCCCATGAAGGTGTAATTGTCAATTGCTTTAAGGTCGATGATTCTGTCCTCAAGCTTGTCAATGAGCTGTATTCTTACACCTTTGACGTTTTCGAAATTGAAGCCGATGGTGTAACGGCCCGTCTCCTGAGCCTTGAAATGCAACGGCACCTCCCCTGTTTTGTCGCTGAACGCAATTGCGTAGTCGTTGCCGTCTTGTGGGATGTAAAGCTTGGCGTGATTCTCGTTGAAGATGAATTTCTCAAGCTTGCTGTCCGCGTTGAAGCTAACGATGGCCTTGTCTTGGTAGGCATCGCTTCTTACGTCTGCCTTTGTCAGTGTCATCTGCAGGTTGCCGTTGTTGGCTGACGACTGCTGATCTGGAGCCGAAGTGCTGAATGTCACCTCGTCTGCACCGGAGGCTCTCACCACAACACCATAGCATGGCGGGATGGTTACCGGGCTGTATTCATCGTAGTTGGCAACAGGCTCAATATCCGTGCCGTCAGCGTTCATCTGGTAGAATGGCTTGCTGACGTAGGCATCCACCACTAACGGGTTGCCCACGAGGTTGAAGCCTTCGCTGAGTTCCACCGTTTTCGAGCTTTCAGTGTTGAATGTGCCGCTGAACACCAATGTCTTTGTCTCCTTTGTTGCGTAGAGGTAGCCTTGACCGTTGACGAGATTGAAGCCTGCCTGGTGTGTTGGGTTATTGTAGTTCTCCCACATCGCATTGGTAGGATTCAAGCGATAGAAGTCGAAGTCGTATTGCACTGGATCTGTCTCTGGAATCACATTACCAAGGAGGTTACCGACCATCGAAGGATCTATGTTTTCAACTACTGGCGAAGCGATGAAGGCCCATTTGCCGTTGCCAGTGCCGTAGCCTTCTATAGTGTGCTTGATGTTCTTGTCGGGATGATAATAGAAATTGCCACCGTAGCTGATTCCATTTGCGTAAACGTTGATGCCGCTGGTACTATAGGTGGCGACAGGTTCGCCCAAAGGCTGTATTTCCTCATCGGTGAGAGCTTGCACAGCACCGCTCACGGTACAGGCATTGGTCGGATTGCCATCCTTCGGTTTCACGTAGTAGCAGTTCGTGATGGTGCCGCTGCCGTTCTGCAAGCCCATGGGGTGCATAGACGCGATGTTGGTGTAGGTGCCATTCTCCAGGCAGTTCAGCAAGGTAGGCGTACCACTGGTGCTCCAGCCCCAGATACCGCCGATGTTCTCACGTTCGACATCCACACCGTTGATGGTGCCGGCGAAGGCGCAGCCCCGGATAGTGGTGTTGGAGTTCAGTCCGTGGCCGATGATGCCGCCTGCATAGTTGCTGGTGATGTTAAGCGTGGCGGTGACCAGGCAGTCCTCTATCGTATTGGTGCCATTGGCGAAGCCCACGATTCCTGAGGTGTGGTAGCTTGCTGAGGCAATGGAACCAGCCACTGTCAAGTCCTTGATAGTGGCGTTATTGATATAGTGGAACGGAGCCACACCTTGCTCATTGGCACCCTCGCCGGTCGTCGTGCTGATGATGCTTGCCGTGATGGTGTTGCCATTGCCGAGGAAAGTGCCGCTAAATGGACGGTTGTCGCGTAATCCAATTGTTTGGGAAATGTTGATATTGGCATCCAGTCTCACGAACTCGCCATTGTAGTTGTTATAGCCATTGTTGACGTTATAGACGAAAGTTCCCCAGTCGTCAGCATCGGCGATGATGTATGGGCTGCCCTCCGTGCCTGTACCGTTGAGGGCTCGAGTAACGTAATACGTGCCGTCGTAGAGGATGCCGTTAGTGTATGCCTTCAGCATGCTGTAGTCCGCCTTAAGGGTGCCGAGGTTGGTAGGGACAGTGGTGGTGATAGTATAAACCATCTTGCCCTGTTCCGTTCCCAATGCTTCGGTGTAGTAGCTGTTGTTGATGGTTGGGCTGCCTCCTCGCACGAAAGTGACTCCGTCAGTGATGGCCGACCAGCCGTCTGCTATGCTGCCACTTGGGACATAGAGAGAGTTGGTGGCGCTGACGGTCGCGCTGTTGTACCAGCCCACGAAGCCGCCGCAGTTTATGGAGCCGTTATTGGTCAGCAGATGGCCAGTGTAAACGCAGCCTGCGAAGTTAAGTGTGCCGCTTGGCATAGCAACGATGCCGCCATGGGCACTGTCACCGTTGACGCTGCTATAGATGACTGTGCTGACCTGGCAGTTGGTGATGTTCGTCGTGCCGTATGGTCTGCTGACAAGTCCTGCCGCAAGCTTCTGTGAGGTGTATATGTAGCCTGCCACCTTAAGGTCGCGGATGGTGGCTCCGTTGACATAGCGGAACGGGGCGCAGTTTTGTTCGTTGAAGGCGCTCTCTGACGTGCCTTGGGTGAAGGTCAGCGTGTGAACGCCGTCGCCGAGGAAGGTGCCCTGGAACGAGTTGCCCTCGCTGCTGCCCACCATCTCAGTCACGCTGATGTCAGCGGTCAGCTTCATGTACTTGCCGCTGTAGGTGTTGGAGCCGCTATTGACATAGGCGGCGAAAGACTTCCATTCGAATTCATTACTGATGAGGTATGGGGAGCCCTCATTGCCTGCACCGCTAAAGGTGGCGGCCTTCAAATAATATATGTCGTCGCAGAAGATACCGTTGGTGTATGCCGTCAGTGTGCTGTAGGCCTGTACCACGTTGCCTAGATTGCCTGGGTCAGAGGGATATACTAATACAAGCGAACCCTGGACGTCGCCCAGCTTCTCGGTGTAGTAGCAGTTGTTGATTGTTGGCGAGCCGCCGCGCACGAAGGTGGCACCGCCGGTGATGGCCGACCAGCCTGAAGGTATGCTGCTGCTTGGGGCATAGAGCGAATTGATGACGCTGATGGTTGAGCTGTTGTGCCAGCCCACGAAGCCGCCACAGCTGTGGGTTCCTTTGTTGGTCAGCAGACGGCCGGTGAAGGCGCAACCCTCAATGTTAAGTGTGCCGTTCGGCATGGCCACGATGCCGCCATGGGTGCCGTCGCCGTTGATGTTGCTATGTATATAGGTGTCCACCTGGCAGTTGGTGATACTGGTAGTTCCGAAGGTGCGGCTGGCGAGTCCTGCTGCAAACTTGGCGGAGGTGCTGATGCTGCCTGCCACCTTTAGGTCCTTGATGGTGGCATTATTGGTGACGCGGAAAGGTGCCGTGTTCTCTTCCCATGTGCTATAGCTGAAGGTCAGCGTCTTGTTGTTGCCGAGGAAGGTGCCCTGGAACGAGTTGGTCTCGTCCTTGCCCACCATGATTGATACGCTGAGGTCGTTCTCAAGCCGCACATATTCACCGCTATAGTTCTTTGTGCCGCCATTCACGTTGACAGCCAGTTTCATCCAGTCTGAGAGGTTGCTGATGCGGTATGGGTCGCTCAGAGAGCCCGAGCCTGGAAGCGCCGTGGCCTGGTCGACGAGAGGAAGTATCTTCCTGGAGCCGAAGTTGGTGGGGAGGGATGGATTGGCAATCTCGCCAAGGCCATCGATGATAAATTGCTTGCCTTCGACAAAGCTGATGCCGCTCAATGTTTGATTGTAGTAACTGCCGTTTTTAGAGTAGAAACCACTGTTATAGAGGAAATCTTCAGGATTGGTCCAGCCGATGGTGAGATTGCCGCTAGTTGGGAGGTTCATACAAATAAATCCAGAAATATACACACCCGGGCCAATGCCTGCAGCCTTAGATCCACCAACGGCCGTCACTTGGCCGCCATAGATGTAAACGTTGCCACACATGCCTGTTCCATGTCCATTGTTATAGGTGCCGTCGCATATACCGCCGCCTATGCCGGCGGCGCCATAACCACCATTGGCATTCACGATGCCGCCATTGATGGTGATGGTGCCGCCACCATCGTTATATGCGTTGCCACCGATGCCTGCTCCATTTGATCCGCCTCTTACGTTGATGATACCGCCATTGATGGTGAGCGTGCCCACATTCTGGGCTCCGATACCAGCATTATTACTGTCGCAGCCGTCGATGGTCAGTGTGCCCGGGCCGTTGATGATCAGGCTATTGCCTCCGCTCACATCGATGCCTTTGGGAGCATGGAGGGTGGCACCTTCGCCGAGGTTCAGCACGACGTTGCCATTGATGGTGATACGATTTGAGATGGTGACATCCGTTAATACCGTATAGATGCCCGAGGTCATAGTGGTCATCTCGCTGGTGACTATGGTAATACTGGTGCTGGTATTTCCACAGGCGCCACCGCTGCCGCCATTGCCAAAAGTACAAGCACCACTTGCAGGAGACCAGCTATTAGCGCTGCCGTTCTCGACAGTGACCCAGCCTTGGTTGTTCGCAGTACCATTAGTGGCAGCTTCTGTACCATCGGCAGCATATTCACCATTAGCATTTTGACCGCCTTTGCCTCCGTAGGCAGTTACATCATAAAATCCACCGGTAGAGTTGGGCTTCCAATCCTGTGCGCCGCCGGCTCCGCCGCCGCCGCCACCGCCGCCGGGGCCACCGGTACCGATGTTGCTGGCTGCGCCGCCGAAGCCGCCGCCGCCGCCACCGCCGCCACCGGCTACAGAAACGTTATAACTATATCCATCGTATGCATAGCCACGGCCACGCTGACCGCCACTACCACCGCTTGTTCCTTGGCTGCCGCCCGTGGCAGTCATATGGACGAAAGACTGGAGCCAATAGAGATTGCCCATCGCGCCAGCGGTAGAACCGGCACTACCTGCAGAACCATGGGTTCCATTTTGCGCATCATCCTGTTCACCGTTATCATACCTATGGCCAGCACCGCCGCTACCGCCGCTGCCGCCAGCACCACCGCGTGTGCCGATGCCTGCACCGGCGCCGCCGCCACCAGTACCACCAGTGCCACCCGCACCTGTTTGGGTCCAATCACCTTTAGATCCTGTTGCGTCACCGCCTGTGCCGCCGCTGCCGCCATTGGCAGCGTTGCCGCCCGTGGCATTCACCGTGCCGCCGCCGAGGAGGTAGAGCGTGTTGCCTGAGGCCAGCTCGATGCCCGCGCCGGCGCCAGTCTGTCCGTTGGCGTTGGCGCCCGTGCAGGTGAGGGTCACGCCCTCAGGCACGTAGAGATACACCGTGCCCTGAATTTTAAGGCCGCTGCCGCCAACGTTGCTGTTGGTGAAGCTGAGATTTGAATTGACATAATAGTACGTGGTGTTACCTGTGCTACCTAGCGTATGCCCCGAGGTGGAGCCTGAATTAATGGCTGTCCAGTCGCCTGAGGTGGTCTGCGTCAGTGCATAAACTTCCTCCCAACTGTTCTGTGCCCATGCTCCTTGTGCAACAGCACACAACAGAGCGATAATCAGTAAAAGTTTTTTTGCCATATATTAAGTTAATCTATTTCCTGATTTTATTATTCCAAAGGTATCTCGGGATGCTGCACCGACATCGGCAGACCCTCCTGCGAAAGGTAAAACATGTAAAGGACGACAGCCTCGCCCTCATGTACCAGCTTCTCCCCTGCCGAAAACTCGTACTTCATGACCACCAATTCAGGACGACCCTGAAGGTAATCAGGCATATCAACACCGTCCCAACTCTTACTGGTGCGTATCAGTTCTATACAATGCTTTTTTAAACAAGCAAAGTTTTTATAAATACATATTAAGTTGTTGTTGCCAAAAATGAAGATGCAAAATTAATCAATTTTTTTCAAATAGCGCACCTCTTTAATGCCATGCATTCAGATTTTGCATATTTTGAAACAATTTTTGCATATTTTGAAAGTCGGGCCGCCGCCTAATCGGCTGCATTGTGCATCCAAGCCGTCACCGATTGCCCCATGCGCTGCTTGAAAGCGAGGCTGAAGGTGCTGTAACTGCGGTAGCCGCTGTCGCTTGCCAGCTGACTAAGGGTCAGGTCGTGCTGCAAGTAAAGCTTGGTGGCTACACAACGCTCATCCAACAGCTGTTCAATATTGGAAGGTATGTTAAACGACTGCTGTGCCTGCGGTTCTGTTTGTTCCTGCTGCTCTATCGGATTGCTTTCCAACTGAGGCAATGTCTCAACCATACCTCCTTGTTTTCCAAGTCGGCATAATTGTCGCGCAGCCATCGTCCGTATTGCTTGACGGCAAACACAATATATATTGTAAAAATGACATAAAGCAATATAAAATATGCTATCGCGATGTTGAAGAAATGACTTTCCGGATTGACAATGTGGAGGAACTCAAACACCATGAACGGTATCGTCGCTATTACGATAGGCCAGACGCGCCGCTTGCGGTCTTGAAGCATAGCAAACAGAGTACCCGGAATGGTAGTCATTAGAGTCACACAATCAAGATAAGAGGCCACCATACAACCCACAGAAATCATATCGCAGGAATAGAGATAGAATAGAAACCACCATATTGGAATTGCAAAATTATTAAAAAATTTTGTTATTCTAAAAGTTTTTGCTAATTTTGCAGGTTAATAATTCGGTAAAAATGAAAAAACTCATATTAGTTCGCCACGGCGAGAGTGAATGGAACAAGCTCAACCTTTTCACAGGTTGGACCAATGTGGATTTGTCGGAAAAAGGCATCCAAGAAGCGCAAGAAGCTGGTAAGTCATTGAAAGACAATGGATATAAACCTGAAATCTGTTTTACATCATATCTGAAAAGAGCCGTCAAGACGCTCAACAATATCCTCGATGTGATGGACATGGACTGGCTTCCGGTGTACAAGACATGGCGCCTCAACGAGAAGAGCTACGGTCAGCTGCAGGGTTTGAACAAGGTCGACATGGCAAAGAAATACGGCGAAGAACAGGTGCTGAAATGGCGTCGTTGCTTCGACGTGCAGCCTCCGGCGTTGGCGATGGACGACCCGAAAAGTCCTCGTCAGGATCCGCGTTACGCCGAACTGACAGATGAGCAGATTCCGCTCACCGAATCGTTAAAAGACACCATCGCACGTTTGATGCCATATTATAAAGAAGTGATTCTCAAGGCTTTCGAAAATCACGACCAAGTTATGGTAGTGGCTCACGGCAACAGCCTCCGCGGCATAGTGAAGGAATTGAAAGGCATGGGTGAAGATGAGATCATCAAATTCAACATACCTACAGCAATCCCTTACGTCTTCGAATTTGACGACAACATGAAGCTGCAGAAAGACTTCTTCCTCGGTGATCCTGAAGAGATTGCAAAAAAGATGCAAAGCGTTGCCAATCAAGGAAAAGCAAAATAATCATGAAAAAAAGATGGGTTATACCTGACATCCATGGATGTGCAAACACTCTTAAGCAGTTGATTGAAAGCATCATCCAGCCGACTGCGGAAGACTCCTTGTATTTTCTTGGCGACTACATCGATCGTGGTCCAAATGGAAAAGGTGTAATCGACTATATCATGAGCCTCCAGGAAAATGGTTACGATGTTAACTATCTCATTGGAAATCATGAGAGTTACTGTATAAACGCTTTTGAAAACGACAAGCACAGACTGTTTACCAAGAGCAGTATCCACAAAGAATGGGAACGTTATGGTGCCAAGACGACTTTGAAGAGCTTCGGGGTGAAACGTCCACGTGAAATAGATCAGAAATATATCGATTGGATGAGCAACGGCAAGTTTTTCATCGAACTTGACGATTTTGTCCTCGTCCATGCAGGCATGAACTTCAACATCGACAACCCATTTGAAGACACCACGGCGATGATGTGGGCTCGCGATTTCAAGGTCGACACTCTCAAAACCGGCGGCAAGAAAATCATTCACGGTCACGTGCCGGTCGAATACAGCCTCATCCAGCTTTTCATCGAATCCAAGGGTTACGATTTCATCGCGCTCGACAACGGTGTTTACTACAGAGACGAAAAAGTCGGGTTCGGTAACCTCATCGCCCTTGAACTTAACAGCATGGAGCTCGTCGCTCAACCGAATGTTGATTACTGATGTTTGTCGACATCCATACCCACACATCTGACAATCAATCTGTTATAAAGATTGTTGATGGTTTTTCGGAAAAGATTTTAATGACTTGGGGAATACATCCTTGGGATGTGACCGACACACCATACCGTCATTTCGAGCGAAACGAAGTGGAGTCGAGAAATCACCGCCACGGAAGATTTCAGAATCATTCAAATGCCAGTGATTTCTCCATTCCGCTAAGCTCCAGTCGAAATGACGAATTGTTTGCTATTGGAGAGGTGGGGTTAGATAAAGTGCATAAGGAAACGTTTGAAAAACAGGTTGAGGTTTTTGAGGAAATGATAAGATTATCAGAGAGTTACAAGAAGCCAATGATTGTGCATTGCGTGAGGGCGTACTCGGAGATAATCGAGATGAGAAAAAAGACGAAAGCTACGATGCCGTGGGTGATTCATGGGTTCAACAGCTCGGTGGAGACGATGAAACAAATGCTAAAATATGACATTTACATCTCACTGGGCGAGATATTGTATCGTAATGAAAATCAAGCGGTTGAGATATTAAAAAACATCCCTGTTGAACGACTGTTTCTGGAAACCGACGTTTCCGGAAGGGACATCAGAGACGTTTATGCAAAGGCTGCAGACCTGATGGGATGCGATTTGGAATTTTTGTGCAAACAGATTTTTGAAAACTATGGAAGATTGGAAACAACGCACTAATATATTAATAGGTGATGACGGCATCGAAAAACTGGCGAAAGCTCATGTTTTGGTCGTCGGACTTGGCGGAGTGGGCGCTTATGCCGCCGAACAGCTTGCGCGCGCAGGCATAGGCGAGATGACCATCGTCGACAGCGACACCGTGAGCGTCACCAACAAAAACCGTCAGTTGCTGGCGTTGGACAGCACCATCGGGCGTCTGAAAACCGACGTGATGGCGGAACGAATCCGCGACATCAACCCCGACATCAAGCTGCATGTGCTTCCGCAATATCTTAAGGATCAGTCGATTATAGATTTGATGGCACAGAAGTTCGACTTCGTTGTCGATGCCATTGACACCATGGCGCCAAAGGTGTTTCTGCTTTATTACGCAGTGCAAAACCATCAGAATATAGTGAGCTGCATGGGGGCAGGCGGCAAGTTCGACCCAACAAAAATCGAGATCTGCGACATGTCGAAGTCGTACAACTGCCGTTTGGCGTTTTATATCCGCAAACGTCTGCACCGGCTGGGCATCCGAGAAGGCATAACGGTAGTTTTCTCACCTGAGAAAGTGGCTGACGACGCCTTCATAGTGGAAGACGAGCAGCAACAGAATAAAATAGCTACAGTGGGAACAATTTCTTATATGCCGGCTGTTTTCGGATGCTTCTGCGCATCGCATGTCATCAACCAGCTACTAGGAACACAAAATCGTGTCTCCTTCTGACTTCCTTCTCGATATTGGCGATGTAATGGGTGCGTCGAGGAATGGTGTCGAGGATTTTTTGAGCCTCGTCGTACTCGCCCATCTCACGGTATAACTCTATGATTTCCAATATTGAAGCCTCATATTCTTCATCATCTGGAGTGTAACGACCTTTGAGAAGTACCAACAGAGCCTTCATGTTTGCCAGATACTCATCGTGCAGCTGGCGGAACTTCAGGCGACCCTGAATCTGTTTGATGCGGTTTTTACGCCACACGTTGAAACTCATCTTTCCTGAGAAAAGATATTTCAAGTGCATCTGATAATTGTTGCGCACCAGGTCGTTATAAGCCCACCACATCATGCGGCGGATGTAAAGCTCCTTATCTCTATCATTCTCAATGGCTTGCAGACATTGTTTATAATGTTCTACAAGTGCCAGACGACCTTCCACGCTGTTGAAATGCACGCCAAAGAAACGCCAATGATTCCAATTATAATAAGGCACATCAGGTTTTTTGTAGCTGACGGCAGGCTCTTTGTACTCGTTGACCCAGAACCAATGGCTGCATGCTGGACATGCGATGATTTTCTGCGGCTCAGTTATGTAATTGTCGTTCAACGTCTTACCATCGGAATACAATATCGATTTATTGACCATCTCCGATTTTACGAGATGACCCTCGAGCCATGCGCCGCACTTTGGGCAACGGATATAAAAAGTATCGTATTTTATCATGACGTTGATTTTTAATTACTTACGACCGAAGTCAGCGGGTATCTCGCCCCAGATCTCGGTTCTCCATTTCATTATAGGAACTCTGAAAGTGTTGTCATGAAGCCATTTCTCGGCTCTGCGAATCACCTCAAAGAGATATGCATTCTTTTGAGTCTCAACGAGTTTCGTTCTACAAAGACCTTCACTCACCCATTTCTGTCCGTTGACCGAGTCAGAATAGATAGGATAGTTGAGTTTGTTTTTCTGCTGCCAGGCGAGGCAGTGTACAATGGCGAGAAACTCCCCTATGTTGTTGGTTCCGCCTTCAAACACAGGGCTTTTGAACAATTCAGTGCCAGTGTCGACGAACACGCCCCGATATTCCATTTTGCCAGGGTTTCCTGAGCATGCCGCGTCGACGGCAATGGAGATCATATTGGGACGTGGTGCGCCTTCAGGCAAGGTATCCAATGATATTTTCGGTTCCGATTTTGATGAAAAATCAGGTTCCGATTTAAACGCCGATTCGGCGGCTTCCCTGGTGGGAAATCCTTTGTATCTCGCACCAGGGAACCCTTCGACCTGCAGACGGCATTCGTCCCAAGAATTGAAGACGCCTATCTGCCGGCCTGTCCAAACCGTGTAAAATTTGTTTTTCGCCATATTGTTGAGACGCACGGCCGTGCGTCTCTACATATTATTGTTTGCGAACTGCCAATAACAATTCAAGCATCTTGATCGCCGAATCCGACACTATGGTACCAGGACCGAAGATGGCTACAGCGCCTGCGTCATACAGGAACTGATAATCCTGGTGAGGGATAACGCCACCCACTGTCACCATGATGTCCGGACGACCGAGTTTGGCAAGCTCCTCGATGACCTGAGGCACGAGTGTCTTGTGACCTGCAGCCAATGAAGAAACACCCACGATGTGGACGTCGTTCTCCACTGCCTGACGTGCTGTCTCGGCCGGTGTCTGGAACAATGGTCCCATATCGACGTCGAAGCCTATGTCGGCGTAACCTGTAGCGACAACCTTAGCGCCACGGTCGTGACCATCCTGACCCATCTTGGCAATCATGATACGAGGACGACGACCTTCGATCTTTGCGAACTCATCAGCCATTGCCTGTGCCTTGGCGAATTTTTCATTGCCTTTTGCTTCCATAGAATAAACTCCTGATATTGAACGAATTACAGCTTTATAACGACCGACGATCTTCTCGCATGCCATTGAGATCTCACCCAATGTGGCGCGGCATTTTGCTGCTTCCACTGCGAGAGCGAGGAGGTTGCCCTTGCCTGTCTTCACCGACTCGGTGATGGCGTCGAGGCAACGCTGCACGTCGGCTTCGTTACGGTTAGCCTTCAGTTCTTTCAGACGGCGGATCTGTGACTCACGCACCGCTGTGTTGTCAACTTCAAGAGTATCAATGCTATCCTCATGTTCGAGGCGGTATTTGTTGATACCGACGATGGTCTCTGTGCCAGCATCGATCTTAGCCTGTTTACGGGCTGCTGCCTCTTCGATACGCATCTTCGGAAGACCTGTCTCGATAGCCTTTGCCATGCCGCCCATCTCTTCAACTTCCATGATGTGAGCCCAAGCGCGCTCGTAGATGTCGCGTGTCAATGACTCGACATAATATGAACCTGCCCATGGGTCGACGACGCGGCAGACATTAGTCTCTTCCTGGATGTAAATCTGAGTGTTACGTGCGATACGAGCCGAGAAGTCGGTAGGAAGTGCGATAGCCTCGTCCAAAGCGTTGGTGTGCAACGACTGTGTGTGACCGAGTGCTGCACCCATAGCCTCGATACATGTACGGGCCACATTGTTGAACGGGTCTTGCTCTGTCAAGGACCATCCTGAAGTCTGGGTGTGAGTACGCAATGCCAATGACTTCTCGCTCTTCGGGTTGAAGGTCTTCACGATCTTAGCCCACAGCATACGAGCGGCACGCATCTTTGCGATCTCCATGAAGTGGTTCATTCCGGAGCACCAGAAGAACGACAGACGTGGAGCGAAAGCGTCGATGTCGAGGCCAGACTTGACACCTGTGCGGAGGTAATCCCAGCCGTCGGCGAGGGTGTAAGCCAACTCGATGTCGCAAGTAGCGCCAGCTTCCTGCATGTGGTAGCCGGAGATTGAGATGCTGTTGAACTTCGGCATGTTCTGTGATGTGAATGCGAAGATATCAGCGATGATACGCATTGAGAACTCAGGTGGATAGATATATGTGTTACGCACCATGAACTCCTTCAAGATGTCGTTCTGGATTGTACCCTGAAGCTCTTCGTATTTAGCGCCCTGTTCCAAAGCGGCGACGATGTAGAATGCCAAAATCGGCAACACAGCGCCGTTCATTGTCATAGAGACGGACATCTTATTAAGAGGGATCTGGTCGAACAAGACCTTCATGTCTTCTACTGAGCAGATTGACACGCCAGCCTTACCGACATCACCCATAACGCGTTCATGGTCAGCGTCATAGCCACGGTGAGTAGCAAGGTCGAATGCCACTGACAGACCTTTCTGACCGGCGGCGATGTTACGGCGGTAGAATGCGTTTGACTCCTCAGCTGTAGAGAAACCTGCATACTGACGGACGGTCCAAGGACGCATCACATACATTGTTGAATAAGGTCCGCGAAGATAAGGAGCGATACCAGCAGCATAGTTGAGATGCTCCATCCCTTCGAGGTCTTCAGCCGTATAAGCCGGCTTCACGTTGATATGTTCAACTGTCTCCCAGTCAGGCTTATAGTCAGCCTTGATTTGTGACTTAGGTATAGCGTTGATATTGATATTTTTGAAATCTGGTTTCATTGCTTACTCCTTTCTTATTTTGTTATACCTAATCTCTTCTGGAAACTCTGCAATGTCTCGAGGACGTTGCTCTTCACATGGATGAAGTATTCGAGGCCTGCCTCTTTGAGGATGTCGACGGTGCCTTCAGGGTTACCTGCGAGGACGACGATGGTGTCGTTCTTCAATTCTTCGTAAATCTTGAGGGCGTTGCCTTCGCCGTATTCCTCGTCGGATGAGCAGATGACCACGATTTCAGGTTTGATTTCGCGTGCGGCGGCGATGCCTTCTTCAAGGGTCTTGAAGCCAGGGTTGTCGACCACTTCGAAGCCTGCGCAAGCGAAGAAGTTAGATGCGAAGTTAGCGCGTGCCTTACGCATTGCGAGGTTGCCGTAAGTGAACATCCATGCTGTAGGACGTTTGTTGCTCTGAGCGTAAACGTCAGTAGCATAACGCATTGTCTCAAACTGCTGAGCCACGCGGAAGGTGTCGATAGTGTCGACTTCAGCCTTAGCCTCACGTTTGCAATCCGGTTTGAACACCCATTCGGCCGGGTTGAACTTCATCACTTCGGTGAAGTTAGGATACTGGTTGGTACCGAGGATGGTCTCGCGGCGTGTTGCGAGGTTGCTGAAGCGTTTCGCAGCGCTTTCCTTCACCATATTTTGGATTGTGCCTTTGCGCACTGCAGCGAGGTAGCCGCCTTCTTCCTGAATCTGGAGGAACACGTTCCATGCCGCGGTAGCGATGCTTTCTGTAAGATTTTCAATGTAATATGAACCTGCAGCCGGGTCAGCGACCTTGTCGAAATGTGACTCTTCCTTGAGGATGAGCTGCTGGTTGCGCGAGATACGGTCTGAGAACTCGGTGGCCTCTTCGTATGTGGCGTCGAACGGGGTGACGCAGAATGAGTCGACACCGCCGAGGACAGCTGACATTGTACCTGTCGTGGTACGCAGCATGTTGACGTATGGGTCGTACAAGCTCATGTTTATCAATGCGTTAAAGGCATGGATACGAATCTTGCAGTTCTCTTCTTTTGCGCCGTAAGCCTTGAGGATTTCAGCCCAAAGCATACGGTAGGCGCGCATCTTTGCCATCTCCATGAAGTAGGTCTGACCGACGGCGACGTTGAAGCGCATCTTAGGTGCAATTTCGTCGATTGTCATGCCCTTTGCGAGCAGCTGTTCGATATATTCGACACCCACTGCGAGGGCGATACCCATCTCCTGTGATATTGTGGCGCCGGCGTTGGTGAACACGTGAGCGTTGACGCCGATAGTCTGGACGTTTGGAATCTCGGCTTTTGTGAGTATTGCCGCGAGTTCCATGTCGGTGTTCTCGGTGACGAACCATGTGCCGCGACGGATGTAACGTGTGAGCGGGTCGTAGTTCAGCGAGCCGTTGATGCCCGGGATCTTGGACATCATCTCGAGGAGAGGCAAGTGATATTTGTTGTTGTAGAAGTTGATTTCGACCGCTTCGGCTACTATGCCGTTGAGGAGGCCCGATATCTCGACAGCGTCGTATGGCTTGTCGTATTCGAGGCGGAATGAGAGCGCTGTTGCGCCGCGGTTGAGTGCGTCGAGGGCTTTTTGGTTAGCCTCGTGGTAGTCTTTCACCACGATATCTTCGCACACAAGCCAGTCGTTGCCTTCTTTTTTCGTGCTGCGGATGTAAGGGAACTCGCCCGGTTTGGTGTCGAGCCACGGTATATCCTTCAGATTTTCAGCGCGATAATACGGTCTCACCTGGAAACCTTCGGCTGTTTTCCAGACAAGTTTCTTGTTGTAATCGGCTCCTTTGAGGTCTTTTTCGATGACAGCTTCCCACTGTTCGGTGGTTACTGGAGGAAATTCCTCAAAAAGTTTTTTGTGGTTACTCATGATATTAAAATTTTCGAAAATTTGCTGCAAAGTTATAAAAAATTTCTTTTTGTCTCACGCAGATTTCGCAGATTATCACAGATTTTTTTCTTCCATCAGTTTTTCCAACAGATTTAGTTCGTTTCACTCACAGATTGCGCAGATTTGGGCTGTCACCTTTTATTTACTAGCAATTCGGTTAATTGTTAAAATTTTTTAACATTTCAACTCAATTTTTAAGATTTTTAATAAATTGATTATCAATATTTTAATCATGATTTTTCAACTTAGCCGTTTTTCATACGGATAATTCGGAATGGGTGTTGTAAATTTGCGGAAAATTTTTAAATCAACATTTATGAAGAGGAAAGAAATCATTAAAATTGAGCAAGTTGAGGAAAAGATCCTCGTGCTTCGCGGAGTGAGAGTTATTCTTGACGCTGATGTTGCAAAGCTGTATGGCGTTGAGACAAGAGAAATCAATCAAGCGGTGAAAAACAATCCGAAAAAGTTTCCGAAAGGCTATGTATTTACTACATCTGACGAAGATTTAAAGGATATCAAAAATTTTGACATCCTTGCAAATATCAAGTTTTTTAAAGCTAATCCCAAAGCCTTCACCGAAAGAGGGCTTTACATGTTGGCGACGATTTTGAAAAGCAACACTGCCACCGACACAACAATAGCAATTATTGAGGCTTTCGCCAAGATGAGAGAGCTGTCGAGAACAGTTACAGAACTGGTGCAAGCCAAAAATGCAAACGAACAAAAAGGATTGATGGAGAAAGGAGGTGAAATAATCTCAGACATCATTGGTGACAACTTGGAAATCAGTGAGACAGAGTCGGAATTTGAGTTGAATTTCGCCGTGGTAAAGTTAAGGCATAAAGTGAAAAGGAAAAAATAAAAATTTCTTTGCACCTATTAATAAAATCACTATATTTGCGGTTTAAAACGAATAAAGAAAATAACACAATAAAATTAAAGCACTATGACTAAAAAAATTACATTTTTAATCACGGCGGCGCTAATGCTGCTGACAATGATTGTTTCACCGGGAAGAGCGGTGGGACAGACGAGAGACAATGCATCTTTTACACCAGACGATTTTTCAGGACAAGGTACGTCTGGAACAGGAGGTGCTATTTCTGCAACAGTTAGTACTGTCACTTTTGCGTGCGATAAAGGTTACGGAACCACCCAGATACGTTGCTACTCAGGTGGAAAAATAACAATCTCGTCTTCTAACACAATTACAGCAATTAGCTTTACTTTTGCTGGCAGCTATACTGGAGGTTTAAGCACATCCTATACAGGTTTATCAACAACATCATGGGAACAAACTTTAAGTAGTCAGGCACGTATAAATGCTGTTACAGTAACATATACTGCTGGCGGCAGTTCATTAACAGACAATGATATCGCACTTACTGGTGCCCCTATTGCATTGGAGTTCGATCTTTATGACAATGATGACGACCAAGTTATCAACTACACAACTTCAAGCACTGGCTTAGTATCAATTGCTAACAACGAGTATATTGACACTGAAATTAACCAAAACAACAAAACAATCACTGTTATACCTAAGAAAGTGACACCAACTGCACAGACAATTACTGTAAGCCAAGCTGCTGATGCCACTTATGCCGCAGGTTCAGTAACTTTTACTGTTAGCATTGAAGATAGCACCCCTTTCTCAGGTGGTGATATAACGTTTGTTGCAGGAACAGATCAAGGCACATCAACCGGACAAAATCCAGACCAAATTACAAAATCTGTAGTTACGGTATCTAGTACAAGTGCTGCTTTAGCAGTTGCACAATATCGCTTTTATAAAAATTCAACCACAACTATTTCTACCACATCCGGAAATATCACACAAATTGTTTTTACACATTGTGATAATACATACCCGATTAGCAATCTTTCAAATATTGATGCCAATGGCACTTGGACAGGATCAGCAACATCTGTTGAATTTGTTGCCAGCGCTCAAGCTCGTGCCTCACAAATTGTTGTGACAGTTGATACAGGCAGTACACCTTCTCCTTCAATTACCGCAAACAATGTAAATATTGCTTACACTGCTACAAATGGTTCAATTGCCTACACCGTCAACAACCTTGTTAGCGGTGGAGCGTTAACAGCCACCACAACAGCAGAATGGTTAACACTTGGTACCGTTGGCGAAACAGTACCTTTCACTTGCTCAGCAAATGAATTGCACGAATCACGCACAGCTACTGTTACACTTACATACACTTATGGTACAAAATCAACTGTTACAAAAGATGTAACCATCACTCAAGCTGCTGCTCCAATTGTTTATACTAGCATTCCTGCTTTGTTTGCGGCCGCAACAACCACTGAAACAAACGTTCTTGTAACCTTCAATAACTGGGTCGTTTCTGGCGTTTCAACCAATGGTAAGAATATATTCGTAACCGACAACAACGGCAACGGATTTGTGATTTATTACAACTCTGATATGAGCAGTACATATGCCGTTGGTAACATCCTTACTGGCACAGCCGTTTCTTGCTCTTTGAAAAAATACAATGGCTTTGCCGAACTTCTCAATGTGGGTGCTAACGACCTTACCATCACTACTGGAGGCACCGTCACCACAGCCAATGTCGCAATGGCCGACCTTGCTGGTGTCAACACCGGTGCTTTGCTGCATTATGAAAATTTGACTTGCAGTATAAGTAGCAACAAATATTATCTCTCTGATGGTAACACCACCTTGCAATTGTATAATGCACTCTTCGCTTTCGACGCACTCACAGACGGCAAAACATATAATATAACTGGTGTATATCAGCAGTATAACAGCACCAAGGAAATTCTGCCTCGCAGTGCTGATGATATCGAATTGGTTACAGGAGACACTCCTGTTATCAATGCCAGCAATGTTGAGATCGATTATGATGCCACTTCAGGTGAAATTGCATATACAATCACTAATCCTGCTAGCGGCGTGAACTTAGGAGCAACTACATCTGCCGAATGGGTAAGTAATATCGCTGTCGCTGCCGACAAAGTAACTTTCACAACCACAGCTAACGAAGGCACCGAAGATCGTACAGCCACATTTACTTTAACTTACACTGGCGCAGAGGATAAAGTTGTTACTGTTACACAAGGACATTATGTGGTCGACTATGCCACGTTGCCGTTTGAATGGGATGGCTCTGGAGACACCCCAACTGGCATTACAAACAGTGGCGTTGGAACTTATTCATCATCTCCTTACTTAAAGTTTGATGGTTCAGGTGACTACATTATTTTGAAAATCAATGAGCGTCCAGGCACATTGACATTCGATATCAAAGGTAATACTTTCAGTGGAGGCACATTTAAAGTTCAGACATCTGCCAATGGCACTGACTACACTGATTTGGAAACTTATACAAATCTTACCAATACTGTTCAATCCGAAGAATTCACCAATTTAGGCGAGGATGTACGCTACATCAAGTGGATTTATACAGAAAAATCAAGCGGCAACGTTGCATTGGGCAATATCACATTAGCACAATACGTTGCTCCTACTGCCTCCATAACAGTGGATCCTGCCACAGTTAATGCAACTAACACAGCAACCGAAGATTATTTAGGCATCGCCTATACAGCTTTGACTATCACTAAGCCGAATGACTTCGGCATTCAATTCTATGATAGCAACAATCAAGAACTCAATGATGATGATGAACCGGATTGGATAACAGCCGAAGCAGCAACTCAAATTGGTCAAGAAGGATATTTCGTATATTATATTATCAGTGCAAACACTGGAGCAGCTCGTACAGCATACTTTAAGGTATATGCATTAGGCGATACGGATTATGTTTACTCAAATCTCGTTACTATTACACAGGCTGCTGCTCCAGCACCAACATATACAATTGAGCAGTATTCAACCCCTGCAACGGCACATGGCACTATTACATTCAACCCTGCATCTCCAGTGGAAGCAAATACCGAGGTAACTTTAACAGCTACACCTGCATCTGGATATAGTTTTGTTGCCGACTCATGGGTATTCTATAAAGAAAGCGAGCAGGATTATGTTGTTGATGAATCCATTGTAGTTTTAGACAACAAAATCACCATGCCAGCCTACAACCTTTGGGTAGATGCAACTTTTGAAGAGACAAATACATTAACTTTCGATTTCCATTTCTCAGTAATGGGCGACGATGGATGGAGCACAACATATGAAGAACATATAGTTGAATACACTCAAGCTACAGTAACTTTTGAATCAGCCAACAAGAATAGCAGCACAATCACCGATATTCCTGTTACTAAAGGTAAATCTGTCTCGATTGTAATGAAAGAAGGTCAACCCAACATGTCTGGTGTAACATTTGTTTGCAGACAATGGGGAACTAAGACCCAGACTATCACACTACACTACAGCACAAACGGAGGCACAAGCTATACTTCAACAGGTATCACTTCCGACAACTTTACAATCAATTGCGCTGCACTACCTGCGGGAGCAAATGCAGTTAAAATCACTTTCTCAAGTTCAGATAACCAAGTTGGTATTGAGTCTGCTACATTGAACTTTAGCACCGATCCTGTAATAGCAGCAACTCCAGCCACACTTACAGGTTTCGTTTACGCTGAAGGGAACGGTCCATCAGAATCACAGAACATTACGGTTTCAGGTAATTATTTGACAAACGACATTACTGTAGCTCTGCCTACAGAAAGTAGCTTCGAGATGAAACTTGGAGCAGGAGAATGGACAAACTCTTTGACACTCACACAAACAGATGGTTCAGTTGCTTCAACAACAATCAACGTACGTATGAAGAGCGATCTTTCTGCTGGCAACTACAATAATACAATTAGTGTCACCTCTGGTGAGCTTTCAGAATCAGTAACATTAAGTGGTACTGTGAATGCTGCGCCATCATCGAACACCTATAATTTGGTGACATCACTTACTCCTGGCTTACACTATATTATTGTATCCAGCAATACAAATGATGAGTATTTTGCAATGGGAGGACAAAACCAAAATGGAGATTACAGAGATCCAATAAATATCAATGTTTCAGAAAATTCAACCACCATTTCAAGTGATTCCGGTGTTACTGAAGTTGTAATCAGTGGCAACGAAGGTCACTACACATTACATACCACAGAAGGCTTCCTTAAAGGTGGCAACAAGAAGCTTAAAAATGATGGAACAGTAAACGATACATGGTCTATCACAATCAACAACTCTGGAGTAGCTACCATATCTTATGGTGATTATAGCATCAAATATAATAGTAGTGCCCCACGATTTACATGTTATGCTTCAGGACAATGCGACATTTACCTTTACAAGAAAGTTGGCGACACCAATCCTGTTTACTACAGCCCAACAGAGATTACAATGAACGACCCGGATCCGACGTCAGAGCCTATCATTGTTGTCAACAATGAGATTTTGATACTTACAGGAGATTTGAGCCATTGCGACAACCCTGATATGTTCATAATCCAAGACGGCGGTCAGGTCATCAATACCAATGACAATCCTGTATCAGCCACACTCCAGAAGAATATCACCGCGGCATCATCATGGAAGGACGATGTCGATGGATGGTACTTCATCGCATCACCAGTTGATAACCTCTCAACAAGTGCAGTGACAGGCAGCGGTTTGGGCACCTACGACCTGTTTGCATACGATGAGCCTAACGCTTACTGGAGATCGAACACCGGAACTGGTGCTCCATTCACTGAATTAGAGCGTGGCAAAGGCTACCTCTATGCCAATAAAGATGATGTTATTTTGAACTTCGCTGGCATGATGGTAAGCACAAACGAAAGCATCAGCTTGCCTTTGAGCTATGCATGTGAATATACAGACGTGAAAGGCTACAACCTCATGGGCAACCCATTCACTCGTAACCTCACTACCGGCGACATAACAAAAGGTGGCGTTGCACTCACAACTTATTACGGCATCAATGCCGCAACCACCGGCATGGAAGCCAAGCTGATTGCAAATGAGCCTATCAAACCAGGACAAGGATTCTTCGTCCAAGTTGAGAGCACTGATGAAAACCATATATTAGTGTTCAACCCATCAAAGAAAGATGAAACAGTTGACAATGGATATATCTGCATCGCTGCCGGAAACGAAAATAACATGGACAAGGCTTACGTCCAAATCAAAAACGGCAACACTTTGCGTAAGATGAACATCGCAAACATGATGGAAGTTTACGTGATGAACGACGGCGATGACTACGCTGCAGCAAGAGTTGAGGAACTCGCAGGCACAATGCCGGTGCACTTCAAGGCAGTTGAAGACGGAGAATTCACAATCACAATCAACGCAAAGAATATCGAGGCAAGCACTATGATGCTCTTCGATGACTTCACTGGAGAACAAATCGACCTGTTGGAGACACCAAGCTACACATTCTTCGCCAATGAAAGCGACGATGCGGCACGTTTCACCCTCATGTTCGACTTCAACGACTACACAGGCATCAATGAATCGTACGTCAATGGTAACTTCGCTTACCAGAACGGTGATGAGCTGTTAGTCAGCGGCGACGGCACATTGCAGGTGTTCGACGTGATGGGTCGCTTCGTGATGAGCAAGGAGATCCATGGCAACGAGAGCATCAGCGTTTCAGCATTCGAAACAGGTGTTTACATGCTGAGATTTGTTGGAGAAAACAATATGACACAGAAAATTGTTGTTAGATAATTAATAATAGGAGAATATAACTATGAAAAAGATATTATTAGCGATCGCATTAGTTTCTATGATAGGTCTCGGTGCCAGTGCACAGCGCTTTGGCAGCAGCGACAGTTTCTTCAACAACTGGGAAGATGTTGGCAACGGTCTCGACAAATTCGATGATTTTGACAACCTCAGAGGCGGAGAACCTGTTATTCCTGGCGGTCACGGCAGTGGTAACGATGTCCCTGCCCCACTCGGCAGCGGCATCGCAGTACTCACAGCACTCGGCGCAGGATACGCCTTTGCGAGACGTAAACGCGACTAACAAGTTTGAAGTTACGAGTTTGAAGTTTGGAGTTAAAGTTATCAACTTCAAACTTCAAACTTAAAACTTCTTACTTTGGGAGTTTGCCGCGCGGCTCTTGTTAACCAAAATCACTCCGGTGAAGACAAGAATTGCCGCTATGACCTTCTGCCAGGTGAGATGATCCATGCCAGTGGCGATTCCCATCACGGTGGCGATGATAGGCTGGAGATAGCCGTAAAGGCTGATAACTGTTGGTCGCAACGCCTTCTGCCCTACCGGAATCAGGAAATAGGCGATGAAGGTGGCAAAAAGAATCAGGAAACCAAGCTCAAGAAGATATTTTGTCGGTAACGCAGCGATATTAAGACTCACTAACTCTTTGATATCGAATGGTATAGCCACTATCGCAGAGAAGAGAAACATCCACTTCATGAATGTAATGACACTGTATTTCGCGATAAGCGGACGGAAAGCGCCGAGATATAAAGCAAAGAAAATACAGTTGCCGATCATGTAGACGATGCCCATTGGCTGGGTCTCGGTGACGCCACTGCTCTCGACACGTACAGTATTGAAAACCAAGAATATAACACCGATAAAACTCAACGCCACGCCTCCAGCTTTCTTCAAGGTGATAGGCTCTTTCAGCACGATGGCAGCGATGAACATGGTGAAAATCGGCGTCAACGGAGTGAGGATGCTTGTGTCGAAAGGCGTTGTCAGGGTGCTTGCCTTCAGAAACGAAATCTGTGTGAGGAACAGACCAAGCATCGAGGCGAGAAAAATCTTCGGGAAGTCGCTTTTCTCGACCTTCTCGCGAGGCTGAAACAGCGACACCAGCCAGAAAAGCAGAGTAGCACCTATGGCACGGAAGCAGAACAGCCCCATCGGAGAGACCAGCGCCAGAGTGGATAAGTCTCTGCAAATGATGATGTTAAAGCCGAAAATCGAGTAGGCGACGAAGGCTGAAATATGACCTAAAGACTTTTTCATACGAGGTGCAAAAATACAAAAAAGTCTCTAGTCGCTAGTTTTTAGTCTTTAGTTTTTAGTTTTTTAAATTTCTAGCGACTAAAGACTAACGACTAACAACTAAAAACTGTATCTTTGCAGTCAGAAAAAATTAAAAATTAGATATATGAGTAGAATGGAAACTCCGGTCCTACTTCTGACCGGTTATCTCGGAAGCGGAAAAACCACATTGGTAAATCATATCCTTTCTAACAAGAAAGGCATCAAATTTGCAGTGATAGTCAACGACATAGGCGAGGTGAACATCGACGCCGACCTCATCCAGAAAGGCGGAGTGGTGGGCAAGAAAGACGAGAGCCTCGTGGCGTTGCAGAACGGATGCATCTGCTGCACCTTGAAGATGGACCTCATCGAGCAGCTCAACGACATCATGAAAATGGCGCGTTTCGACTACATCGTCATCGAAGCCAGCGGCATCTGCGAGCCTGAACCGATAGCGAGAACCATCGCCGGAATCCCTCAGATGGGCAAGGAATACACGCAGTTTGGCACCCCGCGCCTCGACTGCATAGTGACAGTGGTCGACGCACTCAGAATGAAAGACGAGTTCGCTTGCGGCGACAAACTCAAGAACGAAAACATCGACGAAGACGACATCGAGAACCTCGTGATCGAGCAGATTGAGTTCTGCAACATCGTAATATTAAACAAGGTGTCGGAAGTCGAGCCGAAAGAACTGGAACGCATCCGCCAGATTGTGAAGAACCTCGCTCCTGACGCACAGATTCTCGAATGCGACTACGCAAATGTCGATTTGGACAACATCATCGACACCTATATGTTTGACTATAATGATGTTTCAGGCAGTGCAGGCTGGATCAAAATCATCGAAGGTCATGAGGAACATCACGATGATGACGATAATGACGACGATGATGATCACGACGAACATGAACACGAGCATCATCACCACGATCATGAGCACCACCATCATCATGATGAGGATGAAGGAGAGGCTGAGGAATATGGCATCGGCACTTATGTTTACTTCAACAGAAGACCTTTTGACACTTTGAAGTTCAATGATTATGTGCTGAACAGCTGGCCGAAAAACATCATCCGCTGCAAGGGATTGTGCTATTTCGCCGACAATCAGGACATGTCGTATATCTTCGAGACCGCAGGTAAGCAGAAGAAGCTTTCGGAAGCCGGCTACTGGTTCGCCACAGCAAGTAAAGAGGAACTGCAGCAGTTTGTGGAGCGTGACCCGAGCATCTTGAAGGACTGGGACGAGGAATACGGCGACAGAATGGAAAAGATAGTGTTTATTGGACAAAAGCTTGATAAAGAAGCGATTAAAGCGGCACTGGATGCTTGCTTATTTTAGTCGCTAGTCTTTAGTCGCTAGTCTTTAGTTATTAGTACTAAAGTCTAACGACTAGCGACTAAAGACTCTTTTATTGCGAACGGTAACGCTAGCAGGAATGTAAGTGCATCGGCGATGGCTTGCGTCATTTCGACACCTTGAAAGCCTATGAAGAGAGGCAGAATCATGATTGTCGGAACGAAGAAAATGCCCTGTCGCCCCATCGACAACACTGTGGCTATCAACGTTTTACGAGTCGTTTGATACATCATGTTTGTTACCATGCTCACTCCTACGAGCGGGAACGACAGACATTGCCACCGCAAGGCCTCGGCACCGATTTTTATCAGTTCGGCATCTTCGCTTCTAAAGATTTTAATGAGGTCGGGAGCGAATATCGCGAATGTTATCGACATCACTATCAAGATTGCGGTCGCCAAACCACATGTAAACACGAACGATTTCCGCACACGTTCATGCAGTCCCGCGCCGTAGTTGAAGCCGCAGACAGGCTGGAACCCCTGCCCTATTCCCAGGATGATGGAGAAGGCAAACATCATGATGCGCGCCACTATCGCGAAAGCGGCGATGGCACTCGCCTCGGTGCCAGGAGCAGCGTAAAATGCAGCGTAACGGTTAAGCAATATCGTGCTGACGCACACAAAGAAATGCCTTGCCAGCGAAGGGTTTCCGCCCTTGAAAATGTCTTTATAGCTCTGCCATGAAGGCGAGAAATTCCTGAAACGAATATGGACGTTGCCGCTCATCTCGGTGCCCATCAGAAGGACAAACCATCCCGTCATCTGACTGATGCAAGTGGCGAGCGAGGCACCCATCACACCCATGTCGAGATAGTAGATAAACAAGGCATCGAGGAAGATGTTGAGCACCGCGCCAGTGGTCAGTCCCACCATCGCATAACGCGCGTTGCCCTGCAGTCGCAGCTGGTTGTTCAGCGTCAGCGACGACATCATGAAAGGCGTTCCGATGAGGATAAACAGCAGATAATCATTGGCTTGCGGCACAATGTCGGGAGTGGCGCCCATCATCCGCGAAAGCGGGGAAAGAAAGAAAAGCCCGATGATGGCGGCGATAGCACCTATTCCCATCGAGGACAGGAAACCAGTGGCAGCCATCTTCTCCGCCTCTTGGTATTTCTTTGCGCCGAGGGCAGTGGAGATGAAGTTACCCGAGCCGTGGCCGAAGAAAAAACCTATTGCGTTGATGAACGTCATGTAGGCAAACGAGACACCCACGCCGGCTGTCGCCTCGGTCGAGATATGGCCGACAAAAAACGCGTCGATGATGTTGTACAACGCCGTCACCATCATGGAGATGATAGTCGGGACCGCCATCTTCATAACCAGCTGACGCACAGGCGTTTCCGTCATCATGACATAACGTGCGCTGCGTTGCTGCTCGTCCTTTTCGCGTGTCGAACCAAAAATATGCTTCATTCCGCAAAAATACAAAAAATAAAGGTTCGTAATATAATTTTCACTATCTTTGCAAGTTATTTATATATATTGGAGAATTTTGTTTTTATGGAAGAAAAAGATATAAGAGAAGAAGAAATTATCGAAGAAAATATATCGGAAACCACTGAAGATGTTGACAGTCTGCTGAAATCCGCCCCTCAGAAAATCAATATGAAGGACGAGGAGATGGAAGACCAGATGGTGAACAAGCAGGACGAGGGCGAGGAGTTTAAGGCGACATGGCCGTTGCACGACGACATGAAGAAGACGCTCACCAATGATTTCCACCGCGGATGCCGCATCAAAGCCGACAAATATGAGTTCGCGAGCTGCGTGTTGCGCCACGGACAGTGCAAACTCGACAGCTTCAACTGGCTGAAAGACTACGAGAACGAGACACCGAAAGAGGGCGATTTGCTGGTTGCAGAGGTGCGTTTCAAAAACGACAGAAAAGATTTCTACAGCTACCCTTCGGAGATGCATCTCCTTGAAGGTGAATTAGTTGCAGTGGAGACAGCTATCGGACACGACATCGGAATAGTGACGATGGTTGGCGAGCTCATCGAGAAACAGCGCAAGCGCAAGAAAAACAACACACCTGTCGCTGAGTTGAAAAAAGTCTACCGCCGCGCCCGTGTCAACGACGTGGAGAAGTTCCTTGAAGCAATCCGTCAGGAAGACCACACCTTATACAGAAGCCGTGAGATAGCATCGAGCCTGAAGCTTGAGATGAAGCTTAATGATATTGAGTATCAAGGAGATAGGACAAAAGCTATTTTCTATTACACTGCTGATGGACGTGTCGACTTCCGTGAACTGATCAAGAAACTGGCTGAGGAGTTCCATGTGCGCGTGGAGATGCGTCAGATCGGATTCCGTCAGGAATCGGCGAAACTGGGCGGCATAGGCTCTTGCGGCCGTGAGCTCTGCTGCGCCTCATGGATCACTGATTTTCAATCGGTTACAACCAACGTGGCGAGGGTACAGCAGCTGTCACCAAACCCACAGAAACTCGCCGGACAATGCGGCAAGCTGAAATGCTGCCTCAACTACGAGTATGAGGCTTACGTCGACGCTTTGAAGAGTTTCCCTGACAACCACATCGTGTTGAAGACCAAGAAAGGTGACGGAATCTACCAGAAAATCGACATCTTCAAGGGTTTGATGTGGTATTCCTACCCATTCGACCGAAACAATATGATGGCTATTCCTGTGGAGCAGGTGAAGGCTATTATCGAAAACAACAAGAAAGGCGTGCTTCCTGAGCAGTTAGAGGACTTCGCGTTCATCAAGGAGCAGAAGAACAACGACTACGGCGAGGATGGCAAGCCAGCGGATTTGTCGAAACTTGAATAATGAAACGATTATTAGTCATAGCGATCGCTATTTTGATGTTATCGTGCGGCAACAGCAAGCTGTACGACGAGAGCATCGTGATTCCTAATGCGAAGTGGGACAACGAAAACATCCCATATTTCAACGTGACGGTTGACGACACCTTGACAGATTACGCTTTCTATTTGAATATAAGGCACATGGAGAGCTATCGCTACAGCAATCTGTTCGTCTTCATGCACACAGAGTTTCCGAACGGCAACGTCACTCACGACACCATCGAGTGTGTCTTGGCGATGCCCGACGGCCATTGGATGGGCAAAGGCAGCGGCACCATGCGCTCTGCGAAGGTCATGCTGAATCCGTCGCTGCGTTTCCCTTTGAAGGGCGAATATCATTTTGAAATAGAGCAAGCGATGCGCGACAAGGAGCTGAAAGGCATCACTGACATCGGCATTTGTTTTGAAAGACAATAAGTTATGAAAAAGAAAACGGAAAAGAAAAAAGGTGTAAAGGTTTATATGATAGTCATATGGACGCTTTTCGTCATGTTCGGACTATCAGTTTTTCTGCTTTTCCACGGCATAGTGCACGAGTGGTTCGGTGAGATGCCGACGTTCGAGGAGCTGGAAAACCCTGAGACCAACCTCGCCACCGAGATCATCTCCGCCGACGGCAAGATTTTGGGCACTTATTACATCGAAAACCGTTCCAACATCAGTTATACCGACATCTCTCCCGATTTGATCAACGCGCTCATCGCCATCGAAGATGTGAGATTCTACGAACACAGCGGCATCGACAAACGAGCTTTGTTCCGCGTGGCAGTGGGAGTGTTTACTGGCGATTCCGACAAGGGAGGCGGCAGCACGCTGACACAACAGCTGGCAAAGAACCTCTTCCCGCGCGACGAAAACCTCAGCAAGACACGACTCGTCATCAGGAAATTCCAGGAATGGGTCACCGCGACAAAGCTGGAGTACAACTATTCGAAAGACGAGATCATCGCGATGTATCTCAACACCGTTTTCTACGGACATAACGCTTACGGCATCAAGAAGGCTACTGAGACATTTTTCGGCAAGGAGCCTAATGAACTGAAGCTTGAGGAGGCGGCGCTGCTCGCAGGTGTCGTAAACGCGCCTACAAAATTCAGTCCGAAGAGAAACCCGAACAACGCCTTGAACCGTCGCAATCTCGTGCTTAAACGCATGGAAACCAACGGATTCATCACCACACAGCAATACGACTCCATCTCGCAGCTGCCTATCGACTTGTCGCATTTCGGCGTTCTCGACCACAGAGCGGGACAGGCGACATATTTCCGCGAGTTTTTGAGAGGCATGATGCACGACTGGGCAAAGAAACATTACAAACCGGACGGCACACCATATAACATCTACAAAGACGGTCTGCGCATCTACACCACCATCGACTCGAGGATGCAGAGATACGCAGAGGAGGCGGTGCGCGAACATCTTGCCTTGGATCTTCAGCCGGCGTTCTACAAACATTGGAAAGGCGACCCAAAAGCGCCATTTGTCTTGCCGACAGAAGAAGACGTCGAGAAGCTTATGACGCTCTCGATGAAACGCTCGGAACGCTACCGTGTGCTGAAGAAAGCAGGCTGGAGCATGGATTCCATCGTCGCCAACTTCAACACTCCGATACCGATGACGGTGTTCTCTTGGGACGGCCCTATCGACACCGTTTTCAGTCCGATGGATTCGATACGTTATTACAAATATTTCCTGCAGTCATCGCTGATGTCGGTGGAGACAGGCACAGGCTACGTGAGAGCTTACGTGGGCGGCAACGACTACCGTTTCTTCCAGTACGACCACGTGACTCAGGCAAAACGACAGGTAGGCTCGACATTCAAGCCGTTCCTTTACTCGTTGGCGATGCAGGAAGGCGAATACACGCCATGCACCATGGTGCCTAACATCAGCTACAGCATCCAGCTCCCTGACGGAAAGTTCTGGGAACCAAAGGATTCCGGCAAGGCGAAGTTCGGCGAGGAAGTGACCTTGAGATGGGCTCTGGCGCATTCAAACAACCGCATCTCCGCCTATCTGATGAAACGTTTCGGTCCGGAAGCCACCATACAGATGGCACGCAGAATGGGCGTGAAATCCGAGATACCGGTGGTTCCTTCGATATGCCTCGGCGTGTGCGACATCACACTTTACGAGATGGTCGGCGCGATGAGTACTTTCGCCAACAAAGGCGTTTATGTGAAACCTATTTTCATCACGAAGATAGAAGACAAGAACGGCAACGTCATCGAGACTTTCAAAGCGGAACAGCGCGAGGCTATGGACGAGGTGACAGCCTACAAGATGATTGAGCTGATGAAAGGCGTTGTGTATGAAGGCACTGGCGTGAGATTGAGATTCAAATACGGCTTGAGAAACCCGATTGCGGGCAAGACAGGCACCACGCAGAACCAGAGCGACGGATGGTTTATGGGTATCACGCCGGATTTGACGACAGGCGTGTGGACAGGCGCCGAAGACCGCTCGGTGCATTTCAAGACGATAGCACTCGGACAAGGCTCCAACATGGCGCTGCCAATCTGGGCGTTATATATGAAGAAGGTGTATGCCGACCCGACGCTGCACATCAGTCAGGGTGACTTCACAAAGCCGCTGTCGAACGTCGATCTCGACTTTGACTGCGACAAATACGAGGAGGAACAGAGCGCGGCGGCGACACCAGAAGAGACTGAAGAAGACGAATTTTAAAATAGTTTGAAGTTTGAAGTGTGGAGTTTGAAGTTAACTTCACACTTCAAACTTCAAACTCCAAACTGATAAAAATGGCAAATTCAAATTTTGTTGACTACGTGAAGATATTCTGTCGTTCGGGCAAGGGCGGCAATGGCGCGATGCATTTCAACCATGCGAAATACGTGCCTAAGGGCGGTCCTGACGGCGGCGACGGAGGCAAGGGCGGCGATGTCATCATGAAAGGCAACGCACAATTGTGGACACTGTTGCATCTGCGTTACACCAAACACCTCTTTGCCGGCGACGGCGAGTCGGGAGGCGCGAATCAAAGGACTGGCGCTCAAGGCAATAACGTCATCATCGAGGTGCCGCTGGGTTCCATGGCATACGACGCTGAGACGCACGAGCAACTGGGCGAGGTGACCGAAGACGGACAGGAAATCGTCATCATGAAAGGCGGACGTGGCGGAAAAGGCAACACCTTTTTCAAGACCGCAACACTGCAGGCACCGAAGTTCTCGCAGCCTGGCGAGCCATCAGAGGAACGCTGGATCATCATCGAGCTGAAGCTTTTGGCTGATGTCGGTCTCGTAGGCTTCCCGAATGCAGGAAAATCCACCTTGTTATCCGTCGTTTCAGCAGCAAAACCTGAGATTGCCGACTATCCGTTCACCACACTGACACCAAATTTGGGAATCGTGCCGTATTATGACTTCAAGTCGTTCATCATGGCCGACATCCCTGGCATCATCGAAGGCGCATCAGATGGCAAAGGATTGGGAATCAGATTCTTACGTCATATTGAACGAAACTCGATATTGCTGTTCCTCGTCGCAGCCGACAGTCCGGACGTGAAGGAGGCATACGACGTTTTGTTGAACGAATTAAAGAAATATAACCCTGAATTGCTGGATAAGAAGCGTATTCTCGCTGTCAGCAAGTGCGATTTGATTGACGAAGACACGAAAAAAGACATCAAGAAACACTTGCCGAAGAAGGTGCCGCACTTGTTCATCAGCTCAGCAACAGGAGAAGGAATTAAAGAGTTGAAAGACCTTATCTGGCTTTCACTAAGTTAGTCAGTTTGAAGTTTGAAGTGTGGAGTTTGAAGTTACTTCACATTTCAAACTTCAAACTTCAAACTATAAACTATGTTAAACGAGTTAGACCATCAGCTTTTTCTGTTTCTCAACGGTTTGCACGTTGGGTGGCTCGACCCTGTGATGACGTTCATCTCATCGGAGTTGGGCTGGGTGCCGTTTTATGCTGTGCTGGTGTTCCTCGTTTTCTACAAATACAAATGGAAAGGCTTGTGGGTTTTGCTTGGCGTGGCTGTGGCAATCACCTTATCCGACCAGATTGCATCATCGGTGTTCAAGCCTCTTGTACAGCGACTTCGCCCATGCCATGATCCATTGATTCAGGACTTGGTATATCTGCCCAATGGACATTGCGGCGGAATGTACAGCTTCATGTCGTCGCATGCCGCCAACACCTTTGCTTTGGCGTCGCTCATCTACATGACGATGAAACAGCATTACAGCAAAATCGGCTGGGTGATGTTCATTTGGGCAGCGGTGGTGTCATACAGCAGGATTTACATGGGAGCGCACTTCCCTGGCGATATTATTTGCGGTGCGGCATTAGGATTGATGCTTGGTTTCGGAATTGGATATTTAACAAAGAAATATTTGCTGAAATAAATTAGCACGCAGATCTCGCAGAACCCGCAGATTTTTTTATTCTTCCATAATAGATAGTTCGCAAGCGAACAGATCTCGCGGAGTTTGTTCTGCGATTTCAGCTCGCTTGCGAGCAATTCTTTGTGGTATATTAATTCTGCGTAATCTGCGAGATCTGCGTGAGATTATTACAACGGAAACTCCTTTAAAGCCTCCAGTTTTCCATCCTCGACTTTATAGCAAAACATTGATTTTCCGTTGGTTAGCGTGAGGTATTTCACTTTGAGGCCTGAGTAGTATCTTATTGCTTGGTCGAGCACTTTTTCGGTTATCGGTACTGTTTCCGCTTTGCATTCCACAATCATCTGAGGCTCACCGAGGTTGTTGAAAACCACGATATCAGCACGCTTCGGGAGGTTATTCACTTTAATGGAATACTCCACGGCAATGAGTCCTGCTGCCACTTTTCGTGTCTCCACGAGGTAATACAGCATTTTCTGGCGCACCTGCTCTTCGGGCGTCAAAGAAACCCATTGTCTCCGAAGAGGATCGAAGACCTGAGTCTTATTGTCTATTATTTGAGTTTTGAAGAAAAGCATTTTTTATTAAAACACACAAGCCCAACCGAACTTTTTTACGATTTCCATAAGCAAAGTCCTGTCACCAACAGGAATGGTAACTTTGACCGTCTCTTTTTGCTTGTCTCGTTTTGCGATATTGACGACATCAATATCATATTGAGTCTGCATGTTCATCCAAACATCTGCCGGAATTCCAAACACTTTTTCCAAAGCAATAGCAAAATTAAGTGACAGCGAACGTTTGCCATTAATGGTCTCGCTAATGACTGATTGTTTAATGCCTGTCAATTCTTCAAGCTGCTTTTGGGTCATTTTTCGCTCTTGCATCTCATCTTTAATCATCTCACCTGGATGTGTCGCGGCGAATGGCGTTAGATTGTTGGCAATCATATTGTCCTTTTTTCCTTTAACGTGTATCATGGTTTTATTTGTAATGGTTTGTCAATTCAACAATGTTACATATAGTAGCAATTTGTTGTCCTTCCTCAAACTCCTCAGAAAACTCAACTCGATATTTATCATTAACTCTAACCGACGAATAACCCTTTTTATCTCCTTCAAGATGTTCATAATGAAGGCTGCCAATACGCATTAAATCATTAACGTTATTAGCGTTCATCATAATATTGATGACTTTAACATATCTTGATATTATATCTGGTTGAAACCGATATTTTTTGTCAGATGTTTTGCCATCAACAAAGAGTTCTTTCAGATAATCTTTTTCAAAAACTACTACCATATCGCTCGCAAAGATACATAATATTTTTGATATTATCGCATTTTTGTGATATTATTTGCAAAAAAAATCAAGGATCAACATAATAATGTTAACCCTTGATTTTTAATTAATCCTATTAATATCATTTTCCAAAGTATGGATAATAGTTTGAAACTCCGTCGGCATCACCTACTATGCGGTATGAATTCTCTGGTGGGAGATTCGGGTTGCCGTATGTCTTGAGAAGAATTTCAGCTATTTTGAAATTGTTTACGGCATTGTTTGCCTCGTCAAAAGTGCCGCTTAAAATTGTTGCTGTTTTATAGTATCCAGTCGAATATGAAGTGTTTTCTTCAAGATAATAAGCCGTGAAATTGTTACCCGAGCCTATCATATACAAATCTCTGAAGGCAATAGGATAATAATACTGGGCATAATTGTCAAACACCCATTCAATCAAATCGACTTTATTGTCTTTTTTGACAAATTGGAAACGAAGGTCGTGATAGATCGTGTCGGCAGGCTCATCGAAAGTTGTATGCATCAGCTTGTGAGGGCTTGAATTATACAAACTGTCAATAACAATTGGATTTTCACCCGAATAAATATTCATATACTGACCAATCTCGGCGGCTAACGCATCTGGCAAAACGCTTGAAGGAATATGCCCATTGACTGGCTCCGGCGACCAAGGATTTGGATGATCTTCATATTCAGCGACAAACTCTATCTCATTGCCATAGCCAATTCCTTCTTCATTTTGACCGTATGCTCGGACGTAATATGTTGTTCCAGGCGTTAAATTTGTAAGAACCACATTATACTCGCCATGGCTATCCATCATATACGTATAATTATGATTATCATTAATGGTTGGATTATGCGAAGTACTCCAGCAACAGCCATAATCTCTCAAATCGAGGCTATTGCATTGGGCATTGAGTACTTTACATTCACAATTGGCCGTAGTGTCTGTTATATTTATCATATACAGTGTCTGCAACTGCGGCAACAGGGTGCTGTCGACCACTACAATGGGCGGTTCGGAATTGTCATTTGTAGGCTTTTCTTTTTTGCACGATACAATCGTCACTGCAATCATAATGATTGCTAATGTTAGGAGTTTTTTCATGGTTTAAGTTGTTAAATGGTTTATATAAAAAACGTCATTTCGACCGACCGTAGGGAGCGGAGAAATCTCCAGCAAATTGTAGGAGATTTCTCCATTCCGCTTCGCTCCAGTCGAAATGACGGAGAGAGTGTTTTAGAACGACATTATCGATTTCTTAATTCTCTCGATAGCGTCTCTCAGTTCAGCTTCGGTGATCACTAATGGTGGAGCGAAGCGGATGATGTGCTGGTGGGTTGGCTTTGCGAGGATACCGTTGTCGCGCATCTTCAAACAGACATCCCATGCTTCTTTGCCGTTCATAGGCTTGATAATCACTGCGTTCAAGAGACCTTTACCACGGACCTTCTGGATCATCGGGTGGTTGATCTTCATGATTTCCTCACGGAAGAGCTTGCCGAGACGCTCAGCGTTCTCCATCAGGTGTTCGTCCTTGATGACCTGCAATGCAGCGATAGAAACTCTTGCCGCCACTGGGTTGCCGCCGAATGTTGAGCCGTGCTCACCCGGTTTGATGTTCATCATGATGTAGTCGTCGCAGAGCACTGCCGACACTGGCACCACGCCGCCGCCGAGAGCCTTACCGAGGATAAGGATGTCAGGACGCACGCCTTCGTGGTCGCAAGCAAGCATCTTACCTGTACGGGCGATACCGCACTGCACCTCGTCGGCCATGAACAAAACGTTGTATTTCTTGCAGATGTCGTAGCATTTCTTCAGATAACCCTCATCCGGAACGTAAACGCCAGCTTCACCCTGGATAGGCTCCAACAGGAAACCTGCGATCTTCTTGCCGTCCTTAGCGAGAACCTTCTCCAATGCGTCAGGATCGTTGTAAGGGATGCGGATGAAACCAGGTGTCAGAGGACCGTAGTTTGCGTATGAATCTGGGTCGTTCGACATGGTGATGATGGTGATGGTACGGCCGTGGAAGTTACCTTCGCAGCACACGATGGTCACCTCGTCATTTGGGATGCCTTTGCACATTGTACCCCAACGACGTGCGAGCTTCAGAGCTGTCTCGTCAGCCTCAGCGCCGGTGTTCATCGGCAGAACCTTGTCGTAGCCGAAATATTCTGTGACATATTTTTCCCATGGACCGAGGGCGTCGTTGTAGAAAGCGCGTGAGCTAAGAGTGAGCTTCTCAGCCTGCTCAGCCATAGCTTTCAAAATTGCCGGATGGCAGTGACCCTGGTTGACAGCTGAATAAGCCGACAAGAAGTCGTAATACTCTTTTCCTTCAACGTCCCAAACCTTAGCGCCTTTACCTTTGGCGAGGACTACCGGAAGTGGATGATAGTTGTGAGCACCATAACGGGCTTCCATTTCCATGAAATCTTTTGAAGTCATTTTTTCTGACATAAAATCCTAATTTTTAAGTTTATTTTAAATTGATTTAGAAATTTTCAAACAATCCACAAAATTAACGAAATTATTCATTAGGATAACAATTTTTCAAATTTATTTTTTTCACGCAGATTTCGCAGATATAACAGATTTTTTGTCCGACCATTTTCGATACTCGCTAAAGCGAATTGCAGATTTCCGCATAGCCTTGAATCTGCGGGCTGATTTATCAGCTTATGCTTAAATATGTGGAAGATTAATTCTGCGTTTTCTGCGTAATCTGCGTGAGATTTTTTTATCTTTGCAAAAAAATTAATTTTAAGATGATTCGTTCGATGACAGGCTACGGCAAGGCCGAGCAACTTTACAAGAGCAACAATATCTGTGTCGAGATTAAGACATTGAACAGCAAGCAGTTGGATCTCATTATGAAGCTTCCGCAGGAGCTCAAGGCCAACGAGTTTGAATATCGTAACGAGATTGCGGCACGCCTGCAACGCGGTAAAGTCGACGTGATGATGACCATCACCAACACCGACGTGGCACAGAACACCCACATCGAGAAGGAGGTCGTGGCATCGTATCTCGAACAGATTAACAGCATATCGAAAGAATATAACATCCCAGAGTCGAAAGACGTGGCAGCGATAGTGTTCAGAATGCCGGGCATTTTCGTGTCGCCGGATCAGGATTACGACGAGGAGTTTCTTGAAAAGATTAAGGAGACATTGCTGCAAGCTATAGCAATGACTGACGATTTCAGAGCCAAGGAAGGCGCGATTCTGAAGAAAGATTTGCTGAAACGTGTCGATCTTATTCTCGGCTATCTCGGCGAGGTGGAGCCTTTCGAGAAGAACCGTCACGAGGTCATTAAAGGCAAGCTGCTCAAGAACTTACAGGAGCTGACATCGGGCGAATACGACGAAAACCGCTTCGAGCAGGAACTCATTTTCTATCTTGAGAAACTCGACATCACCGAGGAAAAGGTACGTCTGCGCAAGCATTGCGACTACTTCAAGGAGACCATAGATGAAGAAGGGGCAGGCAAAAAACTCGGATTCATCGCACAGGAGATGGGACGCGAGATCAACACCCTCGGCTCGAAGGCAAACGACGCTGATATTCAGCGACTTGTCGTCAAAATGAAGGACGAACTTGAAAAAATAAAGGAACAACTATTTAATATTTTGTAGTCTTTAGTCGCTAGTCGTTAGTCTTTAGTAACTATTGACTAATGACTAAAAACTAAAGACTAAAGACTAAAAACTATGAAGGAAAAAGTCGGCTTGTTCTTTGGGTCATTCAACCCGATTCACAACGGCCACCTGATGCTCGCCAACTATCTGGCGGAATATGGTGACATGGATGAGATCTGGTTTGTGGTGTCGCCGCAGAACCCGTTCAAGGACAAGAAATCGCTGCTTGCCGACCGTCATCGCATGTATATGGTGGAGATGGCAGTGAAAGGCGACGAACGTTTCCAAGTGTGCGACATCGAGTTTTACATGCCGCAGCCGTCGTACACCATCGACACGCTGACACGACTGCAGGAACGCCATCCGAATACCGATTTTTACCTGATTTGCGGCATGGACAGCCTCGAAAGCTTCCCGAAATGGAAGAACTACGAGATGATTTTGAAATATCATCATCTGCTCGTTTATCCGCGTAAAGGCTACAGCAGCAACGAGTTAGCAAATCACCCGTCTGTGAAAGTTATTGACGCGCCCGAGATCGAGGTGTCGTCGACATTCATCAGAAACGCCATCGGAGAAGGCAAGGATGTGCGTTATTTCATGCCGAAAGAGGTGGCACAATACATAGTGGATATGCACTTTTACGAGAAAAAAGAAAAATAATTACTTTTCCAAGTAAGATTTACGTTCGTTTTCCGGAAACTTTTCTATTGCGTATCGCAACATGGTGCGAGGCATCGTCTTGTAACGTGTTGAAAGCCAATCCTTGAGACGTTGCTCGTCTCGTTTTCCAGCCTCACGAAGGAGCCAGCCCACGGCTTTTTGGAGCAGGTCATGCAAAGGTTGTAGTTTAGCCAAAAAGATTTCGGCGATATTGTAAGTATCATCTAATTGTCCATGCCTTAAAAACTGCATGGTGCTCACCATCCCGATGCGTTGCTCCCAGATGGTTTTGCCGTCGCGTGCGAGGTCATAAAGCAGAGTGCGGTCCTTGTCGAGGAGCCAGTTGCCGAGCAGCTCATAGCACGACAAATCGACCAAGTCCCAGTTGTTTATATGTTGAGTATGAGCAAGATAGAAGTCGATACATTGTTTTTGCAGCCGCTCATCTTTCTTCGCATGCTTGAAGACCTGCACCAGCGTGAGCAGAGCCGCCAATCGCATCTCGTGATATTCCGATGTCACGCATTCCTCCAGATCCTCGAAAGTGGTATTCTGCCACTGGTTTTTCACCACTTCCCTCACCGTCGGCACCTTGATTCCGAGGAACTTATCGCCGAAGCCGTACTGGCCCGGGGCGGTTTTGAAAAAACGGGCGAGGCCGGGGACGAGGGCAGGGTTTTGTTTTGAAAGGATTTCTTGATATAAAGCGTTGGTTGTCATAATCTTACACAAATTTTATCATATCAGTCAACTGTAAGAAATAGTCGTTGGACCAGATGTCGAGATCTTCTCTGTTTTCAACAAAACGCGCAGCATCTGCTTTTACCAATTCTATTTTCGATGTAGCAAGTCTTTCCTTTAACAACGTTAAGAAATCATCTTTATCCAAATCCAAGCCATTAAACTCTTTGATTCGTTCACGTAAATGATTGTAATCCAATGGAATTCCTTTTCTAACATACCATTCAAAATCATACCAGTCACGGCCTTTGATGCGTGTTTTCCAATTTCTGAATGCCAATGCGTGCATCTTTCCTGCGTAAAGACAAGGAAGTGTCATACAGCGCACCACAAACGGAAATGGATTATTCAGATTAACCAACTCTGTCTGAAACTCCAGTGGCGGTTTTACATCAATTTCAATTTTGACTTTCAAAGTTTTTTCTGTTTGAAAAGACAGATTATAAACATCTGTTTCGTCTTTTAAAAATGCAGATTCCACCTTTCCAAGAGTCATTTTGTCCTTTTTTGTAATGACCACATCTCGACCAGCAGCTTTAAATTCGTCAATAACAGCTTGAAAATAATCTTCCAGGTGGAATGACGCATCTTCTGCCAATAATGAAAAATCCATATCTTCCGAAAAACGATGCATTCCATATATAATTCGCAAGCACGTGCCACCATAAAAAGCGGCTTTGTTGAAAAAACCCCCGCGACGCAATCCAGCCAACGCTATCAACTGGGTCACCTCATACTTTGCATTCCACACTTTTTCTTTGGGCAAATTCCCATAACGCTCCAACATTTGATCAAAAACAGTACTCATCCCTCAATAATTTTAATAATCTGATTAATCATATTCTTTTTCTTGCCAACTTCCGCATATTCTCTCATAATACTCGTGTCAAACTTAAACATTTCATCCATATCGAAACGAATATCTTCCTCAAGCCATGTCAAAATTTCCTTTTCATAACGAAGATTCAGGTACGGAATATTCGAAATCAAATCACATAAAGCCTTTTCTGGCGTCGCAATAAGAAAAGACGTACCGTCATCCGACGTTTCTATCCTAACACCAATTGGAAAGACTTCCTTGTCAATATGAACATATTCAAACCAAGCCAATTCGTTATGAAACATTTGGCTTCGCTTCATTGTCATCGAGCATATTGTAAACACCTGTTCCGGAATCAAACCATAATACCTCAATGCCGATTGCAGCGAAATATATGATGGTCCATATAAATTGTTGCCTATGACGAACAGTGACAATTGCTTTCCAGACAAGTCTGGATTGGGCACATACAATCCTTGCTTCAGCCTGATGATATCACCCTTCTTCTCAAGTGCGCTCACCTTGTTGTGCTTGCACTTGTATTCAGGGAAAAGCGATGCCACCATAGCAAAATCCATTGGGGTGTTTCCGAACTGCTTCCAGATGTTATTCATGACATTTTACACTTTCGCTCTGCAAAAATAGTAAAATTTTACATACTAAGTTGAAATATTTTCAATTTTCTGTACATTTTTTTACTATTTCAGGTTAAGATAAGGAAGTTTTTCTTCTTTTTCTTGACTTGAAACAATAATTTTTAATATCTTTGCGACTGATTGGCTCGCCAATCAAAGTTAATAATAGAAGCGTTATGCTAAAAAACAGCATACAGTTCCACGCTTTTTGTGAAATTAGAAAATGACATATAGGATGTTCATATGCTTAAGGGACTGTAAGCCAAATAAAACATGAAAAAGATTTGGGTTTATCTGCTTGGTGTGTTGTCCGGAATTATTTTTGTAATTCTTTTTGTAAAATTTACCAACAATTCGAATAATTCTGATATTTCGTTTTTTGACAAACCAGGTAATGCAATTACCATTGACTGTTTTGGAACAACCAAAGCTGTCAAAAGTTTTAAGATCTTTCAAACTTTGAGTAATAATATGGGACTTGCATCTGGAGATGATATCTGTACTAATGATTTGTTAGTATTAGTCTATAGTAACGATAATCAATCGTTATATGACAATCAAACCATTATTGCTCCCAAAGGAAAATGTTTTAGACAAATTGGTTTATATAAACAATATAATAAAACACTTCCAATTGTAACGCTAATGGATAGCCAATTCCGCTAGAATCGTACAACAAACAAAATATTAAACACCAAGGGACGCATTTCTGCGTCCCTTTTTTTCATCCCTACAGGTTATCTATTATTTTTCAACCAATTCTTGACATTGTTCTCAATCCTCGCCTTCACATCTTCGGTTTCCTTCGCCTTCTCAAACTTCTTGCCGGTCACCTTTTCGTAAAGCTCGATGTATCTTTCGGAAATGCCGGCCACGATTGCCGGGGTCATCTCTGGCACCATCTGGCCTTCCTTGCCCTGGAAACCGTTCGCCATCAGCCACTCGCGGACGAACTCCTTCGAGAGCTGCTTCACAGGCTCACCTTTCTTGAAGCACTCCTCGTACTGGTCGGCGATGAAATAACGCGATGAGTCAGGGGTGTGAATCTCGTCCATCAGGTAGATCTGGTCGCCAATCTTGCCGAACTCGTATTTCGTGTCAACCAAAATCAAGCCGTGCTTGGCTGCTACTTCAGTGCCTCTTTGGAACAATTTTCTTGTGATGACCTCAATCTTTTCGTAGTCTTCTTTGCTGATAAGTCCTTGACGGATAATCTCTTCCTTCGAGATGTCCTCATCGTGACCTTCCTCGGCTTTTGTTGTCGGGGTGATGATAGGCTCAGCAAATTTCTGGTGTTCTTTCATGCCGTCAGGGATGTTCACGCCACAGATGGTGTGCTGCCCGCTCTTGTAGGTGCGCCATGAGCTTCCTGTGAGGTAGCCTCTGATAATCATCTCCACTGGGAACGGCTTGCAGAGCTTGCCAACCGTCACCATAGGGTCTGGTGTGGCAATCTTCCAGTTCGGCACGATGTCGGTGGTCATATCCAAAAACTCAGCTGCTATCTGGTTGAGAATCTGGCCTTTATAAGGGATGCCCTCAGGCAAGATCACGTCGAACGCCGAGATTCTGTCGGTGGCGACCATCACCAGATATTTGTTGTCGATGAAATAAACGTCACGGACCTTGCCGTGATACACTTTTGTCTGACCTTCGAAATTGAAATCGGTTCTTGTTAAAGCCTTCATATCTAATTTATCTTTTATTTGTTATCTTTTATTTTTTTCGGGTCGCCTTCGGCTCAAAATCTTTCAAAATCTATTTTAAAATCTTTCAAAATGTTCTTCCTTGATTTATTTCGTAGAATATTTTGTTTGATTTTTTTTAAGATTTTGTTTGATTTCTGCCCGTAGGGCACCGATTAATCAGACGGACGATTGTCCGTCGTCTCCAAATCCGTATCATCATTGTCATGATAATATTTCTTATAAGCATTGACGATTTCAGTCACCAATTTATGCCTTACAACGTCTTTCTCATCCAAAAAGATGAACTCGATGCCTTTCACATCGCCGAGGATGTCGACAGCTTGCGGCAGTCCCGACGGCGTGTTCTTCGGCAGGTCTATCTGCGTCACGTCGCCGGTGATGACGAACTTCGCATCGCGGCCCATTCTCGTCAAAAACATCTTCAGCTGGGCTCTCGTCGCGTTCTGTGCCTCGTCCAAAATCACGAAGGCATGGTCCAATGTCCTGCCTCTCATGAACGCCAGCGGAGCAATCTCGATGGTGCCGTCTTCCATATATGTCGTCAGCTTAGCCTGCGGAATCATGTCACGCAAGGCATCATATAACGGTTGCAGATACGGGTCGAGCTTGTCTTTCAGGTCGCCTGGCAAAAATCCGAGGTTCTCCCCCGCTTCCACCGCCGGTCGCGTCAAAATTATTCGTCTGACTTCCCTGTTTTTCAATGCGCGCACTGCCAGGGCCACCGCAGTGTATGTCTTTCCCGTTCCCGCCGGACCGATGGCGAAAATCATGTCTTTCTTGCCGATGGCATCGACCATGCGTTTCTGATTGACCGTTATCGCCTTGATTTGCAAGCCGTTACGACCGTAAACAAGCACGTCGCCGTCGTTCATCGACTGCACGTATGCGGTCTGTCCGTTCGAAATCATCACGTCCTCAATCACTTGCGGGTTGATGCTCCCGAAACGCTCCAGATGGTTCACGAGCATGTTGAGCCTGTCGAGGAAATAATTCACCTCGTCGTCGTCGCCAATCACCTTCACAAAATCGCCGCGCGCAATGATCTTAAGCTTCGGAAACAAATTCTTTATTATCGTAAGATGTTGATCCTTAGCACCATACAAATCGCTCGGGTTTACATTTTCTATCTGGACTATCTGTTCCGCCATCTGATTTTTCGACTAAATTTTACATGTTTTTCGATATGCAAAGATAAAAAATAAAAATTGTTCATAACTTTTTTATTTCAATAAAAATTTTTTGATAGAAAAGCGTATTTTTGCATCTGTCAAATGACATAGTGAAAACACGGCAGAAATCATGGCAATTATAACACTAACAAGCGATTGGGGGCTGTCCGACTATTACGTCGCGGCAGTTAAGGGCGCCATCTTGACGGCTCTCCCTGACGCCTGCATTGTCGACATCACCCATAATATCGAGCCGTGGGACATCGCTTCGGCGGCGTTCATCATCCGCAACTGCTACCAGAACTTTCCTGAAGGCACCATACACATCATCGGGGTGGAGACCGAAGAGTCGTTGGAAAAGCCGCATATCGCGCTGAAAGCCAACGGTCATTATTTCATCGGCACCGACAACGACATCTTCTCGCTCATCCTCGGCGACACGCCTTACGAAGCCGTCATCATCGACGTGATTCAGGACTCGGATTATTTCACCTTCACCACCCGCGACCGCTTCGTGAAAGTGGCTGCCATGATAGCTAACGGCGCATCGTTCAACGAGATAGGCACTCCTTATCCGGCGATAAGAAAGAGCCTCACCTTCCAGCCGACCATCGACAACAACTCAATCCACGGCATCGTCACTTTCGTCGATTCTTACGAAAACGTGGTCACGAACATCACCAGGGAGTTGTTCGAAAAGATAAGAAACAGCAGGGCTTACGAGATAAAAATCGGGAAATATGTCATTAACAAGATTTGCCGCAGCTACACCGAAGTGGCAATGCCCGACATCGTGGCGATTTTCGGCTCGCATGGCTTCCTCGAGATAGCGATAAATCACGGGAAAGCCGCGTCACTGCTGGGCTTGTCCCGTGATTCATCAGTCGATATTTTCTTCAAATAATTTTATTTGTGGCCAAACGACGAACCGTCGAAACAGTGTGTGCACACCTTGCATTTCGGCAATCCGATGGCGTTGCAGATGTTATCTAAGGTGTTGAATTTCAACGAATCCACACCCACGTGTTTACGTAACATCTCCACCAGGTTGGCGTACTGCTTCGTGCTGGAGTCGCTGTAAAGCTCGAGGTTCTTGGTGCTGTCGCCTTCCAACTCCTCGATGCAACGGCGTGTGATGAGTTCCAACTCGTTCTTCGAAGCGCTGAAATTCAGGAACTGGCAGCCGTAGTTCAACGGAGGGCAGCTCAGTCTTATGTGCACTTCCTTCGCGCCATATTCGTAAAGCATCTTCACGTTGTCACGAAGCTGGGTGCCGCGCACGATGGAGTCGTCGCAGAACACCACGCGTTTTCCTTTCAGCAAGGCACGGTTCGGGATGAGTTTCATCTTCGCCACATGTTCACGCTGCTCCTGGTTGATTGGCATGAAGCTGCGCGACCAGGTAGGTGTGTATTTCACCACGCTGCGCACGTATGGTATCTGTTTGGCGTTCGAGTAGCCGATAGCCATGCCAATGCCCGAATCCGGAATCGGAGCCACGTAGTCGACCTCCACGTCGTCCATCTTACCCATGGCGTAGCCACCGCGATAACGCATCTCCTCCACGTTGATGCCTTCGTAGTCGGATGCCGGGAATCCGTAGTAAATCCAAAGGAACGAGCAAATCTGCATCTTGTCGTTAGGTGCCTGTAGCTGGTTGACACCGTTCTCGGTGATGCGCACAATCTCGCCAGGACCGAGGAAACGCTCCGTCGAATAGTCGAGGTTGATGTAGCTGTGGCTCTCGAAGGCAGCGACGTAGCCGGTGTCGTTCTTTCCGATGACGATAGGCGTGCGGCCGTACAGGTCTCTTGCCGCGATGATGCTGCCGTCGGTGGTGAGGATGAGCATCGACACAGAGCCGCGCACCTTACGGTAAACGTTCTGGATGCCGTCGACGAAGTCCTTGCCCTGCGTGATGAGAAGCGCCACGAGCTCGGTAGGGTTGGTGTCGCCGTGACTCAGCTCCGCGAAATGCTGTTTGTTTTCGAGACACTCCTGCTCCAGTTCCTTGATGTTGGTGATTTTCGCCACTGTGACAATCGCAAACTTGCCAAGATGAGAGTTCACGACGATAGGCTGTGCGTCGGTGTCGCTGATGACGCCGATGCCGCTATTCCCCAAGAATTTTGACAGCTCATCGTCGAATTTTGTCCTGAAATAAGAACCTTTCAGGCTGTGGATAGAACGATGAAAGGTATCTCCATCGAATGTGCAGATACCTCCCACTGAAGTTCCAAGATGTGAATGATAATCAATACCATAGAAAAGGTCCGTAATACACGGCCTTTTCGATACGATTCCAAAAAATCCGCTCATTTTTCTATAGGTTTAAATTTTAAGGCGCAAAAATAAAAAAAACTTCGGATAATTAATACAAGCATCCAAAGTTTTTTTTCATTCTAAACATTGCTGTCATTCCGAACCCCACAGGGGTGAGGAACCCGCGTTACTTCTCTTGTTTGCGAAGCAAATATGCGCCGCCAAGCACCGTCAACACCAGCAATCCGCTGCCCAATGGTGCAGGTTGGTCTCTGTTTATCGCGCCTACACCGCCACTAGGCAATGCAGGTGTAGTGCCGCTAATATCTGTACGAGTGCTGTTATCTCCATTACCATCGTTTCTGAAGAAACCGTCAGGCTGTGCGTTTGCGACCAAACCCAGTGTCGCTACTAATGCAATGGTTAATAATGCTTTTTTCATATTCGTATAATTATTTTGTTTATCTGATAACAATCTTTTGTGTCATATCATTTAATCTCATAATGTAAACACCCTTGCTCAATCCATTAACTGTCTGCACGCCGTTCACATTCTGTCTCAGCACCAAACGTCCCATCACGTCGAATATCTGTAATTCGCCTTCGCCGCTCACAACGATGTCGTTTTCGCTTTGGTAAGCAAACACCTCGTCATCAACACTATCCGAGTGCTCCAGGCGCACGATAAATCTGTTTGCGTTATCTGCCGGTGAGCCGATGAACGAGTATTCACTCTCGACAAGCAAGTCGATGTCTTTCTCAGCCAGTCTGTCGATGAGATGCAGATATCTGTATCCGCCCTGTGGCTTCACGCTCAAAGTGTAACGACCAAATGTCTTCGCCTCGAAGTTGAGGTTTATTGATTTCACATTATCGCTCATCGTTGCTATGGCATAATCTTTCTCACCTTTTCTGATATAAAGCATAGGGATGTCTTCATTTGGGTGGCTGATTTTGTTCAAGCCAACTGCTTCTTCAAACATGGCGTAAGCCTCATCGGAGTAATCCGAGTTCTCAACTTTGAATTCAATGCCTTTATCGACCTCATTGCCGTCTTTACTTGGCGCGGTATATCTAATATCATTAAAAACAAGTTTCTGATTATTTCCTGCATCTGTTGCTTGAACCAGAATACCTTGGTTAACTTTTATTTCACTGCCATCAGTGCAAGTCATCCATTCTCCTGCATTTGTCAAGACATAATAACCAATAGCCAGATATGTGTTTTCGATGGCCTTTCCAGAACCTTTGGCAATGCTGTGCGCATACGGGTTACCAACCAAGTTGAAGCCTCTCAGGTCGTTATTTGCCTGGCACGACAAGGTGTAATCGTTCAAAGTGCCAACATTGGTCTTACCAACGTATGAAACAGTCACATCTACTCCATTCCGATATAAATATCCACGACCTCTTTCCATTCTGTTGAAACCTGAACCGCTTGTCTTTCGATTTCGCCAATAGCTTTCAGCCTCATCATATAAATACATATCATTTAAAGAGTTCTCTATAATGAGTTTGATATGAGAGAGTAAAACATAAGTTTGATCGTTATCGTGTACCGCCGATGATATTGTATACCATCCGTTCTCGTCTGTCGTAGCTTTTGATATATTCTTTTTAGCCGTCACAGGAATTGAAGTACCATAAACCAACTGTCCGCCGTCTTCAATAATAATCTCACCGCCAGTTGTATTAGGATCGCTTCCAAAAGTAATGCTTGTCGGAGTTGCAACACATCCGTTAGGAATAGTTATTGCAGCTTTAATGGTATAATTCTCACCATCTTTTATAATATAACTATCATCCCACTGCCCTGGATTATTCCAAAGATAAGGACTGTACAACTCAACTTTGCCATCATCACCAATTTTCACTCTATAACTATCATCATCAAAAGTAAAATTAGACAACGACCAATATTCTGAATTGCCATCCATAATACTTCCACCACCTGCTTTGGTAACGTGAATTTCAGAACTCGGATCTAACGGACCTGTTACATGAATAACGTTATCGCCCGCCAAATACACATTATTATCAGTATTTGGATTTTCATCAGTAGGATAATAACAATCTTTGATCTGAACATTACCCTGAACATTAAAAGTTCCACCTTTAACATAAACAGCACCACCATTCGTTTCTGTGTTGCATCCCGTTATAGAACCGCCATCCATCGTATATTCTCCATCATTGATATATACAGCTCCGCCATAACTATCACCGGTTCCCGCAGCAGCCAATTGATCCGTTGTCATATCCATAAACATGGTACAATTCGTTGCAATAGTATTGCCACTGTGAGAATACAAAGCACCTCCAAGTATAAATGCCGTATTAAGCGAAATATTACAACTAATTAAATTTAATGTTGAATTACTTTGCCCTTGTAAATATATTCCGCCTCCTTTTGACTCACTCTTGTCTGTTACAAAATTACCAGTAATATTACATCTAACTACATTGTATGTTTTATTGCTTGGAGGAGCCAATCGCAAACCACCGCCCTTGTCTTTTGATACATTCATAAGAATTGTTGCGTCTGTAATATCACATTTCTTTGCATTATTTACAAAAGCACCTCCGCCACCACCATGGGCTTCATTACATCTTATTACACAGTAGTCATTCATCTCTAATGAACTGCCCGAACCGCTAAATATTCCGCCTCCTCTTCCAGTAGCAGTAGTTGACTCCGGATCCAATTTTTCGACTTTATTGCCAGAAACAGTGACTTCGTTCATCACAAGAGTGCCCATGTTCCAGATACCGCCTCCGTCGTTTTTCGCATTTTCATTGCCATCCTCCGCCTTGTGATATCCTCCAGTAATTGTTCCCGGGCCATTAATTGTCAAGCTGGCACCATTCTTTATTTTGATAACACGACCCGGACCGTTATAATCCGGTGCATAATCCGACAGCACTTCATAATCATCATTGACATACGTTAAACCTCTGTCTATTGTATGTCCGCCAAGATTTAATGTGATGTTGCCTTCCACAACAAAATTGGTATCGGCAGCCAAATTAACATTCGCAGTAATGTCTTGTGTCAAAGTGAAAGTGCCACTGGTTGATTTTAATAACGTTTTCAGTACAGTCCACGAGTTAATCTCAATAACAGTTATCGTTACCGTATGAGCGCCTGCATAGTTACTGCCGGTTTTACCCTCAATTGACAATTCATAACTACCGGCTACGCTAAAAGTAGGATTGCCCGACTCAAGCACCGTTCCATCTATTTTAATCACATAATCTGTTCCGCGTGTAAGCGTCCTGCCATAGTAACTAACAGTAGGCGTCAGTTCTGTACCTGTGCTAATATATGTCTCAATACCTGTAAACACTGCGCCTGGCACGTATTTATATGTAGGCGTTTCATCGACCTTGTATTTTCTCGAAAGGTCACTGGGCGTAGCCAATGCTTCAACGCAATTAGTTGCAGGCACATCGCCATAGTCTCGGATGTAATAACAAGTGCCATTATATGTGTTTTTGCCGTTTCTGTTAAATGTTGATATCCAATCTGAATGATTTGTAGAATACAGATCAACAATACCCGCCATTGTACAATTATTATATTTGGCTTTGTTGTCTTGCACATAACTTACAAATCCAGCTCCTCTATTAGCATTTTCCTGGTAATTTGGTGCTGTACCTCTGTAAATTTTTCCATCAAAAATACAATTATCAAAATTGACATCTCCTTTCTCAATTTGTCCAATAAAACCTCCAGCAGAACAGTCCCAATGTTTCATATCCGAGGCATTTCCATCTGAATTATAAATCTGTGAACAATCAATTTCTATACTGCTTGTACAGTTGGTAATGTGAGATTCAGCAGTGCTACTGTGAGCCCATGCGACAAAACCTCCCATGTGTCTCTTTGATGAAACGATTTTTCCTGTTACCGTGAGGTTTTGTATTGTCGCACCATCAATATAACGGAATGGGGCGCATTTTTCTTCACCGAAAGCATTGTTGATGGTGCCTTTTTCAAAATTCAAAGTATGCCAGTTGCCATCAAAAGTACCACTGAACGGCTTTCTGTTGGCAGGTGTATTTTTATCCCACAATCCAGCCATCGTTGAAACAGCTGTTGTGCCATCAGCAATCTCTGCATCCGTAGGAATATCATTATTAAGCTGAATATATTTTCCACTATAACTGTAACCACCGTTAACATCCGCCGCAAACGTGTTCCAATCCGCTGCACTCGTAATCAAATAAGGGTCATTTTCCGTTCCCGAGCCGGTCAAGCTCTGTGCGTTAACATTAGAAACTACGCCAAACAGTGTAATAATACTTGCAAAAACAAATTTTCTGAGATTAGTTAACTTATTCATATTCAATGTTTTTTACAATCCTTTATTTGCTTTTTAATCGGTTTGCAAAAATACAAAAAATTTCAATACGTGCAGCATTTATTTTTAATAAATAAATCCGAACATCCAGATAGGAACTGAGTTACCAAACACATATTCCATGTTGTCCTTAACAAGAATAGCCTTTTCGACATCCTTAACCTGCTTGCCTTTCTTGTTTTTGCCACCAACCTCAAACGTTATTCCGTCAATCTCAAAATCTGAAATCTTCGACGAAGTCACATTGTGCACCACACTCATCCAAGCCAAAAACATGGTTTCGCGTACATTGCCCTCGTCAGGCCGCGTGTCGGATATGGCATATGCTATATTGCTGTTACCAAGATAAAGTTTTTCAGCCTTACGCATAATGGCATCGCCCGAGCCTTTCTCCCTCAAAGCGTTGAAAAGATGCGACGATTCAAGATATTCAATGTAATTGTAAATGGTGGTCCTGTTGACATCAAGCCCCTCAGCCAACTTGCTGTAATTCGGCTTAAACGGCACACTCTGCGCTAAAACATACATCAGTTTTTTGAGTTTGTAAGCCGAAGCCACCGAAATCTCAGCATAACTTGGAATATCATGCTCAACCGTTTCATTTATCGCCTGCTTCAACTTTATTTTGAAATCTTCTTCCTTAAAAAACGGATAATATCCTGATTTACAATAATTTTCATAATATTTCAGTGGCCTGTGCTCCCCGTATGGAAAATCAACTTTACCTTTAAGAATATCTTCCAATGAAGCTGGCTTGAGGTCCCATCCGTTCGCAATATTGAGATATTCACGGAACGACAGCCCTGGCATGGTGTATTCAACCGTTCTGCGGCTCAGATCCGAAGAACCGCCTTTTCGCAATGCCAGCAGCGAACTCCCAGAATATACAACCGACAACAGAGGCAGCCTGTCGTAAATCATTTTTATCTCCGTCGACCATCCCTTATATTTGTGAATCTCGTCAATATACAGCCGCCTTCCGCCTCTCTTGAAGAAATCGAACGCCAAATCAAACAATCCGCGCCCGGCAAAATACATGTCATCCGCCTGCACATACAGTGTCTCGTCAAGGTTATCAAATTTTTTGATATGCTGCAGCAAAAGCGTCGATTTCCCCACACCCTTCTGCCCCATCAGTCCGATCAGCCTGTTTTTCCAGTTTATTTTGTCATGAAACGACCTCACATAGTCCATCGGAGTGAGGTCCAGCAGAATCCTAAAAGTGTCAAACAGTGTTTCCATTGCCAGAATTTTTCTGCAAAGATAACACTAATTTTTCAAATTGTACCAAAAAATGTACAATTTTTATCAAATTTTGTACTTTCCAATGTACAATTTCGCATAAAACAAGGTCTTTCAATTTACCTCACTACCATTTTCTGTGTCTTTCCTTCCAATCTAAAAATATAAACGCCCGTTTGTACGGACGCGGCGCGCCACGTCTCTACACCGTTGACATATTGTTTGGCAACCAAACGTCCCATAACATCGAACACCTGAAGCTCACCTTCACCTACAACAACGATGTCCGTGCCGCTCTGATAAGCGAAAACCGTGCCATCAGCGTCGTCGAAATGCTCCAGACATACAATAAACCTGTCGGCGTCATCCGTCACCGAGGCGATGAACGAATACTCCTTCTCCCTAAGCATGTCGATCTCTTCGCCAGTCACCTTGTCAATAACATGAATATAGCTGAACTTGCCCTCCGGCTTAACACTCAATGTATAGTTTCCTGTCGTCTTGGCAACGAAATCAAGGTTAAACGTTTTCGTGTCATCTTCCATAGTCGCAATGGCATAGTCCTCATCATCCTGATGGATGTAAATCATCGGAATGTCTGGATTCTGATGGTCAATCTTACTCAATCCGCTGCCTTCGCCAAACAGGGCAAACGCCACATCTTCATACTGACTGTTCGCTACGGCAAAACTTATGAAATCGTCCGATGCTTTACGCGCACGGGCAGTATGACTGATGGTTGCTGTGGCAGATTCCGACACCTGCACAAGTACGCCCTGGCATGGCTTAATAGATGTATTAGCAGCCAGTATCGCACCCCAACTTCCGGCTTTGTTCAGAACATAACCTCCGGTCAAAGCGCTACCCGCACTTAACGATATGTTGCCAAATGTGATGTCATGTGTAAACGGATTGCCAATAAGATTGAATCCCGGAAGCAGGTCTCCGCTGTTTGTCACACTGCAAGTGACATCCCCACTGTGAATAGGACCGGTAAACTCAACGGTCACATTATTGGCATTACGATAAAGATAACCGAGGCCGTTCACCATCTTGTCGTCCTCGAAATATGTCGATGCAGTTTCGCTTCTATAACTTCTCCAATAATGATTTGGCTCGTCGTACATCATCAAATCGTAATCGTATGGCTCCGAATTTGTTGTTTTAAGCGTTGTATTTGTTGAGATAACCGCATCATTAACCGGCGATGCTATTGTGTACCAGCCATAAACATCGTCTTTCGACTCTGCAGCCTCAATGTTCCTTTGCACTTTAGCCGACACATGGAACGAGGTGTTGGTGTAAACCAGCTGTCCGCCGTCTGCGACGACTAACCCACCTGATCTTACCACTAATTTTGAAGGAGTTACCGTAGTGCCATTCGGAATTATCACAATGGCGTTAAAAGTATAGTCATCACCATCTTTAGCAATGCCTGGAAGATCAGGCCATCCTTCCGTCACTCCCCAGATGTAATAATTTTGCAGATATGCCTCTCCACCGACTGGCAACACCACCCTTGTGCCGCAGTCGCTGATGAAGTTACCAACTGTTCCATTGCCTGCAAGTCCGGATGTCAAAGTGCCGGCACCACTTCTTGAAACTCCAATTACAGCTCCCGGAAGGCTGCCAGTCACCGCTATAACTCCGTCGCTATCAGCCAGATAGAGATTATTTGACTCTGTACTTGTGCTTTCGTTTCCAATAATACGCAACTCACCCTGAATCTCTATCTCAGCGCCGTCGTGCAAATACACTCCACCACCTCGATTTGTACTTGTGTTTCCATTAATACCACAGCCATTTAGGATGATTTTGCTATGCTTACCGCCACCGTTATAAGCACTTATAGCACCTCCAATGTTTCCTGAAACATTACCCAAAATTTGACAATCCTTTATCGAAACGACACCGTGAATAACATAAACACCGCCACCTTCTGCGCTAACGCTGTTAACACATATCAAGCCGCCAGTCACATCAAGACTTCCTTTATCAGTCGTTTCAAAATAAATGCCGCCTCCCTTTGACTGAGGATTTGTCTTAGATTCGTTTTTGGTAATGGTACAATTATTAATATAAGCTTTTATTGCACCGATATGAAAGCGTATGCCGCCGCCTTTGCTGACGGTTTTATTCTCGGTCACAATAACGTTGTTCATTTTAAATGCCGTCACCCCATCAGCATGTATTCCGCCACCGCCGGCTGTAGTAAGGTTGTCGTGTGTAGTTTCGTTGCGTATTACACCGCCATCGGTCATATAAAAAGTGCCTCCATGGCAGTATATACCTCCGCCCAATTCACGGCATTTGTTGTTAACGACATCCGCTCCAATAAGCGTCAGGTCTCCTTCACTGTATATTCCGCCGCCGGATTCACTGTTCCAACCACCGGTAAGTGTGCCGTTGATAATTTTAAGGCTTGCACCGTTTTCCACCTTAATCACATAACCATTAGCTTCTTCTGCTGTTCTGTTGCGGTTCAAAGTGTGTCCGTTCAAATCCAAAACCATATTACCGCTCACAACCAAAGCGCCATCATCTGAAGCAGCGCTTAAATCATTATATACGGTAACTGTTCCGCTTACGCCTGTTAATGCGTCTTTAAGCACCGACCACGAATTAATATCAACAACACGAATATTATAAACTTTTGATCCGCCATACTTAGTAATGCCGGTAACTGTCATTTTATAATAACCTGCATTTTTAATCTCAGATACAGTCCCATATGCACCAGATTCTGTAGAACTATATGTCAAATCAACCGTATAGTCTGTGCCTTTTGCCAGCGTCCAGCCGTAATTTGTTACAACAGGGTTAACAGGAATAACGCTGCCTGTATATGAGAATATTGTAGTCGTTGAATTATCCAATTCTGAGATTGTTACACTCGGCACATAGTAATTATTAGCAGAAACAGTGTATTTTCTGTATAATCCGTTGGTAGGAGCTGTCGCGCTGCTTGTTATTTCTGTTCCCTGAGTAGCTAGTTGAGCCGATGGAGTGATATAATATGCATTTGTAAAAGTGCCTTCGCCATTTCTATGGAAATTGGCTGTATTATCTGCAATACTTGGATTATTATGAATCGAAATTGTTCCTGCCATAGTGCAGTTGTTGTATTCCACTTGTCCTTGTCGCCAACTCACAAATCCAGCGCATTTGTCAGTTAAATCACCTGTTATGCTGCCTTCGAAGGCACAGTTTTCAAACCTAAGCAAGCCTTTTTCAACCTGACCCGCAAATCCGCCATGCGAGCCGTCACCATTAGTAGAACTTTCAATATTTACAACACTGATACAGTTATTTATATGTGTTTCTCTTGTGTCGTCAGTGTTATTCACCCAGCCAAGTATACCTCCTGCAAACTTATTATCGGTTCTTATTGTTCCTGCGACCTTCAGATTTTCGATAGTCGCACCGTCAACCACGCCAAACGGTGCCGCATAAATAAGTCCCGTACGATTTATATTAATGGTAAGTGTATGCCAGCCACCGTCAAAATGTCCTCTAAACGGATGTGTCGTTGTACCAATAATAGTATTAATAGGCTCTCCCTCGGCAATATTAAGATCCGCTGTAAGTTTGTAGTATGAATCAACACCGGTACCATAATCAACTTTGTTCGTAAGAACACTCCAATCGTGTTCATCTTCAATAAGATAAGGATCTTCTGCGGTACCTTCACCCTCTAAATAGCCATCTATAACCGTGAAAGTCTGCGAAACTGAACCATAGTAGTTATGCGAATTATTACCGCTAAGCGTCAGTGTATAAACACCTTTCTCTTTTACCGGTGAAGGTGTAAACGAGGCAATAAAGTCTGTTGTCTCAGTCAATGGTGTTCCTTTGAATGTCATGCCGTATGTCACAGGAATGACGCTGCCAGTGTAATCATATCCGTCAGGCAAATTAATAATCGTTGCATTGCCTTCAACATAGTAATAATTGCCGTCGATAAGCTGGCGTTTTTTGGTAAAAACAGCAGGTGCCGACGTATATGCTCTTGTGCCTTGTGTCAATATACTATAGTCGGGATTTGGCAAAAGTGTATAATAACTGTTTGTTATTACAGCGTTTTTCTCATTAACGAAGTTACCGCTGCGTGAGTAAATCTCACTGCCTGCTGTAGGAGCGCACAAACAGTTGTCAATAATGGTCTTTTTATTGCCTTGTGCACTAAATCCGCCGCTGTATCTGCCAATATTCAGACGACCGTTATATACACATCCGGTAAATGTGGTGTTCGAAGCAACGGCTGCGAAACCGCCGCAATAGTCCTTATATCCTGTGATATTCACGCTGACAGTACAGTCTATGATATTTGATCTGCTGTCATTATAAATATCATTCACACAAAACAGACCGCCGGCATTTGGTTTATCCATATTGATATCACCTGCCACTCTCAATTTCTTGATTGTTGCGCCATTAATATAACGGAAAGGAGCCACACGGTTCAAACGTTGGGAACTTTGCAGCTCTGTATAGTTGTAATGAAACGTCAAGGTGTGGTCGTCACCGTCGAAAGTGCCTTTGAAAGAATAATAAACCGCATCGACAAGGTCACCCACCATCGTCGTGACAGGAATCTCTGCTGTTCCAATGTTTGAAGTGAGTTTTACAAACTTTCCACTATAACTGTAACCACCGTTAACATCCGCCGCAAACGTGTTCCAGTCATCTACGCTACTAATCAAATAGGTATTGTCTTCAGTTGAAGATACTGTAAGATGAGGTGTTTGTCCCCACGAAATCACGCCAATCGTAGTAAAAAATAATGCAAAAATAAAGCTCTTAAAATTAGTTAACCATTTCATATTCAGTTGTTTTTATATTTCTTAGTTATCAGTATTAGGGGACTACAAAGTTACAAAAAAATCAATATAAAACGAACAGGATGGGGCGTTTTTAGTATCTAAATGGTACTAAAAAGTATCTAAAGGTCGAAAAAATGGCTAAAAACAAAAAAAGGAGCCGCTGTCATAACGGCTCCCTATGGGTTTG
>DBYZ01000017.1 GCA_002311655.1 Bacteroidales bacterium UBA1173
TATGACGTGAGTCTGATGGCCGGAGTCGGCTTCAGGTTTGACATCAACATGGACAAGAGATACCTGTATGTGAAGATAGAGGCTGCATACAACCACGGATTGCTGAACACATATTCACAGAGGGAGATTGACGATGCTGTACAGTCGGCGAACGTGTCGGCGTACAATGTGACAGGCAAGAGATACAATAGGAGTTTCGAGGTGATGATAAGTGTTGGCATGCCGTTCTACAAGAAAGGCGATATGTGCAGTTACTTCGGACAACGTAGATATAGATGGTAAGTTTTAATAATAATCAATATTTTTTAATTTTATACAAATGACAAGCATTCGTAATGTTGCGATTATAGCTCACGTTGACCACGGAAAGACCACGTTGGTAGACAGAATTCTGTATCAATCGAAGCTATTTAGGGATGATAAGGATAATGGAGATTTGATTCTGGATAACAACGACCTTGAGCGTGAACGAGGTATCACTATCTTGTCGAAGAATGTTTCGGTGCGTTATAAAGACGTGAAAATCAATATTATAGATACTCCTGGTCACAGTGATTTCGGCGGTGAGGTGGAGCGTGTGCTTAACATGGCTGACGGCGTCCTTTTATTGGTTGACGCTTTTGAAGGTCCTATGCCGCAGACACGTTTCGTGCTTGAGAAAGCCATTCAGCTTGGACTGAAACCTATTGTGGTGGTTAATAAGGTCGACAAGCCGAACTGCACTCCGGAAGAAACACAGGAAGCTGTTTTTGATTTGATGTATAACCTTGGCGCCAGCGACGACCAGCTTGATTTCCCGACAGTTTTCGGCTCATCGAAGCAAGGTTGGATGTCGGATCATTGGACACATGTCACAAATGATGTTTCATATCTTTTGGATGTTATTGTCAACACTATTCCGGAAGCTAAATATGAAGAAGGAACGCCTCAGATGCTTATCACTTCGCTGGATTACAGCTCGTACGTCGGACGTATTGCTGTGGGTCGTCTGAAACGTGGTATCCTGCAGGCAGGTATGAATGTCTCGTTGGTGAAACGCGACGGTACTATTGAAAAGAATCAGATTAAGGAATTATATACTTTTGAAGGTCTGGGCAAAGAGAGAACGAAAAAGCCTATTATGGCTGGCGATATCGTGGCTGTGATGGGTCTTGAGAATTTTGAGATTGGTGACACTGTCGCTGATTTCGAGAACCCTGAGGCGTTGCCACCGATCCATGTTGACGAGCCTACGATGAGTATGCTGTTCACAATCAACAATTCACCGTTCTTCGGAAGAGAAGGCAAATTTGTCACTTCACGCCACCTGCGCGAGCGTCTTTACAGAGAGACAGAGAAAAACCTCGCTTTGAAGGTTGAAGACACAGATTCACCTGATTCTTTGATGGTTTATGGACGTGGTATCCTTCACCTCAGCATTTTGGTTGAGACCATGCGCCGTGAGGGTTATGAGTTCCAGATCGGTCAGCCGAAAGTCCTTTTGAAAGAAGTCGACGGCAAGAAATGCGAGCCTATCGAGGTGATGAACGTGCAAGTTCCTGAAAACTTCGCTGGTCGTGTCATTGAGCTTGCATCACAGCACAAAGGCGAGATGACTAACATGTCACCAAAGGGTGATCGTATGAATCTCGACTTCGATATTCCGGCGAGAGGTCTTATCGGCTTGAGAAGCGCCATGTTGACAGCGACAGAAGGTGAGGCGGTGATGTCGCATCGTTTCAAAGATTACGAGCCATGGAAAGGTGAGATGGACACTCACGAAGTTGGCGCTCTTATCGCGATGGAGACGGGTTCGGCAGTTCCGTATGCTTTGTGGAAGCTTCAAGACCGTGGTAAGTTCTTCGTACAGCCGAATGAAGACGTGTACATGGGCGAGGTCATCGGAGAGAATACACGTGCAAACGATATCGTATTGAATATCAACAAGACCAAGCACTTGACCAACGTCCGTGCTTCAGGTTCTGACGATAAAATCGTGTTGACTCCACCAGTAAGAATGTCACTTGAGGAATATATGGAATATATTCGCGATGACGAATATCTCGAGGTCACTCCGAAGAGTTTGCGTTTGAGAAAGATTATCCTTGACGAGATTGAGCGCAAGAGAAGCGGCAGACGCAGCGAAGAGGTCAGCGACTAATCGGAAATATCATATTTATCGGCTAACATAGCCAAGAGGGCATCGGATTGATTCATGAATTCGATGCCTTTTTCTTCCCAGTCGGGCATGGTGGAGGCATCCTGACCACGGCGGCTGTCCATGTCGGTGAGGTATTCTGCCGAAGCCTGCTCAAGCTGTATGAACATCGGACGCATCTTATGGCAAACCGCCTGTGCTTTCGCAAAGTTATGTTCTGTGATGGCATCGTTGAGAATCACAAGATTGTCGGATGTAGATTTTACAAACGTTTGCAGGATTTCTCGAATGGCGTTGCTGTCGTTGTCGAACATGGCGCAAAGCTGAGGGAAGTCGTTGTTGAATTCACATTGATAGCATTCTTCTTCGGTCAAGTTGACGTTTAATAATGCTGCCAAGTCTTTGATACTGAACGGTTTCTTGATGTATCCGTCGAAGCCTTCTCTGAGGGCGAATTTCTCGGAATACTCGTCGCTGGCAGTCATCAGAATCACTTTTTTATCTTTGTTGACCGATTTAATAGTCTTCATCACGTCGTTTCCGGAGAAAGTGCCCATTTCACGGTCGGTCAAAACCATGTCGTAGTTGTCGAGTTCGTTGATGTATTTGTTGAATTCGATATACGAACGGCATATATCCGAGGTGTGACCGATTTTATTGAGCATCGCACTGATAACAGCAAGCAGACTATTGTCATCGTCAACGAGGAGGATATGAAGCTTTTTGTTTGACGTAACAATTTGAGTATCAGTTGTTTCGTGCTTCTCTTCTTTCGCTTTTTCGACCAGTTTCACAGGAATTGAGATCTCGAAATGTGAGCCTTTTTCAAGTTCCGACATCACTCTGATATTTCCGCCGAGGATTTCGAGCAGACCTTTCACCACGAAAAGTCCGAAGCCGTTACCTTCTGCGAGACCGGTGTTATTCTCAGCTTTGCTGAAAGGCTTGAACATTTCTTCGATTTTCTCGCTTGGGATGCCGATGCCTTGATCTATCACATTGAAAACCAGTTTGTTATTGATGAGATACACGCCGAAATGCACTTCACCTTCGATGGTATATTTGAGGGCGTTGGAAATGATGTTGCTCACCACCTGTTTGATTTTCAATGCGTCGGAGTTGATATAGAGGTCGTTAGCAATGTTCTTGTGATAGAAGAATTTAAGCTGTTTGTTTTCAGCAATAGGTTTGAACATTGATGCAAGTTGGTCACAGAGTTCCGACACGTTGAAATCGGCGCGACGGATGAACTGCTTGCCTTGTTCGAGGCTTGAGAACTCCAGCAAATTTGAGAGAAGCGAGAGGATATGCTGCGACGAATACTTCATCGAGTCGAGTCGCTGACGGTCGTTCTCGTTATGTTGTTCCATCTGCATTAACTCGATATATCCTATGACTGACGATAGTGGCGCCTTGATATCGTGCGACACTGAGAGAAGCAGTTTGTGACGGCTCTCCATGATTTCCTCAGTGCGTTTTTTGGCTTCCTCCATAGCTCTTCTGGCTCTTGAAACACGTTTTATATCTCTGGAAATCAAGAAGATAAATAAAAGAATGCTTATCAGAGCGACGGTGCCGCCATAAATTGAATAATCGAGACTTCGTTGGATTATCGACTCACTTTTCTGGATTGCAACCATCACAGAAGTAAGGGTCTGTTTGTGAAGAACAATGAGCAGGTCGGAAATCTCTTCAGAAATCTCCTGGTCGGATTTTATGAAGCTTTGATATTGATTTTCAATGGTTTGAAGTCTCTCTAAATATTCTTGCTTACCTTTGTCAGTATAGATTTTTATGCCAGCCATCAAGTCGACGCGGCTGCCTGGCGATTCTTCGGTGATGGTGTCGTAAGTGGTCGTTGTGACAAAAATGACACTGTCGCGAGGGGTTTCAGATGAGAATACACGTTGGAAAAAGCCCTGTTTTTCAGCTTTTCTGATAATTGTATCTTGTTTTGAGACTGCTACAATCCTTGTTGTTTTCTCTTTCGGTTTGTAATTCATGAGAATCTTGTAGATCTCATCATAAGGATTAAAGATATCGTATTGATGGGTTATCTCCTTGATAATGTTTTCTTTACGATGCAACAAATCAACAATGTCGTTGAGAATCTTCTCGTTTTTTATGTCGTTTGCTGAATAAAAAATGATAGAGTCTTTAATTGCTGCTGTTTCTTGAAGATTCTTGCTGAATTCTATCAGATGCTCGGGATTGCCTGAGATTGTGTAGAGTTGGGCATGCGATTGCGCCTCGTTGACATTGCGAATCAGTTCGTTGGTGAAGTTGAGGACCAACTCATTGTTGTCGATCGCAACTCGTTGATTAAGAATCGATTTCTTGAGGTTGGAGATGTAATAAATCATGAAGGCGCAGATGATAATCGACATGACATAAATCACCACGGCTTCCCAGCGGACGCGACTTTCATAATGTTTGCCTATGAATTTCAATTCTCTCATCGTCACAAAATTACTAAAAAATCAGTTTATTTTAGAAATATTTTATAATTTTGCATGATAATTTTAAAAATATGAGAAAAGTTTTGATTTTAGCGCTTTGCGCAATGGTTTTAATTGGTTGTACAAAGAAAAGAGAGGTTAATCTTATGAATGTCAATGACTTTAACACTGAAGTGAACGGAAAGAAGGTGTCGTTGTACACTTTGAAGAATGGCTATTTAACAATGCAGGTTACCAACTATGGCGGTCGTGTAGTATCGTTGTGGATGCCAGATTTTAAAGGGAATTTCGATGATATCGTTGTTGGTTATGACAATATTGACAGCTATATAAATAATAAAGGTGAGAGATATCTTGGAGCACCTGTCGGCCGTTATGCCAACCGTATCGCTAAAGGCGAGTTTACCCTTGACGGGAAGAAATATGAGCTTTACAAGAATAACAACGGCAACACGCTTCATGGAGGCGAATTCGGCATTGACCGTATTGTTTGGGATGTGAAATCGGTGACCGAAGATGCTATTGTTTTGCATGCATTCCTGCCTGATGGAATGGACGGATTCCCTGGCAATCTTGATATCACCATGACTTACACATTGACTCCTGACAACGAGTTCCGTGTTGATTATAAGGCGACAACAGACGCTCCAACGGTGTGCAATCTTTCGCATCACTCATTTTTCAACTTGAAAGGTGAGGGGAGTATCTTCGACCATGATTTGATGATAAACGGTAAGCTTATCACTGTTGTTGACGACAAGCTGATACCTACTGGTAATTTCATTTCTGTTGTTGGAACTCCTATGGATTTCACCAAAATGAAACCTATTGGTCGTGATGTAAAGGCATATCACCCTCAGATGGACAACAGCGGATGCTATGATTTCAACTGGGTCTTGAATAAGCCAATCGGACAGATGGGCTTGGCGGCGGTTGTATCTGAGCCGACAACAGGAAGGGTTATGGAGGTCATGACCGACCAGCCAGGCTTACAGTTCTACAGCGGAATGAATACAGCTATTGCCCTTGAGACTCAGCAGTTTCCGGATTCTCCAAATCAGCCTAACTTCCCAAGCACGGTGTTAAGACCGGGTGAGGAATACCATCATACCTGTATTTACAGATTTGATGTGAAAAAGCCTACAAAGAAATAATTCTTAGATAGATTTATCGATTTTCCAAGCGAACGCCCTCAGACCCAGTTCAGGTGTCTGAAGGTCGTGTTCGTGTAAAGTATTCAAGATGCTGTCCACTTTTTCGTCGTCGACGAAGGTGAGGATGGCATCATTGAATGTTGGCCAGGTGTGAGTGCCATAATGGGCTTCGCCTGTTTCCGAGCCTCTTCCTGTGATTTCGTTCCAACGTGTGAATCCGCGAACTCCTTGTTTTTCAAGGAGTTCGGAGATTTCTTCATAATATGCCTGATTGTAGGCGATGAATATTGCTGTCATTTTGATTCTTTTAAAGTTCGTTAGCCATTGCAAGTCTTGCTTGTCTTCTTTCCTGACGTCTTAATTTTCTTGAGACGAAAATCGCATATAATGTTGGGATGAGCACCAGGGTTATGAGTGTTGAGACGGAAAGTCCCCACGACACCACGACTCCAAGTCCGTTCCACATCTCGGCACCTTCACCTGTTCCGATAGCCATAGGTACCATACCTAAGACGGTGGTGAGGGTCGTCATGAGGATAGGACGCAGACGCTGACGTGATGCGGTCACAACAGACTCGTTGACGCCCATGCCACGTTCAAGGCAGAGACGAGTGTAGTCGATAAGCACGATGCCGTTCTTCACCACGATACCCATCAAGATCATAACACCGATGAGAGCCATAACACCTAATGCCATTCCATTGACTTTCAAGCCGATGAGAACACCGGTGATGGCGAATGGCACAGAGAACATGATGACGAATGGGTCGAGCAATGACTCGAATTGTGAAGCCATCACGACGTAAACCAAGATGATGATGAGGATGATAAGGATAAACATATCGCTGAACGCATCCTGCTGGTCTTCGTAGTCACCGGCGATCTTTACGAGGAACTCTGCCGGAATCTCTACTTTGTCGATGCATTTTTCTGATGCTGCTACGCCGTCGCTCAAGGCATAACCTTTTGAGACGATGCCGGTGATGGTGACGATACGCTCACGGTCTTTACGTTCGATTGTAGGAGGGGTGTGGCCTTCCACAATCCTTGCGACATCGCTGAGGCGAACTGCTTGTCCCTGCGAGCCGTATAATACGATGTTTTCGATGTTCTCGACACCAGTTCGGAATTCTGGAGCGTAACGCACACGGATGTTATACTCGTCACCGTCTTCGCGGAAATATGTCATCACCGAGCCGTTGATGCGGTTTCTGACAAATTGTGATGCCGTGGTTATGTTGATGCCGTTGAGCATCAGTTTCTCACGGTCGAAATCGACGTGCATCTCAGGAGTATATTCGTCGCGGCTGATGAGGACCTGCGAAATCTCTGGGCAATCACGCATCTCTGCCGCTAGATCGTTGGCGATGCGGTCGGAGACGTTGAAGTCGTAACCGTAGATTTCGAGTTTCACGCTTGCTGTAGAACCCATGCCCATGCCCTCAGAAACGTTGTATTTCTTGATTACTGCGTTGTTTCTCAAGTCTTTACGGATATATTCCGCAATTTCCTGTGTGCTTCTCTTACGGGTCTCCTTACTTCCGAGGTTGAGGTTCATCGCAAGGATGTGGGTACCATTGCTCTGCATCGAGGCAAATGCGTTTTCTTCATCGGCGACACCGTAACGGTAGTTCATCACTTTGATTTCCGGTATTTCTGCCATATATTTTTCAGCGAGTTCAGCACCTAGCTGTCCGGTGATGTCCTCCTGTGTTCCAACAGGAAGTTCAATATTTACTGTCAGACGACCTTGGTCCATGCTTGGCAGGTATTCTGTCTTCATTCCTGGCAAGGTTGTCGCGATTGTAACTGCGAATATAACTATTGCAATGATGATTGTCAACGCACGGTGTGTCACTGCCCAGTTGATGAGGCGACCGTAACCGCGGCTCAAAGCGTCTAGACCTTTATTAATAGGTGTAAAAAGGATCTGGTGCCATTTATGTGACCTTGGGTTGCGTTTCAGCATTCTTGAGCACATCATAGGGACCAAAGTGAGAGCCGCTGATGTTGACACAATCATGATGATACTCACGATCCAGCCGAGTTGGTGGAAGAACACACCGACAGCGCCGTTGACCATTGTCAAAGGCAGGAACACCGCCAACATGGTGAGGGTAGAGGCGATGACAGAGATTGACACTTCCTGAGTGGCATGTACAGCCGCTTCTTTTGGTTTTGCACCTCGATCGATATGCGATGTGATGTTTTCCAAAACCACAATTGCATCGTCGACGACCATGCCGATGGCAATGGTTAAAGCACTCATTGATATGATATTCAATGTGTTACCCGTTGCGAAGAGGTAAACGACTGATGCTACCAACGAAATCGGGATTGACAACACGATGATGATTGTCGCTCTCCATCTGCCGAGGAAGATGAACACCACCAGCATAACCACGATGAAAGTGATGAAGATGGTCTCTTTCAATGAGTTGATAGTGTTGATAATACTTTCACTAGTGTCGTTAATCAGGTTGATCTGGATGTCAGAAGGAAGAGTCTTCTTAATCTTCACAAGCTCTTTGTTGATGCCTTGGCAGACCTTGACTGAGTTGGCATCAGTCTGTTTCTGGATGGTCACCATGGCACCTTGAATCTTGTTGGAGAACACTTTCTGCAGACGTTCCTGCTCACCGTCGTTGACACGCGCAACATCCTTTAAATAAATAGGGGTGCCGTTGTATGTCCCGACTACCACGTCGAGCATCTCTTTCGCCGATTTGAACTCTTTCTCGACACGCACTGCGTATGTGTTTGAGCCGATGTCGATATTTCCTGCTGGTGTGTTGCGGTTTTCGTATGCCAAAGCCTGTGAAATCTGCTCAACAGTGAGGTTGTATGCCTCGATTTTGTTAGGATCGACGTAGACCTGGATTTCACGTTTTGGAGCACCAGACACCGACACTGTGCCTACGCCTGGAACACGTGCCAATGGTGTTGTCAGCTTGTCGTCGAGTATCTTGTCGAGACCAGAAAGGCTTTCTTTTGCGGTCACAGAAAGGAACATGACAGGGATATCCTCCATACTGAACTTGAAAATGGTCGGGTTGCCTGCTCCGTCTGGGAGGTATTGCCGCACCATGTCGAGTTTGTCTCGCACGTTGTTCGTGGCCTCTTCAATATCAATGCCATATTCAAACTGAAGCGTGATGACGCACACGTTTTCCTTTGATGAAGAAGAAAGGTGCTTCAAGTCGCTGACACCATTTAAGGTGTTTTCCAAAGTCTTTGTGATATTAGTTTCAATATCTTCCGCACTGGCTCCCGAATACGATGTCATCACCATGATGGCGTTCGTTCCCATGTCAGGGAAGAGGTTGATCGACAACTTGCTCAGTGCGAAAACACCCAGAATGGCTACCGTGATGAAAATCAACGATACCGTGACCGGATGATTTACTGATGTTCTATATAAACTCATGATTCTCAGTGTTTTACAAGATTATTTCACTACATCGACGGTGATGCCGTTCTTAAGTTTTGTCTGACCTGTCAAAACAACGGTGGCGTTATCGTCCAAGCCGCTGATGATTTCGTATCTGTTGCCCATTCTGCGGCCGAGTTCAACGATGGTGTAAGTGACTGTGCCGTCAGCGTTGAGAACGTAAACATATTGCTCGCCTGAGCCGACCTGTTTCATGATGGCTCTGTCAGGCACCACCACGCGGAAGTTGTCGCCATAGTTCACGGTTACACGTGCGAACATGCCCGGACGCAAAGTCAGGTCGCTGTTTGCAAACTTCACCTCGACAGGGAATGTGTGTGTCATCGAGTTGATGGTAGGGTAGATGAGGTCGACGATGCCTTTGAACACCTGGTCGCCGTAAGCATCGGTAGTGATGTCGACTTCCATACCTTTTTTAATCTGTGAATATTTGCTCTCGGAAACGTTGATGAGCATCTTCACCGGGTTGATCTTCTGAATCACGAAGAGAGGCTGTGCCATTGCGTACATGTCGCCTTCGTCGTAGTTGCGGGCTGTCACAATGCCGTTGATAGGACTCTTCAGAATGGTGTTTTCTAGAAGGTTTTTGTAAGTCTTTTTCGAGACATCGTATTTCAAAGTTATAGCTTCGTAATCCGACTGTGATGTGGCTCCAATCTTGTACAACTGCTCGATGCGGCCGAACTCAATGGAGTCGTTGATGAGCTGAAGGTGTGCCTTTTCAAGATTAACCTCATCCATCAATGCGAGGGTTTTGCCTGCCTCGACTTTGTCGCCTATCTCTACGTAAATCTTACTGATACGTGCCGCCGACTGAGGGGCGATGTTGTTGACGATGTCGGCTTCGATGGTGGTAGGGTAGACCTGAAGCTGTGATACATATTCGGCATTGACTGTCGTAACTGTAACTTTCGGATTATCCATCACGACCTGCTGAGTGTTTTGCGTTTTTTGTGCGCATGACATCAAAATGATGGCTGATGCGGTGATTAATAATGTGTTGAATGTTTTCATATTGTGTGTTTTATTATTCTTCATTTCCTGCTAATTCTTCGATTGAGGCTTTTGTTACCATGAAGTTGTAAACTGCCTGACTCATTGTAAGCTGAGCTTGAACCAATGCCAGCTGGGCGTCGTTGAGTTCGAGCAAGGTCGCTTTGCCGAGTTCGTACATTCTCTCCGCAATGTCGTAGCTTCGTTGTGCAACCTCTAATGTTGACTCAGCCGCAGTGTAGTTTTTCATATATGTTGCAATCTGATTCTCAAAATTTTTGAGAGCGATGCGGAGGTTGCGCTCAGTGTCTTCGATGTTGAGCTGCAAAATGTCCTGTGTCGACTTATATTGCTTTATGCTGTTATGCTTTGAAAATCCGTCGAAAATTGGGATGTTAAGGCTTAAACCGACAACGGAATATGGGTTCCATTTGAATTTGAAGTCATCGCCCATTGCTATGTAATTGTATGAGAATGAAGCTGCAAGGGTAGGGATGTACTGGTATTTCGTCATCTTGATGGTGCGCTCGAGCTGTTTGTTCTGCAGCTGAAGCTGTGCCAATGTAGTGTTGTTTTCAAGATCAATCTCGTTGCAGTTATACGTCATCATCTCGTCTTTATACTGGTCTATTTCGCCTGCCACTCCGATTTTTTCCGAGAGTTCGACGCCCATCACGGCTTTGAGTTGCCAGATTGTTAGTTCGATTGCCATAAGTGAGCTGTAGACGTTAGGTTCGGCGTTTTTTACGTTCACTTGAGCTCTAAGATATTCATATTCAGAGGCTTTGCCTGCGTTGTAGAGATGTTCTGTGTGCTCGAAGTTCTTGGCTGCGTTTTCGTATACGTTGTTATACACATCGTAGACCTGTTGTGCCAGCAACACTGCATAAAACGCTTGTTTAACCTGCGAAATCATGGCAATTTTTGATGAGCGGGCCTGTTCCACTGCGATTTCAACATCTAATGCCGACAATTTCAGTGCTTGCCACAGCTGTGCGTTGATGAGCGGCATCGATGCGCTGATTCCCGCGTTCACGTTGTTCCATTTACCAACGGATATTTCCATCGACTGTCCGCCGAAATCCATTGCCATAACTTGTTTCTTCAGCGTGCGCTGGTAACTTCCCGATGCCGTGATGTTTGGATAGAGAGCGGCGTAGGTGCCTTTTTTCGCATATCCAGACTTCTCAATGGTGAGGTCGGCGATCTTAACGCTGTTACTTTCCTCAAGTGCGATTTCTATTGCCTGCTCGAGGGTGATGATGAGCGAGTCCTGAGCCTGCTGGGCTTCGGAAATGTTGCTCCACATTACCGTCGTGAGGCATAAAACCGTTGTCAAAATGCTTTTAAATTTACACATATTATCCTAATTTTTATTCTATTTTTCACCTATTAATTATAGGTCGCAAAAATAAGGCTTTTTTGCCAATAATTTTAAATAAAAGCCAACTTTTCACCAGCGATTTTTGACGTTTCAGATCGGATATTCGTCATTTCATTTGTACATTTTTTTATTTGTGTTTAAAAAATTTATATTTTTGCAACCACACATTTGAAAAAATGAAGGCAAAGATTTACGGTATATTTATCTTGGTTGAAGCGTTCTTCATGTTCGTTTCCTCGATGGTGGCGCTTTATTACAACGTGCACTGCGGCGAAAAGGACGTGGTGTCGCTGCTTGCAGCCACTATGATTACCGGAATCTTTGGTTTTATCCTGCTTTCGGCGGGACGTGAAAAGGCAAAAAAAGGGGATGAGCGTGTCAAGAAAATCGACAACCTCACTATGAAAGACTCGTTTGTGCTGGTAACAGTGGCATGGGTGCTTTTCGCCGTGTTCGGCATGCTGCCGTTCATCTTTACTGGAGCCATCGACAACGTTACCGATGCTTTCTTCGAGTCAATGTCGGGTATCACCACCACGGGCTCCACAATCATGAACAACATTGATTCCCAACCACATGGAATCCTTTTCTGGCGCAGCATGACACAATGGCTCGGCGGTTTGGGTATCATCGTTTTGTTTTTGGCAATCATTCCTGCGGTGAATAAGAACTCAAACAAGACAATGCTGTTCTCAGCAGAGATGTCGGGATTGAGTGTCAAGAAGTTACATCCAAAAATGGCTGTCACGGCACGTCATCTTTGGCTTATCTACATGTTCCTTACAGTGGCTTGTTTTCTGGCATATTGGGCTGGTCCGATGAACATGTACGATGCGGCTTGTCATGCGCTTACAACCATGTCGAGTGGCGGTTTCAGCACACATCAGGCGAGTTTGGGTTATTATAACTCGAGTTATCTTGAATATATATGTGTCTTATTCATGATCATGTCGGGAATCAACTTCTCGCTGTATTATTTCCTGTTGAGAGGTGATGTGCAATATTTCGCTAAAAACGAGGAGCTGCGGTGGTTTCTGGGCGTTGTGTTCATCTCGGTGGCCGTGGTGACGGCGTTGTTCTACTATGCTCCAACTATTGATACTGTTGCTACCGACACTTCGGCATATCCTGAACTGCCGTTCGAGAACCGTTTCCGTGCCGCCTTGTTCCATGTGACAGCCATAGTGACTTCCACAGGTTATCAAGGCTCATGCTACGACTACAACCTTTGGGGCGGACTCTTTTTGATTCCTACGCTTTTGCTTATGCTCAGCGGCTCATGCGCGGGTTCTACATCAGGTGGTATCAAAATCATACGTTGGATGGTGTGCCTCAAGTCTATTCGCAACACTATCAAGCAGATGCTGCATCCTAGCGCAGTGTTTACCGTGAAGGTTTCAAGAGAGGTGGTGTCGAACGATATCCTTTTCAGAACGCTGAATTTCCTGTTTTTCTATGTGATAATCTGCATCGTTAGCGTGATTGTCCTTGTTATCAGCGGCTGTGATTTCAAAGAGGGAATCTTCAACGCCATCACTGCATTAAGCAATATGGGACCTGGCGTAGGAACAACTGGTCCCGCCACCACATTCTCTGACCTCACAGTCACAGCGAAATGGGTGATGTCGTTCCTTATGCTGATGGGACGTCTTGAAATCTACACAGTGTTGTTGCTGTTCACTCCAACATTCTGGAACAAGAAGTAAAACCTGATATTTCCGAAGATTTATCTGTCGTTCATCATGTTAATCGAATACGATGAAGGTCTTTGAAATACCTTCAGATCGAACTGGTTGATGACCGCGTAAATATGGTCGAAGATATCGTTTTGGATTGCCTCGTATGAAAGCCAATCGGTCTTGGCGCTGAAGCAGTAAACCTGCATCGGAACACCGAATTCTGTCGGGTCTTTCTGGCGCACCAAAATCGTTAAGTTGTGGTTTAAATTAGGATTTTGCTTGAGATATTCCGTAAGATAAGCCCTGAAAATACCGATATTGGTCTGTCTGCGTCCATTGACGAGGGTGGAGGTGTCGATGTTGTTCGATTTGTTGTATTCTGTTATTTCCGCCTCTGTTTTTGTGATATAATCCGTGACAATCTGGAATTTCTTGTATCTTTCGAGCATTTCAGGCGTGCAGAATTTCACAGTGTCGATGTCGATGGTGAACGAGCGGGCGATTCTTCGGCCTCCCGATTCGGTCATTCCGCGCCAGTTGATGAACGGGTCGGAAATCAAGGAATAGGTCGGGATTGTGGAGATTGTGTTGTCCCAGTTCTTGACTTTCACTGTCGTCAAACCAACTTCGGTGACAGTTCCGTCGGCATTGCCTTTGACAATCCAGTCGCCGATACGAACCATATCGTTGGTACTCAATTGGATACCGCCTACAAAACCGAGAATAGGGTCTTTGAAGACAAGCATCAGCACCGCCGACATTGTACCAAGTCCTATGAAGATGTTGCCTAAGTCACGGTTTGTTAAAACAGCGATGACCAACAATGTGCAGATGATGATTAAAATAATCTTTATGACTTGAAGCAATCCTTTGATAGGCTTGTTCTTTGATACGTCAAAAGAGTTGTAAATGTCTGATAATGAATCTAATATGGATAAAAGGATGCCAGTGTATGTGGTCACTTCTCCAACTCTTGCCCAAACGGTGATGAAAGCGTTGAGTGAATCCAAATCAGGTGCGAAATAATAAGCCAGCTCCTTTATCATGTAAACTGGCACAAGAAAAGCTAATCTTTTCTCCAGTTTTCTGCCAAGGAAGAAGTCGTCGTATTTGGTTTTGCTTTTTCTAATCAGTTTGCCGACGACGTTTTTCAACAACCATTTTACCAGGAAAAACAGCAGGAATGAGATGATAAACAGTGTGATCAATCCGACGCCTTGTGAAAGGTCTCTTGCTGTCGCAGGTTCAAATCTTAAATCGTTAAATAATTTTTCGAATAATGCTAAATACTTGGTAATCATGATATTAAAGTTTTATTTTTTATCTGTGGGTAAAAGAATGTTCAAGCTGAGCGGATTGATTTCCACCTCTATATCCTTCGACATCATAACAGCCTCGCCGTCGATGTTGGCGATGTCTTCTTTTTCTCTGAAAACCTTGATTTTGCTGGCTTTATGTATGTCGACGTAATGTGTTTTGTCGATTTTTTGAGTCAGAAGTCGTTCTGCCACATACGGCACTGCCAAGAGGTTCGGCTTTTTAAATATGCACACGTCCAGAAGACCGTCGTTGAGCGAGGCGTGAGGGGAGACCGCTGCATTGAAGCCGAATTGGTTGCTGTTTGCAAACGAGATAAACAGCGGTTCGCAGTCGAGTTCCTCTTTGTCGTTGAGAATCAGATGATATTTCTCAAGTTTGAACTTAAAATACTTTTCTGTAACGAGTTTTACGTATGTTTTAAAACCTCGGTTAGGGTCTTTGGCGAAGAAATCGGCTATGATGGCGTCGAAGCCAACACCGGCTATGCTGATGAATGGCACTCCATTCATTGTGGCGGTGTCGATTTTCGATTTCACGCCTTTGTTTATCACTTCTGTGATGACTTTCTTAGGTTTCAAAGGCAGATGCAGATGTCGTGCGAGACCGTTGCCTGAACCGTAAGGCACAATTGCGAAGGTCTGACGAGCTCCAATCATGTTGGTCGCAACCTCGTTAATGGTTCCGTCGCCACCTACAGCCACTATGATATCGTATTCATTATCAATGGCTTGCTTTGTCAATTCGGCAGCATGACCGCCATATTCGGTTAACGTTATGGTGTAGTCGTATTTGTCCTTGTCAATCAATTCCTCAACAATTGAAGGGAACTTCGACTTGTTGTGATGACCGGAAATCGGGTTGACAATAAACAAAATCTTCTCTTTCATTTTATGTATAACTTATTGTTAATCATTCTGTTATTATATTGCTGAAGGCGCATCTTAAACTTGCCGTCAAGCTCGCTCCATGTCTCGTAATCGCCTTCTTTGTAAAGGTTGTTTGTGAGGCATGGGTCTTTTTCAATGTCAAAGACAGCTGTGATGTTATGACCGTCAGACTGAAGCATATACTCACCATCGGAATACTGGTAAATATTGTTGAGATAGCTAGCAAAACAAGGCTCTTGCAGGCTGTCGAACACGTTTCTGCCGAAGGTGAAGATGGTGTCATTGTAACCAAGCGCCGCCAAAAGACTAATTCCAAGGTCTGTCTGCTGTGCTAAAATATTGGTGTTCAATGGTTTTATGATGCTTGGCGCATAAAATGCCGTCACAATCTGATATTGTCCCTGTCCGTTGAGGTAGTTGTCGAAATGATGTTCCGGATTAACATGATCGCCGACCAAAACGAAGATGGTGCTGTCGAACCAGCTGTAATTGCTCATGGTTTCGAAGAAATTACGCATGGCGTCATCGGTGTAACGCATGGTCTTCTCAAAATCGGTTTTGTAGTCACCGTCAGGGAGCTTGTAACCTTTCGGAAGCTTGAACGGATGATGCGACGAAAGCGTGAAAACGCCAGCAGCAAAAGGCTTTTTCATCTCGTTGACCTTATGCGCTGTGTATTGCAGGAACGGCATGTCGGAGATGCCCCAGGTGCCGTCGTAGTCATCATCATTGCCATATTCATTGCGCCCGTAATAGCTGTCGAAGCCAGCGGATTGGGCGGAGGAGTCGAAGTTCATGCTGCCGTTGTTGCCGCCGTGGAAAAATGCCGTGGTATATCCGTGTTTCTTTAAAATACTGCCGATTCCGTCAAGTCGGTTCACAGCATATCGTGACTCCACATAGTCTTTCGACATCAATGAAGGCAAGCCAGAAAGTATTGATGTCACAGCCTCGATTGACTGTCTTCCATTTGCCATCCCATTGAAAACCAAACTGTTGGATAGTAACGAGTCGAGGAACGGGGTGAGTGTCGTTTTACGTTGTTTGTTGTAAAACTTCACCATTTCCTGTCCGTGACTCTCCAAAATGATAATGAAAATGTTGTAATCTTGAGCGCTTCTTTCGATGAATCTGTTGATTGTCAAGTCATTATGAATAGGAGAGTAGAGCTGCTCCAACTCCTCGTCATCGTAATAATGAAGCGGTTGCAACACGTTTCCCGACGAGCCGCGTCCGATTGTGAACGGAGTATTCAAAACCAGCGGGATATTCTGTGTTTTCGTGTATTTTGCCGCTGTTATGATGCTGATTGGCTTGTTCTGCAAACCGCCACGCAGACCGATGATAGAAGCGGCGACGAGACATAAAAATATGATTGAACGTGTTGTGTACCAATATTTTCTATTGATGATGACGGCCGGTTTAACTCTCGTCTTTCGTGTTAAGATGATTATCGCGAAAAGAAACACGGCGAAAACCACCACCATGAACCAGAAATCTATCAGGAATTGTGTTATCAAACCGCCTTGATTGTCATCGGTATGTTGGGCAAAACCGAACAATTCGGAGGTCATTCTTTTGTCGATATAGCGGTAATATATGATATCGATAATATTTAAAGTAATACTTAACGAATTCGTTATAACAAACAGAATATCAATTATTTTGCGATAGTATTTGTTGTACTTAAATTCACAAGGAATGCCGTAAAAAACAAGGAATGGGAGGTTGGCGATTATGAGCGTCCAGATGTCGAAACGCATCCCGATAAAAAACAGTTTGAACTGCTCGCCGACACTCAGTCCAGGGAAGTTTCCTGTGTTGAAAAGAAAAAGCAGCCACCTGCTTATCGCAAGCAGCAGCAACATCACGCCGAGACGGATGACGAACACTTTCCAAAGAGGCAGTTCCTTATTTGAAAACATAAAATTATTTTCCGCAAAGATAATAAAAAAAATGTAATTTTGTAAATCAAATTTATTGAAAATGAGATTTAAGTTTTTGTTTTGTATTTTATTGATATCCAATATTTTATGCGCTCAAGACAAGCCAAAATATCCGATTTATCCAAATCCGGTGAAAATTCCAATTTATCTTTCGGCGACTTTTGGCGAGTTGCGCAACAACGCTTTTCATGCAGGTGTCGATATCAAGACTAACGGAAAGACAGGTTATCGTGTTTATGCCGTCGCTGATGGCTATGTGAGCCGAATAGGAGTGTCTCCATACGGCTATGGAAATGTTGTGTATGTTACTCATAATGATGGGTTTATGTCGGTTTATGCACATCTCGAAGGTTTCAACGACAAGATTGGAAAATATGTTCGCAAGAAACAGTTCGAAAGCAAGTCGTTTAAGCAGAATTTGTTCCTCGAAAAAGGGGAGATACCTGTGAAAGTCGGTGATATTCTTGGATATAGCGGTGACACTGGCGGTTCGGGCGGTCCTCATCTGCATTATGAGCTTCGTGATGCCAACCAACATCCTGTGAATCCTTATTTTTTCGGGTTTAAGGTGGCTGACAAAATCAAACCGATTATAAATGGCTTTGCTGTGTATCCGAAGGAGAATTCATCGGTTAATGGCTCGGATTGTAATGAATATTTTAAACCTATTGATAATCAAGAAATTCAGGTTAACGGAACCGTGTATTTTGGCATTTCAACTTGCGATCAGGCGGATGGCTCACATAACAAAAACGGTGTGTATTCGATTGATTTGTATGCTGATAACCGATTGATTTTCAATATTGTATTCGATGAATACTCTTATGATGAAACGCGTTATATCAATAGTTTGATTGATTATAGAAAGTTTTATAACGACAAAATAAGATATGTCAGAACTGAAGTCGATGAGTACAATATCCTTGATTTATATGGAGAAAAGAGCGGTTTCGTGACATTGAAAGAGGGCGACAGGGTGGAGATGAAGTACGTTGTCAAGGATTATTATGGCAACACTACGACTTTGAGATTTACTTTGGTTGGTGATAAACCATTGACGGAATATTCTGATAATCAATATAGTAGGGCGTATTATCGTGTTGATGGCAAGAATGCTGTCGATGTCAATCTCGATGGGTTTACCGCTACAATTCCTGAAAAGGCGTTTTATCGTTATGAATATGTTCTGGCACGACAGCTCGACACTATCCCGAATATTGCTTCTGATTATGCCTATGTGCTTGGTACTGAGGATATTCCAGTGCAGAAAAACATCGAACTGAAGCTTCGTCCGGCTGCAAAATATGCTGATTCCGACAAGCTTTATGTGGTTTCTGTAGCAAAAGACGGTAAGTTTGTGGCTCAAGGCGGCAAGAAGGTTGATGACATGATCAGCACAAAGGTGCGTTCGCTTGGCACTTACGCTTTGGCTGTTGACAATGTGAAGCCTCAGGTGACACCTAAAAATTTCAAGAACAATACTAAGGTTATTAAATGTAAACGATTGAATATCACTATAAAAGATGCCGAATCTGGTATTGATAAATACGATATTTACCTTAACGGGAAATGGGTGATTGGCGCTTACGATGCCAAGAATGACCTGTTATTCTATGATGTCGACGAGCATCTGAAAAAAGGTTATAACAAAATGGAAATCGTTGTCACAGACTGTGTTGGCAACGAGACTCGTCGCAGTTACAACATCATTCGGGAATAACGTATTGGTAAGATCCTGCGTCTGGACGGTTGCCTCTCGCGACTCCATCCAAATCAAACTGTAAATCACCGATTGCATAGCAAGGATTGGCGATTCCGATCGCTGGTGACAGCGTGTCGAGATGGAAATCGAATTCGGCAGTATTCTTGAAGTTTGGTGCCTGATTGAACACGCATGACTCATAAAGCTGCTCAGGATGAGGTCTTTGCGAGCAAATCAAGCTGTTTTTGAACTTGTACATGGTGTCGTTGATGGGGTAGAAGTCTGTTCCGAACTCATTGCTCCTGCTTCCGTAGATAATGCTGTTGATCATGTCGCATTCAAAAGGTACCACATAAGTCTCGCCATCAGTTGGGTTGGTGTAGTAGTTATTGAAAAATAATGCCTCGGCTTTTCTTGTGGACCCGGTCCAGTAATTCGCGATGGTGTTGTGCGTGAACAGATAATCACCGCCACCAGTGAGAGCCACACAGTAATTTCCGCAGTTATTCACGAGAGAATTCGACATCGCAATGCTGTAGCAGTTGGCGTAAACGCCCATTCCTGTGTGGTTTTCAATGATTGTGTTGTTGATATATGTCGGCTCCATGTTGTCTTTCAGCATTCGCTGTATCTGAAGGCCTATAAAGCCGTTTCTGATGATTGCGTGGTCAATTCTATGTCCGTGACCTTCGCGTGCTTCCATGAGCCAGATTCGGTCCCATTGCCCTGGTTGGTCAATATAGAATGATTCGAGTCTGTCACCTTGAAACACAACTGGATTCTCTGCCGTTCCGTTCACGATGAGCTGTCCTTCGCTCCATGCCCATAAGCCAGAGCCACCGTGGAAATAAACATGTGTGCCCGGCTCTATGGTAAGAGTTCCGTCAGAGTCTATAAGTGCCACATTATAAATGACATACGGCTTCTCTGCGGTCCAATGAACGTCTTTTAAAGTGTCGTTGGTAACCGGATAATAATAATTGGTGTAATGCCCGTTAGCGTCAGGGAAAATGCCTTTTCTGCCTATGATGTAATGTGCATTTTGTCCGTAAGCGGTGAGATTTACGACCTTTTCGTTGCCGTTGGTGCTGAAAATCAGACGGTCCTCAACAAAAAACGGGTTGTTATCGTCGTTTGGGTTTATCGTTACTTTTATGAAAACGTAAAGACTGTCTTTCGCATATATTTCCTTATCTGAAAACGATGTTCCAGCCTGCCCGTCGACATTGATGCTGTAAGGTGAGGAGCTGCCTCGTTCAAGTCTAATCGAGTTGATTTTAAGGTTCTCTGAGTTGTTGTTATAAATCATCAAAACTCGTGTCGAGGAACCCACGCTGGTGAACACGGTGTCGAACGCGATGGTGTCGGTCGAGAGGCTGATGTTCTTCGACGGATTGTCTGAAAACTTCAATTCCTTACGACATGAAACTGCTATTATCGTTGTTGATAATAATATGAAAAACAGTAGTTTACGCATCTTTACTTAATGTAATCCTTGAATGTTTGTGTTTTGTATGCGTTGGTGCCAAAATACTTTAAAATCGGCATAAAATCTTTGGATTCCATGTATCCTGGAGCCACTGTCAGTAGCTGATTTTTCTCGTCCATGAAGACGTATGAAGGGAACGACATCTTGCCTTGCAGCAGTGCTATCGCCAGCTGGTGTGAACCTTTTCTGCCGTTTTTTCCGCCTTCGTTAATGAATGTGTAGCCAGCGAAAACGATAGTGTCGTTCATCTCGGCGTCGAGTTTTACGGCGTAGTAATTCTCATTCATGTATTCGACAACCTCTTTGTTCTGGAAAGTGGTCTGATCCATGCGCTTGCACCATCCGCACCAGTCGGTATAGACGTCGATGAAGATCTTCTTAGGCGCTGTCTCATTCAATTTAACCGCCTCTTGAAATGTCATCCAATTGATTTTCTGTGCGTTACAGAATGTCGGAAACGCTAAAACTATCGCAAATGCTAATAATAATCTTTTCATTTAATACTCTCTAATCTCTTTTTTCGAATCCTTTTCTTTCAAGCTGTCGCGTTTATCGTAGAAATGTTTTCCTTTCGCCAGAGCTATTTCGAGTTTTGCCAGCCCTTTCTCGTTGATAAACAATTCGATAGGGATGATGGTGAAGCCTTTCTCGGAACTCTTTGCCTTGAGTTTTCGCAACTCTTTCATGGTTAGCAGCAGCTTCCTGTCGCGTTTCGGCACATGGTTGTTGTACGTCCCGAAAGCATATTCGGCAATATGCATGCCAATGGCCCATAACTCGTCGCCGATAAATGAGCAATACGACTCCACGATGCTCGCTTTGCCTTCGCGGATGCTCTTTATCTCAGTGCCTGTCAGGACTATGCCGGCGGTGTATCTGTCGATGAGGAAATACTCGAACGACGCCCGCTTGTTTTTGATGCTTATTCTTACCTGTTTGACCTTGTTCGCCATTATTTGATGTCTCCTAAAATCAGCGGCATGCCGTCTTTGCTGTTGCCAACGATGACAATCTTCGAATTCGGCGATTCTGCAAGTTTCAATGTTGCCTCAATACCTTTCTCACGCAAAATCTTGTCGTTGATACTGGCGCTGACGATGTTGTTTGCTCTTGCTTTACCTTCAGCCTCAACACGTTGACGCTCAGCCTCTTGGGATGCCTTCTCGAGCTTGAACTCATATTCCAAAGCTTCCTGTTCCTGTTTCAGCTTGCTCTCGATAGCCGACTTGATGGTAGGAGGGAGAGTGACCGAACGGATAAGCACCTGGTTGAGCTGGATATGCTTGCCTTCCAAGAGGTTCTTTGTCTCGATGAAGATCTCTTCCTGGATGGCGTCGCGTTTTGTAGAGTAAATCTGTTCAGGAGTATATCTTCCCAAAACACTTCTTGCTGCGGAACGCATGGCAGGGTAGACGGCTCTTGTCAGATACTGCGTGCCGATAGTGGCATGAAGCTCGCCGAGTTCCTGCCAAGTCGGCTGGTACCATGTTGAGAATTCTATCTTGATTTCCAAACCGTTTGACGAAAGAGCGCTCATTTCCTCGTCGGCGACCTGCTGACGCACCTCATAAAGCGTCATGCTGTTCCAAGGAGCGATGAAATGGAAGCCTTCCTCGTAGGTTTTGCTGGTGTCGATACCGCCGCCAAACAGACGGTAAAGCACTCCGCCATGTCCCGCCGGAATTGTCACCGTGATGCGGCTCCAGAAAATGATGAGTAATAAAACCAATACGCCAATGAGGACGAATGGTCCGTATTTCTTGTTGTTGCTTGGTTTATTCTGTTGATAACCAGTCTGTTGTGTGTATTCCATATCTAAATAATTTAATTTGTTAATTTCTGCAAAGATAATAAAAAATTCAATAATTTTGCACCCCAAACGAAATAAAATTTAAAAATTAAAATAATGAAAAGAATTATCATGGTTTTAAGTATTGCAGGACTTCTAACTGCTTGTACATCAAGTGAAAAGAAAGTCCAAAGTGGAGACTTCAAGTATCTCGTCGACGAGTTTGCCGACCTTAAGGTGATGCGTTATCAGATTCCTGAATGGGAAAACCTGACGCTTCAGCAGAAAGAGTACATTTATTATCTCGGTGAAGCTGCAAAATGCGGCCGCGACATCCTCGCTGACCAGAATTTCAAGTATAACCTGACGGTTCGCAAGACCCTCGAGGCTATTCTCAATTCTTACAAAGGTGACAAGAAATGTGCTGATTATCAGAACTTTGTGGTCTATGCAAAGCGTGTTTTCTTCAGCAACGGCATCCATCATCATTATGCTGAAGACAAGATGTTTCCGGAGATTTCGCAGGAATATTTTGCACAGCTGGTGAAAAACTCTGACGCTCAATGTCTTCCATTGGCAGAGGGCGAGAGTGTTGATGACTTCCTGAATTTCATCACTCCTGTGATTTTCGACAAAGATTTGTACAAGATGCGTCGCAGCGGGGAAGAGGATATCATCCAAAACTCATGCGTCAATTTCTACAAAGGCAATATTAATAAAGGTGAAGTCGAGGCGTTTTATGACGCTCAGCGTAAGCCAAACGACGCACAGCCTATTTCTTACGGTCTGAATTCAAAGCTCGTGAAGGAAAACGGCAAACTTCGTGAGGAAGTTTACAAGGTTGACGGACTTTACGGAAAGGCAATCGAGCAGATTATCTATTGGCTTAAAAAGGCTAACGAAGTGGCTGAAAACGACAGCCAGCGTAACTACACCAATCTGTTAATCGATTATTACACAACAGGTTGCCTCAAAAAATGGGACGAATACAACATCGCTTGGGTTCAGGATTCGATTTCGACAATCGACTTTGTGAACGGCTTCATCGAGGATTACAACGACCCGATGGGCATGAAAGCCACTTGGGAGGCAATAGTTGATTTCAAGGATTTGGAAGCTACAAAACGTTCGGAGATCATCAGTGCCAACGCTCAGTGGTTCGAGGATAACTCACCTGTTGACCCTCGTTTCAAGAAAAAAGAATGCAAGGGCGTGAGCGCAAAAGGCATCATTGTCACCACTTTGGCTGGCGACTGCTTCCCGGCACCTCCAATTGGAATCAACCTGCCGAATGCTGACTGGATTCGCAAGGATTATGGTTCTAAGTCTGTGACAATCACCAACTTGATGGATGCTTACGACAAGGCTGCCAACGAGTCGCCGAAGAGTGTCTTGGCAGAGTTCGCTTACTCGCAGGACGAAATCGACCTCTGCAAGAAATACAGCAGCATCGCCGATGTTTTGCATACCGACTTGCACGAATGCCTCGGTCACGGCTCAGGACAGCTGCTCCCGACAACCCCACAGAACGCGCTCAAGGAATACAGCTCTGCACTCGAAGAAGCCCGCGCTGACCTCTTTGGTCTGTATTACTGCGCCGACCCGAAGATGGTGGAACTCGGCATCCTTCCTAACATGGAATGCTACAAAGCACAATATTGCGACTTCATCCGCAACGGACTCATGAGCCAGCTCGCACGCATCGAACTCGGCAAGAACATCACAGAAAGCCACATGCAGGACCGTGCTCTCATCAGCTGGTGGTGCTATGAAAAAGGCTTGAAAGACAACGTCATCGAGAAGAAAGTTCGTGACGGCAAGACATATTTCGTTATCAACGACTATGATAAACTTCGTGGTTTGTTTGGTGACTTACTCGCTGAGATTCAAAGAGTTAAATCTGAAGGCGATTATGAAGAAGGCAAACGTCTCATCGAGACTTACGCTGTGAAGATCGACCTCGACCTCCACAAAGAGGTGAAAGCACGTTACGAAGCTCTCGGACTTAAACCATACGGCGGTTTCATCAACCCTGACATCGTCCCAGTTATGAAAGGCGGTAAAGTCGTTGATTATCAAGTCAACTATCCATGCGACTTCTTGCAGCAGCATCTCGATTACGGCAAGAACTACAGTTTCGTCGAGGAAAACCACGATGCTCCAGAGCATCTGGTCGTCGACATGCTTTACGACTTCATCGATGGCACATTGGCATGCGGAAACGCTGAAAACGCTGTACATGAGGTTGTAAAATACATCAACGCACATCCAGAGGAGCGTGTGATCTACATCACCGACTACCATCCGGCAAACCACAGCTCATTCGCTGATTTCGGTGGTATCTGGCCAGTTCACTGCGTCCAGGGAACACGCGGTGGTGCTATCCATGAAGCGTTCTATACCGATGTTATCAATCCAGCCAACCGTCCTGATCCGGAAAGAAACATCTTCCGCAAGGGCGAACAGGTCGACAAGGAACAATATTCAGGTTTCGCATCAGTCGGTCCTGACGGCAGAATGCTTTCTGAATGTGTTGGTAAAGACTTGGTTATCAGCGGTATAGCAACAGAATACTGTGTTAAGAACACCTTGATGGAATTCTTGAACGCCGGTCACAATATCGAGCTTTTGGTTCCAGGTCTCGGCTACGTTGACAAGAAAGGTCACGATGAGACGATGAAGGAACTTGAGAAGATAGTGACAGTAATAGAATAAACATTTCGCATAAAAAGAAAAGGACGCTTTTAAAAGCGTCCTTTTTTGTTACTTATTCTTTCTCCGTTCCTCTCTCGCTTTCTGTCTCTCGAGTCTTCTGCGCTGTTTCTCCAAAGCCTTGTTGTGGAACTTCGGGTTGTCGCCTTGGTAGATGTATTCCTCGCGTTTCAAATCTTCAAGTTTTTCATTGAAAACGTAGGTCAGGCGGAAGGTGAAAAGGTTGTTGTATTGCTTGAAAACGCCTAATGATTCGCCCATTACATTAAAATACTCGCGTTCTCTAATCGGATTTAATGAATAGGAATACCTGAATCCGACTTTCCATCTTTTGTAAACGCGCAGCTTCACATCGGCAAGGATGTTGAACTCGTTTTGGTTATACTCGCCACTTGTCGCGGTAACTCCCGTCTTCACGCCATGCTCGTATTCTGAAAGACTCATCAAACGGGCGTATGAGACGCCGACACCTGCTGAAACTAACTTCTTGTCGGTGAAATAAATCATTAACGGGACCTCGCCGTAGCTCTCGTTGAGTTTGTATTCTCCGGTGATTTCCAAACCTGTGATAGAGTCGATTTTGTGATCCCAGTATTTTCTGCCTTGTTTCGCACCTTTCTGATTATAAAGGACTTCCAACGAAAGTTCAATGCTGAATTTGTCCTTGGTCCAAATAGGGGCGATGACACCGACACCAACGTTGACTCCAGGTTTGAAAAATCCCATGATCTGGTCGCCGTCGACTTGGCAGATGTTATATCCAACGAATGCCTCACCCAAGAAAACCTGGGCTTTCGCACTGTTTGACAACGATGCGATTACTATGAATAATCCTATTAAAAAGTACTTTTTCATGATTTTATAACGTGATAATCATAAAAATATTTTATTTCATGCTCAAACTGATGCGTTTTCTTGGAATGTCGACATCTGTGACGGTCACTTTCACCTTCTGATTGAGCTTCACCACCTGATTTGGGTCGGTGATGTAGCTGTTCGACATCTGGCTGATGTGCACGAGTCCGTCCTGATGCACACCGACATCGACGAAACAACCGAAAGCCGTGATGTTTGTGACGATTCCGACGAGTTGCATGCCTTGTCGCAGGTCGTTGATGGTGCGGATGTTTTTGTCGAATTCAAACACCTCAAACGTCTTTCTCGGGTCGCGTCCAGGCTTCTTCAACTCGTCGATGATGTCGTTGATAGTCTCTATTCCGAAGTCTTTTTCGATAAACTCTTTTGGATTTATCTTTGTGATAAGTTCTTCATTGCCAATGAGTTCTTCGACTTTCACACCGAGTTTTTTAGCCATTTTCTCGACGATGTGATAGCTCTCCGGATGCACTGCGCTGGCATCGAGTGGCTGCTTAGCCCCGTGTATTCTGAGGAATCCGGCGCACTGCTCGAATGCCTTGCTGCCGAGACGTGGCACCTCCATCAGCTGTTTGCGGCTGGTGAAGCCTCCGTTTTCATTTCTGTATTTAACAATGGAACTTGCCAACTGAGGACCCACGCCGCTCACGTATGAAAGCAGCTGCTCACTGGCGGAGTTGAGTTCCACGCCGACAGCGTTGACACAGCTCTCAACCACTGAATTCAGCTCGTCGCCGAGCATTTTCTGGTTCACATCATGCTGGTATTGTCCCACACCGATTGATTTCGGGTCTATTTTCACAAGTTCCGCCAGCGGGTCCATGAGTCGTCTGCCGATGCTTACAGCTCCACGCACAGTGATGTCGTAGTCCGGGAACTCGTCGCGTGCCACCTTGCTTGCAGAATAAATCGAGGCACCGCTCTCGTTGACCATCACAGCGGTGATGTCACGGTCAAACCTGATGCTCTTGATGAAGTCTTCGGTCTCGCGTCCTGCTGTGCCGTTGCCTATTGCGATGACATCGATTTTATATGCCTGCACCAGATGTGCGATTTTGGCTGCCGCCTTTCCATGTTCGTTTTGCGGTGGGTGAGGGTATATGGTCTCGTTATGTATCAACGCACCTAACTCGTTTAAAATCACCACCTTGCAACCTGTGCGGAAACCTGGATCGAGGGCTAAAACACGTTTCTTGCCAAGTGGAGCGGCAAGCAAAAGCTGTCTCAAATTCTCGGCGAAGACCTTAACGGCGACTTCATCGGCTTTTTCTTTGTAAAGCGCGCGCATCTCAGTCTCGAGTGACGGCTCCAACAGGCGTTTCCAAGCATCGTCGATGGCATCTTGTACCAAGTCGGTGGAGGCGTTGTCGTTTCTCAAAAATATGCTGTCGAGCACGTTGAGCGCGTCGTTGGCTTCAATGCTGAGCTTCACTTTCAGAAGTCCTTCCTCTTCGGCACGGAACAGTGCCAAAATACGATGTGACGGCGCCTTTGCGATGGGTTCCTTGAAGTCGAAATATTGTTTGTATGTCTGCGCCTCGGCTTCTTTGCTTTTTACAAGGGTTGAAGAGATGACGCCGTCGCGATGGTAAATCTTACGGATTTTATTGCGCCCGTTGATGTTTTCAGATATCCACTCAGCCATGATGTCGCATGCGCCTTTCAATGCTTCTTCTTCGTTGTTGACCTCTTTCTCTTTGTTAATGAATCGTTTAGCCATGCCGTTCACGTCGTCGCTGTTTTGCGACATGATCATTCTCGCCAGCGGTTCAAGTCCTTTCTGACGTGCAATCTCCGCCTTGGTGCGTCGTTTCGGCTTGTAGGGGAGGTATAGGTCTTCGACATCCTGCAATGTCTCTGCGCTGTTAATCTGTTTCTCGAGTTCCGGAGTCAGTTTCTCTTGTTCGGCTATCGATTTCAGCACGAATTCCTTACGTTTCTCAAGTTCGTCAAGTTGCTCGAGGCGTTTCTTCACTTCTGCCACCGTCTCCTCGTTCATCGTGTCGGTCATCTCCTTGCGATAACGCGCAATGAAAGGCACTGTAGCGCCCTCGCCGAGAAGCTTTATCACATTCTCAGCCACTCTCGGAGTGACGTTGAATTCTTTTACTATTTTACTAACGAAATCCACTTTATTACTTCAAACTTCAAACTTAAAACTTCAAACTACTTTAAACTCTACACTCTAAACTCTACACCAGATTTCCCACGCTGCCTTTGCTTGTAACTTTAACATTTTCAATCCATTGAAGGTCTTTGCTCCATGTTTTTTCGCCTCTTTCATAAACATGGTTTCCTCCGGATTGTAAATCAAATCGATGAAAACGTTGCTCTCATTCGCTGTCTCGTAAGGCAGATCGAGCATCTCATCGCAATTTGGATACATCCCCACAGGAGTCGCATTGACAATCAATTCGTTATCGTGAAAACTTTCTTTTTTTATCTTTTGATAAGAGTCGTTTTTTCTCGTTAAAATCTCAAAACTGATGCCTTTGTTTTTCAAAACGAATTGTACCGCATCCGACGCGCCTCCAGTGCCGCAAACGTATGCCTTTGTTATGTTTTTCTTACCGCAAGCCTCGTCTAAAAGTCCTTGAAAACCAATATAATCCGTGTTGAAACCATGCAGTTTTTTTTCAGAATCCATTTTCACCACATTGACGGCGCCTATTTCTTTTGCGTCTTCATTTATATCATCAAGGTATGGAAAAATGGTTTTCTTGTATGGGTGTGTTATTGTAAATCCTTGTAAATCAGGGTTTTGCGCAAAAATCTCTTTGAGCTTGCCGATATTTTCAATGTCTAAATTCAGAAAACGGCAGTCCAAATTTTCTTTTTTAAACTTATTTTCAAAATAAGTCTTTGAAAATGAATGACTTAAAGGATGTCCTATGAGACCGTAAACTCGCATGATGTTATCAGATTCCGAAAACTGCTCCAAATCCCAATGTGCAGACGACGCCGACGATGACGCTTGCCAGCACGACGCCTCCGATGACGGCTATTACGCTTTTCTTAAAGCCCATGTCCAGAAAACTTGCCGCCAGTGTGCCTGTCCAAGCTCCCGTGCCAGGTAACGGTATGCCTACAAAAAGCACCAGTGCCCAGTAGAGTCCGCGTCCGGCTTTGGCTTGCAGCTTCTGACCGCCTTTTTCGCCTTTCTCGAGGCACCAGCTGAAAAACTTGCCTATGTATTTCTTGTCCTTGCCCCATTCCAGCACCTTGCGCGCGAATAAATAGATGAATGGAACAGGCAGTATGTTGCCTATTGCAATGATGATGTAGCTCCAAAGCAGACTGAAGCTCGGGTCGGCGGTGTGGATGGCGTAAGCCACAGGTATTGCTCCACGAAGCTCGATGAGCGGCACCATTGCGATAAGGAAAATGTAGATGTAGTTTTTCATGTTTTCTTTATTCTGTATTCTTCAATTAAATCCATGATATTCGGATTGCTCGTGAGATTCTCGGCGTCGAAATTCAAGAACTCGATGTGACCGTCATAATCCGCATTCAGTGCCATCTCCAACGTCAGCAATCCTGATTCCTCTTTTTCCTGGGCGAAATACAAAAATGCTTTGCGATAGAGCATAGGCGCGTTGTTCGGAAGTATTCTCAAACCGCGCTCGAGCGATTCCATGGCGTTGTCGGGGTCGTCTTTCAAAACGAAGCATTCCATCATCGAGATGTAAACGTTCTCGTCGTACGGGTTCAGGTCAAGAATCTCGTTCACGTACTTCAACGCATTGTCGTATTCCTCGATTTTGTTGTATTCCTCGATGAGGACGTACATGTAATCGGTGTTGTAAGGCGACATGGTGTGCGCGTGTTTCAGGAATTTTATCGCCGAATGTGGGTTGTTGTCGTCGCTGAGCAAGAATCCGATGCCAGCGTATGCCTCCGGGATTTTGTCGTCCATCTTCATGGCTTGCTGATAAATCTTCAGTGCCTCCGCCTTGTATCCGAGTTTTGCGTGAGCCTCACCGTAAAGGCAAAGCAGCAAAGCGGATTCGGCGTTATATCGTTTGGCTTCCTCAACAATTTCAATGGTTTCCTTGAATTTGTCCAACTCGTTGTAAGCTGTCGCGATGTCGACATAACCTTTTTTATAATGCGGGTCTATGGAAATGGCGTATTCGAACTGCTCAACGGCATTCACGAGGTCGCCCATGCGCACGTAGCAGTTTCCTAGCGCCATCCATGCCGACACGCTGTAAGGGTTTTTGTCGATTTCCTTGCGGAAAAACACCAGCGCATCGTCCATGTTATGCAGCAGCGAATAGCAGTTTCTAATCTCAAAATATTGATTGTCAATATCTTCGGCTTTGTCGATTCCTAATTTAAAGAACTTGAGCGCATTCTCAATCTCGCCAAGATTCTCGTATTCTACGGCGATAAAGTTGTAAATATCCTCACAATCCTTAAAATCAAAGGCTTTGGCGGCTTTCATGTAGGCTTTTATTGCTTTCTGATGCTCGCCCAAATCGGAATAGCAGGCTCCTAAAGTCAGCAAATAATCAGCGTCCCCGTGGTCCAAATCGGCATTTTTCAAAGTGGAGAGTGCTTCTTTTGCGTTAGAGTTTGCCAAAAGCTGTTTCGCTTTTATGATGTTGATTATCGGGTTGTTAGGATGATATTTGACAGCCATGTCAGCGGCTTGATTCGCCCTTTTGATATTGTTCTGCTGAAGATAATGCTCCAAAATGACGTTCAACTCATCGGCGTCGAAATAGCATGCCTGATGCTGCTTCATCGTCTCTTCAAAACGGTGAACCAACTCCTTCACGTCCATGTCGTCATCCAAAAAGTTGTCGTCGTCGAACATTCTCAAAATTTTCTGCAAAGATACAAAAAATAGAGATTAACTGTACATATTTTTAATGTCATTTGCAGACATTACGAATGGTATTAAAAAAGTCTTTAAATATTTGGAAAATAAAAATAAATATCATAATTTTGCAGAAAAATTTTTGAATTATGCCATTGATTAAATCAATTTCCGGATTCCGCGGCACTATTGGCGGCAGACCGGACGACGGACTCACTCCGATAGATATTGTCAAGCTGACTTCAGCTTTTATTTGTTTGATCAGACGTGGTGGCGTACAGCGCCCACGCGTTGTGGTTGGTCGCGATGGCCGACTTTCAGGAACGATGGTTAACCAATTGGTTTGCGGTAACTTGCAGGCTATGGGTGCCGACGTCATCGACATCGGACTCAGTACCACTCCGACCACAGAAATCGCTGTCACCGAGCTGAAGGCTGACGGCGGAGTAATCTTGACGGCATCTCATAACCCGAAAGAGTGGAACGCATTGAAACTCCTTGACAATAAAGGTGAATTCATCGACGCTGCCGACGGAAAATGGTTGCTCGAAAAAGCTGCTAAAGACGAATATGAGTTCTCTCCAATCGATGAAATCGGAACTTACACCTTGGCTGAAGGCTGGATAGAACGTCACGCCGACATGGTTTGCAAGTTGCCATTGGTGAAAAAAGAACTCATCGAGAAAGCGAATCTGAAAGTCGTGGTCGACGGTGTCAACTCAACTGGTGGCATGGCTATCCCGATGTTACTCAAGAAGTTAGGTGTTAAAAATATTATCGAGCTTAACTGTGAGGTGACTGGAAAATTCGCTCATAACCCTGAGCCGTTGGCGGTCAATCTGGTTGACACATGCGCTAAAGTGAAAGAATGTGGCGCTGACCTCGGCATCGTCGTTGACCCTGACGTCGACCGTCTCGCGTTCATCAACGAGAAAGGTGAGATGTACGGCGAAGAATACACTCTCGTGACTGTCGCTTCTTACATTCTTGAGCATAAAAAAGGCAACACGGTTTCAAATCTCTCGTCAACACGTGCTTTGCGTGACGTGACTAACGCTGCTGGCGGACAGTATTCAGCTGCTGCAGTGGGTGAGGTCAACGTGGTGGCTAAGATGAAGGAAGTTGGTGCTGTGATCGGCGGTGAAGGTAACGGCGGTGTCATCTATCCGGAGATTCACTATGGTCGTGACGCTCTCGTCGGTGTCGGCTTGTTCTTGACGTATCTCGTTGAGAATCATTGCACTGTGTCAGAACTTAAGAAGAAATTCCCTCTGTATTACATGTCGAAAAACAAGATTCAGCTCACTCCTCAGACTGATGTTGACGGAATCTTGGCGAAGCTTGCCGACAAGTTCAAGAACGAGCAGGTGACTACTATCGACGGCGTGAAAATCGACTTCGCTGATGGTTGGGTGCATCTCCGTAAATCTAATACAGAGCCGATCATCCGTGTCTATTCCGAAGGCAAGTCAGAAGCTGAAGCCGACAAACTGGCACAGATGATGCTTGATGAGGCTAAAAAACTTATGTAGTTTGAAGTTTTAAGTTTGAAGTGTGGAGTTATAATTAACTTCAAACTTCACATTTCAAACTCCAAACTAAAAATAACAAAATGAATAAAAAGCACCATAGAAGAAGTTACAAGTACCATGCGATAACGTTCAAATTGTCGCAGGGTCAGTATCGGTCGCTCAAAAACTACTGCAAGGCGCGTAGAACCACGCCTATCAAGTTGATTAAGAAAAACATTGAGCGGTTCATCTCACACTATGAATATGGTGTGCCGGAGGAACTGTATCTCTGTGAAAATCAATTGAATCTCTTTGATGAGATCAATGATTGAACGGGACTCTGTTTTTAATTGAGCGACCGAGCGTCACTTCGTCGGCAAACTCCAAAGCGTCGCCGACGGAGATGCCTTTCGCAATGGTGGTTATCTGTCCTTCAAAATGTTTTAACATCTTGAAAATGTAATAGTTGGTGGTGTCGCCTTCAATAGTGGCTGGCAACGCCAAAATGATTTCTTTGATGTCTTCGTTGATGCTTCTGTCGACTAACTCCTTGATTCTTAAATCGTTAGGAGAGATGCCGTTTATCGGATCTATGACTCCGCCTAACACATGGTAAACGCCGTTAAACGAGCCGGTTCTCTCAATAGCCATCACATCGCGCATGTCGGCTACAACGCATAGTAACTCGTTGTTTCTCTTCGGGTTGGAACAGATGGAGCATTGTTCCTCGTCGCTGATATTGTAGCATCGTTTGCATAAAACAATGTTGTTACGCATGTTGAGCAGCGACTGTGAAAGCGAGTCGGTGACCATCTTTTCCTCTCCGAGGAGGTGCAATGCCAGCCTTAATGCTGTTTTCCGCCCGATTCCAGGCAGTTTCGCCAGTTCGTCTACCGCTTTTTCCAATAAAACCGAAGAATATTCAGCCATACAAAACATTTTTTGCAAAAATACGTTATTTTATTGTTATTTTTGCAAAAAATTCCGTCATGAAACGCATTTGTTTGTTTATAGCTTTATTTGTTTTCACTTTCGGTAATATTTTCGCTCAGAATAAGAGCGACAACAAAGGCCGTCGGCAGGGTCAATGGATTGAGTATCATGAGAATGGCAAAGTGAAAATGAGAGGCGCCTTTAAAGACGGTTTTCCTGTGGGAGAATTCTCTTTTTATGACGAATATGGTGATTTGAAAGCGAAGAAAGTATTTTCAAACAATGGCGCTGATGCTGAGACGACGGTATATTCCTCGCAAGGCAAAGTGATAGCTAAAGGCTTCTATCACAATAAGATACGCACAGGCGAATGGCGTTATTTTGACGAAAATTCAGAAAAGCTGATACTGGTTGAGACCTACGACAACGGTGTTCTCGACGGCTACAGTTGCTCATATTACGACACTGGAGTACCGCAATTTGAAGGCGAGTATAGAAACGGTGTGAAATCAGGCGAATGGAAAACCTACGATCCTGATGGAAATCTGATTTCTGTCGACAAATATGGTCTTTCTGATCAATAATATTCGCAGAACTTCAAATAATCTTCCATATTCTGACGGCCGTATTTCTCGGCTAACTTGAAGTAATAACAAGCCATCGCGTAATCGTTCTGACGTCTGTAAATCAATCCGATGTTGAAATATGGGTCGGCATAATCAGGTTTGATTTCTATAGCTTTGTTCCAGTCTTTAAACGCCTGGTCGTTTTTGAAATTGTTGCTGTAGGCACATCCGCGGAAGTAGTAAGCCTCGTAATTGTTTTCATCATATTTGATGGCTTTGTCGAAAAGCTCAATGGCTTCGTCAAACTGCGAAGTGTACAGATAATCAATGCCATTGTCGAGATACATCCTCGATTTCTCAGGGTTAGGTCCGCAGCTGACCATCAAAAACGCTAACGCAATACTTGCAAAAATCAATGTCTTTTTCATATAATTATATTTAATTCATTCTTTGTTTTCGTCATTTCGAGCTTGTCGAGAAATCACCGCCTATCAATTATCACGTAATATTCAAATGTCAGAGATTTCTCCATTCCGCTTCGCTCCAGTCGAAATGACGGTTAGAAATAAACCCAATGCCATTTCCATTCGTCACCAGTGTTGTATTCGACTGTCGGGAATGGCAATTTGAAAATGTTCAGTACTTTAAACGTGTATTTTAAAAATTTATTGTTTGTCGGAATCTTAGTAAAATCAACATCTAACGAAAAATAGAACTGTCTCTGGCGTTCGTAATAGGGTATGGGCTTGCCATGATATTCGGTCGCATTCACGAAACCTCCCGTCATGCCGGTGGCGCCATATCCGAACGCGAAGTTGAGCCATGCCGGAAACTTGCTTTCCTTATTGAGAAACAATGACTTGAAGTTGCACGACGCCCAAACTGTGATGCCGTTGTAATCTTTGATTGTCTGTTGGATGAGATTCTCGCCAAGCAGGTCGGGACGATATTTCGGAAACTCAGTGGTATGGAATGAGTATTTTATCATAATACGTTGCTCGTGCCATAAAAACTGTTGTCCGATAAACAATCCCGCTCCTAGGGCGTTTGCCGCCATGTCGCCCCATGAGAAGCCCCAGCCTTGTGAGAATCCGTCGAAAACCTCAATGGTTGTTAGGAAAGCAAAGCCTAGAGTACCGCCAAGCCATATCGAACGTTTCTCGTCGAGACCGGCGTCTTTTAGAAGTTGATAGCCGAAACTTCCAACAATATATGACGTTGCGAGATGCCCGCCTTTGTCCATCAGCAACCACTCAGCGTTATCGTCATAGAAATGGAAACTCGTTTGCGGATAACCGGCATACCAAGCGAAATATAAGCCAGTCATCGAAGCGGCATATAGTGTGGCTTCGGTTCCAAGCACGATTCTCACGTTGCGCCTGACTCTTGCGTCGTCACGTAAGGTGTCTTGCGCAGTTATGGATAACACGCAGAAAATCAATAATATCGCTACTAGAGTTTTTTTCATGCATCTACTCCGTCATTTCGAGCGAAGTCGAGAAATCACCGGCATTTGAATAATTCGAATCAATAGATTATCGGAGATTTCTCCATTCCGCTCCGCTCCAGTCGAAATGACATTTATTCCTTGAATTTGTTAATAATTTCTGTCACAGTTTCTATTATTTCTTTAAGTTTTTTCTCGTCTTTCGCTTCGCACAAGAATCTCAGATAAGGCTCCGTGTTCGAAGGACGGATGCTCAGCCACCAGTCTTGATAATCAAGGCGATAGCCATCAAAATCGAGGAAACGCTCAGGTTTTGCAAGACCAATGAAATAGTCGCGGACAGCATCCATGGCTTCTTGTTTCTTCTCGATGGTGAAATTGATTTCGCCAGAGTTGTGATAACCTGATATCTCTTTGATAATCATTGACATCGACTTGCCTTCTGCCTTGAATTTAGCCAACAGACGAAGCACCAGCAATGCTGCCATTATGCCTGAATCGGAATAATAGAAATCGCGGAAGTAGTAGTGTCCGGCAAGTTCTCCTCCGTAGCAGCCGTCCAACTCACGCAGTTTCAATGCGGCGTAGGCACGACCGACACGCCATGTCTCAACCTTAGCATTATAAAGTTTGCCGAGGTATTCCTGTATGGCTCGTGATGACCTGATGTCTTGAAGCACTATGCCTTTCTGCTTTTTCTCGCCAAGGAAATAATTTCCGAGGAAGGCGATAATCAAGTCAGGGGAGATGAACTGGCCTTTCTCGTCGATGAAGGTGATTCTGTCGGCATCGCCGTCGAAGAGGAGACCGATGTCGCATTTGTGTTTCAGCACCAGTTCTTTGATCTGTTCCTGGTTCTCGGCTTCCAACGGATTTGGCTCATGTCCTGGGAAACGACCGTCCAAAGTGTCATTAATATAATAAGGTGTGTCGCCAAGCAGTTTCTTGATGAAGATGTTCGATGCGCCGTTGCTGCAGTCGACCGCGACCTTCAAATTGTTGATGTCGTCGAGGTATTGTTTCTGATAATCAATATATTGCGCGTAAACATCGATTTCTTTTGTTGTGCCTCTCTGTGCCGCTACAACAGGTTTTGCATCTGATGCCACCAATGCTTCCAGCTTGTTCAAACCGGTGTCATATCCGACAGGTTTTGCGTTTTTTGCGCTGATTTTGAATCCGTTATGATTCGACGGGTTGTGCGATGCGGTGATCATCACCGATGCGTCGTATCCAAATTTTGCCGTCGTCCAATAAATCAGTGGGGTGGTGGAGAGTCCGACGCTGTCCACGTTGACGCCACGGTCGTTCAGACCTTTTGTGAGTTGTGCGAATGCGGTGTCCGACGAGAGACGCATGTCGCGTCCCACCAAATATGTCTTTGCCGGCAGTACGTCTGGCAGGAAATAGCCGATTCTGTATGCGATTTCTTCGTTGAGGTCGGTGCCCCAAACGCCTCTGATGTCGTATGCTTTGAATGCTTTCATTTGTATATCTTGTTTTTGTTTAATGCTTTTCTGTATTTCTCCGCGTTGCGGTTATGTTCATTGATATTACTAGCAAACACATGGTAGCCCGAGAGGTCGTCTTTAGCGCAGAAATAGAAATAATTGTGTTTTTCCGCATCAAGGACGGCATCGATGGCGGCTATCGACGGGATACAAATAGGTCCCGGCGGCAGACCAGCGTATTTGTATGTGTTGTAAGGTGAATCTATCTTTTTATGGACATCGAGAACGCGGCGGATATTGTAGTCGCCATGGGCAAAAACGAGCGTCGGGTCGGCCTGCAATGGCCAGCGTCTGTTTAGTCTGTTGATGTAAACACCAGCAATTCTTGGCATTTCTGAGACTTTACGCGTCTCTTTGTCGACGATAGATGCCAAAATGCTGACTTGTTTCGGGGTGAGTTTCAGACTTTTTGCCTTGTTTAATCTTGTCTCGTTCCAGAAACGCTCGTGTTCTGAAATCATTTTCTCCACGAAATCTTCCGCGTCGGTGTTCCAATAAAACTCGTAAGTGTTTGGAATAAAAGTGGTTGCGTCGACTTCCTCGTTGTTGTATATCTCCTCGATTATTGATATGGAATCGGCTTCGATCTGTTCGCTGATGCGTCCTGCAAGCTGCTCGACGGTTCTCATATTGTTGAAAACGACCTTTACAGGCGTCTGGTATCCCATGCGTAACATGTTGATTAGCTGGTTGTTAGCCATTCCGTCGGTTAAAACATATCTGCCGGGATGCACATTATCGTCGTAATGCGATCTCTTTGCCAGCCAGTCGAAGGCGTTCTTGCTAATCAAGACGTTCAATGACGATAATTCATTCTTAACGTATTTATAATCAGAGCCTGTCGGAATGTAAAGCGACACATCTTTTCCGTCGGCGGTTTTGATTATCGGTTTTGAGATATAAAGATAGTTTCTCGCAAAATATACGACGACCACCACACCGATTATCAATATGATGAACAATAAACCACTATGTGACTTCTTCTGTTTTCTCATTTTTTGTTAATATATTGATACTCAACCTGGTCGATGTAACCGTCGGCTGTTTTATACCATTGTTTTCTAACGCCGCATCTCTCGAATCCCAGCGACTCGAACAGAAGCATGCTCTCGACGTTTGTCGCTAATACCAATACATATATCTGATTGAGTAACAATGTGTTAAAACAATAATCCGATAATAGTTTTATTGCATTCTTGGCGTAACCTTGTCCGCGATATTTTTCATCAATCATGACGCCGATGCCCGCTCTCAAGTTGAACTCGTCGTAGTCGTAGATGTCGATGCACCCGACTGTGGCTCTGTTTTTGGCATCTTCGACTATTAGACGGAGTTGTCTCTCGCTGACTAAATCGTTGTTGTCCAACAAAAACTGCTCAATCTGACGCATTGAGAAGGGGACGCGTGTCTCGCTGTCGCGCCAGACCTGCATGTCGTTTTCCCAACGGTAGATGTTTTCTGCATCGTTGGGCTCTGCCATGCGTAATGAGACTTTATCGTTTTTTGTGAACATCATTTTGCAAAGATATAAAATCCGTCGAAAACATGGGTCGCCGGACCGGATAAAACTATGTTTTTAATTGAATTCCCTGATTTCTCGAATCTCACGTTCAGTGTGGCGAGTGTGGTTCTGATGTTGATGTTGTCGCCACCGTACCATAACGCCGCCGCTATCGCTGAAGCTGTAACTCCGGTGCCACATGCCAATGTCTCGTCTTCCACGCCACGCTCAAAAGTCCTGATATGATATTGATTGTCAATGATTTCCATAAAATCGACATTCACGCCGTCTTTTGAAATGTTTTTGTCGTTTCTGATTTCAGCACCGTGTTTTCTCACGTCGAACGTCTTGAGATTCTGAACTCTTGTAACATAATGAGGGGAGCCGGTGTTGATAAGCAGCCTTTCATCGGTCAAATCATAGCCTTCGATGTCGCGCATGGTGATTGAAACCATGTATTCATTGTCTGAATTTTTCGTCAGCAAAGCTTTGTGAACGCCGTCAACAGCTTCATATTCAAGGTGTTGCGGTGCCAATCCTTCCTCAACTGCGAATGCCGCAATGCATCTGCCGCCGTTTCCGCAGAAAGTGCTTTCATGTCCGTCGCAATTGTAATATTTCATCCTGAAATTGTATTTCTCGGATGGAAGTATCATTATCAAGCCATCAGCTCCCACGCCGGTTCGACGGTCACAAATGGCTTTTACCTCGTCATCGGTGAGACTGACAGGCGTTTTGATAGCATTTATCATGACAAAATCGTTTCCGGCGCCATGATATTTGCTAAATCTAAGACTATGATTATCAATGTTTTGCATAATTAATTAAAATAATCTGCCAAATCATGAAGTTTGGCAAGAAATTTGATGTAAAAATAATAAAAAATTGAATAATTTTTAAAATAGGTATAAGAATATTTATTTTTTTACGTTAAAGCAATAAGAGACTTAATCATTTTGAATTATGAAAAAGACAATTTTTTTAATCGGAGTTTTGTTTGTGGCTCTTACAAGTAGAGCGCAAAATGTTGGTTTTGCTGATGTTGCCGAGAGAACGGTGAATACTGTGGTGCATATCCGTACAGAAATAGTGACGCGTGGCAATAGCTATTATGATTTTTATGGTTATTTGCTTGAACAGCTTTATGGCGGTAGAATACAAATCCCTGACAATGTGTCAGTTGGCTTCGGTTCAGGTGTCGTGATTTCGCCTGACGGTTATATTGTAACAAATAACCATGTGGTTGAAGGCGCACGTAAAATCGAAGTGACTTTCAACGACAAACATAAGAGGGAAGCGCAGATTATCGGCACTGACCCGACCACGGATATCGCGTTGATTAAAGTCGATGCGAAAGATCTGGAATTTCTGACTTTTGGCGATTCCGACAAGGTTAGAGTGGGCGAGTGGGTGCTTGCAGTCGGTAACCCGTTCAACCTGACATCAACGGTGACAGCTGGCATTGTGAGTGCTAAAGCAAGGAATATCAATATTTTAGGTGAAGGCACCATCGAGTCGTTCATCCAAACTGACGCTGCTGTCAATCCAGGAAACAGTGGCGGTGCCTTGGTAAACACTAATGGCGATTTGATTGGAATTAACGCCGCAATCGCTTCACGCACAGGCGGTTATGAGGGATATTCGTTCGCAATTCCTTCGAACATAGCCAAAAAAGTTGTTGAAGATTTCCTGATTTACGGTTCGTTGCAGCGTGCATATCTAGGCATCTCGATGATTGAGATTACTGAGGAATTTGCAAAATACAAAGGCTTGGATTACCTTTCAGGTGTTTTCGTGGCCGAAGTGTTTGAAGGCGGAGCTGCACAGAAAGCTGGCTTGCAGAAAGATGATATCATCTTGAGTGTCAATGGTTTGACTGTTGATACAAGAGCACAGCTGATGGGCGCGTTGGGTCAATATCGTCCGGGCGACAAGGTCGATGTGAAGATAAAACGTGACGGAAAAGAGAAAACTGTTAAGGTTACACTGACAGATTATCCAAGATAGTTTGTCGTAAAAAACAATTAGATATGAGACAGCTAAAGATTTCAAAATCAATCACTAACCGCGAGCAAGGCGCCCTCGACAAATATCTCGCCGATATTGCGAAGGAGCCGATGATTTCGCCGGATGAGGAGGTTGAACTTGCCCAAAAGATAAAGATGGGCGACCAGATAGCGCTTGACAGATTGGTGCGTGCCAATTTGAGATTCGTGGTTTCAGTTGCAAAACAATATCAGAATCAAGGACTTAGCCTCGCTGATTTAATCAATGAAGGCAATGTCGGACTCATCAAAGCAGCACAACGTTTCGATGAGACGAAAGGTTTCAAATTCATCTCGTACGCCGTCTGGTGGATACGTCAGGCTATTTTGCAGGCCGTCGCCGAGCAGTCGAGGATGGTGCGTCTGCCACTGAATCAGGTGGGATTTCTGAGCCGTGTCAAGAAGACGGCTTCGTATCTCGAACAGCTATATCAGCGCAAGCCGACAATAAAGGAAATTGCCGACGAACTCGACATGCCTGAAGATAAAATCGAGGCGATATTGAAAATCAATTCAAAAGAAGTCTCGATGGACGCACCAGTCAGCAGTGACGACGATCTGACATTTATCGACACCATGGTGCCAGAAAATAATTACGATGCCGACAAGGAAATCGTTTCGCAAACCGAATCTGAAGAGATAAAACGTTCATTATCAGTGCTTTCTGAAAAGGAGAGACGAATAATCATCTATTATTTCGGACTCGATGATAACAATCATGCTTATACGCTTGAGGAAATCGGCTATATGATGGACATGACGCGCGAACGGGTGCGCCAGGTTAAGGACAAAGCTCTTAAGAAATTAAGGATGCGTTCGAAAAAAAGTTTGCTGCGTGTGTTGAATGATGACTAAAAATTAGTATTTTTGCACCTTAATTTTTAGGAAAATATATTTATATGAATAAAAACTCAATTATTGGAATTATCCTTATTATTGGAATTTTAGTCGGATGGTCGATTTGGGTTACACCGTCTAAAGAAGAGATAGCAAAACAGAGAGAATATCAGGACTCCATTTACCGCGCAAACAGAGCACGTTACATTCAGGATTCTATACGTTTCGTGGAGGCACAGAAACAAGCCGAACAGGTTGTCTATCAACAAGATAATGTTGAGGTGACAGATGCTGTGATGCGTGATAAATACGGTGTTTTTGCAACAACGGCAGCAGGTGAGGAGAAGACATTCATCGTTGAAAACGATGTTTTGAAGCTTACTCTGACTTCAAAAGGCGCTTTCGTGAAGACAATGCAGCTGAAAGACTACCAAACATGGGATTCGCTTCCACTTATTGGCTTTGACGAGAACACAACAAAGTTTAACCTCTCGTTCTTCGCTTCAAACAGAAATATCAATACTATTGATTTATATTTCACTCCATATTTAAATAATTATCCGTACGATGGAGATGGAAATATTGTTGTAGGAGAGAAACCTGTGGAGTTGAGTTTCAGAGCTTACGCTGATGATTTGAGCGATATTCTGAATCCGAATGAGTACATCGAGTTCAAATATACCGTCACAAAAGACGAATACATGGTCGATTTCAATGTGAAGACCGTCAACATGAAAAATGTTATCGCTTCGAACACCAACTTCGTGACAATCGACTGGTATGCCGACATCTTGAAACAGGAAAAAGCAGTCGACCGTTACAACGGCTCGAATGTTTATTATAAGTTCGTGAGCGATGACGTTGAATCACTTAGCGGTAACCGTGGCGGTGAAAAAGACGGCGAGAAAGACCTCCGCTCAAACCTGAAATGGTTGTCGTTCAAGCAACGTTTCTTCAGCTATTCGTTGATTGCAAAGGAGAATTTCAACTCGGCAGTCATCGGAATGAAGACCGACATCAGACAGCAGAATCCTCGTTATCTCAAGACCATGTACGCCACTGTCGACGTCCCGTTTGACGGTTTGAGCGCAACAAACGAGATGCCGATGCAGTTCTATTTCGGTCCTAACAGCTTGAAAATCATGGACAAATACGATATTGACCTCGACAAGCAGATCCCGCTCGGCGGTAAGTTTGTCGGCTGGATCAACAGATATATCGTTGTCAATGTTTTCAACTGGCTCGGAAGCTATGGCTGGAACTACGGTATCGTGATTTTGGTTCTTACCATCATCATCAAGCTCGCTTTGATGCCGTTCGCCTTCAAATCGTATCAGTCAACAGCGAAGATGCGTGTCTTGAAGCCTGAAATCGACGAAATCAATGCGAAATATCCTGATGAGAAGGACAACATGAAGAAACAGCAGGCCATCATGGATCTTTACAAGAAGGCTGGCGCAAGTCCGACATCAGGATGCTTGCCGATGTTGCTGCAGCTGCCTATTTTGTGGGCTATCTTCCGTTTCTTCCCTTCAAGTATCGAGCTTCGTCAGCAGCCGTTCCTTTGGGCCGACGACCTCTCGACTTACGACAGCATCCTCGACCTTGGCTTCAACATCCCGTTCTACGGTGACCACGTCAGTTTGTTCACCTTGTTGATGACAATCACTACGATTCTCTACACCTATTTAAATAATAAGCAGATGGCCGCAACACAACAGCAGGGCATGAAGGGAATGAAGGTTATGATGTACATCATGCCGATTATGTTCCTCGGATTGTTCAACAGCTATTCAGCCGGCTTGAGCTATTATTACATGTTGGTGAATATCATCACATTCCTGCAGATGTACTTGTTCAGAGTGTTCTTGGATGACGAGAAGTTACGTAAGAAAATCGAGCTTGCAAAACAGCGCCCGGTGAAGAAATCGGCATTCCAGAAACGCTTGGAAGAACTGCAGAAACAGCAGCAACAAACACAACGCAGAAAATAGTTTGAGGTTTGGAGTTTGAAGTGTGAAGTTAAGACAAATAACTCCAAACTTCACACTTCAAACTTCACACTCGTTGTTATGTTACCAGATAGAATCTATATCATTGGTTATATGTGCTCCGGGAAGTCATCGATTTCTCGGAAGCTGGCGGCGAGGCTGGGATATGAGCCTTACGACACCGATGATTTGTTCGAGGAGAGATATCACATCTGTGTGCAGGATTTCTTCGAGAAATACGGCGAAGATTATTTCAGGAGGTTCGAATCAGAGATTTTGAAAAAGACAGGCGAGATGCACCATGTGGTAGTGTCCACAGGCGGCGGAACGCCTTGTTTTTTTGATAACATGCAGTGGATGAAGGAGAACGGCAGCACTATCTTCGTGAAAATCAGTCCGATGACGGCGGCTCATAGGATCATGAACGCGAAACGCAAACGTCCGCTGGTGTACGGAAAATCAGAGGAAGAGCTGTTCCAATACGTTGAAAATCATTACAATTCACGTCTGCCGATATATGAACAGTCGGATTTTATAGTGAAAGGCGAGAACTTCGATATTGACGAGGTGCTGAACTACTTATCTAAGCTCTAAAAGCACCACGTTTTCGACATGCTGCGTGTGTGGGAACATATCGACCGGCTGCACTGCCTTGACAGTGTATAAATCATCAAGTAATTGTAAATCACGAGCTTGCGTGGCTGGGTTGCAGCTGACGTAGACAATCTTTTTAGCTTGAATCTTCTTGAGCTGTTCGATGACTTTGTCTGCCATTCCTGCGCGTGGCGGGTCGGTGACGATGAAGTCAGGTTTGCCATGTTCGGCTATGAACTCGTCGGTGAGCACCTTCGCCATGTCGCCGGCGAAAAACTTCGTGTTTGTGATATTGTTGAACTGCTCGTTGATTTTCGCGTCGACGATAGCCTCTTCAACATATTCAATGCCGACAACCTGTTTCACGAAACGTGAGAAATACAAGGCGATGGTGCCTGTCCCGGTGTAGAGGTCGTACATAAGCTCGTCGCCCTTAACGTTTGCGAGGTCGAAAGCCGCTTTGTAGAGTCTTTCCGCCTGATACACATTGGTTTGGAAGAACGAGACAGGTCCCACACGGAACTTCAGGTCATCGAAGCCTGGACGAGGTGATTTCATAGTTTCAACCAGATAAGGCTCGCCTTTGAGGCATTCAAACGGCAGGTCGGAGATGGTGTCGTTGAATTTCGAGTTGATGACGAGCATCAGCGAGATTATCTGCGGGAACTGTTTTGATAGGGCAGGGATGAGCTCGTTTCTCACTATCTCGTTTTCCTCGTTTATCACAATGATGACCATGAATTCGCCTTTGCCGTTGCAGCGTATGATGACGTTGCGCATGGTGCCTTGGTGGGCTCTCACGTTATGATACGAGAGGTGGCGCTTCATTGTGAAGTCCTTGATAAACAGGCGTATATCGTTCGACGGGTCGGCTTGCAGATAACATTTCTCGATGTCGATGACGCGGTCGAACAAGCCAGGCAGATGGTATCCGAAACCCTTGCAATCCTCTTCGCCGTAAGTGCCTGCTGGAGCGCCGTCGGTGAGCCATTTGCGGTTCGAGAAGCTGTATTCGAGCTTGTTACGATAGAAAAACTGTTTCTCGCAGCCCAAAATCGGCATCATCTCTGGATATTCGATCTTCCCGATGCGGTCGAAATTATCTTTTATCTGTTTCTGTTTGTAATACAGTTGCCATTGATAATCAAGGTGTTGCCATTTGCAGCCGCCGCAGAGACCGAAATGCTGGCACACAGGTTTCACGCGCTTGTCGGATTCCTTTTTAATATTGAGAATCTTGCCGTCAAAGCAGTTTGATTTCTTCTTAAACACTTGGATATCAACGATATCGCCTGGTGCTCCAAAAGGAATAAACACTACTTTCTCTTCCGGTTTGGCAATGCTCATGCCTTCCGAGCCGGCGTCGATAATTTCGACGTCTTCGAGATATTGGGGTTGATGATGCTTTTTCATGGGTGCAAAAATACGTTTTTTTATTTTGAAAAATGAAATCTTTATTGTAATTTTGCCAATATAATTTAATGACATGAAAAAATTCAATCCGACAATAGAACTGGAGAAGCAGATCGGCACACAGATTTACGAGGCTTTGCAGGGCTCCGTGGTGGAAGAGGTGTTGCGTAAGACCAAGATTTCGAACAACGACGCCTATTGGCGAAGCAGCATGGAAGGTCACAGCCTGAAGGTGCAGCCTGAGCTGTTGCCCGATTTTTATGAGCTCTGTCAGAAGGTGAAAAACAAGCTTAACTTCACTGAAAACGTTGATTTTTATATCACTGGCGATGCCACGGTGAATGCTTTCTCGCTTGCCGCCGAGGACGAGGGCGAGCCGCATATAGTGAACGTGAACTCCGCCTTGTTCGACCTGATGTCGGACGATGAGTTGCGTTTTGTGGTAGGGCATGAGTTGGGGCATCTTATCAATAAAGACACGGCGTTGGCGCGTCTGATACAGTTTGTCTTCCCATCGTACTCCAACGTGCCGGTGTCGTTGTTGTACAAGATTCGTTTGCACGAGCAGCTTGCCGAGCTGGTGGCCGACCGTTATGGCTTTTTGGCGACGGGCAAGATGGATGTGTGTGTGACGGCGTTTTTCAAGATGGCGTCGGGCTTGGATCTGACGAAGATGAACGTGAGCATCGAGGCGTTGATTGCCGACAACAACCGTCGTCTTGACTATTTCTTGAAGGACAAAGGCATCAGCAGGGCGTCGCATCCTGTCAACCCGATACGTGTGCAGGCGTTGAATCTGTTTGCCAATGCGAAGTCGGAGAAGGCCTTGAAGAAAGGCATGGACGAGCTTATTTCGATATTGCTGAAGGTCGGCGACAGCGAGCTTGACGAGCACCTGGCGCGTTTTGTGGCGTCGGCGGGACTCATCGTGGCGTCGCTCGACGGCGAGATGCACGAGGACGAGTATAAGGAGATTATCGAGTCGCTCGCCGCGATGAAGATATTCCCTCGTCAGTTTTTGGATGAGGTGGCGGAAGGCGATGTCGGCAAGACGTTCAACAAGTCGGTTGAGGGCATCCTGAAGATCAACCCGGGCATGCGTGACGCCTTGTTGGATTACATGATTCAGATAGTGATGGCCGACAAGAAGATCGCTGCTGAGGAGGTGAAGTGGCTTTACGACTTCGGTGCCAGCATCGGCTTCAGCGAGATCGAGGTGGCCGAGGCGGTGGCTGGAGCTATACAAAGGAGCTATATCCCGGCTTTGGAGGCGATTTGCTGAGGAAAATGTTAAAAGCTATCAACCAGCTAACAGCATAATAGTAACACAATACTTGACAATATAATTATTCGTTAGTTAATATATTGTTATTCGATTGTTCTTCGATTTAAAAACGAACAACAATCGAACAACAGACAAAGAAAAATTGAATAAAACATATGGTAAATACATGTAAAATACTTGCCATTAACGATGTAAATCACTTGCAATGAAGAAGCAACAACAAACAGGACTGTCATTGATTGGACGGTCGGCGTTTTCCACACCATCACGCCGCTGCACGCAGAAACAATTTGTGCAGCGCATGCGGATGAGACATTCCATAGCGTTGTGGCACACATTGAAAGTTTGTGAGCCGATGTTTACCGAGCACCAGTCGGCATACAGCGGTTTTATTTCGCTTGCCAACAGGCTGCCGGCAGTATTCGTGACTAAAGACGAGGCATCGCACAATGTGTCGTTTCTGATGCCCGATATCCCCGTAAGCGAAGGCACGCTGATGTCGATCAAGCAACATCTTGGCGAGGTTGGTGGCGTTGCCGCATTAATTACCAACTTGAAAAAGGAAGACCTGCGTCTAGGTGATGCGTTGTATCTTTACACGGCAGAACAGCACAACGACTACAATTATCCGAAAACAGAATTCAGCGTTCGCAAGATAACCAAGCGCGATATGACCTATACCGACAACGGCCTTGCGTTGGTGGGAGAGGAGTTTGCCAACACCAGCAAAGGCTGGACTCTGGTGCTCGTCAGAGGCAAACGCTGCACAACGCAGGGTCTTGTCACTAACTGCACATTTTATCAGCAATACACCACACCTGAGGCGATGGTAAAGGCAGCAGAGGATTATAGTAGCAGGAAGATGAAGATTGTGTTGTAGAAAGAGG
>DBYZ01000003.1:0-48442 GCA_002311655.1 Bacteroidales bacterium UBA1173
CCAACTGAGCTATTTCCGCTTTTTTAACGGTGCAAAAATACTACATTTTTTAATACTGTCAACGATTTTTTGAAAAAATTTTATTATTAACTTAATTTATTGATAATCAGCACCCAACTATCGTCATTTCGACTGAAACGAAGCGGAATGGAGATATCACCGCCAAACGATTTCATCATAAAACAACGCCGGTGATTTCTCGACTACACTTCGTTACGCTCGAAATGACGGTATATAACTAATAATTTTTCAGCATTTTCTTGATCTCGTTGAGCTTCATCAGCGCCTCCACCGGGGTTAAAGTGTCGATGTTGATGTTCAGGATATCGTCTTTTATCTGCAGCAACAGCGGGTCATCGAGCTGTATGAAACTGAGTTGCATATTGTCGATTTGTTTGCTTTCTTTGATCGCTTCGTCGAGATTATCGTGCGAATGCGACTTCTCGAGCATCGAGAGCAGCGCATCGGCTCTGTCGATGACTTTGCGAGGCATGCCAGCCATCGCCGCCACATGGATACCGAAGCTGTGCGCACTGCCTCCACGTTTAAGCTTTCTCAAAAACACCACCTTGTTCCCGACTTCCTTCACCGTCACGTGATAGTTTTTAATTCTCTTGAACGACGCCTCCATCTCGTTAAGCTCGTGATAATGAGTGGCAAACATCACCTTCGCGCGCATCGTCGGGTGCTCATGCAGATATTCAGTTATCGCCCACGCTATACTGATGCCGTCGTATGTGCTTGTGCCTCGTCCGATCTCATCTAAAAGAATCAGACTTCGGTTCGAGACATTGTTCAAAATCGAGGCTGTCTCATTCATCTCCACCATGAACGTCGACTCGCCAGAAGAGATGTTGTCGGAAGCGCCCACACGGGTAAAGATCTTGTCAACCAAACCGATACGAGCTTCCGAAGCCGGTACAAACGATCCAATCTGCGCCATCAAAACGATAAGAGCCGTCTGACGCAGCAGCGCCGACTTACCCGACATGTTAGGGCCTGTGATTATGATGATCTGTTGTTTCTCACGGTCAAGATACACGTCGTTGGAGATATACTCCTCGCCCACCGGCATCATCTGCTCAATCACCGGATGTCTTCCTTCTTTAATGTCAATGACGTACGAATCATCAACTGTCGGCATCACGTAATTGTTGTTCTGGGCGATAAATCCGAAATTCACGAGGCAGTCGATCTTCGCCACCAAAGCAGCGTCGAGTTGTATCGGTGCCACAAACTCAGAAGTGGCGTTGATCAACTCAGCATAAACCTGTTCCTCAATGACCTGGATTCTTTCTTCCGCCCCAAGGATTTTCTGCTCGTATTCTTTCAGCTCCTCGGTGATATAACGTTCCGCGTTTGCCAGCGTCTGCTTGCGAATCCATTCAGCCGGCACCTTGTCTTTATGAGTATTCGTCACCTCGAGATAATAGCCGAAAACATTGTTGAACCCGACTTTCAGCGAGCTTATTCCCGTCGCCTCAATCTCGCGGCGTTGTATATTAATAAGGTATTCTTTGCCCGAACGTGACAGGTTACGTAAATCGTCGAGTTCAGCATTCACGCCATCTGCAATGAAATTACCTTTCGACGTAAGTGCCGGAGCGTCTTGCTTTATCTCTTTCTTGATTCTGTTTTTTATTGATTCACAAGGATTTAACTGCTCAGCATAAGCCTTCATCGAGACATTGTCACTCTCCTGACAAAGTCCTTTAATCACTGATATTTGTTCGAGAGCATTCGCCACCTGCAGGAGCTCGCGAGGGTTTACCCGAGCGAGCGACACTTTGGAGATAAGTCGTTCCAAATCACCGACTTGACGAATAGCATCTTGAAATTTCGATATGACCTCCCTGTTTTTATAAAAATAGTCGACAACATCGTATCTCGCCTGAATCTGCTCCTTGTTTTTCAACGGAAGCGATATCCAACGGCGTAACAGACGCGAACCCATCGGAGAAACGGTCTTATCGATGACATCAATCAGTGTCTTGGCGTTAGGATTCGGGGTGTTCAGAAGCTCAAGATTACGGATCGTGAACTTGTCGAGCCACACAAACTGCCCCTGATCTATTCGCGAAAGCGAGGTGATATAATCTATCTTATCATGTTGAGTCTCATGAAGATAATGTATCGCAGCACCAGCCGCCACTATGCCTTTCGGAAAATCGTCAACTCCGAAACCTTTCAAGGAATTGGTGTTGAAGTGACGAGTCAGTATGTCGTTAGCGTAATCGTCGGTGAAAACCCAGTCGTCGAATACCGTCAACAGGTATTTATCGCTGAAATTCTCAACAAAATCACGACGTTTATCTCGCTGGCACAACACTTCCGAAGGTTTGAAACTCTGCAGAAGCTTGTCGATATATTCATTATTGCCTTGCGTAAGGTAAAACTCGCCAGTCGATACATCGAGGAAAGCCACTCCACTTTCGTTTTTATCAAGATGCACTGATGCCAGGAAATTGTTCTCTTTCTGAACCAACACATTGTCGTTATATGTGATTCCCGGCGTAACAAGTTCGACCACGCCTCTTTTCACTAGGCCTTTTGTCGCTTTAGGATCCTCAAGTTGTTCACACACAGCCACTTTCAAGCCTGCACGCACCAGTTTTGGAAGGTAAGTGTCAAGCGCATGATGCGGAAAACCTGCCATCTCCGAACCCTGCGACGCGCCATTGGAACGACGCGTCAGGACAATACCCAAAATACCCGCCGCCTTAATCGCATCTTCACCATAAGTCTCATAAAAATCTCCCACACGGAACAGCAGCATGGCTTCAGGGTATTTAGCCTTGAAAGCATAATATTGCCTCATCAATGGAGTGTCATTCGCCATATTAACAACTAAAACTTAATAAATTGATATTCAGTAAATTAAAGGAGTCTCTCTACGTGCTATAATCAATGCACAAATATACAATTTTTCTCGGACATGCAACCTTTTTTTCACTATTTTTGCAAAAATTTTTTCTTTATGCGAAAGTTAACGATGCCTGAATTGAATCGATTGAATGTCAATGAATATCACAATATCACAAAATTGCCGGCGATTATTGTGCTCGACAACATCCGTTCAATGGAAAATGTCGGGGCGTTTTTCAGAACCGCCGACGCTTTCCGCATCGAAGCGATTTATCTTTGCGGAATAACTGCCTGTCCTCCACATCGTGAGATACACAAAACGGCACTGGGCGCTGACGAAAGCGTGGATTGGAAGCATTTTGAGACTACCGTTGAGGCATGCAGGCATCTGAAAGAGATGGGATATAAGATTTTTGCCGTAGAACAAATTGAAAACAGCATAAAACTCGACAAATTTGAAACGCCAGCAAAATCGGCTTACATTTTCGGCAATGAGGTGGCCGGCGTCGACGACGAAGTCCTGCCCTATTGCGATCAAGCCATTGAGATCCCGCAGGAAGGGACAAAGCACTCGCTAAACGTCTCAGTTACAGGCGGAATCGTCATGTTTCATCTCTTCAAAGATTTGAAAAAAATCAACTATTAATAATTTTAAAAATAATAGTCATAGTTATTTGAAAATTTTGTATTTTTGCGCCCTGTTAATTATATTATAATAAGGACATGAAAAAATCATTTATAAAATTTGGCATTTTCTTTGTATTGTTAATGACACCAATGTTTTTCATTGGTCAGGTTACTCGCAGAACAGCCGCTCAACCTAAATTCGCATATCCAAATTGGGATGCAAAACCGATAGAAAAAGCGTTTGTTTTGTCGCTTGACGGCGGTAACTCATCAATTATTGGAGGCGACACCGATGAAAACAATTTCGGATTCAGCATTCATGGCGGTCTCGGCTATGCCACAAAGTTTTGGGGATTCAAGTTCAAACTTGGTTATGAGAAATTGGGCGGAAAAAACACTGCAACAGAGTATTCATTTGACACCAAATTCATCGACAGTTCAATTCAATTCTACGTCAACGCCATTGATTTGATCATGGACCAGCTTCCACACCGTTTCAATGTTTGCCCTCACGCTGGAATTGGCATTATCCACCAAAAGACCATTCTGTACGATCCAGAAGGAAACATTTCGCATAAATGGGGTTATAACTCAACATCCACAGGCGACCAGCAAAACTCAAGCAGAGGCAGTTTCATCGGCAGAAAATTATTCTCAGCCCAATTCGGTATCGAAGCAAATTATCTGATCATACCTGAGGTTTACGTATTTCTCGACTACAGCTTCAGATATGCCGACACCAAATGGCTCGACGGTATGAACTTAAACAATAAATCCGACTTGGTTTCAACAATAAATGTAGGCTTTGCATACAAAGTCGATTTGAACAAGAAAAGAAGCAGAAATAACACGGGTTATTACAGAGGCCGTTAATTTTTATTTTTTTTTGCGTTTGATAAAAAAATATTGTTATCTTTGTTGCGGAATAGTTAAGAAGTAATATAGTTTTTAAAAAATCATAATTATGAGTAAATTTACATTTAAAAAATCATTGTTAATCATTGCATTAGCACTTCTTCCAATGACTTTCTTTGGACAGAATGATAATGCTGAGAAGCCAAAGAGCAACAATCACTGGCATATCGGTATTGAAGGTGGTGCAACGTCATTGTTCAGCGACAATAAGCCGTATATGCTCGACAAAACAAGTTGGGATGTCAGCATGTCATTTGGTTATACATTTGCAAGATTCGTCACAGTGTATGCTAAGTTTGGTTATTTCAACCTGGCAGGTGAAAAAGAAAACTACTTCACACTTGATGAATGCAATTTCTTCAATGGCAACTTGAATGTCGGTTTTGACATCATGCAGCTTATCAAATACAAACCAGACCGCAAATTCGGTTTCGGACCTCACATCGGTTACGGTCAGTTGCAGTCAAGATCAAAATCCACATATGCAAACGGTAAAGTTTTCAAATGGGGTTACGATGAAGAAGACGGCAACAAAGGTGGCGGTATCAAAGGTAGAAGAGTTATCTACGAAATCCCAATGGGTATGGATTTCACATACAACTTCTCAAAGAAATTCGCTATCTATGCTGACCTCACAATGGTAAAGACAGATACCGAGTGCTTGGACGCTGTCCCGAGCGGTGACCACAGAGACTGGTACGGTTACGCCAACATCGGTTGCAGATTCAAATTCGGTTACAAGAAAGACAAACCTCAGGAAGAACCGGAGGAGGAAGTTGTTGAAGAACAGCCAGTTGAGGAAACACAGGCTCCAATTGAAGAAGTGATCGAAGAAGTCGAACCAGAAGAAATCGAAGCTGAAGAAGCAGAAGAAGTTGCTCCAGCATTCGAAGACAGAGACATCAAGCTCACATTCGCAGTCGGTAAGGCTACAGTCCAGAGAACACAGGACAACATGAACGAAGTTGACAAGATCAGCGAAGACCTCGACAACGGCAGAGTGATTACAAACATCACAGTTATTGGTTACGCTTCACCAGAAGGCGGTAAGGACCTCAACGAGAACCTCTCTAAAGAACGTGCTAAGGCTACAGTAGCATTCATCAAAGAAAGACTCGGCGAGAAAGCAAGAGGTATCAAGTTTGAATCAGAATACAGAGGCGCTGACTGGGATGGCTTCTACAAAGCTCTCGCTAACTCAGACATCGCTAACAAGAATGAGATCATCAACGAACTCAAGAATTCTGACAATCCAACTGTGACATTGAACAAGTTGGCAGCTAAGAATCCTACAATCAAGAACTTGTACGGTCAGCTCAGAAGAGGTCAGATCATCATCAAGTAACAAGATTGACAACCAACAAAAAGGTCTCCGAATTCGGAGACCTTTTTTTATTTATAAAAGAAAAAATTACAGAACCAAACGGTGAATACCCACGTCATAAGGCTGGTTAATGGCCTCAACAACGCGCTCGTAATCCTTTCTGTTCGCGACAAAATCAATGTTATTGGTATCCAAAATCAGAATGCGCATGTCGTTCTGCTGCTTGATGAAATCAAAATAGCCCTGCTGCAGATGCTCAAGATATGAATCCTCAATCTTTTGCTCATAATCACGGCCGCGCTTGCGTATGTTGTATTGAAGGTGTTCCACATCAAGGTAAAGATAAACCATCAGCTCAGGCTTAGGGATATTTGCAAAAATGATATTGAAAAATCTTGAGAACAAATCATATTCGTCAGGCTGAAGGTTCTCGCGCGAGAAAATCAGCGACTTTGCGACATAGTAGTCAGAGATGATGAAATCGTGGAAAAGGTCAAGGTTGCCTAGTTTATCCTTCAGCTGCTGAAAACGCAGGGCAAGGAACGTCATCTCCACCTGAAAGGCATATTTGTCGGGATTATCATAAAACTTGGCCAAAAAAGGATTTTTGTCGGGTTCAAACTCCTCGAGTATGAGTTTCCCGTTGAAATCTCTGGAGATGTAGGACGAAAGCGTTGTTTTGCCAGCGCCCATCGTACCTTCAATTGCCACGTAATTATATCTCATAACACCTTATTATAAATATGCACTTTGCCGTTATCCTGACATTCGTCAAGAAGCTGAAGGTTAGTTTTTTTCATTATCGGATGGACGTAATCCGGGGCTATGTCGCAGAGCGGCAGCAATGTGAAACGACGCTGGTGCAGACGCGGATGCGGAACGATAACATGTTGACTCTCAACGAGAAGATCCTCGCCCCAGTACAAAATATCCAGATCCATCGGACGCGACACGTAGCCTTCATGCGGTGTGCTGCGGTCACGCCCCAGCTCCTTCTCTATCTCCAGCAATTGTCGCATCATCTCGTCAGGTGAGAGCTGAGTTTGAACCTCAACAACCTGATTCAAGAACCAATGCTCCGACTGAAAACCCCATGGTTCCGATTCATAAAGACTAGACTCGGCAACAATCTTGCCACACCTCTCTCCAATCATCTTACACGCTTGATTTACAAGATGTTCGCGGTCGCCGAGATTAGAGCCTAACAAAACGAAAACCGATTCCGAAGCCATGAAAAAATTTTTGCCTTACAGAATGCAAATATAATGAAAGAAATTGTATCTTTGAAAAAAATTTTAAACAATGAAACAGTTCTTCAAATTCATGTTTGCCTCATGCCTTGGCTCGGCGTTGATGCTGATAATTTTGTTCATCGTAATGTTATGGATGATAGGTTCAAGCTCAAACAGCACCGTCACAGTCAAGCCGAAATCAGTGCTTTATATGAACCTCAACTATGAGATTCCTGAGAGGACAACAGACGGTGATTTAACAGCGGCATTGATGGGACTTCAAAACAGCAACGCCGACCAATCGGGATTGAACGACATCATAGCCAACATCGACGAGGCAAAAAACGACCCTAACATCAGCGGAATTTTCCTCGAGTTATCGTCAGTCGGGACATCGACAGCAAATATCGAAGAGTTGAGACATCATATCATAAGTTTCAGAGAATCAGGGAAGTTTGTCATCACCTATTCGGAGACGATGGCTCAAAACGCATATTATCTTGCCACCGCAGGCGATGAGATTTACATCAATCCCGACGGAATGCTCGACATCCACGGAATGGCTTCACAGATAATGTTTTACAAGAATCTCTTGGACAAACTCGATATAGAAATCCAAATCATCAGAGGCCCGAACAACAAATTCAAGAGCGCTGTAGAGCCTTATTTCCTTGATAAAATGAGCGATGCAAACCGCGAGCAGATGACAAAACTGCTCAACAGCATGTGGTTTAAAGTCGTGAGTGACATCAGCGTGTCGAGAAATATCAGCATAGCCAAAATCAATGAGTTGGCTGACAATTTATCGCTGACTTTCGATGCGAAAGTTGCCTTGAACGAAGGTTTTGTCGACGGATTGGCTTACCGCGATGAAATCATTGCAAGAATCAAAGACTTGGCAGGTATTGAGAAGTCAAAGAAAATCAATGTGTTGACGAACTCACAATATGCCAGCGCAAGACCTGAGACTAAGGCAAAAGCAGACAAAATCGCTCTAATTTATGCCAACGGACAGATTATCGACGGCAACGGTGATGATTCGACTATAGGTTCAATAACATTGTCGAAAGCCATTAGAGAAGCTCGCGAAAACAAGAGTGTGAAAGCCATTGTGATGCGTGTCAACTCACCTGGAGGCAGCGCTTTGGCATCGGAGGTGATTCGTCGCGAAGTTGAGCTGGCAAAAGCCGCGAAACCGTTCATCATCTCTATGGGAAGTTACGCCGCATCAGGTGGTTACTGGATCTCAACAGAAGGCGACCGTATCTTTGCCGACCCGACGACTTTGACAGGTTCCATTGGCGTTTTCGGCACATTCCCGAATGCCAAGAAATTCCTCAACGAGACAGTCGGCTTGACATTTGACGTGGTAAAAACCAACGAAAACGCTGATTTCGGTAGCATCGCCGAGCCTTTGACAGACTATCAGAAAAAGATGTTACAGAAATACGTCGGCAACACATATAACGACTTTACAGCGCTTGTTGCACGCACCCGCGGCTTGCGCCAAACTTACGTCGACTCCATCGGTCAGGGCAGAGTCTGGGCCGGCACCGACGCTTTGGAACTCGGACTTGTCGACGAACTTGGCGGTCTTGACAAAGCCATCGAGTATGCTGCCAACACAGCCAATTTGACAGACTATTCCATTAAGACTTATCCGAAACAGAAGGATCTGATGGAGACACTGATTGGCGGAAATATTCAGGAGCCGTACACCAAGTCGCTGATTAAGAACAAATTAGGAAAGAATTACACATATCTTGAAACTATTGACAACATTTCAAAACTTGATGGTGTTCAAGCTTTGATGCCATTCATGATTGTTGAATAAGATTTGCGATGATACCAGAACATTTCGAAGACATAAGATCATATTTGGATGAGGAGATTCCATCGGCAATGGAATACTTCATCAACGATGAGACATCGATTTCGATGGCAAAACTTGTACTTCCCGACAAGTCGGACGATGAAATCAAGGCATTGTTGAGAAGCATCCAGACCACTGACGAGTTTCAGCACATCATGATGACTCGTTTTGTCAAACTAATAGTTTCAACCACAATGAAAGGCGTTGAAACTCAGGGTTTTAACCTTTTAGACAAAAAGAAAGCTTATCTATTTACCGGCAATCATCGTGACATCACCCTTGATGCATTTATTTTACAGATGCACATGCTCGAAAACGGTTTGGAGACCTGCAACATAGCATTTGGCGACAACCTCATTTTAAACAAAACCATTGAGATTTTCAGCAAGTCGAACAAGATGTTTAAAGTCCTCAGGTCGCAGAATGTCAGAGAGTTAGCTCAAAATTCGCAACATCTTTCCGATTATATAAGGTATTTGATTCGTAACAACAAATCGGTGTGGATTGCCCAACGCAACGGCCGAACCAAGGACGGCAACGACAAGACTGACCACGGCTTGATTAGTATGTTTTCGATGTCGGGTGACAGACAAAATTTGGTACCGAATTTGGCAGAGTTGAACATCACCCCTATCGCCACGTCGTATGAATACGAGCCTTGCGCGATGATGAAAGCCAGAGAAAGCTACATTAAGGAACGCGACGGAGTGTATGTCAAGAAGCCGATGGAGGACATGGACAGCATCATTTCAGGCATCAGGAAAAAGAAAGGCACAATGAGCATAGTGATTTGTCCCACAATCACTTACGACGACTTAAAACCATTTGAAGGGGCAGACAAACACGAGATTGTGACTGCTGTGGCAAACATGATTGACGAAAGGATTTACGCCAATTATAGGCTTTATCCAAATAATTACATCGCAAACGATTGGTTATCAGGAACTTCCACGTATAAAAAGTTTTACACCCAAGAAGAAAAAGACACGTTCAAGGCTTATTGCGACAAGATTTTCTCAAAGCTATACGAAGAACTCGGAAGCGAGGCAGAAAAGCGCTTTACCGAGATTTTACTGGGAATTTACGCTATTCCAGTGGAGAACAAATTACATCGCTAATTCGCCCCATTTGTCGATGAGATACTGCAAATCTTCTTTCTTTTTGCCGTAATTCCAATAAAAATTGTCATCGACTTTTATTTCAGGATGAGCTAAAGGATTCGCCATAACCTCATCAAGTTCAGCGAGTTCCTTTTCAAGAGCATCGATTTGTTCCTCTAATTTTTTAATCTCCTTCTCAACACGGCGTTTCTCGCGATCATCGGCTTTTTTCGCCTCGTAATCGATTTTATTTTGCGAAACTGTTGGTGTCTGTTGCTGTTGCACCTTCTGCTGACGATTAAGGTCGTCGAGCTCTTTGAGGCGTTTTTCCTCAAGGAAATCGTAGATGTCGCCGATATATTCTTTTATGTGAGGCTTTTTGAATTCGTAGACTTTTGTTGTCAGCCCCTGAAGGAAGTCACGGTCGTGGGAAACCACGATGAGAGTGCCGTCAAACTGCAGCAGTGCCGACTTGAGAATGTCCTTCGAGAGCATGTCGAGGTGGTTGGTAGGCTCATCGAGAACCAGCAGATTCGTTGGGAAAAGCAGCATTTTTGCCAGCGACAGACGTGCTTTTTCGCCACCAGACAACACCTTGACTTTTTTGTCGATAGTCTCGCCACTGAACAGAAACGCTCCGAGCAGCGATTTCACCTTCACGCGCATGTCACCGACAGCCACATCGTCCAAAGTCTCGAACACCGTCTTCTCCGGGTCGAGCATATCCTGTTGATTCTGAGCGTAGTAGCCTATTTTCACTTCATGTCCGAGTTTCACCTCGCCAGTATGGTCAAGCACGCCACAGATTATCTTCGCCAAGGTAGATTTTCCTTCGCCGTTACGTCCAACGAAAGCTATCTTCTCCCCTCGCGGGATGAGCAAATTGATGTCATTGAGAATGTTTTTCTCGCCGTAAGATTTGGACACGTGGTTCAATTCCAGTGTCACCTTGCCGGAATGAGGCGCAGGCGGAAACTTAAAATGCATCACCGATTTGTCACGGTCGTCGATTTCCACGACATCCATTTTCTCGAGCTGTTTCACTCGCGACTGCACCTGTTTGGCTTTAGTCGCTTTATATCGGAAACGCTCAATAAATGCTTCTATTTCCTTAATCTCACGCTGTTGGTTGTCGAAAGCCGCCTTCTGCATGTCGATACGTTCCTCGCGACGCTCCACGAACTCGGTGTAGGCGCATTTGTAGTCGTAAATCTTACCGCCCGAAATCTCTATTGTTCGAATCGTGATATGGTCGAGGAATGCACGGTCATGCGACACCATAAAGATGGCGCCGTAGTAACTCTTCAAATAACCTTCGAGCCACTGAATTGACTCTATGTCGAGGTGGTTGGTAGGCTCGTCGAGAAGCAGCAGTTTCGGCTTTCGAAGCAATATCTTAGCCAACTCCACACGCATCTGCCAGCCGTTGCTGAACTCGTTCATCTCACGTACCATGTCCTCATGATCGAAGCCGAGACCTACGAGGATACGCTCCGCCTCACCTTCCGCTGAGTGACCGCCGATGAGTGTCAGACGTTCGTTGAGGGCACTCATTCGCTCGCAGAGTTTCTGATAGCCATCACTTTCATAATCAGTGCGTTGTGCAAGCTCATCCTGCAGCTGCGCCAGTTTCTTCTCAATCTGATGATACTCTTCAAAAGCCGTCATCGTCTCTTCGAGAACGGTCTTGGTTGAATGAATATTTTTCTCCTGTGGCAGGTAGCCTATTGTGACGTCATCCGACATCACCACATTGCCGTGCGATGGCTGCTCAAGACCAGCGATTATTCGGATCAGGGTGGTTTTTCCCGCGCCGTTTTTGCCCACGAGACCGATGCGGTCCTTCTCCCGAATCATGAAATTGATGTCGGTAAACAAGTCCTGACCGGTAAAATGTATGCTCAGATTTTGAATTGAAATCATCTTATTCCTCTCTCCATTCAGCGATGTTATCGCGTGTCTCTTGAAGCGTAATGCTATATAACTCAACGTGTTGCGGCAGACGTTTCTTTATTCTTTCGGCGAAATCAGACAACATGTTCTCTGTTGTCGGCTGATAAGGCAACTCGACGACCTTGTCGAAATTACGTTTTGTTATCTCGACAAAATCTTCCGGCATATTGTTTCCGATAATGAACGCATGGTCGAATTTATCCACAACTTCCTGATTAACAATCTGTTTCAAGTCATGAAAATCGATTACCATGCCGTTTTTCGGGTTACCGGGCTCGTCGAGTGGCATGCCTTTCACCGTCACGCGCAGTTCGTAAGAATGCCCGTGGATGTTACGACATTTGCCGTCGTAGCCGTTGAGAGCGTGCGCCGCCTCGAAATGGAATATTTTTGTAAGATAAAACATTATTGCACTACAACTTTTTTAAGTACCGAGTTGCCGTTTGTGGAGACGACATTCATGAAATATATGCCGCTGTTGAAGCCGCTCAGGTCGATTGAAGTCTGTTCATCGTTATCCGTAACATCAAGAGTAAGAACGAGTTGTCCCATCGAGTTATACATATAAACCGCATCAAGGTTCTCGCCTTTTATATTGACTGTCGATGTGGTAGGGTTAGGCCAAACGTTTACCAAAACCGTAAATTCGTTCTCTTCGACACTCCAATACGGATCCCAAATCCTGTCGGCAAACTCAGGATAATCGACAAACGGATTTCTGTTTCCCTGAATATTGTAAACCGCATTGTTTCTGCTGATTTCCTTGTCATCGACAGGATCTTCCTCATGCCAACGCAGCAACATGTTCAGCGCCCAATCTTTGATGACCGATTTATTCGTCATGTCGGAGCTTCCCCAGCTGTTATCTTCCTGATAATAACGCACACTGACGTAGAGCAGTGCACGTGCCACATCGCCTTTATATTCATCGATAGGCTCGAACACGGTGCCGTTGAATCCGCTGATTTTATTATTACCCAGTTTGCTGCCGTTGCTGGAAGTCCACGATGCGCCCGACACCTCGCCGAAAGCGTAGTTGCCACGTCGATTGTTGACGTATCCGTCGGTAGGATATACATGATGAAGGTCGGTTTTATTGGTGCCGTCGTTGTTTGACCACGACTGAGCCCACAGATGCTCACGGTTGTAGCAGTCGCCTTCGCCGCTGTAGCTGCCGCATTGGTCGGAGCCGAAATTAAACTGGTAAGGAGGTGTTCCGTTCGGCACGTCGGAATAGATATCCCAAACTTTTCCGTTAGGTTTCCTGTCAGTTTGCTGATATGCGCTCCACAATCCGCTGTAAGATACGTGGTCGTCGTTCTTTATGATGTTATGCAAAGCGGCTTTCAAGGAGTTACCCGTAAGGCCTTCGGTGCCGTTGTAATATCCTTGAGGCTGGGCGGCAAGTGTAATAGCCGCAATCATCAAGGTTAAAAATACGTATAATTTTCTCATTATCAATATATTATGTTCGTAAGTGATTATTTTCAAATTAAATTATTGCCACAAAACCAGTGGCAAGTACAGCTAATGCTGCAGCGATGTTTAACAAACTGTTAACCAACAATTTCGTTTGCGAAAATTTGGTTCCAATACCAATAAGACCCCAGATCATGGAGAGGCCGATAATTAATAAAGGTGTGATACCGCCAAATAAAGGCAAAAATGCGTCTCCAGATATCAAGCCGGCGAATAAAGCGTTGATACCCAAAGCGATAGAAAGGATTATCAGTTGTTTTGGTTTGTCGATGAGGAAAAGGTTCTTTCCGCTTTTGATTTTCAGTGTGTCCATCACCATCCTGAATGCTATCATGAAGCAGATGATGAGGACGATGACTTTGGCAAAGCCTTCGAAACGGTGCATGAAGGTGCCGCCGAGCAATGAGCCGAGCCAATACATCAGCCCCTGCCCTGCCGACAATGCGCACACAAAAAGCATGTTACGCCACCAACCGTTTTTTTGTTCAACATTGAACGCAGTGGAGGCGACGCAGACGCAGAAGGTTAATGCTATGATAAAAAGGTAATACATCCTTCAGTTTGGAGTTTGAAGTTTGAAGTTTGAAGTTAATGGATGACCAAAAACTTCAAACTTCACACTTCAAACTTCACATTATTTCAATCTCTTGAATTGGCAGGTAAAGTGGCGCATAAGCTCAGCTTCCCATGTGATTTCCAAACCACGTTTGATGGTGTTACGACGGTCGTAGACGTTCTTCAGAGCGGCTGCGATGACGTCCATGTGGTTGTTGGTGTAAACACGGCGTGGGATGCAGAGACGCACGAAGTCGTTGCCACCGAAACGGTTCTCGCGTGTGACAGGGTCACGGTCAGCGAGGACGTAACCGATTTCGCAAGCACGGATACCAGCCTCGAGGTAGAGTTCGCATGTCAAAGTCTGTGCTGGGAACTCTTCCTTAGGGATGTTGGTCAAGACCTTGTCAGCGTCGACGAAGATAGCGTGACCGCCAGCAGGACGCTGGTAAGGGATGCCGTATTCATCCAATTTTGAAGCGAGGTAGTGAACCTGTTTGATACGTGTCTCGACCATGTCGAATTCGATGTTTTCCTTCAAACCGACGGCGAGAGCGTCCATGTCACGGCCGTTCATACCACCGTATGTAAGGAAGCCTTCGAACGGGATGCAGAACAATTTTGCACCTTCGTACCATTCTTTCTTATTTGTTGCGATGAAACCACCCATATTGACGAGAGCGTCTTTCTTTGCTGACATTGTCATTGCATCAGCGTATGAATACATCTCTTTTGCAATCTCGCGGAGGGTCTTGTTTTCGTAACCTTTTTCACGTGTCTTGATGAAGTAGCAGTTCTCGATGAAACGTGCGCTGTCGACGACTACCGGCACGCCGTATTTGTGGCAGAGCTCGCATGTCTCGCGGACGTTCTGCATTGACACAGGCTGACCGCCGACGGTGTTGTTAGTCACTGTGAGGACCATGAAAGGCACGTTGCCTTTGTTCTCTTTCAACACTTTCTCGAGTTTCTCGAGGCTGACGTTACCTTTGAAAGGCACTTCGAGCTGGGTGTCGTAAGCCTCAGGCACTGTCACGTCGATAGCGAAAGCTTTACGGCTCTCGATATGACCTTTTGTAGTGTCAAAGTGAGCGTTGCCAGGGATGACCTGACCAGGCTTCACGAGGTAGCTGAACAGCACATTCTCGGCTGCGCGGCCCTGGTGTGTAGGGATAACATATTCAAAACCAGTGAGTTCGGTGATGGTGTCTTTCATGTGATAGAATGAACGTGCACCGCCGTAGCTCTCGTCACCCATCATCATGGCGCTCCACTGACGGTCGCTCATGGCACCTGTACCAGAGTCGGTGAGGAGGTCGATATAGACATAGTCGCTCTTCAGCATGAAGATGTTGTTGTGGGCTTCTTCGAGCCATTTTTCACGTTGTTCACGAGTGGATTTCTTAATGGGTTCAACCATCTTGATTTTCCACGCTTCTGCAAATGGTAATTCCATAATTTTATAATTTAAATCATTAATTTCTAAAGGTCTGCAAAAGTACGATTTTTTTTGAAACATCCGTATCCTTAAGAATAATTTTTCCGCTTCAAAAGCATTTTTTGTCATTTCAGAATTTTTTTGCATTTTTTTTGAAAAAATGAATTATTTTTGCATCTGTGAAAATAGATTAAAAAATGAAACGAGCAGTATTTTTTAGATTTTTGGTGTTAGCAACCATAATTTTGTCAACAATGACAGCCATGGCGCAGTTTCCTCCAGGTGGTGGCGGTCCACCTCCAGGAGGAAGACCGCCAGGAGGCAGACCACCGTTTGGCGACCGTCAGTGGAACCAGCAGGACGTGCAGCGTCCGCAGGTAAAGCAAAAGAAAAAAGTGCGTGAAGGTGACACTTTCACAGTTGTCGGAACGTTGCTCGATGTGAAAACCAACGAGCCGCTGCCTTTTGTAAACCTCACTGTTCTCGACTCTGTTGACAGCACTTTCGTTAAGGGCGGAGTCACCAACTTCGAGGGAACTTTCGAGCTTGCCGGCATTCCGCAAGGTGCGTTTTTACTGCGCGTGTCAGCTATAGGATACGAGACCTACGTTCGTCCGTTCAACGTGGTGAACAACACCGACTTGGGTGTCATGAAGCTTCACGAAGGCGCATTAACCCTTGATGCTGTGGTGGTTACAGCCGAGAAACCGCTGTATGCCATGGATGGCGAGAAGCTCATCTACAACGTCAGTGAGGACCCGTCGATACAGACAGGCACCACCGAAGACGCTTTGCAGAACGCTCCAGGCGTAGAAGTCGACGTGGAAGGTAACATCACGCTCCGAGGCGTGTCGAGTGTTGAGATTTGGATCAACGACAGGCCTTCCAAGCTCACTGAAGAGAATCTTAAGACGTATCTGCAGACCTTGCCTGCCAACGCCATCGCACGCATCGAGACGATAACCAACCCTTCGGCGAAATACGCCACCGACTCTGAGGCTGTCATCAACATTGTGACATCGACGCACATCAAGAGCAACCAGTTCGTGAGTTTCGGCGTGAACGGCTCCAACCAACCTTTCGTTTCGCCATGGGTGAGCTATATGTGGAAGAAAGACCGCTTGAGCATCAACCTGTTTGCCGCGGGACGTTTCAGTGATCGTGACAACACCACCGACGAGTGGGCGTTGAAACGCCGTTACAACGACAGCATCAGCGATTATGAGAACACCTGGGCCGACACCACACATCAGGAGAGCAACAACCGCAATGTGAGCGGTAACTTCTTCCTGAACATCGACTATGAAATCGATACGACAAGCGACATCTCCATTGACGGAGGCGGTTTCTACAACTTCAACGGAAGCAAATCGCTGCGCTCGCAACGTCAGACGTATTATTATCTCGATTCGATACCTCAGTATTCTGACCTCATCATCGACACCACACGCGACAAGACCGACGCGAACTCCATGTTCGGTCATCTCGGCGCAGACTATACCAAGAAATTCGACAACAACGGACATAACCTTCGTGTCAGTTTCAACTCAAGAATCTCGCATAATTACAACGAGGAGTGGTACAACCGTTTTTACACCACCTATCACGACCTTGACGAGAACCGATACATGCTCACCGACCAGAACAGTTACAACGTGAGTTTCTCAGCACGTTACAACCGTCCTTACAGCCAAAATGGTGAGTTAAGCTACGGCTTGAGTGCTGAACATCAGGGCACAAACAACAAATACGACAGATATAATGACGAAAACGGCACAGTCATCGACTCGTTGCGCGCTTATCATTTCAAAGGCACTGAGAGCAAGTTTAACGCCGACGTCAACTGGACCCATCGTTGGGGTGGTTTTACCCTCAGCACAGGCTTGGGAGGAGGCCTTGACCGCACATATTACGATTACATCAGCACCATGCCGTTTGCCGACGACAGCACCTTGTATTTCCTGACGATACGCCCGTCGATACACCTCACCTACCGCACACAGAACATGCACAACTTCAAAATCAACTATTCGATGAAGATGTCGCATCCTGGTGAGACACAAATCAGTAGCTACCGCAGATATGGCGAGAACAGCTATTCCACAGGTAACCCTAACGGCTTGAAAAATGGCTTCACTCATAATATGGAGGCCGGCTGGCAGAAGTTCTTCGAACGCTTCGGCAACATCGGATGGGAGGCTTACTGGCGTTTGAGCCAAAACGAGATCAGCAACCTCACCGACTCGGAATATGACGATTATCTCGACCGCATCGTGAGTTATTCGATACCATATAACCTCGGAAACTCATGGCGTTACGGCACGTCTGTCAATATGACATATCGTCCGTCGGGATTCTTCAATGTGAGATTGTACGCCAACCTGTACAACTACGGCTATCACATGGAATACGACCGCAACGGAGTACATCAGGTCAACGAAAACGACAAATGGTCATGGAGTGCGCGCGTCAACGCTTGGATGAAGGTCTTCAACAAGTATCAGCTGACGATGGCATTGGGCTACACATCGCCTACCATCAGCCTGGCTTCCGAGCGCAAGGCACGTTACTGGTTCAACATCGGAGCACGTAGCGATTTCTTCAACAGGAAGATGTCGGTGTTTGTCAACATTCAGGACCTCTTCAACTGGGGTGCCACCATCGGATCAGGATCGAGCAACACCAACCCGTTCTACCTCACCGACAGCACAAACAAAATGGTCAACAGCCGATATATCTCGGTTGGTATAACATTCCGTTTCGGTAAGATGGAACTTGAAAGAAACGCCAAAGAAGGCGACGGAGAAAGCGGTGACAGTCTGGAATAATATGAATTATTATTTCCCGAATCTCGCCTCAACAACATTGATGACGTAGTCACCGAGCTTCTCGCAATCGGTGACTAGGTCGGAGAACATCGTGCCGACGGCGTAATCATATTTATGCTCGTTGACGTTGCGAATATTCTCGTTTTTCAGTTGCTGGCGCATGGCGTCAATCTCGTGTTCGATACGCATCGACTCGTTGATATCGTGGTCGGAGCGATGTCCGGTCATGATGACGTTCATCTGTGTCAAAGCGTCGTTGCACATCTTCATCATATCACGGAGGCTCTTGTATTGCTCTTTAGTGAATTCTTTTCCCGACTCCATCTTACGCTGCAGCGTGCGGGCGATGTTATAACAAGCGTCGCCGACACTCTCCAACTCACTGATTTCGCGTAACATCTGACGAATCTTGTTTTTCGTCTCATCGCTAAGATGGTCGTAGCTCACCTGCTCGAGATATTTCGCTATCTCTATCTCCAATTGATCAGAGACATCCTCCTTATTCTCAATGCTGGCAAACAATTCGGCGAATTTACTGTCGTTTTTCTCGTTGAGAAGAAGACAGACCTTTGCAAACATATCTTGAACGAACAGTCCGAACGAAGCCGTCTCTTTTTCTGCTTGAAGCACAGCGATTTCAGGCGTTTGCACAAGACCGTTGCCAATATATTGCAGACGGGCGACCTCTTTTTCCACTTCCTTCTTATCTTTGATTGCCCAGCACACTATCTTCTCGATTTGGGGGATGAATCCGATGAGGAGGGCGGTGTTGGTGATGTTGAAGCAAGTATGGAACATTGCCAAGACCACGCTCAGCTTGGTCGGGTCGGACACGCCCTGTTCATAGCCCACGAACGAGCAAACCATATCAATGAAAGGATGCAGCACGAAGAGCATCCAGATCACTCCGAAGACGTTGAAAAACATGTGTGCGAAGGCGGCGCGGCGTGCCTGTGTGGAGGCCGTGAGAGCCGCAAGGTTGGATGTCACGGTAGTTCCGATGTTCTCTCCCATAACCAGCGCGATACCCTGATATATCGGGAGTGCGCCACTGGAGCAGAGAATCATGGTGATTGCCATCACTGCTGCCGACGACTGCACGCACATGGTAAGGAAACTGCCTATGATGAGGAACAGCAAGGTTGTCCAGATGCTGTCAGGGTTGAACGATGAGAAGAAGTTGAGCACCGCCTCATTCTCGCCGAGGTTCATCTGCACGCCGGTGGCACGAAGGGTGCCGAGACCGAGGAACATAAACGCGAGACCGAAGAGGAACTCTCCAACGGTGGCGCGACGTTTCTTATAGATGAGAATCATCGCGATGATGAAGACTGGCCACACGAGGTCGGTGACGTTGAACGAGAATCCCGCCGACATGATCCAGGCAGTGAGTGTGGTGCCGATGTTGGCGCCCATAATCACTGAAATAGCCTGTCCCAGCGTGAGAAGCGCGGCGTTGACGAATGACACCGTCATCACCGTGGTGGCGGTAGAACTCTGCACCGCTGCGGTCACGAGGACACCAGTGAGCATTCCCGTGAAGCGGTTAGTTGTCATTTTTCCTAAAATGTGGCGAAGCTGCGGTCCAGCGAGCTTTTGCAGTGCCTCACTCATCGACTTCATACCGAAGATAAGAAGTCCTAACGAGCCTAACACTGTGAAAATCAGCATGATAAGACTTGGAGAGTTATCCATTGTAAAAACAATATTTCAGGATACAAAAATATCAAAAAATCATTGAAATATAGAAAACCTTCGCTAAATTTTTAAAAATTAGTATTTCACAAATTTACCTTCTTTTATAACTCCGTTAACATCTTTAGATTCAATGAAATAGACTCCTGACGGAAGATTTGAGATGTCAATCTTTGTTTCTGATGTCTCATTTAATGTCTTTTTCTTGACGACTTTGCCATTAATGTTGACGATTTTTATCTTTTTGATATTTCCAGCATCAATGGAGATATACGATATCGCAGGATTCGGATAAACTTTCAGCGAGTCGTTGGCAGAATTTTCAGCTACAGCGTCATCGTTGAGGGAGTCTTCGCCGTCGGTGAGCCATTCGAGGCTGAAATTATAGAAAGCGGTGGAATAGTTGCCCATCACTCCGCTTGGATTTTCCTCGACGTAAAGGCCGATTGTGCCGTCGGGAAGGATGCAGAGCGACGAATATGCCGAGCTGTAAGGCACGATGGTCTTACTCACCGGCCACGTCTCCCCTTCGTCGTAGCTCAGATACACCGTGACATCGGTGCGCTGGGTTCCTTTTGGCACCGAATGCAATAATCTGTTTTTGTTAGACCATTGATCTACAGATGTATAGCGAATCATGTCGCCGTTACAAGCCGGAGCGGTGATATCGTTCCACGATGAGACGTTAGGGCGCCACGACTGGCCTCCGTTTGACGAGATGTTATACCAGCGTTTGCCGTTATGTCTGATACTCATGAGGATACGGCCGTCGACGAGCTCAGTAACCTTCGCCTCATCGCCGCCAGTGGAAGCGCGACCCGACACCTGCCATGTCATGCCATTATCATCGGAATAGACAGCGTAGTTGTTCAGCGACTGTGCCGAGCCTTCGCGTATTGCAGCCACAAACATGATTCTTCCCGTTGAGGTGAGCAGTCCGTTGCCAGAGCCGAAGAACGAGGCACGCCACGACTGTTGCTCCGGGATGATGCAGTTATCGCCGAAGATGAAATGCGTGATATCCTCAGGCTCTGTCCATGTCTGGCCGTTGTCGTAGCTATACGATTTGTAGGAACGTATTGGCTCTGACGGTGTCGAATTCCAGAGACCAGGACCGCCGACGAACACTGCGATGAGTCCGTTTTCATCGTTGCTCCATGCCACTGCGCAGTCGCCGAATCCATGGTTGACGCCGGTGCCCAGCGCGATGGTGTAAGGCTCACTCCAGGTGAGACCGCCGTCGGTGCTGCGGTTACAAACGATGTCGATATCCTGCGGAAGGTCACCCTCATTGAATTTACGTTTGTCGGTGATTGCCACGATGCTGCCGTCTTTAGCAGTAATCACTGCCGGGATACGGTAGTTAGTCGAGCCGTAGTCGCCAGGATGATACAACTCGGTGCGAGTGAACAGAGTGTCGTTTTGCGCAAAGCCTTTTCCGCCAAAGGAAAATATTGCTAACAGTGTGATTTTGAATAAGTTGCTAATTTTCATAATGATACTATTTTTATTTTGAATTAAGATACTACTCGTTAGGTTCGACGTGGACCGCCACATGCGTTTCCTTGCCATAATGTTCGCGAAGCACCTCCTCCACCTCTGTGGCTTTGTCATGCGCCTCGCGGAGGGTGATGTCGCCGTCCATCATGATATGAATCTCGATGGCGTAGTGGTTTCCGATGCGTCGTGTGCGCAGGTTATGCGGCTGGGCGACACCTGGGATGCCTTTCACAAGCTCCAACATCTCGTTTTCGATCTTATCGGGAAGCGACTGTTCCATCAGGTCGCCGACAGCTTCTTTCAGTATATCGAACGCCACCTTGACGAGGACACCGCCCACGATTACTGACGCTATCGGGTCGAGGATAGCCCAACGGTCGCCGAGGAAGATGGCGCCGCCGATGCCGACAGCGGTGCCCAGCGATGACAATGCGTCGCTGCGATGATGCCAGGCGTTGGCTTCCACTGCTTTGGAATCGAGTTTTCGGGCTTTTATGATGGAGTAACGATAGATGGCTTCTTTTGTCACGATGGAGACGATGGCAGCCCAAAACGCCAGCATGCCAGGTTCCTCGAGAGTACCGCCACCTGCCCAGAACGCTATCTTCTTGGCACCTTCCACTATGATGCCGATGGCGACAATCATCAAAGCGACTCCTATGATGGTCATCGCGAGAGTCTCGTACTTTCCATGGCCGTAGTCGTGATTTTTATCTTTCGGGCGGTTGCCGAGTCTCACGAAGACCAACACCACGATATCGGTGATGAAATCAGAAAAAGAATGCGTCGCGTCAGCAATCATGGCACCCGAATGAGCCAAAAAACCGGCAACGAACTTGAAAACCAGCAGTAACAGGTTCACCAGTCCGCCGATTATCGTCACTTTGTATATCTCTTTCTCGCGAGTCATGTGAAACAATTTCAATACTAGGAAACAAAAATATTAAAAATTTTCGTATCTTTGCAGAAATTTAAACACATTTTTATCATGATCAACGATTTCGTTTACAACATCCCTGTGAAGGTATATTTTGGCAAGGACCAGATGAAGAACTTGGTGCCTGAATTGAAGAAATACGGCAATCGCGTGCTGATGACTTACGGCGGCGGCTCGATAAAGAAGATTGGGCTTTACGACAAGGTGGTGAAGGCTATTAAAGACGCCGGCATGGAGCTCTTCGAGCTGTCGGGCATTGAGCCTAACCCGAGAATCGACTCGGTGCGCAAGGGCGCTCAGATGTGCAAGGAACACAACATCGACGTGCTGTTGGCTGTGGGCGGCGGCTCTACCATCGATGCAACAAAATTCATGGCGGCAGGTGCCTGCGTGGATCATGACCCGTGGGACTTCCTTGACCTCAGCAAACGCTCACCTATCGTGAAAGCACTGCCTATCGTGACGATTCTTACGTTGTCTGCCACTGGTTCGGAGATGGACCAGGGAGGCGTGATCAGCAACCCTGAGACGAAAGATAAGATTGGCCGTCTCTCCCCAGAAATGCTGCCGAAAGCGTCGTTCCTCGACCCGACAAACACCTTCACCGTGAGTCCATATCAGACTGCTTGCGGCGCTGCCGACATGCTCTCGCACATCTTCGAGGTGTATTTCAACAACAACCTCGACCTTTATATGCTCGACTGCTTCATGGAAGGCATGATGAAGACCATCATCAAATACGCCCCGATAGCCATGCGTGAGCCAGACAACTACGAGGCACGCGCCAACCTCATGTGGACATCGTCGTGGGCCATCAACGGCTTTATTGACGGAGGAAAACGCCAGCCTTGGAGCTGCCACCCGATAGAGCACGAGGTGTCGGCGATTTACGACATCACACACGGACTCGGACTCGCCATCATCACGCCACGCTGGATGGAATACTGTCTCGACGATACAACTGTCGACAAATTTGTGCAATTCGGTGTCAACGTGTTTGGAATCGACGCGAAATTACCGAAGATGGAGATTGCACACAAGGCCATCGACGCACTTAAAGACTTCTTATTCAACACTTTGAAGCTGAAACGCACCTTCCCGGAGGTCGGCATCGACGAGACCAACTTCGCCATCATGGCAAAGAAATCGGTCAACGGAGGCACGCTCAACGGGTTCAAGCCGCTTCAGCAGAAGGACGTTGAGAAGATTTTCGAGATGTGCATGAAATAAAATCAGTCGATAACCACGTTTGCAGGCTTCACGCCTAACGCTACAACGACTTTTTTGAGTTCTTCGGCATCGTCGAAAAGCATGATGTTGAAGTTTTCATCCTCCATCGCGACGAAGAAATTATCAGCCACAGGGCCTGGGAAAATCTTCGTTCCGATGGAGTTCATTTCATTCTCGTTATACATTATCATCTGCTTACGCAGAGATGAGTTATCAGTCCAGATTGTCAGACGGCCTTTCAGACCGAGTTTCTCGCCGATTTTGTAAAGGCTTTCCAGACGAATCGGGTCGTAGATGTCTTCCTCTACCAGAGCGAACATCTTATGGGTCGAGTCGACGATATGAGCGGTATTGTCAGGCTGAATCCTTGCCACGAAGCCGCTTTCAGAATGCAACAAATCGGCATTGAGTTTGGCATATTTGCGTTTTTCTTTGCCCAAAGCGAGCTCGTCGTTGATGACTTGCACCAATTTTCCGCCAAGAGACTCCACCGTTTCGTTAAGCTCGTCGAGGTCCATAAACAGCATCGGGTCCCAGATGTCGTCGGTCTGAGTGAGCACGATGTCGCCACAAATCACTCCTTTTAAGAATTTCTTTCCTACTACGTTCATCGGCAAGCCTTTGCGTGGCGTCTCGATGTCAATCCAAACAGTGAGATTCTTATGTGCGTTGACTCTCATCGGGGCAAGACGTTTCGCACCAATGTAGCCAGCCACCTTGTCCCAGTCGTCTTTGATGAAATTGTAAGCCACAGTGCTGCCGTCGGACTTGATGATGGCGAGATAATGCTTGTCGGGAGCGCCTTTGCCGCGGCGTTCGGCACTGATCTCGCACCAGTCGAGGAAGCCGTCGGGAACGTCAGGACCGTTGCCGTCTTTCACCATGCGCGCCAGACCTCTGAAGGCATCAGCGTCTTCGAGTTTCACACCATTGTAGTACCAGTTCCAAGCCTCCTCCATGTCGCGATTGAAGCCATATTTGCCGAGATAATAGATATCGCCAAGTTTTGTTGCCGCCTCGCCAAAACCCAGTCCGTGGTCATGTTCGAGTGCCTCGACTATCTTTTTGGCTGTCTTTTTGCGTTCAGCAGCACCCTGTTCTTCATATTTCTCGGCAAGAAGCTGTGCGCGAAGTGTGAAACATCCAGGTTTGTCGTCGTCGCATTCCATGTCGATGACACTCTCGTACATCTCTTTCGCAAAATCGTTGAGACCTTCGAGCTTCACCGCATGCTGTTTGTAAGCTGCCTCCTTGTAACCGTAGTCTGACGCCGTCTCGTAACATTCCGCAGCCTTTGCTTTGTTGCCGATCTTGTTGTAAGCATCGCCGAGAACCTCATATAAATAAGGATATTGCACACCAGTGTCGTCATCGTTAAGGATATCCTCTTCAAGGAATTTAATCACTCGTTTCGGATCTTGTTTCTGATTGTTGCGACCGTAAACCATGTCTTCGAGCCTCATCTTCATACCAATCGGACTGCCTTCGTTGAGAGCTTTGTCGAGGAGCTTGTTGTAATCTTCGAGACTTGACTCTTCGGCATATCCAAACAGCACCATTCGTGCCTGTTCAGCGTAGGCATCAGCTTCTGAGGTATCGCCTTCTTCGTCCTCATCATTCTCATCTTCTTCAGATTCTTCATCTTCAGCAAAATACTCGTCGTAAACGATTTGTATCAGCTCATCGACATCTTTATCGCCGTCGATGCCAAATTTTTCAGCCAGTCCGGCGATGTAGGCACGTTCGTTTTCGTCAATCTCGCCATCCACCATCATCACGAGGACCATATTTTTCAAAAACTCATATCTATCCTCGGCATCTTGAGGCACAATTGTCTCGAGTTCGCTTTCGTCAATCTGCTGATACGCCTCGATACACGCGTCGAAGTCTTTTTCGGTCAGACCGAGATCTTGGGCGATTCTGACGATTACATTTCTTTCCTCATCTGATATATTTCCGTCAATTCCCGCGATGGACATTAGGTTGACGACATGAGCCATTTTTGTGTTTTTAGATAGTGCCATGGTATTGATTTTTAAGGTTATAAAATGATTTTAACAAACACCGGATAGTGGTCCGAAGGGTTGCGGCGGGTTGTGTTGCTGAACCATATTTCCTGCGGTGCGTCGGAGGCTTTCTCCGCCACATCGGAGGTCTCGTTTTCGGTCCAGTAGCTGTTGGTGAGAACGCCGTAAGCCTCAACGTTTGTTGATGGTGACACGAAGACGTGGTCGATGCGACTGGTAGTGAAATACTCCGTTTTGAACGCGTTGAACGTGCCGTTTTCGGCAAAGCGGATACGCGCGGCGTCGTATGAATCTTTCAGCAAGCCTGAGTTTGTGAATATGGTGTAAATCTCGTTAGTTTGGTCAACGTTGAAGTCGCCTGTGAGGATGACCGGAGCATCTTTAGCTATTTCTTGGATGCGGGCCACGACCAGTTTCGCAGCCTCACGACGAGCCACGATGCCTACATGGTCCATGTGGAGGTTGAAGAAATAGAACGTGGTGCGGTCTTTTTTCTTCTTGGCGTTGATTTGGAACTTGCCCCAGGTGCAGATTCGGATGCAGGCAGCGTCCCAGCCGAGACCAGGTTTTTCGGGTGTTTCGCTGAGCCAGAAGTTACCGCTGTCGAGCAATGTCAGCTGGTCTTTCTTATAGAAAATCGCTTCGTGTTCACCACCCCTTGCGCCGTCGTCGCGCCCGATTCCGATGTAGTCGTAGCCGTCGAGACCACGCTTCAAATCCTGAAGCTGCCCATAAAGCACCTCCTGGGTGCCGAAGATGAGCGGATTCATGAAGTTGACCTGGTCGCATATCACCTGACAGCGCTTGGTCCAGATGTTACCGTTGAGGCTGTCGCTGCGGTTTTTATAACGGATGTTATACGAGCCAACAAGCATCTCCTGCGCTGTGGCACAAAACGCCAAAACGCTGAAAATGGCAATAAAAAGAAGCTTTTTCATTATTCCAGAATTTGATTTGTGTGATTTTTAGTGTCGACTTTTCCGATTGCGTCGATGATAATGCCGTTTTCGTCGATGACATATGTTGTTCTGAGCGTTCCTTCAGTGACTTTGCCGTACATTTTTTTCTCGCCCCAAGCCTCATAAGCCTTCAAAATCGTCAAATCTTGGTCAGCGATGAGGTGGAACGGCAGCTCATATTTTGCGATGAACTTCTGGTGCGAGGCGGCACTGTCGCGGCTAACTCCTAACACGTTGTAACCCAATGAGATAAAGCGATTATAGTTATCTCTCAAGTCGCAAGCCTCGGCAGTGCAGCCCGGGGTGCTGTCTTTGGGATAAAAATACAAAACCAGCTTCTTTCCAGCGAAATCGCTCAGTTTCACGACGTTTCCGTTTTCATCGATGCCCTCGAAATAAGGGGCTTTTTGACCTTTTAATAACATGATATTGATTGTTTATTATTTTGATGAATGTTTACCATGGCTGGTGTTTTTTCAGATATTTGTCACGTTGTTCTGACGAAAAATCAAGATAACCCCAAGGAGTACCTACAAAGTTATGAAATACGATATGATCATTATATGGTATTCCACATTCTCCACATGTTAATGCTCTATCTTTCTCTTCATCTGTCATTGGACGATTGAACAATTCATAATAAAAACGGTCAGGACCACGATACTTCCAAGACAAGTTTATCTTATCGTATTTATCAGAGTAACATATTCCTATACAGCCAACATCCTTTAATTTTTTCTGAATATTGTCAACTTCCTCGTCATTCAATCCGACAAGCAATAACAAAGAATTTACATTTGAATTATGATCCCATTTGATGTAGTCTTCTCCCCCAATTGGTCGTACAACCAATTTTGAAATCTCATAATCTTTATCAAACATCAAATCAACGTAGCAACTATCGTCAATAGCGTTTACAAAATAATCACATAGCTCTTCAATACCAGTTTTATTTTTCTCATAATGCTTTGCCATTCTCTCAGCAAAAATGGAGTGTGTTGAATTATAGAAACAATAAGTTCCGAAAAAAAGTACATTAAAAGCACCCCAAATAATAATCGCTTTATTCCATTTGTTTTTCAGATTTCTGAATGCCAATATTATTAAAACAATGGCAGCAAATACAGCTGTCAATGTTACCAAAAACAAAATAAAAAATACAAGAAATGACTCTATATCTATCCATCTTAATACGATAAATAACGTAATAATGAAAAAAGGAAGCAGCATCCAGATGCCGTGAAATAGGTCTATTTTTTTATTTTCCATAATACTTTGTTTTATTTTTCAACGACAAAATTAAGAAAAAATTATAATAACCAGCTGCACGAAGCAAAAAAAACATTACTTTTGCAGTAAACATAAAAAAACATTAAAAATGAGTGAGACGACACTATTAAATTTGCGCGACTATCTCTTCGGAACACTAACCGAAAGCAATATGCTATGGTTAGCTAAACAACTATTAGAACATGTGAAAACCGAAGAAAAACATTTGAAACCATATACAATTGAAGAAATCGACATCATGTTAAACGAAGCAGAAGCTGATTTTGAAACAGGTAATTATTTAACAAACGAAGAAGTTTTTAACAAAAACAAATAAAATTTATGAAAATAATATGGAGCCGTAAAGCAGCTTCATCCTTTCACCAAATTGAAACCTACATTTTAAGAACATTTGGAGAGAAAAACCAGAAAGAGTTTACGGAAGAAGTTGAAGATATTGTTAACACCTTGACAATCATGCCAGAACTTGGCAAAATAGATCCGCTATTTGCACACAGAAAACAACTTTATCGAAGCATAATTGTTCGAAGGTTGAATAAGATTGTTTATTACATCAAAGATGATACGATTAGAATTGCAGCAATGTGGGACACAAGACGTGAACCTAAAGCACAAGCTAGAAAAGTGAGATAAAAATCTCTTTTATTTCAGTTTCATTATCAATCATTTGGCGCAATTTCTCCAATCTAGCGGCATTTGGCGATTCAGGAAACCAAAGTTTCAAATATCCGTTGCGGCCATATTTCTCGTGGAGGTGTTGCATCATGCGGTCGTACTGCTGCTCTTTTGAAAGTTCAGGATAATGGTCGAGGCCATATTGTATGGTGCGGCGCACGATGGTCTCGGGGTCGATGAAGCGGTCGGCTTCCGCAACGATGCGGCCGTATATTGTGCGCGGTGCGTTTTTCGCTGACGCCCGGTGGTCTTCGGCGGCATCCGCCATGATTTGAATCTGCTCTTCGGAGAACCAACGCCTCAGGTTTTCATCGGCTTTGATAATCCTTGCCGACACCTCATGATGGTGTTCCCTGCCCTCGCAAAGTCCAGTATCGTGGTATGCTGCGATGACATAAACCATGTTCAGGTCCACATCAAGGTGCTCCGCGATTTCGAGACTTTGTTTGATAACCATGGATACATGATCGCGACGATGGGCGGCGTCGAAGGAATCATAGCGAGGAATTATCTCAGATTCGATGTAGGAGATTATTTCTTTATTTAAATCCATTATTTAAACAATTCAGAATGTGAACCCAATCTGACAAGTTTTATAATACCGTTTTCTGCATCAAACCAAATCAACAAATAGTCACTTTGAATATGGCATTCCATGCAATCTTTATAATCACCCTGCAACGAATGAGGATAATACTCTGCAGGTATTGGCAGTCCATTTTCAAGCAGATTCAAGACCTTTTTCAGTTCTTCTAATTGATCAGGTTTGTTTTTATATTTCTTAAGGTCTTTTTTAAACTTGGTTGTTGGTTCTAGCGTTTTCATTCCTTTTCGTTTAAAATATCATTTATCATTTCTTCGGCATTAGAATAAGCCTTATTTTTTCCCAACCTTGCTTCTTTAATGGCTGCTACAGTTTCATCATTGGGCTCATGATAAACAATATCAAGCAAAACGCTTTCAACATAATTGTTGAGGGTTCTGTTTTCACGAGCCGCATTTTTCTTCAAACCTTCCAAAAGGTCAGCTCTCAAACGGAATGAAGCCGGTTTTCTAACGATTGTTTCCATAACTGTAATACAATTAAATACTTTTGATTGCAAAAGTAATACATTTTTTAATATACGCAGCTGTTTTTTAAAAATGTTTTTAAAATTCTCAAAAATTTTCAATACTTTTGTGCCATTATGAAAAACATCAACAAAATAATCCTCATCACTGGAGGAAGCTCGGGAATTGGTTATGACTCGGCGGTTGCGCTGGCGAAGCAGGGACATAAGGTTTTCGCGGCAGCACGACGCGTAGAGATGATGGATCCGCTCAAAGAATACGGCATAGTGCCGCTCAGCCTCGACGTGACCGACGACAACTCGATGCAAGAATGCGTAAAATCAGTACTTGACGCTGAAGGCAGAATCGACGTTTTAGTCAACAACGCCGGCTACGGCTACTTCGGCGCAATCGAGAACGTGACGATGGAAGAAGCCCGCAAACAGCTGGAAGTCAACGTGTTTGGAATGGCGCGGATGTGCCAGCTCGTGCTTCCGACGATGCGCGGGCAACATTCGGGGCGCATCATCAACATCGCTTCAATAGCGGGCAGAGCAACGGTGTATTTCGGAGGATGGTACAACGTCTCGAAGTACTCCGTCGAGGCTTTCAGCGACGCGCTCCGCATGGAGATGAAGCCTTTCGGCATCGACGTGGTGCTGATTGAGCCCAGCGCCATCAAGACAAACTGGGGAATCATCGCCGCCGACAACCTCGCGAAGTCATCACAAGGCACCGTCTACGAGGAAAGAGGCATCAACGAGGCAAACAACATGCGAAAGGCATATCAGTCGAACTTCTTCTCGAAGCCGGCAGTGGTGACACGCGCCATCTGCAAGGCAGTGAACCGCCGACGTCCTCACACACGTTACTGCATCGGAAGAGGCGGCAAGATGATAATTTTCCTGCACGGTATTTTACCAACCCGCTGCTGGGACTGGATTAACAAAATCATGACGAAAAAGGTGTTATAAGATTATTAGTTGTCAATGACTTAGCCTTGATTTGCGAAGCAAAGCGCAGCTAAGGAATGACAACTAATAATCTTCACAAATTAAAAGTCTTTAATCATCAATTTTAAAGGCCTTCAGCTTCCGAAGGAAGGTGGCAGCTCGATAATGACGACTAATGATGTAACAAATCATTTTTTTCGTATTTTTGCAGCGCGAATTATAATTATTAAATAATATCATTTTCAAATGAAAAAACTCCTTTTAACTATTGCGACTATGGCAATTATCGCTACAGGTTGTCAGCACAAGGCAAAATTGACCTCGGGCATAGACACCAACAACTTCGACACAACAGCTAGTCTGCAGGACGATTTCTATCAGTATGCTTGCGGCGGCTGGATGAAAAACAACCCTCTCGACGCTGAACACTCACGCTACGGCGCTTTCGACGCCCTCGCGGAGAACGCACAGAAAGACCTGCGCGACATCATCGAGACTGTCAGCAAGGGCAACAATCCTGAAGGATCTTTGGCAGAGAAGATAGCCATGTTCTACAACATCGGCATGGACAGCATCCGTCTGCAGGAGCAGGGTGCGGCACCACTTATGCCTTACCTTGAAAGAATCAACAACATCAAGGACCGTAACGACGTGTGGACCGCATTGCTCGATATGCACCGCCGCGGCGGATTCGCGCTCTTCGCAACATTCGGTGAAGCCGACAACGAAGACGCTTCGATGTGCATCGCCTGGACCTACCAGAGCGGACTCGGTCTCGGCGACCGCGACTACTACCTCACCGACGAAGGCAACAACGTCAACATCCGCAAAGGTTATGTCGAGTTGATGACCAAAGAATTCGGCATGACAGGCTTCGACAAAATGAGCGGCATCGAGGCCGACAAACTCGCACAGATGGTGATGGACTTCGAGACTCGTCTCGCCAAGGCACAGAACACACGCCTCGAGAACCGCGACCCTCAAGCCACCTTCAACCGCTTCACAGTAAAGGAAGCATCTGAGGCTATGCCAAACATCGACTGGGCAAATTACTTCGAGACGATGGGCATCTTGGAAGGCATGAAGAGCTTCAACATCGCTCAGCCAAATTATCTCAAAGAGGTTAACAACGTGCTCGGCGACACCGACATCGATGTCTTCAAGGCATATTTCGCATGGAACGCCATCAACGCAGCAGCCAGCTACCTCAGCGACGATTTCGTGGAGACCAGCTTCGATTTCTACGGCCGCCAGCTTAGCGGTCGCGAGCAGAACCGTCCACGCTGGAAACGCGTCACCTCAAATGTCGACGGCGCCATGGGCGAGGCTCTCGGACAGCTCTACGTAGAGAAATATTTCCCGGCAGAGGCCAAGGCTCGCATGGAGACATTGGTGCAGAACCTCATCACAGCCCTCGGACAGCGTATCGACATGGCAGAATGGATGACCGACGCCACCAAAGCCAACGCACACGAGAAACTTGCAACGATTTTAGTGAAGATAGGTTATCCTGACAAATGGCGCGACTACAGCGGCTTGGATATCAGATACGACAGCTACTTCGCTAACATCATGCGCAGCAACGAGTTCGACATGGCTTATATGTTCAGCAAGATCAACAAGCCTGTCGACCGCGACGAATGGGGCATGACACCTCAGACTGTCAACGCATATTATAACCCGACAACCAACGAGATCTGCTTCCCTGCAGCTATCCTTCAGCCTCCGTTCTTCAACATGAACGCCGACGAGGCCGCCAACTACGGTGCCATCGGCGTGGTGATAGGTCACGAGCTCACACACGGCTACGACGACCAAGGCCGTCAATACGACAAAGACGGCAACCTCAACGACTGGTGGACAGAAGAAGACGCAGCCAACTTCGACAAGAACAAACAGTGTCTGATTGAAGCCTTCAACAATTGTGTTGCTGTCGACGACCCTGAGTTCGGTCTCATCCACGGTGACGGCGAGCTGACACTTGGCGAGAACATCGCTGACAACGGCGGCTTGCACGTGAGCTACCTCGCAATGCACAACGCCATGGCAAAGGGTCAGGTCAACAAAGAGATGATGGACGGCTTCACTCCTGAGCAGCGTTTCTTCCTCGCATACGCGGCAGTGTGGGCGAGCAACATCCGTCCGAAGGCAGCGCTACAGCTCACGCAGATGGACGTTCACTCATTAGGACGCAACAGAGTCAACGTGGCGCTCCCACAGGTGACAGAATTCATCGAGGCCTTCGATATCAAGGAAGGCGACGGAATGTGGCTGGAGCCTGAAAAACGAGTGGTTTTGTGGTAAAATAAACTTGATAATTACCGTAATTAGTCGTCATTATCGAGCTGCCACCTTTCTTCGAAAGCTGAAGGCTCGATAATCGACGACTAATTACTTAAAGTCTGCTTTTTTAATATCATTTCCGGCAAAAGAACTGCAGTTTCTTCGTCATCGTCCTTGCCTCTCCACGCCAAAATATAATTGATTTTAGCGTCTTGAACATAATATCCTTTATCTTCCCAGTCCTTAAGTTCCGAACGTTTCTGTTTTGAAAGATATGCCACATCTTCACCAGAAACAGTTTTTAGATAACCATTTTTATATGTCAAAGACTGACCCGCACGTAACATTAGAATTTTTTTCTTTTTGTCTTTAAAGAAATCCAGGAACACATCTTTATGTGTCATCTGAAGAGTGATTTCCTCTGGTGCCGGATAGTGTTCATTATCAACCCTAACATCAGCGATGGCTGACATATTTTGAGCAAAAACATCGGTATTACAGTGTATGTAAAGATTCTTTTTAGCACGAGTCATGCCAACATATAACCTGCGAATATCCTCGTCTTTATATACACTCACATCGTTCAGAAGCATGTAAACAGTGTCATATTCACGGCCTTTTGATTTATGAATTGTAGAAACAAAAACCGTTTGCGCACCCTCACCGCAGAAATCCTCCAACTCTGATTCAAAGACAAAATCAGCAAGGTCGCTGCGGTATTTAGTGTTGTTGACACGTTCAAAAGCTACAAAAAACTCTTTCACATAATCCAAACAAGAGCTATTGCTATACATTGCGATAGTTGTTTGTTTGGCATTATACCAGCAATCATCAGAAATTATTGGTGTTTTCAAATCTTTGTCAATAAGCTTCAAGAAATATCTGATTTCTGCCAAGTTGCCAAAACGGAACCCGTCAGTCGACTGTATCAGTTTGGCATTAATACCTCGTTTAAGCAAAAGACCGACAATGCGAGCCGCCTCATCATTTGTATTTGTAAGCACACATGCCCGTTCATGTTTATATGTTGCAATCACCTGATTTACAAGAGGAATCTCCAGATTTGCAGAGTCATATCTTGTTATATCAACCAAGCCTTGTTCCAAATTCATCGAAATACAAGGCGATGATTTCATTCTATGCGATATCCTTCTTACAAACTGATTGGCAAAACCTACGATTTTAAATGCACTTCGATAGTTTTCTGTCATCTCATATTTGACAGCTTGCATCTCGTCAACAAACGACTGCATGTATTTGCCATCAGCGCCCCTAAACTCAAATATTGTTTGGTCGTCGTCTCCAACAGCAATCACACGCATTTCTTCGTTGTTTTGCATTAAAGCGCGCACAAGCGAATATTCGTCTTTATCCATATCCTGTGCCTCGTCGATCACTATAACTGCCTTGTTGATTCGGCCTTGCTCAGCTTCGCCTTTCTCAATCAATTGAGTAGCCTTTGACACAACATCTTCGGCATCTTCAAGGTTTCCTGTCTTTCCCAAAAGGTCAAATGCGAACGAGTGGAAAGTCTTAATTTCCACATAATACGCAGCATTTCCAATCAAATCAATTAACCTTTGTTTAAACTCTGTTGCGGCAGCACGTGAAAACGTTAACATAAGCAATTGTTCATGTTTCACGTCTTCCATCAACAGTAATGATGCCAGTTTATGCACCAGCACACGAGTCTTTCCGCTGCCTGGACCTGCAGCGACCACTATATATTTTGACTGTTTATCGTTGATTATTTCACGTTGTTTTGACGAGAGCTCACCAAATAATTTTTTATATTTGGCCGGGGTCATATTATGTTCGATATCAGCAAGCCTTTCACCTTTGAAATACTTTGAAATGAACAATTTATAATCCAATTGGAAATAGTCTTGGACATATTGAAGAGCCGCATCATAATCCCTCACCATCATATTGGCATATTCGCCGACTATGTGAATTTGCTGCTGTTTTTGTTTGTAAAACTCGTCTAATTTCTTATAATCACCAATATTATACCGGAACTTCATCTCTTTAAGACGAAGAACATCCATAGCATTGTATATCACCAAAAAGCCTCCTTCAAGTTTTAACGCGCCAATCTTTGAAAGATATAAAAGCGCATCCTCAACATCAGCGATTTGGCACTTATCATTTTTGTCAAACAGATTGTTTTTCCGCTGTTTCACATAATCCTTATACAATGATGTAATGGAAAACTGTACACTTCCCGTGCCATTAACCTTATTATCATTGTTTTTATAAAGACTTTCAATAATATACCGGCAAATTTCAAATCTATTATTGCTTTTCTGCAGTGTTTCATCCACATCACGGCATAAAACAACATTTATTACATCCGCTCCTGCATTTTCTCTCTTTTTGATACATGATTTTATAGACAGAAAATACAACAGAGTTTTTATGTCCTTAACTGAAGAATTCAGACCATTTTCCAACGCCTTTTCATTCAATGCCTTATATGTGAAACATGAATCCTCTTCTGCTATAGTCCTTAATATAAACTGCTCCAATTTTGCAAATCTGTCACAAATCTGCTTAGCTTTCAACTCTGAATGATCTATATAAGCTGACATATCATTGGAGTCAGCCAAAATACCTTCCTGACGCAGTAAATTAACTGTATTTATGACAGTCTCTTTTGTCAGTCCAAGCATATCGGCCAGATAATCCACTCTCGATTCAGCATCATCGTCTATAGCCTCTGCAATATGCTTTTTAGAAATCAGCGACTTTAGAATACGGATTGCATTTTGCTTCGCATCATCATCAGCAAACAACATAGATGAATCGATACGTTTATGCGCCTCATCCATGTTTTTAACCATTATACCTGTAGCAAACACGTGAGGAACATTATTACCTCGTTTAACATACCCAGCTTCTTCAAGAGCTGCTATAGCAGTGCGCACACGTGTTTCGACGTCCGCGACTTCTTCATTCCAGCCAGCCTGACGAGCAATTTCCAAAGCTGAGCAACAAATCCTTTTCCTCTGGCGCGTAAAATCCTTGATTGCTTTCCACACTTGTTGTATCTCACTGATACTAAGCTTCGTCTGGTTTAAAAGTATAAAATGCTTGTCAAGGTCGTTATCGTTATAAAGGACATAACATTTTGCATCCGTGTTAGGATCACGACCTGCGCGCCCTGCTTCCTGCACATAGTTTTCAAGCGAGTCAGATATATCATAATGAATAACCAATCCGACATCTTTTTTGTCAACGCCCATGCCAAATGCCGAAGTCGCCACCATAACCCTGACTTTATTGGCAATAAAATCATTCTGATTGGCTATTTTTTCTTGGGCATCCATTTTGCCGTTAAAAGGCAGGGCCGATATTCCATCTCTGTTAAGCTTTTGCGCTATCTCACGTGTCTTTTTTGTACGCGAAACATAAATTATTGTAGGACAATCATTTCCCAACAACAAACTGCGCAACATATTATACTTGTCATCTTCGGTCTCAGTATGAATGACCGAATAGTGAAGGTTTTTTCTAGTTGATGAAGATGCAAACAGCTTTAAATCGATGTCTAATTTCCTTTTGAAATAATCGCAAATGTCAGTTATAACCTTTTGTTTGGCTGTTGCGGTAAAACACGATACCGGAATTGCCGCCGACAAACCCTTTTTCTCCTGAAGGTTACGAATGAAATCGCCGATATAAAGGTAATCAACCCTAAAATCTTGTCCCCAGGCCGAAAAACAATGTGCCTCATCAATAACAAAACGCACAACATTCCGTGCAAATAATATTTTCTCTATTGTTTTTGACCGAAGCATCTCTGGAGAGATATACAACAAAGTGGCACTTCCGTTTGCCAGTCTTTCAAAAGAGTCCGCACGACTGATTGGATCAAGCAATCCGTTTATAGTCACCGATTCAGTTATGCCTCGCTCAGCCAAATTATCAACTTGGTCTTTCATCAACGACTGCAAAGGTGAAATAACCACTGTCAGACCATGTACGGCACGCCCCGACATAATCGCAGGAAGCTGAAATGTAAGAGATTTTCCGCCACCAGTTGGGAAAACTGCCAAAAGCGAGTCGCCATTAACAGCCGACTGGACCGCCATTTCCTGCAATGGTTCCCCGTCATATTTCCGGAATTCATCATAACCGAAAACACTTTGTAAACCACGATGTATATCAAGCCTATTTTTGCAATATTCACATTGCACGTCATGACAAGGTGTATTACACAGAAGCTTTAAAACATTCTCTATATACGGGAAATTATGTACAAGCCATGGCGGAGTGATTGAATTACTATCATCAGTCGAGATCAAAGCCAAAGCATAAGCCAACTCAACCGGGTACATCTTGATAAGACTGTCCAAAGGACTATTTTTACAAATCTTCTTATCAAAAGCACCTAAAATAATTGACTTTAGATCAAATGAATCAGCTGTAAAACTTAAATATTTAAAAAAGCCTTTAAACTCATCTCTTTCGTGAAGCAAACCGTAATAAACAGTTTTATTTTCTTCTGGCAGGGTATTGAAAGCATTTATTTCATCATAAAAAAGAGCTTGAGCCTTGACACAATCGTTGAGCGGATTATTAAACTCATCTGTCTGCAACTTGTCATCTTTCAACAACTTATGATAAGGCTTCTTGGGGAATAACAACGGCGACAAATACAGGGTATCAACAACCTTTTTCTGTTTAATTCCAGATATCTCTGACAAGAATTTTAAATCATGACGAATGATATTATGCCCACAAATATACTCGGAATCAATGATATAGCGTTCAAACTCATGTTTTGATGATGTATGAATACCTCCATCATCGTCCTTTATCGCTCCAAAATCATGGATTTTTTTGTCATTCAAGCTAGTTTCTGTATCAACAAATACGATACCAGACAGTTTCTTGTTTAACAAAAAACCATTTCTGAAAATGTTCAGATAATCATTTATCTTTGGCATTTCACTTTACAACGCTCTAATAGAAATGCAAAGATAGGAAAAAACTAAAATCTTACCTACTAGTTTATCAAAAAAAATGATATAACCTATTTCTTCACCGGGTCGCATGTCAACCCTATGCCGAGTTTCTTGAAGATTTTTCTGTCGACTTCGGGGAGCATCACTGTGGAGTGCACCTGACAGCCGTTGAGGCGAGGAAGCATGTCGAGAGCTTTCTTGCAGTTCTCGTCCCACAGTGAGAGCATCGACAACGCCACGAGGACCTCGTCGGTGTGGAGGCGCGGGTTCTTGCCGTTCAAGATGCCGACTTTAGTCTTCTGGATAGGCTCGATCATCGCCTGAGGGATGAGTTTCACATCATGTCCGATGCCCGCCAGATGCTTGGTGGCGTTGAGAATAAGTGCGGCGCTGGAGCCGAGCAAAGCGCTGGCGTGAGCGGTGATGATGGTGCCGTCTTCAAGCTCGATGGCGGCTGAGTGTTCCTTCTCCTGCTCCTTGCGTTCCTTGGCGGCGATGGTGGTCTTGCGGTCTTCGGTGGTGATCTTCGCCTGCTTCATCAGCAAAGCTATCTTATTCACCTCGTTCTCGCTACCCTTGCCCGCTGCAAGCTCGCAAAGCGCTGTGTAATAACGTCTTATGATTTCGTCTTTCGATGCGGCACAGCAGACATCGTCGTCACTCAAACAATAACCAGCCATGTTAACACCCATATCGGTAGGCGATTTATACGGGTTCTCGCCATAAATCGACTCGAAGATAGCATTCAGCACCGGGAAAATCTCGATGTCACGGTTATAGTTGACGGCGGTCTCTCCGTATGCCTCGAGATGGAACGGGTCGATCATGTTCACATCGTTGAGGTCGGCGGTGGCTGCCTCATAAGCTATATTGACAGGGTGTTTCAGCGGAAGGTTCCAAATCGGGAATGTCTCGTATTTGGCGTATCCGGCCTTGATGCCGCGTTTGTTTTCATGATAAAGCTGGCTCAGGCACACCGCCATCTTGCCGCTGCCAGGTCCCGGAGCGGTGATGACGACCAAAGGACGCTGTGTCTCGACGTAGTCGTTTTTGCCGAAGCCGTCTTCCGAGTCGATGAGCGCCACGTTGTTAGGATAACCTTCGATGATGCGGTGGTAATACACCTTCACACCCAGTCGCTCCAGACGGTGACGGTAAGAGTCGGCGCTAGCCTGACCGTTGTAATGGGTGATGACGACGGAATTCACCATGAAGCCGCGGTTCATAAACTCGTCGCGGAGGCGTAACACGTCGACATCGTAGGTGATGCCGAGGTCGCCACGCACCTTGTTCTTCTCAATGTCGACTGCGCTGATGACGATGACGATCTCCGCCACGTCGGCGAGCTGCATCAACATCTTCAGCTTGATGTCTGGCTGAAAGCCCGGCAAAACACGACTTGCATGGAAGTCGTCGAACAGCTTCCCGCCAAATTCCAAATAAAGTTTGTCACCGAATTTCGCGATACGGTCTTTGATGTGTTCCGACTGTATCTTAAGATATTTTTCGCTATCGAACCCGTATTTCATAGGATAAGTATTATCAATACGGGCTGCAAAATTAAGAAAAAAAAGTCACCAATCATCGAAAATTTTTTATTTTTGCAAATAATTAATCATTAAAAGTTTAAATCATTTAATATGAAAAGATTTACATTATTTGTCATGATGGTTATGTGCGGATTGTTCGCCATAGCCCAAAACGGCATGATTGATTTGCGCAGCGAGTCAAAGGCCGAAATCACGCAGAGCAGTTTCCAGACTCTTCGCGCCACATTCAGCTATGGAGCGTTGGAAAGTGCTGAGTTTTCAACGGAAAGAGGCGTTTTCTCAAGCATCATGCTTGAAGGCACATTCCCTTCAGGCGAGATCGGAACACCAGAGTTACCAGCCACACACGAGCTTCTGGCAGTACCATTCGGTGCAACGCCAAGCGTGTCAGTGATCAGCTACACTACAAAGGATTACAACCTTTCGGAATACGGCATCAACACTATCATACCACGCCAGCCTTCGGTGAGAAAAGACCAGAAGCCGGAAGACGTGAAGTTCATCTACAACGAAGAGGCTTATCAGACCAGAGGTCTCGCCACCGCTCCTGAGGCAACGATAGAGGTGCAAGGCACCATGCGTGGCATCAGAATCGGCTCGTTGGTCATCAACCCTGTGAGCTACAACGCCAAAGACAACACCATCCGCGTGTTCAACGACATCGAGGTGGAGATCAACTTCGAAGGCGCCAACATCGCCGAGACCGAGCGAATGCTGGTGAACACCTACAGCCCTTATTTCGACATCGTTTACAAACAGATGTTCAACTACCGTCAAATCATGGATGTTTACGACGACCATCCTGACCTCATGGCTTATCCGGTCCATATGATCGTCATCACTCCTCAGAACTTCGTTTCAGCCCTTGAGCCTTGGACCAATTGGAAGATCCAGAAGGGTTTCGATGTCCAGATTCACACCACCGCTGAAACAGGTTCGACCTACAACGCCATCCGCAGCTATGTGCAGAACCTTTACAACACTGGTGTAAGCCAGGGCAATACCCCCACATTCCTCATCCTCGTGGGCGACACAGGACAAATCCCAGCCACCACAGGATCTTCATCGCAGAAAGTCACCGACCTTTATTATGGAAGCGTCGACAACGACTATTTCCCAGATATGTTCTATAGCCGTATGTCTGCTGAAAACACAGGCCAACTGACAAACATCATCAACAAGGTCCTGCAATATGAGCAATACACCATGCCTGACCCGAGCTATCTCAGCAAGGTAACGCTCATCGCTGGTTGGGACAACTCTTGGACATCATACGTTGGTGCCCCGACAATCAACTATGCCACAACATATTATTATAATACTGAGCATGGTTTCACCCAAGTCAACTCTCATGTCAACCAGAGTCAGTACAGCGGTTGCTACAACTCGCTCAGCACTGGTGTCGGATTTGTAAACTACACCGCCCATGGTGACAACCAGGAGTGGACACAGCCTAACCTCACCAACAGCGGCGTCAACCAGCTTAGCAATGCCGACAAGTATTTCTTGGCTATGGGAAACTGCTGCCTCTCGGGCAACTTCGGCTACAGCCAGCCATGCTTCGGCGAGGCTATGATACGTGCTCAAAACAAAGGCGCATATTCATATATCGGCTCATGCCCTTACACCTATTGGTATGAAGACTATTACTTCGGCGTAGGAGCCACCAACACCTTCGGAAACACCCCGAACATCAACAACACCGCCACTGGTGTTTACGACGGCGTGTGGATGGACGACACATACAACACCGTGTCATCTATGGTATTCCTCGGTAATCTCGCGGTCTGCTATGGAGCAACGGGAGGATACCAGACAAGCGTCACACCGCTTTATTACTGGCAGTCATATCACGTCCTCGGTGACGGCTCTATCATGCCTTACAGAGTGAATCCTACAGCCAACACAGTGAGCCACGATGCCACATTCCCAGCAGGCGAGACGAGTTTCACCGTCAACGCTGAAGAAGGCTCATACGTCGGCATCTCACAAGACAACGTGCTTCTCGGCGCAGCTTTAGTCGAGGCATCAGGCAGCGTTGACGTGACAGTGACACCTGTGACATCAGGTCAGGTGAGAATAGTGGTGACAAAGCCACAGCGCCAGCCATACATCCAGGATATCGACGTAAGTGGAAGCACTCCAACGACTTACACCATCACCGCTTCAGTCAACCCGACAGATGCAGGAACAGTGACAGGTGCCAACACATACAATGCAGGAGAACAGTGCTCACTCACAGCATCGCCGAACGCAGGCTACAACTTCGTCGACTGGACTAAGGACGGCGAACAGGTTTCCACCGACGAAACCTACACCTTCACGGTGACAGCAGACGAAGAATATGTTGCCAACTTCGAACTCCAGACATTCGACATCACTGCAATAACAGACCCGGAAGACGGCGGCGTTATCACCATCACAGGCGATTTCACATACGGATCGGAAGTCACAATATCAGTTGAACCGGCCGAAAACTTCGTGTTCCAATACTGGTCAGAAAACGGCGATATCATTTCATACGAGACGACGTATTCATTATTCGCATACGAAGACCGTCACCTTGTGGCTGTTCTTATTGACGTCACAGGCGTTGACGAAAACGCTCAGCAGGCTGTCAGCATCTACCCTAACCCTGTCAACGACAAGCTCATCATCGAGGCTGAAGAAACCATCGGCATGGTGGAGATCTACAACCTGACAGGCGCAATGGTCTTGAACCAGGAATGCAATTCAGCCAAAGCAGAACTTGAAGTCAACGAGTTGCAGAGCGGCATCTACTTCATCAAGATGACGAACAACTGCAACGTCGTGACAAGAAGTTTCGTTAAGAAATAAATTTAGTCTTTGAAAAAATATTGCCCTTTGCCACGAGTTTGCTTACCATACTGGATGGCGTGCTTAGGGCAATGATGATAGCAAGCGTCACAAGTGTTACAATGGCCGTTCCACTGTGGGCGGCCATTTTCCATAGTGATGTTTTGCACCGGGCAAACCTTGGCGCATTTCCCGCATGAGATGCAGTCGTCGGTGGTGAAAAACGGCTTGTCGGAAGCCCATTTCCAGAAACTCTTGCCAATGACGTTGCTCTTAATACGAGGGATTCCGCCTTTAACCATGTCGGAAAAAGTGGTTTTATCCTTAATCAAATCTATGACTTTTGGCAGCTTCTCCTTTGCTTTCGCGATTTTTTCCTCAGCCACTTCAGGTTTGTCGACGCTCATACCCATCATGTTGATATAGGTGTTAGGCATCTTGAAGCAGAAGGCGGCATCCAGATTCAAGCCTATGGCTTTCAATTCGTTACGGAATATTTTCTCGGTCTCGCCCACGTTGTCGCCACATGTCACAGCAGTCCACACGTATGATGGTTTGCCGTTGATTTTCAAATCGTTAACAAATTCTTCCACCAGATGTGGCGGTCGCCATGAATATATCGGATACACGAAGCCTATCATCTCGTTTTCGGCGAGAGTGTATTCAAATTTGCCTTCACGTTGTGCCTCAGGGATGAAGACGAGGCTGTCATTCATCGCTTCGGCTATGCTTTTAGCGATAAATCTGCTGTTTCCGCAGCCTGAATAGTAAAATATCATGGTGTTTTACTTGATCCAATAGACATAGTTCTCTTTGCGCGGACGAGCCTGTGGATAGTCGCCTTTCACGTAGCCGAGGATGCAGTTTCCAATGCCCACGTAGTCGCCTTCGATGCCGAGGTCGGCGAGGATAGCCTTGCCTTCTTCTGTCTCAAACACCTCTTTTGCGCGGTGGATCCAGCATGAGCCGAGACCCTTGGCGTGAGCGGCATTGAGCAGGTTGCCCATCACCAGCGAGCCGTCCTCCATCCATGTGAAGGCAGCGTTGCGGTCAGCGAGAACCACCAGCACCACAGGAGCGCCGTAGAACGGGTCCATGTCGTTGTCTTTGCCGAAGACTGCGGCGTTGAGTCTGCTGAGTTTGTCGCGCACCTCACGGTTGGTCACCGCGATGATGATCGGGCTCTGTTTGTTCATACCTGTAGGGGCGTAGGTACCAGCCTTGCAGATTTCTTCAATCACCTCCATCGGAGGCATCTCATCGGTATAGCTACGGATGCTACGACGAGTCATGAGGTCTTCCATTGTAGTGTTCATTTTTTCAGCGTTTTTCGATTCACGTTCACCGCAGCATGACGGCATAGCCAATGCTAACACGGCAACAATCAATAAGTTATAGATAATCTTTTTCATATTAATGTTTATAATCCTTGTTCCAAATCAAGCAGATAACTCTTTCGTCTCAGTCCGCCGCCGTAGCCTGTCAGACTGCCGTCGCTTCCAATAACGCGGTGGCAAGGTACGATGATGTTTAACGCATTGAGAGCGGTGGCGTTAGCCACGACACGCACGAGTTTCGGGTCGCCCAAATGTTGAGCTATCTCGCCATAAGTCACGCTCTTCCCGTAAGGTATCTTCATCAGTTCCTCCCACACCTTTTTCTGAAAATCAGTGCCGACAAGAAGCAGCGGGATGTCGAAATCACGGCGTTTGCCATCAAAAAACTCGTTAAGTTGCTGCCGCGCTGTCTCGATGACATCTGAATCACCCTCGACATACAAGGCATTCAGCATCCTTTGCAGACGATAGTCTATCATGCTGCGACGTCGTCCATCAACCCAATCGCAAAGGCAGAGATGTCCTTCAAAATCCCCGAAAATCATTTCTCCGCAAGAAAAATGATAACTCTTGGTGATGATGGTGTTTCTTGTTTTCATGATTTTAATTTTTTAAATCACGGACACATTCTTTAACAAAACTCATAAACAGCGGATGCGGATGAAGCACCGTCGATGAGTATTCAGGATGGAACTGCGTGCCGATATACCAGCGCAGCTCAGGAATCTCGACGATTTCCACAAGTTTTGACTCAGGGTTGAGACCAACACAGTGCATGCCGTTTTTCTCGTATTCGTGGCGATATTTGTCGTTGAACTCATAACGGTGGCGGTGACGTTCGCGCACCATCGGTTTCTCGCCGTAAGCTTTCCAAGTATGGCTGCCGTTGAGAAGCTCGCAGTCGTATGCGCCGAGACGCATGGTGCCGCCCATCTGCGTGATGTTCTTCTGTTCCTCCATCATGTCGATGACGTTGTGCGGTGTCACAGGGTCCATCTCGCTGCTGTTGGCATCGGCGTAACCGAGCACGTTGCGTGCAAACTCGATGACCATCATCTGCATGCCGAGACAGATGCCAAAGGTAGGGATATCGTGCGTTCTGGTATATTCTGCAGCGATGATCTTGCCTTCAATACCACGCTGACCGAAGCCTGGACAGATGACGATGCCTGCCATGCCTTTCAGCATCTCGGCGACGGTGTCTTTTGTGATATGTTCGCTGTTGACGAAATGTATCTTAACCTTGTAATCGTTGTATGTTCCGGCGTGTGCGAGGCTCTCGCGAATGCTCTTGTAAGCATCCTGGAGGTCGTATTTGCCGACCAAAGCGATGTCGACAGTGCGTGTCGCGTTTTTACGGCGCTCCAAGAAGTCATGCCACGCTCCGAGTTCCGGTGTTTCTCCGACTTCCACACCCATTTTCTTTAAGATGATGGCATCCAAGCCCTGGCGCTGCATGTTGACCGGCACCTCGTAGATGCTTGGCAGGTCTTGGCTTTGGATAACGGCATCCACGTCGACGTTGCAGAAATGAGCCACTTTCTCACGGAGGTCGCTGCTGAGTTCATGTTCGGTCCTCAGCACCAGCACCTCCGGCTGGATTCCCAGTCCCTGCAGCTGTTTCACGCTGGTCTGCGTAGGCTTGGTCTTGAGCTCGCCTGCCGCGGCAAGGTAAGGGACGTATGTCAGATGCACGTTGAGTGCGCGTTGCGGTCCGAGCTGCCAACGAAGCTGACGTATAGCCTCGAGAAAAGGCTGTCCCTCGATGTCGCCGATGGTGCCACCGATCTCAGTGATGACGAAATCGAAATGTTCTTTGGTGGCGTTCAACAAAATGCGACGTTTTATCTCGTCGGTGATATGCGGCACCACCTGAATCGTCTTGCCTAGATAGTCGCCACGGCGTTCGCGCTCGATGACGCTGAGGTATATCCTACCCGTCGTCACGCTGTTGTCGCGTGTCGTCTCGATGCCTGTGAAACGTTCATAGTGACCAAGGTCTAGGTCTGTCTCGAAGCCGTCGGCGGTGACATAGCATTCGCCGTGCTCGTAAGGGTTCAGCGTGCCTGGGTCAACGTTGATGTAAGGGTCAAATTTCTGGATTGTTATCTTGTATCCGCGGGCTTGAAGAAGCTTGCCCAACGAGGCGGAGATGATGCCCTTCCCTAACGAAGACGCAACACCTCCCGTGATGAAAATATATCTTGTTTCCATATCTTTTTGAAAAAGCAAAAATATAATTTTTTAGGTTTCACGCTATCACTTTTTTTCAACAATTTCTTTTTTTTATTAAACATGAATTACCTCAAATTAACCACGAATTAAAAAAATAATTATATTTGCAATCGACAACAAACACATTTTAATATGAAAAGAATTTTTGTATACCTTATCATTTCTATAATGGCATTTACATCATTTGCCCAAACCGAATCACAACATCTTACAATCAAAGGTGTACCTATTGACGGAACATTGAATGAGTTTGTCCAAAAAATGGAACAAAAAGGATTTGAATGTGTAGAAATAAAAAATGGCAAAGCTGAATTAAAAGGTGATTTTGCCGGATACAAAGGTTGTACGGTTTATGTTTCAACTTTAAATCAAAATGATTTGGTTAGTAAGATTTCTGTCCGCTTTCCTCAATGTAGCTCATGGGAAGATATAGAGAATAATTACAATGATTTAAAAACCATGTTATCTAAAAAATATGGGAAACCAAACAACATAGTTGAAAAATTCACCATTAGCAATGAGCCAAAAGATGATAAAGAACGACTCATTGCTCTGGCAACAGACGAATGTCGATATATAACTAGCTTTAAGACCATAAAAGGTGATATTAAATTACAAATGGACCATATTGGACCAATAAGATTGTTTGTTGTTTTGACTTATACCGACAAAATCAATAGTGATATCCTCAAAGCTCATGCAATAGAAGATTTGTAAGATTTCATTTTGAGCTTAAGTTTTTTTACACGAATTTCCACGAATTATCCAAAAATTTATTAATGATAATTCATGGTAATTGATGTTTTTAAAAAAAAATTAGTATTTTTGCAGCGTTATTACTGTCTTCTGGTTGAAGACTTAACTTATTTATTAACAATTAAATCAAAATTATATGAATCCTAAGAATTACAGAGATTCGGTTTACAAAATAATTGGATCGGCGATGACCGTTCATAACACTTTAGGTTGGGGTTTATTGGAAGCAGTGTATAACGAAGCACTACAAATGGAACTTCTTGACCGTGGTATTAATAGTGAAACAGAAAAGATTATTCCTTGTTTCTACAAAAATCGACAGATGGAAAAATTCTACAAAATGGATTTGATGGTCGGAGAGATAATTGTGGAATTGAAGTCAGTCAAAGAAATTGTTCCGGCACATCGCGCACAGCTCTTCAGTTATTTAAGATTAACACATAAGCCTATAGGTTTGCTGATGAATTTTGGTGGCATCAGCCTGCAAACTGAACGATACGCTTATATTGAAGAAACCAATGAATGTGTCCTGATGGATAAAAATATGAATCTTCTGTTCCAAGAAAATATTGATGAAAATTTGTGAGTCATTCATGGTAATTCATGTTAAAAGTTTAACTTTGCAGTCTAAATTGCAAGAATTATGGGTTTTGTGTATGATTATCCCCGTCCTGCTGTCACTGCCGACTGCGTGGTGATTGCGAAGGAAAATGAGCCAAAGGTGCTGCTCATTCAGCGTGGCAACGATGCCGCCAAGGCACAGTGGTTCCCGATTTCCGGTTTGCCAAAGTTAGCTTTTGATCATGAAGAGATAATGAAGGACGCTCAAGGTCTTTTTGAGTCTTTATAAAACAGCCTTTTTGAATTTCATATATTCCTGCCATGCTTTTTGCACCTCCGCCTCGTCGCGGTCGATAGTCTTATGAGGTCCGACTTTACTCTCGGCAAGCGCGTATGTCGCCTTCATCGGCTGTAAGTCGCCGCTGCACAACGTGCCGGTGAACTCACCCATGCGGATATGATATGAGAGGCGGTGGTCGTCCATGGTGATGTCTTTTTCAGCCAACGCCTGGACAAAATCCTCTTTCGTCACGCTTCTTTTGTCGGCGGCAGTCTGCACCAGAATCTTTCTTATTTTCAAGTATTCCTCTTCGGGAATGTCGATTTTATTGCTGTGCATCCAGCCTTTGGTGACGGCTATCGCCTTCTGTGCGCATCTCCACAGCCCACCGCATCAGGCGGTATTCCTGCGCCTGCACGGCACAGAGATGGCTCACCACCTCGGCAGGGTCGCTGAACTGAGGCGCCGCAAGCTGCTGGTTGAGAAGGCGTATGGCAATAGGATTCATCACTTCACATTGTTTTCACGGTAAAACTCCCAAGTGTCGGTGTGACCGTCTTTGTAGGTGTAGCTCCAAACGAGCTCGTCTTTTGTCAGTTTCGCCAAGTTAAACTTAGTCTCACGCCCGATGCCACTGCTCACTTTCTTAACGATACTGGCAGCGAGCTCGCGTTCTTCGCCGCAGCCATCTCCTTGAGCCTCAAGCAGTTCCATGCGGAAACTTTCGGCATCACCCGATGAATAGAAATCGTTGCCTTCAACGCGCCACCATCCCGGACTGACGTAGTTAAAGATCCAAGTCACAGTGCCGCCTTTGTTCAAAGTAACCCGATAAACCTGATTTGCCGAGTCGAGAGCGCTGCCGTCGGGATAAAAATCCATGGTGCCGGTCTCGTGCACATCGACATGACCTTCAGCTATGTCATAATTCCATCCATGCTGGTAATTGTAATGTCCATCAACCTTCGGTGAAGTGCAAGATGCCATCAAACAGACAGCAAATAGTATTAAAAACAGTTTTTTCATATCGTTTATCTTTCTAGTTTCATTACTTTTACCGGTCTGTCGGCGCCGACTGCAAGATTCGGGCAGATGGTTTCCTTGCCTGTGTCAATGAAGCCACACTTCTCCATAACCTTGCCGGATGC
>DBYZ01000003.1:48564-132653 GCA_002311655.1 Bacteroidales bacterium UBA1173
TTCACATTCGTTTTCAGCTATTTTTAAGTTTGAAACAGAAGCTCTGAGAACTCCGATACATCCAATAACCTCAGAGGTCTCTTTTAACTCGATAGCCCAGGTATCGTCGTTGCTGAAAAAGTTTTTAATAATCTCCCTGCTCTCCTCCACGCTTTTATGCGGCGGCCAACCGGCTCGAGGTCCCATATCGGGGTCACTGGCGTATTTAAATAAAGCCTCAGCATCAGTTTCCAGCCAAGGGCGAAGTAATATTCTATCTGTTTGCATATTATTTATTCTATTATTTTTTTTGTTCTGATGAAGTGTCCTTCCTGAACCGCTGCAAAAGTGGCGATGGAGCAAACCGCCATAGCGCTGTATCTCAAATCAATAAAAGATAACGTGAGCGGAAGACAAAACAGCAGCACTCCCGTAACCTTATTCATCACGCTATGGACAGCCACGAACCGCTTTTGGACAACAAAACCAGAGACGATATTTATTACCTTAATGACCGCGATGACTCCAATCCAAACATAAAGCCAAAGCGGAATATCCATGACTGGGAGCAGTTTAACCAAACATACCACGACAAAAACAACATCTGCTACAGTATCCAACTTGGCACCAAACTCACTGACGGTGTTTGTTTTCCTTGCAACCCAACCGTCAGCTATATCGGAAAGCCCTGCGGTGATGTAAAGCGCGTAAAAAGCTGCTGAAAACGCTGGGCAGAACAAGAGGGCGATGCCGCACAGGATACGGATACTTGTGATGATGTTGGCCTGCATTATTTTTTCCAGCGTTTAAGCATCGGGAAATACTGCCGCATCATGTCCTTGTATTCCTCCTTGGTCATCGGCTTCGGCATGTTTTTGTTCACCTCGTCAACAAACTGCGCACAGAATTCAATCATCTCGTCCATTGTGCAGTCATTGGTAAACTTGCCATTCTGATAGCAATACATGCAGTAATCTTCATTTTTGCTTCCGTCGGCATTTGTGCCGCGATTCTCATCATTCAGAGGCATTCCGCAACTCTGACAAAACTTCATTTCTTGTTCCATATTTAGATTTATATAACTTTCATAGTTCTTTTATAAGATATAAACAATTTCTCAGATTTAAAAAATCACTTTCTATAATCTGTTTCACTTCAAATAATATGAAAGATGACTTATTTACAATTAGACCATCTAAAGCACAAAGATCATTTTTATCTTTTAATGTATGACCGCAAAAAAATCAAATCTGCTTGAGATTGATTGATAATATTTACCATCAGTTCAAAACGTTTTTTTGAGGGCAAATTATAAGAATTAATCTTACTAACTATATCGTAATGCAACCGCAAATTTAACAAACTATTTCGGTTTTTATAGATAAGAATAAAAAATTTTTCAAAAAAAAAACACTTAGGTATAAAATTTTATACCTATATTTGCAAAAATTTTAGTTTTATGCCAACATTAATGATATCTTTTGGAATGCGCTTTTTCTTCTACATGGATGAAATCTGAGAGTTATGGAAAAAATAAAGAGCTTGTGGTTCGATGAGAATCGAATCTACATCAGAACAACCGAAAACCGTGTATTGAGCCGCCCGCTCGAAGCGTATATCGAGCTGCAAGTGGCATCCGCTGAAGAACGGAACAGTTTTGTTATTGATAAAGACGGCGTTTCAATCCGTTGGGAAGCTTTGGATGCCGACATGCACATCTCGAGTTTCTACGAAACGACGGAGCCGAATTATCACAACGAGGTGGCTGAAATGTTCAACCGTTTTCCATGGCTGAACGTTTCAGAGGTCGCTAATACCATCGGAATCAATAAAAGCCTGTTGGCTCGCTATATTTATGGCATTTCAAAACCAAGCGAACAACGCCTCAATCAGATTCGCGAGGCATTGCACGAAATGGGAAAGGAATTGCTGACGGCATAACCGCCAACCTTATCCTTTATTTATTTTTCTTTTCTCCAAAAACACACCATCTGATAAACGGAATTCTGTGTAATCCCTCATAAAGCAAAGGTGAAATCGCAAATACCGCCACCGTCAGAATCAAATACATCGCAAACGGAGGCAGCTGCTCTCTCATGTTGAAATACATATATGAGCCGACGCTCGCAATCACCAGATAATGAACGACATATATGCCAAAACTTGATTTCGTCATGTAACCGGCGAACTTTCCAGTGTAGTCGAACTTCGCCTTAAACCACCCCATCATAGCGAGGCACATCAGCCAGCCGTAGAGACAGTTGAGCGGACTTGCCATATAACGAGGCAAGGTGTTGTTCTGACCGAAGGTGGTGATAACCAAAACCGCACCTGTGACAGCAGCGAACAGCATCATCGGAGCCCAGAAACTGCCTAATGTTTCCTGCACCTTATCATGTGAAAACACCAGATATCCCATCATGAAGACGATGAAGTAAAACACCGGTTTGTAAAGATTGTAGAGTCCGTCGAGAGACATTGCGCGTGGCTCCATGATGAGGGTCTTCTCGCCAAGCCAGAAGAGGAAAACAAGGAGAACAATCAACGCCATGCCCAACTTGCCTGATGCCACTTTGCCGCACCAGCTGTGGAAACGACCGTTTTTATCTATGGCGGTTATTATGAGCAAAATCAAAGAGAACAGCCACAAATCCTGTATGAACCACAGCGGTCCGATGCCGTTTACCGACCAAATGAGATACTTGACGGGCTGCGGAACTGCTGCCAAAACATCGGTGCCACCGACATGGGTGTTGAAATACCCCACCATCCACTGGAACACCAGCAGACCGATGGTGCTCGGCACTAAAAGCTTCCTTGTCCTCGACTTAAACCATTGTCCAGCCGGGACTTTTTCCAACGAATATCTCGCGCTTACACCAGCCAGCAAAAACAGCAGAGGCATAAACCAAGGGTAAAGGATATACATCAGCACGTCCTGGTACTGTGGACCGTCGCCGAAGCCGCCCACGCCGCCGAAAACGCCTTTGTTGTTATAGAAATAAACCACGTGGTAAAGTAGCACCAGAAGCACCGTCACCCAACGTAAGTTATCAATCCAGTGTCTTCTCATCTTTTAAAAATCAATATCTCTCGACGAAATCAGTGATAATCTTGAAAATAGGCTCGTAAGTTACAAAAATAGCGTTTTTATAGGTGTCGTAAATAGTGTGATAATATTTGAAAGCGTCGCCGTTCTCGTTCTCGAAAAGGATACACGGCACGTTATGCTCAGCAAACGGATAGTGGTCGCTGTTGGCAGCCAACTCGCCTCTGTTCAAAGCCTCGAAATAATGCTTTTCTCCGTTGATTTTTTCCATCAAGGATAATCCTCTCAAGCCCTCATCGCTGATCTCACAGTACTGCACCGGGTTGTTGTCGCCAATCATGTCGATGTTAAAAAGATATCTTATCTGATTGAGCGGCACCGTCGGGTTGTCGACATAATACATCGAGCCGTTCAAACCTGAGTCTTCGCCAGAAAATGCTATGAAATACATATCGTATTCAGGCTTGTTCTGAGCATAATATTCCGCCAATGTGACGATGGTTGCAGTGCCCGAGGCATTGTCGTTGGCACCCGGATAATAAACCTTCTTTCCCAAATTTCCGAGGTGGTCGTAATGCGCCGTGAACACATAGCAGCTGTCGTGTTTCTCGCCGTTAACCTTCGCAATGACATTGAAAAGCTCATAGTCTTTCAAAAACTCATTGTCGATATCCAGCTTCACGTTCTTCACGCCTTCGATAGCTTCCGGTGTCACCCAAACGGTAGGCTTGCCCATCACACGGCTGCCGTATGCCTTGTAAAACTTGATAGGCGATGTCCATGTCTGGATAAAACCTCCTACCGACGAATCTTTTTTATGCAGCGGCTTGAATGCCGAGTGGGTATACATAAACCAGAAGTCGCAAACCACCATGCAGTTGGCGTATTCAGGCTTTGCCAGGTCGGCATACATCTTCTCTGCGTCGAAATTCACCGTATCGACGTGATACACAGGGAATTCGCCGTGTACGCCCGGAGAATATTCTCTCATGGCGAAATCCACGCCCGGAGTGAGTTTCTTGCCGTCAGCCCACATGTCCATCGTTCCGCAGAATGTGTTGATGTCGATTTTGAAAGGTTGGCATATCACCTCGTCGACGCCGACTTTCTTGAACTCTTCCTCGAGATATTTTCCAGCCATGTTAACGCCGCCTTTGGCATATCCCCTGCCCTGATATTTCTTGGAACTCAGTTCTTTCACAATCTTTTTGTAATGCTTCAGATCCTGAGCATTCAGTTGTATGGCGCAAAACGCCAATACTATAAGCAATAGTTTTTTCATGATATACATGGTTATTATCTCACCACTCTTGTGAACACTGGTGACTTACCGTTCATCATCTGGACGTAAACCTTCATTTGTCCCGCTGGCGGCATGTTGCCTTTAGCCTCACGTGGAAGGTCCTCGGCAAGATAGAGATATTCAACGCCTCCAGGGATGCGTCTCTTTGCCGCCATCAAAGCCTTGGCATGAATCATAGGATAGTCGGCCACAGCTTTGTTGAAGATTGAAGACTCCTCTTCTGTCACCTCATGCAAATCGCCAAAGTTTTCAAGAATCACATATTCACCACGGATATAATTATTTTCGGCCAGGAACTGGTTCACCTCTGCCGGCATAGCGTCCATACGTGCGGCACGGACACCGTAAGCGTTCATAAGCTTAGCGTTAGGCTGTGCCTTTCTCAAATCTTTTAAGCTCGACTCCAAACCGCCGCTGCCGAAAGTGCAGAACGGAACGATTTTCTTGCCGCTCAGGTCGACATCCTGCAAAAACTTAGCTACAGGTGGCGCATATGTTCCAAACCAGATCGGGTAACCGAGGAAAATAACATCGTATTTCTCAATCTTCGATTTCACACGTTTGATCTCAGGAATCTCGCCGTTTTCACGTTCTTTAAGACAACGCTCGATTGTCGCATTGAAATCGCCGTCGTAAGGGTTCTCCGCCACAATCTCCTCGATGTCGGCACCGAGTTTGTTTGCAATCTCTTCAGCCACCATCTTGGTGTTTGAAGTCTGTGAATAATAAAGCACCAAAACCTTTGATTTAGGTTCGTTAGAGCCGCATGAAACGGCCAAAAGCATCGTTGCCATGACAGCAAATAATAATTTTATTGTCTTCATATTTTTAAGATTTATTTTTTCTCAATGAAAGGAAGAAGCCGTAACGCTCCCTGATGAATGTGCCGATGTGGCGCAAGACCTTGCTTTTCTCCATCTCCGCTATGGTGATGAGTATGCCTGTCTCCTCCACGTTTCCGAAGGTGTCGTTGATGGCGGTGCCGAAACAACGCATCGTCGGAGAGAGTCCCATGTAAGAGTTGACGAGCGGCGGAATCTTAGTGCCAAGCTCTCGAATCTCCCTGTTCAGGATTCTGTAGTCAGGATTGAGTTTTTCCTCGCAGAATATCGCCTCAAGCTCTTTGATGTCGGTCTCGATTTCGACAGGTTTTATCGGGGTCACGAGATTATCATAATCCGGGAAATGTTTCTTTTGGAAATAGAGTATCATGTCGCGTCCGCGACGGTTGTACGACGGATACATCGTCATCTTGCCGAAGAAATACTTGATTTCAGGCCACACCACGGTGAGCGCGCCGAGTCCGTCCCAGAGGTTGTCGAGGGCAAACAGGCTCTTGGCGCCCATGCGCGAGCTTTGATACGGCACCGCCACAAAAGAACGTCCCAACTCTATGGTGCTGTCCTTATATTCCTTCATGAATTTCTCGCTGAAATGGAACATATGTGCTGTCGCTATCTTAGGCTGTCCATTCTCGTCGACCTCCCAGTCGGTGCCACGCAGGAAACGATAGCCTCCGAGTATCTCCTCGTCGTCGGGGTTCCACACCACGAGCTGCTGGCAGCATTTCTCGCATGTGTCGAATTCGTCGATGTCGGCTTCCTTGCCGGTGCCTCCACCAGCGTCGCGGAACGCTATCTCGCGCAGACGGCCGATCTCGCGCATCACATTCGGAGCGTTATGTGCCGTCACGATATAAATCTCGTTCTTGCTTTTGTTCGTCGGACGAAGCAGTCTGTCAGGAGTCAGCTCGCTCTTGATCAGATCCACCGGAACAGGATTAATAATCTTTTCCATTGTCATAATTCGTATACTCTATATTTGACCCACTGGGCCCATTCTATTGGTTTCTTACTTTTGTCGAAAGTCTGCCACGGTATCGGCTTGCCCACCGCCACACGGAAAGTCTGGTGCGTGTTTTTAAACATCTCGTCGGCGAGATAAATCATCGCGAGGTTAAACGGCAGACATTTATCCGAGAAGTTGGCGAGACGGTAAAAACGGTCGGAGTTGCGTCCACCGAAATGTATCGGCACCACATCTCTCTGATACTCAACGCTCTTCGTGATAAATGTCTTCTTCCATTCGAGGTCACGGATCACGCCTTTATGACGTCTTGAGCAGAGTCCTGCCGGAAACATCACCATGTGGTTGTCGCTCTTGAAGCCTTCCTCCACCATCCTCGGGAAGTCCCTGCTCTGCTTGCCGGTCTTGTTAATCGGGATGCACAACGGTGCCAGTCCCGGAAGATTCATCAGCAGGTCGTTGACAAGATAACGGAAACGGTCGTCGTAATGCCTCCCGATGATTGCGCCGAGTGCCACACCGTCCTCGCCACCAAGCGGATGGTTGCTGACGAAGGTGTACAAACGTCCGTCGTTTTTGTCAGGAAGGTTCTCCTCACCAATAAGCTCAACATGTGTGTCAAGTCGCTCAAGAGTAGCCTCAAGCCACGGAGTCCCGACGAGGTCGCGACTCTGCCAGAAGAATTCGTTCAACTCGTCCTGATGTATGATGCGTTTCAGCCACGACACGACAAAACGGGGCACAAACCTTGCCTTCCTGCCCATCTTGTCCCTCAACACTTTATCAATATCTATCGTCTTTTCCGATACTTCGATCATAGTTTTAAATTTCAGCTTACAAAAGTAATACAAATCATTTAAACCACGACGAAAAATCATTATTTTTGCAAAAAAAATATATGAAAAAATTTCTTGCGGTTTTAATCATGGGAATCTCCTCTTTTTTGATGATATCCTGCGGCAATTCTGACGAAAAAAACATCCGTCAGATGTGCCAATACATTCATAATCAATATCCTTTGGCGACGTTACAGGATATCTACAAGACCTGTTACCAGGATTTTTTCGGTGCCGAGCATCTCATGAACGACACTGCGGCGGCGCGTTACTACATCAATTATGAACTCGAGCAGTGCAAAAACACCGATTTGAGCCTCATGCCGAAACGCGAGCCAACAGGTTTCCGCCATCGTTTCGTGAGGATAAACTTCTCTAACATCGTCGATGGCGAACTCACTGAGGAACAATTGGTTATGATGTTCATCAACGCCGCTGGAAAAGACAACGCATTCAGCGACGACTGGGCGTCGGAATGGAAACTTATCGAGAAAATCGCATTGGAAGTGAACCCCGACTGGAAAGATGCCGAGCTTCAATCAGAGCTGACAGAAGCAGCCGAAAACAAATATGCGGTCCGCCACAGCGACGCGTTCAGAGAAAACTACAACCCTCACTACAGAATTGTACGACAATAATGCTTTTTAACATTAATTATCATTAATTAACCATATAATTTTTCATTAATTATTTTGATTTAGTTTTGAGAATCAAAGATTTAATTAATGATAATTAACGTCAAATTAACGGTAATTAATGTTTTTAATTGCTAGCCTTAATAATTCTTTCGTATAGTTCTGGAAGGCGTTTGGCGATAACCACCGGGCGACCGTTTTCAGTGAAGCAATGCACGCTGTGACCTTCCGCCACGAGTTTGCCGTCTTTTCTCATGATGTAATTAAACTCGAACTTCAGCTCGCTCATGCCACTAATATACACCTCCACCTCGACTATGTCTTTAAACGTGGTCGGGCTCTTGTATTTGCATTCGATGGAGACCACCGGCGACACCACTCCGTCAGCCTCGATTTTGTCGAAGCCCCACCCCAGCTTGTCGAGGTAGTCGATACGCGCTTCCTCCATGATTCTCACATAGTTGGAGTGATGGGTGATGCCCATGCGGTCGCACTCGTAATATCTTATTTCGTGCTTGTAGATATGCATCTCAAAATTTTATTTTTGGAATTTCCATCTCACATTCTGTGCGAGGAACACTGCCACATGATATGACGGAATGCCGGTCACGTTGATTACGAAATCGTAGTTATGCGCATCGTAACGTGAAACACCTGTGTATTTCTTGGTGAATTGCTCACGTCTGCCGTCGATTTCCTTAACCATCTTGGTGGCTTCCGACTCGCTGAGATCGAGTTTCTCGCAAAGATTCTTCACTCTTGCGTCAACGTCGGCGATGAGGAAAATCTTCACTGCATTTGGATAATCCTTGAAAATATGGAATCCGGCGCGGCCCACGATGACACACGACTCTTTCTCCGCTATCTCTTTCAGAATCTTTTCTTCAGCCTGATACATCTTCTTGGAAGTCACATTCTGATCCATGCCCATGTCGGTATCAAGAACGTTCTTGTCATACACCTTAATGCCAAGAATATTACCGAGTTTATGAGCTATTTCTCTGCCACCCGTACCGAACTCACGGTTGATGGTGATGATGATATTGCTGTTTTCCATGATAAAAAATTTTAAATGATTATCCGTTAATTACTCCGCAAATATACAAATTTTTTATTGGATTTTAAAATTTTTTCAAAAAAATTTAATCGTAATCCCGACCTTTATCTGATTTGATAACTGCGCATTCTCTCTTCCGCCATCTTTTCAAATTTCGTGCCCGGCTTGCCGTAGTTGGCATACGGATAGATGCTTATGCCGCCTCTTGGTAGGAAATAACCAACCACCTCGATGTAACGCGGATCCATCAGCTTCACCAAGTCATTGAGAATGATATTGATGACATCCTCATGGAAATCGCCATGGTTTCTGAATGAAAACATATAAAGCTTCAAGCTCTTGCTCTCCACCATCTTCATATCAGGGATGTACATTATCTTTATCTCAGCAAAATCAGGCTGTCCCGTAATCGGGCAAAGCGCCGTGAACTCAGGGCAGTTGAACTGCACCCAATAGTCGCGTTCAGGATGTTTGTTTTCAAAAGCTTCCAAAACCTCAGGCGCATACGTCTCCGGAATCTTCGAATAGCGGCCCAACGACTGCAAATGTTCTTCTTTTCTATCCATTATCTGAAAATATTATATGATATATCTCTATCGTAAACGTCAACGTTTTCTACCTTTTTCACCCATTTCACCACCTTCACGGTAACTGGAAGGATGATGATTTCGTATGCGGTTTTCAAGCAGACCTGCCAAAGCACAAAACTCGGCATCTGGTCGATGGGGACGATACCCAGCAAAGCCACAGGGAAAAAGATTATCGAATCGCAAAACTCGCCTAACAATGTGCTTAAAACGGCACGAACGGTAAAGTGTTCTCCGTTGTTGCGCACCTTCATCTTGCTGATCACGAAGGCGTTGAGGAACGAGCCCACCAAAAACGCCAAAAACGATGCCAACACGATGCGCGGCGCTATTCCGAAGATGGCGTGGAAGCCAATGCCAGCAGGTGTTTCCTGCCACCATGCCACTCCAGGGATGAGGTCGATGAGCCATCCGAGGATGACGAAGAAAAAGTTAAGTCCGAATGCCATCCAGATGAGGATTTTAGCCCTTCTGAAGCCCCACACCTCGCTCACCACGTCGTTGACGATGTAGCTGATTGGGAACACGAAGATTGCGCCGGTGAAGTTGGCCGGACCGAATGAGATTTGCTTTGTGGCGAGCAGATTCGCCATGATGAGACTAGTGGTAAAAAGCGTGGCAAAAAGCAAAAAAAGCACGCTTACCTGATGATTTTTTTTTGTCATTTTCTTGTTTTGTTAAAGGGGGTTTCCAAGTACCCCTGGTTAATAAATCGGCTGCAAAGATAATAGTTTTTAGTCATTAGTCGCTAATCTTTAGCATTTTTTTTAAACTAACGACTAAAAACTAACGACTAAAGACTAATGACTAAAGACTAATGACTCGGATATCTTTTTCTGATATTTTCAGCCAAAAAGACAGCCACATCGTCGGTTGACACGTGCGACACGTTGATGACTAAGTCGTAGTTACGTGCGTCGTAGCGCGACACTCCTGCGAAGGTTTTGGTGTAGTTTTCGCGGGCTTTGTCGACCTGTTCGATACGTTTGCGTGCGGTATCCTCATCGAGGGCGAACTGGTTCATGACGCGGCGAACGCGTGCGTTGGTGTCGGCGATGAAGAAAATCTTCAGTGCTGACGGGTTGTCTTTAAACACATGGAAGCCCGAGCGTCCGATGATCACGCACGACTCTTTCTCAGCGAGTTCGCGAAGGATCTGCGCCTCGGCGTAATAAATCTGTTTAGATGTCACTTCACGGTCTTCGGTGACGGTGTTGCACATCTCGCGGCTCAGGCTGAACTGTCTGTAATACTGGCAGAAATCGCCCCACCAGCCGGTCTTCTTCGCCTTGATGCTCTCTATCTCCTCCACAGTGAGGTTAAACTGTTTCGTCAGTTTGTCGAGGATATCCTTGTCATAAACGTTCACGCCGAGCAAGTTGCCCAATTTACAAGCTATCTCTCTACCGCCCGACCCGAATTCGCGGTTGATTGCAATCACAAAATTACGCTTTTCCATGTCAAAAAAAATTAAAAAGTTTTACGTGGCAAAGATAAGAAATTTAGTTTAAAGTTGATTGTTTAAAGTTTAAAGTTTAAAATTTTGTCGAATTTTATTTATTTTTAATAAATAATTGTTATCTTTGCATCGTGTGTTCTTAATCATTTTTTAATGATAAAAATTTGATTATCAATTTTATATAAAAATTTACATAACCAAACATCAAAATTATGTCAAGAATAGATTTGAATAAAAAGTACAACTCGGAATGCGAAAAAGGCTGTAATAAAGAAGAACGTCAGAAAAAAGCCGAAAACGACACTTGTATGATGGTTAAATCTCAAAATGACAACCTTTCAGTAAGATGTGTCGGAGAATGGGCAGAAGACAAAATTTATCTGTTACATCAATATTTCGGAATTTTTGCAGGAGGCATGAAAAAGAAATGGCCTCTTAATTATATAGAAATATGTAGTGGACCAGGAATTTGTATTAATCGACAATCAGGTTTTGAATTTGACGGAACGGCAATTTCCATAATAAAACACGAACAATTTCAACACATTAATAAGGCTATATTCTATGATTACGATAATAATGTTGTGGATACCTTGAATAAAAGGATCTCTCATTTGAATCTATCTCATAAAGCTATAGCTAGATATGGTGACTATAACAATCCAAATTCTATTTGTGCAGAGCTAAAAATTTTAGGTCCAAATTGCCTTAATCTAATTCTTATAGACCCAACAGATTGTAGCGTTCCATTTTCCCTAATTGAAAAAATAACCGCTACATTAAAACATGTTGATTTGATAATCAATGTCGCAACAATGACTGATTTCAATCGCAACATACAAATGGCATTTGGAGATCCTAAACGTGCAGAAAAATATATCCGTTTTTTAGGTAATGGCAGTTATTTCTCTTCATCAGAAAACATTGCTTACTGCGCAAATAAAAACTATCCCAAACTAAGAGAGTCTTTTAGAAAACATTATGCACATTCATTAGAAAATATTGGTTATAAGTATTTTGACTTTACATCAATAAGAAATTATTACGATATATTATTTGCCACTTCTAATCCAAAAGGCATTGAGTTTTGGCAAAAAGCAAGTAAAACCATCGATTCACAAGGACAAAGAAGTTTAGATTTTGGAATATGAAGACAACAAAGATAGAATGGACTGACAGAACGTGGAACCCAATTACAGGGTGCACAAAAATATCGCAAGGCTGTGCACATTGCTATGCAGAAGTGATGTCAAGAAGGCTGAAAGCTATGAATCAGGAAAAATATGCAAATGGTTTTTCGGTCACATTACATGAAGATTGTCTTGACGAGCCATTATTATGGAAACAGCCTCATACCATTTTTGTTTGTTCAATGAGTGATTTATTCCATAAAGATGTCCCCTTTGAGTTCATTGATAAAGTAATGAACACAATTCGTCAAACACCTCAGCATCGTTATCAGTTATTAACCAAACGAGCAGAAAGGATGGCCGAGTACTTCCTTACCAACGATGTACCAGATAATGTTTGGCTTGGTGTAACCGTAGAAGCACAATCATCAAAATCAAGAATAGATTGTTTACGAGTACTTGATGCACCTATTAGATTCCTATCGTGCGAGCCATTAATTGAGGATTTAGGAGACTTGAATCTTACAAATATTGATTGGGTCATTGTTGGTGGTGAAAGTGGCCCTCAAGCCCGTCCGATGAAAGAAGAATGGGTCTTATCAATTCAAGAACAAACCGAAAGACAAGGATCAGCATTTTTCTTTAAGCAATGGGGCACTTGGGGCAGTGATGGAATTAAACGCAACAAGCATAAAAATGGAAAGTTAATTAATGGCAAAGTGTTCCAAGCGATGCCGGTATAGCTTCTTTAGAATCCCATCCACTAACACTATATTACCAGCAGTTGTTTATATACAGCTGCTGTTTTTTATTTTAAAGCATAATTGCACTCAAATTGAAAACATTATTGGACTTATCTTTGCACTCATATTGAGAATAAGGAAAAATAATAATGGAAATCAGCGATTATCAGGATCAGGTTATCATTGAGATAAAAAAGCTTCGCGAGAAGGAAGGTCTCAGTCAGGCGAAGCTCAGCGAGATATTAGGCATATCGCGCGGTCAGATGAGCAACATAGAGAATCCGAATTACACGCATAAATACACTTTGAAGCAGATTAATGCCATCTGTGAGCATTTGAATTATCCTATTGAGAAAGTTTTTCTTCCAAACACAAGGATTAGCGCAGAATGCTCAAAAGCAATTAAAGTGCTGGTGGATAGTATTATTAAGTATGAGGAATAATTCTATATTAAAAACAAAAACGTTAAATAATTTATTGTTCATCAATAAATAATTAATGCTGCTGTAAATATATTTTTATGATCAATCGTTTTTTCTATAAATCATCTATAACTAACTTTCTCAAAACTCCTGTTGACACTATTTTTGGTCAAATGTCACGCGCTGATGAGATGGATACTGCTGCCACCCAGAAATATGCATGGGAACAAGAAATAGAGATAATGAAAGAATCTCTTATGCCATATAATGATGAAGATGCGTGGATTTTATTTGAATATACCATACCCCGTCTTGGCAAGCGTGTTGATGTTGTAGTTTTGCTAAGAGAAAGAGTTTTTGTAATAGAGTTTAAGGCTGGTGAATCAGAGTTTTTACATAATGATGTTGACCAAGTATTAGATTATGCACTCGATTTAAAAAACTTTCACCAAGGTAGTATTGATCGTTTGATTGTCCCTATATTAGTCGCAACTGATAGTAAACAATACTCAACAACTTGCCAACTTTCACATTATGATGATGGAGTATATGAACCATTATTAACAAATGCCACTAATCTTGGCAATATTATTCAATTGGTATTATCAGAAAACATACAATATAGAGATTATACTGTTGCTATAAATGATTGGGCTCGTAGTCGTTATTCTCCAACGCCAACAATCATTGAAGCTGCTCGATCGCTATATTTAAATCACAGTGTAGAGGATATTACTCGTCACGAAGCCGAAGGGGAACAATTAGAACGCACTACAAGCTATGTGCAACAAGTTATTCGTGAAACAAAAGCAAGAAAAGGTAAAAGTATTTGTTTCGTTACTGGTGTTCCAGGAGCTGGCAAAACATTAGTAGGCCTTAATGTTGCCGTACAGCAAGAATCAAAAGAGGATTTAGCTGTTTATTTATCTGGTAATGGCCCTCTCGTCGCTGTTCTAACTGAAGCTTTAACACGCGATAAACAAGCACAAGAAAAAGATCGTGGTAATAAATTACTAAAAAAAGATGCTGAGCGCGAAGTTAAACGTTTTATTCAGATCATTCATCGTTACCGCGACAATATGCTTGGGAAAGTGAAGGTGGTTAACGGTAAATTGGAAATAGACCCAACAAAAGAACTAAAAGACCATATTGCAGGGTATGGAGAAGTAGAAAACATCGCAATTTTTGATGAAGCTCAACGTTCTTGGGACAAAGAACATATCTCAGCTTGGCTTAAACGTAAAAAAGGTTTTGCTGATTTTCCAATGTCAGAAGGAGAATTCCTAATCTGGTCACTTGATCAGCGAGATGACTGGGCTGTGATAGTATGCCTTGTTGGTGGCGGACAAGAAATCAATACTGGTGAAGCTGGTATTGGTGAGTGGATTCGTGCACTTAACGAATCATTCCCTGATTGGCAAATTTATATATCAAGTCAACTTACTGCCAAAGAATATGCCGAAGGAAGAGTTAAAGAATTATTGGGAAAAAACAAGCATGTAACCTATTCTGATAATCTACATCTTGCTGTTTCTATGCGTAGTTTCCGCGCTGAAAGTTTGTCAAACATGGTACACAATCTACTAGATGGCGAACCGAATAAAGCAAGAGATGTTTATAAAAACATTGCCGACCGTTATCCAATTGTGCTTACAAGAGATATAGATAAAGCAAAAAATTGGCTTAGAAATAAAGCTCGTGGAAATGAAAGATATGGATTGGTCGTATCATCAAAAGCTTATCGTTTGAAACCTTTGGCCATAGATGTTCGTTGTAAACCCGATACTGTTCATTGGTTTTTGGACGACATTAACGATGTGCGTTCTTCATTGTTTTTAGAAGATGCTGCTAGCGAATTTGATATACAGGGACTTGAATTAGATTGGACGTGTCTAATTTGGGATGGTGATTTGCGTCACAATGGTATTAATTGGGAGTATTATGAATTTAATGGAGGCAACAAATGGAATAGAATTAACAAAAAAGAACGCAAAGAATATCAACTAAACGCTTATCGAGTATTACTGACTCGAGCTCGTCAAGGTATGGTTATTTGTGTTCCTAAAGGAAATCCAAATGATAATACTCGACAACCTGAATTTTATAATTGTACTTATGATTATTTAAAATCTATTGGTTTTAAAGAAATATGAACCACATCGAAGTCGTAGCAGCCATCATCCAAAAAGATGATAAAGTATTCGCCACTCAACGCGGTTATGGTCAATGGAAAGACTGGTGGGAGTTTCCTGGCGGGAAAATTGAGATCGGGGAAACTCCTGAAGAGGCTCTAAAACGCGAGATTCGTGAAGAATTATCAACAGAAATCAATATAGATAAGTTCTTTTGCACCGTGAATTACGACTATCCAAAGTTTCATCTTACAATGCATTGCTACCTTTGTTCGTTGCAAAATGATGCCATGCATCTGAATGAACACGAAGCGGCAAGATGGCTTACAAAAAATGAGCTACCCAGTGTAAAATGGCTACCAGCAGATATTGAAATTATTAAAAAATTAAAACAAATATTATGAAAAAACTCATATCACTAACCCTACTTCTCGCTTCAGCAGCATACGCCCTCGCCTGCACCAACCTCATCGTCGGCAAGAAAGCATCAGCCGATGGAAGCGTGATGTGCACCTATAACTGCGACGGATTCGGATTCTCAGGATCGCTGTTCTACAGCCCCGCAGGACGACACGACAAAGACGAACTCATCGCCATCCACGGATGGGGACCAGCTCACGAAGGACAATACGTGAAACAAGTGGAATACACCTATAACGTCGTCGGACTGATGAACGAACGTCAGGTGACTATTGTCGAGACCACCTTCGACGGCAGACTGGAACTCGTAAACAACGACGGACTCCTCGACTATTTCAGCCTCATGCGCCTCGCCCTGCAACGCTCGGCAACAGCCCGCGAAGCCATCCGCTGCATGGCGGAACTCGTCGAGGAATACGGCTACAACAGCAGCGGCGAGAGCATCACCGTGTGCGACCCCAACGAGGCCTGGATCATGGAGATAATAGGCAAAGGCGAAGGCCGCAAAGGTGCCGTGTGGGTGGCGTTACGCATCCCCGACGACTGCATCTCGGCACACGCCAACCTCAGCAGAATCAGGCAGTTCCCGCAAGATAAGAAGAAAAGCATCAATAGCAAACAACTTAATAGGATCAACAAACCCGAAGTCGAATGCGTCTACGCCCACGATGTCATCAGTTTCGCACGCGAACAAGGATTCTACGAAGGCAGCGACAAAGACTTCTCTTTCCGCGACACCTACTGCCCCATCGACTTCGAGAATGTGCGCTACGCCGACGCCCGCGTGTGGAGCTTCTTCCGCCATCACTGCTCGGATATGGACCAGTATCTGCCTTATATCAACGGCGAATTCGACGTCTGCGACGGCATGCCTCTGTGGGTAAAACCCGACGCCCCGCTCTCTTTACGCGACCTGCAACACGACATGCGCGACCACTTCGAAGGCACACCTCTCGACATGACAGCCGACATGACAGCCGGCCCGTGGGGAATGCCGATACGCCCGCTGCCAATGCATTTCCGCTCGACCGACAGCATCGACTACTACCGCGAACGCCCAATAGCCACACAACAAAGCGGCTTCACCATGACATGCCAGATGCGCTCATGGCTGCCCGACGACGTGGGAGGCATCACATGGTTCAACTGCGACGATGCCGACATGGTGGCATACGTGCCGCTCTACTGCTGCATCACACAGGTGCCCGACTGCTTCCGTCCCGAAAACAATCCGCGCAACGAATTCAGCTTCGAGTCGGCATTCTGGATGAACAACTGGGTGGCAAACATGATATACCCACGATATTCGATGATGATCGGCGACCTCCGCATAGCCCAAAACGAGCTCGAAGATTATTATTTCGCCGACCAAAACGAAGTGCTGAAATCCATAGAAAAGATGACACCCGCCGACCGACGCGACTATCTCAACAAGAAAAGCATAGCCTACGCCGACCGCATGATGCAACGCTGGGATAAATTAGCCAAATACCTGATTGTCAGATACAACGACCAGATCAAACGCCGTGTCGACGAGAACGGCAACTTCCAACGTTGGGGTCACGAGACGCCAGGCTACGACCAGCAGTTCATCGATGCCATCGGACCAGCCACCGGCGACCGTTACAAATTAAATAATGTGATTGAACGTAGAGAACGTTAGTGGAGAAGCACCTTCACCGTCTTCACGTCTCTTTCGTCAGAAATCTTTACGAAATAAACGCCTTGAGTGAGCTCACTAAGGTCAAACTCGGCGATTCCGTCAATGATTTTATCTGTCATGACTTGTTTGCCCAACATATCGAAAACGGCGACGTTTCCTTCTGAAATATTAGCGTTTACAGTGATTTTGCCACTTGTAGGATTTGGCATTACTGCCACTTCTATTGCCTGTTGCTCAACAACGCCGTCAGCATTGTTGCCAACCCACACATCGTCGACATAAACGCCTTCAGCGTCGTGACCGATGCCGTTAAAAACTATCTGGTATGTCGCCGAAGGATTAGGCAGCGCTACTGTCACGGTTTCCCAGTCGCCAGTGGCTTCGGTGAAATTCAGGAGAGTGTGCCAAACGTCGTTTTTATCGGTGCGATACCCGACAATCAGCTGGTCGACAGTGCCGTAGCTCAAGCCCACCATCTGCTTGTGGTTGAATGTCAAGGTTGGATATGAAACAGCCGTCAGATCCAACGGAGTGGAGATGAGCATGGCCTCGCCACCCATCCAGATGAAAAACGCGGTGTTGTTCAAGATAAGATATCCGGGATCAATCACCCAGTCGTCAATGCCGGAAACTATCTCGGTCTGCCAACAGACAAAATTCTCTGATGCCTCAAAATCATCGAAATACGGCTCATCGTCGGTGACAACGATGACATCGCAATGTGTCTTGAACGTCGCCGGAGTCGCCCATTCCGACTCTTCGCCTCCACCACAAATCGCCTTCACAGTGAAAGTATAATTGGTCTGAGGCTCCAAACCGCCAACAGTAAACGGTTGAGTATCAGCGCTTATCATGGTACCATCCAAGTCTATGATCCAGCTTTCCTCATTGCCTGTCGTCGACCATCCGAGAGTGGCAGAAACAGCCGAAATATCAGTAGCGTGAAGGCTTATAGGACGAGCGCATCCGCCTTCACCGGCAATCTCGATGTTGTCGACAAAAATCATGTATCCGCCAAGGCCACGGCCTAAAAACGACACCTGATAAGTCGCCGAGAGGTCGGTCAAAGTGAACGTCTCCTCAAAGAAATTCTGGTAATCGCTGATGCTGTATGTTCCCAAAGTGTGCCAGCTGTCAGTCTCCGACGAGCGGTAACTCACCACAAGTTCATCCATGTCGTAAAAACCCATCATGGCATAAGAGAAGCTGAATGTGGCTCCGTTGACACCCGAGATGTCCAAAACCGGCGAGATAAGCCGCGCCTCATCGCCTGAGTTGGTGAATGTAAACGCCGCTAAAGTGGTGCCTGAGCCAGCCATCGTGGTCCAGTTGCCGCCTCCAACGGCCTCAACAGTCCAGCATTCGAAGGTGGTTCCTTCAAAATCTTCGATAAAAGGCTGGCCGTCGGTGACAGTGAAATCGCATTGAGCAAATGATTTATTTAACGCGAAAACTAAGGCAATCACAGTAAAAATGGTGATTAGTAATCTCTTTTTCATATTGTTAAGTTTAATTATCCGCAAAGATAAAAATAATTTTCAAATTTCAATGTCTTTTTCTATTTTTGCAAAAAAAATTATGCGAAAGATTTCTTTATACATCTTATTTCTATTGCTTTTAGCCTCTTGTGCTCGCAATCCGATGGCGGAATGGACCGAAGGACAGGCTGAAGCCGACGGTCGCGCACTGAACACCCTTGTGCTTCAAAACGTTACAAAAGGTTCAAGAGTGTGGTTTCAAGAACTTTTCGACAGCAAAACCATGGTCGAAGGACCGAAAATCAACCATTATCAAGGCACTTCGTGGTATATCGACATCCCGACAAACGGCACCGTGACAATAAAATATTACGGTCGCCCGCTTCCTCGTCAGTCGTGGGCTCCGGAAGGCTTCGTGATGCAGCAGAAAGGCAAGTCCGACAAGCCGATGCAGGTGAAATATAACTTCATCAAACATCCGAACAACGAGACTGTCGACGACGATTTCGTCTGCCGCTATGAGTCGCAGCCTGGCGACATCATCCCGCAGGTGAAACGTGTAAAATACGGCACCGAAGCGATGGAGCCTACCGAGAACCTCCCCCACGGATGGTATCGCATCATCATCGATGAAGACGGCGAGCCGACAGTGGAATCGGATGATGAAGACGGCGCATTTTATGCCCAGATAACCCTCGACAAGCTGCCGAAGCCGCTGCAGCCGATGACTATCGAAGACTGGCCCGACAACCAATATCGCGGTTTCATGCTCGACGTGGCACGCGACTTCCGTCCAGTAGATGAAGTACTGAAAGTCATCGACCTGATGGCACAGTATAAGTTCAACGTCTTTCATTTCCACATCGGAGACGACGAAGCTTGGTGTCTGGAAATCAAAGACTTACCCGATTTAACCGACTTCAGTGGACATCATGCATTGCCAGATTGGAATCTTCAGGAGACAGAAGCGCTGAAGCCTACTGCAAACGGTCGCGTCGACAACGTAACTTATTATACCTCAGAGGAATATAAACAAATTTTGCGTTACGCTTGGGAACGCCACATTGCGGTGATTCCAGAATTCGACGCTCCCGGACATTCGAGAGCTTCTATTAAAGCCATGCAGGCATACGAACGTCGCACCGGTGACGCCTCTTACCGTCTGCAAGACCCCGCCGACACCTCACATTACTGGTCGGCGCAGGATTTCACAGATAACGTGTTAAGTGTATATCTGCCAAGCGTTTACACATTCTACGGCATGGTTTTCGATGAGGTCATACGTCTGCATGACGAGGCTGAGGTGCCGCTTCTCGCCATACATATCGGAGGCGACGAGGTCCCTGGCGGCGCATGGGCAAATCAAGACCGCAAGGCAATGAAAGACCTGTTTACCAACAACATGCTGGAACTCGCCGAGCAACGCGGCATCAAACTTGCAGGATGGGAAGACATCGCAAAAGGCATTGAGCCTGAGACACTTGATCGTCTTAAGAACTCGCTTTATTTCGTCAACATCTGGACAGGCAAAGGCATGGAGGGATTGCCCTGTGTGCTCTCACCAGCCACCAATAACTACGTTGACCTCGCCTACAGCGCTGATCCTGAGGAACTTGGACTCTTCTGGGCAGGCTTCGTCGACGAGCGTAAGACCTTCTCGATGAATCCGAAAGAATACACCGGCGACATCGTGGGAGTGTCGGCACATCTGTGGTCGGAGCAGCTCCGTAAATTCGATGACGTCACCTTCCAGATGCTCCCGAAGGCTCTCGGCGTAGCCGAACGCGCCTGGAACACTACCTCGCCCGGCAATTTCAACCAGTTCTACAGCATCATCGTCGATCGCGAGATGCCTGTCTGGGAAAAAACGGGTTACAAATTCAAGAAAAGAAATTAAATTTTAATGATATGAAAGCAACTTATTCACAACGCCTTATCAAATTGGCAGACCTCAACCATCATCAGACATTTTTCGCGGGTCGCTGCTCGGAATATTTCTTGGAAAGCTCGTATTTCGCTGTGGCTCAATATGTTGACACCAAAGACACAGTGCTTCTCGTGCTTCACGGCATCGACTTCAAGTTCCCTATTTTCGCCGGCGACATCGTCACCTTCGAGAGCAAAGTCATCTCAGCGGGACGCTCCACTTTGACCGTTTACACCAAGATGTACCGCAGCCGCGAGCCTGAGAAAGTGGCAGCCGACGGATTCGCCACCTTCTCATATCTCGATGAGAATCATCATTCCAAGCCACACGGCGTAGTGATAACTCCTGAGACCGAAGAAGAGAGATGGCTCAACCAGCAAGCCGTCGAGGTTCTCGAAGAGTCGAAAAAACGCGCCAAGGCAATGAACTCGTCCGTTTCTTCAAACAAATAATCATCTGAGACTCACTTTCTTGCTGAAGCTGCCTTTTGGGGTGCTTATCTTGACGATGTAAAGTCCCGCGACTTGTTGGCTCAGGTCGATGCTGAATGATTCGCCGTCAGGCAAATGACGAACATTCTTTGTGATTATTATTTCGCCTAACATGTTGAATACCTCCACCAAGGCGGCGTCTCGTATCGTCTCATCACAACAGATGTTGATGATTCCGTTGGTCGGGTTCGGGAAGACACGGAACGGCGACGCGACTTGTTCTTCGATGTCAAGACTGCCGAGTTCTATGGTTTTGGTGAGCGACTGGCTGCAACCGGCATCGGCTGTGACCGTCAGAGTGGCTTCCGTGATGCCTGGGGCAAAACTCCACACAACGTCGGCTTCGTTGCCATGAGCGAAGACATGACCGACTTCTTCTGGCTCCAACATCCATAAATAGTCGATTCCGCTTTGTGAATCAACTGAATAATGGCTTGAAACCGTCGTCACCGGGTTAATGTAATCGTCACCAGTGATGGCATCGCCCAAAGTTATCTCGTCAGTGAAGATGAGCTGCAATGGACTGACAATGGCATCAACATTCAATTGCAAAGTGGTGCCGCCATCATTCACGTCATTCAAACCAGGGAAATACTCCGGATGAAGTGCGTGCGGGTCGTCGAAATAGCCGTCACCGCTGGTGGTCCATTCCAGATTTTGGTAATTATAAGCATAACTGTTATCTATAAACACGCTTTCGTTTCGGCAAACCATCAGAGAACCGCCTGAATATGCGATGGTTATCTGCTTTGGAGCGATATTCACGTCATCAATCCAAGCGCAGTCATAAGTCAAACTCACCGAATTGTCCTTGGCGTAAGTCCATTTGAAAGTGTGGCTTCCCGCTGTCAAAGCGAAACGCTCCTCGCCCCAAGGTCTGGAGCCCGACCACTCGCCCATGTCCATATTGTCAATGGAAAACTGTAGCTTGTCGTAGTTATACTCCGACGACACTTTTTTGAAGAAACTTATCTCCGTAGCTTGAGTCTCCCGCGTAATGGAAATCACACTTGACTGGCTGTTGCCGATTTCACCTGATTTCATGCAATAGCCGTCAGAATGCGCTTCGTCATCCGACAAAACCCATGGCGCGGTGCCATAAAACTGCCAATTCTGCGCATTGAAATGGTCGGGGTCGAAAGTCTCGTTGAATCCGCCGTAAGGCAGCAAAGTGTCGATGATGGTTGGACTGACTCCGTCATCAACTGTAATCCTTGTCATAAGCCAACCTTCGTCGCTAACGATGTTATGGTTGCTGATGCGGAAAACCACGTCCTGAACGCTTTCTTTCTCGATGGTGTTGATGATTCGCGACGGAGAATCGACGGTGATGAATGGTGCCATTATCTCCAAATAAACATTGACAGGATTACTGTCGAAATGTCCATTGTTGGCTATTTGGACATGCATATCTGTATTGCCTGTGCCCTCGAGTTGAAGCACCGCCTGATGATTGCTGTTTTCGTAAGTGATTTCAGGCTTTATTTCGAGCGCTGGCGCGACGATATTCTGTGCGATAACGCATTCTTTTGCACCGTTGCCATCATTGACAATTACTGTGAATAAAACCTCTGTCATGTCGGGTATGTCGTCGGCGATTTTGATACGGAAAGCGTTGTTGATGGTGACCGTCTGAGCCGGCGCTACGTTCTGTGTTTGACACGTGGCTTGGGTGATTTCCACGAAAGGCGACGCGCAAGAAAGACTCAGCGTGACATTTCCAGCCACGTTGTTCCCGTAATTATGCAGCTTGATGCCGATATTCACGTTTTCACCATTGTGGAGAATGTTTTGATTATTTCCGGTCAGCCATCCGTCGTTGTCAACAACCACATAGGCGCCATGGTCGGAAATCACCGGCACCGCACGCTCATAGCGGAAATGGTTCTGTTTTGTGGCAGTGACGATGACCCTCTCCCCTTCTGCCAAATCCGGCAAAGCGAAAGTGCATGCTTGTCCGTGGCTTTGCTGCACGCCGATAATCTCGCCATCTTTCGAAAGACAAATTATGGCGCCTTCTTCGGCAGTCACCGTAAACTCATCAGCGTTTGACGTAAGATATTGTCCATGTGTGATTTGCAGCGGCTGAGGCACATCTGTAAACAGGTTGAGATATGTCTCACCTGTATAGCAGAATATATGTCTGGTGGAGTTTTCCTTGTTAACCCACCAATCGGGCAGGAAATAATGATAGTCGAAGTAAAACTTGGCATCCGCAAGCACAAATGACGGTCTGATGAACTCAGGAGGAGTATCGCTGCCGACGTTGGGCTGGAAATTTGGCCAGATGCAGTCGTAGATGCCCCATTCGAGAATATCGTTGAAATAAGAATATGTGAGCGGAACCGCTCCTATGCCACCGACAGCACCTCCATTAGGTTTGATGCAGAAAGCGTCGATAAGTCCTCTGGTTGACGAGGTGAAAGAGGCAGTGCTGCAGCTGATGGAAATAACAAAAGTCATAGGCTCACCGACAAGGCAGCTCAAGCTTCCAGTAGTGAAAGACGGATACCACCATCCGTAAGGATAGGAATGTCCTCTGTATAATGTCAAAAACGCTCCTTCGTTGAGTGCGGAATGCAATGGCACCGTGTCGCTCTTTGTCAGCCATTCGTGCATCTCGCTGATCGACTCCGGAAGATAACCCTGTCCGTTTGGACCGAAATAGTCGAGCAAGACGGGGATGTTATATCCTGTCGACCAGATGGAATCAGGCGGGTCGACAGAAGTGGCGTGGAGCATGTATAAGTTGGTTGGGTTTTTCCCGAGCATGTTTCTGTAGAATCCGTTGATGCTCTGCGAGCTTATGATAAACCATCTGTTTTCGTCGTGTCCCGACGAGATTATCGGTTGGTTGTAATATGCCGCCTCAATTGGCGGATTGCATTCATATTCTATGGTTTTCTTCACAAAAGCCTGATACTCTGCCATGTTTCGCGCCGTGATTCGGCTGATTGACAAGTCTGGCAGACTGTCGCCGTTCATGTCGCAATAGGGATAGTCGGTGGCATAACGTTGGGAGGCGTAATCGCCTTCGATGGTGTAATGGTAAAACGGAACGATGCCAGAGTTGTTGTAATAGCCACCAAACAGAAGCACTGCCGCAGGCGGGATAGCCCAGTTGTTATAGGCATTGAGGATGTAGTTGCGGATACTGGTGGTTGTGTTGCCTCCACATTCCGAGAGACTCACCACCTTGGTCAGGATGCCTTGTTTTTGGCGGAAAGCTTTCAGAGTGTCAGCCAAAGCCAAGACTTCCGTGTTATCCGGAGCGATGATAAGATACTCACAGCCTTCACCGTCTTTATCAAAATTCGACTTAAGCAAACTGTAATAGTCTGATTCCGGAAGCATCTCCTTATTGAGAACTATGCTGCGCAGTATGTGTTTCCAATCAGGGTTGAGGTAGCGCGCTTCACCGAATTGACCGTTGCCGCCTTCAAAACGGATGTCGATATTTATGTCTTGAATGAGTTCCAAAGTTTTTTGTTTCGGATTGTACCGATAAGGCGTAACTTTAAGCAGAACCACATCGAGACCACGTATTGTCGTCGGTTTTATTTCGACAACATCCCTTTCCGAAATGTCGGCGCCTTCAATCATCTTGGCAATGGGCGACAAATCGATGTTGCCAAGCGTTCTGCCACCATGCTCTTGCACCTCCAAACATACTGTCGCCCCTTTTGGCACAGCGATATAATGGCTTTCGGATGGCAAGTTGGGCACACCACCTCTGACACTGACTTTCGGCAGTGAATAATGTAAACTGAGACCCTTTTCAGTGCTGCTTTCCACTCGAAGACCCTGGGCGTTCATAACACCCGTCACAAGCAAAATGACTGCAAGCAATAAATATCGTTTCATAGGCAGAAAGTTTTATTATTAGTGCTGAATTGTTAATTTTCGAATACAAGAGGCATTGTCTCCCACAATTTTCACGAAATAGATTCCGGTCAGGAAATCACTGGTTGATATCTCGTATCTGTCGCCTTGCATCCTGCAATTGTAACAGAGCTTTCCTTGAATATCATAGACGGTCAGTTCGGCATTGCGTAATGGCTCGCTGACAGTTATGGTAACGAACGTTGAAGCAGGGTTTGGCGCAACTGTCAGCGTGACTTCATCAGATTCGCCAACAAAGTCTGGCATTGTGGGCAGTTCGGCAAACCAGATGCCACCAGCCATTGGCGAAGCGTAAATACGCTCTCCGTCGATGTAGATGTCGAGTATTGGTCCAACGACTGGAATATTGTCCATCTGCAGCCATTTGTTGCAATGGTCGTATTTCAGGTAAATGGAGCCGTCTTCGCAACCCACGGCAACGATGGTGTCGGTGGTGGTGATGCGCCTGATGGTGGCATCGCCAGGCAGCGCGTCGACAGCGTACCAAGTCGATCCCATGTCGCCAGTGAAGTGAAGGCCGTGCTCGCGAGTGCCTAAATACAAACCGTTGTCATGGTAGCGCAATGTTGTGTAGTTGACTCCCTCAAACGGGGAGTTGAGGACTTGCCAATTGCTGCCTTGTTCACGGCTGTGGCGCAACACGCCGTCGTAGGAGACATGAAACATAGTGGCTCCGTCCCATGCAAGGTCAACGACATCGATTTCATAAGGAAGACAAGTCGGCACATACCAATGCTGGCCCAGACCGAAGGAGACATACATCCTGTCTTTGCTTCCCACAATGATTTGCGAACCGCAGCGCACGAGGCTTTGAAGCCATTGTGCCTCTGGCAATCCTGAACCTGCAGCAGTGAACGATGTGCCTCTGTTGGTGGAGAGGAAGCTGCCAAGCATGTCGGTGCCGATAAACACATTGTTGTTTTCAACCATCATGCCGCGGATTTCCACCGTCCCGATGCCAGTGCTCTGTGTCCAAGTGATGCCATCGTCGGTGTAAAACATATCGGAGCCGTGGGTAGCTGCCAGCATACGTCCGTTGCTGATACCCATGTTGCCCACAGATGCGAGAAACGTAGGTGTGTTGGTACGAATCCATCCTGTGCCGTCGCTGTTGCCACGGAAGATGCGACCTTGTGTGTCGCCCACGAAGAGATACCCGTCGCGAGCTTCCATGCACCATAGGTTCTTCGACGAAAGGTTGGAGTTGAAATCATGCCAGGTTGTGCCGTTGTCGTATGAGGCAAAGACTCCTTCGCCGATGCAGGCGGCATAAAGGGTGTCGCCTAAATGGGCATAGCCTTTCGCTTGCTTGTTGAGACCGCTGCTCGTCCACGTGGTGCCGTTGTCGCTTGAAACCATCACTCCTTGACCGAGCACAGTGGCGAAAACTTTTCCATTGTGGCAGTAGATGCCGAGGACATCGCTGTTCAGACCATTATTGCACGACTCCCATGAGGCTCCATCATCGAAAGAACGGTAGATGCCGCGCTTATATGTGGCAATGAACATGGCATCTTCGTTGGCGGCCATGAAATATGGATAACGCACGTCGCTGGGGAAAAGACCTGTGACGTATTCGCCCTGAGTGCCTTCAGTGGATTGGAAAACACCTTGTACATAAGTTGAGGCGAGTAGCGAGCCGTTGTGTACCAATATGTGCTTGATGTAATGGTTGTGCAAATAAGGGTCCGGTGTCCAGTGAACGCCGCCGTCAGTGCTGCGGAAAATGTTCTCGTCGGTGGAGAGAAAGACTGTGTCATTATACGCGGCAAGGCATTTTGTGTCGCATGAAGTGAGTCCGTTGTTGCGGAACTCCCAGTTTAAGCCTCGGTCACTGCTCACCATGACGCCGCCTCCTGTGGCGGCATAATACAGACTGTCGGTGCAGAGAATACTCCTGACGTAGCGACCCTGAGGACCGTCCATCGACTGCCATTGTGCTTGTGCATTATGAGCAAGCAATGTGAAAACAAAGAGAAATAATAAAGCAGTGTTTTTCATATTTCTGTCACCATCTTCATAGAATTAGATTGCAAAGTTAAACAATAATTTGTATACTATGACAAATAACATTCGATTTTTGAACACAAAAAAGGCTGTTAGGTTAACCTAACAGCCTTTTTAATCTTTTGATAATCAGTTGGTTAACTGATTAGTATTCGTCTTCGTGGAAGAAGAAATCATCCTTTGTAGGATAATCTGGCCAAAGGTCCTCGATGCGTTCGTAGACATCACCCTCGTCCTCAATCTCCTGAAGATTCTCTATAACTTCCTGTGGAGCGCCTGTTCTCATTGCCCACTCAAGAAGCTCGTCTCTCGTTGCCGGCCATGGAGCATCCTCCATTTTCGATGCTAATTCTAGTGTCCAATACATATTCTTATCTTTTTATTTTGGGGTGCAAAAATACTACAATTTTTTATTTTGTCAAGAATTTTTTATAAAAAAATAAGTCTTTAGTTTTTAGTCGTTAGTCTTTAGTTATAAATGCTCATAATCTAATTCTAAAGTCTAAAGACTAATGACTAAAGACTTATTTCGGCTGCCACTTCGTATCGCCTTCCGAAAACACTCTCGACATCACGAAAAACATGTCCGACAAACGATTTAAATATCTCATTATCACAGGGTTAACATCGTGTTGCCTACTCATCCTGACAACGGCTCTCTCCGCTCTTCTGCACACCGTCCTGCACACATGACACTTCGATGCGAGCAGGTTTCCGCCCGGAATGATGAGGCTGTTCAACGGTTTCAATGTGGCGTTCATCTCGTCGATAAACTTCTCTATGCCTTCCACGTCGCTTTCCTCCATCTGAGGCAGCTGTTTTCTTAACTCACTGGTCTCGTCGGTGGCAAGCAGACACTCCGCCACGAGCAATCGCTCCTGAATACGCTTGAAAACATCGTTATATCTCTCTGTCGAGTCCATCAGCACCGCGATGAACGCACTCAGCTCGTCGAGGGTGCCGTAAGCCTCCAACCGCACATCGTCCTTGCCTACTCTTGTGCCGTTGACCAACGATGTCGTGCCTTTGTCGCCTGTTTTCGTGTAAACTTTCATACCTTTAATATATAATGTTCTTTTTTAATCCTGTCCATCATAAAAACCATGCCGAAACGCCAACAGTCGATGCTCAATCGCACCTTCCCGTCATTTTTCAGCCTTTCCCAATCCGCCTCGTTCTGTTTGTTGCGATGAATGTCCTTCACAATCATCACAGTGTCGTCATCTTTGAAAATCAAAGGATTATCGTTAATGAAAGCCTTCAGATTTTTTTCCAACTCTTCATACAACAGATCGTCATTTCGACTGAAGCGGAGCGGAATGGAGAAATCACCGCCATTTGAATTGGTCTGAATTGTACGCCGGTGATTTCTCGACTTCGCTCGAAATGACGAGGTGAATGTTTTTTCAAGCACCTCCTCATAAAGGGAAAATACCATCGGCGAATGCAGATGATATTTCCCTTTAGCTTTAAGCCGATATTTTAAATAACTGATAATCAACTATTTATTATCTCTTAACAAATTTCACGACAGCGACGTTCATTCTCACGAAATAAATGCCGGCGTTGAGGTCTGCCACGTTGATAGCATTCTCGCCTTCAACAACATTAACAGCCATCACCATGCGGCCTGTCATGTCGATAATCTGAACCTGAGCATCTTTTTCTGCAACGATGTTGATGTTGTCGTTTGCCGGGTTAGGATAGAGGTCAAATTTCACAGCCTCGTTCTCTTCCACATCCAACATAACACTTGCGATTCTCACATAGTCAATCTCCCATGAAGATGCATTCTCGTCGGTGCTTGTGTAGACAAATGCCACACAGAATGAATCGGCTCCACCTAAACTGAGAATGTTTTCTGTAATGTCAACCAATCCTGATTCAACCCATTCGTAGTTGCCTGTTGAGTATGCGAAAAGACCTGTGATATCTGCCCATGCAGCCTCTTCAGGAGCCATTCCAATTTCATAATTGACAGAAACCATAACTCTAAGTGGGTTGCCGTTGAATTTCATTGCTGTGCTGAACTCAAGATTGATGTTTTCAGCCATTTCGATATTCGGGCTGATAAGCCAGTCTTCGTTAGCATGTGCTGAACCATCGGCATAACCGTTCATGTAAGCGTAGGTGTTGTCGTTATGTGTAGCCCAGACCCACTCTTGCTCGCCTTCGACATTGTATGTTGTGAATGCGCCGAGATCTTCATTAAATCCTTCGAAGAACAAGTCATAAGTCATTGGCATTGTCGCACCACAAACAGGATATGTGCCGTCGGTCTTGTAGTCGATGTTAGCACCGCTGTTGGTGTATGGGAAAATAGCGAAATGATATGCCTCGCCGCCTGCCAGATAAACAAATGTCACGTGCTGGACACCGTAATTCACGTTATAAGCCAAATCATTGTTCGGCACAGGCTCGCCGTCAACTGGAACCTCAATCGCGCCAGGAGAAGCCACGACAAGGTATTTCTGAGGAAGCTGCTCACCTGTTGCATCTGTCCAATGGAGAGTGATACCATCACCATTTACCGTAGCGTAGAATATTTCAGGATAGTTGCTTGGCTCAGGATAAATGATTGAACCGCCGCCTGCCTTGAAGATGTAAACCAAACCATTGACGTTTGATGACTCTTTGTAGCATCCGAACAATGTGCTTGTCACGTTGTAGCGCATAATATTCTGCTCCACACCGCCAATTGATGTAGGGACAAAACCAATGCCATCTTCGCCAACTGCCATGTTCCACTTTCCTTTCTCATCGAGAGCTGACTGTGTCTTGAGGTAGTTGCCGCCGCCTGCTGCATACAGATAGCCACCTTTCACCTCGTCGAAGAATGTCCAGTTGCCGCCATCCTGACCTAAAGTGATCTCATAAGGATCTGTCTGGTTGTTCGGATCTGTAGCGACATCTGTCACAATGGCGTCGTCGTTGACTGCAATCTCAACAGCATGACGGTTGTTTGATTTCTGATATGACATCACAAAAGCCTGTCCGTCATTATCATAACCGACGAGAAGCACCTTGTCACCGGCGTTCAACTCCGACAACGATGTCACTTTTGTGTATGTGGTCTGAGCCATCATGCTCAATCCCATCAACACTAATGCAAAGAATAGTAAAGTTTTTTTCATGTTTTTGTTAATTTTAATTTGACATTATATTTTTTCCACTGATTTTACTTCAGGAATCACGCTCTTCATCGTCTTCTCGATTCCGTTTTTCAGCGTCTGCGAGCTGTGTGGGCAGTTGGCGCAATGTCCGGTGAGCTTCACCCAGACCGTCATGTCGTCGTCCAAACGGATAAACTCCACGCCGCCGCCGTCAGCCTTCAGATAAGGCTCTATCTGCGTCAAAATATTCTTGACTTTTCTTTCAATTACTTCTTTTTCCATCTTAAACCAATTCAATAACTTTACGTGCCACTTTCTCGAATGCCGCCGTCACCGGACCGAAGTTGCCGAAGGTGTATGGCGTGCCCTTGTCGCCTGCGCTTGCGATGTTCTCATCCATCGGGATAGCGCCGAGGAACGGGATTCCGAGCTCTTCAGCGAATTCCTTGCCGTGACCCTGACCGAAGATGTAATATTTTTTGTCAGGCATATCCGTAGGCGTGAAATATGCCATATTCTCAACCAATCCGAGAATCGGGATGCTGACGCCTTTGTGTTTGAACATGTTAGCGGCACGACGTACATCGGCGAAAGCCACCTTCTGAGGTGTCGTCACGATGACAGAGCCCGAAACTTTGAAGTTCTGAGCCAGACAGAGCTGGATGTCACCTGTTCCCGGAGGCATGTCGACGACCAGAAAGTCGATCTCACCCCAGTCGGTCTCGGTCATGAGCTGAGTGAGGGCACTCGTCGCCATAGGTCCACGCCAGATGAGCGGAGTCTCAGGATTCACCATCATGCCGATACTCATGAGCTTGATGCCGTATTTCTGCAGCGGCACCATATATGTCTTGCCGTCTTTGTCGTAACACTGCGGCTGCTCGCCTTCCGTTCCGAACATTATCGGCACCGAAGGACCGTAGATATCAGCGTCGAGAATACCTACCTTGAAGCCCTGAACCGCCAATGCCACCGCAAGATTCACGGCGACCGTCGACTTACCGACGCCACCTTTTCCGGAAGCCACAGCGATGATGTGCTTCACCTTCGAAAGCATAGTCACTGGCGCCGTCGGAATGATGTCAACGTCAATATCTCCAAAATTATCGTTCAAAATTTTCTTCGCATTCTCGATAACGAACTTGTTTTTTTCGTCATCAACATCGTCAAGAACGAGTTTGAAACGAACTAAATTCTCTCCAACCTCAACGTCCTTAACCATCTCAGCATCAACGATGTTACTTCCTTTCGGGAAATAAACAACGTCTTTCAAAATCTCCAAAACCTTCTGTTTTGCTGGTATCATCTCTTAAAATTTTTAAATTGAATAAGTCTACAAAGATACAACTTTTTTAATTACCAAGTAAAAACTTTTCTGTTTCTCGCATAAAGCCAACCGGGTCGTCAACATGAATCCAATGCCCTGATTCCGGCAATGTAACAAGCTGATAATCACTGAATTGCAACTTTATTTGTTCAACATCTTTCTCCAAGATATAATCCGACTGGCCGCCTCTGATGAACAATGTTGGACCATTGTAAACACCTTGATTTTCAAGTCCTTTGCCAATCTCAGTGATGTTGTTGTAAATCGCTTTGAGATATGGCTTCCACCTGAAACCGTGCTCATGGCTGTACGAAAGGTTCTTCATCAGGAAGAGCAGCACACGTTTCTCGAAGTTGTATTTCGCCAGCTGTTCCTCAACGTCGCTGCGACGTTTCACAGGCTTCAAATCGACGTTGCCCATCGCTTCGAGAAATGCCAGATGCTGTAGCGGATGGTCGAATTTCCGTGGACTGATGTCCAAAACCTCCAGACGCTCAACGAGTTGCGGATTCTCAAAGGCGAGCATCATTGCAATCTTGCCGCCCATGCTGTGCCCGATGACGTAACATTTCTTAATATGTTCATATTCAAGCACTTTCTTCACGTCACGAGCCATCACCTTGTAGTTAAACGTCTCATAATGTGGCGACTGCCCATGGTTGCGCATGTCAGGAATGATGACGTAAAAACCCAGTTCGGCAAAACGTTTGCCGAAATAGTCCCAGTTGTCGGAAAGCCCAAGCACGCCGTGCAAAACCACTATCGGCTTGTTCTTCGGGTCACCGTATTTTCTATAAAAAAGCAGCATCAGTCTTCAAGGAAATATGTCACGTTGGTAACCACTCTCACATGTTTGATAAATGGAGTGTTTTCGTCGATATTTTCAATCGAGAACTGGCCTTGTGTGGCTGTTTTTATCTTTCCGAGCTTGCTGTTCGAGTCGTTGGCAAACTTCTCAGCCGCCGCTCTTGCGTTGCGTGTCGCCTCTTCAATCATCTGTGGCTTAATGCTGTTCAGCTCGGTGTATTCGTATACGATGCTGGTGCCGTATTCCTGGTCGGTGACGGCCACGCCTTGTTTCATCAGCTCGCCCTGACGGCTCATCAGGCTTCTCACGAGAGCCACTTTCTTTGATGTCACAACGATTTTTGCAATCGCATTGTAACGCTGTTTCCAGTCGTTGTCGTACATGTTTGCTGCGCGGTCGACAACCAACGGGGCGTTGACACTGATTTCTTCGTCAGTTAAACCATTGTCTTTCAAAAACTTGACAACAGCTTCATTGCTTTCGTTGATTTTTGAGTAAATGGTGTTCATGTCGTTGCTGACAAGTTTCACCTGGATAGGCCAGATCACCTTTGTGGCGTCGACATTCATCTCGGCGAGGCCTTTCACATTAACTGTCCTCGGGCTCTGGTTCACTCTGCCAAGACCAAGCATCACAAAAAATCCCATGACAATCAATCCGATCATCAAAAGGAAAGCTTCAAATTTGTAGTTTTTCATATTTCCAAAAATTAATTTTTTCTTTATACTCTCGCTGATTTCGCAGATCTCACAGATTTTTTCCATTCTTTCTCTGCGGGATTGCTCGCGTCGCGAGCTGCAGATTATCGCAGATCGGACTGTGATAGTATTTCTGCGGTATCTGCGGTATCTGCGAGAGACTATTTTTCTTTGGTGTCAATTATTATTGTCACCGGACCATCGTTGATGAGTTCGACTTGCATGTCGGCACCGAACTCACCGCATTCCACCTTTCGTCCCGACACTTCCGCCAACCTCTTGAGAAACAGCTCATAAAGCGGTATCGCATGCTCAGGTCGCGCTGCCCGGATGAAACTCGGACGATTGCCTTTCTTCGTCATCGCATGAAGCGTAAACTGGCTCACGACAAGGAAATCGCCCTCAATTTGGTTAACGTCGAGATTCATAGCGTTATTGTCATCGGCGAAAATTCTCAACTTCGTCAGCTTCTGGCAAAGATATTCCACATCTTCCTGATTATCAGCGTCTTCGATACCAAGAAGCACCATCATCCCCTTCCCTATCTGCGATTTCAAAACGCCATCGATGGTGACGGAAGCGCGACTGACTCTTTGTGCAACTATTCTCATATTTTTCTTCTTTTAACACTAATTATCACAAATTAACCATAAATCCTCATTAATATTTGATAATTCGTGGTTAATTGATGTTAATTCATGTTATAATTGTCGTTGTCCTTTTTCCAGATTTTTATTTGCAAAATTATGAAAATAATATCAATAAATGGCAGTCCCGAATTAAAAATTTATGTAATTTTGCAATCACTATGGAAACAAAAAGACAACAGAAAATCTCTAAGCTGATTCAGAAGGAACTCAGCGAAATATTCCAGCGGGAGATCAAGACCCAAGGAAACATCATGATTACTGTGACGAAGGTAAACGTGACCAGCGACATGTCATACGCCCGCGTCTACCTCAGCGTGTTCGGTCCCGACAAAGAGGCGAAATCGGCCGTGGTGAAGGAAGTCAACAGCATGACGAAAAACATCCGGTTCATGCTCGGCGAACGCATCCGTCTGCAAATCCGAGTCATCCCTGAGCTTCAGTTCTTCGAGGACGACTCGTTGGATTATATCGAAAACATTGACAATCTGCTCAAATCTTGAAGCTGCCGTTATTCATAGCGCAACGTTATCTTCTCGCCAAGAAGAGCCACAACCTCATCAACATCGTGACATGGATTTCGATTGTGAGCGTGGGTGTAGCCGCCTTCGCCATGATTTTCGTGCTGTCGGTGTTCAATGGCTTCAACGTGGTTATCAGCGACTCAATCCATAAGTTATCTGCCGATTTACAGATCACTTCAGTCAATGGTAAAACATTGAATATCAACAATTTTCCTTTTGAAGAAATCAAAAAGATAAAGAACGTGGAGCTGGTTTTGCCCACGATAACCGAGGATGCGCTTTTCAGAAACGGCGACAAGCAGCAGATCGGGCAGATCAAAGGAGTTCCGGAGGAGTTCTATACAGTGGAGCGAATCGACAAATCCATAATAAAATCTGGGCGTTTCAATAATAATCCAGAAGTCGGTTATGCGATTCCAGGCATAGGCATGGCATATTTTTTAGGCATCAACTCGAACAGTCCCTTCTCGATGATTCAGGTTTATGTCCCACGCCGCGGAAACGCCTCGTCTTTTAATCTAGAAAACAGTTTCAACACCGGACAACTCGCTGTGAATCAGACATTTGAAACCAATCAGGAAATTGATGAGACAACGATTCTCGCTCCATACGAATGGTTATCGGAACTTGTTGGTTATCAGGGACTTGCCTCTGATGTGGAGATTTTTGTAAATCAGTCATCCAACCTCAATAAGATAAAAAAGGAAATCAAAAAAATCGTGGGCGATGACTACCACGTTTACGACCAATACGAGCAGCAGTCGACGCTTTACAAGATGATGAAATCAGAGAAACTCGCTGTGTATCTGATACTTGTGTTCATTTTGGTGATGGCGACGTTCAACGTCATCGGATCGCTCAGCATGCTCATCATAGAGAAGAAGAAAGACACATCCACCTTGCGCTCGATGGGAGCCGACAACTCCTTGATTCGCAGCATCTTCACCAACGAAGGGATGATTATTTCTGTTGTCGGCGGCATCATCGGCTTGATTTTGGGCATCATCGCGGTGCTATTACAGCAATATGTCGGAATCATCCGCCTCGGCGACGGCACCGGCAGCTATATCGTTGAGTATTATCCCGTTGCGCTGCAATTAAAAGATGTCTTGATTGTCCTTGCCACCATCACGATAATCGGTGGTATTGCCGCATTTAGCACAGTGAAGGTGTCAATGAGGAAGCAATTCTAATTGCTTGACTAGATCCACAAATTCCGCTACCGACAGCTGTTCCGGCCTTTTATTAAATATCTCGTTATCAATAATTTCCGCTGGTATCATCGAGCGCAAGGAGTTGCGTAAGGTCTTGCGGCGCTGGTTGAAGGCTTGTTTCACAACCGTCACGAACATCTTCTCATCGCATCCTAACTCCTTGACATTGTTACGTTTAAGACGTATAACGGCAGATTTCACCTTTGGTGGCGGGTTGAAAACGTTCTCATGCACCGTGAAAAGGTATTCGATATCGTACCACGCCTGCAGAAGCACGCTCAAGATGCCGTAGGTCTTGCTTCCCGGACCAGCCGCGATGCGCTCCGCCACCTCCTTCTGAATCATGCCGACGCACTCCGAGACGTTGTTGCGGTATTTCAAAATCTGGAAAAAGATCTGAGAACTGATGTTGTATGGGAAGTTGCCAATGACGGCTGCGTTCTCGCCATTAATGTCATATTTCAAAAAGTCGCCGTGAATCAAGTGTCCTTCAAGCATCGGAAACTTGTTCTTCAGGAACTCCACCGACTCAGTGTCGATCTCCACCACTTGCAACTTATCTAATTGGTCTTCAATAAGATACTGCGTCAAAACTCCCATTCCGGCGCCGACTTCAATTACCACGTCGTGGTCGCCCGACAAAGCATTCACAATATTTCTTGCGATGTTCAAATCGACCAGGAAATGCTGTCCGAGAGCCTTCTTCGGCCTCACCAAACCGTTATTGTTATAGTCTTTCATAATCATTTGTTTAATTCATCACGCAGTCGGCGGTAGCTCTTTCGGGCTTGCGCCACATAAACGCTAGCAGTATAATAATCGAAGAGCTTTGAATAACATTCCATAGCATCTTCTTTTCTATTTAACTGATTTTCAAGCAGTAACGCATCTTCCACCAAAGCCTCGTCGGCGATATAGCTGTCGGCATAGCCTTCGTAAACGCGTTTGTAAAGACTGTCGGCAAGCTCGTAATTGCCTTCATTCATTGCGATTTTAGCCTTTCTGTAAAACGCATTCGGCAGACTCACCTCATTGGGATTATAAGCCACCACCGAGTCAAGTATTTGATTTGCAACGTAATAATTGCGTTTATAAATGTTATAATCAGCTTTTGCGAGGCGTTTCAAACCGATGGTGTCGTATTCCAAATTGTCGTTTATGGTCAGCGAGAGCGTCATAGCGTCGTTCGCCACCAGCTTCGACGTAGCAGCTGTCAACACCTTCAAAGCCGCCTGTGCCCACTCGAATTCGCCAATAAAATAACGCAGCTGCGCGTTTTTAAACCTCGCCTCGTGTGCTATCGGCTCGTTTTTCAATGCTTTCTCGATCTGCGAATAAAGCAGCGTCGCCTCCCAGACTTCATCTGTCAACAAATAAACATCGGCGAGTTTCATCTTCAAAACGGCCTTGTCTTTAGGTGAGAGATTCATCTCTAACGCATTGTTTAGCAATACCTTGGCATCATCATAACGCTTAAGTTCAAACGCGAAAATGTCAGCCTGCACTGAAGCCAGCGGCAAGGTCTCTTTCGAGTATCCAATTGTCTCAATAGCATCGTCGATTTTTTTCGACAGACTCTCGTAAAACTCCTTGTCGTGACTGCCTTCCGCCACTGCCTTTTTATACTCTGCCTGAATCAGTCCGATGGTCGCGTCAACGTAAAAAACGCCTTCTCCCGACTTATTCAAAATGTAATTATAAGCCTCTATTGAAATATCGTATTGCCTGTTGTCATTGGCAATCTGGGCAACTGTGATGATATCGTTTTCATAGTCGCCCTTGCCTCGTTTGTCGAGTGCCTTAAGCTGCATCAGCGCCAACTCATAATCTTGCTGCTGCAGCGAATACCACATCAGCAGCGATGCAAACTCTTCATTTTCAGGGTCTTCCTGCGTCTTGCGAAGCAGCGCCATTCGTATCACATCGTCAACATTTCCGTTCAAGTCGTACATCAGCATCACACGAAAACGGTTTTTCACCATGTCGTATTGCTCCGGATGTTCCTTCAAATACAGGAGATAGCACTCGGTGGCATTCTCAAAATCGAGCATGTTGTTATATGTGTATGCCTTCTCTAGATTAAAACTGTAGTTGATGTTCGGATTTTTCGCTCCTCTGTCGAACAATGCTATCGCCAAATCATTAAAGTTTCTGTTTCTCAATAAGTTAGCCACTTCATTTATCGCATTTCTCGTGTCAGGAACGTCTTTTAAAACTTTGTTGAGATACTTCAACGCCTTCGGGTTGTCGCCTTGCTGCTGATACACATACGCCAGGTCGACATGCGATTTCCAGTTTTTGGGATTTTGTTTCAGAAAAGATTTATATGCCTTCTCCGCCGTCTCATAATCGCTCGTAAGTATCAGACAATCAGCGTATTGGGTAAAATAACCCACCTGATTGTAATTATCGTAAAGGTTTTTGTAGATGTCGCGCGCTTTCTCGTAGTCTTTTTTGTAATAAAACTCACGTGCCAGCCTCTCATCGATTTGTCGCTGATTACTAACATTCTGAGCGTCAATGCTTTGCAAAGCAACAACAAAGCAAATGAAAATCATTGCGAAAAACCTGAACCAGCGCGACGACCTCATCATCACTCCTTCCTCAGTTGTTTCACGACTTTTTTCTGTGCGTCAAACTTTTCCTGAAAATACTTGACTTGAGCCTCCATCATGCGGAGCTCGTTTTCTTCGTCTTGGATGTATTTCGACACCGTCTCGTCATCGTAGAGATTGTTTTCGATGTCGTCCTTCAAATCGGAGAGCTGTTTTCTTGATAACTCAACTCCATTTTTCATCACAACACTCTGATCTTCAAACTGTTGAAGATAAGCCTGAAGCAGTTCCATCTCCTTTCTGATGTCTTTGGTTCTTGCGATAGTGGTGTCGAGAGCCTTATATTCGCCAACAAGATCGTTAAAGTCTTGATTATAAAGCGTTTCCACGTTACGCTCCACCACATCCACGCGTTTCTGCATCGCGTTGATTGTTCCTGACGGTGACTTGGAAGTGCAAGCCACCATCAAGAATAATCCTATGATTGTCAATATTTTACTTGATAATTTCAAAGCCTGTGTATGGTTGAAGTGCCTTAGGAATCAAAATACCATCTTCTGTCTGGTTGTTTTCGAGCAATGCTGCCACGATTCTCGGGAGTGCCAAAGCGCTGCCGTTGAGTGTGTGTGCCAACTTGATGTTACCGTCTTTGTCCTTGAATCTCAGCTTCATACGGTTAGCCTGGAATGTCTCGAAGCATGACACCGAGCTCACCTCGAGCCACAGTCCCTGTGCTGCTGACCACACCTCGTAGTCGTAAGTCATTGCTGATGTCCAGCTCATGTCGCCGCCGCAGAGACGCAACACATGGAATGGCAGCTCGAGCTTACGGAGCAAACCTGCCACATGTTCCTTCATCGCCTCAAGACGCTCATATGAGTTGTCAGGATGTGCAATCTCGACGATTTCCACCTTGTCGAACTGGTGCAGACGGTTCAAGCCGCGCACGTTCTTGCCCCATGAGCCAGCCTCACGACGGAAGCAGTTGGAGTAAGCCACGCGTTTTATCGGGAGATCGCTTTCCTGCACGATCTGGTCGCGGAAGATGTTTGTCACCGGCACCTCGGCGGTCGGGATCATGTACATCTTATCAAGCGGCACTGCATACATCTGAGCTTCCTTGTCAGGCAGCTGACCTGTTGCGTAAGCTGATGCCTCATTGACCACGATAGGCGGCTGCACCTCGTAGTATCCGTCTTTCACCGCCTCATCCAAGAAGAAGTTGATAAGAGCGCGCTGCAGACGTGCGCCTTGACCAGTGTAGAATGGGAATCCGGCACCTGTCACCTTGTTACCGAGCTCGAAGTCGGCGAGTTTGTATTTGTTGAGCAGCTCCCAGTGCGGAAGAGCGTTCTTCGGAAGGTTAGGCATTGTGCCTTCCTCGCTCACCACGAGGTTGTCGGCTGCTGTCTTTCCACGAGGTACCATCAGATTCGGAGTGTTTGGAATCTCCACCAACTTACTCTGAATCAATGTCTTAAGCTCTTCAAGGCGGTCGCCTTTCACCTTTGTAAATTCTTTCAGTTCAGCAACGCGAGCCTTGAGAGGTGCCGCTTCAGCAGCTTTTCCCTGCTTGCAGAGGTCACCAACCTGGCGTGCTATATTGTTAGCTTCGGCGAGAGCCTCGTCGTTTTCCTGTTGTGTCTTACGGCGTTCGTCGTCGAGCGCTAAAATCTCGTCAAGGAGCTCAAACCGAGTGAAGTTCTTGATACTCAGTCTGTTAATACACTCCTCTTTATGTTCTCTAATATAAGGTATTGTTAACATTTTAGTAAAAATTTACCTTGCAAAAATATAAAAAAACTTTAAACTTCAAACTTTAAACTTCAAACTTTAATTAAATCTCACATCGCTCATATTCATCAATTTTTCCAAATCGACTTTATCCGGCTGCCATGCCCTCACGTGAATCAGAGGCTGGGCGCCACGCAGGTCGACAAGCAGGAAAAGGTAGCCGACATCGCCATACGACGACGAGAAATATTCCTGTCGCACACGGACACCGTAAACGTCATTCCTGTTGTTTGCCTTGGTGAAATCAGTCTCGGTGAATCTCAGCCTGATGTATTCGTTGTTGCCGAAGCACATCGCGAGGTTTTTCATGTAGGTGTCCTTGTCGTATTTTGTCAGCTCAACCTCTTCTGCGGTGAGTTTCAACGTCATACGGTCCGGAATCTCGGTCTTTTTAACCATTCGTCCCACGATGATAAGCGCGTCGTCGGAGTAGATGCTTTCGAGGTATCTGTGACGTTTCAGAGCGTATGCCGTCTGGTAGTCTTCCAGGAAATTGACTAAAATCAGTCGCGACTCCTCGGGCCATTTCGTCTTCGAGATGATGTCGTATTCTGCCTGATCCGACAAGCGGAATGCCAGCGATGTCACCACTTTGTTGATGGTGTCGAAACGGAACACCACCTCCTGCGAGAAGCCGACAGTGTTTCTGAACTCAAACTGCATCAGTATGCTGCGGCAAAGCACTTCGTCTTTGTATTTCAACAACTTATAGTCAGGTTTACCTATCACCGTCATCTTGCCGTAACGCGACAGGGTGTCGATCATATTAAAGCCTTCTGTAGAGAAACAATCGCGTGCCGCGAAGATGTTGCCCGAGCGTAAAGCGTTCTCTATCAACGACATCTTGGCGAGATACACATCTTCTTCCACTGCGCGGTGGTCTTCAACCTTCGCCCAGCCTTCCACCTCCTCGTCTTTCTTCAGACTCTTCGTTTTCTCGAGGTCGACGGTGTATATATTATTCGAGAAACGTGGCACTTTTATCATCTCTATGGAGTTCGACACGGCGGTGTTCATCTTTTTCGCGTCATCTTTGAAATCATAGTTCACTTTTATCTTGAAACTCTTGATTTCCTTGTTGCGGAGCTGAACAATAAGTTTGCCGTCGCGCACTGTGTTTGGCATGTATTTCCTGCCGTCGTGGCACTCGCAGCGGAGGTTCACCACATCGTCGCCGCTATCCGTCATCACTTTAAGCTTCACTATAACCTCGTCGCCGGTCTCCTCTATTCCGTTTTCTTTCGGAACAATGAAGTTGAATGATTCCAAAATGCCGTCACTTCCGTTGATTCTTTCTATAATCCATTCATAATCAATAGTTTCACTATCTCCATGAAAACGCAGTTTCTTACCTTGAGGATGGGCGTAAGTGAGCATCAGAGCCCAGTAATACGACTTCAGAGCGTCCTCATAACACGCCTTTTCCTCCATTCTAACGCCTTTTGAGATATAACGCTGTATGTCGTCACGGCGGTCGTCGCACATCGTCCTGAACTCGCTGCGTTTCAGACACATAACATATTGATACTCTTCATCTTTATCATCTTCAACGACAGCTCTGTCAGATGCTTTCTCTTCGATTCTCTCCTTAAATGTGCGGATTATTGTCTCCAGCTGTTTGTTCACGTCGCCGTTTTCCGCCAGATAAATCGCGTGAGAGTTGCAGTTTTTGGCTATGTTGGAATAAAGCTCATTTTTAGCGGTCTCCATTGCCTCATCCGGCGAGTCGCACACGTTGCCGACGCCATAAAACAGTGTGGTGTCGTTTTTTATAGCCTCCAGTTCTTTCGGCTTCATCTGCGCGAAGGAGACATTGGCTAAGATGGTGATTATCAATAAGAGATAAAATCTTTTCATAAAAATCATTTTGCAGTAAGGTGCAAAGATATGCAATTTTTATTGGTTTTTGATATTTTTTTATAAAAAAACGTAGGGACGCGGCATGCCACGTCCCTACATTATTTTCTGTTCGTTTCCAAACTACGCTTATTCTGTCACTTCGCCGTTGACCGGGATGACATTCACGTATGAACGGTCTTCTCTTTTTCTTGTGAATTCCACGATGCCGTCTGTAAGAGCGAACAAAGTATGATCTTTGCCCATTCCGACATTGTCACCTGGATAATGCTGTGTACCACGCTGACGAACGATGATGTTGCCTGCGATGACTGCCTGTCCACCGAAAACTTTCACTCCGAGTCGTTTGCTATGTGATTCACGACCGTTTTCGGAACTACCAACGCCTTTCTTGTGTGCCATAATTCTTTAATTTTTTCGGTTTATTATTCAGTTATGCCTTCAATGCGGATTTTGCTGAGATCCTGACGGTGACCGTTGAGGGTCTGATAGCCTTTTCTGCGTTTTTTCTTGAAAACAAGAACTTTGTCTGCTCTGAGATGCTTGATAATCTTAGCATCAACCTTAGCACCTTCGAGGACGGGGGTGCCAACCCTTGTGTTGCCGTCATTGTCGATCAACAACACCTTGTCGAAGCTGATAGCGCTGTCGACATCGCCATTCAAGCGGTTGCAGAAGATTTCGTCTCCCTTGCTCACTTTGAACTGCTGCCCTGCTATTTCAACGATTGCGTACATTAATTTGTATTTAATATTTTTTCAAATTTTTCGGACTGCAAAAATACAACTTTTATTAATACGTGCGACATTTTTCTGAAAAAATTAATTTTCATCTCAAAACGATGCGGAATCCTACTGTGGCGTTGCGGCCGTTGTGTTCAATTTCTCGGCCGTGGTAAGCTGATGTGCAGGTGTAAGATTCGCTTTCGTAGCAGCCGCCGCAGCCCACAATAACTTCGCCTGACTCTGGACCGGTATAGTCGAGACCCTGTTCGGCAGGAAGGTCGACCAGATCAGCATACCAGTCGTTGCAATATTCCCAGACATTACCGCTCAGGTCGTAGATGCCGAGTTCGTTGGGCTGCTTGGAAGCGACAAAGTGAGAGGCTTGTCCGCCATTGTCGTTATACCAAGCCACATCGCCTATTGTGTTTGAACCGGCGTAGGTGTATCCCTCCGACTTGCGTCCGCCGTTGGCGGCGTAATGCCATTCGGCCTCAGTGGCGAGGGCAAACTGCATCCCGGCGGGCAACTGGTCGGCACACATGGCGTTCAACCTGTCGAGGAAGCCGCCAGGTCCGGTGATATCCTCATAGTTGACCATCGTAACGGGATAAAGACCATCGCTCTCGGTTTGGCCTTCGGGTATCGAGCCCATGACGGTTTCCCAGATGTAGTTCATCGTTTCAGTTTGACAGATATAGAAATCGGAAAGCGTTCCAGTGAAGGTTTTCTGTTCGCCGACGCGCTCGTAAACCAGCTCATAGTCGCCGCCCTTCACTTCAACCATCGGGAGGTAATAGCCGACTGTGCCGTTGTTCACGGTGATGGAAAGGAAGTTGTCGGGTTGCGCAGGTTCCACAATTTTTTCTTCGTCGAAGTCTTTCACGAGGGCGAGGCGCAGACCACGGTTTATATAGGACTGGTGCATTCCCAGCCATGTGTGGTAGGCTGTCTCGAGACCTTGCTGTCTGGTGCCGTAGCTGCCGCCGCGGGTGACGCGGTAGTTGTTTTCGGCGGTGCAGACATAGTCGAGTCCTTGTACGAGCGGGAGTTTGTCGAAATATAGGAAGTTGTCGCGGGTCCATTCCCAGACATTGCCGGTCATGTCGTAGAGACCAAGCTCATTGGGTTGCTTCAGGCCGACGGGGTGTGTCGTGCCTTCCGAGTTGCCAGCGTACCAAGCTATTTCGTCTAAGGTGTTAGATCCTGAATATGTGTAACCCATCGACATCTGTCCGCCGCAGGCTGCGTATTCCCACTGTGCTTCAGTTGGCAGTGCGAATCGCATGCCAGATGGCAGCTGGCTGGCGCACATCGTGTTCAACTTGTCGATGAAACCGCCTTCCTTGACGATGTCGTAGTAATTCAGATTGCTGACTGGGTACGAGTCGCCATTATTTAACTGTCCTTCGGGTCTCCAGCCCATAACATCGTCCCAAAGCTTGTTGGTCACCTCGACGGGACAGATATAAAAACTGGAGAGCGTTCCTGTGACGGTTTTCACTTGGTCATCGTACATATACTCCATTGAGTAATCGCCACCTTCCACCCTTTTCATAATAAACTCGTCAGAAGAATTGTTCACTTTGAAGGCAAGCGTCTCTGCGACCCACTGGTTGTTGTTAGTTGGAATTTCCTTCTTGCAGCCGGTGAATGTCACTGTGCTGAAGACGATGATGGCGGCAATCGCCCATGATAAAATAGTTCTCATTGTGATAAATTTTTGACAAATCAGCGCAAAGATACAAATTTTTAATTACGCGACAAAATTGCAATGATTTTTTCATTTTTCAGATTACAAAATTAATTTTGAGGAATCTCATTCTATCAATTTCGTTGAAGTCCCTTCCAATATCCGCATTTGCTGGATTGCTATATTCAAAACATCAGCTTCGCTGGCATAAATGTAATTGATTTGATTGCGGGTCAATTTAGGTGGAACAAGATTTCTACTAATAGCTGAAGTGTGGATGTGATAATTTATCTTAGCTAGTTCGCGTTTGGCGGTCCAGCTAACTTCTTCATGTTCTCTAGCTTTGTAGTGCAGATATTCATTTATCATATAGAACTTAAACTCTGAACTAAGCCATGTTGCAAATTCGAATGCGATGACATGATGGGCATATGTTCCTCCATAACGACCTCTTTTTGCTATAATACCAATGGCATTTGTCGATTCTATCCATCTTTGTGGGGTTAAAGAAAACGAATTAGAGCCGCTCATGGTTTTAAACCCATCGAATTCGATGGGTTTAAAACTTGGATTGTTAAAAATTTCCCACGAAGTAAATTTTTAACATAAAATTCAGAAATTCGGAATAAATCTTAAAAAATTTTAACATTTTGCTGGCAAAAAAAGACCCCCTAACCGTCACGGCGGGGGCCTACTAACAAAACTAAAACAAAATAATGTAAAAAGATTTACATTTTATCTGATCTTATTTCTTCTTACGGGCAACAGCGTAGCCTGCACCAAGAGCGGTGAGGATGAGAAGGCCGGAGCCGAGAGGAAGATTATCGGTTTGTAAACCGTGACCTGGCGTAATGCTATTCATATCACCAAATGCATCTCCTGTTTCTCTTACATTATTTTCATAATTTGTAAAGAGACCGTCGGTGCCATGCTGTGCGTTTGCATTCAAACCAAGTGTCAAAACTATTGCGATTGCGAATAATATCTTTTTCATTTTAATATCTCCTTTCATAATTTAACGAACAACAATTTTTTGAGTTTTTCCTTCCATTCTGAAGATGTAAACACCTTGCGCGATACCGCTGATGGTTTCAACACCGTAGATATTCATTGTCGAAACCTTGCGACCCATCACGTCGAAGATCTGCAATTCACCTTCACCACTCACGACAATGTCGTTGCCACTCTGGTAAGCGAAGATATCCTCGCCATTGTCTTCGTAGTTAGGCAGATATCCGAGGCGCACAATGAATCTCTGGGCGTTGTCCATAGGACTGCCGATGAAGCTGTATGAGCCTTCGAGGAGCATATCGATATCCTCGCCAGTCGTCCTGTCGATGACATGGAGATAATTGAACTCTCCGTTAACTTTGTAGCTCAATTTGTATTGACCCATTGTCTTTGCCTCAAAGTTGAGGTTGAATGATTTCGTGTCGTCGTCCATCGTTGCCGAAGCATAATTCGCATCATTCTGTGAGATGTAAATCATAGGAGCTTCCGTATTGCGGTGATTGATCTTGCGAAGACCTTCGCCTTTCTGGAACAAGGCAAATGTCGCATCCTCATATTCACTATTTGACACAGCAAAGCGAATGTAATCGTTATTGGCTTTTGAGCTACCAGGAGCACTAGCATTGTTGGTAAATGTCAATGTTGTGTTATTTGTTGTTACTTTAACAAGGAATCCCTGACCAGGACCAATTGGAGTGTCATCAGATTCAACAACCCACAAATTGTTACCATCAAGGCGATAATAGGTTTCAGCCATACCACCAGCAGTAGCGGTTAATGCGACACCTTTATAAATATTATGTGTATATGGGTTGCCGATTAAGTGGATACCCTGAAGGTTTACGTTGGCTGTATTATTTGCAGTAAGACCTGTCAATGTAACATCGGTATGGTTGACATTGCCAGTAAAGCTAACTGTAGCACCATCTTTGCGTGCATACAGGTAACCCTGACCATTGACCAAGCCGCCGAAAGTTGATGTTTGAGCAGGATTGTTATAGTTGATCCAGCCATAACCTACATTCGAACTTTCTACATATTTATAGAGATCGAATGTTTGATTGGCGAAATTGCTAACACTGGTTATATCACTAATCGTGCCAACTGTTGAGCTGATAGCATACCAGCCAGTTTTATTATCTTGAGTCCATGCTGATGGAGCTGTAATGTTTTTCTTCACTGTAGCTTTAACATTAGCACTTGAAGTGATAAGCTGACCGCCGTCTTCGATGATGAGGTTGGCAGCGGTGCCTGTACCTTCTCCTTCAACCGTTAATACACCATTACTCTTCACTGTGATGAGATATGTAGACTCAATGCTTGGCAAAGTTACCGGTGTTGATGTCACTTCCTCAATCAATGTATATGATGTTGGAATTACCTCTTTGTAAAGATAAATCTTGCCACCATCACGATAATATTCTGAATTAGCTGTGGTATAACTTCTCCAATCATTATTATTTGTAGTTGCACAATAACGGTTATTATTACTCTTCATTGCAAAGCCGACATCATTTATTTCAAAAGTCCAAGTGCCTTGAGTGTCTCCAACTCTCACACTGTTATTCGTATTATTGGTGTATAGATATTTGTTTTCACCATTCTTAATTGTCATGGCATCATTTGTTCCCGTAAAATACCATAAAGTCCCATTAATAGGTGTATTGTAGGTGTCTGATAATGATGCTCCAATGATGTATTTATCGCTCATTACAGGTGCAGATGATGTAGTTGCACTTGGCAATACGTAGAAATCGCTAACAATAAAATATGTACCAGTCGTAATATCGGATAATTTAGTTACTTTTTCATAGCTTGTTGCCGCACCAGAAGGCAGCAAAACCGCATATAAAGTAGTGTTTGCACTTACGATTAAACTACTGATAATATTTGTGTTGCCAGCTTCAGTGCTCCAACCAGCGAATGCGTATCCTGTTGGCAAAGCAATGCTTGCTGCGGATATATCAGAAGCAGTCTTCAATGTGACAGCATCTCCGCAATCAATACCTGTTTGATTCAAAGCTGTTTTGATTTCTCCGTTAACTGAATACTGAACTGTGAAAGTCTTTAGTGTGAAGATGCCTTCAACCTCAACAGCACTAGCAGGCATTGTGAATTGATTGTTGGTGACAGGCACCTCGTTTGCATTTCCATCAAGTACCGTCCAGCCCGTTAATGTGTAGCAGTCATCTAAGTTAGAATAGCTCAAAGTGATGGTCTGACCCGCCTCAGCGACAGCATAATCTGCCGCAATTGTGGCCTCTGAAGATTGATTTAACGTAATAGCATAGGTGGCATTTGCACTTACTGTGCCTGCCAAAGCCGAGGTTTTTGTGGTAAGATAATTTCCCGAAGTAAAGGTAAGGTCGCCATTGTATATGCCAACCTTAAGACCGCCAACAAGACGCACGTAAAGTGTTCCACTAACATTTCCTGATGACTGTGCAAAAGTTGTAGTTGTACCCCATGTTGAATTGTCGTTACTCACTTGGTAGTTTTCTGGAGCTGTAACCGTAAGGGCTTCGGTAAAGTCTGTACCACTGATAGCCACGTTCTGTGTTGCAGGACCTCCATCTGGATAAAGGTAAGAGAAAGGTTCAAACGATGGGGCTGTCATTTGAGCAGCCAAACATATTTCATATGATGAGCGAGGTAAAATTTCCTTAGTGGTTGTATTATATTGCCAATAGACACCTGTGACATTATATTTTTTACCACTTGTCAATGAACTATAGGAATATAATGTAGAATATGGTTTAATCGATGTAGTACCATCTGATAACATATAATTACTATATGTTAAATCGTGATATGAGACAACGGCACCCGTGTTGACACCCGCAAGGTTTGCCATTGGAATATCTGCTACTTCTACATTGCCGCCAGAATTGACTTCTAAGCCAGTAGTAGAACTAGTAATAACCAACCTTGCGCTTCCGTTATTTAAATACAAAGGACAATTCGCCGTTCCGCTCAACACATCTCCTTGATTAAAGCCATGACCGCTATAGTTATTAATATAAAATCCTTTTGTACCATCAGTAACAAAAGCATATGTCGTTGAAGCACCACTTACGACCCAGTTATCAAAAGTAATATACACATTGGTTGTAGTACTACCAACCTGTACCGCTTTATCATAAATCTCTTGCATTGTCGTGAGAGGAGTTGTAATTGTATATTCTGCAGTTGCTACAGAACTGCTTTCGTCTTCTTTAATAGCAATAGCTTTTATTGTTGTATTGCTTGTAATGTTAATAGCTCCTGAATATAAAGTGCTACTTTCTGTAGGTGTTGTTCCGTCTAAAGTATAGTAAATAGCTGCACCTGTTGTCTGGCAAGCTATGGTTATATTCTGTGCACCAATATAATTGCCAGCTGCAGGGCTAAATGTAGGTGTTGCAACAGATGAAGGCAAACCAATGGTAATAGTAAACTTGGTAATCTGAGCATAATTTGAGGCATTTGATGGACGTGACATAGTAACGGCGTTTGCAGCTCCCGTCCATGTACCAGTAGTTCCACTTAATGTGTAACCTGTTGGAGAAAATGTTATATCGGATTGTGTGGTAGAAAACGTAATCACAATACTTTTAATCTCATATCCTGTTGGAGCCGTAAAGGTCAAAGTGTTGTCCTTGTAGAAACGCATAGATGTTGTATTTGCGTAAGTTGAGCCAGTTCCTTTCGTCCAATTCAAAGAAACGTTATCCTTTTCTCCAGAAAGCTCAGAAAAATCGTTTCCGCTGAATTGGGCTGTTTTACCCCAGAATGAATAGTTAGGAGTGATTTCAATCTCTGTTGGTTGCACGTAAGGTGTATTGTCAACGACAGTCATCTCGTAAGTGTCGGAGGAGCCTTGATATGTCCCACTAACACCAGCATATGTGGCGGTGAAGGTCACGGTTCCTGCAGCAACTAGAGTAACAGCACCTGTGCTGGCATTGATGGTGGCAACATCATCATCGCTGCCACTCCAGGTGACGGTTGCACCATCGACAGCATTACCGCCAGAGGTTACTGTTGCGCTCAACGAACCGGCTGCCGTACCAGAATAAACATCATTGTTAGTAATGCCATCGGCACTGATAGTGGTTGTTGTGGCCGCTGCTTGAGAACCAGAAGAATATGTAATTGTAATTGACTTAATATAGCAATACTTGCCGGTTTCAACAGTTAATGTCGATAATGAGGCAATATTTAAATCGGTAATATTCATATTCTCAAAAGATGAACTATTTGGAGTGCTTATAGCATTTGCCAATATAGTGTTTCCATTTTTCACAGTTATAGTTGTAGTTTTGTCACTTGCATATGATGCTCTATTTAATGTAATTTGTGTCACATTTGTTAACGCTGTAAATGATATTGTAAATGAACCAGCACTTGATGACGCTCCTGCTTTCAAGCCGTAATTAGGTTTTCCTTTATAACATTTAGAAGTAGCACTACATGTTATTGTTCCGAAAGCAGCATCACTACTAGCTATACCAGTTGAAACAAAATTAGATGTTGTATAAGCGGTACTGCTATCGCCTCCTGATGATTGATTAGCAAACGTTATTGTTGCAGTAGTATTTGCATTATTCTGCCCCCACATCCTTCCCGTTGAGGCAATAATTGTCAGCAGCATCAACGCTGCCATTAAAAATGTAAATTTTTTCTTCATTTTGTAGTTGTGTTTAATTTGTTATTATTTTTTCAATTTTTCCTAATTTTTCATTTTGCGCCAGCAATAAAAAAAGAGCCTCAAAATCTCTTCAGATCTTAAAGCTCTTATTCCTGTATGTATGAAAAAAGGCGTTTGCCATTTCTTTCCATATCGTTTCGTTAGGCTCTGGTAAACCTGTGCATCCGATAAGGGGAAACAACTCACGCCAAAACGACGTGAGCTTTTCGCCTACTTATTCCCGATGCTTTGTAAAATTTACCAGATTTTAACGAAAGGGAACAAGAGCGTAAAGCTCTGAGTATTATTTGTTTACAATTTTATTTTACATAACCATTATTGTTTTCACTATGCTTTTTTTTCGCGGTGCAAAAATACAAACTTTTTTAATTGAATTGACGGTTTCTTGAAAAAAGTTTACAACACACGTGATAATACTCTAACAAACCATCAAGTTACTATGCTTTTACCATCTTCTTCACCTCGTCAACTTCCTTTATCAACTGATCTGATGTCGGAAGATACAACTTATATTCACTGGCTAAAATGGTCTTGTTATCTTCAGGCAATGTCATTTTCACAACGGTCATAATAATTCACATACATCTGCAATTGTCCCAAATCCTGATGAGTTAGTTTATCTGTTTTGATTTCAACAACAACAAAACAACGCAACAGCCGATTATAAAGCACAAGGTCAACAAAAAATTCATCATCTTCAAGCATTATTCTCTTCTGGCGAGCTACATTTATCGTTTGACATCAATAATCTTTCATACAAAAGAGAATTGATTTGACGTTCTGTTTCTCGTGCCGTCCATGCATTGTTGTTCTTCCTCAAATATCCGTTTTCCAAGATTCCAGTACATTTGAACTCTGCAGAAGTCAACACTATGCACGGCATTCTTTCTAGCCGTTTCAATTATTTGACGTACGTCCTGATAAAGCATAGAAAATGATGTCCTTTCTGCTTTTTTAACATTTAATTCAGAAATTTGGAATAAATCTTAAAAAATTTTAACTTCAAATCGTCTTCATCGTAAATTATCAATTCGTTATCTGCCATAGCTAAATTTTAAAAAATCGACAAAGAATTTTTTTCGTGTTTTTCGTGATTTTAGATGTAAAAAATATTATTTTTGCACTCGAAAAAATTAACACCATGATACTCTTTTTCGAGACCCTTCAGAAAAACATCATCGCTGTAGAAAGCGCTGAGAATCATTCAGATAACGATATCAAAAAGTTTAACTGGCTCTTCGGCGACGCCAAAAAAATCGAAGGAGAAACAGTCAAAGGCTACTTCTTCGGACCACGCCGCGAGATGATCACTCCTTGGAGCACCAACGCCGTCGAAATAACTCAAAACATGGGCATTCGCGGCGTTTCTCGTATCGAGGAGTTCCATCCCGTCGAGGAAAACGACAACAGCTTCGACCCGATGCTGCAGAACAAATACCACGACCTCGACCAGAACGTGTTTTTCGTCGACCGCAAGCCTGAGCCGCTGAAATATATCACCGACATCGACGCCTACAACAACGAGGAAGGTCTCGCACTCAGCCAGGAAGAGATTGATTATCTTAAAGGTATAAGCAAGAAGATAGGCCGCGCCCTTACCGACAGCGAGGTGTACGGCTTCGCACAGGTCAACTCGGAGCACTGCCGCCACAAAATCTTCAACGGCACCTTTATTATTAATGGTAAAGAGATGCCCGACACGCTGTTCGCACTCATCAAAAAGACCTCAAAAACTAACACCAACCGTCTCGTTTCGGCTTACAAAGACAACGTCGCCTTCATCCTCGGACCGAAGGTCGAGCAGTTCGCGCCGGCGACCCAGCATAAGGCTGACTTCTTCAAAATCAAAGATATAGACACCGTCATCTCTGTCAAGGCAGAGACACATAACTTCCCGACCACTGTCGAGCCGTTCAACGGAGCCGCGACAGGCACCGGCGGTGAGATCCGCGACCGTCTCGCAGGCGGTAGAGGCTCTATCCCGTTGGCAGGAACAGCCGTTTACATGACGCCATATCCTCGTAATAACGAAGACTCGAAATGGGAAGACAACTTCAAGGCGCGTCCGTGGCTCTATCAGACCCCTGAAGAGCTGCTCATCAAGGCATCGAACGGAGCATCGGACTTCGGAAACAAGTTCGGACAGCCGCTAATCAACGGCTCGCTCCTCACCTTCGAACATACTGAAGGCGCTGGCAAAGGCGAAGACTTCGGCTACGACAAGGTCATCATGCTCGCTGGCGGCATCGGGTTCGCTCCTGCCGACGACAGCATGAAGGAAGACCCTGAGCCGGGCGACCTCATCATCGTTCTGGGCGGCGACAACTATCGCATCGGAATGGGCGGCGCAGCAGTGTCGAGCGTAGGAACAGGCCAATATTCCAACGCCATCGAGCTCAACGCCGTGCAGCGTGCCAACCCAGAGATGCAGAAACGTGTTGCTAACGTCATCCGCGCCATGGTGGAGAACGACAGCAACCCTGTCCGCTCCATCCACGACCACGGCGCAGGCGGCCACCTCAACTGCCTCAGCGAGCTAATAGACAAGAGCGGCGGCACAGTGTATGTCGATAACCTGCCAGTCGGCGACCCGACACTTTCCGACAAGGAGATTATCGGAAACGAGTCGCAGGAACGCATGGGACTCCTTGTTAATAAACAAGATACCGAGATTATCCGCCAGACAGCCGAACGCGAGCGCGCACCTTATTATATGGTAGGCGAGTCGACCGACGACCAGCGTCTGCGCTTCGTCCGCAAAAACGGCGTCAACCCGATTGACTTGAGTTTGTCAGACTTCTTCGGAAGCGCTCCTAAGACCGTTTTGACAGATAAAACGAAAGATTATCATTTCCAAGATATTGATTATAAACAAGATAAGTTTGAGGATTACCTCAAGAGCGTGCTTCAGCTCGAAGGCGTGGCATGTAAGGACTGGCTCACCAACAAGGTGGACCGCTCCGTGACAGGCCGTGTGGCGTTGCAGCAGTGCGCCGGCGAGGTGCAGCTTCCACTCACCGACCTCGGCATCATGGCTCTTGACTATCAAGGTGTTAGAGGCATAGGAACAGCACTCGGACATGCCCCGGCAGCGGCATTGGTAAGCCCTGAAGCAGGCTCGAGACTGTCAGTGGCTGAGTCACTTACAAACTTGGTGTGGGCACCTATCGAGGAGAACCTCAAAGGCGTGTCATTGAGCGCCAACTGGATGTGGCCAGCCAAGAACCCGGGCGAGAACGCACGACTCTACCGCGCTGTCAAGGCATTGAGCGACTTCGTGTTAGCACTCGGAATCAACGTCCCGACAGGTAAAGATTCACTGTCGATGACGCAGAAATACAAGAACGGACAGAAGGTCCTTGCCCCTGGCACCGTCATCGTGACAGCAGCGGGCGAAGTGACAGACATCAGAAAAGCCATTAAACCAGTGGTTGTCAACGACAAAGACACTGAGATTCTGTACATCGACTTCTCAAAAGACGCCTTCAAACTCGGCGGCAGCAGCTTCGCGCAAATCATCAACAGAGTCGGTGACAACACACCAGATATCGTTGATACTGAATACTTTAAGAAGTGTTTCAACACTTTACAGAAGCTCATCGAACAGAAGCTCGTCCTTGCAGGTCACGATGTGTCGGCTGGCGGCTTGATCACAACCTTATTAGAGATGTGCTTCGCCAACAACGAAGGCGGCTTGGACATCGACCTCAGCGCATTCGACAAGAACGACCTCATCAGCGTGGCGTTCAGCGAGCAACCAAGCGTGGTGATTCAGGTTAAAGACAAGAAAGTCAAGGAGTTACTAGACAAAGAAGGCATCAAATACACCGTCATCGGTAAGGTTTCAGATAAGAGAAATATCGCTTTGAAGAAAGGTGGCGAGTCTTACACCTTGGATATCAACGCATTACGCGACCTTTGGTATAAGAGCTCATATCTCCTCGACAGAAAACAGAGCGGCGAAGTCAAAGCCAAAGAACGTTTCGAAAACTATAAGAATCAGGCACTTAAGTTTGATTTCGGAAGCTTCACCGGCAAGGCTAAAGACCTGGGCATCGACATGCACCGTCGCACTCCGTCGGGCGTGAAGGCCGCCATCATCCGTGAGAAAGGCTGCCAATGTGACCGTGAAATGGCTTACGCGCTCTACACGGCCGGTTTCGACGTCAAAGATGTTCACATGACCGACCTCGTGAGCGGGCGCGAAGACCTCAGCGACGTGAATATGATAGTGTTTGTTGGCGGTTTCAGCAACTCCGACGTTCTCGGTTCGGCGAAGGGCTGGGCTGGAGCGTTCCTCTTCAACGAGAAGGCACGCACCGCTCTCGAGAACTTCTACAAACGTCCGGATACCATGAGTCTTGGGGTGTGCAACGGCTGCCAGCTCATGACGGAGCTCAACCTCATCTATCCTGAGCACGACAAGCATCCGCGCATGATCCACAACGACTCACACAAGTTCGAGTCAGGCTTCGTGAACGTGAACATCGAAGACACCAACAGCATCATGCTCTCGACACTCAAAGGACGCCGTCTCGGTGTCTGGATCGCACACGGCGAGGGCAAGTTCAACTTCCCATACGGCAAGGAGAAATACAACATCGCATTGACATACAGCTACGACAGTTACCCGGCAAATCCTAACGGTTCACCATGGTTAGTGGCCGGTATCTGCTCAGCCGACGGACGTCATCTCGCGATGATGCCGCACCTCGAGAGAGCGTTCCTCCCATGGCAGTGGGCGTTCTATCCGCAGAATCGCAAAAACGATGAAGTTGCGCCGTGGATTGAGGCATTTGTGAATGCTCTGAATTGGATAAAGAAAAATAAGTAATAACAACAAAAAAGGTGGTTTCAAAACCACCTTTTTTTATTTCATGAGTTTGTAAATCATCTCTCGGTACAAGTCTTTCTGGCTCACGTCGCTGCTGGTGTTGTAACCTTTTGATTTCAAATCAAATTCACGCAAAATGGCGATGTTTTCTACACATTTTTTGATGTTGTAGCGGCGAGAGGCCTCGAAGTAGTCTTCGACGAAGAACGGGCTCACGCCGATGACGGCTGCGACGCTGTTTTTACTCTTGTCGGTAGCGTAATGCAGCTTCAAAACCTTGCAATAATAAGCATAAAGCATTATCACTGTTGCGATTAGCGGATTTTCCTTGGTGTTGTCGCCGAAATAGTTGATGATTTGAACTGCCTTCGGGAAATCGCCGTAACTGATGGCTTTCTGAAGCTCAAAGATATTGAAATCCTTGGAGATTCCGATGTTATACTCAACATCGAAGTCAGTGATTTCCTTGTTGTTAGGTACCGCCACCATCAGCTTGTCAAGCTCGTTGCGCACTTTCTGCAGGTCGGTGCCGAGGTAATCGGCGAGCATCTGACAAGCCTTCTGCTGAATCTTGTAGTTTTTGCTGCCCAAATAGTTGACTATCCACTTCGGGATGTCGCGGTCGTACAGCTTCTTTGACTCGAACAAGACATAGTCTTTGTCGAGCGTTTTCGCGAACTTCAGACGTTTGTCGAGCTTCTTGTATTTGTAATTCAGGACGAGGATGGTCGTCTCGGGAATCATCTCCAGGAACGGTTCCATCGACTCGATATTTTTCACGTCTTGAGCTTCTTTCACTATGATTACCAAGTAGTTACCCATCATCGGGAAGTTACGCGCCTGCGTCACGATGTCGTGCACGTTGACATCTTTTCCGTAAAGGATGATCTGGTTGAAAGCCTTGTCGGCCTCATCCAGCACGGTGCTCTCGATGGCGTCGCTGATAGAGTCGATGAAATACGGCTCCTCGCCCATCAGGAAATACACCGGATGGTAAATCTTGTTTTTTATCTCGGAAAGAATCTGCTCGTACGTCATCAGAAACGCAAATGTTTGACTGTCATCTTGTTGTCGATAATCTGATGCAATGCGTCGATGCCAATTTTAATATGTTCGTCGACGAACATGGAGCTCACTTTCTTGTCGCTCTCCTCTGTCTTGACGCCTTCCGGAATCATCGGCTGGTCGGAGACGAGAAGCAAAGCGCCAGTAGGAATCTCGTTGGCGAAGCCTGCCGCGAAGATGGTTGCCGTCTCCATATCCACTGCCATGCAGCGTGTCTTGTGCAGATATTCCTTAAAATCCTCGTCATGTTCCCACACTCGGCGGTTGGTGGTATATACGGTACCTGTCCAGTAGTCGTGACCGTGGTCGCGGATTGACGTCGAGATAGCTTTTTGCATCGAGAAGGCTGGCAAAGCCGGGACTTCAGGCAAAAGATAATTGTCCGACGTTCCCTCGCCACGGATAGCGGCGATAGGCAGGATAAGGTCACCGACCTGATTTTTCTTTTTCACGCCACCGCATTTTCCGAGGAATAGCACAGCTTTCGGATGAATGGCCGTCAAAAGGTCCATGATAGTTGCAGCATTAGGACTTCCCATTCCGAAATTTATCATCGTGATGTCACCGGAAGTGGCACAAGGCATCGAGCGGTCTTCGCCGATAATCCTGACATTGTTATACTCTGAAAAGAAATCCAGATAATGTTTGAAATTGGTCAGAATTATATATTTCCCAAACTTTTCGAGTTTCATGCCAGTGTAACGTGGCAGCCAGTTTTCAGTGATTTCTTGTTTTGTCTTCATGATACAATTTTTTGCAAAAATAATATTTTTTTTTCACACAAAACATTTTTTATTCCGTCATTTCGACTGAAGCGAAGCGGAATGGAGAAATCACCGCCATCTGGATTGTTACGTAACATTCAATTGTTTGAGATTTCTCGACTACACTTCGTTTCGCTCGAAATAACGATGGAACGTAACGTATTTTTTACTACTTTTGCAAAAAATTTTGGAAATGGCATTTTTAACAGAAGATTTGGTTTTCGGTCCGATTCGCAGCAGAAGACTCGGTAATTCGCTGGGTGTCAATTTGTTGCCAAAGTTCGGAAAGATCTGCACCTTCAACTGCGTTTATTGCGAATGCGGATGGAACCCGGAGCACAGAGACGAGAAAGCGCGACTGGCGACACCTCAAGAATACGAGCAAACACTGGAAATTGCGTTGAAATCGCTCGTCGGGACAGACAGAGAACCAGACAGCATCACGTTTTCGGGCAACGGTGAGCCGACCTTGCATCCGAATTTCCCGGAAATCATCGACATAACCATCAGATTACGAGACAAATACGTTCCGAAAGCAGTCATCAGCGTGCTGACAAACGGCACCAACATCCATAACGAAAAGATTTTCAAGACCTTGCAGAAAGTCGACAACAACATCTGCAAACTTGACGGCGGCACGCTCGATGTTATTAATAAGGTAAATCTCCCAAACGTAAAAATCAACCTCGAGCAATACATCGCGGATCTGCAACGCTTTGAGGGTCAGGTGATTATCCAGACTTTGTTCCTTCGCGGCGAGCATAACGGACAAAAATTCGACAACACGACAGACGAGGAAGTCAATCTCTGGCTTGAACATCTTAAAAAGATAAATCCAAGAAAGACAATGATTTACGTCATCGACAGGGAGACTCCTGAGAAAAATCTGGAAAAAATCTCAAAGGATGAATTGAGCCGCATCGCCGAGAAAGTTAAAGCATTGGGACTCAACGTGGAATTTTATTCATAAAATATTTTTAAAATTTTTCACTCCTATTAAAAAAAATAGCTAAATTTGCAACGCAAAAAATGTAAATAAATTTAAAAATCATGAATAATAAGAATTTACCTATCATCAACATCGCATTGACACTTGTCGCATGCTTATTGGCTTACTTGGTATTCGACAGCATCAGACAGCCTGTGGCTTTCGAAAACACCCGTAAAGAAAGAGAAATCAAGGTCGTCCAGAGTTTGAAAGACATCAGAAGCACACAGACTCTTTTCAAACAGACCTACAACAGATACACCGCAAACTTCGACTCACTCATCGAGTACATCAGAACAGGCGAGCTTCCTATCGTTAACATGATTCCGGACCCTGAAGACACAACATTTACAAAGACCATCAACGATACAGTTGGTTACATCAAGGTCATCGACTCATTGTTCAACAGCAGAGAAAACTTCGACGTCAACAGTCTGCGCATCGTTCCGTTCTCACAGAACGTGGCATTCGAGATGCAAGCAGGTTATATCATGCGTGGTGGTTTGAAAGTCGCTGTGTTTGAAGCAAAGACTCCATACAGCTCATATCTTTGGGACCTCGACCCACAGCGCGTCAACAACTTGAGAGCTGAGCAGGAAGACCTCGACAAATACGCAGGTTTGAAAGTCGGTTCGATGGACGAGCCTTCAACAAGCGGTAACTGGGAATCATTATAATCATGACCCCGACAACCGGCAGTTTGAACAAACACGATACAACCATCCAGCATCCGTTGGATGGTTTTTCGTATTACATAGTCGACAACGACCTGAACACCTTTGTTCCAAACGAGGTGTATCAAGACAAAAACAAGAAGCAATATCTTGATATTCTGGGACTTACAGACGAAGACAGCGTGGTTTGCGCCGATTTCGTTAAGCTCGCCGATGCATACAACGTGTTCGCGATGCCGAAAAAAGACTTCGAAAGCATTCGGAATCAAGATGAAAACGCCGAGTTTCATCACGCCTCGAGCGTACTCGTGGCAAGCTTGATAAAAGACAACATGGAGCGTACCGACGATGTCCGTGTGTATCTCAATATCAAGAATCAGGTTTTTGAAGTGACAGTCTTAAAAGGATGCAACTTATTGTTTAACAATAATTTCCGTTTTAAGACAAAAGAAGATTTTTTATATTTTCTGCTTTTCACCATCGAGCAGCTGCATCTTGACGCAGGCTCCGTGCCGGTATATTTCCTCGGCATGATTGAGGAGAAATCGACGATTGTGGAAGTCACGTCGAGATACATGCGCGACATCCGCTTCATGGGGAAAGACTATAACGCAATAAACAAAGCGAAGACATGCGAATTATAAGAGGACGACATCAGAGACGGCAGATTGTGGCGCCCGACAACCTCCCGACGCGCCCGACGACCGACATGGCAAAGGAGAGTCTGTTCAACATCCTTGAAAATCAGATAGATTTGGAGGAGACGACAGCTTTAGACCTCTTCGCCGGAACAGGAAACATCTCCTACGAACTCGTTTCGAGAGGCTGCCCGCACGTGACCGCCGTCGATGAGAACAACAACTGCGTAAGATTCATCAGAGAGACGGCTAACAAATTGGAGATGAACGAGTTATCGGTGGTAAAATCAGACGTATTCCGTTTCTTGCCGATGCACAAAGCCAAGTACGACCTCATCTTCGCTGACCCGCCTTACGACTGCAAACATTACGAGCTGCTCGTGAACCTCATTTTTGAAAACGCATTATTGAAAGACGACGGCATTTTCGTGTTGGAACACGACAGAACGATAGATTTCTCGGAGCATCCGAACTATTACGACCATCGCAAATACGGAAAAGTGAACTTCACGTTTTTTGCATCCAAACCTGTTGAAAAAGAAACTATCTAAAACTACAGTAATATGAAAAAGCACCTTAACTTATTGATTGTTTTGTTATTATCGACAATGGCTCTGAGCGCTCAGGTCAATGTCGACGAATATGAATTTGACGGTGCCAACTGCACCAGTATCATGGTTGGCAAGAAAGCATCTGCCGACGGCTCTGTCATGACATCACACACCTGCGACAGCTGGTACCGCACCTGGATGCGCTGGGAGCCAGCCGCCGACTATGAAGACAACGCCTGGACACCAGTCTACAAAGGCACCATGCACACCATGAGTCCTAGCGAGACAAAGGGTCTGGAAGTGGCAGCCGAGATTCCGTTGCCGAACCACACCTACGCATATCTCAACACCGCATATCCTTGCTTCAACGAGAAGCAGCTGGCTATAGGCGAGACTACGTTCTCTGGTCCTGACACCCTACGCAATAATGAGGGAGCCTTCCTCATTGATGAACTCGAGCGTTTGGCATTGCAACGCTGCGACAACGCCCGCGACGCCATCAAAACCATAGCTGAATTCATCAAAGAATATGGATACGGTGACGGCGGCGAGGCTATCACCATCGCCGACACGAAAGAAGTGTGGCTCATGGAAATCATGGGCGAAGGTCCTGACAAGATCGGAGGCATCTGGGCAGCACAACGCGTTCCTGACGGAGAAGTCAGCGTTTCGGCTAACATTCCGAGAATCAAATACTTAAACAGAAAAGACGAGAAAAACTTCATGTGCTCTGACAACGTTGAAGAGGTGGCGAAGAAATACGGCCTCTGGGACGGCGAAGGCGAACTCATTTGGTACAAGGCATTTGCCAGCAGCTACTCCAACGGAAAGAACTTCCGTGAACGTGAATGGTTTATATTCAACGAGTTAGCCCCGTCATTGAAACTCGACAGAGACGCTGAAGACATCCCGTTCTCGGTGAAACCGGAAAAGAAAGTCGACGTCCGCGACGTGATGCGCCTCCTGCGCAGCTACTATGAAGGCACCGACATGGACATCACACGCAATCTCAAAATAGTGACACGCGACGGCGACACCATCGTCTCTCCTACCGCAAATCCTTGGATGGGCGGCAACGAGCAGAAAGTTTACAACATGCTGAAACCTGGAACCATCGAGTTCAAACGCGGCGTGGCAATGTCGTGGTGCTCATATTCATTCGTGGCACAGCTCCGCGACTGGATGCCTGACGAGATCGGCGGAATCTGCTGGATCGGCGTCGAGAATCCTGGACAAAGCCCGAGAATCCCTGTCTACAGCGGCTGCACCAAGATGCCGTCATGCTTCGACAGATGCGGACACGGTCACTACGACGAGCAGACAGCTTTGTGGCGTTACAGAAAAGCCAACAAACTCGCTCAGGTCAACTGGGGATACGCAAAGGATATAATGTACAGCAATATCCAGCGTTATGAAGACAAGGCTTTCGAAGAGATGCCAGAGTTAGAGAAAAAAGTCGAGAAACTTCTCAAGAAAGGCGAAAAAGACGAAGCCATCAAGATGCTCAACAGATACACTGCCGACTTCGAGGCAGCAACAGCTGAGACATGGAAAGAGATGGAACATCATTTCTGGGAAAAGTTCTGGACAGGATTCTGATAACACTTGAAAATGAAGAAATCCACATTATTAGCGATTACCGCCACCGTGCTGGTGTTGCTCATGACATACATGCCGGCGAATGCTCAATATGTCGTCTCCGACAAATACGACCTGTGGTTTGAAGATACCGACAACGAGATGACAACACGCAAGGCGGAATGGTGCACCGAAGATTATCAGGACCTCAGAAACGGATGCTATGTCCGAATCAATAGCTCTTACGTGTACATATATAATAATGGCAGATCCATCCTCTATGGAGATGAAATCAACCTGATTTACAACGGCTATTATCGTGTAAAACGCAACGGGACATGGTATCTGGCTGATCCGGACGGTGATTTGGTAGATGGAATTTACGGAAAGGAAATTCTTTATTATCCTTGGAATCATGTGGCAGTTCAGCGCAGCTCAGGCTATTGGGATGTCTATAACTGCAACGGATACAAACTCGATTTCTATTCCGACGAGTCACCTTTAATCTTTGCAAACGGCTGCTGGGGTGTCAAGCACGGCAGATATTGGTATGGGTACGATCAGGACGGCGATCAGATTAGCGGAGTGTATGGCGATGAGCTCATTTTGCTTAATGACGGCCGCTGGAAATGCATCCAAGGCAGTTACATCTCCTATGTAAGACCATAATTGTCTATTCATATCTTATTGTTTATCAATGTTTTATAAAAAATCTTAAAAATTTTTTAAAAATATTTTAATTTTTTTGTAGTTTATATTATAAACTTGTTTATCTTTGCATCGTCGTTTAAGACATAAAGTGCACTTAAAAAAGTTTAAATTAAAAGTCAAAAATTAACAATTAAAATTAAAACTATGGAAAACATTGAACAAAAAAATGAAATGACAGCTCAGCAGAGTTTGAACATCATCAGTGAAATGATCAACGAGAGCCGTCGCACAATCCTTCAAAGCAGCGCAAAACACTTCATGTTATGGGGCAGTTTGCTGATCGTTGTATCGTTAGTGATTTATTGGTTATGGCAATATTCGGGCAGTCCGGTTTGGAATGTCGTGTGGTTTGTAATGCCTGCCTTAGGATTCCCGATGGTAAGAATCCTCGAGAGAAAAGAGTCCGACATCCCGCAGAGCAAAATCAACATGAACATCGGTCTGATCTGGCTCACCTATTGTATTTTCGCGGTCTGCATCAGTGTCATCGCAATGCTGTGGATATCGATGAACATCACGTTGATTCTTGTGGTTTTGGTAGGCTTTGCAGAGGCTATCTCGGGCTTTCTTTTGAAAAACTGGGCTATCACCATCAGCGGTTTCATCATCGGCATCGGTGGCGCAGTGATGGCTTCATTACTTGCTGCTGGTGCTGAGCAGTTGCTCATTTTCACCGTATGCGGCATCATGCTCGTTATAACCGGACTTATTATCAAATCTCAATACAAGTAGCCATGTTACCGAAACTTGACCCAATAATGCATTCCGAGCTGCGGCTGGCGGTGATGTCGATCCTTGCCGGCGTTGAGGATGCTGATTTCAGTTACCTCAAGAAGCAGACTGGAGCCACATCGGGCAACCTCAGCGTGCAAATCGACAAGCTCAGCGCGGCAGGCTACATCTCTGTGGAGAAAGGCTTCAAGGGAAAGGTGCCTTGCACTACCTGCAAAATCACTTCAGCGGGCCTTACAGCCTTCGAAAACTATGTTAACTCATTGAAAGAGTATCTCATTTAAAACTAATACTATTTGAATTTTTCAGGGGACAATTGGGGAGTTGTCCCCTTTTTCATTTTTTATTTGATTTTTCAGCCGTTGACGATGAAATTTTTTGTACCTTTGCCGCCGCTTTGGAAAAGGGAATGCCGTGAAAATCGGCAACAGTACCCGCTGCTGTAAGTCCGGCGTAAAGGCCTGTCAATCAAGCCACTGTCGAGAGATGGGAAGGCGACAGGCTCGGATGAGTCAGAAGACCTTGCCAAGCAACATAGTAAATTTATTTCGGGATTAAAATTAAATTATCATGAAAAAGTGTTTCTTTTTAGCACTGTCGCTTTTCTTTGCGACTATCGTAAACGCCCAATTGTCAGGCACTTACACAATCAGCAGTAACTCTTCCTCAAACCCTGACTACACCTCGTTGAGCGCGGCTGCCTCGGCATTGTCGGCTGGCGTGTCGGGTCAGGTGGTATTTGAAATCGCTCCTGGAACGTATGAGGAGTACGTCACCATCAACCAAATCAACGGAGCATCGGCGACAAACCGTGTCATTTTCAGAGGCATGGGTGGCGACAACCAACAAGTCGTGATCACCAGCAACGCCGGATACACCGACAACAGCACCATCAAGCTCAACGGCACCGACTACATCACCTTTGAGAACATGACGGTTACAACATCATCAACGGCAAAGGCACGCTTACTGGTATTTGACGGCCAGTGTGACTACGACAGATTCGAAAACGTGCGTTTCGTAGGCATAGAGGTGCCTACAAATTCATCCGACAACGACAAAAACCTTGTTCACATGAACAACGGCGACGGCATTGTCAACCACGACACACAATTCGTAGGCTGCCAGTTCATCAACGGATGTATAGCCCTTTATCTGCAAGGAAAAAACATGACATTGTTCAATGAAAATGTGCTTGTTGAAAACTGTAACTTTGAAAATCAACAGTTTAAGTCGATTTACATCACTTTCTACAACAATGTTGTACTTCGTGGAAATACCGTCGTCAACGCCAACGATTTCAAGACAGATTACAATGCCATTGATATTTTCCAGTGCTATAACGGCGCCATCATTGAGAAAAACGTGATGAATATTACTCGTACGACAAGTTATTCTACCGTTTTCAGAATCCGTCCGTTGGTTGGAACAGCTGAAAATCACGTCATCATCAGAAACAACATTGTAAATCTTCAGGCTAATTCAAGTAGTTATGCATTCGCCATCGACTACAATGAATGCGCTTACATTGATTTTGCGCATAATACCCTAAAATGCACCGGAACAGGCGAAAATATCAACATTTTCGTACAGAAAAACGGTACAAACTTCAACTTTTACAACAATTTGCTTGTGAATACAACCAACGGCTACGTTTTCCGCTTCAACAACAGTGTCGATAGCCGCGTTTGCGACTACAATCGCATACAATATACAGGAGCTAACATCGGAAGGTTCACAACAACAGATTGCGCCACGTTAAGCGACTGGACTGCAGCCACAGGCTTCGACGCACAATCGGCTCTTTGCACACCTAACTTTGTAGGCACCAACGACTTACACATCACCGATGCAACAGGTTTGACAGTTGCAAATCCACTTTCATACGTCACAAAAGACATCGACGACCAGAACCGTTCAACCACAGCACCATGTGCAGGAGCAGATGAGTTTACAAGTGGCACCAACCTGCCTCCAGTCGTGGCAAACCCAATAAGTAACATCACTTTTGAAAACTATCCGGCAAGCCAGTCAATCAACTTGAGCAACACCTTCAACGACCCTGACGATCCGAATACCGGTATAGTTATCACGGTAGCTTCAAACAGCAACCCATCGCTCGTCTCAACATCGTTGAGCAACAACATTTTGACTGTCACACGTCTTGTTGCGACAGGTGGAATAGCCACTATCACTTTGAATGCAGAAAGCGCCGGACAGTCGGTGCAGACCTCGTTCACGGTGGAGTGTCTCGCTGAAGACCTGCCGCCTGTCGTGGCTAACCCATTGGCTCCAATCAGCTTCACCGACTACCCACAGACGCTGAATTTCGACCTCAGCAATGTTTTCGACGATCCTGACAACAACAACGAATTCATCGAAATCACAATTCAGAGCTGTCCGTCGGAAATCACCGCCACAATCGATTACAGCGACATGCTTTGGGTTACAAGAACCACTTCTAACGCATTCACCAACAAGACTTTAGTGATTCGCGCAACAAGCAACGGCAAACATGTGGATATGAACGTGAGCGTTTCTGGCGTTGAAGTCGTAATCACTGTCGGAACAGCCACTTTCGATGACGTCGCTTTAGGTGCAAACGGCTACTGGCAAGGTGAATCTGGCGACAATGAGATGTTCAGCGGCGGCTGGATTTTCACCAACTATTACATGCCGGAATATTCATTCTGGGGTGGTTTCACAGCCTCTAACCACACCGATATGTCGCAGTCGGGATTGAATGCACAATACACAGCGGCTACCGGTGCCGGCTACGATGGCTCGACACAATACGGCGTGGCATACTGCATGGGCGTTCAAACTGATGTCTACGCTTCTGACAATCAGTCTCATACAGTTACAGGATGCTACGTCACAAACAACCTCTGGGCTTATCAGAACATGCATGACGGCGACGCTACCGCCACACCATTCGGAGGCACATCGGGCAACGACCCTGACTGGTTTAAGCTCACCGCCACGGGCAAAAACGCCAGCGGTCAGACAGTAGGAACAGCCGAGTTTTATCTCGCCGACTATCGTTTCACAAACAACGACGAAGACTATATTTTGAACACCTGGGAATGGTTCGACCTCAGCACTCTCGGTGCGGTTCATACCATCTCGTTCAGCCTCTCTTCATCGAAAAACAACAGCGGCGGCATGATTACCCCGGCTTACTTCTGTATTGAAAACTTCAACGGAACAGCTCCTACACCGCCGCAAGACCTTCCACCTTACGTAGTCAACCCTGTAGGTGACGTAGATTTTACAAGTTTCCCAGAAATAGTATATGTTAATCTTGATGGTGTTGTAACCGACGATGATGACCCAGATGAAAATATCGATTTTAATATCCTTTCCATATCAAATACTGAATATCTTTACGCTGTCATGCAAGGCAAGAGATTGAAAATGACTCGTGTATCAAGGGAGGAATCAATTGTAACCATTACCATGCGAGCCTACAGTGATGGTCAATATGTTGATTTTGATGTGCATGCAATATTGCATTATGTACCAGATGGAATTGAAGATAATGAAGTTACAACAATATCAGTATATCCAAATCCCGCACATGATTTCGTAACCGTAGAGACGTGCCATGGCGCGTCTGTACAAAGCATTATTGTAAGTGACGTTACAGGAAAAACAATTCTATCATCATCAGAATCAAGAATTGATGTCAGCGCATTATCGGAAGGTATGTATTTCATCACGATTATCACTGAAAATCAAAAATTTGTTGAAAAAATCATTAAAAAATAGGTCGTCATGAGAAAGCAATATCAACCAGTATCAGCAGCCGAGGCTGTAAAAGTCATAAAATCCGGCGACCACGTCCATATCAGCTCAGTGTCGAGTGTGCCGCAATGTCTTGTGAAAGCCCTGTGCGACCGCGGTCGTGCCGGTGAGTTGAAAAATGTTTACATCCACCATCTCCACACCGAGGGTGCGGCTCCATACGTCAACCCGGAATTCGAAGGCATCTTCCAGCACAACGCTTTCTTCGTAGGCGCCAACGTCCGCGAGAGCGTGCAGAAAGGCTTGGCCGACTATATCCCGGTGTTTCTTGGCGAGACCTCGAAGCTTTATCGCGAAAAATACATAAAATGCAACGTGGCGATGATTCAGGTTTGTCCGCCCGACAAGTTCGGATACGTTTCTTTAGGCTCATCTGTCGACGCCACCTTGGCAGCAATGGAGAGCGCCGAGTTCGTCATCGCGGTGGTCAACAAACACGTGCCACGCACCTTTGGCGACGCCCTGGTCCACATCAGCAGAATCAATGTCTTTGTTGAGGACGACACTCCTTTGCTCACCGTCGATATGCCTGAGCCGAATCAGGTGGAGAAGACCATAGGACGTTATTGCGCTGAGCTCATCGAAGACGGCGCCTGCCTCCAGATGGGTATCGGCTCAATCCCGAATGCGATTTTATCGTGCCTCCACAACCACAAAAACATCGGCATTCATACCGAGATGTTCTCTGACGGCATCCTTCCTCTGGTGAAAAAAGGTGTCATCACTGGCGACAACAAGAAACTCGACAAAGGTAAGATTGTCTCCACTTTTGTGATGGGTTCGAAAAAAATCTATGACTTCATAGACGGCAACCACGAGGTTTTGCTGAAAGATGTGGAATACACCAACGATCCGTTCATCATCGCTCAGCAGCCTAAGATGACTTCCATCAACTCGGCAATCCAGATTGATTTGTCGGGTCAGGTGTGCGCCGACTCGCTTGGCGATAAGATTTATTCTGGCGTGGGCGGTCAGATTGACTATGTTTACGGCTCATCGCGTGCAAAAGGAGGCAAGGCCATCATCGCTATGCCTTCGACCACGAGAAAAGGCATCAACAAGATTGTGCCGGCGTTGGATTTGGGCTCAGGCGCTGTCACCACGCGCAACCACATCCATTGGTTTATCACGGAATATGGCGCTGTGAACCTCTACGGTCGCTCGTTGCAGGAGCGCGCAAAGCTCATCATCTCCGTCGCTCATCCGAAATATCAGGAAGAACTCGACGAGGCGGCATTCAAACGCTTCGGACCTCACTATCATTATATTTGTCGAAATAATTTGATTTAAAATTGAATTTAATTTTATATTTGCAAAAAATTTGAATATAAAATGAACATCAATTTTGTAGAGATATTCGGTGCCTTCTTCGTGATGGCAGCCATCATCGACATCTTCGGCTCCATCCCGATTTTTGTCAGCATGAAAGAACAGAACAAGGTCATCAAGGCAGGCCAGGCCTGCCTTGTGGCTTTGGCATTGTTTTTAGCGTTTTTCTTCGCCGGTGACGGATTGTTGAAACTGTTCGGCATCGACAAGGAGTCGTTCGCCGTGGCAGGCTCGTTTGTGCTGTTTGTGCTTGCCGTCGAGATGATTCTCGGTCGCGAAATCATCAAAAACGAGAACAACAACGGCGGTGCAAGCATCGTACCTGTGGCATTTCCGCTGATAGCAGGTCCGGGCGCCCTCACAGGTCTCCTCTCACTGCGCGCCGACTACGCCATCATCAACATACTCATCGGATTGCTGCTCAACATCGCCCTCGATTACGTAGTGATTCGTTATCTTGATAAAATCCAAAAGTTTTTAGGAAAAAACCTGGTTTTCATCCTCAGAAAATTCTTCGGCGTGATTTTGCTGGCGATTGCCGTCAACATGTTCGTCAACAACATCATGGTGATTATCGCGAAAGTTAATTAAATAAAACTTTGTTTTTTGTTCAGTTTTTTGTATTTTTGCAAAGTTAAAAATAAAAAAACATGAACAACAACGCAGAGTTTTGGGCTTCGGTCAACGGCATTATAACTGACGGCTTCACGTCTGAAGGTCTGCAAAAATTGGATAGTTATGCAGAGCAATTCATCAGCGGGCGGTTGGTATATCAACGATTTTCACCGCGCGAACAGCATGGCTGCGCAGCGGGAGGTGCAACAAATGTCATTGCATCCTTACTCGCGGGAGCAAAAACTGGAACAGATAGCGAGCATCAGGCAGCAATCAGCGACTTCAAAAGAGAATGTCAACTTGGAGCGCAGCAGGAAGCAGTAATTGAAAAATGGGCGAAACGGGTATATTGCTGGTATGAAAATGTCGAGCAATTTCTTGAGGTCTCATTTGGATATCGCTTAGCCGAAGGAGGCGAAGCCATTGTTTATGACCATGGCTCAACACTTATCAAGTCCATCGGATTGGATTATTTCATACAGCCTATTTTTGCCCTCGACCGTATATCTTTGCACAACACCTACTTCCCGGAAACAACAATGACTGTGCTTGGATTTGGTCGAACTGCAGAAGGTGATTTTAAAGTAATCGTTGAACAACCTTTTATAGAGGGTTCACATGTATCAGACGAAGAAATAGCTGTTTTTGCTCAAAAAATGGGATTTGATTTGATAAATCCTAAAAACTGGACTTTTGCCACCCCTGAAATCTATCTTAGTGACCTTCACGATGAAAACGTGATTCGCTCGAAAGAAGGAAATATTTTTGTTGTTGATTGCGATATTAGGATCAACACGCCGGAGTTGAAATGCGGTGGAAAAAGATTTTTGAATACAGAAGTTGAGTTTTGTAATTATTGAAACTATTACAACATGGAGATAAATATATAAAAGAGGACGGCTAGCCGTCCTCTTTAGTGTTGCAAAATTAAACATCGATTTCAACTGCCAAATTCCTTTTGCAAACACTCTTTAAAGTCCAAAAACCTTGGATTGCTACAAAGAAATACTCATTGATTTGAAGGTAACAACCATCATAAGGATTAATTGTTTTAAAAAATTTGTTCATCTTTTTATTATTAAGATTTTTACAAAGATAACAATTCTTATGGAATTAATCAAGTGATTAATTGCCATTGTTAGACAATCTTAATTAAACCACTAAATAAGCATTAAACTTTTCCTTAAAGATTTTAATTTTTTTATTAATTTTGCATTCAAAGAAATGATTCATAATAGTATGCGAGTATCACAATTGTTAAAGCATCTAAACATTAGTCTTGATACATTAAATCAAGAATTGATTCACATGCATTATCCACAAGTTAACTTGAATTCAAAGGTTTCCGATAATGATTATGTATTTCTTTCCGCCTATTTTGCATCAGAAGAAATGAATGCGCTAACAAATGCATATCTAGAAGCAGCCAAATGCAGACATAAACTCGATGTATTCTTTCTGAAAGATTTTAAACCAATTGATCAATTGGGCAACATTGAAAAAATGTTGTATTTTAGATGGATCATTAATTATGGACACCAATTCTTGTCATTTCAAATGTTATTTCCAAATGCAGTTTCATTAGCTTTTTCAGAAGATGTTTTTGAGAAATTATATAAATGGTATGAAAGCTGGAAATCAAAAGGGGAAAACGAAAGGGAAAAAGAAGAAAATGATGCTTTAATCAGGTTGGTTGACAATAACACAGAGCATAAACGCCCAATAAAAACATCCATTGACGAAGAAACTGCAATCATGAGCGCTCTTAAACACGGATATGGCGATGTTTACGGTTTCTAAGCAATCTCGTAAATCATATAGAAAAACACAAAACAATGCTCACGCCCGAAGAATACGAAAAAAAGAAAAATGAAGCCAAGGAAGCTGCTTTGGCAGGCGATATTACAGCCCAATGGAAATATTCAAAGTACCTGATGGGATCTAACAGCACCTATGAGGAGTATCGCCAAGGATTGGTGTTTCTATTATTAGCAGCTTCACATGGACAATGTTTTGCACAAATCGACCTCGCTTATACAGAGTTCTATGGCAAAGGAGGTCAGAAAGACATTGATGATGCTTTGTTGTTATGTAAACGGGCTATATCGACCTTTCAAGAAGCAATTCAAAAGCATAATAGAGATGATAAAGCTAATCTTTCTTTTTTAATGCGCAATCAGAACAAGGCTATTAGGCTTCGTGATACAATTTTAAAGCTACGATCAATAACAGAACCAGTATCCGACGCACAATTAACTCTGTGTCAAGCCTTCGAGCGTCACGATATAAGTATATTAGAACCTATGCTTGACGACCAGGCCACATTCTCTTTGATGTGTCGTCCACATTATACTGGCAAAACTGAAGTGTTAAATTGTTTTGAGAAATTGTTAACAAAAGATTATCATGTTTCTTTTGTGCCAACAGAACGATATGGCATGGTCGTGGAGCTTTATATTCCAAATGACATACACAATTTAATACGTTCTTTGCTAATTGTGAGAACCAATGACAAAGGGAAGATTCATCGTATAGCCCATCAAGCTTATAACGGAGGAGATTACTGCTTTCCGCCAGGATGCGAGCCTTTCGATTGGAAAGAGATAGAACCTTGCTTAAACGATATAGATACAGCTCGTCATCCTCAAAGTGCAATAGTTAGAGGACGCATGTTCTGCATGAATTGTGGCAAACTGAGCCACGAATTAAAATGGATTCATTTCCATTCCAACCCCAAATTACACAACGGCTTTTCATACATAGGTCGCCTGTCTGTTTGTCCTGACTGTCATCAGCAAGTAGAGTTTATCTGTGAAGATTGTAAAATAGAAATTTAACTATTATGAAAGCATTGCTGATAACAATTTTATGCTTGTCATTTAATTCAATAGGCAACATTCATAATGATTCTTTAATTTCTACTTGGCTTAAATACAACACTCCAGTTAACGGATACGAAGTTATTATACACTGCACCCAAGAAAAGCCTGAAAGTTCATATTTTGTCACAGAAATATATCTTACAAAAGCAAGCAAAACGGATACCATTCATCAGACTATTAGTTTTGACAACTGGGATCCGTGGCAATTACAAGGATTATCTGAAAAAGACACCGTCATCATTCAAAACACACACATATCACAACATATTGAGTGGACAAATATCGTGTATTTTGAGGATATGAATTTTGATGGTGAGAAAGAATTGGTGGTTTGTGGGCATCCACGACCCGATCGTTCATTGGAAGAAGACTATATTGATTGCGAAGACTTCACTGTTTATCAAAAAACAGATTCCGGCTATAGCAAATTACATAACTTAGTGTTTGATGAGTTGTCAGAAGGCGTGTGCCGCACAGGTTTTTTGTTTGATACAACACAAAAGACCATAACATTAACTGGTTTCTTAGGTGCTGGCGGTTTTGAAAAGGAGACTTTCTATTTCAGTAACGGAGAACCTTTCAAGGTAACTTATTCTTATCTTGATCATGATGGAGCTAAACAATACGATTATAAGTTTGTTATACCTGATGAAGTTGAAGAATATTTGAACACAAAACTTTAAATTTGCACCGATAAAAACTTTGTTTTATGTCAAAAACTAACGAATCCTCACCAAACCGCACCATCCGCAAAGCTTCTCTTCCAAAAGATAGCGAGAAACTGATGGAAGTCTTCACCGCAGCTAAAAACATCATGGCGGCTGACGGCAATGTAAACCAATGGGTTGACGGCTATCCATCGCTGAATGTTGTGCAGTCTGACATTGAAAAAGACGGCGGTTTTGTGGTCGAAGACGATGGAAAAATCGTGGCATATTTCGCTTTTCTGCCATCACCGGAACCTACCTACGATAAGATTTATGATGGCAAATGGCTTAACACAAAGCCTTACTACGTGATACATCGCATCGCAAGCTTTCCTGAAGTGCACGGAATATTCCAGAGTATCATGGAATTCTGCTTCGCCAAAGAGCGAAACATCCGCATTGATACGCATCGCGATAACCGTATTATGCAGCATAATATCGAGAAACACGGATTCAAATATTGCGGCATCATACATCTCGCCAACGGCGATGAACGTATGGCTTACCAAAAAGATACGGATAAGAAAAAACTTTCACTTACTGCACAAATCGGTATCGCTCTCGTGCTGGCAGTGATAGCAGGCGTCATATTACGCAACCAAGCTACCTTTGTCAACGAATACATAAAACCCATCGGAACAATATTCCTTAACTTACTGAAATTCATAGTCGTTCCGCTTGTGCTGTTTTCCATCATGGCAGGCATACTTTCGATGAACGATGTCTCAAAAGTTGGCAGGCTTGGACTCCGCACATTACTATATTTTATTGTTACAACTATATTCGCAGTAACGCTTGGACTGGTGGTGCCGAGTCTGGTAAAAGGCTTTTTGCCGACCATAAAAATAAGCACTGAATCCATATCACAGACAATCGAAACGCCGAAACTATCGGTTATAGATCAGATAGTCGCAATGTTTCCCGATAACCTTCTCACGCCTGTAAGTTCTATGGCCATGATGCAAGTCATAGTGATTGCTCTGTTTTTTGGCATTGCCATGGTTCATATAGGCGAAAAAGGCGAGATGGCACGTAAGGTAACGCTCAGCTTCAACGACGTGGTGGGCAAGATTCTGGAATACATCATGGCACTGGCGCCTATCGGTGTGTTCTGCATGCTGACACCTGTGGTCGTGGAAAACGGCCCGTCAGTTCTTGGCTCTTATGCGGCACTGCTGGCATTGGCATATTTCTGCTTCGTCGTACATGCAGGACTGGTTTATTCATCTGCTGTGTGGATTTTAGGTGGCCTCTCCCCTATAAAGTTCTTCAGGGGCATGCAGCCTGCCATGCTATTCGCCTTCTCAAGCGATTCGTCGGTCGCTACTTTGCCATATTCGATGCAATGTACCGAAAAACTTGGTGTTAGCAAAAACATCGGGCGTTTCGTGCTTTCGTTGGGCGCCACCATCAACATGGATGGTGTAGCCATATATCTTGGCGTTGCATCGGTGTTCATGGCAAACTGCTGTGGCATCGACCTTACCATGAGTCAATATATGGCAATAGCCTTTGCATCAACAATAGCTTCCATTGGCACTCCCGGAATCCCAGGCGGCAGTTTGGCATTGATGGCTATGGTGTTTGCTTCGGCAGGCATTCCTGTCGAATGTGTAGCGGTAGCCGCAGGTATCGACCGTATCATCGATATGGGCCGCACCGTGATGTCTATCACCGGCGACGCATCTTGCGCCGTCGTGATGCAAAAACTATACTAGATGACAATAAATCTTATCGCACCATGAATTTTGTCGTTTCAAGGATTTTTTCGCCCTTGATCTGCAAAATATAGAGTCCCTTTTCCAATTCGGCAACTGAAATACTACCCTCAGACTGCCCTGAAGCTACTTTTTGTCCCATCACATTGAAAATGGAATATTCCACCATTTCGCAAGGAATGTTCATATAAATGACATCGGAAGCCGGATTCGGATAAACATCAAGCGACTGCTTACTTGCGAGTTCATTGACAGAAGTGTGATCTGTCGGGATGATGTTCAAGATGATGCCTTCAATCTTTGTCCATCCGTAATTAAATCCACCGAAATCAGGGATGTCGAACCAGTTATCCATGGTACCGCCCCAGCCAAAGTTGATATGGAACTTGCCGTCAGATTCGCGATAGCCATCGACAACCACATTATGGCCGGAGGTTCCCGCATTGTTTTCAACCGCCAGATGAGCAGGATAACCGTCTTGTAAATTGGAAATCAAAGTGGCATACATCTCATCGCTGGCTTCACGATACAGCACACAGTCGGTGAAACCGAAACGCTGGTAGGCGGCATACGCCTGATTCACAGCAAAGGTGCCTGAGCCATAGTTAGGCGAAGCGGTAAAGACCTCTGTGCATGCCACGCCGCAAGCGAAAATCACAGCGGCAACCAACGAATCGGAAAGCTCCTCGCCACGCTGGAAGGTGGCGTCGACGGAATCCAACAACACATTAAGCTGCGGAAATGAAGGGAACATATAAGTCTCCCAATCGTCGTCGATATGGAATTGGCGACCTGCGTAATTGGCGGTGTAGTCGTCACCATCGTCGAAACGAGTTTCTTGCGTCGTCCCCAAATAATTGATAATCTGACCCATAGCTGTTGCCGGACATCCGGTATAACAGCGGGCGTAATTCTCGAATGGATCTGCCGGACAAAGCATGTTGTACGGATAAGTCTGGTTCCATTTAGTAGTTAAGAGAGCTTTTTGCGCCATTCCCGTCAAAGCGCAAGACAATAGCATCAAGCAAATAAAAATAGACTTTTTATTCATAATAAGGTTAATTATAGGATTAAGGCTGCAAAGATAGGATTTTTTTTAATTATTAGTAGTTTTTATCCAATATATTTTAATCCGACAATAGACAAATTCTTCTTCGCTTCTTTATTATTGGCATGTATCGCTTCCACCTTCGGGCAATGCTCCATCTCAGGGCAGTCGCCACAAGTCTCATGATTTTTGCTTAGAGCACATTTGCGAATCTCACACAGATTGTTACAGAAAACAGTCTTAGCTCCGTCCATGCGACAGCCTTCACAATTAATTTGCTCTGGTAAAATAGATGTTTTGTTCAACTCCGACCAAAGTTTTGCGGTCTTCTCGCGTAGGGCCTGATCATTGTTCTTGGTGGCGATAAAAGCATCGCATTTCTCACAGTTAAGCCCGCAGATGGCAATCATTTTATTCATTTTTGTAATGCTTTTTCATTTAACATTTCGCAAATCCTATCTTCCCTGATGATTTTAGGAGCCGATTTTCCTGCAAGCACCAATATTTTCTTGCCGTTACGATAGATATGAAGCTGGCGTGAGCGAACCATAGCGGTCAGTTCCGGGTCATCTTGTATAGCCAGCCACAGACGATGATATATGCCGTCATCTTCAAACAACTTCTTCTGCAAGTGCGAGCAAAGGTTTGTGGTGTCGAGGGTTGTCATTATTGATACTTGTTAAATTGATACTTTTCTCTCAATTCAGCCTTTTTCTCTGGTGGCAATGATTTGAAGTATGATTTCCATCCGGGACAGAAATTGATGTGCCAACGCCAGAAACGCCCCATAAATGATTTGGGCTTGGCATCATAATGAGCACGAATTTTACAGTTTTCGCAAGGGTGTGCCATAGTGTTTATTTTTTGAATGATGCAAAATTACTTGTTTTTTCCTATCTTTGCAAAAAAATTATGATAATCCGAGATGCTATACCTTCAGATGCTACGTTTCTGGCCAAGTGTGTGATGGCCGGGATGCATTTCTATGATTTTGAGAGTGAGATTCCCGAAAACATAGAGATTTATCGGAGGCTTACTGAATGCGAGGAACGTGGCGACTTGCTTTACACATATAAAAACAGTCGTGTGGCGGAGGAAGATGGCGTTGTGGTTGGATCTATTCTGAGCTATCCCGGTGAAATTTATAAAGACCTTCGCCATCGGACATTCACTGAGCTATGGCCTGATATCATGGCACTCGACACCAATTCAGAGCTAGAGACAGGTCCGGGAGAATATTACCTTGATACTCTTGCCGTGTTGCCTTCTTATCGTGGACGTAGTATTGGGCGAGCTTTGATTCGGGATGCCATTAAGAGAGGTATTGACATGGGATACGACAAAATCACTTTGGTTGTAGATCCTGACATGCCGAAACTCATCAGCTTATACACATTATTGGGCTTCACTCTTGCCGACCATAGATATGTCTTTGGGATTGACTTTCAGAGGATGATATGGGGGATTTAGAGGAAATAAGCTGATTATCTTTTTCTTTTTCGGATGCTATCTATTGCTCTGGATTTTGACACTCTTGACTTTTCATCCATAATCAATGCATCGTGGATGCCCGAATTTGAGCGCTCAAAGAAATACACACTGTCGATTTTCAGACCTACTGCCTGCCTGAGAACCTCAAAATCGGTTCCAAAGTAAGAAAACGACCAACCTTTATCTGATAATGATTTTATCATCTTGGAGATGGTATCTTCCGAATAATATTGAGAAGCGTTTTCCATGCCGTCGGTGATAATTGTGACCATTACGCTGTATTCAGACAGGGTATCGGTTTTAGTTATCATGTCGGAGATGGTGGTTCCTATGGCATCGTATAAAGGGGTGCGATAATCTGGTTGGTAATCGCTCATGGTTATATAGGAGGCACTGTCTATGGGAATATTGTTATACACATATTTTTGTAATGCTTCATTGAAGACATAGAGGGTTAGATAATGCTCTTGTGTTCCTGAAAATTGTTGGTTTACAGAACGAAGTCCGTCAATTAAATCATTGAAACCCACAACGACATAGGGCTGAATCATACTCATTGAGCCACTCATGTCGAGAACAATAAGGTCGTAAACTTGCGTCTTATTTTCAACCTCAATTAATTCCTCTTCAACATTTGTGTCGTTTTCTTCGAACCAGCCGAGGTGTTGACTGGCTCCCCATAATACGGCTATTATAACCAAGCCGCTGATTAAGATAATGATAATGGTCTTTTTCATAATGTTTGATTTTTAATAGTTATTACCATGCTCCAGATTCTCTTTAAGTATTAAAACAAAACTTTCCGGCAGTGCCACATTCTCCAATGCCTTTGCATCTTTAAACAAAGGTGCAATCTCCTTATCACTAAAACCGGCAATACCGCAGCCTATTCTTGTTACATAAAAGAATAGCTCCTTATGCTGCTTGGCAAAGTCAATAAATTCATCTACGTAAGGTTTGATGGTTTCGACACCACCTTGCATTGTCGGGATTGCATAGCATTGTCCTTGGAGACCGACACCTTGTCCCCAGATGGCACCAAAATTTTCGACGGCTATGCGAGCGGCACCGCCACCGTGAGCACCGGCGAGATTGCTGCCAAATACAAATATTTCATCTGGTTTAAGACTTTTGATAAATCTAGGCGTAAAGTCTGGACGCTCTATGTTGTTGTAAGTTCTCATATTAACATTTTTTATGCCACAAAATTATGGACGTAAAAAACGGAAATCAAGAGAAAAAATAAAAAGTTATCAACAAAAATGATTGGCTATAACCCCATTTGTGTTTTCAACGCATTAAACCATGTTTCTCTTGTTGAAATCTCATTATCCTTTTGCTCACGTGTCAAATTTGGAATGCTTTCAATATCACGCTTCATCTTGGCAATGCAAAAATCAATAGTTTCCTTTGCCTGTTGTTTTGTTACAAAACCACCGCCAAACAAATTATATAAAAACTGTGCTGTTCCTTGTGAATGTGCAGCCATTTCAAATTGATGCATCAATGCTTTTTCGTTGTCGTTCATATTTCTATTTATATATAATAATTATTTCATTTTCTTTTCTGAGTACCTTAACCAACTATCCAGTGAAATTCTAAACAATTGAAGAGTTTCCAATCTCATCAACCATTCATTATACTTTTTTTCTTCATTGTCTTCATCGAATGATAATTCATAATCGCTAAGGAACAGTTTGCCCGAATGTGTTATTCTACTACGCAAGTTGTATATATCCTTGTACTTTCTCTTTGATTTCTCACTTCCAGCAACAAATTTCGATAAAAACTTTACAAACTTTTGACTGATACCAAAAATTGGGCGGTTGCAGTGAAGACAAATATCGGGTGAAGAATCTTCTTCTAATCCAACAAGACCTTCAATAGCAGAAATATAAGACAAAAAAGAAAGACTTCGTTTATTGGCGGCTATATCCATTCCATCACATGCGAGATATATGCAGGAATTTACTTTATTTCTTGTTTCAGCAGAAAGATTGTAATAGTTATGAAGAGCGGTGTTTAATGTATTTGGAAAACACACCTCATACTTGTAGTCATCAATGGGATTGTCAGTAAAGTATTCATGCATCTGCGCTTCTTTAAAAGATGCAGTGGGTTTGAAATCCGTGAATTGTTCGATTTTTAAATCATCTTTTAATCCAGGATAATAATAGACTCCCATAAATATAGAACTTTCTTGATCGTATATATTTTGCCTTTCCTTTATGGTCATGTCGTCTACCATTGTATTAGGCAGTTCTATTCCCCATCCAATCATAGATGTATCATATTTGAAAAATCTATGATTTGTTAAACAGGACAGAAGATTAAGTATCTCTTTTTCAGTATCGTGTCTAACTGAGCCAAGCGCAAAAATGTCAGTTGGTTCGTTATTTTGATAGTCAATTGTGTACTCGAGGAATACAGGAAAATGACGAGCAGCTGGACTCTGTGGTTTGCCCTTCAAATCAACAGGTAAGATTTGAAATCTATTTTCAAATCTGAAACAGGTTTTCAAAATAGAATTTGAAAAAGCAATAGTTTTATAATATTTTTTCATGCTAGTTCGGTTTTATTGTTCTACAAGTTTATCCCATAATACTTCATCCAGCATTTTCTTAAATTTTTCTGTGCTTCCGTTGGGAATGATAATCTGTCGTAAAGAGTTACAATTATTAAAAACCTTTTCATAAAATATATCGTCACCAATCTCATTTATCGAATCAGGAAGGATGATTTGTTCTAACGACACACATCCTGAAAATGTTCCTGCCCAGATACGATTAACAGAATCGGGAATAGTGATTCTATGCAAAGATTTACATTCTTCAAAAGCGAAATGTCCAATAAAACGCAACGAATTGGAAAGAGTAATGTATTCTAGAGATGCGCAGTTTGAAAAAGCAAATTCCTCTATACATGTTATCAAATTAGGAATAATAATATTTTTCAAGGATTTGCAATTAGCAAATGTATGATAATGGATACATGATAACGAATTGGATATTGTGACTTGTTGCAATGAAATACACCCATAAAATGTTTGTGGTCCCAAATAAGATACCGAATCTGGAATGTTGATTTGCTGCAACGATTCACATAAACCAAATGCATAAAAATCAATACTTGTAACAGAGTTGGGTATAGTGATTGTTTGCAAAAATTTACATGCACAAAAAGCTTTCCATTCAATTTTTTCTACTGAATCGGGAATGATAATTTGACTGAACAAACATCCTTCAAAAGCGTTTTCGCATATCACCTTTGTGCCTTTTTTTATTGTATATGTACCCATATGTGAGTTTGTACACTTTAGTAATTTTAGACCATCTTTACTATATACACCACATTTATCTTCTATGTCATTTTCAATTTCCTCGTTTGTGACTGTATGAGGAAGTTTAGTTTTAACAATTTCTCCATCTGAGAAAATGAGTATTTGTGCAGTCCATGTTTTATCATCAACAAGTTCGTTTTTGTCAAAACTACCATAGAATCTCTTGTTGCCTTCTAACAGGGAGCAGAAATCACCCATTCGTTTGCCTTTGTCGGAAAGGCCAAAATATGGCCCAACACAGATAAACTGGTTGTGCCCTTCTAAATTGTTTTTAATCAAAGAAGCAAATTGTTTCAAATCAAACTCCAAATCCAGCACATTAGATAAGATATGCAAAGTGGGAATCTTCTCATTACACACAATTTCTTCCTCTGTCAAATCATCAAACTTCTTGTTCACAGTTTTGATTTCAACATCAGGGAAAAACACCGAAGTATGAAGCGCGGCACGTTCCAGACACATTTCAGAAGGCTCAATTAAGGTGATGGTCTTAATCTTTTGCGTATAACTATTTGCACTAATAAAATCCGCATAACACATAGTGCCAATAGCTTGTCCACAACCATAGTCAATAATGTTAATCTGAGGAATTTCAAGAAATTTTTTAGGCAATTGTTTAAAGGCAAAATTCAATTTAGCTTGATGCATTTTACCAAAAGCATAAAGATAAATCACCATTAATGGTTCATTATCCAAAATATCAACGCCTCGATTCAATGCTTCATACAACTCATCTTGAAGTTGCTGAGGTAATTCTCGCATAAATTTCACCGCCAAGTTACGGATATCATCAAAACATGGTTTGCTGATATATTTAAGTTTATATGCGTAATTAGTATTCTGCTCGATTACCATATTACCTCCCTGTTATCGTTTCTGACATCCAATTAGTTGCTTTTGCTTGTCGCCAATTTCTAACTGCTGTTTCCTTGCTTGTGTTCGCATAGCAGTACTCACACAAATGTGGACATGTGTTGTATTCACCAATATCTTTGCTGACCATACAGCCACAGAACTGGCGTTGATCTTTGTCCTGATTGTTTTTCTTTTTGATAGCGTATTGTGTGTCGCTGATTTGTACAGCATTAGCTGGTATCGGTTCAGCTCCAAATAAGGAAGATTCTATGGTTTTAATTTCTACACCAAGAAAATCCATCAGCACCTTATCGTGATGAGCAAAGAGAATCATCAAATCATCATCAACGCAGCGATTATGATGGATGCCATATTTTTCAATATCAATTTTCTCACCACAAGTGGCCAGCTGGTAATTCCACCTTTTATTAAGTTTTGAAAGATTATTTGCAAACTCATCCATTTGTGGAATATCCCATTCGCGATAATTCACATTGTTCTTTTCCAGATTGGATTTTACTTTTTTATATAAAGCTATATCGGCATAACTGAAAACTAGTTTTTCGTTGAAACCATTCAATTTATCGCCAATGTTTTCAATCTTTTCCAGCAAATCACCGGCATTGATATTGTCTGTAAGAATCAGAGGATCAAAACGCCAAATCACCCTACCTTTTCCCAATCTCTCAACTAAACGTTTAAAGGTGTATATACGCTCATCAAGAGATGGAACACCTTTCTCTAAGCCTTCCTTAACATAATCATTGAGTGTGTATTGAATATAGCATTCTATGTTACGTTCTTTCAACTCATCAAGATGGGGCAACAACTTTGCAGGATTCTTTGACCAAAAGACGATAAAGCGACAATTTTGATATGAGATAAAACTTTTTACTCCGTTGAAAGGGTTTGTCCAAGCAGAATAGCCAACCTTTAAACGATGGAAAAACCAATCGGCATAAAAAGCAGGAATATCGGTGCTTCTGCTAGCAGAAACTATAATCGGAGCCTGAGCTTCGGCAATCTCTCCATTATCGCGTTTTATTGTTGTTTTCTGCCATTGAGCCATAGTGCTGAAATTCATTTGGTTGACTTTGCAAAGTTAGAGAATGAAAAACAGAATTGCAAATTAATTGTTGCAAAGTTTTCAACAATAAAAAACATCCACTATCTATGCCCCAAACACTATAGTCTGAACCCAGCACGTCGCTTACCTATCTCGTTTTTTACTTCCACTCGAAATTCTCTTTACCTGCACCGATTTCGAAATGACACTTTGCTATTCCCAGGTCAATGGGTGTGCAACCAATTTGCGCATTGTTAACTTTTCTTTTTGTCAAGCTTCGGATTGGTCATGTAAGTTTGTCCTGGACTGTGGCTCGGCTTGGTGCGTAGGAGTATTCCGTCGGCCACCAACTCGGGAATAACAGAATTTTGCAGATAGTCTGAACTCTTTTTCAAAAGCGTCGCCAACTCATCAATTGAATGATCCACAACACATGCTTCGATAATGCAATCTCGCAACTGTTCTTTTGTCATTTTTGGTCTGACTTTCTTTTTTACTATTTTATCAACAACTCTCTTGTTTTCAGCCAAATGGTCAGTTGCAATATTATTGTCGTAAGTTCCAATATTAGTAGTACTAATATGATTGTTTATCAAGCCATTAGCATCACTATTAGTTGCAACATTAGTTCCAAGGTTAGTTGCAACATTTAAACCTTCTGTTGCATCATTATCACGCCATATAGTGGTAATAAAATCGGCACTCAAATCAATTTCAGGAGCAAGGAGATGCGCTTCCTGCATGCGACGGATATTTTCTGTGATACCCGTTCCGTATTTCTCAATATAGCCCATCTGGTACATAACCTCCGCCAAATACGGGTTATGAGGATAAGAACCGTGTTCTTTCATAAGGTCGGCTTTTGTGAGTTCTACAGGTAATGTTCCGGGATTGCGCACAACGACACGGTTGCGGAAGACAGAAACCTGCACGCTCCCCGTGCTGTTGTAATCACGATGGGCTACAGCGTTCACAATAGTCTCGAAGATGACGGATCGTGGTATCTCAAATTCCACCTCGTTCTGAGCCTCCTCGTCTCGCAGGCCAAAGCGAACCGACAGTTTCGACATCACCCAACTGGTAGCTTGGCTGATTTGCTCAGCCACACTGCCTTCAAATGTTTTGTAGTCCTCGATAGGCTTTACTGTCTCTGTGCCAAGGAACCATGCACATTTAACCACTGCCGAGGGGAAAAAGTATTGCGGGTCGTTGGCGAACATCAGCAATGCTCCATTGCTGGGTTTGTCCTGTCGCATCAATCTCAGATGCTTAAGCACCGTAATCGGGTCGGTATCTTCGGCCAAAGGAAATCCTCGTTTTTGACGTGCCTGATGCAAAAAGTCCTTAATTTTCTTTGCGTCGATATCTGCCATAGAGACATCGTCACGGGTTTGCTCGTCGAAACTTAATGTTTGGATAATGCCTTTGTATTTTAAGTATGCATACAGGGATTGTTTGACAAGAGAAACCAGTACGGACGGATTAGAAAAGACACGGTAAGAGAGTTCGTTCTGCACTTTTCGGAAGAAACGTTCTTCTGCTTCTTCACGCTGTTGTCCGTCCAAATCGCTGATAAATGCGACTCTCCACGCATTGCCGTCTCCTGCTGCTTGATATTCTTTCTCGGTTGGAGAAATGCCGTCCGGCAACACGTTACCATACCTCTTACCAATCAACAAGAGATAGACTTGACACGAGGAAGCTTCGTCCAGATATAGCTGGCGAGGATTCGCATCTTGTGCGGCAATCTGCTCAAAAATGAACGGCTCAAAGTATTGCCCCATCAACTCGTCATTGCGGATGAAGTCAAAAACAAGTTGTCGCTCCTGTGAAAACTCCGATTGTACGCTGCTTATAAATACTTTATATTTTGGCATAACGTTTTTGTTTTTCATTTACGATGCAAAAGTATAAAGGTTTCACTAAATCTATTTGCATCAAAACTGAACTGCAAAGATAAATAATAGTAATTAAAAATCAAAATTAATTGTTGTAAAGTTTTCAACAATCCACTTTCTATGCCCCAAATATCACACTATAGTCTGAACCCAGCACGTCGCTTATCCAGGTTCATTTCCTTTTTTTATTGTATTTCGCTTTAATTTTTTACCTTCAATTTTGACCAGGTTTGAAGCACTACCGATATGATGATGAGTGCGATGCCCAGGATAAACGAGAAGTTCAGCTCCTGGTATTCGTTGAAAATAATCATGGCGATAATGATGCTGTAAACCGGTTCAAGATTGTATGTGAGGTTGACCGTGAAGGCGTCAATCTTTTGTAAAACAATGATTTGCAACAGACATAGGCCGATGGTGCAGACGACAACCATAAACGCCATGTATGGATAATCCAAGCCGGAAAGAAACAGCTTGTCAACAGGCAGGAAATGGTTGTAAATCGGGAAAATGGCAGTGAGGACTACCAGACCGCCGACCATCTCCCAGAAGAGCATGTTTTTGGCTTCATAACGCTTTCCGACATGCTGGTTGGCGATGGCGAACAAGGCATACAATGCCGATGATATTATTCCGAAGGCGATGCCCAAACGATAGCGGGTGTCGAAATGGAAGATGAGATAAACGCCGCATACCGTGAGGATGCTGAACAGGAATTCTGTTATTGAAAAACGGTGTTTGTTGATGATAGGCTCAAACAATGCCGTGAAGAAGCCCACCAAAGAGAAGCAGACCACGCCGATAGAGACATTTGACGCCTTGATGCTGGCGTAGAAGAATATCCAATGCAGACACAGCAGCACTCCGACGCCGCCCATCTGGGCTATGTCTTTGAAGCTGTAACGTTGCAGTTCTTTTCTGAAAAGAAGAAACAGTGCCATCAAAACCGCCGCCCACGCCATGCGATGCCATACAAGTACCGCGGAGTCGAGCTCGATGAGCCGCCCCAGCACCCCGGTAAAACCTGCAATGAATACCGAAAGATGCAGAAGTAGAAAGCCTTTGTTGTCTTTTTGAGTCACTATCCTAAATGTTTCTGCAAAGATAGAGAAACTATT
>DBYZ01000006.1:0-51746 GCA_002311655.1 Bacteroidales bacterium UBA1173
TACGGTATGACCGGCGGTCAGATGGCACCTACCACACTCGAAGGCATGAAGACTGCAACAACACCTTACGGACGTAAGGCCACATTACCTGCAGGCGCTGGCTTCGACGGTATCCCGAACAACGGTTATCCACTGCACATCACCGAATTGATTGCACGTCTTCCTGGCACAAAATACGTCACACGTCAGGCTGTTTATGATCCAGCACACGTACGCAACGCCAAGAAAGCAATCAAGAAGGCTTTTGAAAACCAGATCAATGGAAAGAGCGGCGTAAACTTCGTCGAAATCGTATCGAACTGCAACTCCAACTGGAAGATGGAACCTGTCGCAGCTAACAAATGGTTGGTTGAGAACATGCTTCCTGAGTATCCACTTGGCGATATCAAAGTTGACGGAAAGCTCGTTGAAAAATAATTTAAAAAATTAAAGCAATGACAGAAGAAATTATTATTGCCGGATTCGGCGGACAGGGTGTCTTATCAATGGGTAAGATCCTTGCATATAGCGGCATCATGGAAGGCAAAGAAGTGAGCTGGATGCCATCATACGGTCCTGAGATGCGTGGTGGTACCGCCAACGTGACTGTCATCGTCAGCGATGAACGCGTGTGCTCTCCTATCATCAACGCATTCGACACAGCAGTGATCCTGAACCAGCAGTCACTCGACAAGTTCGAATCGAAAGTAAAACCTGGCGGATACCTTCTCTATGATCCGAACGGCATCACAAAGAAGCCTACCCGTAAGGACATCAACATCTACACCATCGAAGGTGCACAGCTTGCATCAGACATGGGTAACAGCAAAGTGTTCAACATGATTATCCTCGGCGCATTCTTGAAGCTTCGTCCAATCATCGACGACAAGAACGTGGAAGAGGGTCTTCGCCACAGCTTGCCAGAGCGTGCTCACAAGCTGATTCCGTTGAACATGGAAGCCGTCAAGGTTGGTAAGGACAATGTGAAAAAGGCATAAGACGTTAGTCGTTAGTCTTTAGACGTTAGACATTTGTAGAGACGCCACAATGTGGCGTCTCTACTTTTATTCTTCGTCTTCAAAATCTTCTGGCATAGGCTCGGCCCAGTCCTCATCGTAGAACTCCTCGCCTACCAGCTCACGGTCTGATTTGTCCTGGCCGCCAAGCATCTGACGCATGATTTTTGAAGGGATTGGCAAGATCTGACCTTCGGTGCCTGTAGAGATGGCGATGCCGATGTCGTCACCGTCAAGTTCGCGTGTCCATGTGATGAATTCGGCGATATCCATGGTTGTGACGTTGTAATTCTCCCAGTCGTCACCGATGTTTGCCTCGGCTTCTTCTTTTGTCGCCCACACAGGGATGTAAGAGTTTCCGCCACCGTCTTCAAGCATGGCGAAAAGACCAGGTTTTGCTTCAAGAAGCCATAAAATTCCGTTGGTGTTTACAGTTTGTAAAAATTTTTGAATCTCTTCCATAATGCAGTTTTATTTTGTCAATTTTTTAAACTCTTTTTGAGCGGCTTTCATGTCATCAAGGAAAGCCTTACAGGTATGCAGGCGGGCGTAACATGCTGCCGCAAGCATACGTGATGCATCAACATCGCTTTGCCAATGGAAACCTGTGATGACGCGACTCTGACCCCACTCATAGCCGAGCTGGTAGAGTGCATCCTGAGCGGCCGGATTGATTTCACAAAGCACCAATGCCATGCCCCATGCTTTTATTGTATGACCCGACGGATACGATCCATTGGTACGCAACTCCTCCTCGTCTTGCGGTACCAATGTCGGCTCGTTGAAATAGACGTATGGACGGACGCGGTTATGTGCTTCCTTTGGTGCGGTGGCGCTAAGACGTATTGTCTCAACGCTCCAGTCAACAACCTTGTAGATAGCAGGCGTCTTCTCCTCGGAAATCTCCATCCCGAACACCTCGCTGAAGATCGGAATCATGTCTTTGTTCTCATACGCAGCCTGACGGATGGCTTTTTGTGCGCGCAAAGTGTCCTTACGCTGTTCCTTTCCCCAGTAATACTGCGAGATGTCGTACATAAACTGTGATGAGCCCGGTGCCGGAGGAGCTGGTAGCCAATAAACGGCGTTCGGAACCTCGTCGGCAGTGAGATACATATTTGTCGATTCCTGCGCGTACGAAATAACGCTTGACAGCATTAAAACCGCCAGCAAAAACAGGTTAAATATATGACTCCGTTTTTTCATTTTTTAGATGTTTTATGTTTTTCAAATCGTTTGGAGATTCCGATGGCACCAGTTGGGCAAACGAGTCTGCACAAATGACATCCGACACATTTTTGTCCGTCGATGTTTGGCTTACGTGTTGCAAAATCAAATGTCATAGCCTGATGTCCGCCATCGCGGCATGAGAGGTAGCAACGTCCGCATCCTATACACATCTCGCGGTCGATACAAGGATATACCATAGTGTCGCGGTCAAGGTCAGAAGGCTGCTCAAACATCGGAAGATATTTGCCAACAAGGTCGCTAACTTGTTTTATACCGTGCTCTGCCATATAAGTCTGCAATCCGAGAACGAGGTCGTCGATGATGCGGTAGCCGTATTCCATCACGGCAGTGCATATTTGCACGTTACGGCAGCCAAGCTGTATGTAATCCAAAGCATCACGCCATGTTTCAATTCCGCCGATACCACTCAAATGAACGCCCGCCATTAGTGGGTTTTTCGCCATTTCAATGATAAAATGCAAGGAAATAGGCTTCACTGCCTTTCCGGAATATCCCGACACCGTCCATTTCCCACTGACCTGCGACTTAGGCGACAATGTGATGCTCTTGACAGTGTTTATAGCCGAGATAGCGTCAGCGCCAGCAAAACAAGCTCCTAGGGCAGGGTTCTTCATGTGTGTGATGTTCGGAGTCATCTTAGGGATGACAGGTATCTTAACACTACGTTTCACGTATGCTGTGTATGCAGCCACGAGCTCTGTATCTTGTCCTACATCGCTTCCCATGCCTACAAGACGCATCTGAGGACATGAGAAGTTAAGCTCAACAGCGTCACATCCAGCATCTTCCGCCATCTTAGCCAGCTCCATCCACTCATCTTCCTGTTGTCCCATAATGCTTGCCACAACCACTTTCGTAGGATAGTTCTTTTTCAAGCGGCGCAAGATGTCAAAATCAACCTCATAAGGGTTCTCAGAAAGCTGTTCCATGTTGCGGAAACCTGCAAACGACGTACCTTCTTTGACGGCGTCGAAACGCGGTGACACCTCGTTTATTTCCTGCTTACAAATGGTTTTGTAAAACACTCCTGCCCAGCCCATCTCAAAGGCTCGCGCCACCATGTCGTAGTTGGTGCATACCGCCGAAGAAGCAAGGAAAAACGGATTTTCACATTGAATACCGCAAAAGTCGATCCCAAGAGACGGCAATTTATCAGTAGCGACGGCATCGTTTTTCACTGCATCAAGCAGTTCACGAATGCGCAGTGGGCGGTCATAGTGTATGCAAGCATTTTCTGCTTGTTCAATGTCAGCCTCAGAGCAACCTTCCATCCATCGCCAAGCATTCTTTTTATTGCCAAATCTTATGGCTCGTATTGCTCTTGCAGGATCCCCGTGTTTGCAAGCTTTGGTGCAAGAGGCATCCTCACAAAGCAGGCATCGCGCCGCCTCTTCTTTAATGTGAATTGTCCTTTTCATAGTTTATATTTCATCGAGTTCAAGCCATCGCATCTCTTTCTCATCCAACAAGTCGTTGATTTCCGACAGCCTCTTACCTATTTTGTCAATTTCTTGATAATCAGTCTGATTCTCGAGTTGAGATGTCAGTTCTTTCTTCTCTTTTTCAAGATTTTCGATGTCGATTGCAAGTTGTTCGTATTCTTTTTGCTCTTTAAACGAGCGTTTTTTGCTTCGTTCCGATGCCTTAGGTCGGTTTTCGCGAGTGTCGATACGTTCCGCCACCTGAACCTTGTGAATTTCCTTGTTTTTCGCGTCAAGCCAGTCGTGATACTGCGAATAGTTGCCCATAAAACCTTTCACCGCACCATCGCCTTCGAAAACGAATAGCTGGTCGACAGTCTGGTCGAGGAAATAGCGGTCGTGCGACACCACGATAAGACAGCCTTTGTAGCTTTGCAGGAAGTCCTCGAGCTTTTGTAACGTCAAGATATCCAAGTCGTTAGTAGGCTCATCCAAAATCAAAAAGTTTGGATTTTTTATCAGAATCGTGAGCAGATACAAACGTCTTTTCTCGCCGCCGCTAAGCAACGCCACCGGCTGACGGTGCATCGAATACGGGAACATGAAATGCGCCAGCAGCTTGTCAGCAGTATAAACCATGTCCTTGCCGTAATAAACCACCTCAGCGATGTCACGGATAGTGTCAAGAACGGTCTTGTTCTCGTCAAATTTGATGCCGCCCTGGGTATAATAGCCATAAACGACGGTCTCGCCGGTGACAATAGTGCCTGAATCAGGCGCCTCGTGACCGGTTATCATATTTAAAAAGGTGGATTTGCCGACACCATTCTTGCCGATGATACCGATGCGTTCGCCTTTTTTGAAGATATAATCGAAGTCTTTAAGCAGATAAAGGTCGTCCCATTTCTTGGTAACGCCTTTCATCTCGAGAATCTTGCCGCCGAGACGCTGCATGTCGAGTCCAAACTGAATCTCGGTGTTGTCGCGAATCATGCGGGCTTTCTCTTTGAGGTCGTAAAAAGCATCGATTCTTGCCTTCGCCTTGCCTGTTCGTGCCTGCGGAGTGCTTCGAATCCACTCGAGTTCATGCTTCATCAGCTGGCCGGCCTTCTCCGCCGCGATACGTTTGTTTTCCTCACGTTCACGACTCTTGCGGACGTAATAATCGAAATTGCCGTTGTGGGTGTAAATCGTGCCGTGGTACATCTCCAAAATCTTGTTGCACACTCTATCGAGGAAATAACGGTCGTGAGTGACCATGAAAAGCGTCACGTTCGACTGCGTGAGATAGTTCTCGAGCCACTCCACCATCTGCATGTCGAGGTGGTTGGTAGGCTCGTCGAGAAACAGCATGTCGGGGTCGTCGAGAAGCACCAGCGCCAGCGCCAGACGCTTCACCTGTCCGCCTGACAAAGTGCCTATTTTCTGAGACAAGTCGTTGATTTCGAAAGTCGAAAGCAGCTGTTTCAGTCGCAGCTCATACGACCATGCTTGCATAGCGTCCATCGCCGCCGTCGCCTTATCCAAATCCACTTGATCCACAAGGGCTGCCTCGTAACGTTTGATAACGCGCATCACGTCGGTATGACCTGTCGCGATGACGTCTTCGATAGTGAGATTCGGGTCAAATTTTGGCAGCTGCTCAAGGTAACCGACGCGCACATTCTCGTTGAACGTCACCTTTCCGCCATCGGCTTCTTCTTTCCCGACAAGGATTCGCATCATGGTGCTTTTTCCAGTGCCATTGGCAGCAATCAAAGCGGTCTTCTCCCCTTTCTCGATACCGAAAGAGATGTTCTCGAACAGCAGCTTGTCGCTGAACGCCTTTGAGATGTTATCGACTGATAAGTAATTCATGATGCAAAGATAGTAAAAAGACTTTAGTTTTTAGTCATTAGTCATTAGTTTTTGTGAATAAAATGACTAAAGTCTAAAGACTAACGACTAAAGACTGGAAAAATCCGTATCTTTGCAAAAATTTCCTACATGAAAATAGTATGGCAGCTTTTCATCACGTTTTTCAACATCGGGGCTTTCACTCTCGGTGGCGGATATGCCATGCTTGAGATGGTGGAACGTGCCGTGGTCACGAAACGCCAATGGATTGCGAAAGATGAGTTCTGGGACATGATCACGATAGTGCAGATGCTCCCTGGCGTGTTCGCTGTCAACACCGCACTATATACCGGATACAAAATCAAAGGCTTACGTGGCGCCGTCGCTGCATGCCTCGGCGCAATAATACCGTCAATAGTGATAATTCTGCTCATCGCAGTGTTTTTCCTCGACTACAAAGAGAATCCGGTGATCGAGCGCATCTTCCGTGGCATCCGCCCTTGCGTGGTGGCACTCATCCTCTCGCCTTCCATCAAGATGTTTATCAACGCCAAAGTAAACTGGAAAACAGCCATATTCCCAATCGCCACCATCGTCTTGATTTATTTCTTCAAGGTGTCGCCAGTTTATATCATCCTCGCCACGATTATCGGCAGCGTCAGCTTCGCTTTTTATTCACAAAACCGTCTAAATAAGTCTAAATCATGATATACTTTCAACTCTTTTGGGCTTATTTGAAGATTGGAATCTTCGGTTTTGGCGGCGGCTATGCCATGCTCTCGATGATTCAGTTTGAAATTGTCGACCATTATGGCTGGATGACACTCGAGGAGTTTGCCGACATTGTGGCGCTTTCGCAGATGACGCCTGGTCCTGTAGGAATCAACATGGCTACGTTCACAGGCTACACCGTGGGAGGTTTCTGGGGCTCCATGCTCGCCACATTATCATTAGTGATGCCATCGTTATTGTTACTTGTTTTCGTTCTGAAATTCTTATTCAAAAACAAAGATAACTTCATCGTAAAATCTACACTTTCGTCAATGAAACCTGTCATTGCGGGACTTATCTTCGTCGCCGCCTTGCAGATGATGAACCCAGGCAATTTCACTGATTTCGGATTGCATCAAAACAACATCAGCGTTATAATCTGTGCCGTGAGCTTTGTCGCCGTTTTCTTTACAAAAATAAACCCGATACTATTGATTATAGCATCGGGTCTTGTGGGTTATCTCGTTTACTGATTAAGCAAACATCTTGTCAATCAAGTCGCAATAGTGTTCCATCACGACTTTTCTCTTGACTTTCAAAGTAGGAGTCAGAATTCCGTTGGCGATGGTCCATTCGTCGGCGAGAAGCACGTATTTCTTCACTTTCTCGACCTCGCCGAGACCCTCGTTCAACTTCTTGACCTCTCTATCGTAACGTTTCTTAACCTCTTCATTCTGAATCATTTCCTCGTTGGTGGTGAAAGGAATATTATGCGACTTGCACCAGTCTTTCAGGAATGCGAAGTCAGGACGGATGAGAGCGGCGGCGAATTTCTGGTTCTCGCCAAGCACCACTATCTGCTCAATGAAACCCGAAGTGCTGAATTTGCCTTCAACCACATCCGGATTGACGTATTTTCCTAATGAAGTCTTGAACAGGTTCTTCATGCGGCCTGTGATCTGCAAGAGTCCGTGCTCGTTGAACTTTCCGAGGTCGCCGGTATGGAACCAGCCGTCTTTGTCGATGACTTCAGCTGTCAGCTCAGGCTGTTTGTAGTAGCCCATCATCACGTTGTGGCCACGGCAGATAATCTCGCCATTGTCGGCAATCTTCACCTCCACGCCTGGCAGCGGCTGACCGACGGCGCCCACCTCACGACCGTGTTTGTCTCTGTTACTCACCGTGATAACCGGCGATGTCTCCGTCAAGCCATAGCCTTCGAAAACAGGCATCTTGATAGCTGAGAAGAATCCGCTGATTTTCTTGGTGATAGAAGCGGCTCCCGACACGATGATATCGAAGTTCTCGGCTCCAAGTTTCTCACGAATCTTGCTGTAAACCAGCTTATCGGCAATCTTCAGCTTGAGGTCATAGAACCATGAACGGCCTTCAATCTTATAATTCTCGGTGATACGCATCGACCAGTAGAATATAGTCTTAGAGAGACCTTTCATGTTCTTTCCTGAGCTGTAAATCTTCTCGTAGAATTTCTCCAAAACACGCGGCACGGCGCACATCATCGTCGGATGGACCTCTTTCATATTGTCGGCGATTGTGGCTATGCTTTCGGCATAGTAAATCGACATTCCGAGGTAATGATACATATAGATGAGGGCGCGTTCGTAGGCGTGGCACACTGGCAAGAAGCTGAATGCGCGTTTCGACCACGGTGACGGTGTCTGGCAGAAGTTTTTGAACTGGTTCATCAGGTTGTGATGCGAGAGCATGACACCCTTCGGCACGCCTGTTGTTCCTGAAGTGTAAATGATTGTCGCACAAGACATTTCGTCGACTTCAGCCTTGCGTTTCTCAATCTCTTCAGTATGCGGATGTTCTTTTCCAAGTTCAATCAAGTTGGCAAAGAACGGATATTTACCTCTGTCGATGAAGGTGTAAAGCTTCTTCAGCGTCGGGGTCTCCGGCCATATAGCCTCGATTTTGTTCATCACGGCGATACCTTCTACTATGCAGATTCCAGCCTCGCAGTTGTTGAGGATTATCTTGTAATCACCCTCGCTGATGGTCGGATAAATCGGCACCATGACGCCACCGATTTGTGTGATTGCCATGTCGAGGATATTCCATTCAGGGCGGTTGTTTGAGATGACTGCTACCTTATCCTGCGGCTGCACGCCAAGTTCAATCAAAGCGCCACTAATAATATTGGTAAGCTCGATATACTCATCGATGCCGTATTCACGCCATTTTCCGTTCTCTTTGCCCGCTAAAGCTACTTTCTGGTCAGGATATTTTTCCTTATAATGAGCCAGTAAGTCAAAAACTCTCTTAACTTCCATAAAAACTAAACTATTTAAACAAAGTCTCAATCAAATCTGAATAACGTCTCATCACCACGTTTCTCTTGACTTTCAGTGTAGGTGTCAAGATGCCTGTAGCGATTGACCATTCGTCGGCGACGAGTTCAAATTTCTTGATTTTCTCAACGTCACCAAGGTCGTGGTTGAGTTTTTTCACTTCCTTGCCGTAACGTTTGACGACTTCTGGGTTTTTCATCATATCCTCATTTGTGGTAAATGGGATATTATGACGTTTACACCATTCCTTCATGAACGCGAAGTCAGGACGAATGAGCGCGGCGGCGTATTTCTGGTTCTCGCCAAGCACCACTATTTGCTCAATGAATCCCGACATTATAAACTTGCTCTCAATGAAGTCCGGATTGATGTATTTTCCGAATGATGTCTTGAAAATATTCTTCTTACGACCTGTGATTTTCAGAAGACCGTGTTCGTTGAAGCGTCCGAGGTCGCCAGTATGGAACCAGCCGTCTTTGTCGATGACTTCCGCTGTCAGCTCAGGCTGTTTGTAGTATCCCATCATCACGTTGTGACCACGGCAGATGATTTCTCCGTCGTCAGTAATCTTAACCTCAATGCCTGGCAGCGGCTCGCCCACGTAACCGACCTCACGGCCATATTTGTTGCGTGTAGAAACGGCTATAACCGGTGATGTCTCTGTCAATCCGTAACCTTCGAAAACCGTGATGCCGAGAGCATTAAAGAAACGGCATACCTTCTTCGGGATAGCGGCTGCGCCAGATACTATGACATCAATCTCATCGATGCCGACTTTTGCACGAATCTTGCTATAAACCAGCTTATCAGCTATCTTCAGTTTGAGATTATAGAGCCAATATCTATCTTCAACCTTATAACGTTCTGAAAGATGCATTGCCCAGTAGAATATCATCTTTGCGATGCCTTTCATGCTACGGCCAGAATCGTAAATCTTGTCGTAAAACTTCTCAAGAACACGTGGCACCGCACAGAAAATGTTAGGTCTTATTTCAGCAAGGTTGTCGGCTATAGTGGCAACACTCTCGGCATAGTAAACCGACATTCCACGATATTGATAAACATAGCTGAGTGCACGTTCGTAGGCGTGGCAGATCGGCAGGAAACTATATGCCTTAGTCACCCACGGCGACAACGAGTGCTGTACGCCTTTCCACTGGTTCATCAGGTTATGATGCGAGAGCATGACACCCTTCGGCACGCCTGTCGTTCCAGAAGTGTAAATGATTGTGGCACAATCCATCTCATCGACCTCAGCCTTGCGTTTCTCAATCTCTTCGGTATGCAGATGTTCTCTTCCAAGCTCAAGAAGTGTGTCGAAATAAGGGTATTTGTCTCTATTTATAAAGGTGTAAATCTGTTTCAGCGTCGGTGTCTCAGGCCAAATTGCCTCAATTTTGTTCATCACCACCACACCCTCGAGGATACAAATCTTTGCCTCGCAATTGTTGAGGATAATCTTATAGTCAGCTTCACTGATGGTCGGGTAAATAGGCACCATAACAGCTCCAATCTGGGTGATTGCCATGTCGAGGATATTCCACTCCGGACGGTTATTGCTGATGACAGCTATCTTGTCTTGTTTCTCAACGCCGAGTTCAATCAGTGCGCCGCTGATGATGTTAACCTGCTCAATATATTCATCAATGCTATATTTGCGCCATTGTCCGTTGACCTTGCCAGCGAAAGCAACCTCCTGATTCGGATAGTGCTCTTTATAATGCGGCAACAAGTCAAAAACTCGCTTAATATTCTCCATTTTCAATATTTTTCGTAAAATAAACTCGTTTTCAAACTTGCAAATATACAAAATTTTTTAATATGCAACAAAAAAATTAGTCTTTAGTCGCTAGTCTTTAGTTATTAGTATTTTCCAACCAATATCTAAAGACTAAAAACTAAAGACTAATGTCTAGAGACTAAAGACTAATGTCTAGAGACTAAAGCAAATGGCAAGTCACTGTCAAGCCAGCCATCACGATTGATACCATCGACATCAACTTGATGAGGATGTTCAATGATGGGCCTGATGTGTCTTTGAATGGGTCACCGACGGTGTCGCCAACCACTGTAGCCTTGTGATTGTCAGAGCCTTTGCCTCCGAAGTTGCCTTCTTCGACATATTTCTTGGCGTTATCCCAAGCACCGCCTGAGTTAGCCATGAACACTGCCAAAACAAATCCTGTTGCAAGGCCGCCGATTAACAGACCGAGGACGCCCGGAACACCGAGGATCAAGCCTGTGAGGATAGGCACCAAAATTGCAAGGATTGAAGGGACGAGCATTTCTTGCTGTGCGCCTTTTGTTGAGATAGCGACGCAGCGCTCGTAGTCAGGTTCTGCCTTGCCTTCAAGGATACCAGCTATTGTGCTGAACTGACGGCGAACCTCTTCAACCATCTTCTGTGCAGCGCGACCCACGGCGTTCATTGTCATGCCGCAGAACACGAATGCCATCATAGCGCCGATGAACACACCAACCAACACGACTGGGTTCATCAGGTTGACGTTATAAGCCTCCATGAAGTCGACCAATGTTGCTTTTGCTGACTCAACGCCATTTGGAAGGTCCTGACCCACACGGATGAGTGCGAGCTTGATTTCCTCGACGTATGATGCCAAAAGTGCGAGAGCTGTCAAAGCGGCTGATCCGATAGCGAAGCCCTTACCTGTTGCAGCTGTGGTGTTTCCAAGAGCGTCGAGAGCGTCTGTACGTTTACGGACCTCTGGGTCGAGACCGCTCATCTCGGCGTTACCACCAGCGTTATCGGCGATAGGACCGTATGCGTCAGTTGCGAGGGTGATACCAAGTGTTGAGAGCATACCTACTGCGGCGATACCGATGCCGTAGAGACCCATTGAAAGGTTCTGAGCTGTGAATGCGATATGGAATCCGTTAGCACAGAGATAAGCCAAAACGATGGCGAAACCTACAGTGACAACTGGGATAGCTGTTGAGAGCATACCGAGTCCGAGACCTGAGATGATAACTGTTGCAGGACCTGTCTTTGAGCTTTCAGCGACCTTCTGTGTTGGTCTGTAGCTCTGTGATGTGTAGTATTCTGTAGCTTTTCCGATGATGACACCAGCAAGAAGTCCGACGACCACTGAAAGTGACACCTGCCACCACATGTTAGGAGTTGCTGTCTCTTTTCCGAAAAGCATATACATGATGCAGAATGTGGCTGCTGCGATAAGGATTGCAGCTGTGTTGGTACCGCGACTCAAAGCGCCGAGAAGTTCTTTCATGCCAGCGCCTTCTTTTGTGCGAACCATGAAGATACCTATTAATGAAAGGAGGACGCCTGCTGCTGCGATGAGCATTGGAGCGAACACAGCTCTAAGCTGCATGCCCTCAATAGCTGATGTTGCGAAAGCTGATGCGCCGAGTGCCATTGTAGCAAGGATTGAACCTGCATATGACTCATAAAGGTCAGCACCCATACCGGCGACGTCACCGACGTTATCACCGACGTTGTCAGCGATTGTAGCAGGGTTACGAGGGTCATCCTCAGGGATGTTGTATTCGGTCTTACCGACGAGGTCAGCTCCGACGTCAGCGGCTTTGGTGTAGATACCTCCACCGACACGGGCAAACAATGCCTGTGTTGAAGCACCCATACCGAATGTCAACATTGTTGTTGTGATGATAACCAAGTGATTCTCAATACCAATGAAATGATCAAGAACGATGAACCAAACCGACACGTCGAGGAGTGCGAGACCGACGACCACGAGGCCCATGACGGCGCCCGAACGGAAAGCGACCTGCAGACCGCTGTTCAATGAGTTACGAGCTGCGTTGGCTGTACGTGCTGAGGCATAGGTAGCAGTCTTCATTCCGAAGAATCCTGCCAAGCCCGAGAAGAAACCGCCGGTGAGGAATGCGAACCACACCCAGCCGTTCTGTAAGTCGAACAAGCTCATCACAAAAAACAACACCGCCAACACTATAAACACGATGATGACGACTTTGTACTGTTGTTTGAGATACGCCATAGCACCTCTTCTGACGTGCGAAGCGATCTTCTTCATCAAATCTGTTCCCTCGTCACCCTTCATCATGCTTTTATAGAAATAAAAAGCGAATGACAAAGCTAAAATTGACGCTGCGAGAACCAAATAAATTACCCAATTCATACGCAAAAAATTTTTGATTAATAATTATATTTACTACTCTTTATTTTTTTCAAAATTTTTCAATCTGCAAAGTTCCGAATAATATTTTTTTTATCAAAGAAAAAAATTTAATTTTGTTAAAAAATATTTTTTGCACAAATCATCAATGATTTTTTTGTAATTTTGCCTGCAATGTACACCTATAATTAATAAACACATGAAAGGTATCAAGTTTCGTTTAATCGTGATGAACTTCCTGCAGTTTGCAGTGTGGGGAGCTTATCTGACATGTATGGGAACCTATCTCCACTGCCACGGACTGGCTTCTCATATCGGTATTTTCTATTCAATTCAGGGCATTGTGTCCATTTTCATGCCAGCTCTCGTCGGTATCATCGCCGACAGATGGATTCCGGCACAGAAAACATTAGGTCTCTGCCATCTCATCTCAGGAGCAGCCATGCTTGGAGCGTCATACTATGGTCTCACGATGGGCGACGCGGTACAATTCGGACCGTTATTCACTCTGTATTCGATAGCTGTAGCGTTCTATATGCCGACATTAGCCATCTCCAACTCTGTGGCTTACAACGCATTGGACAAAGCGGGACTTGACACCGTGAAGGCCTTCCCTCCTATTCGTGTGTTTGGCACCATCGGTTTCATCTGCACCATGTGGATTGTCGACTTGCTTGGATTCCAGCCTACAGCAGCACAGTTCGCGGTGAGCGGCGGCATAGGATTAGTGCTTGGACTGTATTCATTCACATTGCCGGCATGCCCTCTCAACAAAGCAGACAACACCTCATTTGTCGACAAACTTGGACTTCGCGCCTTTGCTTTGTTTAAAGACAAGAGGATGGCTTATTTCTTTATCTTCTCGATGCTTCTCGGCGTGTCGTTGCAGATTACCAACGGCTTCGCCAACCCATACATCACCAGCTTTGGTCACATTGAGAAATATGCAGGAACATTCGGAGTACAGCATGCCAACATCCTTATCTCGTTGTCGCAGGTTTCTGAAACCCTCTGTATATTATTGATTCCATTCTTCTTACGCAGATATGGCATTAAGAAAGTGATGCTCATAGCTATGTTCGCTTGGGTGCTTCGTTTCGCCTTCTTCGGCCTCGGCAACCCTGGCGGCGGCGTGTGGCTCTTCGTTTTATCATGCATTGTCTACGGCGTGGCTTTCGATTTCTTCAACATCAGCGGCTCGCTCTTCGTTGACAAAGAGACTGACCAAGGCATACGCTCATCAGCACAAGGTCTCTTCTTCCTGATGACAAACGGCATCGGTGCCACCATTGGAACATTAAGCGCTCAAGCCATTGTAAATCACTTTGTTAACATCCCAGCAAAAGCTGGCGCGACACCTGACATAGTTGCAGCAGGCTGGCAGACATCGTGGTTCATATTTGCAGCCTACGCATTGGTTGTGGCTGTGGTGTTTGCCTTTGTTTTCAAATACAAACATAACCCGGAGACAAAATAATATAGAAGAGAGATGAGGCAGTATTTGGATCTTCTGCAAAGGATTTTGGACGAAGGCGTTCAGAAGGGCGACCGCACTGGCACCGGAACCATCAGTATTTTCGGGCATCAGATGAGGTTTAACCTTTCTGAAGGATTTCCTCTTGTCACTACGAAAAAGGTTCACCTGAAGTCGATTATTTACGAACTGTTGTGGCTCATCGCTGGCGACACGAACATAAAATATCTTCACGACCACAAGGTAAGCATCTGGGATGAGTGGGCTAACGCCGACGGCGACCTCGGTCCTGTTTACGGCGCACAGTGGCGCAACTGGAACAACGAAGGCATCGACCAGATTCAGCAGGTCATCGACAGCATCAGGAACAACCCGAACAGCCGCCGTCATATCGTCACGGCATGGAATCCGAGTGTGTTACCCGACGAACATGAGAAAGACTTCGCCAAAAACGTTGCTGCAGGAAAAGCAGCGCTGCCTCCATGTCACGCCTTCTTCCAGTTTTATGTTACAAACAACAAGCTCTCGTGCCAGCTCTACCAACGCTCAGCCGACGTGTTTCTTGGGGTTCCGTTCAACATCGCGTCATATTCGTTGCTCACGATGATGATGGCGCAGGTGTGCGGACTCGAACCAGGCGATTTTGTCCATACTTTCGGCGATGTGCACATCTATAACAACCACATCGAACAGGTGAAACTACAGCTCTCACGCGAGCCGCGACCACTTCCGACGATGAAGCTGAACCCGGAAATAAAGAGTCTGTTCGACTTCAAATACGAAGATTTCACATTAGAGAACTATAATCCTTACGACGCAATAAAGGCGGAAGTTTCGATATGAAGACCAAGATTTCAATAATAGTGGCGATGGCAAAAAACCGTGCCATCGGCAAGGGCGGCGACCTGATTTGGCATCTCTCGAACGATTTGAAACATTTCAAAGAGATCACATCGGGACACTCTGTGATTATGGGTTATAACACCTATGCATCGCTGCCTGGCAGAAAGCCGCTTCCAAAACGTCGTAACATCATCATTTCAAGTCATCTGAATGAGGCTCCGGAAGGTTTTGAGCTTGCAAACTCAATTCTCGACGCTGTAAAAATGGTGTATAACGAAGAGGAAGTCTTCATCATCGGCGGTGGCATGATTTATGAACAGTTTATGCCGATGGCTGACAAGCTCTATATCACATTGATTGACAAAGATTTTGAAGCCGACACCTTCTTCCCTATCGTAAATTTCAAAAACTGGGAGCTGGTCGACCTGAAAGTCATCGACGACGACCCGCAGATTGACTGCAGTTACAGGTTTGAGACCTGGGAACGCAATAAATAAGAAAAAGGAGCTTTCGCTCCTTTTTTTATTTCTGAATCGAAACCTTTCGTATTATCTCTTTTCCATCCGCAACCAGTCGGACAAGATAAATTCCCGAATCGAAACCGTCAAGATTTATTAAAGTTTCAGTAGAATTCATCGTCTGTGAATACACTTTCTGACCGATAGCGTTGTAGATATCCACTTCGTTGATGTTTTCCGCTTTGATTGTCAACAAATCCTTAGCAGGATTAGGATAAATCATAACATCCTGAATCTTGTTTTCATCAACACCATCTGGAGAATTGTAGATTTTCACGAAATAATCGTTGTTATAGCGTGACTTTGCCGGAATCGAATAGCAGTCGATGTCCTGATAGAAAGCCAGCACCTTATAATAATACCAGTGTCCCATTTCGAGAGGAACATTCTCCTTAAATTCGTGTTTCGTCGGAGAAATAATCTTAACTCTCTGATATTCACCGTTTTTATCGCATTTTCTAAAGACAAAATATGCGCTGAGATTTTCGTCGTTTTCCGGCGCATCCCAAGTGATTACTGGTCTACCGTTGTCTTGTTTATAATACCAGATATTTCTTGCAGGATTACATGCGTCGCCCACGCTGACACATGTCATATCAGAGATTTCCGACTCACCGTTTTCACAAAGAACGCTCACAGTATAGCAATGTCCCCTGCCGCCTGTCTCATCATCAACATAAGGCTGCGAGTTATCTGTAACCATTTTATAGATTACATCATCACGATAGATGCAGAACGCATATGCGCCGGTCAGCGAGCCATTCCATTCGAGGACGATATCTTCATCATCGGCGACACCTTCCAAATTGCTTGGAGCATCGCAAACGCCAGCATTGCCGCAGCCGTTGTTTGCCTCAAAGAACACTCCATCAGTCAAATCGGCTGACGAGCCAGAGAACGAGTAAACACTATTATTCTGAGCATCCTTGATGGTAATTGTCAAATCATCGATAGTGTCGTTTGAAGAGACCCAGCTGAATTTGATACGTCCAACAGGCGCATCGACATGGGCTGCCTGAGGTGCCGATGATGTAAGTGTAAACTGTGCAATCTCGGTATTCGCCATGTTGTAAAGTGCGATATAGTTACCCTGCCATCCGTGATAATCTGTTGTCGTCATCACGACTTTCCAGTCGCATGTCGGACCAAACGAGACGTTTTGTAAGATAGCCTGCTTACCATTGCGTCCACCACTGACTGCAAACACCTTATATTCATAGCTATCGTAATATGGCACACGATCTGTTATTGTCATCTGTTGGCCGGCCACTATGCCTTCAGTAATCTCATGGCAGACCTTGCTGTTTCGCATAACAACAATCTTCTCGATGTCGGTCATTGATGAGCCGTCAAGATATGTCGTCGGGTTGGTCCATGTCAACGTTGCCTCGAATGAAGTGTCGGGTTCCGGTGTCACCACAAGGTTTGTAGGAGCGCCTGGAGTAGCGTCATAGACCACCTGGGGCACGAAATTGAACATAGCGTCAGCTGGATGAGTGTAAGGAGCGTCATCGATGAGATACCAGCCGTCGGAGCTGCCGCCCCAACCGAGGTTGAAATGGAACATATCGTAGTCGTCATAGCCGTCACAGACGAAGGCATGGCAACCGTCATCTTCGCAACCGCCATAATACATCGGCCATCCCATGTCGAACTGCTCGCGCACCATACTCTTCCAGATATTTGTTGGGAAGTCATCGCGACGGTACTGTACGTTAGCATCGCTAAAACTAAAATATGTATGCATAGCATCCGGGATACCGCCTGAACCACCGCCGCTGCCATCTGGACCATAGCCCATATCGATGGTGACACCACAATGGAAGCTAATCAAAGCCACAGCCTGAATCTCCTCAATCGGTGAGTGTTCATTGATTGAATTTGCAATATGATCCCAGTCGTAATATGTGTTTTCGAAGTCGGCGCAGATCTGTCCATAATCCTGATGATAGTAGCAATGGCTGCCGTTTCCATGCTCAGGATATTTCCAGAATGCCACCAGCTGTGCCATCGCAGTGGCGAGACAGCCCACATAGGTGTGACCATGAGAGCCGTCGGGATCTTCAGGACAGTAATAGTTATACGGATAGCTCTGATCCCATTGTGTCTGAACGAGGTAGTCGACACCTCTTCCGCCGTGTCTTGAAACCAGACGACCAGTCTTTTCAAGCATCTTCCAGTCAGCGGCGACGTCAGGAGCCGCTGTATTTTGCGAAGTCCTGTTAACGGAACGCGCTGAGACGATGCCATCGAGATAATACTGCAACGCTGGAGGCACGTTATTTATATCAAACTTACCGTTTTCGGAATATCCGATGATAGGACGATAGAAATCGTCAGCCGACATGATGATAAAACCTGTCTCACCATTAAAAACATAGAAACACGTCTCACCTCTGTCAGACATCGCTGTATAGACCAGCGTCAAATCGGAACCCACAAATTTCTGTCCGAGCGCTTGCGCCTCGTTGACATCAACAGGGTTGGCAACAACAGCATTGAGAGTAAAAATAGCTGCAATTATCAATAAAACTTTTTTCATGGTTAATTTAATTAAATAAAAAGAGCGCTCAGCAATTTTGTTGTCGCTTCGCGCTCTTTCATCTTTTCAATCTTTATTCATTATTTGACAACCGAGATCTTACGTGTCACCTCATTGCCGTCAGCAACGATGCGAACCATGTAGATTCCAGCTTCAAAGTCATTCATGTTGATTGTTGTCTCGTTGGTATCGAGTTCCTGAGCGAAGACTTTCTGACCCAATGAGTTGTAAACCACCACGCTGCTGAGGTTTTCAGCTTTCACTGTAAGAACGTCTTTTGCAGGGTTTGGATACACCTCGACTGCCTGTGTCATGGTCTCTTCAACACCTTCCGGTGAGTAGTAGATCTTCACATAGTACTCATTGCCGTATGCGCATCTTGCAGGAGCTGAATAGCAGTCGATATCCTGATAGAAAGCAACCACTCTGTAGTAGTACCAGTTGCCGTTTTCGAGAGCTTTTGTCTCTTTATACTCGGTCTTGTTAGCACCAACGATCTTTGCGCGTTCATATTCGCCGTCGTTGATCTTTCTATAGATGAAGAATGCGCTCAGGCCTTCTGTTTGTTCTGGAAGATCCCATGTGATAACCGGTTTGCCGTTTGTACCCATGTAGTACCATTCGTTACGTGCAGCGTCGCAGCCTTCGCCTGCTGTTGCGCAGACCTCATTCGACAATTCTGACTCACCGCCGTCGCCCAACACACTGACCATATAGCAGTGACCGCCGATTGAAGGAGCCTCGTCAATGTATTCGTTTGTATGTGCAAGTTCGCAGAGGAGACCGTCACGATAGATGTTGAATCCATAGTTTGACTTTGCTGTGCCGTCCCATGTCAGAACGATATTGTCGCCATCTTTTGTAGCATGCAAATTGGTTGGGACACTTGTTGGTGCAGCGTTGCCGCAGCCGTTGTTACCTAAATAAAGCACACCCTCTGGAATATCGTTTGAGTTACCGCTGTATTCATAAACGATTGTTCCAGTTGAATCTTTGATCTTGAATGTGAGTGACACGTTATCTGAACCGGCTTTCCATGCGAATGAAACTCTACCGACTGTGACAGGCATGTTGTAACTTGCTGGGTTGTTGCTTGTCATGGTGAATCTGTCGATTTCACGGCCTGCTCCATCGTATGCGATGAGGTAGCCGCTCTTCCATCCTTGCATATTTGTTGTTGTTGCCACGATCTTCCAATCGCAAGTTGGACCGAATGACTCTGAAGCTGCACCGTAAGCGCCGTTCACGCCGTTTTTCACTGCGTACACTCTATATTCGAATGTGCTGTAGCAAGGGACATTCTCATCAACGAAGCTCATGCTTGCACCTGGAGTTGGGTTATCAGCTATATAGATAACTTTGTTTTCTCTTGTCACAACCATCTGGTCGAGAGATGAGACAGTCTGGTTGTTCATGGTCTTGGTTGGGTTGGTCCAAGTAATTGTTGCCTGCTGTGCCAACTCGCCAGCCTTTGTTGCTGTAACGTTGGTTGGAGCTTGCACTGTGTTCTGATAAACAGCTGTTGGAACATAGTTGAAGATAGCTGCTGCGCCCTGGTTGTAATCGATAGCGTCAACTGCATACCAGTCATCGTCAGAGCCGCTCCATCCGAAGTTGAAGCTGATGAAGTCATCCTCATTATAACCGTCAGCGACGAAAGCGTGACCACCTTCTGAGCTGTGTCCTGAATAATAAACTGGACGACCGAGGTCGAATTCAGCCTTCAGCAAGTTAACCCAGTTAGCGAGTGAGTATGAGCTTCTCTGTTTCTGGACACAATAGTTGTAATCAAAATAGTTTGCCATAGCAGCTGGGACATCCTGTGAGTATGCACCGCTGCCGTCTGGAGCGAAGCCCATGTCAACTGCAACACCGCAGTGATACATAAGTGTAGCGACAGCTTCAATCTGTGCCTGTGTTGCGCCGCTCAATGATCTTGGCATAAGCTCCCAATGATATGTGGTAGCGCCAAAGTTTGCTGATTGCTGACCGTAGCCTGGGCAGTAATATGTGTGGCTGCCTGTACCCTGTGCCGGATGCTCCCAGTATTTCATAACCTGGCTCATAGCTGTTGCGACACAACCTGCATAGCAACGTCCGCCAGGACCACCTGAAGCAGTAGGTGCATAGAGGTTGTATGGGCTGTCCTGATTCCACTTGGTCTGAACGAGTGGTCCAACAGCATGAGCTTTCTTGTTGCTCAACTTACCGCAGTTACGCAGTGACTCCCACTGACCAGCGATCTCTGGAGTAGCGTTAATGTTTTTCTCGATAGCATAGCTGATACTGTTTTTGTAAGTCTCGAGCATGAACATAGCACCGTTGTATGGGTTGGTTGCATCGAATGGACCATTCTCAGAATAAGCGAGAACAGGACGCACATTGTCTGATGCAGCTACCATAACGAAACCTTCATTACCGAGATTGAAAACGTAAACACATGGTTCACCATTGTCTGATGTCACAGTGTAGTAAAGCTGAAGATCAGCTCTTGTTGTCTTCTCAAAATTCGCCTGGACAAACTTCTGTCCCAGCGACTTAGCTGTAGTCACATCAACCGGATTCGCGACAATTGTTCCAATGCCGAGAACCACAGCGATTACTAATGATAATAATTTTTTCATTGTGATTAAAGTTAAATTAATAATTTGTTTTTGTTATTTTCTTATTCAATTACTGATATTTTCTGTGTTGTCGAGCCGTTTGCAGCCTGGATTCTGACCATATAGATGCCGCATCCGAAGTCTTTCATATCAATAACGCATTCGTCGCCATTAATATTTTCCTCGTAAACCTTCTGACCAACAAGGTTAAACACCGCCACTGAGTTCAAAGCGTCAGCCTCGATCTTAATATTGCCTGTCGTTGGGTTAGGATAAATCTTTGCATTGATTGAGTTTTCAGCAACTGCTGCCACTGTAACCACCACATAATCAGTGTCATCTGATGTCAAAGCAGGATTTGACTCACATGCCGAGCTGTAAGCTGTCACCTTATAATAATATGTTCCATTGACGATGCCGTCGAAATACTCATTGACAGAGCCGTCAACATTTCCGATCTCTTCATAAGCTTCACCGTCGTTGCTTCTGTAGATTTTGAATTTTGTAGGAGCATAGTCGCAGTTCCATGAAAGAAGTGTTCCGCTCACGCCATCCTGATATGTGAATTCACCTGTAAAGCCTGTTGGTGCAGTGCAGTTCGGACAGTCGTTGTTGCCTGTGAAAATAGTGCCGTTAAGTTGTGACGAAGAACCTGTGAATGTGTAAGCCGTCTGATTTGCCGAGTTCTTCAAAGTGATTGTTATCGATGACACTGCTGATGCCGGAGCCACCCATTTCAATGAGAAGTCGCCTTCTGGGAACACCACTTTCTCGCTGAGTGGCGATGATGATGTCATTGTGATCTCTTTGAAGATTGTGCCGTTGCCACCGACAACCTGGAGCATACCATCATTCCAGCCTTGGAAGTTTGTGGTCTGGCAGATGAATTTCCATGTGCAGCTTGGTCCCAAAATAACGCTTTGTGAGAATACTCCACCTTCAAAATCATTGTTTACACCGACAATTGAATACTCGTATGCGCCATATTCACTGACATTGTCATCATAAACGACCACATCGCCCGGTTGTGGGTTGTTGTAAGTCTGAATTGCAACGCCGTTACGTTTCAAGACAATACGCTGAATTGTAGTGAGAGGGTCACCTGACAATGATTCTGTCGGCACTGTCCAGCTGATATGAGCTGTTTTTGTTATAGCGTCAGCCACTTCAACAGTCATGTTCTCGATTGCCGGAACCATTGTATTGTAGATATAATCAGGAATAATCTCAAACACGGCTCTTTGGTTAGTGTTGAAGCTTCCGTTGCCAGTATTCAAGGCATCGATCTGGTAATAATTGTTGTATGATCCGCTCCATCCCCAGTTAAAATGGAAGTAACGGTTGTTGTTATAGCCGTCGCAGTTGAATGCATGACCGCCATCAGTGTCATAACCTGCATAAACCACAGGGATTCCGCGGTCGAAAGTCTCGATAAGCATGTCTTCCCAAACGCTTCTGGTGTAGTTGTCACGTGATTTCATATTTGCGCATGCGCCATATCTGAAGTATTCGCTCAATGCGGTAGGGACATCACCTGTCTGAGCACCGCTACCGTCTGGTGCGTAATCCATGTCAACAGCGATACCGCAGTGATACATAAGAAGAGCCACTGCCTGAGCTGCTGTTGTTGCCTGTGAGCCGAGTGAATTAGGCATGATTGACCAGTTGTAAGTCGTAGCGCCGAAGTTTGCCGACAAGGTGCCGCCATACGAGCTGCTGCTGTATGAATGCTCACCTACACCTGTTTCCGGCCAATTCCAGTATTTCATCACCTGGCTCATAGCTGTAGCCACGCATCCTGCATAGCAGTGGTTGTTTGTCCAATAGCTTGTGCAAGCCGGAGCATAGTAGTTATAAGGCCATCCCTGATCCCATGTTGTTGCCAACAATGGTGACACAGCCTTTTCCATTCTTGTTCTACTGGTGATGCCTTCCTTGCGGAGAAGCTCCCACTGCTCAACGATATCTTCTTCTGCAACTAATTCATTATCAATAGCATATTGAATCTGTCTACCATAATGACCGAGAAAATATTTCAGTCCGTCAGGGATATTGTTCACATCAAAAGTACCATCACCATAGCCCAAGATAGGACATGCACGGTCGTCAGCGGCGACAACCACATAGCCGTTTTCATAGTTGAAAACATACAGATAAGGAGTGTCATTTTCACTACTCAAAGTGTAAACGTGCTGAGCATCGGTAATATTTTTAGCCGATACAACATTGTTTTTCAAATACTTAACTCCCAAATCCTTTGCCGTATTGACATCAACTGGATTTGCGAGCATCTGTCCTGCGAACACCGCGAGAACAGCAACGACGATTAATAATTTCTTCATTTTTTTGTATTTTTTATTATCTTTTTTCATCATTAAAAATTGCGACAAATCATAAACCATTGTTAATTAGTTAGTTATAACGGTTAATCACAATTTTTCAATCAAATTCACCTTAATTATTTTTAAGCTTGTAAAAATACAAAAAATTTTCATACGACGCTCAATTTTTTTCGTATTTTTGCATTTCAAAAATGAAAAATACCGCAAATGGAGCATAAATACTACGATTTTTACATGCGTTTTCCGAGTGAGGACGATGCCAAGAAGGCTAAAGATTTTTATTATCAGACACATCGTCCGCGCATCGGCGGCGAGTTCAAAATCAACGACAACGGAGTCTGTTCGCTCTCGTTGCAGGACGAGTGCGAGCTCATCACCGACCTCTATCCTTTCGGCTTGACACGTTATATCGTTGCCGACAACTTCCACGGCGTGCGTCGCGAGCATGGCAAAGACATCTTCGATTTCTTCACCGACAGCGACCATTATTTCTGTTGGGATTTGAACGACCAAGTCTTCGAAAAGCTCAACAAATTCTTGAAGAATGAGATACAACAGGACGGCTATGTTCCGGAAAGCGGCAAGCACGCTCCGTTTGTCCAGCGCATCCTTGACAGCATGGGAATCGACGACTTGTTCAACATGTTGAGTGTCGACGCACCAGGACTGGATATTTAATCCCTTGCTCTTGGATCAGGTAAAATTTCCATTTTTGCCATCTTTTGCACTTCGATGCTCGGGTGACCGAATTCTTCGGTGATTTTGCCGAGCATGAGATAAGTGCCGTTGCCTTGAAAAGGATACATTTTCAATACGTTAGGAAAAACAGTAGCATCGAAAACATCGCCGTTGGCATCTAAAAAGTTGGCGAAGTGCATCAGTTCGCCTTTGGAAGTCTTCACATATTTCAAACTGACGAGATGTCCAAGCATACGATATTGATTTCCAACGTTTTGCAGCATATTTTTAGCAAACACCTCTCCCCTAAAGCGCGTCTTAAGCATGTCGAACCACGTCATCGTGACGGGGAAGCCGAAAAGCTCTATCTCGTCGTAAGCGTCCTCAAGAGGTTGCGACTGAAGCGAAGGCAACTGATAATCAGTATTTTCTTGGATCAGACCTCGCATGCCATGGAATTTGTTACGGTAAGACGACATTTTTCCGTTGTAGGCATGAGCCTCCCATAGCAGCGTCGGTTTGCTCTTGCCGGTGAACATAAACGCGCCGCTTCGAATAAGTATCGTCATCTGTTCCATTTTAGGACGCAGCCTCTCCATAAAATCAGCCAAATCACGATATTTGCCATGCGCAATGCGTTCTTTTACAATGTTTTGCGCAAATTCCGCCTCCAAACCTTGCAGATGCACAAAGCCGATGTAAGCGACCTTGCCATGAAGCGTGGTCAGATATTCGCTCATGTTAACACACGGCAGGTGTATGATTCCGCCTTGTCGCCGCAACTCATTGAAATACGCCCATGTAGGATAAAAACCGCCGAAATTGTTTATCACAGCCACCTGAAACTCGAGCGGGAAATACGCCTTCAAGAACAAACTCTGGAAGCTCTCCACGGCATACGATGCCGAGTGCGCCTTCGAGAACGAATAGCCCGCAAACGACTCAATCTGCCGCCACACTTCGTTGGTCACCTTGTTGGGATAACCTCTTGATTTACAGTTATCAAAAAATTTTTTCGTCAGCTCAAGCATCTCGTCCTTACGTCGGCTTTTGTGGTTCATCATACGGCGAAGGACATCGGCATCCGACAAATCAAGACCCGCAAAATAATGGCACACCTTCAAGACATCTTCCTGATACACCATCACGCCGAAAGTCTCTTCAAGTTGTTCTTTAAGCACAGGATGCAGATAATCAATGTGTTGCGGATTGTGAAAACGCTGAATATATTGCCGCATCATGCCTGATTTTGCCACTCCAGGACGGATGATCGAGCTCGCCGCCACCAGCGTTTTATAGTCGTCACAGCGCAGTTTCCGCAACAATCCGCGCATGGCAGGACTCTCGATATAGAAGCAGCCGTTTGTCTCGGCGTTACGCAAAAGTGTTTTCACTTTTTCATCTTTCTTAAAATCCTCAACACGATGAATATCAATGTTTACGCCACGATTTTTGCGAATGATTTCAACTGCATCTTTGATATGTCCTATGCCTCGCTGACTGAGAATGTCTAGTTTCTCAACTCGCAGACGCTCAGCGACATACATATCCCATTGGGTGGTCAGGAAACCTTTCGGAGGCATATCGAGAGCCGAGAAACAGGTTATAGGGTCTTCGGTGATCAACACACCGCCAGCATGGATGGAGCGGACATTCGGAAAGTCGAGGATTTGCTGCGCAATACCTATTATTGACTGTGGAAGACTTTCATTTTTTGAAAAACCATGTACTTTCCCGATTTCCAACAACACCGAGCGGTCACGGAACGTGGTGGTGGCGCCCAACAACGCCACATGTCGCTCTTCGTAACGATTGAAGATATATCGGTGTATCTCGTCACGGTCCTTCCACGAGTAGTCGATATCGAAATCGGGCGGACTGCTGCGTTTCGGATTCAGAAAACGCTCAAAATAAAGGTCGAGGTTTATCGGGTCCACATCGGTTATTCTCAAGCAGTAAGCCACAATACTGTTGGCACCGCTGCCACGACCGACATGGTAGATTCCTCTTGACATAGAATATCGAACAATGTCGGCGGCAATCAGAAAATACGAGGCAAAATGCATGTTTTCGATGATGTCGAGTTCTTTCTCGATGCGACGATACGCCTCTTTGTTCTGCAATCCGTAGCGGTATTTCATGCCGTCGAACGCCATCTTTCTCAAAAGTTCGACATCGTCATAAACGCTCGTCGTAAACGTTTTTTTATTTTTCGGGACATCAAAGTCAAAGTCGATACCGCATTGACTGACAACAGCTTCCGTTGTTTTTATCACTTCCGGAAAGAGAGCATAAGCAGCCTTCAGTTTCTCCGGTGGAAGCAGAATCTCATCGGCGGAAGCGTGGTTTTCAAGCCTCGAAATAAGCACGTTTTTGTCGATTGCCCGCAGGTTTTTATGCACCTCGAACGATTTCTCGTCGAGGAAGGTGACCGGCTGCGCAATCACCAGCTTATCCTGATGTTTACGCAAATCCGACGTCAGCAGTCGCGACACTTGCGAAAGTCTAACGCCAATAAATTCATTATCATTGAGTTGCGATATCTTACGTTTCCCGAAAGGGTAAATGACAATGACATTGTTCCACTGCGGTGCGTCTATATTATAAGGTAGCTTGCTGATATTGTGCAGCGTCAACGTCTCGTTGATTTCACGGAAGCCCTCGTTATTTCTGGCAATGGCGATGAACAGCAGCTCGTCGCCATTGCGGAATTCACAGCCTGCGACAGGTCTGATACCGTATTTCTTGCATTCAAAGACGAAGTCGATAATGCCCATGGTGTTGTTGATGTCGGTGAGAGCCAGCGCCGGAATATGCAGACGACAAGCCTGCTCCACCAGATTTTCAATGGAGATGGTGCCGAAGCACAAGCTGTAATATGACCTGACATTCAAATACATTTTTTAGTTTGAAGTTTGAAGTTTGCAGTGTGGAGTTAACTTCAAACTCCAAACTTCAAACTTGTAACTGCTTTATAAACAGCGTTTTTTCCGAATCGTTTTCTTATTTTATCCATTGCTTGGTATAATCCTGTCATTTCAGCGGTGTCATTAAAAAGGTCGAGCTGCTGGGTGCCTCCGACGAGGCTGCTGAACCTCACTCCTATCAGTCGTATCAGCATGCGGCGGTCGTAGAGCCTGTCGAAGATGTCGTACACCGTTGTTAATAAAAGATGGTCGAACGAGGTATACGGGATCTGCCGTTGCATGGTGTGCGTGTCGAAATCCGAGTAGCGTATTTTCACCGTGACGCAGCCTGTCAGTTTAGTTTGCGAACGCATCTCGAACGCCAGACGTTCCACCATCCTAGCCAGCACGCTCTTAAGCAAAACTATGTCGATGGTGTCGGTCTCGAAAGTATGTTCCTTGCTCAGCGATTTCTGTTCTTCGTAAGGCTGCACCGGCGTGGTGTCGATTCCGTTTGCCTTCTTCCATATCTCGATTCCGTTCTTTCCAAGTGCCTGACTGACAACGACATCAGGCATCTGACGAAAGTCACCGATGGTGGCGATGCCCATAGAACGCAGCAGCTGATATGTCTTCGCTCCAACCATCGGAATCTTGCCTATCGAGAGCGGGTCGAGGAACGGATGCACCTGCTGATGTGACACCTGCAGCTCGCCGTTAGGTTTCGCCTCGTCGGTAGCGATTTTCGAGATAGTCTTATTCTCGGAAAGTCCAAAAGATATTGGCAGTCCCGAGTTCTTCATTATCGTCTCACGCAGCTCGTGCGCCCATTTGTAACACCCGAAGAAACGGTCCATACCAGTGATGTCGATATAATGCTCGTCGATACTGGTCTTCTCGAAGACTGGCGCACGGTCGGCGATTATCTCCGTCACGAGACGCGAATAGCGGCTGTAAAGCTCCATGTCGCCGGCAATGAATACAGCTTGCGGACACAGTTGTTTTGCCAGACGCATCGGTTGGGCCGAATGCACGCCGAAGCGCCGCGCCTCGTAGCTGCAAGTCGAGACGACGCCACGCTCCGACATGCCTCCGACAATCACAGGACGCCGCTCCAACGCCGGGTTTATCAGGCGCTCCACCGACACGAAAAAAGTGTCGAGATCTAAATGTAAAACCGTTCTATTCAATTTTTTTACTTTTTTGCTTGCATATTAAAAATTTCTTTGTAATTTTGCCATGTTTTTAATCAAAAATTGCGACGAAAAATTAGTCATAATTTTAATACGTGTCAAGAAAAATTTTAAAATTTTTGCTATGTTATTCAGTACCAATATAAAATTTTTGCGCAAGAGGCGCTCAAAGACGCAGGATGACGTCGCCACGGCGCTCAATATGAAGCGTTCTACGCTCAGCGGATACGAAAACGAGGTGTCGGAGCCCAACATCGAGGCGCTAATCGCCTTGTCGAAATATTTCAACGTAGCCATCGACACATTAATTAAGGTGGACTTGACGAAGATAGGCGAGTTCCAGCTCAGCCAGCTCGAGCGCGGCTACGACGTCCATCTCAAAGGCAGCAACATCAGGGTGCTCGCGACAACCGTCGACAGCGGCAACCGCGAAAACATCGAGCTCGTTTCGGAGCGCGCAAAGGCAGGATACACAACGGGTTACGCCGATCCGGAGTACATCCGCATATTGCCTACATTCCAGCTGCCGTTCCTGTCGAAAGAGCGAAAATACCGCACATTCCAGATCAGCGGCGACTCGATGCTGCCTATTCCCGACAAGTCGTACGTCACCGGCGAATACGTCCTCGACTGGCACAACATCCACGACAAACAGGCTTACATCATCCTCACGATGGACGACGGAATAGTATTTAAAATCATTGAGAATCATATCGTTGACGGTTATCTGAGACTTCATTCGCTGAATCCGCTCTACGAGCCGTTCGAAATTCCAATCAACGAGATAAAAGAGGTGTGGAAATTCGTGCATTACATCAGCTCGGAGATGCCCGAAAACATGCCGCGCGAACAACAGCTCATCGACACCATCAACGAGTTGAAAAAACAGGTGCAAACCATACAACTTAAGCTAAATCTTTAAAAAAATGAGTTTTTTTTGACTATTGTAAAAATTTTTACTTAACTTTGCATGTTTTTGAATTCATTCGGATTAAATCTAAATTTTAACAATATGAAAAAATTATTTCTTTCATTGATGCTTGTTGCAGCTGTTGCAGCAGGTTTTGTTGGCTGCAAAAAGAATGCCAGCGAGTCAGACACACACACCCAGACATTCTCTTTGGGTGAAACATCTTACGACATTAACAACGCCGTCACTATCGAGAATATCCAGTACCAAGGCAGCGATGTTTACAACGCCATCGTGGTTTATACAGGAAGCCAGACCAGCCAGACCGGCGGTGAAGGCAAAGGCGTTGCCATCCTTTTCAAAGGCAACATCAGCACAGGAACACACCACTTCACTGGAAACGCCGAAGATTATCCGAAATACGTCTTCGCCGACCTCTCTGTCACCGATGTCATCAACTTCGACATAACACAACTTCTTGACAATGACGAGGCTTATATCGCGACAAGCGGATCTCTCACATTGGCAATCTCAAATGGCACTTACACCATCACGACAAACGGCATCGAAGTTGAAAACGCCGCCAACGTCAATAACACAGAGACATCATCAGTTGACTACGAAGGCACAATGCAGAACTACGTGCTCGCAACAGTGCAAGAAGGCACCCTCAACAACGACAACATCGTGACAGCTGGTGCAACAAAGTTGCAGATTATGATGTTTGAACAAAAAATCGTGTGCTTCATCACAGACGCTGGCGATATGATTGGCTTCATCTACCAAGGCGATGAGATTCCTACTGGAACAATTGAAAATGCAAACATCATCTATATTCATGAAATGAACCTCAACGCCTTGCAGATGGGCACAAGCACTATCACCATCGAGGCGAACGAGGATGTTTACACAGTCAATATTGAGGATGTGACTATCAGCGGCGAGCATTACACATTACATTATGTAGGCACACTCCCATTCTTCGATTTACCTATCTAAGGAAATCCTATCCTATAAAAAAAGACGTCATTCTTCATCGGATGACGTCTTTTTTTTATCTTTGCGAAAAAATTTGTCATGAAAAAACTCATCCTGATACTATCCGTTTTAATTTTGGCAACAACCGCCTCTTCACAAGATTTAGGAATAATTCCAAATCCAAAACAAGTTGATTATCAACAAGGTAGCTTTCATTGGAAAGCCGATTTGGCAAAAAACGAGAAAAGGATAAAAGCAGAAATCGTCAAAGATATTCCTGCAAAAGAGAACAAAGAGCAGGCTTATATCATCAGAATCACGCCGAAGAGCATCGTTCTTCAGGCAATGACGGAGCAAGGATTGTTCTATGCACGACAAAGTTTAAACCAACTCGTTAAATATCAGGAAGTTACATTACAAAAACCAGAGTTTGAGATTCCTTGTGTGACCATCATCGACTGGCCTGCTCTCGAATACCGCGGATGGATGGACGATATCAGCAGAGGCCCGATCCCGACAATGGATTTTCTAAAAAAAGAGATTAGAACGCTGGCAGCCTACAAGATGAATTTTTTCCAGCTTTACACGGAGCATGTCTTCAAACTCGACAGTCATCCTGACATTGCGCCGACAGACGGACTTACAGCACAGGAAATCAACGAGTTAACAGAATACGCAAAGCAATATTACGTTGAATTCATGGGCAACCTGCAATGTTTCGCACACGCCGAGAAGACGCTCCGCATACCTTTTTACGACAATATCGCCGACACAAAATACAATTTCGATCCGTCAAATCCCGACACTTACAGATTTCTTGAGGATGTATTTGCGGAAGTGGCACCGGCTTACGAATCAAAATATTTCAATATCAATTGCGATGAGACTGAAGGACTTGGCTCAGGAAAAGCTAAAGATTATGTTGAAAAAAACGGGAAAGACGAGACCTACTGCGAGCATATTAATAAGGTGTATCAGATTCTGAAAAAATACGACAAAACCGTGATGATGTGGGGCGACATCGTGGCGAAAAACCCAAAAATGATAGAAAAACTGCCATCAGACTTACAATTTATAGTCTGGAGCTATGGCGCCGGTGACGATTATATGGAAATGCTACGCCCGTTTAAAGAGTCAGGACATGAGTTCTGGGCCGCCTCTGGCGCAAGTTGCTGGAGCACAGCGTTTCCAGATATTGAAACTTACACAAAAAACATCGCCAACTTCGCTCGTGACGCCTATAAAAGCGGCGCAAAAGGCCTCATGAACACCGCATGGGACGACTACGGCGAGTCGATGTTCAGCAGCACATGGCACTCGATGCTTTGGTGCGCTGAAATGACTTGGCATCCCAGTGACGGCAAGGGATTTAACGATGTTTTCGAGGTGCAGTTTTTGGGCGCAGCCCTTAATGGCCTTAATGCCCTTAACGCCCTTAATGGCTGCGCAATACAGCCATTCTCTGCTCTTGACGAACCGTTGCTCGAATTTTTCCCAAACCAAGTGAGCAAAGAAACCGTTGAGAGCAACCAGAAACGTCAAAAAGAAGCGCTCACACTTTACGAAGAGCTGCTTGCCGCAAAGGAAACAGCCAAAGAAAACACCGAGTTTCTCGATTGCGCTATTGTGGCAACTTACAGAGCTTATGTCACTGCAACAAAAAACCTGCTGAAAGCACAGCTTTACAACACATTACAAAACACCGACATTCAATCAGTTAAAAAGACACAAAAAGCAATTCAAGACTTCATCCCGATACTGCAGAAGCTGAAATACGACTACATCAAGCTATGGGATTCGGAATGCCGTGCCTATTCCCGCGACATAGTGGAAGCCCGTTTTAACAAGATAATGCAGGACATTTTGGATGCCGAAAACAAGGTTTTCATCAGCAGCGCCTCAGAAAACGGCAAGCCTTTCATAGTGTTGAAAACCATTTTCGACGACAAGGAGATTTATTACACAATCGACGGAAACGATTATCAATTGTATGAAGAACCTTTTGAAATTACGCAATCATGCACGGTAACGGCCTCATGTAAAGACGCGCAGCCATGCATCACAACGCAGAAACATTTCGTATTCCACAAAGGCATGGGACATCTCAAGAGCCTCAACAGTCCTGTCGGGGATTACCGTCCCGAATATTCAGGAGGTGGCGACGACGCACTTTTGAACGGCATCTTGGGCAGCAACGATTACCGTGACGGCAACTGGCAGGGATTCTGCGGCGTTGATGCCAACATTGAAATGGATTTCTGTAAGGCAGAAAAAATTAACACTATCAAAATCAATTTCTTAGCCAATCCTTTTGACTGGATCATGCTTCCTACGACAGTCCGCGTCTACGTCTTCCCTGTCGACGCCGCGCCAAACACACCGGAAACCGTGGTAAAGACATTCACAATCAACGAAAAACTGAATCCTTCAGGAAATCAGATCTTCACCGAGACTTTTGACATGAACGGTCTGAAAACCAGATACTTACGAGTAGTAATAGAAAATCCAGGACCTCTGCCGGAAGGAACACCTGGCGCCGGATACAGATCCTGGATTTTTATGGATGAGATAATTATCGAGTAACTATTTGCCCCAATATTTAAAAGTCTCCAACTCTTTCAGAAGCTCATTGACAGCCGCTTCAAGTTGTTCGTCAACGCCTTGTGCGAGCTTCTCTGGAGTGTTTTTAACCTTTACATCAGGCTCCAACTGACTGTTTTCCAGATAGTTACCTTCTTCAGTACGGTAGCCTATGACTGGCAGTCCGAAATAAAGTGTGTTGTCCTGCAAAGTCTCCCAAGTGACGCTGCTCATGGTGCCAGGCACAGGCATTCCTACTAGTTTGCCCATGTTTTTGTGCTTGTACACCCATGGCGTTCCGTGTGCGTTGCTGTAATTTGCTTCACCTATCACCATAATCGACGGCTTCACATAACGGCGTGACGGCATCACGCATGCCACATTGTCGCGAATAACCTGCTCGAGATATTTCTCGCCCGAGAACAGAATCTCGATATCTTCGTGCAAACGTCCGCCTCCGTTGAAACGAGTGTCGATGACGATGCCCTCACGGAGATTATATTTTCCTAAAATGTCAGCGTAGACATCACGATAACTTGCGTCGCCCATGCTCTTGATGTGAACGTAACCGAGACGGCCATTCGAAAGACTGTCAACAAGGTGCGCGTTGCGTTTTATCCAGCGTTTGTAAAGCAAATCGTTCTGTGCACCACGTGAGATAGGCTTCACCACCTCATCCCAATGTTTCTTCGTTTTTGGGCTGTACACCGAGACTAGCACACTCTTTCCAGATTTCTTGTTAAGTAGCGGGAAGTAGTCCATATCTTTGGTAATCTCAACGCCGTCAATCTTCTCGATGATGTCGCCTGCCTTCACTTTCGATGTCTTTTTGTCAAAAGGACCATATTCCAAAACCTCTTCGATGAGAAGCCCGTCTTTTTCGTAATTCCAATCAAACAGAAGTCCGAGTTGCGCAGTGGCGTCGCCATTTGAGTCACCGCCACGATAGCCGGAACCGGAATGTGAAACGTTAAGCTCACCGAGGACCTCGCTCATCAGCTCAGCAAAGTCATAATTATTATTAATATGTGCGAGGAACGGCTGGAAATCTTTCTTAATCTGTTCAAAATCAGCACCATTGTGGTCTTTACGGAACAGACGTTTGTTTTCCTGCAGGAAAATATGGTTATACATATATTCACGCTCAGCGGCGCGGTCGAGCAACATCGTTGCATCATATTTAATAGACGTGGATTTGCCGCCTTTTGTGTCGATTTTCTGAAGGTTTCCACCAGAAAGGACGTAGATGTTATCACCTTTTTTATTCAAAACAAGGTCTGCACCGCCGCCATCAAGTTTCTTCAGAATCTTCGTCGATTTCTCACGGATATCAAGTTCCCAAAGGTCAAAACCCTTCTCGAAAGAGCTGAGGAAATAAAGCTTGTCGCCATCTTTCGAAAGAACCGCGCCCGACAATCTCGACGACATCGGAGTAAGACGCACGACACGTTCATCAAGTCTATCTAATTCAATATCAATGGCTTTAACTTCATCTTTCTTATCCTTCTTATCATCATTGTCTTTTTTATCCTTTTTATCTTTATTATTTGCTTCGTTAGCTTTCTTAGAAAGTTCGTATTCTTCTTTCGAAAGTTTGAATTTGTCGTAAGCATCCTGATTCATGAAGCAGATGAAAGCGTCGTTTTGGCTACCCCAAGAAGCGTGCGAGCGCATTCCGTAACGGTTAGAATAGAATGTGATGGCGTTGCCGTCCAAAGCCCAGCGCGGGCCACCAGTGATGTAGCCGTCGTTGGTGATGTTGTAAATTTTCATGTCACCGTCAGCCGACACGATTCCGACATCTGAATATGGGTCACGCATATTGGTAATCAATGATATAGCGAACCATTTACCATCTGGCGACCACTGATAATCCATGCTTCCGTAATGTTGGGTTCCATCAGTAATCTGACGCACTTTCTTAGAATCCAAATTTATGACTTTCAATATGTTACGGTTTTCAATAAATGCTATCTCCTTGCCATCTGGCGAAAACTCGGCGTTGCTGCGCTCTACGCCGTCGTCGTCAAACAGGCGTTCCTCCTCAATAAGTGTTGCATAAGCGAAGTTAAGATCTTCCTTGCGCGTCATTTTTGCAAAATAAAGATTGTAATATCCGTCACGTTCCGAGGTGTAAACAAGCATCTTTCCGTCAGGCGAGAACGACGGATCCTCCTCAGCCTCAGGAGTATGCGTAATCTGTTTGGTGGTCTGGTACTCGTCGGAAGTGACAAACACCTCGCCACGCGACACGAAAGCGATGAGACTTCCGTCAGGCGTTATAGTAAGGTCTGTAGCGCTGCCGAATTTGCCACGTTCAACCACGTTTTCCTGGTCGTTAACAATCTGAATATCAACCTTTTTAGGCTCATGCCCTATTTTTTGAGTGTAAATCTCACCTTGATAGCCGTAGCACAAAGTTCCATCGTTGGCGACACTCAAAAATCTCACCGGATATGGCTTAAAATCAGTGATTTTTTGAGGTTCCGAGAGGTTCGGCCATGACATCATGTACACGTTCTGGCTGTTTCTTCCTGCCGGCTCGCTGAGATAGACAAACGACTTATGGTCAGGCATAAACACCGGTTCACGATCCTCTCCGATGTTGGTAGTCAATATCTTATGTGATTTTTCCTTGGCATTGTAATAAACGACATCGCGAGCCACCGACGACACCTGATGTTTGCGCCAGATGTTCTCGCTGCCTTTCCTGTCGTAATACAGGAACGACTCACCGTCGCTGTCGAATGAGACCGAGCAAACTGTTGCCGCAGTGACTTGTTGCGGGCGCCCGCCATCAACCGACACCTTATATAATTCCGTGAGCCATCCCGAGGCGAACTGTGCATCGGCAGCGTCTTTTTGTATCATGGCGCTGTAGTAAATCTCGCTGTCGTCAGGAGAAAACGCCAATGGAGTCTCGTTGGCAGAGAATGTCGTCACACGTTTTGCCACGCCACCGTCAGCCAAAACGACATAAATGTCGAAGTTACCGTTACGGTCGGTCGCAAAAGCTATTTTTTCACCGTCATGCGACCAAATCGGATAATAATCGTAGGCGGCTGAAGTGGTTATCTGTTGTGCCAATCCGCCTTGAGCATCAACGACATAGATGTCACCTTTGTAGGCAAATGCGATTTTGTCGCCCTTTGGCGAAATCTGGTTGTAGCGCATCCAAAGCGGCTGTTGCGCAAACGTAACGACGGTCAAAAATGACACGAATAATGCAAGGAATAATTTTTTCATGAGAAATTAATTTTAACGAGGCAAAGATAATAAAAAATTCTGTATTTTTACATTTTAAAAAATGAAGAAAAAATGAAGTTGAATTTGAAGCGCCCGATAGCTTTTTTTGATTTGGAAACGACGGGATTGAACATCACCCACGACCGCATCGTGGAAGTTAGTATATTGAGAATCAATGTGAATGGAGAGGAGGAACAGCGCACTTGGCGTATCAACCCAGGCATCCCGATTCCACCGGAGACCACAGCTATCCACGGCATCAGCGACGCGGATGTGGCGCATGAGAAGACGTTCAAACAAGCCGCGCCGGAGATCTCCAAATTCTTCGGCAACTGTGACCTCGCCGGATACAACATTCTGAAGTTCGACCTCCCGATGCTCGTCGAGGAATTCATCCGCGCCGGCGTCAACTTCGACCCGAGAGACCGCCAGCTCATCGACGTGATGAACATCTTCATGAAGATGGAGCCGCGAACACTCAAAGGAGCCTACCGTTTCTTCATGCACAAAGAGCTCGACAACGCACATTCTGCAAACGCCGACACCTTCGCCACCTACGAGGTCCTGATGGCAATGCTCGACAAATATCAAGACACCGAATACACTGATTTTAAAGGAGTTACATCAAAACCTATCGTCAACGACATGGGCGAGCTGGCACAATTCTCATCGCATCATCAGAACGCCGATTTGATGGGACAGATAGTTTACGACGAACAGGGAAAAGCCGTTTTCAAGTTCGGAAAACACAAGGACGAACGAGTGGAAGACGTGTTCCGCAAAGAGCCGCAATACTACGATTGGATTATGAAAAGCGACTTTCCGGAATACACCAAGCGCGTGGTCACAAAATTGAAATATCCGGATAAAAACATAAATTTTTAATGCAATAATTTTCGAAAAAAAACATTTTTGTTATAAAAAAAAGATATATCTTTGCAAAAATTCTTTAACATCAAAATAGGAATAGTATGGAAGAAAATGAAAAGATGAACAATCGTGAGGAATTGTTTTCAAGACCGGTACGTGCAGGAAAACGCACCTACTTTTTCGATGTGAAAGCTACAAGAGGCGATGAGAAATACATCACCATCACAGAAAGCAAGCGCCGCTTCAGCAATGAGCAGAACCGCTTCTTCTATGAGAAACATAAGATTTTCCTTTACAAGGAAGACTTTGAAAAATTCGCCAACGCACTCAAAGAAACCCTGAATTTCATCGAAACAGGCGAATATCCTGAGGGTTACTTCGATGAGCCGAAAGGTTACGATGAGCCAAACGATGCCGAAATGAAAGACGATGTCGAAGATTGGTTCAACGAAATCGAAAAGAAATAATTTGGAGTTTGAAGTTACAAGTTACAAGTTAAATGAGTGAAGAATGGAGTCCTCCATTCTTCACTTTTTATTTGATCAACTTCAAACTCTAAACTTCAAACTTCAAACTCATAAATTGTTTATAATTAATTTAAAAATATAATAAGTATTCCAAAAATATTCCGTATCTTTGTACGTTTAAATAAACACATATTTTTTTTGCAATGGGAAAGATAATCGCGATAGCAAATCAGAAGGGCGGTGTGGGCAAAACGACCACCGCTATCAACTTGGCGGCAAGTCTGGCAGTGTTGGAACACAAGACGTTACTCATCGACGCTGACCCTCAAGCCAACTCCACATCTGGCGTGGGTTTCGACCCGAAAACAATCGACGCAAGCATCTACGAATGCATCATCGACAAAATCGACCCGCGCACCATCATCAAGGAGACGGAGACACCGAACATGTTCCTTCTGCCGGCACACATCGACCTTGTGGGAGCGGAGATTGAAATCATCAACGTACCGCAACGCGAACAAATGATGCGCAACTGCCTCGCACCAATCAAAGACGAGTACGACTTCATCATCATCGACTGCTCGCCGTCGCTGGGTCTCATCACCGTCAACTCCCTGACAGCCGCCGACTCAGTCATTATCCCAGTGCAATGCCAGTACTTCGCACTCGAAGGCCTCGGCAAATTGTTGAATACCATCAAGATAGTGCAGTCACGATTCAATCCGGACCTCGACATCGAAGGCATCTTGCTTACGATGTTCGACAGCCGCACACGTATCTCGAAACAAGTGGTGGATGAGGTCAAGACACACTTCCAGTCCATGGTGTTCGACACAATCATCAACGTAAACACACGTCTCAGCGAGGCACCGAGCTACGGTCACACCATCATCATGCACGACGCGGCAAGCACCGGAGCCATCAACTACCTCAACCTCGCAAGAGAGATTTTAAAACGCAACGACATAGAAAATGACGATACAGAATAAGAAAAGAGGACTCGGTCGCGGCCTCGACGCCATACTGCAAAGCCCGGAAACTGACATCACGTCAGCCGATATCTCCGGCAATTACGTGGCAGGCGCCATAGCCCAAATCGAAATAGATAAAATCGAGACAAACCCGTTCCAGCCGAGAACCGACTTCGACGAGAACGCACTCAACGAGCTGTCTGAATCAATTAAAAATCAAGGAGTTATCCAGCCTGTGACAGTGCGCAAGATGGGTTACGACAAATACCAGCTCATCTCAGGCGAACGCCGTCTGCGCGCATCCAAAATGGCAGGACTCAAACAGATTCCAGTGTTCATCCGCGTGGCTAACGACGAACAAATGTTGGAGATGGCACTCATAGAAAACATACATCGAGAGAACCTCAACGCCATCGAAGTGGCAATTTCTTATCAGCGTCTCCTCGAAGAATGCCAACTCACGCAAGACCAGCTTTCGGAAAAAGTCGGAAAAGACCGCTCAACAGTGGCTAACTTCCTGAGACTGTTAAAGTTACCGGCAGAAGTCCAAATCGCCATCCGTGACGGATACATCACAATGGGACACGCCAGAGCCTTGGTAAACATCAGCGACAAATCAAAACAGCTCATCATCCTGAAACGTATCATCGACGAGGATTTGAGCGTGCGCCAAGTGGAGATGCTGGCAAGAGAGAAATCTCCTGCCAAGAAACAGAAAAACATCATACCGGAAAGCTATAAAATACAAGCTGAGACATTGTCTAAAGCCTTGAAAATGAACGTGAAAGTCAATCGCGACAGCAAAGGCAAAGGCTCCCTGACCATAAACTTCAAAAATGATGATGAGTTTGAGCGTCTGCTCGACTTCATCAACAAAGGCAATTGAAAATGAAACGTTTAGGACTAATACTGATATTTCTGACTCTCGCCTCGCTAGGCCTGAAAGCTCAAGACACACTCATCTTGAAGCAGGACGCGCCTGTCGAGACCGTCGATGTCAAAATAAGACAGCATAGTCCGAAAAAAGCCACATTGCTCGCCCTCATCCCAGGCGCAGGACAGGCTTACAACAGAAAATACTGGAAAATGCCTATCGTTTACGCAGGATTCGGCGTGACGACATATTTCGCAATCACAAACGGCAACGACTATCAGCTATATCGTGCAGCCTACGACTTCAAGACGGGCATAAACACCAACGTCAGTCAGAAGGCAAAGGAAGAAGCGGAGAAATATACCGAAGACAACCTCATCACCTTGCGCGACTACTACCGCAGAAACATGGAGTTGAGTTGGATCATCACAGCCGCTTGGTACATCATCCAAATAATCGATGCCAACGTCGATGCTCATTTTTTCTATTATGACATCGGCGATGATTTAACGTTACACATTGAACCTCAATGGAATACAGTAAATAACATCCATTACGGCTACGGAAACAATATAGGATTATCATTAAAATTGAATTTTTAAATGAAAATAGTCATACTCGGATACGGCAAAATGGGTCACGAAGTGGAGCAGATAGCTTTGCAACGCGGGCATGAAGTAGCGTATCGCATTGATACTGAACAAGATTGGTATCGCAACATCGACAACATCGCCGACTGCGACGTGGTCATCGAGTTCAGCACACCAGCTACCGCCATCGGAAACATCGAGAAGTGTTTCGAACTCGATATCCCAATTGTCATAGGGACAACTGGCTGGTATGCACATCTCGAAGACATCAGCAACCGCTGCAAAAACGAAGGGCACACCATGTTTTATGCACCAAACTTCAGCATCGGCATGAACTTCGTGTTCAAGCTTAACAAAGAGATGGCTCATTTTGCACAAAAGTATGATTATCAGCTGGATATAACTGAAACACATCATATCCACAAGCTCGACAAGCCAAGCGGTACAGCCGTGAAACTTGCCGAAGACATCATCGACAACAACGACAACTATGAATATTGGACACTCGATGAAGACGTCCAAGAAAACGACAACAAATTATTGAGAATCAATGCAATAAGAGAAGGCGAAGTCTTCGGAATCCACGAAATCAACGCTCTCTCAGACTGCGACGAGATAACACTTCGCCACGAGGCTTTCAGCCGCAAAGGATTTGCCACCGGAGCTGTCATTGCCGCTGAATTCATACAAAATAAAAAAGGAGTCTTTACAATGGAGGATTTATTATGAGCATGTTAATAACAATATTATTACTACCGTTTGTTTTTTCTGTTTGCGCAGCATTTTGTGCCAAATTCTACGAAGGCGCCGGCTACAAACGCACTACCGCTTACATACCGTATTACAACCTTTACATCCTGGCAAAAATTATCGGCTGGAACAAATGGTGGTGCTATCTGTTACTCATATTCCCATACATCAACACCTTCATGGCGTTTTTGATGTTCATCGAATTGGCAAAATGCTACAACCGATTCGCTTTCGGCGAGATCCTCGCTGCAGGCTTCTTCCCCTACGTCTATTTCCCGGTTTTAAGCGGAAAAAATGTTGAATATCACGACCCGAAAACGACAGTGCGCCCGCCGAAAGGCTGGGTACGCGACTGGCTCGACTCAATACTTTGGGCGGTGTTCGCCGCATTGATAATCCGTACTTTCATGTTTGAGATGTACACTATCCCGTCATCAAGTATGGAGGGCACCCTCATGACCGGCGACTATCTCCTCGTGAGTAAAATCGGCTACGGACCGCGTTTTCCAAACACGCCACTCTCCTTCCCTTTCGTGCATCATACCCTTCCATGGACTAAATACACGAAATCGTACATCGAATGGCCACAAGTAGGTTACTGGCGCCTGCCCGGTTTCAGTAGCATAAAACGTAACGACCCGATAGTCTTCAACTTCCCTGCCGGCGATACCGTGAGCGAAGCGTTCCAAAGCAATGTCACTTATTATCAATTAGTTAGACAATATGGCAAAGAACGAGTCAATAATGACAAGTATCATTTTGGCAGAATCATCACACGCCCTGTCGACAAACGCGAGAACTATGTGAAACGCCTTATCGCAATGCCTGGCGACACACTCCAAATCATCGACGGAGTGGTTTATATCAACGGCGAGATAGGCTTCCAGCCACCTTATATGCAACATAATTATCTCGTCAAAATCAACGGTAACAACCTGAATACCAAAGTGTTGGAAAAATTCAACATTTATGAGGCATACAGAACTCCTATGGCAAACGAGTTCATTATAAATATGAACGAAAAAACAGCGGCGGAATTCGGAAAACAACAGTTTGTCAAAGAAGTAACCAAGATTATCGTCCCTGCCGGACAGGAAATTTCGCAAGAGATATTCCCTAACGACACGATGCATTTCCAATGGAATGTCGACAACTTCGGACCAATCGTCATCCCACAGGAAGGTGCAACAGTGAAGATCAATCCGGAAAACATCGCCCTCTATCAACGCTGCATCACTGCTTACGAGCATAACACATTGACAATCAAAGACAACAAAATATTTATCAACGGAAAGGAAACTGACGAATATACTTTCGGAATGGATTACTATTGGATGATGGGCGACAACCGTCATAACTCTCAGGACTCACGTTTCTGGGGCTATGTGCCAGTCGACCACATCGTCGGAAAACCGCTATTTGTCTGGTTCTCAAAGGATAGCACCTACGGAAAGATTCGTTGGAACAGATTATTCAAATTTCCAAAATAATTGAAAATGGCAGAAAACAAAAATAGACTTAGAGTTCCCGCTCCTGTCGTGCAGAAAGAGGAAGCTGAACCCAAGAAAAAAAATAAAACCAAAGTCACCAAGACAAAGGCTCCAAAAAAGCCTGAGAGCAAGGTCGCGAAACGTCACAAGGAATCTGACGGAAGAGTCCGCATATGCTTCGGCATCTTCTTCCTGATGATAAGCGTTTTCCTGCTCATCGCATTCGCCAGCCCATATTTCAACTATTCACCTAAAGGATTGTGGCTCAATAATTTAGGCAAGTTTATGAGCGAAGACATGTTCGGCATCGGCACCGCATACATAATCTTCCTCATCGGTCTGCTCGGCATCAACCTGATATGGAAAAAAGTCTTTATCAAATCGTGGACTTTATGGAAATACTCACTTGTCTTCCTGATCTGGGTCCCATTATTCTTAGCGTTGATATTCAATGCGTTACCATCAAACATCATCTCTCCTTATGAGATTTATTTCGGTCTCGTAGGCCGCAAATGTTTTGTCTTCCTATTCCAATACATCGGTTTGGCTGGCATCATTTTGTTGTTGATTTTCACAGCATTCATCTATGTCATCTTCACTTTTGACATCAAATTCGATTTCCTTAAGAAAAAAGATACCGATGATGTCGAGGATACCGATGATCATGAAGAAGAGCCAGAGGAGACTGAGCCAGCAACACAGTTCCCGATAAACCAGCCAATAATTCGTATCGAGGAAACGCCTACTGAAATAGACCTCACCGATGGTTTTGACGATAACAAAGACGATGATGATGAGGAAGAAGACGATGATGATGTCGAGATAACTGTTATCAAGAAACACGAAGAGACTCCAACCGTCATCGAAGAAGAAGAGGAGGAGAAAGAGAAACCTGTGGAAACACCCGCAAAAGCTGACGAAGTGGAAATGGTGGTCGAAGAACAGATTGAGGAAAAACAAGTGAAGGAAAACGGCGAGCATTTCGGTCTCGACACCTCTTACGACCCTAAACTCGAGCTTTCAGACTTCAAACTTCCGCCTCTTGATTTGTTGAAAGATTACGGCGATGAAGATAATGGCGTGGACCGCGAAGAGCTTGAGGCAAACAAAAAACGTATCGTCGACACTCTTGCAAACTATTCCATTGATATTGAGAAAATTAAGGCTACCATCGGACCTACAGTCACTTTGTACGAGATAGTGCCTGCCGCCGGTGTGCGTATCTCAAAAATCAAAGGATTGCAGGATGATATCGCGCTCAGCCTGGCCGCATTGGGAATCCGTATCATCGCTCCTATCCCTGGCAAAGGCACCGTCGGTATTGAGGTTCCAAACAAAAAGCCGCAAACGGTCTCAATGCGCACCATCATCGGCTCGGAGCGATTCCAGAAGAGCGGCTACGCACTGCCTTTCGGTATCGGAAAAACCATCTCCAACGAAAGCTACGTCGCCGACCTCGCCAAGATGCCGCATATCTTAATGGCTGGTGCTACAGGACAAGGTAAGTCAGTGGGACTCAACGCAATAATCGCTTCATTGCTCTACAGCAAGCATCCTGCCGAACTGAAATTCGTCCTCGTCGACCCTAAAAAAGTCGAGCTGAGTCTGTACAGAAAAATCGAGCGTCATTATCTCGCCAAACTCCCCGATTCGGAAGACGCCATCATCACCGACGTGAGAAAAGTGGTGCGCACGCTCAACTCACTCTGCATCGAGATGGACAACCGCTACGAACTCATGAAAGACGCCGGCGTGCGTAACATAAAGGAATACAACGAGAAATTCGTGAGTCGTAAACTCAACCCATACGATGGACACCGTTTCATGCCTTACATCGTGCTTGTCGTCGATGAGTTCGCCGACCTTATCATGACGGCTGGCCGTGAAGTGGAAGGCCCAATCGCACGTCTGGCACAGCTCGCTCGTGCTATCGGTATCCACCTCATCATCGCTACACAGCGTCCTTCAGTGAAAATCATCACTGGTACTATCAAGGCGAACTTCCCGGCACGTATAGCTTTCCGCGTCATCTCACGTGTCGACTCCGCCACAATTTTGGACAGCAACGGCGCCGAACAACTCATCGGTCGCGGTGATATGCTGATGTCGACAGGACAAGACCTCGTGCGTCTGCAGTGTCCGTTCATCGACACCCCTGAAGTTGAGGCAATATGCGAATATGTCGGAGCTCAGAGAGGCTACGAAGATGCCTATCTCCTCCCCGACTGCCCTGACGAACAAGAAGAAGGCGGCTCGAAAGAGACAATGGACCCTAACGAACGTGACCCTCTATTCGAAGACGCCGCGCGTATCGTGGTGCAAACACAACAAGGCTCAACTTCTATGTTGCAGCGTAAGTTGAAACTCGGCTACAACCGCGCAGGACGTATCATCGACCAACTTGAAAAAGCAGGCATCGTCGGTCCGTTCGCAGGCAGCAAGCAACGTGAAGTGAAAGTGGCGACAGAATTCGCCCTCGAACAGTTCCTCAAAGATCTCGATTTAGACAATAACACTAACAACAACGATTTTATATGAAAAAATGTATCTTATTGATAATAAGCATTATAGCTTTATCCTTTAGCCTAAAAGCACAGGATGCCGAATCGATTTTCAGAGAAGCCGTCGACAAACTGAAGTCATACGACAACATCGAAATCGCCTTTGATTATAACATGATCAACACTGAAGCGGGCATCTACGAGACTATGGAAGGCATCGGCTACCTCCAAGGTAACGCATACAAACTGAAAATCATGGGCCAGGATATCATCTGCGACGGCAGCACCACATGGACCTACAACGCTGACGCAGAGGAAGTTATGATAAGCGAAGTGGATCCCGATGGCGGCGGTTCCCCACTCTCAATCATCGAATCATATTATGACAATATCACTGCAAAAATCGTGGAAGATGGCGGATCTACCAAGAAAATCGAAGTAAAATCGCTGATGTCAGACGAGAATATCGACAGACTCATCATATCGTTAGACTCACAAACTTTGGAAATCAAAGACTTGCACGTTTTCGACAAAAACAAAAACGAATTTGTCTACGACATCACAAAATTTGTCACAAACCAGAAATTACCGGCAGATTTCTTCACTTTCAAGGAATCCGACTACCCGGACGCGGAAATCATCGACATGAGATAAGGTGGACAACGAAAGGAAACATATCGTTTTTCTGGCACGCTGGTACCCCCATCGTTACGACCCGATGTTAGGTCTCTTCGTGCAGCGTCATGCGGAAGCGGCGGCGGCGTACAACGACATCAGCGTTGTGTATGTCCATCCCGACAACCAAAATGAGATTGTCGACGAAACAATCAACAATGTCAGAACGATAAGGGTTTATTTCAAACAATCCAAATCAAAGATTATCAATTTATTACGTTTTTTCAAAGCAAATAATAAGGCTTTAAAAAGACTGCCCAAACCCGACATCATCCACGTCCATATCTTGACGCGACTCGGCGTCATAGCCTGGTGGCACAAAATCACCAAAGGCACACCTTATATTATTACAGAGCATTGGTCACGTTACCTTCCCGGCAATGATTTCAACGGTTTTCTAAGAAAAAGAATCACTAAACTAGTTGTTAAACACGCCTCGGCAATCACCACTGTAACCGAGATCCTTGCGAAGGCGATGCAAGCCAACGGATTGCGCAACGACAGATACATCGTCGCACCTAACGTGGTGGATTTCAATAAGTTCAAGCCTATTCCACATCACAATGATGTTCCCAAAATTGTTCACGTCAGCTGTTTCGAAAACAAATCGAAAAACATCACTGGCTTGATTGACGCGTTAAGCATTCTTGAAACCCAAAACATTGATTACCAATGTGTGTTTGTAGGCGATGGAATGGATTTCGAGATGATTAAGGATTACGCCAAGAAACTCAAGAAGCAGGAAAACATAAGATTTACTGGCGTTTTGGAAGGACAGGACTACATTGAAGAACTGGCATCAAGCGATTTCCTCGTGCTCTCGAGCAACTACGAAACCCAAGGTGTGGTTCTGCTTGAAGCCTTTGCCTGCGGCTTGCCTGTCGTAAGCACTAATGTCGGCGGAATCCCTGAAATTGTTAACGAAAGCAACGGAATCCTCGTTCCACCTCAAGACCCCGAAAAACTCGCAGCCGCAATGCAAACCATGCTGCAATCATATCAAAACTACGATGCCGGCACACTTCGTGACAGCATAATAAAAAAGTTTTCCAACGAAGCTGTCGGAAAACTTTTAGATGATATTTACAAAAGCCTTAATTAAAGACCCATTTTCTTCACAATCATCTTCACAAACTCAGTATTTGCGAAGTGACCCGGTTTGTAAGCCGTCACCTTGCCAATGATTGGCATGCCAAGCAATGTGAGGTCGCCAACAAGGTCGAGAAGCTTATGACGTGCAGGCTCGTTCTCAAAGTACAATGTCACATTGTTGAGTATTCCGCCCTCGTGCACCGCGATCGACTCCTTGTGGAATAGGTTTGCAACACGTTTCAGATCCTCTTCAGACACCTGTTTCTCAATGAAAACGATAGCATTCGAGAGGTCACCGCCCTTGATGAGGTTATGTGCGAGCAACATCTCGAGTTCCTGGAAGAACACAAAGGTACGGCACATCGCGAACTGACTCTCAAACTCACTGATGTCGGTCATGTGAGCCTCCTGGACGTTCAAAACTCCTGATTTATAGTCGACTTTCACATCAATGCTGAATTTGTCGGCTGGCTCAACCACGAGCTCGCAACCCACTTTCGGGTGTGTATAAACTATTTTTTTAGTAATCTTCAAGCATTTACGCTCAGCATCCTGCTCTTCAACGCCAGCTTCTTTCAAAGCCTCCAACACTATTCTCGAACTACCGTCAAGGATAGGTGGCTCCTCACAGTTCAAATCGATAAGCACATTGTCGACATTCATGGCTCTCAATGCTGCCATGATATGCTCGACGGTGTACACTTTTACGCCGTTTTTTGCAATCGTAGTGCCACGCGAAGTGTCAACCACGTTCTCAACACGTGCTTCAACTATCGGCTGACCGAATAGGTCAACTCTTCTGAACTTAATACCATAATTGATATCTGCAGGATGGAATGTCAGTGTGCCGCTTTGACCAGTATGAAGTCCTGTTCCGCTAATGCTGACACTCTTCTTTATTGTATGCTGTCTTTCCACCATTATAATCAAAATCGAAAATATGGTGCAAAATTACAAAATAATCTGTTACTTCGACAATAAATCGTTAAGTTTTTTCTCCAACTCAGCAATTCTGTTCTCCAGTTTGTCCAAATTACGCTGTCTAACAACGTCTTTCATGAATTTCGAGTAATCGTATGCCGGAGAGCCGATTATCGATTTTCCAGACTCGTCAACACCTCTCGTCAAACCCGCCTGAGGTCCTATAGTGGTGCGGTCAGCTACCGAGATATGTCCCGAAATACCAACCTGACCTGCTACAATACAGTTCTTTCCGATATGTGCCGAGCCAGCCACTCCCGACTGTGCAGCCATAGCAGTATTTTCTCCAACCTCTACATTATGAGCGATTTGGATAAGATTGTCGAGCTTCACACCGTCATGAATCTTTGTCGATTCAATAGTAGAGCGGTCGATGGTGGTGTTAGCGCCGATCTCAACATTATCGCCAACCAAAACATTTCCGATTTGCGGTATTTTCTTGAATGTTCCGTCAGGTTGTGGCACAAAACCGAAGCCGTCGGCACCGAGAACAGCGCCAGCATGCACGATACAATTCTTCCCGATATGTGTCATCGCATAAAGCTTCACGCCTGGATAAAGCACCGTGTTGTCACCGATAACGACATCGTCACCGACATAGCACAAAGGATAAATCTTCACTCCCTTGCCTATTTTCACTCTTTCGCCAATAAATGCGAAGTCACCGATATAACAGTTTTCGCCATATTCCGCATCCGATGAAATAGACGCATTTTCAGAAATCCCGACCTTATTGTTAGTGTATTCCTGATAAATAGCGAGAAGTTGCGCAAACGACTCGTATGCGTTTTTAACTCTGATCATCGTGGTCGTAACAGGTTCTGATGGCTCAAAATCCTCATTGACCAATACTATCGATGACTGAGTATTATAAAGATACTGTATATATTTCGGATTTGCTAAAAAACTCAACATTCCAGGCGCACCGTCTTCAATTCTGGCAACATTCCAAACTTTTGCCTCAGCATTGCCTTCAACTTTTCCGCCTAATAAAGCCGCAATTTGAGCAGCTGTAAACTCAACTTTCATATTATAATGTGTTAAATTCTTTTTTAATAGTGATAATAGCCTTGTCTATCAATGGATTAGACATCGACGCAATGGTCTGTGCCATGGTTGCGGCATTGGCCTCAGGATTCTCACCGAAAGCCTTGTTGATAGTCCGCAAAGCCTCTTCTTTTGCCAAACTGACGATAATCCAAGTCTGTTCCTCGACATAAAGACGCTGCGCAAGATTGTGCTCAAACTCATCCTGAATGTTCTGAATCAATGCAAATTGCAAGTCGCTGCATGACATCCCAGGCATAAAAACACGTTTTACAAGCACCGAAAATCTCATGCGTTCAAGATACAGAAGCAATCTCTCGTAAGCCTGAATCTTCAACGGAGCCACGACATCATCATGGTTTCCGCCAGTTTTCTTGCCCTTGTTCATCAAAAACCATCCGCCGCCGAAAACGACAACGCCAACTAATAGAATCCATATAGTATTATCACCCATATCCTCTTGTTTTGACTTGCAAATATAGTGATTTTTTCAATTTCAAACTAAATTTTTCAAACAAAAGTTTTCCTATCATAAAAATACGTAACTTTGCAGTCCCAAAATTGCAATTAATAATTTAAAAATATAGATATGGGTACATTATCACAAAGAGTCATCAACATGGCGGAATCAGCCACTTTGAAAATGACGCAGAAGAGCCGCGAACTTAAGGCTCAGGGTATCGACATCATCTCATTAAGCATCGGTGAACCTGATTTTAACACTCCAATTAGTGCAAAACAGGCCGGTATCGACGCCATCAACAACAACGACACACACTATCCACCTGTCCCAGGAACTCCGGCATTGCGTAAAGCCATCGCCGAAAAACTCCGCCGCGACAACGGTTTGGATTACAAAGACACTGATATCATCGTGTCGAACGGTGCAAAACAGGCTATCACAACAACATTCTTCGCCATCCTCGACAAAGGCGACGAAGTCATCATCCCGGCCCCGTTCTGGGTATCATATCCTGAAATGGTGAAGCTCGCCGATGGTACTCCTGTTTTCATTTATACAACACCTGAGCAGCACTTCAAGATTAATGCAAAACAGCTTGAAGATGCCATCACTCCTAAGACAAAGGCATTCATTTTCAGCACACCTTGCAACCCTAGCGGTTCGGTCTATACAAAAGAAGAACTCGCAGCATTGGTGGAAGTGTTCAAAAAACACCCAGAAATCATCATCATCTCCGATGAGATTTACGAATTCATCCAATATGAGCACAAACACGAGTCAATGGGACAGTTCACAGAGTTGAAAGACCGTCTCGTCATCGTCAACGGCGTGGCTAAAGGTTATGCCATGACAGGTTGGAGAATCGGTTACATCGCAGCTCCGATGGCCATCGTCAACGCTTGCAACAAGATCCAAGGTCAGTACACATCAGGTATCTGCACCATCTCACAGGCAGCTTCTGTTGCAGCAATGCAGCTCTCACCTGAGAATTCAGAGGAAGTCCAGAATATGTGCAAGGCATTCAGAGCCCGTCGCGATATGTTCTACAAACTCCTCATGGAGATTCCAGGCATCAAGTTGAGCTTGCCAGCTGGCGCATTCTACATGTTCCCGGATGTCTCAGCTTATTACGGCAAGTCAGACGGCGCAACAGTTATCAAGAACAGCGATGACCTTTGCATGTACTTGCTCTACAACGCCCACGTGGCTTGCGTAGCCGGCGGTGCTTTCGGCAACGACAACTGCATCCGTCTGTCATACGCCACATCTGACGACAAGCTCCGCGAGGCAGCACGCCGTCTCAAAGAAGCTTTTGCAAAACTTAAATAATATTCACAATGCCAAGAGAAGACATCAAAGCGCTTTTTGAGTCCTTCAACGACAAACGAATACTTATAATAGGTGACGTTATGCTCGACCTTTACCTTAACGGTAAGGTCGAGCGCATCTCGCCTGAAGCTCCTGTGCCGATTGTGGCTGTGGGCAACCGTTTCGCTCGTCTGGGAGGTGCCGCCAACGTAGCGCAGAACATCAAGGCGCTCGGCGCTGAACCTGTTTTATGCTCCATCATCGGCGACGACTCAAAGTCGCACGATTTCTTCGACTTGCTAAAGGAGCACCAGATGCCAAGCAACGGCATCGTAAAGAGCAAGGAACGCCGCACTACGACAAAATACCGCATCATCGGCAACAACGCACAGATGCTCCGCGTCGACGATGAGGACACGTTCAACCTCACAGAGAAAGAATTCGCCACACTGCGCGAAAAAATAGACACCATCCTCTATCGCGAACGTATCGACGGCATAATCCTGCAAGATTATAATAAAGGTGTGCTGACAGAAGAACTAATCCGCCACACCATCACAGTAGCCAACGAGAAAAACATCCCCGTCGGCGTTGACCCGAAGAAAAACAACTTCCTTGCCTACGAGCATTGCACAATCTTCAAACCTAACCTCAAAGAACTCAAAGAAGGAATCAATATCGAGTTCCCGACCGACACCATCGAAGGTATTTTATTGGGTGTCAACGCATTACAAGACAAGCTCCAATGTCGTTTTGTCATGAACACCTTATCGGAAAGAGGCGTTCTCATCCAAGAAATGGCGGAAAACACCAAACAGCATCATCACATTCCTGCACATTTACGCAAAATCGCTGACGTCTCAGGTGCCGGCGACACAGTGTTGGGCGTTGCGATGCTTTGTCTGGTCTGCCATCAGGATGCCTACCACATCGCGGCAATATCAAACCTTGCAGGCGGTCTCGTATGCGAAGAGATAGGCGCGGTGCCAATCAACAAAGAAAGACTATTAAAAGAAACGGAGAAAATATAATAAGTTTATATTTACTGCGTTATTGTGTTTATGAGGTTAAAATCAACAGTTAAGAACATCGTGCTTTTGTTGGGATTCGTGTTATGCCTTTCCCAACAGGGTCTTTTTGCCCAAAACAAAAAGCCGATGAATCTCATGAATTACGACTATGAAGACTATCACTTCGGTTTTATCCTAGCCTACAACCAGATGTCGTATTCATTCAAATATGTTGAGAATTATCAATTAATACCTCACGACGCATCCGAATATCCGAATTCTTCTGACTCTTTCTACAACGCTGGCGCCTCCTATTTTACCAGAAGCATTGAGTCACCGGCAAAACCAGGATTCACTGTCGGCGTGGTTGGAAACTTAAGGATTGGACAGTTTTTTGACCTCCGTCTGATTCCTTCATTGAGCTTCGGAACGAGAACCATTATTTATCAATTATACAGGGAATCGACAGCAGTTCCTAGCACTTTGGTATCCAAAGAAAAGTCCATACTGTCAACATTCATCGAATTCCCTCTACAAATCAAATACAGGTCAAAACGACTCAATAACGTTGCCGCTTACGTGATTTGTGGCACAAATTTCAAATTCGACCTCGCATCACAGAAAAAATCACAAATCGATGTGACAAATGCAGCTGGCGAACAAATCACCGTCATCGACAACATCAGAGTGAAAAAATTTGATGTCGCCGCAGAAATTGGCGCCGGTTTCGATTTTTACAACAGTTATTTCAAATTCGGCATCGAATTAAAACTTAGTTTCGGCCTCTTAAACGTCTTGGATAAACAGAATTTAATCTACGATTCGAGCATCCAAACCTTGAAAAACAGGACATTCCAAGTGTCATTCACCTTTGAATAATAATTATACATACATTTAAATTATTGATACTCAGCAATTTATCAATATTTTTATTTTTTTTGCTTTTTTTCTTCCTCATAAGGAAAAATGTTGTATCTTTGCAGCGCAAAAATCGGTCTCTTCGTCTAGTCTGGTTAGGACGTCAGGTTTTCATCCTGGTAACTCGGGTTCAAATCCCGGAGAGACTACAAATCAGTTTAAAGTTTGAAGTTACAAGTTTGAAGTTAAAAACTAAAACTTCACACTTCAAATTCCAAACTTCAAACTAAAAAAAGGGTCTCTTCGTCTAGTCTGGTTAGG
>DBYZ01000006.1:51759-65909 GCA_002311655.1 Bacteroidales bacterium UBA1173
GTTCAAATCCCGGAGAGACTACAAATTGAAAACGAAGTCAGAAAACAGGAACAATGCGCAAAAGCATTCTGTAATCTGGCTTTTTCAGTTTTAACATAACGATATGAAGAGAACTCTCTCCAATAAAAATCAAAGGTTAACATCCAAAAGCATCATAGCTTTGTTGGCTGTTATCTTTTTTTTATTCTCAAACGGGAGTACTCTCAAAGCCCAACATAATGATTATCAATTCGGTGTGCGCGGCGGATTGGGCATGGCGACACTCAGCGGATTCCAAAATAACGGACTTAGAATAGGTGGCGTTGCCGGAGTTTTCGGCAAATACTTCATAAACGACCACACCAGCATCATTGCCGACTTCAACTACTCCATGGGCGGCCAGCAGTCGGAGAAATGGGTAACCGAACAACGCGGCGAACATCTCAAGGTGTACAGCAAATACAGCCTGCATTACCTGAATATCCCGATTCTCTATCAATACTATTTCACCGACATTCTAGGACTTGAAGCTGGTGCGGATTTCAGATTTTGCGCAAACGCGAACCTCAAGACCAAAATCGGCAACGAACAATGGAACAAACAGACATTAAAATATAACACTTTCGATTTAGGCTTTATCTTGGGCGTTTATACCGACAACCTCATCCCTGACGATAACTTTTTTGTCAGCTTGAGAGCTTATTTCGGATTCCTCGACGTCGTGAAGGAAGTCGGCAACAACAAAAACATAAGCGTGCAAATCAGTGTAGGCTACACCATAAAATAAAATGGAACCACATATTCAGTTAATTATTGGTAATCAATACAATCCGCATCTGAACCTTGCGGTGGAAAGCTCACTTTTAGACGAAGGCGACCCAGACATTGTCACCATGTTTTTATGGAAAAACCAACAGACCGTGGTTTACGGCTACAACCAAAATCCGTTCACGGAATGCAACGTGGAGCTTCTTTTATCTGAAGGAGGCTTTGCGGCACGTAGGAGAACAGGAGGAGGCGCAGTCTACCATGACTTGGGAAACCTCAACTTCTCATTCGTGGCAGACAAAAAACATTACGACGTCGCCAAACAAATGAACGTCATCAAGACTGCCTTGAGATATTTCGGTCTGGAAGCCGTTGTCTCGGGTCGAAATGACATACTTTTCGACGGACGCAAATTCTCCGGAAATGCTTTTGGATTCTATAAAGAGAGAAGACTGCACCACGGCACTATCCTAATCAAGACTGACGGTGAGAAACTGGCAAAATACCTGAAGGTCAACCCTGCGAAGCTGCAGAAACACGGTGTGAAATCTGTTGCAAGCCGAATCATCAACCTCTCGGAAGTGGCCGACATCACTTCAGATTCAATTATACCTTATCTTTCAAAGGCTTTCGAAGAAGTGTACGAAGTAAAAGCAAATGTTATCGACTTCAACGACCTACTTACAGATAAAGTGTTGAAAACCAAAGACTTGTTCGCTTCCGACGATTATCTCTTCGGCAAATGGCGCAACTTCCAGGCGAAGAAAAGCGCACAGTTTTCATGGGGTTTGGTCGAACTCGACATTCAGGTCAACGAGGCGAAAGGTATCATCGAGAAAGTTTCGATAGCATCCGACGGACTGGAGCCAGAGCTTATTGACGAAACCGAGCGCATTTTAACCAGCGCAAGCATCAAAAACGCCCCCGACTGCGGTCAAAACGAGGTGGCAAAAGACATTATCAGCCTCATTTATTAAAAATTTTTGTAATTTTGCAGCCTAAAATTTGAGAGATGAAGTATTTTTTATTGCCATTAGGCTGTCAGATGAACCGAAGCGACACTGAGCGCGTGCGCACTGTGCTGCACGGCATGGGTTTTACGGAGACTGACAAGGAAGAAGAAGCCTCAATCTTGGGCGTGATAGCATGCTCTGTGCGCCAAAAAGGCATCGACAAGGTTTATTCACGTATCCTGAAATGGAACGAGATGAAGCAAAATCACAACTGCATCACCTTCGTTTCGGGCTGCATCCTCCCTGCCGACCGTGAGCGTTTCGTGAAGCTGTTCGACCTGGTCTTCACAATGAACGAACTGCCAGATCTGCCTGACATGATTCAGCAATACGGCGCTTTCCATACACCTATTAATAGAAATGTGAATCCGTCGGCAAACATGGACCGCTTCTGGGTCATCGACCCCGACCATCTCTCTGATTTTGAGGCGTTTATCCCGATTCAGAACGGCTGCAACAAATTCTGTACCTACTGCGCCGTACCTTACACCCGCGGACGCGAAGTGTCAAGAAAATCTGAAGACATCATCAATGAGCTGAAAGAACTCGTTGATAAAGGATACAAATCTATCACGCTGCTTGGACAAAACGTCAATTCATACGGCTTGGACAAGAAAGGCGAAGAAATCAATTTCGCCGAATTGTTAAGAAGAATTGGCGCTTACGGCGATAACAGCGGCAAGGAGTTCTGGGTTTACTTCACCTCACCGCATCCGCGCGACATGAGCGACGAAGTGATTGAAGTCATCTCACAATATAAATGCCTCGGCAAGCAGATTCACCTACCAATACAGTCTGGCGACGACAACATGCTCCAGCGCATGAACCGCAAGCACACTTTGGACGATTATCGTCATATCATCCACACAATCAGACGTTTGCTTCCTGAAGCCACGATTTTTACGGATATCATCGTGGGGTTCACTGGTGAGACAGAGGAAGAATTCGAGAATTCGCGCAAGGCGATGGAAGAATTCAAATACAACATGGCTTACATCGCACAATACAGCGTGCGCCCCGGCGCAGTCGCGTCATCATGGGCCGACGACGTGCCGAAAGCCAAGAAACGCGAACGTTATCACATCCTCACCGACGAGCTGATGAAACACTCACTCGTTTATAATCAAGGACTTATAGGTAAGACACAGAAGGTCCTGGTGACTGGCTACGACCGCAAAAACGGTTATCTCACCGGTCATACCGAAGGAAAAATCGTCATAAGATTCCAATCAAGAGAAAAGAGCCTGATTGGTCAAATCGTGACAGTGAAAGTTACAAGCGCAACAGCACTTTCAATAGAAGGAGAACTAATCTAAAGTTTGAAGTTTAAAGTGTGGAGTTTGAAGTTAACTTCACACTTCAAACTTCAAATTTCAAACTAAAAATAATGAGGATTGCTTTTAAAACATTAGGTTGTCGCGTAAACCTCTACGAGACTGACGCTTTGGCGTCGCAGTTCAAAGAGGCGGGTTACGACGTGGTGGAAAGCGACGAAAACGCTGACATCTACGTCGTCAACACCTGCACTGTGACCAACCAGAGCGACCAGAAATGTCGACAGGCAATCAACCAGATCAGACGATCCCACCCTACCGCCATCATCGCCGCGATGGGATGCATGGTAAACCACAGAAAGCAAGAAATGCTCGACAGCGGCGTCATCGACTACGCCATCGACAACGAGCGTAAATACGCTCTTTTCAGCATCATCGACAGCCGCATGAAAGGCGAAACCGTTGATCCTGAAGGCTTCGACAAAGATTTGTTCAGCTACCGGCCAGCATACAGCACCTTCCACACCAGAAGTCTGATAAAGATTCACGACGGATGCAACAATTTCTGCTCGTACTGCATAATTCCAAACGTGCGAGGCAGAGCCACAAGCCGTCCAGCAGATGAGATCTACGAAAACATCCGCAACGTGGTGGCTCACGGCTTCAAGGAAGTCGTCCTGACAGGTGTCAACATGGGACGATACAAGTATCAAGACGTTGATTTCGAGCATCTTATAGAAAATATTTTAAAAATCGAAGGCGATTATAGAGTCCGCATCTCGTCGATTGAGCCAGATAATTTCAGCGACAGGTTTTTGAGTTTGTTCGAAAACCCGAAGCTCGCTCCGCACATGCACATCTGCCTTCAGAGCGGTGCCGAAAACACGCTCAAAGAGATGCATCGGCATTACACAGCGGCACAATTCAAAGAGATGTGCGACAGAATCAAATCGGCAATTCCTGATTTCAACATTACGACTGATGTTATCGTCGGTTTCCCAGGAGAATCAGAATCCGATTTCGCTGAGAGCGCAGAACTCTGCAAATCCATCGGTTTCAGCCACATCCACACTTTCAAATACTCTGTCAGGACTGGCACGAAGGCGGCAACGATGCCTAATCAAGTTCCAGAATCGGTGAAGACCGAGCGCAGCGCCGTCATCCGACAGATTTCGGCTGAAAACAAGCTAAAATATTTTAACCAAATGCTCGGAAAGCCGCAAAAAATGCTCATCGAGCGTGTGATGGCTGACGGAACGGCAAGAGGCTATGGCGAGAACTACATTCCACTTCGCCTGAAAGCCAATAACTTAGAAAAAAACACCTTCGTCAATGTGGTTCTGAGCGACATTATTAATAAAGGTGATAACTCTGAGATGGTTGCGGCCCTCTGTCATTTCGAGCGCAACGTAGTGGAGTCGAGAAATCTCAAACATTGAATGCTCCGAATCTATTGTTAATGACAATCAAAAAATATTTTAAAATTTTTGTTAATTGTATTAATTTTTGTTGTAATTTTGCAGTCCGAAAAATCGACAAAGAAAAAAGAAATAAAATTATAATAATAAAATGGCAAATCACAAGTCATCATTAAAGAGAATCCGTCAGACAGAAAACAGACGTTTACACAACCGCTTCTATGCTAGAGCGATGCGTTCAGCCGTTAGAAGCTTCAGAGCTTTAACAGACAAGAGCGAAGCTGAATCAAAGCTTTCAGAAATGTACAAAACTATTGACCGTGTGGCAAAACGTGGTATCATCCACCGCAACAAAGCCGCTAACTTGAAGTCAAAACTTGCACACTTCACAGCTAAATTAGCATAATTTTATTAGACAATATCGACGAAGTTCTTCCTGTACGCAGGGAGAACTTTTGTCGTATAAACCAAAAGACATGAGACCAAGCACTAACCAGTCGATAAAAAACTGGGCGACAGAAGACCGCCCGCGTGAGAAAATGCTCGCCAAAGGACGCGAGGCACTTTCCGACGCAGAACTAATAGCCATACTGATAGGCTCCGGCAACAGCAACGAGTCGGCAGTGGGCTTGTCGAGACGCATTTTAAAAGATGTCAACGACAACCTGATCCAGCTATCACAGTTGAGTATCAACGATTTGACTAATTACAACGGCATTGGCGAGGCTAAAGCAGTAAGCATAGTCGCCGCACTGGAACTCGGACGACGCAGACGTTTCGCGGAAACGGCACAACAGCAGCATATCCAAAACAGCAAAGACGCTTTCGAGTATTTTTACATGCGGATGTCAGACATTTCGCACGAACAGTTTTGGGTAATGCTCCTCAATCCCGCCAACAGAGTGATAAAACTGGTAAAAGTCAGCGACGGCGGCATCAACGGCACCTCCGCCGACCCGAAACGCATCTTCAAATTAGCCCTGGAAAACAACGCCACCGCCATGATGCTGTGCCATAACCACCCGTCAGGAAGCGTAACACCAAGCAACTCCGACATAGCCCTCACCAAAAACATTGTAAACGGCGGAAAGATTCTCGAAATAAAAATCTTGGACCATCTTGTCATTGGTATCAATAATTATTTTAGTTTTGCAGATTCAGGATTGATATGAAAATAGTAACGGTAATCGGGGCAAGACCCCAGATAATTAAGGCGGCGGCACTGAGTCGCGCCATCAGACAGCACTTCAGCAAGGAGGTGCAGGAAGTGATTGTGCACACCGGCCAGCACTACGACAACAACATGTCGCAGGTGTTTTTCGATGAGTTGGGCATTCCGCAACCAGACTACAATCTGGGCGTGGGTTCCGCATCGCATGGCGTGCAGACAGCAAAGATGATCGAAGGCATTGAAGAGATTCTGTTGAAGGAAAAACCAGATTATCTTGTGCTTTACGGCGACACCAACTCCACCCTCGCAGGAGCGATAGCAGCTTCAAAAATCCATGTGCCGATAGTCCACATAGAGGCCGGACTGCGTTCGTTCAACAAATCCATGCCTGAGGAAATCAACCGAATCTGCTGCGACCACTGCTCAACCCTGCTCTTCTCACCTACCGCCACCGGATTCAAAAACCTGATAAACGAAGGTTTTAATCCCGATAACAAGAAAAAATATACCATAGATAATCCGGGAATATATCATTGCGGCGACGTAATGTACGACAACAGCAGGTATTTTGCCGACATTGCCGACAAAAAATCACAAATTCTTGATAAAGAAGATCTTAGAGGCGAAGATTATGTTCTTTGCACCATTCATCGTGACAACAACACCGACCAGCCGGAGAGACTGAACGCTATTTTCAAGGCATTACTGAAGATTTCAGCAAACAAAAAGGTGGTATTGCCATTGCATCCGAGAACATCTAAGTTATTGAACACCAATCTCGAAAAAGCATTATTCGACCAGATAACAAATAACCCGAACATAAAGATCCTGCCTCCGGCATCGTTTTTGGACATGATAGTGTTGGAGCGTCACGCACAGATGGTAGTCACCGACTCAGGTGGCGTTCAGAAAGAGGCGTTTTTCTTCCAGAAGCCTTGTCTTATTTTAAGAAGCGAGACCGAATGGAAAGAAATCGTGGAATGTGGAGCGGCCATTATCACCGATGCGAACGAAGCAAAAATCGTCGAATCTTTCAACAATTTCTCAGAAAATCCGCCTCACAACTACCCGGAAATCTTCGGTGACGGCAAGGCATCTGAGTTTATCTGCAAAGAAATGTTGGAAAATTTTTAAAAAAGTGTCGGGTGTATTGAAAATTTTTGTATTTTTGCAGACTTAAAAATAAACAACATTAAGTTAAACGTAATTATTTAATAATCAACAAATTAAATTATGAATCAGTACGAAACCGTTTTCATTTTAACTCCCGTTTTGTCTGAAGAACAGATGAAGGAAGCGGTAGCAAAATTCGAGAACCTGCTCACAAAGAACGGAGCAGAGATCGTTTTCAAGGATTTCTGGGGCATGCGTAAGCTCGCCTATCCTATTCAAAAGAAATCTTCAGGTTTCTATCAGTTGATAGAATACAAAGCTGAAGGCAATGTTATCGAGACATTGGAAACAGAGTTGAAGCGTGACGAGCGAGTCATCCGTTTCTTGACAGTGAAACTTGACAAACACGCTGTTGCTTACAACGAAAAGAAACGTCGTAAAGCAGCTGAAGCAGCAGAACAAGCCAACTAATTGTTTAACATTTAAATTTTGAATGATATGGCACAACCTAACACAGATATCAAATATTTGACTCCTATAGCAGTCGATACAAAAAAGAAGAAATATTGCCGTTTCAAGAAGAACCGCATCAAATACATCGATTATAAAGATGCAGATTTCTTGTTGAGATTCGTGAACGAGCAGGGTAAGATTTTACCACGCCGCATCACCGGTACATCAACAAAATACCAGAGAAAGGTCGCTCAGGCTGTCAAGAGAGCACGCCACCTTGCTTTGATGCCGTACTTAGCTGATTGTTTGAAATAATAAGAGGAGGAAAGACACATGGAAATCATTCTTACACAGGACGTTAAAAATTTGGGATACAAAAACGACATCGTCAACGTTAAACCAGGTTACGCACGTAACTATCTGATCCCACAGGGCATGGCTATCCTCGCAACAGAATCAGCACGCAAAGTCTTGGCCGAGAACATGCGCCAGCAGGCTTACAAACAGGAGAAGATTAAGAAAGAAGCTCAGGAACTCGCAACAGTTCTCGAAGGCCTTTCACTCCGCATCCCTGCAAAAGCAGCTCAGACAGGCAAAATCTACGGTTCAGTTAACAACGTTCAGATTGCTAACGCTATCAAAGAAGCTAAAGGCATCGAGATCGACCGTAAGCACATCCTCGTTGATGACGACACAATTAAGGAAGTCGGTAACTACAAAGCAAAAGTACGCCTCCACAAAGACGTTACAGTTGAAATCAGCTTTGAAGTTTTCGCTGAATAATTTGAAATATAACTCAAATTGAATATAAAGCCGGAGGAACTTTGATTTCTTCGGCTTTTTTTAAATTCATGTCGTATGACTAAAAATGATGTCAAAGAAATCCTGTCATTGAAGCAAGCGAAAGGCCGCAAAGAACGTGGGATCTTCGCCGTCGAAGGCAACAAACTCGTAGAAGAACTGATTGATTCAAAATTCAGAGTCAACAATATCTTTGCAACAGAAGCTTGGGTGGAGAAAAATCCTGTCTTGGCTAAGAAAATCGCTGATTATGAAATCATTGCGCCAAAACAAATGGAGCAAATCAGCAATTTCGTGACACCTCCTGGAGTTTTTGCCACCGCCATGATGCCGAAATACAAAATCGAGCCAAAAGACGCTGAAAATCAATTGATTCTGCTTCTCGACGGCATCAACGACCCGGGAAACCTCGGCACCATCATTCGCACCGCCGATTGGTTCGGAATCAAGAGAATAGTCATATCGGAAGACACCTGCGACCCATGGCAGCCGAAAGCCATACAATCTACAATGGGTTCTATTTTCAGAACACAAATCGTCGAGACCGATGTGGTTAAATTCTTAAAAGAGGTAAAAACACCTGTTTTTGGTGCGTTAATGCAGGGAAAGAACATTTACCACACGAATATCAATAATAATCAAGGAGTTATCATCATCGGAAGCGAATCGCACGGCATCCGTGAAAACGTCATGCCGTTTGTAAGCTGTCCGATAAACATTCCGAGAGCAGAAGGCAGCCATACCGAGTCGCTGAACGCATCGGTGGCAGCCGGAATCATAATATCAGAGGTTTTCAGGAAACAGAGCTGTAAGCAATAGCGAACCCTATTACACATATGATTCCTATAAGTGAAACCATCAATATCACATAAAAAACTTTTGTCAATAAACTACGCCAAACTGTTTTCAGTATATTGAAGTCCATCATTTTTTTAAAGCAGGCGGTAAAAACCACAATGCTTACTATAATCATCAAATCGCTCATTTTATCAAACAGTGGTTTGGACATATAAAAGGCGATACTCATGAGACATCGGTATAAAATTATCAAAATCAACGAGTAAACTATCGGTATACAGTACTCTCCCCAGTTGTATCTCCTGCGGTTTTGCCTGCCAAAACTCATTCTCGCAGCCAGTATATACACGGGAATTGTAAAAAGATAACAGAATGCATAGTTATTTTGATAAAATTTCAAAGAATAAATAACGTAGGGTTTGACTTTATTTATTACAATTTGTGCTTCATTTTGTTCAGTTGTAACAGTATCATCTTTTAATGCCACTTCCATTGCCTCTTCATCAAACCAGTCAAAATCATCTTTTTTACTCCCAGTAAATGTGAAAATAACTACGTATAAACTCAATGTAAGAAAAAGCATTGGGAATGGTGAGAAATAGCTTCTGAATTTACCGTTTATTATATCAACCATCATCTGCCCTGGACGGGTAAACAATGATTTCAGAGTAATCCAAATGCCTCCGTCGTTGCTAAGGATAGCCTGGAGGAAATTGGTAAAAATAAACTTTATCGTAAATCTGCCAGTATCGGCACGCTGACCGCATTCAGGACAAAATTTTCCTTGAAATTCAGTGCCGCAGTTGAGGCATTTTATTGTTTTTTCAACTTTATTATCTTCTTCTGCTAAAACCTTCTCTTCCATGATGGAAATTTTTGGCAAAGATAAGATTTTTAGTTAAAAAAACAAAAACTAAAATTTAAAAGATCAACTTAATCTTTCAGCTTTTTTCTGATCACCATAGAGCAGCCGAGCACTGTCATTATCAACAAGCCTGAACCAAGAGGTGCTGCGCTTTGATCGTTAATAGTGCCAACTGTCCCATGTGGAACTATTGGTTCATCAACACCCGGTGTGCCTCGGTAGTTGCCTGAATTACTGTCAGTACCAAAGAAACCATCACGTTGGGCATTTGCGCATAATGCCAATGTAAAAATAATCGCAAGGGTAAATATTATCTTCTTCATGTCTCTTAATATTTAATTATTCAACAAAAATCTTTTGAGCTCTTGTGGTTTCTCCAACTAATCTGAAGATATACACTCCGCTATGAGATGGTTTGCGAACAATGCCAATACCGTTAACGTATTGTGTGTTAACCAGACGGCCGACCATATCAAAAATCTGAAGCTCACCATTGCCTGTCACAATGATGTCGTTTCCATTCTGATAGACGAAGCTCTCTTCTGCATCGTCAATCTCACTCATACGTACTATGAAACGACTGTCATTGTCTGTAATTGAAGCCACAAACGAATATTCGTGTTCTTTAAGCATATCTATGTCTTCACCCGTCAGTCGGTCTATGATATGCAGATAGCTGATGTTTCCCTCAGGCTTCACGCTCAATGTATACCTTCCTGTTGTCATTGCCTTGAAGCAGAGGTTGAAGGTTTTTCTTTTCTCAAACATCGCTATAGCATAGTCATCATTATTTTGACGGATATAAACCATCGGGGCTTTATCGTTAAAGTGGCTAATCTTGTCCAATCCGTGTCCTTTGTCGAATACAGCGTATGCATGATCCTCAAATTTGCTGTTGAAAACTGAGAACATTATTTGGTCGTTACTCGCCTTTGAAGCCTTCCCTTCTTTATTTTCCATCGTTATAGTACCGGATTTTAATGCTTTGACCAGAATACCCTGGCACACTTTAATTTCATCTGCATCAGTTTTTGACTGCCATACACCCTCTTTTGTCATCGTATAGAATCCAGCACTAAGCAAGTCGCCATTCGGGATGGCGGCACCATCACCTTTATATATATTGTGAGTATATGGGTTGCCGATAAGATTAAAGCCTGCGAGTTTATCACTGCTTTTTGTAACTCTATATTCAACATCTCCAATATTCATTATTCCAGCAAACTCGAGATTCACATCATTTTTATTACGATACAGATAGCCACGACCCTTTTCTGATAGCTCAAATTTGTCCGTAAAATGACTTTGATAGTTTTCATATTTATAACTGTCCCAATAATGGGTTGGCTCGTCATATCGCAATAAATCGTAATCAATTGGATTGGTTGTCTTAGTCACGAGATTTGTTGCATTCTCATAATCGTCTTTAATTTTGGCATTATCAATTGGCAAAGATATTGTGTACCAACCGTATGTGTCGTCTCCTAAATCAGGAGCCTTTTCTATTGTTTTTTGCACATGAATTTCAATAGGAACTTCAGGCTTGTTATTGATACTACAAACCAGCTGAGCACCATCTTCGAGAACCAATTTTCCATTTGAGAACTCGATACCATGTGCATAACCGATTTGATTTTTTTCCAATACGATTGCCCTATTGACTATAATATCTCTACTAGAAGTCGGTACTATATGATCATCATGATTTGGTTGATTCTCCCAAGTTCCTGTATTGAACCAATCGTATGGAGCCAGTCTGATCTCGTGAAGTTCATGCTGAAGGTCATAGTCGTTCAATTTTTGATATTTTCCGTCTGTTACAAAATTTGCAGGAATTGTCTTATATGTCTCCATTCCTCTGGTATAATCACCACCAAAGCCATGTCCAGTAATATGAATTCTCGCCTCTGGATCAAGATCACCAACAATATTTATCACTGCTGTACCTGCTGTGTAAGCATTGTTCGGGGTATCTGTTGGTTCTGCACTCTTTCTTGTTCTGAAATTTTCATTAATTGTAACATTTCCCTTCACATTAAACGTAGCTCCTTGGAACACATAAATACCGCCGCCATCCTGATAGCTGTGATTGTTAGTTATTGTTCCATCTTCCATTGTGTAAACACTTGGATTATGCAAACAAATGCCACCACCATACATTCTTTCATGTTCAGTAAAAGCGGAATTATGTGTAATTGTGCAATTCTTGGCACATGTCACACCGTCATGCGCATAGAAACCAGCTCCAGCGAATGCAGATTGGTTATATGTAATTATACAATTTTCCATTCTCAGATGGCCTTCCTGCATATAAATACCGCCGCCTTCTGATGCTCTATTAGATCCAGTCGCAGTAGAATGATTGTGATCAATAGTACAACCTGTCAAAGCTGCTTCAACATTTCCTGATGTCCTTATACGCAAACCGCCACCTTTACTTTCACTTTCATTAGAACTTATAGAAACATTTGTCATGCTGAATGATGTCGGTGCTTCACAATAAACACCACCTCCACCACCTCTTGCTATGTTGTGAGATACCACACCATTAGTCATGGAAAACGAGCTACCTGTACCATTAAAAATACCGCCGCCTCTTGCAGTATAAGCATTCGTACCTTCGTGTAACTTTATACACTTGTTATGCGTAACAGTAACATTGTTTAAAATCAAAATACCTTTATTATAAATACCTCCACCATCATTATTAGCACCATTCTCAGTATCGCTTTCAGCAATATTGTAGCCGCCAGTTATTGTACCAGGACCATTAATAGTCACTGTTTTGCCACTTGCAATTCTTAAAACTTGACCTTTAACTACAGGCTCGGTCAAATTACGGTGTATCTGATGACCACTCAAATTTATAGTAAGATTTTTGTTTATTTCCAAAGCATTGTTACCATCCATGGCGTAAAAGTCGTTTGGCAAAGTGATTGTACCACCGTCATCGGCATCGTCAATAAACTTTACCAACTTTTCCCATTTCTCATCCTCATTTATGAACTCGAATTCATATACACTTTCGCCATAATAACCGCGATCGTTTTTACCTGTAACAGTAACCTTATAAGCACCTCTCGGTCCAACTATCTCAGTAGTAGGTTGATATACACCATCGTTGTCTTTCTTTAGAATAACGATAGTGTAATCTGTATCTTTTATAAGTGATTTGCCATAAAACGAGACCTCAACATTAAGAGGTTCTGGCGATGTATATTCCATACTATGTAACTCTGTGATTTGAACTGGAACATAATAATCTTCACCATCAACAGTAAATTTCTTAGAGACTTCTTCCTCCAGTATATCTGATGCAAGACGGCAATTGGTTTGAGGAACATTACCATAATTATTTGCGTAATAACATGTACCTTCGTATGTTATATAATCTTTGGGTCTTGAAAATGTGGATAATGACGACGAATTTGGCAACGGCTGAAGCTCAATATGTCCCATCATCAAACAATTATTGAACAAAACTTTATTAGTAGTAGGTCCAGAATAGCTCACAAATCCCGCACCTCTGTTAGCATTTTCGTTGCCAAGCTGATATTCGTCACGTCCCTGAATAATAGAACCATAAAAGATACAGTTTTCAAAATGCAATATACTTTCAACACCATTAACCCTTTTGTTTTCTGCGACAAAACCTGCTGAAGAGCAGTCCCATTGTTTATAATTAGCTCCATCGTCGCCAGGACTATTTGTGATATACCTGCAATTGATAACAATATTGCTTGTGCAATTTTTAATATTGTTGGCATTACCTGTTTTATTACTAAATGCGAATCCCACAAAACCAGCATTGTATTTAAGAGAAGATACTATTGTTCCATCTACTGTCAAGTTTTTAATTGTAGCTCCATCAATAATACGGAATGGTGCTGTCGGAGGATACTTGCCATCTGTACGGCTGATTGGGTTTCCCACCTCTCCAGCGTTAAATGTCAAAGTATTCCAATCGCCGTCGAATGTTCCGCTGAACCATTTATATTCTGTGTTTTCATATCCCCAACCAACCATTTCGTCAGATTTATTAGGTTCAGTTTTATTATTATTTATAGTTAATTCAATATTGGCTGTCAGCTTCACAAACTTTCCATTAAAAGTATTTCCGCCATTCACATAACCTGCAAATTTGTTCCAGTTGGTTGTACTTGCAATGATATACGGATCATTTTCAGTACCAGTTCCTGATAAGCCTTCTAACGCTTGCGCCTGTGCCATGTTTACACCGAGCACAACAAGAGCTGTTAATAAAATACTTCTTTTTAATTTTTTGAAAAGGTTTCGATTAATCAGCATAAAAAAATCTTTCATAAAAAAAAATATGTTAAGTTTCACACTGCAAAAATACCAATAAAATCAATATAAAACGCATAGGGGGGGGGTACTTTTTTAGTATCTAAATGGTACTAAAAAGTATCTAAAGGTCGAAAAAATGGCTAAAAACAAAAAAAGGAGCCGTTGTCATAACGGCTCCCTATGGGTTTG